>JBOZRQ010000028.1:0-14437 GCA_050789255.1 Symbiobacteriaceae bacterium
CACTTCCGTGAACAAGGGATTTGGCTCCGGCTGTAGGATTCGAACCTACGACCCTCCGGTTAACAGCCGGATGCTCTACCGCTGAGCTAAGCCGGAATCAAAGGAACCACTGGTTGGGGATCCTGGATTCGAACCAAGACTAGCTGAGTCAGAGTCAGCCGGGCTACCGTTACCCCAATCCCCAGTTATGCAATTGGTGACCCGACCCCAGTTTGGGCCGTCCTAGGCCTCTAGACCGGGGCCAAAAATGGTGGACCGCGTAGGACTCGAACCTACAACCTGTCGATTAAGAGTCGAATGCTCTACCATTGAGCTAGCGGTCCATATCTTGCAGCGTTCGGGCGTTCACCGCGCCGCCGACGAGTACATATATTACACACTCAAACTTACTTCGTCAACGGTCCAATATGTGGATTTGCAGCCCTCACAAGGTTTCACTGTGGTGGGGAGAGGTGGATTCGAACCACCGAAGGCAGTGCCAGCTGATTTACAGTCAGCCCCGTTTGGCCACTTCGGTATCTCCCCATATGGATGCAAACTGTCCGTCGGTCGCCATCAACCGGCGGCGAGGACTCATATTACGCTCATCACTTGCGATCGTCAACAGGCCAAGTTCTGCACGAAAAAACAGGGCCGCCCATTTGGCAGCCCTGTTCATTCAGATGGATGTTAGGCGGACTTCTTCTCGGCCGAAGACTCACTGGAGGACGGCGTCTTGAAGATCAAGAAGACCAGGTTGAGGACGATACCAGCCACGGCGGCGGTAGCGATGGCGGGCAGCTGCATGCCGAACAGAGGAATGTTGCCGCCCTCGAACTGGTTGCCGCCGAGACCGATTACAAGCACGACGGAAGCGATGCCAAGCTGAGCCGGGTCGAACAGGTTGACCTTCTCCTCCTGCATGAGGGCGATGCCCTGCACGCCGATGACGCCAAAGAGGTAGATCGCCAGACCGCCCGTCACGAAGGCAGGCACGGTACCGACAACAGCAGACAGCTTACCGACGAAGGCCAGGACGATAGCGATGGCGCCGGCTGCCATGAGAACGGGCGCCGAGTAGTTGCGGGTGATCGCCATCAGCGAGTTGTTCTCGCCGTAGTTGGTACCCGAGGAGGCACCGAACATGCCGTTGATCATATCCGAGAGACCGTCGCAGACCAGGTTCAGACCAATCAGCGACTTCAGGTTGACGGAGGGCCGGCCCTGTTCCGCAGCCAGCTTGTCGACGTAGAGGCTGACCTGGTACAGGTGCGCCGTCGATTCGGGCAGCGTCGCAATCGCAATCGGAGCGATGGCCAGGATTGCACTCCAGGCGCCCGGGGAGGTGAAGGCCGGGAACTGGAACTTGGGCAGTGCGAACCACGCCGCACCACCGACTGCGGAGAAGTCGATGAGCCCCATGGCCAGCGAAACGACATAACCCACAGCGGCGCCCAGGAGGATCGGGATGAAGGACAGGAAGCCCTTGCGCAGGTATACGGAGAAACAGATGGTCGCGGCCAGCGTAATCAGGGCGACCGTCCAGTTGGCATTGGCCATATCAAGGGCCGCCTTGGCAAGGGCGATACCGATGACGATGGCGATCGAGCCGGTGACGGCAGGCGGCAGAACCTTATCCAGCGCAGCCTTGCCTACCTTCTGAATGACGAGACCAGCGATGATGTTAACGAGGCCAGTGGCGACAATACCGACCTGGGCGACCTGCGGACCGCCCCACGAGGCGGTGGCGACAGCGACGACCGGGGCTATGTAGGCGAAGCTTCCGCCGTAGTACAGCGGAATCCGACCGCCGGAGACGAGGATCGCGACAATCGTGGCCAAACCGGAGGTAAACAGTGTCACGCCGACATCGAACTTGGTAAGAATGGCAACGAGAACGGTGGCGGGGAACATGGTGAGAACATGCTGGAAGCCCAAGCTAATCAGCGCTGCCACCGGTGGACGGTCTTGCGGCAGATACCCCTGAACCTTCGCTGCTGACATTGCGCGAATTCCTCCCTTTACCGTTTGACCTTCTGATCGAACGGAGCCCCCATCGGTACGGCCCTGCAACCCCCTTTAACACTTTATGACTTGCTCCTAAGACTTCTCTATACCCTACGGTACTCATTTATACACTATTGTCGAAATTCCTGCCAAGTGATCGCTTTAGATTTGTGCGACTACCACAAGAGGCGAAAAAATCATCGTAAGATCGGCGCATCGCTCCCCCTCAGGTGGCCTCCCCCTCTGCCGTGGCGAACCGCCTGCAGTTCGGCCACGATGCTGACCGCTACCGCCTCTGGCCCTTCCCCGCCCAGGTCGAGGCCCACCGGGGCGTAAACGTTCGCCGGGAGGTCTTCCCGGTCGAGCATCTTGAGCGTGCGCCGCAGGGGGCCGAGCACGCCCAGGTACCGGGCGCCGCCCTCCAGCATGCTGGTTACGTAGTCGCGATCGTGGTCAAAGTTATGGTGCATGAACACCACATAGGCGCCGACCCCGGCCCGAGCGGCAAACTCCGCGGGCTCGATATGCAGGACCTCCTCCGCCTCCAGGAACCGGGCGGGGTCGGCGTACTTGGACCGACGGTCCACCACCCGGACGCGCCAGCCGGCCGCTGCAGCCGCTCGCACCAGGGGCGGGGCGTCGGCGCCAGCTCCGACCACCCACAGCACGGGGGCCGGGTCCACAGGCTCAGCGTAGACCCCGTCTTCCGAGAGACCCGGGCGGAGAGGCGCGGTACCAGACACCGCAAGCGTTCCCACCGAGGAACCGTCGGCGAACAGCACACGCCGCTGCCCGCGGGACTCCCCCTCTGCCACGCCCAGATAGGCGCTACAGGCTCGGCCCGCGCAGTACTCATCTGCAAGTGCGTGCAGTTCGGGACCGACGAGCTCGATAAAGACATCGATCAGCCCGTTGCAGCCCATGTTGAGCCCCCACAGGCTGTCGTCGTCGGAGCGCATGTCATAGGAGACCAACTGGGGGCGCCCGTCCGACAGGGTGGCCTTGGCCAGCTCCCGCACATCATCCTCCAAACAGCCGCCCGAAAGCATGCCCACGGGCAGCCCCTCCGCCGGGATCAGCATCTTGGCGCCCTCGCGCCGGTAGGCCGAACCCTCGACTCGGACCACCGTAGCCAGGGCCGCCGGCCCGGTCAGCTTATGGAGCGCCTCATAGACCTCTCTCATTTCAGCACCTCCCCCAACACTCGCAGCAGCTCGGGGCCACGGAGCCGTTTCAAGTCGTCATGGTGCTTGACGATGACGCCCAGGGTCTCGGCGACAATCCCTGGCTCCAGCGCATCTCTATGCAGGGTCGCCAGGGCCGTCGCCCAGTCGATGGCCTCGGCCACGCCGGGCGCCTTGACCAGGCCCAGCTGCCGCAGTGAGCGCAGGAAGCGGGCGATCTGCCCTGCCAGTTGCTCCGAGGCCCCCGGCGCCTTCAGCCGCAGGATCTCGGTCTCTTGCTCGACGCTCGGGTAGTCCACCCACAGGTAGAGGCACCGCCGGCGCAGGGCGTCGCTGAGCTCCCGGACCCGGTTGGAGGTGAGCAGCACCAGCGGGCGATGCTTGGCTGTGATCGTGCCCAACTCGGGGATGGTGATCTGAAAGTCCGAGAGAACCTCCAGCAGGAACGCCTCAAACTCCTCGTCGGCCCGGTCGACCTCATCGATCAACAGGACCGGCGGCCGGTCGGCGGTCAACGCCTGCAGCAGCGGGCGCCGCAGCAGGTACGCCTCGCTGTAGATCGCCTCCTCCAGGCGGGCCGGGTCTGTACCGGCCTCCATCTGGATGCGCAACAGCTGCTTGGGATAGTTCCAGTCGTAGAGCGCGGTGGAGGCATCCAGCCCCTCGTAGCACTGGAGCCGGATCAGGTCGGTCCCAAGGGTCTCGGCCATCACCTTGGCAATCTCGGTCTTGCCGACGCCAGCCGGACCTTCCACCAGGAGCGGGCGCCCCAGCTGGCGCGCCAGGTGCAGGGCGACAGCGACCTCCTTGCTGGCCACGTAGCGCCGGGACAGCAGTTCTCCCTGAATCTGCTCGATCACGGCCGATTACCTCCTCATGAGAGCCAGTTCCCGCTCCAGCGCCGCCAGGCTCTGCAGGCTGTGGCCGGGCGCCAGCAAGTCCACGTGGGGCAGCGCTGCGGCCATCCCCCGGGCCAGCGGCTCATACCGGGGATCCCCCGCCAGCGGGTTGAGCCAGATCACCCGCCCGACCTCCCGCCGGATGCGGGCCATCGCCGCGCCTACCTGCTCCGGGTCTCCGGTATCGAGCCCGTCGCTGAGGATGATCACCGCGCTGCGCCTTCCGAGCAGCGACGGCCCCCACTCCTCCACAAACTCGGTCAGGCAGGAGCCGATGCGGGTCCCACCGCCCCAGCCATCCACCTTCGCCGAGGCACGCTGTACGGCGACATCAAACCCGTAGTCTGCGAGCTCGTCACTAACGGCAGAGAGCCGGGTGGCAAAGCAGAACGACTTCACCCGCGGCAGCCCCGACTGCAGGGCATGGACGAACTGGAGCAGGATGCGGCTGTACATCTCCATCGAGCCGCTCACATCCAGCAGCAGGACCAGGTTGGCCGGGCGCCGCCGCGGGCGCCGCCGCACCAGCTCCAGGGGCAGGCCGCCGTACCGGGCCGCCCGGCGCACGGTGCCACGTAAGGACAACCGCAAACCCCGGCGCCCGACCCTGGACCGGCGGGAGAGCCGCAGGGCAAGCCGCCGGGCGATCCGTCTCGCCACGCCCACCGCATCCGCCTGCTCCCCTTCACTCAGCGTTGCCAGGTCCGACCGGACCAACAGCTCAAAGGCGCTGTAACCGCCCTCCCGGCCGCCATCGGCCGCGTCGGTCTCCCCATCTCCCGCATCCGAAGTACCCCGCACCTTCTCGGACTTCGCGGGCACCTCGCCATCAAAGAAGATACGGAAGGCAGCGTCGTACGCGCCGAAGTCCAGGACGCTGCCCACGAGCACACTGCGCAGCCCCAAGTAGACCTGACTTCGCTCCGAAAGATCGAGATGGGAAAGAGCCCGGAGCGCATCAATGCTATCTCCGGGCCCAACCTTCAATCCGTTCTGTCTGAGAAACCGGACGAACTCCGCTACGTTCGCCTCCAGGCTGCTCATACCTTGGCTACGCTCTCCTCGATCAGGGTCCGCAGTTTTGCCGGGTTGAGCGGCATCTCGCTGATGCGGATGCCGTACTCCTTGAGCGCATCCTCGAAGGCGTTGGCGAAGACCGCCGCGCACGGGATCACGCCTGCCTCACCGGCGCCCTTGATGCCCAGCGGGTTGAGCGGCGACTTGGTCTCGATGTGATCGATCTCCACCTTTGGCATCTCGGTGGCCGTCGGCAGGAGATAGTCGGCAAAGGTGGTCGTCAGCAACTGGCCGTTCTCATCGAAGACCAGCTTCTCGTAGAAGGCGCCGCCGATGCCCTGCGCCACGCCGCCATGGATCTGGCCCTCGACGATCATCGGGTTGATCAGGGTGCCGCAGTCGTGGACCACGCAGTAGCGCAGGATCTTCATGAACCCCGTGGCAGGGTCGACCTCGACCACCGCCGCATGGGCGCCGGCCGGGAAGGTCGACTGCTGCGGGCTGAAGAACTTGGTCACCTCCAGGCCCGGCTCGCCGCCGAACTGCAGGGTGCCGCGCAGCGGGTTGGCCCGGCGGGCCAGCTCCCCGAGCGACAGCGCCCGGCTGGGCGCCCCCTTGACCCGGGCATGCCCATCCGCCAGCTCAATATCGGCAGCATCGCACTCCAGGAAGTGGGCTGCGATCATCTTGGCGCGCTCGGCCAGCGCCTGGCCGGCCAGGTAGGCCGCGTTCCCCACGATCACCGCCGCCCGGGAGGCGAAGGTGCCAATGCCAAAGGAGATGGCCGCCGTGTCGCCGGTGCTGACGTGGATATCCTTCACATCGACGCCGATCTGATCGGCCACCACCTGGGCGAAGGTGGTGAAGTGGCCCTGCCCCTGGGTGCCCACGCCGGTGGCGACCAGCACCTTGCCCGAGGGCTCAATGCGGACCTTGACCCCCTCGTAGGGTCCCGGGCCGGAGCCTTCCACGTAGAAGGCCATGCCAAGGCCGATGAAGCGCCCGTCCTTGCGAGCCTCGGCCTGCATCGCCCGCACCGCGGGGATGTCGACCAGGGCCTCCAGCTTGCGGGCCAGCTCGGGGTAGTTGCCGCTGTCGTACTTGCAGGGCGCCCAGTCCTGGTAGATCAGGCCGGTGTCCCACGGGAACTCATCGGGCTGGATGAAGTTGCGCTTGCGCACCTCCAGGGGATCGAGGCCGAGCTTCTCGGCGATGCGGTCCATCATGCGCTCCATGACGAAGACGCCATGCGGGCGGCCGGCGCCCCGGTACGGGGTGACGGTGGGCTTGTTGGTGTAGACCGCCTTGAACTCCACGCTGTAGTTGCGCAGCCGGTATGGGCCGGGAAGGGTGGTGATCGAGATGATCGGCACCTGGATGCCGTACGGCGTGTAGGCGCCGCTGTCGTGGAGCAGCGAGGTCTTCAGGCCCAACAGAATGCCCTGGTCATCGAAGACGACCTCGGCATCGTGCACCTGCTCCCGCTCCTGGGTGGTGGCGAAGAAGTGCTCCCGGCGGTCCTCGATCCACTTGACCGGGCGCCGCAGCCGCAGGGCCGCGAAGGGCACCAGGACCTCCTCGGGGTAGAACATCATCACCTTCGGGCCGAAGCCGCCGCCCACATCCGGGGCGATCAGGCGGAAGTTCATCTCCGGGATGGAGAACCAGTTCGCCAGCCCGCCCCGCAGGGAGATCGGCGCCTGGGTCGAGACGTACATGGTCAGGTTCTCGCCCTCCGGGATCGCCACCACGCCCCGGGTCTCCATGGGCGAGGCGGTGCCGCGGTCGAGGCGGAACCTTTCCTGATAGATATGTACTCCTGGCCGCGCCCGCACGCCGGCGTAGTCGCCCACGTTGCGCACGTAATGCCCGCCGACGTTGGACGGGATTTCGTCGTGGACCTTCGGAGCGTCCGGCGCGGCGGCAGCCTCCAGATCGGCGGCCACCGGCAGTGCCTCGTACTCCACCTCCACCAGGTCTGCGGCATCCTCCGCCACATAGCGGTTGATGGCGACCACGAAGGCCACCGCCTCGCCCACGTGCCGGACCTTCTCCTTGGCGAGGGCCGACTGGGTGCGGGGGTGTTTCAGATCATCATGGGGGATGAGGATGGGCAGCGGGCCATTCAGCTTGCCCAGGTCTTCGGCGGTGAGCACCATCTCGACGCCGGGCAGCGCCGCCGCCTTGCTGGTGTCGATGCGCAGAATCCGGGCATGGGCGTGCGGCGACCGCACGACGGCGCCGTGCAGCATGTCGGGGCGCTGCACATCATCGACGAACAGCCCCTTGCCGCGCAACAGGCGCGGGTCCTCGTTGCGGCGGATCCCTTCGCCGAAGGCGCGGGAGGTCATTTCACACCGCTCCCTTCCACCGCCAGTTTCTCGGCGGCCAGTTTGACCGCCTTGACGATGTTCTGATAGCCGGTGCACCGGCAGATGTTGCCGCTGATCGCCTGCCGAATCTCCTCCTCGGAGGGGTTCGGGTTCTCCTTCAGGTAGGGCAGCAGGGTCATCAGGAAGCCCGGGGTGCAGAACCCGCACTGAAGCCCATGGGCCTCCCAGAAGCCCTCCTGGATCGGGTGAAGTTCGCCTTCCTTGGTCGCCAGGCCCTCCACCGTGGTGATCTCGGCGCCGTCGACCTGGACGGCAAAGGTCAGGCAGGAACGGACCGCCTCGCCGCCGACCAGCACCGTGCAGGCGCCGCAGACGCCATGCTCGCAGCCGACGTGGGTACCCGTCAGGCCCAGCTCGTGGCGGATGAAGTCGGAGAGCAGAAGGCGGGGCTCCACGGTGCGGGTGTACGGTTTGCCGTTGACTGTGAGGGTAATGGTGCGCTGCTCGGTCATGCCTGTCCGCCTCCTTGGCTCGTTGCACGCTGGAGCGCCTTGGTCAGCGCCCGCTCCGTGAGCACCCCGGCCAGCTGTTGGCGGTACTCGGCGGTGCCGTGAACATCGGTATCGGGCATGACGGCGCCCATCACGGCCTGGGCGGCTGCGGCAAAGCCCTCGGGGGAGGGCGCCTTCCCCTTCAGCAGATCCTCGGCGTCCCGGGCTCGCACGGGCGTCATGCCCACGCCGGTAAGGCCCAGCCGGCAGTCTGCCACCGTGCCGTCCTCAGCCAAGGTCAGGGTCGCAGCCACCCCGGCGAGGGCGAAGTCGCCGTGCCGGCGGGCCAGCTCCTCGAAGGCGTACCCGGTGCGCTCCGGCAGGACCGGCACCCGCACCTCTGTCAGCAGCTCCCCGGCCTGCACGCAGGTGGTGAAGTACATCAGGAAAAACTCTTCGGCCGGCACCTCGCGCACACCGTCCGGACCGGTGATCACCAGCGTTGCCTCCAGCGCCACCATGACGGCCGGCAACTCCGCCGAGGGATCGGCATGCACCAGGCTCCCGCCGATGGTGCCCCGGTTCCGGATTTGGATGTGGCCAATGTTGTGCATGGTCTGGGTCAGCAGCGGCTGCCGCTCCCGGACCAGTTCCGACTTTTCGACCATCACGTGGCGCGTCATGGCGCCAATGCAAAGATGTCCGTCCTCTTCACGGATGTAAGTGAGCCCTTCCACCCGGCGCAGGTCGATCAAAACCTTGGGCCGGGCCAGGCGCATATTGAGCACGGGGATCAGGCTCTGACCGCCGGCGAGGAGTTTGGCGTCGTCGCCGTGCTCCTGCAGCAGCGCCAGCACCTCCTCCACCGTGGTGGGATCTGCATACGCAAACTGTGGGGGTTTCATAGTCGGCCGCTTCCCTCCCGTTATGCCGTCCGGGCGTTCAGTTCTTTCTGGGCGGTATTGAAGAACTCGCCGATCAGCCACTTGGCCACGCCGCCCAGCACCCGCTGCCCGACCATGGCCACCGGGCCACCAACGCTGACATCCCAGTTGTAGACGATCTTGGTCCCGCCGACCTGCTCCACAAAGTCCATGCGGCCCCCAATGTTGGCGAAACCGCCGGAGCCGTTGGTTTCAATCTTGAGCGTCATCGACGCCGGCTCGACCTTGTCGGTGACCTGGAGCTTTCCTTCATAGGAGCCCTTGATGGCCGCCAGCCCGACCTTGATGGCGACCGCATACTCATCCGGTCCCGTCCTTGTTAACCGTTCACAGCCGGGGGTGCACTTGGCCAGGACCGTCTCATCATTGAGCAACGCCCAAACCTGCTCGCGGGACCCCTTCAGAATGACCTCTCCGGTCACCTGCATGGCGCTTCATCTCCTTGTTCCGACGAAGAGTGACACGGCAGCCAGGTTCAATCACACTACGCTCAGTTCGGCTGAGACCCCTGCCTAACCCTTTGTAAAAGTTATCTAATTACGTATTAAGGCCCATATGAGAAGATTGGTAGAGCGGGATGCGGTACAGGAATTCCATGTGGTAGAACGGAATGATGATGTGTCAACCGTCTGAAGGGGTGTTGGGCGATGAACCAAGCGCTTGCCGGTATAAAGGTACTCGACCTGTCGAGAATTCTGACCGGTCCTTTTTGCACGATGTTGCTCGCAGATATGGGAGCCGAAGTGACCAAGGTAGAGGTGCCCGCCACCGGCGATGACACTCGCCAGTGGGGTCCGCCGTTTGTCGGAACCGAGTCGACCTACTTCCTGAGCGTCAACCGCAACAAGCAGAGCCTCACCCTCAACCTCAAGAACCCCGAGGGGCGCGAGGTCTTCCTGCGCCTGGTTAAAGAGGCGGACATCCTGGTGGAAAACTTCCGCCCCGGCACCATGGAGAAGCTGGGCTTTGGCTACCAGCAGCTCGCCGAGATCAACCCCCGGCTGATCTACGCCGCAGTCTCCGGCTTCGGGCTCACTGGCCCTTACAGCGACCGGGGCGGCTTCGATGTGCTCGCCCAGGCCATGGGCGGGATGATGTCGGTCACCGGCGAGGAAGGGCGCCCACCGGCCAAGGCCGGCATGTCGATTGCCGACATTGGCGCCGGTATGTACGCCACCATCGGGATCCTGGCTGCCCTGCAGGCCCGGGCTGTGACTGGCCGTGGGCAGATGCTGGAGACCTCGCTGCTCGATACCATCGTCTCCTGGCAGACCTACCTGGCGACCGCCTACTGGGCCACGGGCAAGCTGCCCCGGCGCGCCGGCTCTGCGCACCCCTCGATCGTGCCCTATCAGGCGCTGAAGGCCAAGGATCAGTACTTCATCGTGGCCGTGGGCAACGACGGCCTCTGGCAGAAGTTCTGTGCGGCGGTGGGGCGCCCGGAGCTCGCCGGAGATGAACGCTTCAAGACCAACAAGGACCGCGTCGCCCAGCGCGACGTGCTGATCCCCTTGCTGGAGGAGATCCTAGCCGCTGACACGGCGACGGCCTGGGCCGAGAAGCTCGAAGCGGCCGGCGTGCCCGCCGGGCCGATCTACAGCCTGGATCAGGTCTGGTCCGACCCCCACGTGCTCGCCCGGGAGATGGTGGTCGAGGTGGAGCATCCCACCCTGGGCACCATCAAGCAGCCCGGCTTCCCGATCAAGTTCTCAGACACGCCGGGGACGGTCAGGACCGCCCCTCCCCTGCTCGGTCAGCATACCGACGCCGTCCTCGCCCGCCTGGGCTATTCGGCGGAAGAGATCGAGCGGATGCGGCAGAACGGCGCCATTTAAAGAAATCAGCCCCCGCTGTCTGCGGGGGCTTCTTGTTATCCTGTTAGTCGGCCACCGTGCTGCGCCGGCGCCGTGAGTTCCAGACCATGAAGACGATCAGTCCGACCATCAGCAGCCCGATGAGCACGGCGGTGAACAGCACGTTGGTGCCCGTGTGCTGGAACTGGGCGATCGCCGGCTGGTCAAAACCGCCCACGGTCATCTGCCGAACGTCAGCGGCCCATCTGTCGACTTCGGCCTGGACGCCGTGGACCCAGTACCCCACTACGTCGGGCAGCATGGCCGTAAAGATCGCAAAGCCGAAAGCGGCGAGCGCTGCCGCACCAAGTCCGGCATAGACGGCGGCCCGCAGGGTCCAGCGCAGGGCACGGCCCGTCCACCGGAGCACGGCGAGGGCTACCCTGCCGAGCCCCCGCATGTCGTGCAGGCGGCGCCCGGCCCACAGCCTCAGAACGATGATACCGCGCCGCAGCTGGTTGAATCGCCGACCGATCCAGGCCACCGTCCGGCCTGCCGGTCCCCGGGCGGCACGGAGCGCCCAGGTCGCCTTGCTGTAGGTCCACGACAGTCCGATGCGCAGCCAGTGCAGTACCGTCAGCAAGAAGGCAGCGAGCCGCCGGACCAGGGCGACGAACAGCCGCCACATGCCACGGACCAGGTCCGCAGCGGCAATGGTTACCTCGCGGGCGCCGGTATGTACATCGACGACCTGCACACCGGGCAGCTGCGCCATAAAGGCCTTCGCATACTCCTCGGGCGTTCCGAACCCGGCGAGGATTTCGGCGACCTGCTCAGGCTCGCTCACGGTGCTCTTGTGGCGGCTGAGCACATCCATGACGTGGCTTTCGACCTCGAGCGCCGCTTCGACCCGCACATGGTTGGGAGCGCTGCTGAGGGCGGTGCGCAGACGGCGGTTGAACTCACGAACCAGGACTTGTGCTTCGGGCTGCATGGGGTTATGCCTCCTTTGCGGCGCCCGACGGCTCGGTGCCAAGGCGGGCGGACTTGATCACTTGCTCCATGGATGCTGAGAACTCAACCCACTGGCGCACCATGCGCCCGGCCTGCTCGAGACCGACGGCGGTTAGCCGGTAGTACTTGCGGGGGTGGCCCTGGGTCCCGGTTACCCACTCGGCGGCGATCAACCCCTGACCGCTGAGGCGGCTAAGGAGCGGGTACATGGTTCCCTCCGACACCGGAAAGCCCCCGTCAGTGAGGCTGCTGATGATCTCAAGCCCGTACATTTGCCGGCGTGACAGGAGCAGCAGGACCGCCAGCTCCAGCCCGCCCTTTCGCAGTTGTGTGTCCCAAGCCTCCAAGGTTCAGCCTCCTCGGTACGCCATATACTTTGCGTTACAAGGTATATTGTCGTGCACAGTGGCAGTAGTTGTCAAGATCGAGTTCAGAAATTCCCAGCACCCGGTGCGCCACTTCCTGCGTCAAAACCTCAAGCTTGTCCGCTGCAAGGAGCCGTGCTACCCATGCCACCTCTCCGTTATCTCGTCAGCTTACTATGGTTCTATCTGGGCCTCGCCATCTGTGTGCTGGGGTATGCTCTGGTGATTCGGCCCGGACTGGGGGCGGCGCCCTGGGACATCTTCCACCTGGGCGTTGCCGGACAGCTTGGGATCAGTCTGGGCTACATTGTGCAGGGCACCGGTGCGGCCATCATCGGGCTCAATCTGCTGCTGGGCATCAAGCCCAGCGTCGGCACGGTTCTTAACATGCTCTCGATGGGGCCAGTCCTGCAATGGCTGCTGACCGTGCTGCCCGCCCCTGACTTCGTACCGGCGCGATGGCTGATGTTCTTCAGCGGGATCCTCCTGGCCGGTCTGGGCACGGCGCTCTACGTGAGCGCCGGTCTCGGCTCAGGGCCGCGCGACGGCATGATGATCGGTCTGACGCGCAAGCTCGGCCTTCCCGTAGGCGTGATCAAAAACGGGATCGATCTGACAGTGGCACTGGCTGGCTGGTGGCTGGGTGGACCGCTTGGGCTGGGCACCGTCGTCGTGGCGCTTACGCTCGGTCCGTCGGTTCAACTGGGCGTATGGCTCACCGCCAGGCTCGCCGACTACCCTCCCTTCGATCGTTTTGTGCAGCCGGTTACCCTGCAAAAGCGGAAAGCCCCTGAACCGGCGCAGCAGGCCGGATAACGTCGAAAGAGCCCCTCTGTCACTACGGCAGCAGTAACAGAGGGGCTTCTTCTGTGGTTAACTTTGCGTGCCCGAAGCGGCCTCTCGCCGGGCTTTCTGCGCCAAAATGAAATCCCGATACCAAATAGCGCTATCCTTCCAGGTGCGGGTGAGCGTTTCGAAATCAACGTGGATCAGCCCGAAGCGCTTGCTTACGCCGTGGTGCCACTCGACGTTGTCCATTAGCGACCACACGTAGTAACCTGCAACCGGCGCCCCCTGATCCATGGCCGTCCGTACAGCCTGGATGTGCGCCTGTATGTACGATGCACGCTCCGTGTCGTGAATCTGTCCGTCACCGGCGACGACATCAGGGTAAGCTGCGCCGCTTTCGGTTACGATCAGCGGAACCCTGCCGTAATCCTTCGTTAGCCTGACCAGGATCTCGGTCAGACCCTCGGGGTAGAGCTCCCACCCCATGTCCGTCGTAGGGACCCCGGTGGGGTCGACCTGTGCGAAACCGGTCAGCGGATTCCACCGGTTGTGACGGTGGAGAATCCGGCTGTAGTACTGGACGCCCAGGAAATCGATCGGCTGACTGATGATCTCAAGGTCGCCCGCTTCCACGCGCGGAGCGGCAAACCGCCGCCGATACCACGCCCAGATATCCTCGGGGTACTTCCCTTTCAGGACCGGATCGAGGAACCACCGGTTGATCATGCCGTCGGCCCGCCAGGCCGCTGCACGGTCCTCGGCTCGCTCCGAGGCGGGGTGATGGACCCACAGGAAGTTCGTAAGCCCGATGCGAGGTCCGGCCGGCATCAGTTGCCGGAAGGCCCTCACGGCCTCGCCGTGGCCCAGCATGAGATGATGTGCCGCCTGCATGGCCGCCAGGGGCCGCCGCAATCCGGGGGCATGTTCGCCCGTCATGTGGCCGAAGAAGGTCACGATAAACGGCTCGTTCAGGGTCATCCACACGGGCACGTCAGTGCCAAAGGCTTGGAACATCGCAGCGGCGTACTCGGCAAACCGGTGCGCAGTGTCCCGGTTGAGCCAGCCGCCCTTCTCCTGGAGCGTTTGCGGCAGGTCCCAGTGGTACAGGGTAATGGCAGGTTCGATCCCGCGATTGCGAAGCTCATCGACCAGGCGGCGGTAGAAGTCGAGCCCCTTCTGGTTGATGGGGCCAGCGCCTTCCGGCATCACCCGTGGCCAGGCGATCGAGAAGCGGTAGACATCGACGCCGAGTCCAGCGAGGATCGCCACGTCCTCGCTCCACCGGTTGTAGTGGTCACAGCCCAGGGCGATCACCCCGTCGCCGCCGGCGACCTTCCCGCGCCGAGCGAACCGATCCCAGATCGATTCACCCTTGCCATCGGTGAACGCGGCTCCTTCGATCTGGGCAGCGGCCGTGGAGACTCCCCACTGGAACTCAGGCGGAAACTGCATGGCGCCCTCACCTCTGCACTCAACATATCATAGGTAAAACACAAAACCCACCGCAATGACGGTGGGTTTTGTGTAAATAGTTTGGGCGGCGACCTACTCTCCCACGTTCAAGACGTAGTACCATCGGCCCTGAGAGGCTTAACGGCCGTGTTCGGTATGGGAACGGGTGA
>JBOZRQ010000029.1:0-80265 GCA_050789255.1 Symbiobacteriaceae bacterium
AGGCGAATAGCGAAAGGCGCGAGGGTAGCTCAGTTGGCTAGAGCACTCGGCTGATAACCGAGAGGTCCCGGGTTCGAATCCCGGCCCTCGCACCAGTTTCTTTTCTCATCGCGGAGTGGAGCAGTCCGGTAGCTCGTCGGGCTCATAACCCGAAGGTCACAGGTTCAAATCCTGTCTCCGCAACCAGCTTGGCCCCATCGTCTAGAGGCCTAGGACGGCGCCCTCTCACGGCGCAAACTGGGGTTCGAATCCCCATGGGGTCACCAATTTCGCCTGCTGGTGTAGCTCAGCCGGTAGAGCAGCTGATTCGTAATCAGCAGGTCGCCGGTTCGAGTCCGGCCACCAGCTCCATTAGCGCCTTTGAGGCGCTAGCTTCGTTTCCAAGCGACAACCACGGAGAGGTGTCCGAGTGGTTGAAGGTGCCGCTCTCGAAAAGCGGTGTGGTCTAAAAAGCCACCGTGGGTTCGAATCCCACCCTCTCCGCCAAACAGGAAGCCCCGACGCAAAACAGCGTCGGGGCTTTTCCGTGTCATTAGGGAGTCAGCCGCATGCGGTCCCGGGGAAAGGCTGTCGCTTCACGCACGTTGTTAAGTCCCAGCAACCTGGCGGTCAGGCGTTCAGCACCAATCGCAAAGCCGCCGTGCGGGGGCATACCGATCTGGAAGACCTCAAGGTACCCAGCGAAGCTCTCCGGATTCATGCCTCGGCTGCGTATCGACTCAATCAGCATCTCGGGGAGATGAATGCGCTGCCCACCGGTTGTAACCTCCAGTCCGTTGAAAAGGAGGTCGAACGATGCGGTGAGGGAGGGGTCCTCTGGGGCGGGCATGGCGTACATCGGTCGCACGGAGCGAGGGTACCGGGTCAGAAAGACCAGTGCAGGCTTGCCGGATTCGCCGACATACTGGCAGATCAGACGCTCTCCCTCGGGGTCGAGGTCTCCCTTGGGCGATACCTTGCCGTAGCGTCGGCGGATGATCTCTTGGGCTTCGGCCATCGGGATACGGGGAATCTCCGTTACTTCCGGAACGGTGACACCATGCAAGCCCAGCTCAGCCGGGCATTCCGCTGCCACCTTACTGAACATGTGCCGCAGTAGCCCGGTCTCCAGGTTCATCAGGTCTTCTTCCGAGGTGATAAAGCCCATCTCCACGTCCAGCGAGGTGTACTCGTTGAGGTGGCGGGACGTATTGTGCTCCTCGGCTCGGTACACGGGGGCGATCTCAAAGACCCGCTCGTAGCCGGCACCGACCATCATCTGCTTATAGAACTGGGGCGATTGCGCCAGATAGGCCTTGCGTCCGAAGTATTCAATCGGGAAGAGGTTCGAGCCGCCTTCGGTTCCGGTCGCGACAATCTTGGGCGTGAAAATCTGCGTGAAGTCCTGGGAAGCGAGGTACTCCCGAAAACCGCCTACCAGGGCGGACTGAATGGCAAAGACCGCGTGTACCTTGGGGTTACGCAGGCTTAACACCCGGTGGTCTAGCATGGACTCCAGGCCAGCCTTGACATCCTTCTTATTGATCTCGAAGGGCAACGGTGCCATGGCGGGGCTAATGACCTCCACCGCCGAAGCGCTCACCTCTAACCCAGCCACGGCTTTTTCCGCAGTCACGACTTTACCAGTCACCGACACGACCGACTCGGTCTCCATGGCCTGGCCGGCCAGGCGACCCTCAAGAACGCACTGAACGAGCCCGCTCCGGTCGCGCAGCATAAGGAACGCCAGATTGCCCAGGTGCCGCAGGTTATGGATCCACCCCTTCAGGGTGACGGTTTGACCCAGGTGGGCCGAGAGCTCAGAGGCAAGCACACGGACAGGAGATTGTTGACCAGCAGACATGTATTAGCTCCTCCTTGATAGTTGCGGTTGTTATTGTCGTTGTCGTCGCCATCATTGCCGTCGTCCATGTGATCACCCCCCTATTGCCCTGAAAAAGGGACAAAAAGACCTCGCCCCAAGTAGGGACGAGGTCTGGCTCGCGGTACCACCCTAGTTGCCGCCACTGCTGGCGGCCCCTCTGCCCGGATAACGGTGGGCTCCGTTCGCTCCTACTAAGCACATGGCCTTTCGGGCAACGCTCGCGGGTGTCATTCGCCTGGCCGCCGCCGCCGTCCTTCCACCGAGTGGACAGCTCTCTGTGACGTCAGTCTACCAGGGTACTTTGTCCCGGTCATCACTTGTCGGTATATTGTTTCGCATCTTACACCCGGCCCCTTGGGTGTGTCAAGGGCTAATTGTGGAACCTTTTGCCCGGTGGGGTGCCTTGTGCTATAATTTGACGGTACTTAAAGGCTTGACTGGCGAAAGGAGCCCGAGTTTCTGTGGAGCTTTATTTGACCGAGCAACAGACCGATAACCAGCGACTCTCCGTCCGGGTGACGAAGACGCTGCACAAGGAAACGACCGACTTCCAGGAACTCGTTATCGTTGAGACCCCGCAGTGGGGCCGACTGCTCGCCCTCGACGGGTTCTTCCAAACCAACGATGTGGACGAGTTCGTTTACCATGAAATGGGCGCCCACGTTCCGCTCTTTACCCACCCCAGCCCGAAGCGGGTCCTGGTGGTCGGCGGCGGCGATGGCGGCATGGTCCGTGAGGTGGTGAAGCACCCCGGCGTGGAGCACGTGGACCTGGTGGAGATCGACGGTCGCGTGATCGAAACCTCCAAGCAGTACTTCCCGAACATCTCCGTCGCCCTTACCGGGAACCCCAAGGTGCACGTGCACGTGGAGGACGGCATCAAGTGGGTTGCCGAGCATCCTGCGGAGTACGATGTGATCATCATCGACTCGAGTGAGCCGGTTGGCCCCGGCGAGGGACTCTTCACCGCCGAGTTCTACGCCAACGTGTTCAAGGCGTTGACCGGCGACGGCATCATGGTCGCTCAAACCGAGTCGCCCTGGACCAATGCGCACGTGATCAAGCGGGCTTTCGGCGGCATCAGCAAGTCGTTCCCGATTACCCGCCTGTATACCTGCGCCGTGCCCACCTACCCGACCGGCCTGTGGAGCTTTACCCTGGGCTCCAAGAAGTACGACCCCCTGGAGGCCTCCGCTGAGGAGCGCTTTGACGGCATGGTCACCAAGTACTACACGCCGGCGCTGCATCACGCTGCCTTCCAGCTCCCCCGCTTCGTCTCGGCGATCACCGAGGAGGCCGGCAAGTAATGGGCGGTCTCAACTTCGCCGGTTTTGAGCACATCGAGCGGCTCTCCGACTTCATGGCCGCCTCCGATGACTATGAAACCGCCAAAGCGGTACTCTGGGGCATCGGGCAGGACTTTACCACCTCGTACCGGCCGGGCACCCGCTTTGGCCCCGGCCGCATCCGCGAGGCCAGCTATGGCCTGGAGGAGTTCAGCTACCATAGCCTCAAGACGCTGGCCGACAAGAACTTCTTCGACCTGGGCGACATCTCGGTCGTCTTTGGCGATCCCCGGGTGAGTTTGGACCGCGCCCATCAGGTGGCTCGCAAACTGTTCAACGACGGCAAGCTGCCGATCATGATGGGCGGCGAGCACCTGGTCACCCTGCCCTGCGTCAAGGCCGCCCACGAGAAGTACGGCAATGATATGGTGCTGCTGCAGTTCGACGCCCACGCCGACCTGCGCGAGGACTACCTCGGCAATCCCATGTCCCATGCGGCTGTCATGAAGCGCTGCCTGGAGTTCCTGCCGTCGAAGAACCTGTACCAGTTCGGCATCCGCAGCGGCACCGCCGAGGAGTACCGCATCGGCTCCACGGAGTGCAACCTGTTCCCGCACGAGGTGCTGCGCCCGCTGAAGGAGGTCATGCCGACGCTGGGCAACCGCCCGGTCTACATCACCATCGATATCGATGTGATGGACCCGGCCTTCGCCCCTGGCACCGGCACCCCGGAGCCCGGCGGCATCCACAGCCGCGAAATGATCGACGCCGTCCTCGCCATGGCGGGGCTGAACGTGATTGGCTTCGATGTGGTTGAGGTCGCCCCGAGCCTGGATCATACGGACCGAACCGTGGTCCTGGGCGCCAAGTTGATCCGTGAGGCCATTCTGGCCTTCGGATAGAAAAGCGAGGGAGACAACTGTGCGAGTCATCGAACAGGTCAGGTCCCAACTGCGGCAGGCCCTCGCCGAAGCAGTCAACCAGGCCGTCGCAGCGGGTGAACTGACCGGGCCAGCTCCGGTGGTTAACCTTGAGGTCCCCAAGGACAAGGCGCACGGCGACTTTGCCACCAACCTGGCCATGGTCATGACCAAGGCCGAGAAGAAGCCGCCCCGCGTCATCGCCGAAACGGTCATCAAGCATTTGAACACCGAAGGGACTTGGATCCAGAAGGCGGAGATCGCCGGTCCAGGCTTTATCAACCTGCGCCTGAAGTTTGGCTGGATCCACCAGGTCCTGCCCGCCATCCGCAAGGAGGGCGCCGACTTCGGCAAGAGCGAGCACGGCGGCGGCAAGCGCATCCTGCTCGAGTACGTCAGCGCGAACCCGACCGGCCCCATGGTGCTGGTTCAGGCCCGTTCGGGCGCCTACGGCAGCACGCTGGGCCGTGTGCTTAACGCGGCCGGGTACGACTGCAACACGGAGTTCTACGTCAATGACGCCGGCAACCAGGTTAAGATGCTGGCGAAGTCGGTCGATCTGCGCTCTCAGGAGCTCCGGGGCGCCACCATCGAGATCCCTGAGGGGTGCTACCCCGGCGACTACGTCATCGACGCCGCCCGGGAGTTGCTCAGCAAGTACCCTGACTTCCTCGAGCAGCCCGAAGAGCAGCGGCTGACCTTCCTGGAGACCTGGGCGCCGGAGTTCTTCCGCAGTGGTCAGGAAGCGGTGCTGGGGTCCTACGGGGTCGTCTTCGACCGGTGGTTCAGCGAGCGCTCCCTACGCGACGCCGGCAAGCCGGCTGAACTGGTGGAACGGCTCCTGAAGGCCGGTGAGGCCTACGAGCAGGACGGCGCCATCTGGATGCGCACGACCAAGTACGGTGACGATAAGGACCGGGTTCTGCTGAAGTCCGACGGCCAGTTCACCTACTTTGCCGCCGACGCCTGCTACCACATGAACAAGTACGATCGTGGCTACGAAACCCTCATCGATATTCTCGGTCAGGACCACCACGGTTACCTCGGTCGTATGAAGGCAATGGTTGAGTGCCTGGGCCACTCCAAGGATTCGCTGGAGATCCTGTTTACGCAGATCGTCCGGCTCTTTAAGGACGGCGAGGAGGTCCGCATGTCCAAGCGGCGCGGCACCTTCGTGCTCATGGAGGACCTGCTGGAACAGGTTTCCGTGGATGCGGCCCGCTACTTTTTCCTCATGCGCGGCCTCGACGCTCACATGGACTTCGACATGAACCTGGCCAACCTGAAGTCCAGTGACAACCCGGTCTACTACGTCCAGTACGCCCACGCCCGCATCTGCAGCATCCTGCGGCAGGCGGCCGAGGCCGGCTTCACCCCTGACGTCGAGACGGACCTGTCGGTCCTGAAAGACGACTCGGAAATCGATCTCATGCGCAAGCTCGCCGAGCTGCCGGAGGAGATCATCGGCGCGGCGGACGCCCGTGAGGCGCACCGACTCAGCCGGTATGTCAACGAATTGGCCACGCTGTTCCACAGCTTCTACACCCGTTGCCGTGTGATGACCGAGGACGCGGCACTGACCCGGGCCCGGCTTGTTCTTTGCGACGCAACTCGCACGGCCCTCAATAACGTCCTGACACTTATGGGAGTCAGCGCACCGGAGCGGATGTAAGAGATGGAATACAAGCAGTGGTTAATCGCCCTCGTAACGGGCGCCGTCATCGGGTTCATTTTTGCCAAGCTGAGGCTCCCTGCCCCGGCACCGATCAGCATTGCCGGCATACTTGGCATTGCGGGTATCACTCTGGGCTGGATGCTCGGCAACCGGTAATGAGCAAAAGGAGCCTGCCGCAACGATCTGCGGCAGGCTCCACCCTTTGTGGGGTTACTGCTGGGCCTTGGCCTTGTGCTCCTGCCACTTCTGCAGGATCGCATCGGCCTTCTCCTGGGTGATCTTACCGCTTTTGACGGCCTCGGCCAGCTTGCTCTTCAGCTGCTCCTCGGTGAGGGCCTTGCCGGGCTTGCCCCAGCCCTTTCCGTGGTGCTGCATACGGCCCTGCTGGTGCTTCAAAATGCGCTGAGCCTGTTCCTTGGTAATCTTGCCGTCCTTAACCGACTGCTCCAACAGCGCCTTGGCCTCTGCCTTATACTTCTCCATATAGGAGCGGCGCAGTTCCCCCAGCTTCTTCAGGGTGTCGGCTTCCCCCTGCGTCAGCTTGCCTTCCTGAACGGCCTTATCGACTCGTTCCGTTTGGGCGGTGGGCGCCTTGCCCTCCTCCGAAGCAAAGGCAGCGCCGGTGAGCAGGGCGCCGGTCAGCAGTACAGCCCCGACTGCCACTCCCACCTTCCTCTTCAGGTCCATCGTTCGTCTCCCCTTTCCGTCTTGTTGTAGATGGAACCAAGGCTATCTTGCCTCGATAACCTGAGAGTTTGCTTAAGAGACTTTGAACAAAGTGTTTCCATCGTGTAAACGGAAGCGGCGCCCCAATGGGACGCCGGCTGCCTAGTCGATCGGCTGGCCGTTCAACTCCAGGCGGTATGTAACGGTGGCTCCCTTCTTGAAAAGGGCGCTAACGCTGCAGTAAGTACCCTGCGAGAGTTCCACGGCTCGCTTGTACTTTTCCACATCGACGTCAGCCCCCCAAAGCCGGTAGACCATGCGGAAGGACTGAAAGGCCCTCGGGTGTTCTGCCGCTTCGTCCGCCTCTACGCCCATCTCGAAGCGATCAAAGGACTGGCGCATCTTGCGCAGAATCGAGACCACGTCCATACCGGTACAGCCACCAAGGGCGGCCAGCAACAGTTCTGTAGGGCGGGGGCCCTTGTCTTCACCGCCGACATCCGGGCGGGCATCCATCATCAGATCGTGGCCGGTACCGGTGTGGGCCGTGAATCCCATGCCGCCGGCCCAAGTAACCAGGGCATTCTTCATGGAGCGATCACCTCCTTGGCAGGGTTCTTCTCATATAATTACGAAACCTCCTTGTGACCAAAAAAACATGACTGACCGGCGAACTATTCGTCAACGCCACGCGCTCTATGCTACGACGAGCTCTCAACGGAGGGGCGTTGGCGCTGCTAGGAGGGAATCCAACGTGACCTTGGAGGATCGCTTCTTCGCCCTGTACAAACCCGAACAGGGGCGCCTGTACCGCACCGCCTGGGCTATTCTCGGCAACGAGGCCGATGCCGGCGATGCGCTTCAGGAGGCTACCATTCGAGCTTACCGGGCCTTCGACCAACTCAAGGGCGGAGAGGCTGCCTTTCCGTATTGGATCCGGCGGATCCTGGTGAACACCTGTACACAAATTCTGCGCAAACGGATGCGGGTCATTCCGGTGGAACGCCCGGAAGACCACATGTCGGAGGAGCCTGCCACCCCCGACGTTGATGTTCCGTTTGGCAGCGAGGTGTGGGAGGCCGTTCGCCTTCTTGATGAGCGTTACCGTGCTGTCGTCGTGCTGCGGTTTCTCAACGACATGCAGCTTGAAGACATTGCCACGGCGCTGGACATTCCGCTGGGGACTGTGAAGTCCCGTCTTCACACGGCCCTGAAAATGCTTCGCACCAAGCTAAACAACAATGAAAGCGGGGAAAGGAGGGGCGCTCTGTAATGCAGTGCGACGACATTAGGCTGGAACTGCAGGCCTATCTTGAGGGCGAACTGGCGCCTGATGAGAGGGCCGAAGTAGAGGCGCACCTCTCTACCTGCCAAGCCTGTGCAGAGGAGGCCCGCGCCATGAGAGGCATGGGGGATCTAATCCGGCGTGGTCTGAACGAGTGGGTCGACCAGGGAACGGTACCCGCCGAGTTGGCCGCCCGCATCGAAGTGCACATTCGCCCGAGGAAGAAGGTATGGTGGCAGAACTGGCAGCTCGCAGCTGGCCTGGTTACCGCAGCGGCCGCCGTCTTCTTGGTTCTGTTTACGACGCAACCGGAGCGCATTGCCTCGATTCCGCTGCTGGGTGCGCTCTTCATGACCCCGGACTTCACGTACACGGCTGCTCCCGGACCCGTTACCGAAAAGCTTCCCAAGCCCTCTAACGAAGTTCACCCGCAGAACGCCACCACCGAAAAAGAAGGCATTACATTAACAGTGAACCTCATTGAACAGGTGGGCCATCTGACACACATTCAATACACGATTAAGGGCATGACCCTCGACAAGGAACGCCTGAAGAACCCCGTCACCCATCCCACTTTGACCGCGGCGGGCAAGAAGGTCTCGCTTTCTAGCTTCAACGCCGACCAGAGGTCCGGGGCGATCGTGTTCAACGCCTACTTTGACGCACTGCAGAGCGGTCAGTCGCTGACCCTGACCATCGGAAGCCTGCCTGCAGGCGAGCAGATGGTGCAAGGCCCCTGGCAGGTTACGTTCTCAAACTAGGATATCCGGCGGGGGCCTTTCGGCCTCCGCCTTTTGCATAGAATAAGCTGATGGCGTTTTTCCACTAGATGGATTGCTGTCCCGTTTTGTACAATAAGGCTGTAACGAGAGGAGGACTCCACGGTGAAACCCAAGGTAACAGTCGGCCTTGCTCTGGGAGGCGGCTTTGCCCGAGGTGCAGCCCATATAGGCGTCCTCCAGGCCCTCACTGCGCACAAAATCCCGATCGATGTCGTAGCAGGCACTTCCGCCGGGAGCCTGGTGGGCGCCATGTACTGCGCCGGGCTGGATCCCTGGCTGCTCGAACGTGCAGCCGAGCGTATGAACTGGCGGGCCCTGGTGAAGCTGAAACTCCGCCGCGACGGACTGCTTGATGCTGAAGGTCTGGAACGCTTCATGCTGGGGAACGTGGGCGACCTGCAGTTCTCCGACCTCAAGGTTCCCTTTACGGCCACAGCGACTGACCTGCTCACCGGCACCGAGGTCCTGCTCACCTCGGGGCGCCTTGCCACGGCCGTGCGCGCCAGTTGTGCATTCCCTGGAATCTTTCTCCCCGTCCGGCTGGGCAAACACACCCTGGTCGATGGCGGCATTACGCACCCGGTACCCGCAGCAGTGGCCCGCCGCATGGGCGCCGACTTCGTCATCGCGGTGGAGCTAAGCCGCCCTGGCGCCGAGAACAAGGTGCCGCGGAACCTGTTACATATCATGCTCTACAGCCTCGCCATCGTGCAGCGCCCGCAAATCAACCTGGCCCTGCAGGAAGCCGACGTGGTGGTCCAGCCAGACCTGAGCAGCTTCAGTGTCGTCGAACTAGAACGGGTTGCAGACATCATCCGCACCGGGCGGGAAGCAGCGGAGGAGGCCATACCGCGCATCAAGGAAGCTCTTGCGCAGTATGCCGACCTGGCCAACACCCCGCCCGCCGCCGACTAGTCGCAGCAAGGGAGGACCCTGCCATGCAGCATTCGTCGATATTGCGGGCTCTCCTGACCAGCATTGGCGAGGGCATTCACGTGGTCGACCGGACGGGGGTCACGGTGCTCTACAACCCCCAGTCCGGCTACCACGACGGCCTGGAACCGGAAGAGGTCATAGGCAGGCACCTGCTTGAGGTCTTCCCGTCCCTCACGGAGAATACAAGCACGCTGCTGAAGGTCTTGACCACCGGCGAACCCATCCTCAATCAGCAGCAGAGCTTTACCACCTTCAAGGGGGACCGCATCACCACCATCAACTCTACCTGGCCCATCTTTGAGGGGGCCGAGTTGGTGGGAGCCATTGAGGTCTCCACCGACGTTACTCGGGTGCGCGAACTCTCGGAGCAGGTGGTCGATCTACAGGCTGAACTGCTGCGCAAGCGGAAGCGGCGGGGCGCCGCCCGGAGCGAGGCACGCTTCACCATTGATGATCTGGTCGGCCACCACCCCGGGTTCATGGCTCTCAAGGAGCAGGGTCTCAGGGCAGCCCGGGGTACGGCGCCAGTGCTCATCTACGGCGAAACAGGCACAGGCAAGGAACTCCTGGTCCATGCCATTCATGATGCCAGCCCACGCCGCGACGGCCCGTTTGTGGCCCAGAACTGCGCGGCTCTCCCGGAGGGTTTGCTGGAGGGCATTCTCTTTGGCACTACCAAGGGGAGCTTCACCGGCGCTGAAGACCGGCCGGGGCTCTTCGAACTGGCCGAGGGCGGGTCGCTCTACCTTGACGAGATCAACTCCATGAACCTCGACCTGCAAGCGAAGCTTTTGCGTGTGCTGCAAGATGCCCGGGTCCGCCGGGTTGGCGACTCCCGCGAGCGCCCAGTCGATGTCCGAGTCCTTGCCTCCACCAACGAAGACCCGCTGGAGGCTGTCCAGCAGCGACGACTCCGGCAAGACCTGTACTACCGCCTGAACGTGGTCTACCTGGAGTTGCCGTCGTTGCGCGACCGACGCTCCGACATTCCATTGCTCGCCGAGCACTTCATGCGCAAGCATCGGGGCGCCGTCGGAGCGCAGGTGACCGGACTGAGCCCAGCGGCCGCCCGGTTCTTCGAGGCATACGCATGGCCAGGCAACGTGCGGGAACTGGAGCACGCGATCAACGCCGGCCTGCATATGGCCCAGGGCGCCCTGATTCAGCTGGGCGACCTGCCGGCGCACCTGCAGCGGGCGGCGGCTGCCCTTGGGCAGACTGAGCCTGACCCCCCCGCCATCGCCCCGGTGCGGACCACTGGTGAACTGCGGGGCGCCCTCGCCGCCGCCGAGCGGGAGGCGGTTTTGACCGCCCTGAACCAAACCGGCTGGAACCTGTCGCAAGCATGCCGTCTCCTGGGCATTCCTCGGCAGACATTGCAGTACCGTATGAAGATCCTGCAACTGAAACGTCCAGTTGAGGGGGCGGCAGAATGAAGGCAGCAGATTTGTTCCCGTTCCGGCACGAGGTGCGGGCCGGCACCTTGCAGGCGGTGCGCAACCTGTCGGAAGCGCACCTGGAGTGGAAGCCGCCCGGCGGCGTTCACACCATTATGGGGTGGCTACGCCACCTGGCTCAGAGCGAGGACTGGTGGATTCAGGCCGGAGTCTTTGGCCGCCACGATTTCGTTCCCCGGCGTAAAGGTGAAACGGCCGACCTCCCGGCCGTGCTCCAGTACCTGGAGGAGACCCGCGCGACTACCGAGCGGCTGCTTGCAGAGTGGCCCGCTGAGAAACTGAGTGAGACCCGCCCAGTCCCGCCCGGTTTCCGGGGAGCCTACCGTGGCACCGAGCTGCCCCTGCAGTGGATCCTGGGCAATCTCTACGACCACGAGCGGCATCATCGGGCTCAGATCTACCTGTACCTACGGCTGATGGGCATCGATCCTCCCGCATACTAAACCCGACAACGAAGCAAGCCCGCGGATCATCTCCGCGGGCCGCCCTTTTTCGCCGTCGCCGCCATGCGCTTGGCGTGTTTCTTGGTCGTGGTGGGTTCCGACTTCCGGGTCGGCACTTGCGGTCGCTTTTCGGTGGTGATTAGGGTGTAACCGCCTTCCTGCGCAACACGGCAGCCCCCGAAAACGGTCCGCACTTTCTCGATGTACCAGTCTGCCCGCTTGACCACCAGGTACAACTGCCCGCCCATCGCCAGATGTCGGTAGGCGCCCTCAATAAACGCCTTCCCGACAGCGAAGTCTGTATGGTAGGGCGGGTTGCTTGCGATGATATCGAACTCTCGGGCGCCGAGCTGCCGGAAGCCGTCGCTGGCGAGCACCTCGGCCCTGGGGGCGTTGGTAGCGGTCAGGCGCAGGGCCCGGGCGTTCACATCAACCGCCGTTACGCTGCAGCCCCAGGTCTCGCTGGCGATCTTGCTCACGATGCCAATCCCGCAGCCCAGGTCCAGAAAGTGGGCGCCCTCCTTGGGCTCGATCCGGCCGAGCATGAACGCCGTGCCCTCATCCAGGCCTCGCGGGGAGAAAACGCCTGGGAGGGACTGGACCTGGTACGCCAGACCCTGGAACTGCGCCTGATAGACCGGCCAGTCCGGCCGGAAGCCACCGGGGCGGGGCCCACGGCCAATGACGGCCTCGCCGTCCTCGACCACCTCATCGAACACCACAGCCACGTCTGCGGCTCGGGCGGTAGTGAGCACTACGCCGTCGGGCGCCAGCCGGATGGCCGCCTGGGCCACCATCTCGGCGGCGAGCGCCGGGTCGTATTCCCGGGCGTCGAAGACCACGGTGCCGAAAGGACCGGCAGGCAGCATGTCCGAGTGGATCACGGAGGTGACGCCCGCAGCTCGGGCAGCCTCGCAAGCGGTCAGGTCAACATGTACATAGGTGCAGCCCGCAACCTCGGCGACGGCGCCCTGGTAGCTACCGACATCGAGCGTGGGACCGGGGGCGCTGTGCTCCAACAGCCCGAGGAGGGCACGGGTGGAGCGAGGCATTGTCTCTGTGTTCATGAACAAATCCTCCCTAGGTCATACCCTTACACGCAGGGGTTGACCGGACCACTGTGGAACCAGCGTGGTATAGACCAGTATACGCAGCGCCGAAGCAAGATCCTAATCTCTATCATAACCGAGAAATGGGAGAACCCTAAACCAGCACTTGCGTGGTGAAGGAGTGGATCGCTTGCCCCGGTTCAAGCGTATGGCCTCGGTTCTTTTGCTTATGCTGTTAGCCGCCTGCACCAAACCTGCCCCGCCGCCCTCTCCGAACCCCCCCGAAGTTACAAAGCCCGCCGAACCGGCTGGACCCCAGCCACCCAAAGGGTTTGACCAATGGCTCCAGTACATGACGGCTGAGGAGAAGGTTGGTCAACTGCTCTGGTTCGGCCTTCCCGGAACCACGCCGAGCCCGGAGGCCCAGGAGTTGATCGCCCAGGGGAAGGCGGGTGGCTTCATCTTCTTCGGGCGGCAGGGCACGGACCCTTCCGTCCTGCGTCACCTGATCGACGAGCTTCAGAAGCTGGCCAGTAGTCGCGGCCGCTTCACGCCCGGCCTAATCATCTCGGTGGATCAGGAGGGCGGCCGTGTTCAGCGGTTCTTGGAGCAAGGTTTCACCCCCTGGCCCGGCGCCATGGCCATTGGGGCAACCGGGTCGGAGGCGTATGCGGAACAGGTAGCCCGCGCTATGGCACAGGAGCTCCGACAGATTGGGATAAACCTGAACCTCGCCCCGGATGCAGATGTGAACAACAATCCCGCTAACCCGGTTATCGGCGTGCGCTCCTTCGGTGAGGACCCGCGGATGGTGTCCCGACTGGTGGCTGCCTCGGTGAGGGGGTTCCGAGCTGGCGGTGTGGCGGCGACGGCGAAGCATTTTCCAGGCCATGGCGACACCAGCGTCGACAGCCATCTGGCGTTGCCGGTGGTCGGACACCCCATAGAACGACTGGAGAAGGTGGAGTTGCCCCCCTTCCGGGCGGCCATTGAGGCCGAGGTGGACGCCATCCTGGCGGCTCATGTGATCTTTTCGGCTGTCGCCACCGACGGGCTCCCGGCCACGCTCTCGCCCAAAGTGCTTCAGGGTCTGCTCAAGGAGCAACTGGGCTTCAAGGGACTGGTTATAACGGACGCCATCGACACCATGAAAGCGATCACCGACAACTACGGCGTTGAAAAGGCGATCGTTATGGCTGTTCAAGCCGGAGCAGACGCTCTTCTAGTCACCGAGTCCTTCGGGCGCCACAGCGAGCTACACGGCATCTTGCTCAAGGCCGTCCAGAACGGCGAGATTCCTCAGGCCCGCCTGGACGACGCCGTGCGCCGCAACCTCGAGCTCAAGGCCCGCCTGGGCCTCCTGCCGGGGACCAAACCATCCCTGCCTGCTCGGACTGCGGAGGCGCAGCCTAGCCAGCTCGCCGCCAAAGTCGGAGCGGACGCGCTCACCCTGGTGCGAAACAAGCATCTCCCGTTAAAGCTCACAACCGACCAGATGATCCTCGCTATCGGTCCGGGTTACGCAGCGAAGGTTACAGGCACCGAAGGGGTGCTCACCGCCCTGGGCGCCGGCCTTAAGGCCCAGCACCAGAACGTCCAGGAGGTCACGCTGGGCTACACCCCCGGCGCCGAGAGCCTCGCTGCGGCTCGGGCGTTGGCGGCCAAGGCCTCGGTCATCGTCTACGCCGTCTTCAACGGGCACAACTCCCCCGAGCATCAGGCCTTCCTGAAGGAGCTAATCGCTTCGGGCAAGCCAGTCATTGTGGTTGGCATGGGTGAGCCATACGAGTTGACCGCCCTGCCCCAGATCCAGACCTACATTGCCGCCTACGGCTACCAGACGCCCAACCTGCAAGGGGTCGGCGCCCTGACCTTCGGCAAGGCGCCGGCAAAGGGAAAGCTGCCCGTTCGCATTCCCGGCCTCTACCCGCTCGGCCACGGCCTGTCGCTCTAAGCCCTGGAGGGATGCTGCAGTGAAAGACGCACGCACCATCGTTCAGTCCATGACCCTCGAAGAGAAAGTGGCGCAGATGTTCGTGGTGGGCTTCAACGCTACTGAGCTGCCAGACCGCTATGCTCAGCTCATCACCGATCGGTCTGTGGGTTCCCTGATTCTCTTCACCCGCAACATCAAGAACCCTGACCAGGTGCGAGCGTTGACGAGTGCAGCACAGGCGGCGGCCCGCCAGAGCCGGCTTGGTCTGCCCCTCGCCATCTCCATCGACCAGGAAGGCGGCACCGTGGTCCGTATGGCCGAGTCGGACGGCTTCACGCACCCGCCGGGCAACATGGCGCTTGGCGCCGCCGATGATGAGACGCTCACCTATGGCTCTGCCAGGGTCGCCGCTGCCGAGCTGCGGGCCATCGGGGTGAACTGGAACTACGCCCCTGTCCTCGACGTAAATAACAACGGCCTGAACCCGGTCATCGGCGTGCGGTCTTACGGCTCCTCGCCGGATCTGGTCACGCGGCATGGCTTGGCGGCAGTCCGAGGCTACCAGGCCGGCGGGGTGGCGCCCTGCGGCAAGCACTTCCCGGGCCACGGTGACACGACCGTCGACTCGCACCTGGCACTCCCCGTGATCCCGCACAGTCGTGAGCGGCTGGAGGCCGTGGAGTTTGCCCCGTTCCGGGCCGCGGTGAAAGCCGGCATTGACTCGATTATGACAGCCCACGTCTTCTTCCCGGCGCTGGAGCCGAACCCGGGCCTGCCCGCCACCCTCTCGCACAACGTGCTGACCGGCCTCCTCCGACAGGAGATGGGCTTTGACGGCGTCATTTGCACCGACTGCCTGGAGATGAAGGCGATCGCCGACAACTACACGCCCGAGCAGACCGTGCTGATGGCTGTGGAGGCCGGCGCCGATGCCCTGCTGGTCAGCCACGCCTACGAGAAGCAGGTGGCCATGCTCGATGCGCTCGTGGAAGCCGTCAGATCCGGCCGCATCAGCGGGGAGCGGGTCGCCGAGAGCGCTTACCGGATGGTGCGGATGAAGCTTGCCCGTAACATGCAAGTTGACCCTGACGGTGCGACTGGCACCCCTGAGCACCTCGCTGTTGCCCGTGCAGTGGCCCGCAAAGCGGTCACAGTTGCCTGGGGCGCCGACCAGCTGCCTCTGAAGGGCAAGGTCACGCTCGTGTTGCCCCGGGTAATTTGGTTCGCCCAGGTCGAGGATTCCCGCACGGTGCTTAGCACCCTGCTGTCCACCCTGTCCGAGGCGGGCCTGGAGGTGGAGGCAATTGACTGCCCCATCAGCATGGACGGGCAGGACGCCTCCGAGCTGGCCCGCCAGGTCGGTCCCGGCGGCACTGTGGTGTTCGGCGCCGTGGGCACCGGCCGCAATCCGCTCCAGGCCGAGTTCGCAGCCCAGCTGGCCGAAGAGGGCTGCCGGGTCATCGTCGTCGCTCGGCGCATGCCCTATGACCTCAAGTACTACCCGGCCGCCGTCGCTGGCATTGCCGCCTACGATGACTCCCCCGCCATGCAGCAGGCGGTCGGTGAGCTGCTCACCGGGCGCCTCGCCCCCACCGGCCGTCTTCCTGTCGAGTTGTCCTGATGCCTCCGCCCGGTGCCGCTCTGGCACCGGGTTCTCTTCTGCCCAAAATTGGGCACAACCCGGGACTCCCAGCCTACCCAACCTCTGGAAGTGCCCAAATTTCGGCGGCTTCCGCTCGCAACAGCCCTGCACAGCCGTTGGCATGTAGCTTGCAATGTTTGTATAAGCAAGACAACTGGAGGTGTGGCCCGTGGCGAGCGGCAGCCCCTACGGCATCCATCGCGTCCTTGAGCCCCGTGGGGTCCTGCCCCAACCGGCGTGGCGGATCGACAACAGCCCGGCAATTTGCGACAACGAGATCCTCATCGACGTCGAAACGCTCAACGTTGACTCCGCCAGCTTCCATCAGATCAGCGAGAGTGTGGGCGGCGACCCGGCCCGCATCGCGGAGGCGATTCAGGAGATTGTCGCCCAGCGAGGCAAGCTCCACAACCCAGTCACCGGCTCCGGCGGGATGCTGATCGGCACCGTCAGGCAGATCGGCTCGGCGCTCAGCCCATCCGACCTCAAGCCTGGGGACCGCATCGCAACCCTCGTCAGCTTGAGCCTCACCCCGCTGCACATCGAGACGATCAAAGCGGTCCGCCCCGAATCCGATCAGCTCGATATTACCGGAACAGCGATCCTGTTCGAGACCGGCATTTACGCCAAGCTGCCGAGCGATATACCCGACACACTGGCCCTCGCCGTGCTGGATGTGTGCGGCGCCCCGGCTCAGACTGCCCGCCTCACCAAGCCCGGCTCCACCGTCCTAATTCTCGGGGGCGGCGGGAAGAGCGGCCTGCTCTGCAGCTATGCAGCCAAACGGGCCGGTGCCAAGCGAGTCATCGCCTTTGATTACAGTGAAGCCAGTCTGGAACGAGCCCGACGGCTGGGCGCCGCCGATGAGATCATCCAGGGCGACGCCCGCAACGCCCTGGCCGTCTTGGAGGCCGTCGGTGAGAGAGCAGATTTGACCCTGTCCTGCGTCAACGTGCCAGGGGCCGAGCTCTCGGCGATTCTAGCCACCAAGCCCACAGGCATGGTCTATTTCTTCAGCATGAGCACCTCCTTCACAGCGGCGGCCCTGGGCGCCGAGGGGGTGGGAAGTCCCGTCGACATGCTGGTCGGCAACGGGTACTACCCCGGTCACGCCGACTTGGCCCTGCAGCTTCTGAGGGAGAGTCAGACGCTGCGGTCCCTCTTTGAAGAACTTTACGGGAGGTAGGGAGACCGATGCTCAAGCAACCTCGCAACTGGAAGGACATCCCCCTCTGGGCCGACGCCACCGAGGAGCAGTGGAACGACTGGAAGTGGCAGGTCAGCCACCGCATTGCCACGCTGGACCAGCTCAAACAGGTCGTGAACCTGACCGAGGAAGAGGAGCGGGCGATCAAGGACTCCGAGCACCTGTTCCGCCTGGGCATCACCCCGCACTACGCTACCCTGATCGACCCCGACGATCCCAACTGCCCGATGCGCCTCCAGGCCGTGCCCAAGTATAGCGAGCTGGCCTGGGCCGACTACGAGATGGGCGACCCCCTGCACGAGGACGTTGACTCCCCGGTGCACGGCCTCACGCACCGATACCCTGACCGGGTTCTCTTCCTGATCACCCACGAGTGCTCGCTCTACTGCCGGCACTGCACCCGCCGCCGCATCGTCGGCGACCAGGATGCCATGTCGACCGCCATGCTGGACGCCGCCATCGACTATATCCGTCAAAATACGGTCATCCGCGACGTGCTGATCTCTGGCGGCGACCCGCTCGCCGTGCCCGATAAGCGCTTGGAGTACGTTATCTCCAACCTCCGCCAGATCGAGCATGTGGAGATCATCCGCATCGGCTCCCGCATGCCGGTTGTGATGCCCCAGCGCATCACTCAGGAGCTCGTCGACATGCTCAAGAAGTACCACCCGATCTGGTTCAACACCCACTTCAACCACCCGTTTGAACTCCAGCACCCGGACGCCAAGGCCGCCATGGAGCGGCTGGCGAATGCCGGCATCCCCACGGGCAATCAGACGGTGCTCCTCAAGGGAATCAACGACTGCCCGGTGATCATGAAGAAGCTGGTTCACGAGCTGGTCAAGGCTCGCTGCCGGCCGTACTACCTGTACAACTGCGACCTCTCCGAGGGCCTGAGCCACTTCCGCACCACCGTGGCCAAGGGCATGGAGATCATCGAAGCCCTGCGCGGCCACACCTCCGGCTATGCCGTTCCCACCTTCGTGGTGGACGCCCCCGGGGGCGGCGGCAAGATTCCTGTCATGCCGAACTACCTGATCTCCCAGGGCGACGGCAAGGTGGTCCTGCGCAACTTCGAGGGCAAGATCTCGGTGTACCACGAAGGGACGCCCTCGAACAACTACCAGAACGGCATCTGCAAAATCTGCGGGACGGATCATGGCGCCATCAACGTCGGGGTGGGTGCCGAACTTTCGGCAACGCGCCCGAAGGCTGGCGAGATGAGCGTTCCCGAGAACGTGACCCGCATTGGACACACACAGCCGCCGCTGATTACGGTTGAGCAGCTGGAGGCGATTGAGAAAGAGGCCGGCGATGACTGATCCCCGTGCCAGCGCTCTGCTGGACCATCTGCTGGACTGTGCGCCGAACCGCCGTGTCAGCGTGATCGGGCTGAGCAAGAACGCCGGCAAGACCGTCACCCTCAACCACCTGATTCGGGCTTCGGCCCTGCGGTCCATGCCGCTCGGGTTGGTCAGCACAGGACGTGACGGCGAGGAACAGGATGCGATCACCGAGCTCCCCAAACCCCGCATTTGGGCCCCGGCCGGGGCCTGGATCGCCACTGCGGCCGGCGCCCTGCCGGCCGCTACGGCCCGGGTGGAGCAGGTCCAAGAGCTCCCCGGCAAGACCCCCTTCGGCCAAATGACCCTGGGCCGGGTCACAGCCGAAGGTGAGGTTCTGCTGATCGGGCCAGGCACCAGCAAGCGCATGGCCGAGACCCTACAAGCACTTGAGAGTCAGGGCGCCCAACTCTGCCTGGTCGACGGCTCCTTCGACCGCATCGCCGCCGCCAGCCCGGATGTAACCGGACAGGTAGTGCTAGCCGCCGGCGCCGCATACAGCTCATCCATGGCAGATACGGTCGCCCAGGTCCGCCACGTGCTCGACATTTTCGACCTGCCCACCGTGCTCCCGGCGATTGAGCCGCAGGTCACGCAGGCGGCCTCCCACGCTGTGAGCGTGGTGACCCTGAGCGGCGCCATTACGCCCGTGCCGGTAGCCACAGCACTCTCCGATCCCGAGCTAATTGCGGCGGCCGCCCGAGAGCATGCGGACTACGGCGCTTTCCTGGTGATCAACGGGGCGCTGAGCGACCGGCTCGTGACCGTCCTGCTCAACAAGCGGATCAAAGGGGTGGGACTAGTCGTCGCCGACGCCACCCACATCCTCGTGGAGCGCAACCTGTGGCGGCGTTGGCGCCGCCTCGGCGGCGAGGTGTACGTGCGCCACCCGGTCCGCCTGGCAGCCATTACGACGAACCCGCACTCCCCGGTCGGGGAGGATTACGATCCTCAGGCGTTCTTCCGGACCATCCGGGAGCTGGCCAACCGCCCCGTCTATGACCTGGAGGCCGGTTTGCCGGAAGCCTGAACCACTTCGGAGGTGGCCTATGTCCCTCAGTCTGCGCATTGACCATCAGCAGGTGGTCCGGGCCCGGGAAGCAGCGGAGCGGATCACCGGACAGGTGCAGGAGTACATCGAGCGGCACACCACAACCAGCACGGAGCGGGCAGTGGTGCGCCTTTTCGGCGTGGAAGGCAAGGGACCGGACGAGGTGCCCCTCGCCAACCTCGTCGTCGACAATATCCAGGACGGCGGCGGGCTCGAAAAGGGCGCCGCCTACTGGCTCTGCAACGCTGTCGCCCAGCACTCGATCTCGCCGCAGGAGGTCGCTGAGGCGGTCGCCGAGGAGAAGCTCAACCTGGTCAAGGTGGCCCAGGCCGATCCCGGCAAGATCCGTGAGACGGCCCTTCGTCTTGCCAGCGACACGCTCCAGAGGATTCAGCACAACCGCCAGACACGAGCCTCCTACACGGCGAGATGGGGCGAGCGGCCGACCCCCTGGCTCTATATCATCGTCGCCACGGGCAACATCTACGAAGATGTGATCCAGGCGAAGGCAGCGGCCAGGCAGGGCGCCGACGTGATCGCCGTGATCCGCTCCACTGCCCAGTCGCTGCTCGACTATGTGCCCGAGGGTCCCACCACCGAGGGCTTCGCCGGCACCTATGCCACCCAGGCCAACTTCCGCATTATGCGGGCCGCTCTGGACGAGGTCTCCGAGGAGTTGGGCCGCTACGTGCGGCTGACCAACTACGCCTCGGGCCTCTGCATGCCCGAAATCGCCGCCCTGGGCGCCATGGAGCGCCTCGACATGATGCTCTCCGACTCCATGTACGGTATCCTCTTCCGGGACATCAACATGCGGCGCACCTTCATCGACCAGCACTTCGCCCGCATGATTCAGGCCTACGCCGGCATCATCATCAACACCGGCGAGGACAACTATCTCACTACGGATGACGCCTACGAGGCCGCCCACACCGTGCTGGCCTCGCAGTTTATCAACGAGCAGTTTGCACACCGCTCGGGCATGCCCGACGAGTTGATTGGCCTCGGCCACGCCTTCGAGATGGACCCGCGCCAGGAGGACGGCCTGCTCTACGAGATGGCTGACGCTCTGCTCTCCCGCACGTGCTTCCCGCGGGCGCCGCTCAAGTACATGCCGCCGACCCGGCACATGACCGGCAACATCTTCATGGGGCACCTCATGGATGCGCTCTTCAACCTGACCAGCGTCGCCACCAATCAGCACATCCACCTGATCGGCGTACTGACCGAGGCGATCCACACCCCGTTCCTGCACGACCGCTACCTGGCCATCGAGAATGCCCGCTATGTGTTCGGCTATGCCAAGCACTTCAGTGAGGAGATTCAGTTCAAGCCGGGCGGCCGGGTGGAACAGCGGGCCGCCGAGGTGCTGCAGCGCACGCTCGACCTGCTGGAGCACATCGAGCGCACCGGCCTCATGGAGGCGATCGGCGAGGGCATCTTCGGGCGCGTGCGGCGGCGCCCGGACGGCGGCAAGGGCTTCGATGGGGTCGTGGCCAAGGCGCCGGATCACTTGAACCCGTTCTTCGAGCTGGTCATGAAAGGAGGGCGCATCTGATGCACGTTCTTCCTTATGGCGATACGACGAACGACGGTGCGGTGCAGCTCTCTTTCACCCTGCCCGTTAAGGCCGGTGGTGTGGCTCGTGAAGCCGCCAAGCAGTTCTGTCAGCGCATGGGACTTGAACACATTCAGATTTCTTATATGAAGGATCTCGGCGGTGGGTACACCTATTTCGTCATTTACGGGCGAGTCACTGAGCCCATCGACATCTCTCAGATCCAGGTTCCCGAGGCCAAGGTGCCGCAGTGGAGCATGGAGCAGGTTAACGAGATTGCCCGGGAGAAGCTCGGCCGACGCATTACTGTGGTGGGTGCTTGCACGGGGTCGGACGCTCATACCGTGGGCCTGGATGCCATCCTCAACATGAAGGGCTTCCACGGGGACTACGGTCTGGAGCGGTACAGCGAATTCATCGTGTATAACCTTGGGAGCCAGGTGCCAAACGAAGCGCTGATCGCCAAAGCCCGCGAAGTCGGGGCAGATGCTGTCCTGGTCAGCCAGGTCGTGACGCAAAAGAACGTTCACCTGCATAACCTGACGCAACTGGTCGACCTGCTTGAAGCCGAAGGGGTTCGCGACGAGCTGATTCTGATCGCGGGCGGTCCCCGCATTACGCACGAACTAGCTGTCGAACTCGGTTTTGATGCCGGTTTTGGGCCTGGAACGGTTCCTTCCGAAGTTGCTGGTTTCATTCTCCAAGAACTCTTGACGAGAAACGGACTTTCCGTATAACATCTCAGTCGTGGCAGAGCGACGACCAATCGCATAGCCTAACTTGAAAAATCGGAGTGGCAAGTCGCCACTCCAAACATTTTCCTCCGTAATGGCCATTTTTGTACCGAACTCTTTTGGGGCTGCATACGTCTAAACCATTAAAATTGCCGCGTTTAGCCTTCCGCAGGGCTTTACAGCGACCCCATCAGGTAGACATGACAGGTTTCGTACTTCACCGAGGACACGCGGGATCAGAATGGGAGCGTGGTTGAAAAAATGGGTATTCCACATGAAATGCGGCCTGACATGTCCGTCACAGACCTCGCCTATTTCATCTTGAAGAATCGGGGCCAGTCGCTCCACTTCAAGGAACTCATCAGCGAGATCATGCGCGTCAAGGCGATTAGTCAGGAGAATCCTGGTCGCCTGATTGCGCAGATGCACACAGAAATCAACTTGGACTCCCGCTTCATTCACCAGGGGAATGGCGAGTGGGGTCTGCGTGAGTGGCAGCCCAAGGCCAAGGTGGTCCGCATCCGTCCCGAGTCCTCTTCGCCGGCTCCGTCCCGGCGCCCCGATCTCCGGGCAGACGAAGAGGATGACGAGTTTGAGGACGAAGAGTTCGATCGCGAGGAAGAAGACGAAGCCGCCAGCGATGAATCCGAGGACGGCTACGAAAACGACCGTGACGATCTCTACGGCGACGAGGAATAGCTCACACTAAGGACCAGCGGATCTTCCGCTGGTCCTTCCTTTTCGCCTTGACACTTCCAATCCGGATGGCTAAAATGGACAAGTGTTTTGTGCGCACAGGCAGGAACTTCATTGGTAAACGTGAACGGTATTATAGACATCGGCAGCCCCAAACTCCCGGGGAGGGCAACATATGGCCAAGTTCATTTTCGTAACCGGTGGTGTGGTATCCGGGCTCGGAAAGGGCATTACGGCGGCGTCCCTCGGCAGGCTCATCAAGAGCCGGGGCTACAGGGTGACCGCCCTTAAATTTGACCCTTACCTCAACGTCGACCCGGGCACCATGAATCCCATTCAGCACGGCGAGGTCTTTGTCACAGATGACGGCGCCGAGTGTGACCTCGATCTTGGTCACTACGAGCGGTTCATGGATGTTAATCTGGGCAAGGGCAACAACGTCACTACCGGCAAGATCTACTCCTCGGTCATTGCCAAGGAGCGCCGCGGCGATTATCTGGGCGGCACCGTCCAGGTCATTCCGCATGTCACCAACGAGATCAAGGCGAACATTCACCGTGTGGCTGACGATCACCAGGCCGATGTGGTGCTGGTCGAAATCGGCGGCACGGTAGGCGACATCGAAAGCCTCCCCTTCCTTGAGGCGATCCGCCAGTTCCGGCACGAGGTGCCTCATAAGGATGACGTTCTCTTCGTGCACGTCACCCTCATGCCGTACATCAGCGCCTCGGGTGAAATGAAGACCAAGCCCACCCAGCACAGCGTCCGGGAGCTGCGCTCCATCGGCATTCAGCCCGATGTGATCGTCTGCCGTTCCGAGCAGGAGATTCCCAAGGACCTGCGCGAGAAGATTGCGCTCTTCTGCGACGTGGCGCCCAACGCCGTCATCCCCAACGTCGACCTCGACAGCCTGTACAAGGTGCCGCTGGTCATGGAGGAGGAGGGCCTGGCCCGCATCGCCTGCCAGCTGCTCGGCCTGCAGGACCGCACCCCCGACCTCGAAGAGTGGCGCCGACTCGTGCACTTCGCCATCGAGCCTTCCAAGGTGGTTGATATCGCCCTGGTCGGCAAGTACGTCGCTCTGGAGGATGCGTACCTGAGCGTGGTGGAGTCCCTGAACCACGCCGGCATTCACAACGACGCCCGGGTCAACATCCACTGGATCGACAGCGAAAAGCTGGAGAACGGCGCGGCGGATGAGAACCTGCAGAAGTACCTCTCGGAGATGGACGGCGTCCTGGTGCCCGGAGGCTTCGGCTATCGCGGCATCGAGGGCAAAATCAACGCGATCCGCTATGCCCGTGTCAACAAGGTGCCGTTCTTCGGTATCTGCATGGGCATGCAGTCCGCCGTCATCGAGTCGCTCCGCAACGTGGCTGGCATCGCGAAGGCGAACTCCACCGAGTTCATCCCGGATGCAAAGGACCCCGTCATCGACCTGATGGCCGCCCAGAAGGAGATTACCAATCTCGGCGGCACCATGCGGCTGGGCGCCTACGCCTGCCATCTGGAGCCCGGCTCGAAGGCCCACGCCGCCTACGGTCAGGATGTGGTCTACGAGCGCCACCGCCACCGCTGGGAGGTCAACAACGCCTACCTCGACCAGCTCCGGTCCACCGGGCTCCGGCCCGTCGGCATTTGGCGCGAGGGCAACCTGGTGGAGGTCGTGGAGCTGGAGAACCACCCGTGGTTCATCGGCGTCCAGTACCACCCGGAGTTCAAGAGCCGGCCCAACCGTCCCCAGCCCCTGTTCCGGGACTTCATCAAGGCGGCGCTGGAGCGCCGGGAAGTCCGCCAGGCGGCTCACTAACCCAAACTGGTAGCGCAAAACCACCAATCCCAAAGATTGGTGGTTTTTCTCTGGCCATATGCGAACACACACAAACCATTTCCGTATTACTAATCAAAGGGGATAGTTCCGCGCGGAATGGGGGTGTGTGCATGTCAACCGTGCTGGCGCAATACACGGTCATGCAGCAGAACGAGTGGGCAGAGCGGAAGTTTTACCAGGCGCAGGACCGCCGCACCGGGCAGGTGGTCTACCTCATTGAAGAGCCGGCGAGCGGGCGCACCGATCCGTATGACCACGCCTGTTTGCCGAGCGTCAAGCAGCTGGTCGTGGAGGGCGGGACAAGGTGGCTCCAGGGCGCACTCCCCGACGGGGACACCCTGGAGGATTTGCGAAGCCGGGGCGGGCTGACCGAGCAGGATATCATGGCCGCTCTGCTGAGCGTGGTCGACGCGCTCTCCAGCCTGTCCAACCTGACGCCGCCGGTCGTACCATCGTACCTGGACCCGGCGTGTATCAAGCGGGACCGCCTGGGCCGCTGGACTTTGGACTACCTCGCACTGGCGCATGCGATGGAAGCCCGCATGGCGCCGCATCTGCCGCTGGGCGTCCACCCGGTAGGGGTCTTGCTATACTGGCTGATTACCGGGCAGACCGCCCGCCGAACCCGGGTGCAGGTCACGAAGATGCAGCAGGGGGTTCCGTCGGCGCTCCAGTTCATCGTGATCAAGTGCCTCGGGCGCTCGTACCCGTCGCTCGCCGAGTTGCGGGCTGATCTGGAGCGTGCGGGCAACGAGCGGGAGTTCCGGGCTGTGGTGGGCCTGATCAGCCAGCAGCGGCACCGGGCGCCGGCGGCCCAAATGCCGGCTGAGCCGGTTCGCCTGCGGGTGGTGAAGCCGCCGGCGGCGCCCGAGAATCGCCCGGACGTGGTCCCGGCCATCGAGGATGTGCCCGTTTTGACCCAGGCGCCGCCTGATAGAGAGCCGATGGCGGTCAAGCCGCCGCTCAGCCTGGAGTACCGCAAGCTTCCGCTCGGCGGGCCGTCGATCCCGGTGGACGACAAGCCCTGGGCGCTCCCGCCCCGCCCGGATGAGGGCTACCGCAGGTACGTCGTCCCGCCTCCGCCGAACCCGGTCTGGCAGAAGGTCGTCCGCTGGGGCACCCTCAGCTTGATCAGCCTGACAACGGCGGCGGTTTCGGCTGGCGTGGCGATCAAAGCAGACTTGGTTCCACAGGAGTATTTGCCTGCGTTCTTGCGAACGGTGCCCGCAGTGAGTGCGTATCCGGGCATGGCCAGGGCGGGAGCTCTGGTCGGGCCGGAGATCTCCGGGGAGGCCCCGAGCCCCGGGGAGCTGTGGAAGGGCCGCCTCGACCCTGTCACCGAGCCGGGCGATCCCCCGGTGCCGGTTCGAGAGCCTGACCCGCCTTCGGACGCCAAGCCTGCGCCGACGCCCGATCCGAAGCCCGACCCGAGACCTGAGCCAAAACCGGCTCCGAAGCCTGACCCCAAGCCCGATCCCAAGCCCGAACCCAAACCGGAGCCGACACCTAAGCCTGATCCCAAGCCGAACCCCGCACCCGAACCTCAGCCCGCTCCCCAGCCCGAGCCGGAGCCTGCTCGCCCACCTGTCCCGACCCCGGCGCCCGGCAGTGTCGAGGAACTCGACGCCCGCACCGGCGGCATTCCCGTTCTGCTCCACCTCGATGGGCACGAGCTCGGCTACGCCTTTGTCTTCCCGCATCCGCGCCACCCGTATCTGTCGCTGGGCGCCTACAACCGGCTTTTTGGGCGCACCCTCTACTGGACGCCCGTCGCTGGCGGCATTCGGCTCTTTACGAGTGACGGCAGCTTCGTCACCTCGGACTACGATCTGGTACAGGGCCGCCTCTGGCTCAAACTGACACCGGAGCTGCAGCAACAGCTGGGACTTCAGCTTCAGGTGGCCAACCAGGAGGACTTCCACTTTGCCACGTGGCACTAAAACCGCCGGGCCCGGGATGTTACTATCCCGGGCCTGATTCTTTTGATAAAATGGGCCTCGTAGTGAGGTGCTGTCAAGTGAAGGAGTACGTCTTCCGGGATCCGGTGCATGGAAATATCTCTGTCACCGACCCCACCGTATTTGCTCTGATTCAGAGCCCTGAATTTCAACGGCTCCGGCGCATCCGCCAGCTGGGCACCTCGTTTATTTCGTACCCGGGCGCCGAGCACACTCGGTTCGCCCACTCTCTGGGTGTGTACCACCTTATGCACCAGGTGCTCAGGCACCTTACAGACCGCAAGGTAGTGGAGGTGGACCCCGAGGATCAGGCCATGACCTGCTGTGCTGCCCTGCTGCACGACATTGGCCATGGTCCCTTCTCCCATCTGTTCGAGAAGCTGACGGGAATTCGGCACGAACGCTGGGTCGAAAAGATCATCTCCAGCCCCGACTCGGGTATCTATCGGATTCTGGCCGAAAGGAATCCGGAGTGGCCGTCGCGAATTGCCTCCATTATCATGGGCACGTGGAGCGGCCCGCCGTTCCTCAAAGAGCTCATCTCCAGCCAGCTCGACGTCGACCGCATGGATTATCTGCTGCGGGACAGCCGCATGTGTGGGGTTACCTACGGGCAGTTTGACCTCGAGCGCCTCATTCAAACGATTACGGTGCACGAGGGCCACATCGCCCTGACCGACAAGGGGATTCACTCAGCCGAGGAGTTCCTCTTGGCCCGGTACTTCATGTACTGGAACGTGTACTTCCACAAAGCTACCCGCTCCATCGAGACCATTCTGGAGAAAATGCTGAGCCGGGCAGTGACGCTCGTGCGCTCTGGCCAGGCAGGCGCCCTGGGGTATATCCCCCCGGCACTGGAGCCCATTCTGGCCGGGCGGCAGATGAACCTTCAGGAGTACCTGGCGCTCGATGAAACGGACGCCCTCTATGCGATCAAGCGGTGGACAACCTCCACCGACGAGGTCCTCGCCGACCTGGCGGATCGATTCATCAGCCGGAGGCTCTTTGTGGGGCTTCGCATTGAGAACCGGCTGGTGAAGGTGGTGGAGCGGCAGGAGCAAATTATTGCCGCCGTACATGCCAGTGGTTTCAGCGACCCTGGGTACTATCACCACATCGACCAAACCTCCAACGTGGCCTATTCTTATTATGTTACGCCCAAGGAGAGCGGCTCGCCGCCGATCCAGATCCTGCTCGACTGGACCAAGCCACCGGCGCTGCGCGAGGTAAGCTCGCTGTCCGACGTGCTGCGGTCGATCACAGCCGAGCCGGTGACCCGCTACGTGCTCTTCGTACCGCGTGAGGCAGTGGAAGCGGTTGAGCGTGTGCTAGAAGCCTAAAAGGGGTGCTCGGAATGTTTGACTCCTACAGTAGTCTGACCCGCCTGCTGCTCACGGCCGGGGAGGTCCGCGGGCGCAAGAAGCTGCAAAAGCTGGTCTTCATCGCCCAGAGCCTGGGCTACCCCTTCGCCGAGCCCTTTCACCTCCACGTGTGGGGGCCGTACTCAGAGGTGCTGGCGGTCAAACTGAAGGAGATGACCGAGTGGGGATTCGCCCGGGAAGAGGCGCTGCCTGGGCCGGCTGGCAATCAGCACTACGTGTATGGGCCAGGTCCGAACGCCGAACGGGTGGCCTCCACCCACGACGCTCGCCTTGACAGTCTGGTTGCCCACCTGAATGGCCAGGACGCCACCTTCCTCGAGGGCGTGGCCACGGTTCTATTCCTGCGGGCGCAGGGTCAAAGCGATGAGCAGATTACGGAAACCCTGCCACGCCTGAAGCCGGACAAGTTTGCCGACGGCGCCAGAGTGCACTCTGTGCTTGCCTTCGCCAACACCCTGGAGTCCTACCGTATCGCCGCCTAACTACTTAGAATGAAGCCTCCCGAGCCTCGGGGGGCTTCAAATTTTTTTCCAAACTGGGAGGATTTCCTACATAAAATGGCAAAGAATAAAGGAGTAGTCAGATACGTCGTAATACATACGCGGGCCGGTAGCAAGGCCATCTCAGTTTTCGTATGATGCTAGCACAAAGAGGTATGGAAGCGCAGCCGGAAGACAAAGCTAAGGGCAAGGTTACCTACTGCGCTCAGATAATAAAGGAGGGACCCTCTTGAATAGCGTCATCTTTATGGATTACGAAAATATCTACTGGAGCATGAAGCAACAGTACGGCACGACGCCTGACACCGAGAAGCTAATCAGCAGCCTACGGGAGCTGGGGGAGCAAAAGCACGACGGCGGTCCGGTCTGCCTTATGCAGGCCTACGCCGACTTCGACCACGACGAGTTCCGCGGCCTCTTGTCCGAACTGCAGCGCCGGAGCGTGGAGCCTCGGCACGTGTTCTCCAAGAACTACGAAGACGGCACCCGCAAGAACGCAGCCGACATTGAAATGAGTCTCGACGCCCTCGAACTCATGTACAATCGGCCCGACATCGAGGTCTTCATTCTGGTGTGCGGCGACCGCGACATGATCCAGGTGATTCGTAAGCTTCGAGCCCGAGGCAAGCAGGTCCACGTGGTGGCGGTTGAGAAAACCATGAGCAAGGACGTCATGTCCTTTGTAAACTACTTCACCACCGTGGAAGCCCTGCTAGGCATCTTGCCGCCGGCCATGTACGACATGGAAATGATGATTCGCCGGCTGGATACGGCTGAGTATGGCAAACCCTTCGTCGGCCTGAAGTACTTCCTGCGAGTCCTGGCTGGATCCGACATCGTGGACCGCAAAACATACGAGCTCGTCAACCAGGCGATCTCGGAAGGGGTCATCGAGACCTACAAGGTACCTAACCCGAAGGATGAACTGTTCCCAACGACGGCTTGCCGACTTAACCGTGAGCACGATCTGGTAAAGCGTGTGCTCGGTCCGGGCGTGCAACCGAAACAGCAGTCCACCGCCAGCGCATAACCTGGCGAAGTTCCATTGTCTGTCCGTTGACAGACTCAGACCCCACCGCGATAATGTTCGAGTACTACCTATTCAACTATAACCTATTGCCTATGCGACAAAGCTGGGGCGCTGCCTATCGGCGGCGCCCCTTTGCTGTGCCCAAAAACCGGTGTTATGTTGCCTTGAAAAATCCGCGTGAAACCGGGAACAAAATGCACCGGCTTACGTCTATCCATCCGTAACAAAATCCACGCCACAAAATGCACCGAAAATATTTCGTTGAACCCGGGAACTTTCCCGAAGAACGCGTCGTCTGTAGTACCGTCCAAGCCACGCGGGAAGCGCGATTGCGGGTGATCGGTTGCAACATCTACCAACGCAGCCAGAGCAGGATTCCGTCAGACACAAGAGAATCACATTGGCGACATGATAAATGTTGAACAGGTCCCCCGCAAACGAAAGCTGCTCCTCGAACATCTCTAAAAAGCCCAACAAAAAGGGCACACACTGTCCAGATGTTATAGGTCTAGACAGTACCACTTCACAAAGTTTAAGTCTTCCCCATGTTCACCGCTCGTGGGGAGGGAAAGTTGCTCCGGACCCTAGATCCGGAACCTCTAAACTGTCCACATATGCGCTAAAGGAGGATACCGAAGAGATGGGTCTGATGAAGAAGCTGACGTCCGCTGTTGTGGCGTCTAGCCTCGTTCTCGGTCTCGTCGGGACCGCCGCTGCTGACTTCAGCCCTGCTGGAGTTAACGAAGCGGCTGCCCGTATGCAGGCCCTCGGTGTCGTGAAGGGCACTGTCCTTCCTGGTGGCGGGGTTGACCTCGCCCTGAACGAGAAGATTACCCGTGCTCAGCTCGTGACCATTCTTGTCCGTGCTTTCGGTAAGGAAGCCGACTCCCAGCTCCTGAAGGGCGCCCCGGTGTTCACCGACACCTCCGCCCACTGGGCTTCCGGTGAGATCGCGATGGCCAAGGCCATCATCGAGAGCAAGGGCCACAAGCTCGGCGTCACCGAGACCACCTTTGCCCCCGACAAGGACGTCACCTCGGCTGAGGCGATCGCCCTGGTCATGAAGTTCCTCGGCGTCAAGGCTGACACCACCAAGACCTGGCCGATGGACTACATTCAGGGTGCCGTCAACGCCGGCCTGATCAGCGAAGCTGACAAGACCGCTCTGACGGTTGCTCCGAACAGCCCGGCCGTCCGTGGCCTGGTGTTCTACCTGGCTGACCATGCGTTCTCCACCTACACCATGCCCGAGACCAAGGCTACTGTTTACGGTAGCTACCTCGACACCAAGGCGCCGGTCATCACCGTCGACGCCACCTTCGAGCCCACCACCTCGGAGGACCAGGTGACCCTCTCCGGTACCGTCACCGACAACAAGAAGGTCGCCGTGCTGCATGTCGGCTCGATCGACAACGCTGTCGCTGTTGACGCCAACGGCAAGTGGTCCACCACCGTCAAGCTGGTTGCTGGCGAGAACAAGGTTTGGATCCACGCCCTCGACATCGCTGGCAACGCTGGCGTCTACGAAGGCGTGAACATCACCCGTGTCGCTGGCGACGCTGCCAAGATCGAGGCCCAGGCTAACCTGGAGGTCGCTGCTGGCGCTTCCGCCGACGTGAACTTCAAGGTTCTGGACGCCAAGGGCGTTGCTCTTGAGAAGTCCGCCGCCAAGGTCACCGTCGAGGGCGAGATTGGCACCTACGACGACGCCACCGGCAAGTTCACTGCCGCCGCCAAGACCGGCACCGGCACCCTGACCATCACCGCTGGCGATCAGACCGCCACCGTGAACGTCACCGTGACCGCCGGCGCCCTGGCTGACCTTGAGTTCACCACCGAGCCCGCTACCACCAACGTGTCCGTCGGTACCCCGCTCAAGCTCGTCGTCAAGGGTAAGGATGCCAACGGCAACGAAGTCGCCGTCTCCGGCGCCACCTTCACCGCCACCAACGGCATCGTTGACGCCAACGGCAACTTCGCCGCTACCGTGGCTGGCACCGCTAAGGTCACCGCTACCGCTGGCGGCCTGAGCAAGGACCTGACGATCACCGTCTACTCCACCGCCGCCAAGCTGGCGATCAACAACACCAAGTCCCTGGTTGCCAACGCCGCTAGCGAGGATACCGTCACCGTTAACGTTCAGGACGCCAACGGCTTCACCGTTGCTTCCTACAACGGCGACGTGACCCTGACCGTGGTCGGCGCCACCGGCGCCCTGGACATCAAGACTGGTGCTAGCACCGTGGCCGACACCTACACCGTGAAGGCTGTCAACGGCGTTGCTACCTTTACCGTCAAGAGCCAGGCTGCTGCTACCACCGCCACCACCGCTCGTGTTCAGGCCACTTCTGGCTCCCTGACCGGCGCCCTGAAGGACATCTCCATCGTTAAGCCCGTGCTGACCAAGTTCGAGGCTTCCGTGGATGTCAGCCAGATCGAGGCGAACCCTGCTGCCGGCGCTACCGTGACCGTGAAGGCCTTTGACCAGGAGGGTGTCAACACCGTCGCTGGCGACGCCTACACCGTTACCTTCAGCTCCAGCAACACCGACGTTCTGCGCATCAACGGTGCTGTCAGCAACTCCCTCGATGTGGCGTTCGCCAACAACGACGCCAGCAAGACCTTCCAGGTCAACGCCACCGCTGTCCCGGGTGCGGCCAGCCTGACCGCCACCATTAAGAACAGCAGCGGCACCGTCATCACCACCGTGCCGGTCAACACGCTGTCGATCAACACCGCCATCGCCACTGCTGCTGCCAAGCTGCAGGTCATCGGTGCTGAGAACCTCAGCATGGCCGCTACCGCCACCAGCACTAAGACCTTCAAGGTGGCTCTGCTCGACCAGGCCGGCAACGTCCTGTCCAGCACTGCCAACGGTGCGACCGCTCCGACCATCGTCGTCAAGGACGCCAACGGCGTTGATCAGAGCGCCAAGTTCACCATCAACCAGGCGGGTCTGACCGCTGGCTGGGTGAACGGCATCTACAACGTCGCCATCGTGCCGACCGCTGGCTCGGTCAGCAACGCCGGCACCTACACGATCGAGGCGAGCCGCGGCAGCCTGACCAAGTCCACCGGCACCCTGACCCTGAACCCCGGCACCGCCACCTACGTCACGCTGACGGCTGACAACATTGCTGTCGCTGGCGATGGTATCTCCCGTGTCGTCCTGACCGCTAAGGTCGTCGACACCAAGGGCAATACCGTTGACTTCGACGGCAACATCACCCTGAAGCAGACTGTCGGTAACGACGGTACCAACCTGTCCGCTCCTGCCACCACCACCGTGGCCGCTGTTGACGGCGTTGCTACCTGGACCCTGACCGCCACCAACTCCTTCGGTACCGATTCCTTCGGTCTCGAAGGTGACCTGAACGGTGACGGCACCGCCGAGGTTCTGAACCAGGCCGCTGCCACTCCGTCCGCCGTCTCCATCTCCACTCAGCTGACCGGCTCTGCCACCCAGCTGCAGATCGACAGCACCTTCGGCGCTGCCAACGGCGCTGGTGCCAAGAAGGCTGGCGAGTCCTACGAAGTCAAGGTCTACGTGCGTGACGCTCAGGCGACCGCCAAGACCGTGACTGCCGACAACGGTCGCCCTGTCACCCTCGTCATCAAGAGCGGTCAAGGCACCGTTGAGAACGCCACCGTCACCACCGTGAACGGCGTTGCCACCTTCAAGGTCAGCTCCACCAAGGGCGGCACCAGCAGCGCTACCACCAGCGCCCTGGTCTTCTACGCTGAGGCTTCGGGTCTGACCAAGACCGCTGATACCAGCGCCTACTTCACCTCCGGCGATAAGGCCAAGATCGTGCTGTCCGCTAACACCAACCTGGCTGTTGGCTCCAACACCGATCTGAGCGCCAACTACGTTGACCAGTACGGCAACTATATCGCTCCGGACGCTTCGCTTGACCTGAAGAATGTCCAGATCAGCGGCTCCGCCGCCACTCTGGCCGGCGGTGGCTCCACCATCACCGATGGTGCCGCTGTCCTGAACGCCTCTTCCTTCCCGGCCTCCGGCGCCCTGACCGCCGAGCATGACGTCAACACTGGCGCCCTGCCCGTCGACTCCCTGAACCTCACCGTCTACAACGTCGGCCTGGCCTACCGTGCCCAGGTGCAGACCGTTGCCGACAAGACCGCTGACGCCACCACCTTCACCGTCAAGGTTGCGCTCGTTGACTACAACGGCCTGACCCTGACCAACAAGGAAGGCGCCACCACCCTGATTCCGTTCGACTTGAAGGTCACCGACAACAGCGGCGCTGTTGCTGCTGGCGGCTCGATCGTGGCGGACAGCTATGTTGACGGTGTGGCTACCTACACCTACACGATGCCCGCCACCAAGAACGCTGGTCAGTACAAGTTCGAGGCTGTTGTCAAGACCGTCAACGCTCTGACGACCGCTGGTTACACCGCTGACGAGGCTAACCTGCTCGCCGCTCTGAAGGTCACCAGCGTCACCGCTAACGTCACGCCTGGTTCCGCCGTTGCGGTTGAGACTGCTGTCATCAACCCGGCTGACGGCACCGATGTGATCCGCACCGCCAACGGCGATGCCGCCTTCAACTTCGACGGCAGCGGCGCTAACGTCGCCTTCGTCAAGGTGATGGCTATCGACGCCAAGGGCAACGTTGTGACCTCCTTCTCTGGCCAGGGCAAGCTGGTTCTGAGCGCCAACACCAACCTGACCCTGGTTGGTGCCAACTCCAGCAACGAGCTGCTCGTGACCCTGACCAACGGCTACGGCACCGCTATGATCCAGCGGTCCGGTGACTCTGCCGGTACCATCACCGGTAGCGCCATCCTCAGCGGCACCACCTACACCGCTGACGCCACCCCGACCACCCTGCAGTAATGTAGGGCCTAGGGCCGAAAGAAACCGGGAGACTTGTTCTCCCGGTTTCTTTCTTTTACATAATGTAGTTGGCTGCTAGATAGAGTGCAGGAAAACGCATTGGCTTATACGAATATCGATTGTATGTATTTGGGAACGTTGGGAACGAACCAATCCCGAGTTACGTCAAATCACTGGACAGAACAAAGTTTCCAGCATCGCAGAGGAGGATTGGAATGAAGCGTTGGCTCGCGGTCCTGCTCATGGCTGTTATGCTCGGGACCATGGTCCCTCAGGCTTTCGCTGACACGCCCCAGGTTCCGCCCATGCCCCCCTTTACTGACGTGGTCATGACACCTTACGAACGCCCTGTTGGGTATCTCTATGCCCTGGGGCTTGTGAGCGGCACTAGTCAGTTCACGTTTAGCCCCAAGGATCAGGTGACTCGTGCTCAAATGGCCGCGTTTATTGTTCGGGCCCTGGGCAAGCAACGCGATTCGGTAAAGGTTAGCCAAAAGTTTACCGACGTGCCTGCAACCCATTGGGCGGCGGACGTCGTCGCCAAGGCCGTCGCAGAGGGAATTGTTCGCGGGACATCCGAAACGACCTTTGCGCCTGACGCACCGGTGACGTATGCACAGGCCGTAGTAATGCTTCTGCGGGCCCTTGGTTACGAAAAGACCCTGGTGGGGGAGTATCCCACTGCGCACATCCTTAAGGCAAGTGAGCTCGGCTGGCTGAAGGGCACAGAGTTCAGCATGGACGCCCCTGCTACCCGCGGAGACGTCGCCATCATGCTTGCGGCTGCCGTGTTTACAACGCCGCATGCTGATACGGGTCTGACTCTGTCCCAAAGCGTTCACAAGAAGGCCGTAGCGGTTACCATTTCGCCTGACACCACCCATCTTGTCGCCGGCTCTACTCAGGTGAAAGCGCTTGGTGTGGACTGGTTCGGAAAAACGTTTGAGCTTCAAAACGCCACCTTTTCAGGTTCGGGCTCTGGCTTTACCTTGAGCGGAAGCGGGAGCCTGATCATCACTACGGCCGATAAGGTCACGTTGACGGTGGCGGCTGCAGGCCAGGTCGCCGAGCGCAGCTACGACGTGGTTCGCTCCATCAGCATCAAGGGTGGAAACACCGGTCTCAAGCTTGGTGACAGCACGCAGCTTCAGGCCGAGGGAACTACGGCGGGCAACCGCAAGGTGCCCGTGACTCCTTCGTGGAAGATCGTCTCCGGACCGGGCACGATTGCCGCTGACGGCACGCTTACTTCCACCGGGGCTGGGACCATTGTGGTCGAAGCAACCGCTGGCAATCTGAAGGCGCAGATCACAGTTGGCACAGCTGCCGGTATCTCCGTCAGCCCCGAGTCGGTGGACCTTGCTCCGGGGCAGACCCAGAAGTTCACCGTGGCCACGGTGGATGACAAGGGCAACAGTGTTCAGATGCCGGTCGTGTGGTCGGTGGTTCAGGGCTCGGGGACCATTACCCAGGATGGTACACTGACCGCCGGCACCAGCGGTCCCATTAAGGTGCAGGCTTCGGTTGGTGGTCTGTCCGCCACAGCCACAGCCCAGCTGATCACCAGGATGACCATCTCGCCGAACCCGGCGTCGGTAGCCAAGGGCGGTACTGTTCAGTTTACGGCTACTGGCTATAAGGCCGACGGCACTGCAGTAACACTGAAGCCGGTATTCACCCAAACGGGTGGAGTGGGCATCATCAACACTTCAGGTGTTTTCGCTGGAATCAGCCCCGGGAACGGGACTGTGACAGCTGACTACTTTGGCTTGAAGGCTTCGGCGCCGGTTACGGTCGCAGGCGAGGCCGCCATGGTTAAGGTCGAGCTAAGCAAGAGTTCCCTGCCTGCCAATGGCAAGACAACTGCGACGGTGACCGCCACGGTCGTGGATAGCCGGGGGATTCCAGCGCAGGGTACCGTAGAAACCATCACCTTTAACCTTAGTAGCGGAACCCTTGGCACACTGTCCGCTACGTCTGCGAAGGTCGAAAACGGCAGAGCTTCGGTTACGTTCACGCCAAGCGAGCAAGCGGGTCAGGTAAACATTGTCGCCAGTGCACCTGGAACAAATCTGGCCTCCGGCTTTGCCAGCTTGACTACCGTAGTTCCCACCATCTCCCGGATCCGCCTAGAGGCCTACCCTTCCACGCTGGCTGCGGATGGTTACAGCCGGACCGCCGTTACGGCCTACCTTGAAGACACCACCGGTACTGCCATTAAGAACATCACCGGCGCTCCCATTACTATCACGTTGTCGCCCGGCGCCGGGGCTACTGGCCTCCTGGAGTCGTCCACGATCACGATTCCGCCTACCTTCACCGGGGGCACGACGTACCTTCGTGCGACCAGCGCAGTCGGCGTTACTCGGATTTCCGGCGCTGCCCTGTACCCCGTGTCGCCGATCGAGGTTCGGACGGTGATTGTTGGTCCGGCGGCCAAGCTTAACATCCGTTCGGAAATCAAGGACACCAAGGCCGACGGTTCCGAGACCATGACGGTTTACGTGGAGCTGCAGGATGCCGCCGGAAATGTGCGTACCGGTGACACTGGTATGGCCGTCCAGTTGACTGGAACCAGCGGCACTTTCACCATGCCTACCCTGTCTGCCACCACCGTGAACGGTATTGCAACCTTCAACTTTACCTCGACCCGTGCCGGACAGTACAACTTCCGGGCCACCACGTTCAATAGCACGATTGCGGCAGCGGAAGGCTCCGGCAAGTTCGTGGCTGGCCCTGCCTACCGGATCGACATGACCGCGACGCCTTCCACAAACATCTCGGCCGACGGTTCCAGCACGGTGCAACTCGTGGCCAAGATTGTGGACCGCTATGGCAACGTGGTCACGAACGCAGCCAATCAGGTTACCTTCACCAAAACTACAAACCAGGGTGCTACCTCGTTGGTTAACCCGCAGGCGGTGACGCCGGTCGACGGCGTGGCTACCCTCTCGCTTCAGGCTTCCGCCACTCCTGGCACCGATATATTTGTGGCGTCGGCTGACGGCCTGACTCCCAGCGGTGCTGTGTCCATTACCTCCCGGATCACCGGCAATGCGTACAAGCTGCGTATCCAGCCGATCTCTCCGAGCACGGTCACGGCCGGACAGGCTATGACCGTTCGGGTCCACCTGTTGGACGCGCTCGATAACCTGGTCACTGGTGCCACCGGCCGTCAGGTGGTCCTCGTTCCCAGCAGTTCTACTGCGGTAGTCAACGGACCCCAGAGCAGCGTCGGCGGTGTAGCCACGTTCACTGTGACTGACACCCGAGCTGGTACGGTCACCTTTACTGCCAGTGCGACAGGGCTCATCTCCGACACCAATGGACAGTCAGTCACAGTCGCAGCGGGACAGGTCAGCACGGTCCGACTCGAGGCGACCCCTGAAGGCCTGGCTGCCGACGGGACCAGCAGCACCACAATTACGGCCAAGGCGATGGACGCTAACGGTAACCAGGTGCCCTGGAGCACTGCCGTCCAGCTGTCGATCGACAACACCACCTCCGGTCGGTTGTCCTCTTCGTACCTTTACTCCGGCGGACAGGTCGTCCTGTACTCCACGACCACTCCCGGTACCATCACGGTATCCGGCAGCGCCAACGGTGTATCTGTCACGCCTCTGACCCTCCGGACGTACGTCCCGGCGGCCCCGGCTCGTGTGGTTGTTGAACAGGTGCAGGCATTCCCTGTGAGCTCGCCCTTCATCAGCCCGACGACCATTCGGGTCAAGATCCTTGACGCTAACGGCAACCTTGCCACTGGTGCCAGCACCGGAGCCCTGCTAAGCTCCATCGGCGTCACAATCACAGGCTCCGGAGGCACCAACACGACTCGCATCAGCGCTGGGTCAAACAGTGGCCTGAACGGGTTCGTTCCCAACGGTGTTACCACGGGCTCGACCTACGCCATTAATGGTGTGGCGACCTTCCAGTTCACTAACACCCGGGCCGAGTCGGTAACGATCACACCGATCGCCTACTACGGTGGTCAGTTGCTGGCTGCTGAGAGTGTCCGGGTCACCACGCTCCCTGGTGCAGCCACCCAGGTGGCAGTGTCTCCCGATAGCTTGGTGCTGACCTCTCAAGTGGCGATGCCGATGACGCTGCAGGCATGGGTAGCCGATCAGTTCGGCAACCCGATCTCCACAGAATCGGACACGTTGGTGTTCACGCCCAACACGTCCAACTACTTGACCTTCCCGGACCAGCTCTCCGTTGCGACTAACGAGGGCAAGGCCTCTCTTCTTGTGACCAGCAAGCCCAGCACCTCCGGTGGAAACACGACCATCACGGTCAAGTCGAACCGGACAGGGCTGACTCGTACGATCGTGGTATCCACTGACGTGCCCCCTGCTACCCCGTCCGTGAGGGCCACAAACGCTGCCGGAACTTCGAGTGTAGTCAACGTCAGTGAGGGAGCTGTGAAGATCTCCGTCACCGCCCTGCCCCGTCAGTCGGCTCAGAACGTGCTGGTATACGTGAACGGCCGTTTGGTGGCTACCTACGCCTCAACGGATTTCACCATCGATGCTGGCGGCATTGGACCGAGCGGGACTAACTGGACCGGGTATGTCCGGACCACTGAGTTCTCGCCTGGAAACAACTCGGTCACGGTGATTTTGACTAACGGGTTGGGCCTCAGCCCCGTCTCAGCGCCTGCTACCATCGTCATCCAGTAAGAAAAATCTCCTGCCGGGCAAGGCCCGGCAGGAGGTTTTCTTTATTGGGGCCTTATTTTGGAAGGGTAGCCAGGGCTGCCTTGGCGTGCGCCTGGTTCGGATCCAGCTGTAGCACGGCTTCAAACGTTTCCCGGGCCTTAGCGGTGTCACCATTGCTCTGGTACAGCTGTCCCAGCGACACCTTCAGTTCCACAGAATCCGGCACCGCCGCAACAGCGCCTTCCAGAAGCTTCAGCGCCTCTTGTTTCTTATCCTGAAGCCCGTAAATCAGCACCATGTTGTTATACGGTGCGGCCCACTTGGGATTGATGCCGATGGCCTTCTTGTACCACTCCAGGGCCAAATCGAGCTTATTCTGATCACGGTACAGGTTTCCGATGGCCGAATACCCTTCTACAAGGGTCTTGTCTAGCTCGATCGCCCTCTTGTAAGCTGTTTCAGCTTCGGCATACTCTTTCTTCTGATAGTGGGTGACACCCAGCATAAACTGGGTCTTCGCGTTGTTTGGTTGTGCCTGCACGGCAACGGCGAGCGCTTCCTTGGCCTTGTCGTAGTCTTGCGCTTCAAAGGCCTTGGTGCCAATCTCCTTAGCCTGAGCCGGCGAAACCGTGGTTTCAGTCGCCTTCTTGCTACCACAGCCAGTGACTGCAATAGCCATCGCCAAGATGGCTACCGCCATCAGCTTGCGGTTAAACATAGGTGCTACTCCTCCTACTCCCAGCATTATTCCATAAGCACAACATATTATCACCCGAAACATGAGGACAATCAACAATCAGATTTTGACGCTAAAGCGAACCGGGCCTAACTAATGACGGGCGCCAGCGCTGTGTTCGCTGGCGCCCGTCGGTTTCTGTCTCAGGGGCGAGTCAATTTGCGGATGCGGACCACGACTGTGCTCAACTCCGCTCGAGTGAGGTTCTGCTCGGGCCGGTACGTGAACGACCCATCGGATTCTTGAAACCCGTTGACATACCCCGCAGCTTCCAGTGCTTTGATGTCCAGCGCCGCCCAGTGTTCGGTGATATCCGAAAACTTGGACGTAAAGCCGGGCGGGGCCGCCGGGATACTGTAAGCCTTTACGAGTATCCGTGCCTCCTGGGCCCGAGTCATATTGAGGTTCGGCCGGAACGTGAAGGTGCCGTCGGCCTCTTGGAACCCACCGATGATTCCCTTCTCCTCGAGAGCCATGACCGAGTTCTTCGCCCAGTGGTTGGCTATGTCCGTAAACTTGGTCTGAAAGCCCGGGGAAGGACTCTCGAGCCCAAGGGTCTTGGCGATGATGGAGGAGCTCTCAGCTCGCGTCACCAGGTTATTGGGTCGAAACGTGAGATCCGGGTAGCCTCCTATGAACTTGTGGTAGAGCATGGTTTCGATGCTCTGTCGTCCCCAGTGGCTGAGAACGTCTGGCAGTGTATTCACCGGCACTAGCACGGCGCAGGTGTACGATGGCCCACCGTCTTCGACTACATCGACAGCGATCCTGCCGAACTGTCCTTGCGCGGTGAACCCGCCAGTTGCCCCAGCCATCCAGTCAAACCTGTGGGTTCCTGCCCCAAGGCTTCTCTGGTCCACAAAGACCTGCCCACGCCCTGCGGTTTCCCGCCAGGCGGCAGCCGAAATCGTAGCCTTCCTGTCTAGTTGAATCTCCAGCGCACCGGAAAAATCGGCAACGCCACCACGCAAGGGGTTGGGGGCCCATCGGACGTGCTCCCCCGTAACGACTGGGGCAGCAGGAAGTGCGGTCATTGCGGTTGCAGGTGCCGAGCTCCCATAGGTCAACACGGTATCGGCAGTCACGCTGGGCAGGCCGGCGCCGAACGCAAGTCTAGCACTGTTGGCCTGCCACATCATTGATCCGTCAGTGGACGACAGTGCGTAGAGGTGTGGGTCGCCAGCGTTCAGCGTCACTCCTACATACAGCACGGACCCAGAAAAAGCCGCTCCCACCCGAGCTATTGCGGTGGAGTCGTAAAGGTACGCCCGTTCCCATCTCAGAGCGCCTGTCTGAGCGTCCAGAGCGTGTATTTGGGCGTACTCACCCGCCACGTACACGCTGTCCTCACCGGAGGTAATGAACCGGGCGGTAATTCGATTGTCCCGCCACACGACGGCGCCGGTGTCGAGGCGCACGCACGCAACACCCTTATGCTGGCTGCAGTAGACCAGGTTTCCGGATAGGTGCGCTAGCTGCTCCGCCCGCTCCGGCCCTAGCCCGGGGAGTACCTTTTGCCACTTGCGTGTAAACTTCTTGTCGCGAAACTCCCACCGTGACGGAAATCCATATCCGTCCACTGTGACCAGAACGCCATCCCCCACCGGGAGAACTGTATGCGGTACTTCAGGGCCGGCGTCAGTCCCGCCGATGATGGACCCGGTTTGAGTGATGGAGACCAGCGCCTGATCCTTAATGAAGTACACCAGTCCATTGCTGTCGTCAACCACAATCGGGCTAACCTGAGCGTCAGCTTTCAAGGGACTGATCGATGCGAGGGTTTTTTCTTCGAAGGTGGTCCCTAGGTCGGTAATGGCGGTCAGGCCCACATCTTGACGAAACGCAAACAACTTTGAACCAGATACGGTGAGACGTCGAGTCAAGTACGAGTTGACGCTCTTCCACCGGAGCCTGCCATTGGCCGGATTCAGTGAAACAACCTTTCCGTCGGTGGTGATTCCATAGATGCTGCTGCTACCTGGGACGACAGTAGCCAGCGCAACCTCAGACCGCCACGCAAACCGGAGAGGCGGTAGGGGACCAAGACCCGATGCATCCACGAACATGAGGCCGCCCTCCTTCAAGAGTGGTGCTATTAACTAAGGAACGGTCCTCAACGCACTTCCGTTTGACTGAAGCGACAGATTATCCGTCTGGCTCAACTTCCCGCTTCGGCGTGCCTGGAACTTACTTCCTCAATTACATACAAAATAACTGTCATCCAAAACCCAACAGCTACTTTACATTTAATCCCGTTCTATCGATAATAATGCTAGTGGTTGAAAGTTTGACCATTAGACAGTTTAAGTCTTGGGAGGAGGCAGCGGAACATGCGCCGCTCGCTGCGGAAAATCGACACGCAGGAAGTTGGGAACTACTCCGAAGCTGATCAGCTATTTACAGTCCAGTCTTTGGAGGAGGCCAGGCAACGCCTGACGAAGGATGGTCTTGACCCAGCGAGTTACTGCTTCTTTACCTGGATGCGGGAAGGCATTCGCTACTACCGCGTGTGGGAGGACAAGAAGCTAAAGGAGGGCATTATCCGCAGCGTCCCGTTCGGGCAGATCGCTGCTCGGCTCAAGCGGGCGGATGCCGAAAAGCTGTATACCGTCGCCAAGCGCTACAGCGGTACGCAGGTCCGCTTTGACGTCAATGACGGCCTCCTGCAGGTGGCCGACCCGGAGGGCGCCGTCCGTATGGCGGCGAGCGTGCCCCTGGTGGGTGGCAGCCTCATCTTCGAGCATCGCAGTTGGAACGAGCGCCAGTCAGCGCACTTTGTCAACGTCATTTTGGTGCGTGGGCAGTCGCCAGATGTCGCGTTTGCCGAAGCGGAATCTCTCCAGTAATCGTCTAATATATGGCTAAACCAATCGGGGGCAGCAATGCCCCCTCATTCTTTAGGAGGCCCACATGGCTTATTTCTCAAAACGTAAGTGGCTAGTGATGGCTGTGACCGTGGTGACGGCACTCACCCTTGTCACGGGGGCTGCGGTCGCCGAGGATTCTACCGACTCGCTGTTCTCTCGCATCCGCACCGTCTATGAGGTTGTGCGCGGTTGGCATAAGGACGGGGCGGATCTCGACAAGTTTGTGGACGGGGCCATCAAGGGCGGCCTGGAGGCCCTCGGCGATCCCCACACAAACTACTTCAGCCCGACCGAGTACCAGGCGTTCCTGGACAGCCTCAACGGCTCGTTCAGCGGCATCGGCGCCTATCTGGAGCAGGACGGCAACTACGTAGTCATCGCCTCACCGATTAAGAACACGCCGGCTGCAAAAGCTGGTCTTAAGTCCGGTGACCGCATCCTTGAGGCGAACGGAGTAAGCCTGGTCGGAGCCACAACGGAGAAGGCTGTTGGCCTGATTCGTGGCGAGGTGGGTACGGAGGCAGTCCTGAAGATAGAGCGGCCTTCGGAGAACCGAACCTTTACGGTGAGGATCCGGCGTGAGGTCATCAACATTCCGGAAGTCGACAGCAAGATGCTCGACCAGCGAATCGGGTATATTGAGCTGTCCAGCTTCGGTGACGATGCAGTGAAGGATTTCTATGCTGCGGTTGACAGCCTGAAGAGCCAGGGCGCCCAGGGACTGGTCCTGGACCTGCGCAACAACGGCGGCGGTTACCTTGACGCAGCAGTAGCGATCGGCAGCGCCTTTGTGCCGAAGGATGAGGCTGTGGTCTGGGAAGTCCACAAGGGTGGAACTAAGACTGCGCTTCGCAGCACGGGTGAGAACATTGGCCTGCCGGTAGTAGTACTGGTGAACAACGGCAGCGCCTCGGCGTCCGAGATTCTTGCCGGAGCCATCCAGGATTACGGCGGCGTGCTCGTCGGTACGACTACCTACGGTAAGGGCACCGTCCAGCAGATCCTGAACCTGACGATCGGTGGCGGCATGAAGGTGACGATCGCCGAGTACCTGACGGCGAAGGAGCGGCATGTGCACGGCATTGGCCTAACGCCCGATTACCGGGTGGAGGCGCAGTTCTCTTCGGACATGACGAAGCCGTTCGCTCTCACCCGCCCGCTGCGTATCTCCTCGTTCGGGGATGATGTGAAGGCACTGCAGGAGCGGTTGGTCCTGCTGGGATACGCCTCCGAGACCGATGGCTTCTTTGGGGCCAAGACGGCCGAAGCCGTGATGTCCCTGGCCAAGGCGAACTATCTGCCGCAGGAGCCGGAAGTTGACCTCAAGCTGCTGGAGGCGCTCAACAACGAGATGGCCAGGTACAATCAGAGCGCCACGGGCCGTGACCTGCAAATGGAAAAGGCCCTCGAACTGATCAAGGCCAAGGTCAAGTAACGAGCAAAAAGCAGCCACCAGACGTCCTGGTGGCTGCTTTTTTATGGGTGAACCGGGCTGTAAGGCAGGTGCGTATTGCCATCCAGCAGTTCGAGCACCCCGTTAGAGAACTTCCCATAGGTCGGCGGGTACCGGTTCCACACCCAACTGCCGGTGTTCACATAGGTCCGGGCGCCGTACGTGCGCTTGAGGGGATGGTGGGTATGCCCCATAACCACGTACTTGGCGCCTTCTCGCATGAGTCCAAGGGCTGCTTCGTCGTAGATGCGCTCCTCTGACGGATACCCACGTTCGCCCGGGGATTGCCGTTCCAGGATGAGTTTGACTTCCTTGAGCCCCTCGCCAACAGCCTGACGGGTGCCTGCGTCCCAGTGGGGGAGGAGTTGCTCCAAGTTGTTGAGCCCCTTTACCAGGTGCTCACCTATATCGTTTATGGCATCGCCGGTCTCGTCTCCGCCAATTCGGCCCAGAAACCCAATGAACTGCACGAGCCGGCGAGTCCAGGGCGCCTTCACCCCGCCGTCGCTCTCCAGCTTAATCTGGTTGTAAGGATCAAACTGATGTCCATGCAACGCCACCAGTGCGCCTCGCTGACCCGTAAAGCGCTCAACAACCCGAATCTGCCCGGCACTCTGGTTCAGGAAGTAGTACCAAGGCAAGCAGTCGTGGTTACCCACCACGTAGGTGACGGGATGGGAGGCTGCAATGCGGGCGATGGCGTAAAAGACCGGTGCATGCTGGCTCAGCACCGCCTCCATGTTGGCGGCCCACAGCTCCATAAAGTCGCCAAGGAGTACCAGGTGGGCGCCCGGCTCCGACTCAATACGAAACAGCAAGTCCATTAGCTGATTTGGGTACTGAAACCTATCAGCGCCCGATCCGTCGCCAAGATGGGTGTCGCTGATAAAGTAAACCACCTCGCCGGCCAATCGGACCACCCCATCGCCACTCTATGAGATGACCTCTCGGAGCAACACCTCCCAACATCACGAAAAAGGGAGAGTGAACTTGTTCGTCGAACTTGTTCGGCTACCGTAGGAGCGCCGCCGCACATTAAATTCCTGTTACAGGGCAGGCAACTCCGAACCAGGCTTGGCCTGGAAACGTATTCTAGGGTAAGAACTAAGCGGCTTTGTCGTTGGCCGCCGGGCGCCGGCCAACCGCGAGGCGCCGTCCAAGGGTAGACGGGCCGTGCAAGCCAGGCTAAACGTGCTCGCCGGCAGGTAAAAGAAGGGAGGAGCCAATTATGGGCTTGAGTCCGGACCCAAGGCGCAAGTTGGACAGGGAGAAGCGGCTCAAAACCTTCCTCAGAACCATTAGCCTGAACTGGCGGGGCATAACCTTCTGGGTGCTGGCCCTAACACTCGTCCTGTACAACTGGGACTGGGTGGTCGACAAGACCGACTGGTGGATGACCGCCCTGCAGTTCCTCTTCCAAATGGTTATCTATGTCTTCTTCGCCGCGATCCAAATCTTCGCGATGGTCTGGGTCATGGCTCGTACACGGCTCTACTGGCTTTCGCCCGGTGAAACTGGGGTCGGGTTCGCCGACTACAAGGGCAACCCCGACGTTCTGGAAGTTTCCCGGCGGGTCGTCACCCTGCTGCGCGGGGTCAAAAAGTTCAAGCGCATGGGTGGTCAGGTCAGTAAGGGCCTGCTGCTCATTGGCCCCCCTGGCACGGGTAAGAGCTATCTGGCGCAAGCCATCGCCAACGAAGCCGGCGTGCCGTTCGCCTACCTGAGTGCCCCTAGCCTACAGAGCGCCTTCATGGGTATTGGCTCCATCAAGGTCATGCAGCTCTACCGCAAGGCCCGCAAAATGGCCAAGAAGTACGGTGCCTGCATCGTCTTCATCGATGAAATTGATGCGGTGGGCGGCGCCCGTGGTTCCGCAACCAGCGCCGGCGGTATGGGCATGGGTCTGGGTGGGCTCTGGGGCGGCGGCTCGAACCTACTGAACGAACTGCTCATGCAAATGGACCCGCCCAACATCGACCAAGGTTTAATCAGCAAGGTGCTGCGTGCCCTTGGTCTGCGAACCACCAGGAGCGAGCAGCCTGTGGTCTTCACCATGGGCGCCACAAACCTCGCCGAAGTGCTCGATGCGGCGCTCCTGCGCCCGGGCCGGTTCGACCGGAAAATCATCGTCGGCCTGCCGGACTACGAAGGCCGGAAGGACGTTATCCAGTATTACCTTGACAAGGTCCACCATGATTCCGCCCTCAACCTTGATCGGCTTGCCAGCGACACCATCGGCTACTCGCCGGCCGCCATTAAGTTTGTAGTCAACGAAGCGGTGGTTAACGCCCACTTTGCGGGGCGCGACAAAATAGAGTATCAGGACTGGGCTGCGGCGCGTGAGTTCCACGAGTTTGGCCTGCGCCAACCGATTCGCTCCATGTCCTCGGAGGACCGCCGCCGAATTGCCTACCATGAGGCCGGTCACTGCGTAGCCGCCTATCTCCTCATGCCGCACGAACCGCCAATCAAGGCAACCATCATCCGACACACCGGGTTCCTGGGCGCTGTCCAGCAAAAACCCGTAGAAGAGCGTGTCACCCACGTGCGCGAAGAGTTGCTGGCCGACATCCAGGTCTGTTTGGGCAGCCGGGCGGCTGAACGGCTCTACCTCGGTACGGAAATGACCGGCGTCACCAGCGACCTGCAACAGGCCACTCGAATTGCCGGCGCTTATTTCGGCATCTTCGGCATGGGGGGCAGCCTCTTCTCGAATTTGGCTTTCGGTGACATGCATCCAGACGCCAAGCAGAAGCTTCAAATCGAAAAGCTACTTGACGAGCAGTATCAGGCCGTGGCCCGGTTGCTTACGGAGCATGAAGCAGCGGTTCACGGCATCGCACAGGGGCTGCTAGAGCGCGAAGAACTCGACAAAGACGAGATCCGCGATATCATCGAGTCTAGCCGCCACCACGGCGGGTTTATCGCCGCCCACTAACACACGCAAGATCCTGGACCGTGCAAACGCACTGTCCGGGATCTTTTTTGTGCAAACCTGAAACGTTGTTACTACGAAACCAGTCAAACATACAAGGGCAGTCTTTCCCTCGACTACCTGATTCTTAGGCACTACTGTTCACAGGAAACCAAAACAGATGTAACGAACTACAGGCTCAAATCTAACCATGGACAAGAGGGGCATGAAACAGCATCGTATTATGGTCTCTCTCGTGGCAGTCGCCACGGTATTCCTGACTTTTTCCGGCTCCGCCCGCGGGCTATTGACGGATCTTGCTGGGCATTGGTCCGGTTCGCTAGTAGCCGCTTTGGAAGCAAAAGGGCTGGTTTCGGGGGATGCCTTCGGACGGTATGAGCCGGAGGCTCCCTTGACGCGCTCACAGTTCGCGAAACTGCTCGTGGTCAGCCTGGGGAACGAGGCAGACGCCAAACTGCTCGCCACGGTCGACTCACGGTTTTCGGACGTCCCGAGCTGGCACTGGGCCAAGGGCTATGTCGAGTCATTGGCCGAGGCGGCAGTGACCACGGGGTACGGCGACGGACGCTTTGCCCCCAACGCCACGGTCACTCGGGCTGAAATGGCCACGTTGCTGGTGCGTGCTGCGGGGCTGGCGGACCAAGCCCGCTTGCGGGGTGAGGAACGGACAACCTTCGTGGATGATCCAGCGTTGCCGGCATGGGCGCGCGGGGCGATTGTCGTGGCGGAATCCACGGGACTGTTTAACGGCTTCAGCGACGGTACGTTCCGACCCAATCAGCCAATTACTCGTGGTGAGGGTGCAGCAGTGGTGCTGCGGATGGAAGAGTACCGCGGGACTGCTTATCATCTGTCCGGTACGTTGGTCAGGTTCAATCCTACTACGGCTCAGGGCGCCGTCCGTGATGCCCTGGGCAACGAGCGGAGCATCGTCATGGCTCCAGAAGCAGTCTATTACCACTCCGGAGTGGCCGCCAACGCCACGCGCATGACGGTGTTCGACCAGGTATGGGTGGTTCTCAATGCAAAGGGGCAGGGCGTGTTCATGGAGGCACGCTATGCCGATCTCCTGGGCTCGACCCCGCAGATCAACGGGCAGAACCTCCAAGTTACACTTCCGGGAGGAACTGTTCGTACACTCAAACTCCAGACCGGGGCGCTCTTCTTCCTAAACGGTAAGCAGGTGCAGCCAGCCCAGGCAGTTGGCGCTCAGGACGCCTATGTCGCACTGGACGTAGTTACCGGTGAGGCTCGCGTGGTTGACACCGTTAAGACACAGGTCCAAGGTGTATCGGTCGGTGTGAATGCCCAGGACTCCAAGCTGTTCGTGAACGACGGCGGGCGGGTTCTGTCCTACACAGTAACGCCGGGTGCGATCGTCCTTGTGAATGGGCAGCGCTCGGAGATTCGGCAGATCCAAACAGGGGACCGCATTCGGCTCGCCCTGGATGACCAGGGAGCCGCTACCTACGTGCAGGTGGAGAGGTGACAGCCTAGATGAGGAAGGTCGTAAAGGGCATAGCATCCGGCGTGCTCGTTGCGGTGCTGGCTGGCCTCCAGCCGGCAACGGAGCGACTCGAGGCGCCAGTGCTTGTTGCCCCGCCGCCCGTCGTAACCGTGCCCCCTGAGGTTGGCGAGGCTGTGAAGCAGGCGCATAACGCAGGTGACCCTTTCGTTGACATGGACATGCTGACGGCGACCAGCGACGATCTGAAGCAGGTAAAAGAGGCCGTCCAGCAGGCTGGCGGCGAGGTGCTCTACGAAGACCGGACCTACGTGCGCGTCCGCCTTCCGGTGGCTGCTGCAGAGTCGCTCCCGACAGCGACCCCAGTCGTTGCCGTCGGCGTAAACGAGAAGTTCGTGGTGAACAGCGCCAGCAGCATCATGTATCAGGACGCGGCGCCCGCGGAGGTTGCCGGACTTGCTAACATTTCGATGGACGCTATGGGAACCCGGGTGTTCCGCAACGAGCACGCGGTGTCTGGTGCCGGGATCCGGGTGGCTGTGGTTGACTCCGGCGTTGATCCGGGTCACCCCGCCCTCACGCAAAATCCTGACGGATCCGCCAAGATCGTGGACTGGAAGGACTTCACCGGGGAGGGCGTCGTCCGGACCACGACTTCCGTGAACTGGCGGGGGGGTGGCTCATTCTCTGCCCCGAACGGCGCCAGTTACCGGTTGCCAGTGGACAAGCCCGGGTCGCTCAGCGGCACGGCCCGCTTTGGTCTGTGGGACGAGTCAAGAGTGCTAGGAACCATCAACCGAGACCTAAACCAAAACGGCCTGCCGGTCGATCAGTTCGGCGTTCTGGTCGTGGATGCGCTTCAACCGGGCACGTACGATACGGTCTATGTGGATACAAATAATAACCGCGACTTTCAGGACGAAGAGCCCTTGCAGGTTTATCGGCAGAATACGAAATCAGTCGCCGCTTTGGGCGCGCGCCAGGGTCCTTTGGTAACGCAGCGCCTGAACTTCGTCGCAGCGGACATCGACCCCGCCGGACGCACCGTGACATTGGGTTTTGACGGCATGGAGCACGGCACGCAGGTCGCCGGCGTGCTCGCCGGCTTTGACCCGGCCGGCTTTCAGGGCGTGGCCCCCGGTGTGGAGATCATGGCCCTCAAGGCCGTCACATCGGATGGATCGGCGGAGTGGTACGCCGTGGCCGACGCCGTGCAGTATGCGGCGGAACACGGAGCGAATATCATCAACGTGAGCCTGGCCGGACTTGCACCGCGCTCCACGGACGACCGCACGGCGCCCGAACGGTTCAACCAAATCGCCCGGCAGTACGGGGTGTTGATTGTGCTGGCGGCCGGGAACTCCGGTCCGGGTCTCTCCAGCGGTGCGACTGTCGGTAACGCATCGGAAGTTCTTTCGGTAGGGTCGTACTACTCACCGGCGATGTGGATGCGCGACTACGGCTACGTGGTGCCCAGCGAGGGGGTTCACTGGACCTCGGGCATGGGCCCCCGGGCCGACGGTTCGTATGTGCCCGGTGTGATTGCTCCTGGTGGAAGCCCTACCACCTCTCCGAGGTGGAGCGCCCCCACAGGGTACACGACGGCGGGAGGCACCAGCATTGCCACGCCGCATGCAGCCGGGGCGGCGGCCCTGCTGATGGAGACAGGGCGGAAGCAGGGCTTCAACTCAGACTGGCTCAGCGTCAAGCGCTCCCTGGAGCTGGGCGCCCGCCGGATCCCCGGCGTGCCCGTCTTTGAACAGGGCAATGGCGTGGTCTCTCTGCAGGGCGCCCTGGAGTATCTCAGACAAATTGCTCCGATGCCGGCCCTTTCTGCCCGCAACCGCGACGGTAACGGGGGCCTTTTGGCCCGGTCTTACAGGCCCGGAACGGCTCTTTTTTCGCTGACAAACCTGGAGCCGACCCTGACCCGGGTCAGTATGGTTAGCTCCGAAGACTGGGTCCGGTTAACCTACCGCACCTTGGCTCTGCCGTACAACGTTTCACGGCAGTTGCCACTGCAAATGAACCCACCTGCCGAACCTGGCGTTCACTCCGCGTTCCTGAACGTCTATCACCTGGATAAGTTCGGCCAGAACCTAACCATTCCCATTACCTATGTGCGTCCGTTCGAGTTGTCGGCACGGAACAACTATGCATACTCAACCCGCGACGAACTGGAGGTCGGCAGGTTCCGTCGCTATTTCTTCGAGGTAAAGCCGGGGACCAGCTCGTTCAGCGTGTCCGCCCGCATGCTGCCGGGCGCCCAGAGCGCGGCTGACGGAACGGCGGAAGTGTATGTGTTCCGACCGGACGGTCAGGCGGCCCATCGGTCAGCCCCGATCGGTGCGAATGGCACGGGTTTGTCGACCTTGTTCCAGACGGACGGCCCGAGCGAGGGCGTCTGGGAGGTGGTGGTGGTCGCCCGCCCAGACAAGGACGGGGCCTATCTCCATGCCGGGTATACGCTGGAAGCTACTGTAAGGCCCGGACCCTTCGGTGAACTTCCCCTTCAGCTGTCGCAAGCCCCTGGCAGCACGGTGACCCACCAGATTCGGGTAACGAATCCCTTCCTGCCGTTTGTCGGGAGGGTAGAGGCCGTGGGCATCACGAGGACGGATACCAGCCAACCCTGGCACGTTGAGGCTAACAAGAGTCTGGTCGAAGATTTCACGGTCAACGAATTCGTCGCCCGAATGCGGGTTGAGATCAGTAATCCCGTCACTCCAGATACCGGGGCGGATTACGACCTGGATCTGTACGTTTATCGCTACGACCCTGACGCATCGGGGAAGTGGGTGGCGCTGGAGAAGGCCAGAACCCCACGCGTCAGCCGGGAGTCCGTTGAACTGACTAACCTCCCGCCCGGCCGCTACAGCGTTTCGGTGCTGACGAACGGTCCGGCGCCGTCTACCTATCAGTACCAATACCGGCGCCTCATGGGTGTGGAAGGTTTCAACCTCACAACCGAGGACAACGCAAGGCGCCACGAGACTCGAGAGGCATGGACCGCCAAACTGACGATTCAGGCCCCATCCTCCCCCGGGCGGTACAAGGGCTTCTTGATCTTGCGCAACACCGAGGAGAACAGGAGTCTGGCGTGGGTGCCCTTTGAGGTATCGGTCGGGCTGCCGAGCTTGTCCGTTGAGCCGATGGCGGCGCAGTTGACCGCGGGGCGCGAGAGTAACGTCACCCTCGAGATTCGCGATGGGAGCACTGGTCAGCGGATGGACGCAACGCTCACGGTCAACGGGCAGCGGTTTGTCAGCCGGAACGGTCGGGTGAGCCTGCCCGTCCAACCGTCCGGCACCGTCCACACTCTGCGTGTGGAGGCCAACGTACCGGGGTACCAGTTCTTCAGCAAGGAGCTCACAATCCCCGTGTCCGATGTGTGGTCGCCGCACCCCGCAGGCGTCAGCCCGAGCCAGGAAAATGCACTGTGGCGCCGAAAGCTAATGTCGCAATGGCCGTAGTGGGGTGATGGACGTCATGCAGACCGACAATCCGCTTATTCTTGTGGTGGACGATCAACCCGGGGTCCGACGACTCGTGCAGGAGGTCTTCGGCGAGATTGGCTATCGCGTGTTGTCGGCTGCCAACGGGTATGAGGCGCTGGAGCTGTGCAGACAGCACCGCCCTCGGGTGGTCCTGCTCGACATGAAAATGCCGGTCTTGGACGGGCTCGAGGCGTTGAAGGAACTGAAGCAGCTCTATCCCAGCCTGGTTGTTTTCATGATGACCGCCGTGGGTGACGGTGAGCGAATCAACGAGGCCATCAGCAGCGGTGCGCACACTTGCATAAACAAACCCTTTGATGTGTTTGCTCTCAGGACATTGGTCGAGGGAGTGCTCCAGCAAGAGGGAGGACGTGTATGAGCGAGTCGTTCCTGCGGATCCGCATGTCGGCCCACGATGCCCACTACGCCGGCAATCTGGTGGACGGCGCCCGGGTGCTTGCCCTTTTCGGCGATGCTGCTACGGAACTGTTGATCCAGCACGACGGTGACGAGGGACTGTTCGTCGCCTACGACTCCGTGGAGTTCAAGGCCCCGGTCTACGCCGGCGACTACCTGGAGGTGCGGGCGCGCATCACCCGTGTTGGCAACACCAGCAGGGGCATGGAGTTTGAGGCGTACAAGGTGATTGCAGCGGACCCCACGCCGGAGCAGCCCTCTCGGGCCAAGGTACTCGAGGAGCCCCTCTTAGTGACCCGGGCCACAGGAACGTGCGTGACACCAAAGGCTTTTCAGCGCAAGCAAGGCGAATAACCATCAGGGGGCCGGGGTATCGCCCCGTCCCCTCTCGCATGTGTGAAGGGGGAGATTCCTATGGAGAAGTTGATCATTACTGTGGCGGTAGACGGTGCCGAGGTAACCCGGGAGCAGACCCCGCACCTGCCCATTACCCCGGCGGAGATTGGAGCCGTCGCCGAACGTTGCCGGGGGGCGGGCGCCGCCATGATTCACGTGCATGGCCGCCTGCCCGACGGCACGTCCACCCAGTCTCGCGAGGTCTACGCGGAGATCCTTAAGGAGGTCCGAGCCCGCACGGACGTGATCGTCCAGGTCTCGACTGGCGGTGCGGTAGGCATGTCGGCGGAGGAGCGGGTGCAGCCGGTCTACCTGAGGCCCGAAATGGCTTCGCTGAGCGCGGGCACGGTCAATTTCGGCCGTGGAGTCTTTATGAACCCGCCAGACCTGATTGAGCACTTTGCCAAGACGATGGTCGAGCAAGGGGTCGTCCCGGAGATTGAGGCGTTCGACATGGGTCATATTCAGAACGCCCTGAACCTGGTGAAGCAAGGGATTCTTACACTCCCGCTGCACTTTGACTTCGTTCTGGGTGTGCCGGGCGCCATCGCCCCCACCATTCGCAACCTCTTACATATGTCAGAGTCCATCCCCGAGGGGTGCACCTGGTCAGTGGCAGGCATCGGAAGGGCTCAGTTGCCGTTGGCCAATGCTGCCATACTGCTGGGTGGTCACGTGCGGGTCGGTCTGGAAGATAACATTTACTACACCAAGGGCGTCCTGGCCAGCAACGAGATGCTGGTCGCCCGGATTGTACGGCTCGCCGAGGAACTGGGGCGGCCGGTTGCTACGCCCGACGAAGCGAGGAGGATATTGCGAATCCCGGAGCGAACCCTTACTGCGTAACCCTACAGCGAAAAGATGCGGGGAGATCGTACAGGAAGGGGGCAACGCCCGTGCTTGTATCCGCCCGCACGACATTTGCCCTCCGCTGCGCGCACTGCGGCAAGTTAGAAACGGTGGAGCTCTCCCGGTTCGATGTGCACGAAGGCAGTTCTACCAAGTTGAACTGTTCCTGTGGCAACTCCATCATAATCGTCGGGCGAAAGCGAAAGCAGGTCTCGGTTCAACTGCCCTGCTACCTCTGCGACGGTGTCCACTTTAGCTTTTACTCACCTCGCCATTTCTGGTCCGAGGAGCTCAAGCAGATTACCTGCGCCGAAACCGATTTGCAGCTCGGCGCCTTCGGCGACGAGGCAGCGGTGAAAACCTTTGCCCGCCCGGGCGGCAGCGAGCTTGACCGCCTCCTGGAAGACGAAGCCTTCGACGACTACTTCGAGGACCGCGAGACCATGTATCAGGCGGTCACACTTGTAAACACCCTGTCCGACTACGGCAAGGTCAGCTGCGCTTGCGGCAGCAAGAGAATTTCCATCGACCTGTACCCAGACCGGCTCGAGCTTACCTGTGAAGATTGCGGCGCCCATAAGTCGCTGTACGCCTGCAACGAGGAGGACGCAGTCGCCCTCCAGGTAGTCACCTACATTGAGGTCGGCGATGACTTGCCACCTCGCCGTAAGGCCACAAGAAACAGCCGAGACCGGGAATAATATCCCGGTCTCTTCTTTTCCAGGCGTCTTCCTTATGGTAGTCTGGACAACGATAGGATAAATTGACCCCGAGAGGAGCAACCACGCAGTGAAGTTTTTCATCGATACAGCCAACGTGGAGGAGATTCGCGAAGTCGCCTCCTGGGGCGTTCTGCACGGCGTCACCACCAACCCGTCGCTGGTGGCCAAGGAAGGTCGGGACTTCAAGCAGGTTCTCAAGGAGATTCTTGAGCTGGTTGACGGCCCCATCAGCGCTGAGGTTGTTAGCCTGAAGGCCGAGGAGATGGTGGAGGAAGCTAAGCAGTACTACACCATGCACAAGAACATTGTCATCAAGCTGCCCATGACGGACGAGGGCCTGAAGGCCTGCGCCAAGCTTAGCGCAATCGGCGTGAAGACCAACCTGACCCTGATTTTCTCCGCCAACCAGGCTCTGCTCTGCGCCCGGGCGGGCGCCACCTTCGTCAGCCCATTCGTCGGCCGGCTTGACGACATCAACATGGACGGCATCCAGCTGATCAAGGACATCGCCGACATCTTCGCCATCCACGGCATCGACACGGAGATCATCTCCGCCTCGATTCGCACCCCGGGCCAGGTGACCGACAGCGCCAAGGCCGGCGCCCACATCGCAACCATCCCCTACAAGGTCTTCAAGCAAATGCTCAAGCATCCCCTTACCGATGCGGGCATCGAGCGCTTCCTGAAGGACTGGGAAGCCGCCAAGGGCAAGGTGTAAGAAACAAGCGAAGGCGGCACAGGGGTTTCTCCTGTGCCCTTTTTTCATGTCTACATATCGACAACATCTATGGAAATGCCGGTTACAATCTATAACCACGATCGAATCACAACGCGGTAGAATGGAGAGGTAGGCCGCAAAACGAGGAGGCACGCCACATGGACCGCGAGTTGGCGCTGGAACTGGTACGAGTTACGGAGGCGGCTGCACTGGCCAGCGCTCGCTGGATGGGCCGGGGCGACAAGAACAAGGCAGATCAGTTGGCAGTAGACGCTATGCGCGCCGGTTTCGATACGGTTCAGATCAAGGGCGTCGTGGTCATCGGAGAAGGCGAGCTGGACGAAGCCCCCATGCTGTATATCGGCGAGGAGGTCGGCGCTGGCGGCGCCCCCGTCGATGTGGCCGTGGACCCTCTGGAGGGCACCAACCTGGTGGCGAAGGGCCTCAACGGGTCGATCGCCGTCGTGGCCGTGGCCCCCCAGGGCTGCCTGCTCCATGCCCCTGACATGTACATGGAAAAGATCGCCGTCGGCCCTGAGGCCAAAGGCTGTATCGACATTACCGCCTCCGTGACGGCGAACCTGCGCTGGATTGCGAGGGCGAAAGGCAAGGATGTCAGCGACCTGACGGTCGTTATTCTGGACCGTGACCGTCATAAGGGGATCATCCAAGAGTGCCGTGAGGCGGGCGCCCGCATTAAACTGATCACCGACGGCGACGTCGCTCCGGCAGTCGCCACAGCGATCGGTGACACCGGTGTTGATGTGCTGCTGGGCATCGGCGGCGCCCCCGAGGGCGTGTTGACGGCCGCCGCACTCAAGTGCCTCGGCGGGGATATGCAGGCCAGGCTGAAGCCTGAAAACGAGCAGGAGTACGAGCGCTGCAAGCAAATGGGCCTGGCTGACCCCACCCAGGTCCTCCGTCTCGACGACCTGGTCAAGGGGGACGACGTCTTCTTCGCAGCCACGGGCATCACGGATGGCGACCTGCTACAGGGTGTCCGGTATACTGGTCAGCACGTGGGGCGAACGCACTCGATCGCCCTGCGATGCAAGACCGGCACCATTCGTTTCATCGAAGCAATGCACCGGCTGGACCGTAAGCCCAGTTGGGTTAACCGTATTCAGGGGAAATAACAAATTGTCATAACGCGGTCCGGCGGCGCATAAACTTGTCCTACGACGTTGTGGGGGTGGGTTTGTGCGACCGCCGGTTCGTCTATTTTCTTTGGCACTTGCCGCTGCAACCCTGATTGTGTTTGTCTTCGCTTTGGGCTGGGGCAGCGCCGAGCGCACCCGAGCAGCTGCGGCCCCGCGGAGCAAACCGGAGCCAACGGCACAATCGGTACCAGGTCCGCCCCCGGAAAAACCGCCAACCCAGTCCGCTACCCAGCAGAAGCCTCCGACCCAAGCCGCTCAGCCCAAACCCTCGGGGACCAGCCACAAGGTCGAGGCCGGCGAAACCTTATCGAGTATCTCCAAGCTGTATGGCGTCCCAACCGCTCAGATCAGGGCAGCAAACAGCCTGGGCTCCGACCAGATTCGAGCGGGACAAGCCTTGCTGATTCCGGGCGCCCAACCGTTGCGGCGTCACCGTGTGGAGAGCGGGGACAGCCTGTGGGAGCTCGCCACCCGGTATCAAGTCAGTCTTACCGAACTGCTTGCCGTTAACCCCGGGGTGGAGGATCCAGGTCACCTACAGATCGGGCAGGAGTTGAAGATACCGGGCGGCAGCGCGGCCGTGGCAGCATCTGCTCCGGTGGTGGATCCCGAGCTGTCCCTGGGTGGGCTGTTCGTTTGGCCTAACTCCGCCCCTGTGAGCTCAGACTTCGGTCCGCGCTGGGGCCGGAACCACAACGGAATCGACCTGGCGGCCAACCAGGGTGACCCCATCTACGCTGCCCGCAGTGGGCATGTCGACCTCGCTGGCGAGGTGAAAGGGTACGGGAACACGGTCATCCTCCGACACCCGGACGGCACACGCACGCTCTATGCACACGCATCCAAATTGTTGGTAACTGCTGGTCAGGACGTTAAACAAGGAGAGCGCATTGCACTGGTTGGTTCAACGGGAAACAGTACAGGCCCACATTTGCACTTCGAGATTATCGTGAACGACAAGCCGCGGGACCCCATTCTGTACCTGCCCAAGAAGTAGCTACGTTCAGGATTGACGCGACGCACGCGCGAACTATTAACTTCGCGAGAAAACTGTCCACGGAAGTTTCCACACCCCGAATGGAGTTATCCACACTGTTCACAGTACCCTGTTGGTAAATATTCATGAAACATCTTGAGACATTGCGGTGGTCTACCGCACCAGATGTAACATTGTCGCAACTGAACCTTTATGGCGCCGAACCTTTCGGTTTTCCTGCTCCCGGGACTCGCGAATTTTGTCGAATCTCATAAAAGATCTCTGTGCGGACGTTTAGAACCCCCGGAATTGCTCCGGGGGTTCTGGCAGTTGGGGCCAATCAGGGTTGCAGGACCAGCTTGGAGCCTTTGCGGTAGCCGCTCGCATCCATCAACTGCGGATGGAGTTCGCCCCGCCAGTGAAGCTGAGCTTGGTCAGTGTACCACTTACTCAGGAAGTGGCCCGACTGTCCGGGCAACACCACATCCCAGGAGTTACCCACAGGGTTGGCCAGGTCCACCACTTGCCGCCAGGGGCCGGCCGAGGTTACCTTGCCTGTCTTGGAGTCGTAGCTCATGGCGGAGGGCGTTACACTGCTGCCGCCGATCGGATGGGCCTCGGCGTTGAGGAACCAGCCCAGAGGCTTGACCGCGCCGCCAATGGCGTGAGCCGGGCCGATCTGATGGAACTTGCCCCAGTTCCACTTCTGTGGATTGTTGCCCTGAAGTTTCACCACATCGGCGACAGCGGTCTTGAACGAGCCGGCCAGCAACATCTCCAGCCCGCCGGCAAGCTTTACCCACTCACTGGGGTTCCCCTTGGCTGCCTGCAGCAGCATTTCGTCAGTGATGTTGGACTCCTGGGGCATCCGGCTGTAGAGGTCCTTGCCCAGCTTGGGCTCAAACAGGTCCTTGCCGATCTGGCGCCGCCAGGTGGCGAAGATCAGAGGTGCTCCGGCTTCGGCGTCGTCCACAAAGTCCCAAGCCTTCAGGAGGGCCAGGGCGCCCTTCTCGGTCTCAGACAGGCTCGCCTTCTCCAGCACCGGCAGAATAGCCGGCAGCAGGCTGCGCGCCCGCAGGTTGGTATTGTCGGCCTGGATCTGCCGCATGTCATCCACGGTCAGGCTGCCGGCCTTTGCCTTGAGCATCTCCGTAATGCGCCCCGCACGGTACGGTTGCGACCACTGGGATCCCAGGTAGAAGGGGTAGGCGTCATCGATCACCTTGTGGTTGGCGGTGACGATCATCCCTTCAGGCGGGTTCACCACCTCGGGCATCCGCTCAAAGGGGATAAACTCCTTCCACTCGTACTCGCCGGTCCAACCCGGGACGGGCATCAGCCCGTCGCCCTTGGCCCGAACCGGTGCGATGCCCCCTGAACGGTAGGCAATCGTACCGTCAACGCTGGCGAAGACGAAGTTCTGCATGGGCACCTGGAACCGCCGCAGCGCCTCGCGGAACTCGCTCCAGTTGCTCGCCTTGCCGAAGAGCAGCACTGCCTCTAACTCCGGTGTGGCCATGTGGGCCGTCCACTTCAGAGCAAGTGCCTCCTTGGGCCGATTCTCCTTGGAGCCCACGATTTCCGAGATGATTGGGCCATGCCGGGTGACGACCACCTCGAAGGGGACGTCGGGCTTGCCCTTGACCTTGATGCTCTCCTTATGAACCGTGGCGTCCTCCCACTTCCCCATGAACTCGAACTGGTTGGGGTTTTGCGGGTTGCGCTTCTCGATGAAGGTGTCGAACACGTCAGGCCCGACGTTGGTGACACCCCAGGCCACCTTTTCGTTGTGCCCGATCACAATACCCGGGGTACCCGGGAAAATGACGCCGATGACGTTCATTCTGTCGCTGGGGTTGTTGAGCATCAAATGGGTCTGGTACCAGATCGCCGGCGTGCTCAGCCCCAGGTGCGGGTCGTTGGACAGTATGGGCTTGCCGGACTTGGTCTGCTTGCCCGACACGACCCAGTTGTTTGACCCAATTCCGTCCGGGGCGGGCTGCATAAGGGCTACGGGGAGACCATCGAGGTCGACATGGGTCGCAGGGGGCAGCTCGGCGACCTGGCGGGGCGCCGCCTCCTCGGCCGATGACCCGGTGCCGTACTTCATAATGGTGAGGCCATCGTTGGGATAGAAGGGCAGGATCTGCTTGAACAGATCGTCGCCAAGAGCCTCACGAGCCTGTTGACGCCATACGTCATCCACAAACCCGCGCCCCAGGTCGAAGGCCATGAGTTTGCCAATGCTGGCGCTGTCTACAGGCTGCCAAGGCTCCGGCTTAAAGCCGAGAATCGTGAACTCTACAGGCAGTCGATTCTGTTCCGTCGCCTGTTGAATGTAGGCGCTGACACCAGCCGAGTATGCCTCCAGGGCTTCCCGCGCCCACGGGCTGTATGCCTGCACCGATAGCTCGGCCGACCGGCGCAGCATGAGGGTTCGCAGGAACTTGTCCGATTCCAGTTGGCTCTCGCCGAGCACTTCGGACAGCCGGCCCGCGGCGGCCCGGCGATTCAGCTCCATCTGCCACAGCCGGTCCTGCGCCGTGATATAGCCCTGAGCCATGTAAAGGTCGTGGCTGCTGGTAGCCTCAATGTGCGGAACTCCCCAGTCATCCCGGTACACGGTTACGGGTCCGTTGAGGCCAGCCAACCGGAGCTCTCCGGCAATCTGGGGCAGGCTCCTCCGGGCGAATGCATAGGAACCTGCTCCCGCCAAGCCCACGACCAGCACCAGCACCAACGCCACGTACCAAAGCCAGCGCCTTCTCGGGCGCTGCTTGGCCTTCACTGAGCTCAGAGACCGCCTCTCCGTCGACGTCACTCCCACTGTTGCTCTCCCCCGTACAAGTACCTGTATAAGCTGATGTTTGAACTTCGATAACAGTAGGAGTTATCCTTGCAAAGAGAAGACCCCCGCTTCGGCGGGGGTGCACTATTTTTCGTGATCCGGATGCAAGATGCACCGTGGCAGCTTGCGAACGCGCTCGTGCTGGAACAACCGTGAAAAGGCCTCGCCCTTGGTCCATGTGCTCACTTGATCGGTATACGCCGGACTCAGCGGGTGGCCGCTCTGCCCGGGCATGCACACCTCGAAAGTGCTGTCCGCCGCTCCCATGTCGACCACTTGTCGCCAGGGGGAAGCGATTCGGACATCAAAGGGCGAGAGGGGGTGGTACTCTTGGGTCCACAAAGTTTGGGCGCTCCCGCCCACCGCATAGGCACCGATGTCCATGAACCACCGGAGGGCCGGGAGATGCTTGCACAGGGGATGGGCCAGGCGAAGTTTGTGCTCTCGGTCCCACCGCCAGTTCTCCGGAGAACGGCCCTGTTTGGCGGCCAGCAGTGCGGCCGATCGCCTGAACGACCTGAGTGCCACTCGATGCAGACCCTCTTCACCCTCCCGGCCGAGCCAGGGGCTGTCGCCGCCCTCCGAAACGGCCTGAATCAGCCGGTCAGTCACCTGTACGGCCATACCGCAGGTTACGAACTGGTCGAAGAGATCAAGGCCCATCTGGGGCCGGAAGATTCCCTCCACGAGGAACTGGTACCACTGGTGCCACAGGACGGCGGCCGGAGATGAGGCATCCTCCGCACAGTCCCACCCGGAGAGCAGCATGAGCGCCTTCTTCTCCAACTCGCTCAGGACCTCGGGGTGGGCGCCCTGCCGCAGACCTTCTTGCACGCTGTGCAGCAAGGTCTGGAGGAGCAATCTGGCCTGGTTGTTCACCCGATCGTTCTGCAGATCAAGCAGTTTGCCGCCTGTCAGGTCAAACGCTCCGTGAAGGCGCTCGCGGAGGCGGCGGGCCCTGTAGTGCGGGGTCGTCTGGCCCGCCGCAATCAGGTATCCATCGGGCGGATTCACGCTCTCTGGGTGATCGGCGAAGGGGATGACGCCAGCCCAGTCCCATTCTGACGTCCAACCGGGCAGGGGCGCTTGCCCGTCACCTCGGCTGCGGGCTGGAACCAGGCCAGCCAGCCGGCAGGCGATCGTCCCATCCTTGGCGGCGACCACGAAGTTCTGGGGAGGGCCGTCGTAGGTCGCCACCGCCTGTCGGAACTCCGCCCAGCTGTGGCTGCCGCTCAACTGCAGGAAGGCTTCGATCTCACGGGAGGGCGTTAGGCCTGTCCACTTCAAGGACAGCGCGACGTGCTGGTTCTTGGCGATAACGGGGCCATGCCGAGTCACCATGACCTCGTGCCGGACAGGCGATCCGCCCCGCACAGTGATCTCTTCAACCCGCACGCTGGCTTGGGTCCACTGTTCGTTAAAGGCGTAGTGACCTGGCTGAGACGGGTCGAGCCGTTCGACATAAACATCTTGAACGTCGATCGCGGCGTTGGTGAGACCCCAAGCCAGATCGCGGTTCTGGCCGATCATGATTCCAGGTATGCCCGGAAAAGAGGCACCGGTAACGTCCAGGCCATCCGGGCCGGTCAGGTGCACTTGGTACCATGGTGAGGGGACGCCAACGCTTACATGAGGGTCGGCAGCGAGCATCGGGGCGCCCGAGCGGGTACGGGTGCCGGCAACCGCCCAGGCGCTGCTGCCTACGGTCGTCTGCACGGTTTCAGTAGCCAAGCTCATGAGGGCGCTGACGTCGGGAATCGGAATAGCCTCCAGCTCGGTCAACAGGTCGAGGTCTGGTCGATCCCAAAACAGGCCGGCTGCCTTGTCGGCGCCCACGGTCTGGACTAACTGAGCCCGAAAGAGTTCCGTCGCCCAGTTTCCGCTCATGTTATAGGCAATGAATTTGCAGAGGAGCAGGGTATCCACGGCCGTCCAAGGTTCGGGACGGTAGCGTAGCACATCGAACTCTGGATGTAGACGCCCTTCGGCTATTCGGGCGTTCACCCCGTCGGCAAAGGCTTGCAGGTGGCCTCGCACGGCTGGGGAGTAAATGCTAAAGGAGGCTTCGGCTGCCTGGCGCAGGCCAATGGTCCGGAAATGCCGGTCCTGGTCCACCAGCTTGGTACCGAACAACTCGGCCATCCGGCCGCTTGCGGTCCGCCTGGTCATGTCCATCGCCCAGAGCCGGTCTTGCGCGGTGACGTAGCCCTGAGCCAGATAGAGGTCGTGCAAGTTCCGGGCGTAGATGTGTGGAACGCCACGGTCATCCCGGTAGAGTTCCACGATCTCGCGAAGCCCGCTTACCCGCAGCGATCCACTTCGAGCCGGCAGGCTTCGTTGAAGCCACAGGTACAGGGCGATTGAAGCGACCCCTGCCACGATGGTAAGCAGGCGGAAGAAGAGCGACTGCGTCCCCAGCGCCAGCCCCGCGCTGATCACCACCACGAGCCCACCGGTCCCGAATAGGCGCAGCAAGGGTATTCCCCCAGTTTAATTTCACTGTCTTGAAGTTAGATGTATGTTTGGGAACTCCTGCTTGACAGGTGAGGAGCGGCTTCCCTCGCTTGTTATGATTGCGCGCGGGAAATCGCGCGTGATATAATGCCTCAGTACGACTCCGATCTCGTAGACCGGCGCCCTGCAAGCAGCAGCAACTGCTCAACCGGCCAAGCTCGGGAACGGCGGCGGGTTCGAGGTACAGAGATATTGAAAGCGAGGCGTATTCCATGAAGGCTGGTATTCATCCGCAGACTCAGAAGACCCGCATCCAGTGCGGCTGCGGCGCTTCCTACGAGGTGCTCTCCACCCGGAAGAACATCAACGTTGAAATTTGCGCCAACTGCCATCCGTTCTACACCGGCAGCAGCAAGCTGCGCGTCGAAGCCGGCAGCCGTATTGACCGCTTCAAGAAGAAGTACGGCCGGTAAGCTTCATCTGTGTTAAACAAAGCAGAGCCGCCGCGCTCTGTTTTTGTTTTAACACCAAACATAAACGTCCGAGATTACGTCAATATATAAGCAATAGGTGTGGAGGTGAGGTCAGCATGAGTCAGCAGCAGGTCACTTACGGTGGACAGGCAGTCATTGAAGGGGTCATGATGCGCGGCCCGGCCCGAATGGCAATCGCGGTTCGGCGCCCCGATGGTGAAATCGCAATTCACCAGGAAGAGGTCAAGTCTGTGCTCCAGCGCTTCCCCATCCTGCGCCTGCCGGTGCTTCGCGGCATGGTGGCTCTGGTAGAGACCATGAGCATGGGCATCAGCGCTCTCATGTTCTCCGCCAACCAGGCCATGCCCGACGAAGAGCAGCTCTCCAAGAAGGAAGTGGCGCTGACCTCCACCGTGGGCATTGTGTTTGCCCTTGGCATCTTTGTGGCCGTCCCGACCCTGCTCTCTTCCCTGATGAAGAGCTGGCACCTGGGCAACACGGTCGTCAACGTTGCCGAGGCCCTCCTTCGCCTTGCCATGTTCATTGGCTACATGGTGGCCATTTCCGTCATGAAGGACATTCAGCGGGTCTATCAGTACCACGGGGCTGAGCACAAGGTCATCAATACCTTTGAAGCCGGCGCCCCGCTTACGGTCGAGGCGGCCCGCACCTTCTCCCGCGAACATAAGCGCTGCGGCACCAGCTTCTTGCTGTACGTGGTCGTCATTAGCATCGCGGTCTTTTCCGCCATGCGGTTCGACAGTGTTTTGGTCCGTATTGTTACGCGTTTGGCGTTAATGCCCGTCGTTGCTGGCATCTCCTTTGAGGTGATCCGGCTGATGGGCAAGTACGACAATGGCCTCACCGCGCTAATTAGCCGCCCAGGCATGTGGCTTCAGGGCCTCACCACCCGTGAGCCCGATGACAGCCAGCTTGAGGTTGCCATCGCAGCGTTTGAAACCGCCCGCGGCCACGGCCTGCCGGGTTAGCTACGCATTTGCTGGGGCACGGGGAAACCCGCGCCCCTTTGCTATGCCCACGCCAAGGCCCCAGGAAGCAACGAATGAGGTGGAAAAGACTTGGACGCTCTGATGAAGGAAAAGCTTGAGGCCGCGGAAGCCCATTATGAGAATTTGGCCTTCAAGCTTGGTGACCCCTCGGTGATTGGCGACTCTAAGGAGTTTCAGAAGGTGGCCCGCGAGCACAACAAGCTGGGCCCGATTGTGGACACATTCCGCAGCTACAAGAAGGTCGAAGCGGAGATGGCCGACGTGCTGGCCATGCTGGAAGGGCAGCTCTCCGCCGATGAGCGCGCTCTGTTCCAGGATGAGCTGGATAACCTCAAGGAGCAGGAGGTTAAGCTGACCGAAGATCTGCGGGTGCTGCTCCTCCCCAAGGATCCGAACGACGAGAAGAACGTCATGATCGAGATTCGGGCGGGCGCCGGCGGAGACGAGGCCTCCCTGTTTGCCGGCGAGCTCTACCGCATGTACGCTCGGTTCGCCGAGCGCAATCGTTGGAAGATCGAGGTCATGGACATTAACGAGACCGAGGCCGGCGGCGTCAAGGAAGTCGTCTTCCAGATCAACGCCGAAGGCGCTTTCAGCCGGTTGAAGTACGAGGGCGGCGTGCACCGCGTGCAGCGCGTCCCTGCGACCGAGTCCCAGGGCCGCATCCACACCTCGACGGTAACGGTGGCGGTGATGCCTGAGGCTGAAGAGGTCGACGTTGAGATCAAGCCGGACGAACTGAAGATCGAGACTCAGCGTGCGGGCGGCGCTGGCGGCCAGCACGTGAACAAAACCGAATCGGCGGTCCGCCTCACCCATCTTCCCACCGGTCTGGTCGTCTACTGCGCCGACGAGCGCTCGCAGATCCAGAACCGTGAAAAGGCGATGCGGGTTCTGCGCTCCCGCCTGCTGGACCTGTATACCAGCCAGGCCAAAAGCGCCGAGGATCAGGCTCGCCGCTCGCAGGTGGGCTCTGGTGATCGCTCGGAGAAGATCCGCACTTACAACTTCCCGCAGGACCGCATGACGGACCACCGCATCGGCCTGACCGTCCATAACCTGCCGGCCATTATGGACGGCGATATTGAGCACGTGATTAGCGCTCTGGCCCAGCATGACCAGGCTGCCAAGCTGCAGGGCGCGGAGGGCTAATCATGGCTACCGTGCGTGAACTCCTGAAGGAGGCCGCCTGGCTGCTGGAAAGCGCCGGTGTGCAGGACTTCGAGCGGGAGGCAGCCTGGCTGCTCAGCCATGTGCTTGGCACCACAGCCGGGGCGCTGCGAGCAAATGCAGGCGGGGCCGTTCCCGAAGCCTGCGAGGCTCAGCTTCGAAAGTTGACTGCCCGGCGGGCCGCCCGGGAGCCGATCCAGTATATTCTTGGAACGGAAGAGTTCATGGGCATGACCTTCCGGGTCTCGCCAGCGGTCCTGATTCCCCGGCTGGACACGGAAGTCTTGGTTCGGGAGGCGGCTGCCCTGCTTCCGACCGGCGCCCGAGTGGCCGATATCGGCACGGGCAGCGGTGCTATTGCACTGGGTACTGCCCAGTTGGTACCCGGGGCGTTCGTGGTCGCCGTCGATTTGAGCGAAGCCGCGTTGGAGGTGGCCGCCGAGAACGCGCGGCTCAATGGCATGGCAGAACGCATCGAGTTCCGCCACGGGGACCTGCTTCAGCCGCTTCAAGGGCAGCAGTTCCACGCGATCCTGTCGAACCCGCCCTATATTGATGAAGAGGATGTGGCCGGGCTTATGCCCGAGGTGCGGGACTGGGAACCGAAGATGGCCCTCACTCCAGGAGCGGATGGACTTAGCATCTTCCGCAGGCTGCTGGCCAACGCCCCAGCGCACCTGCTTCCGGGCGGTTTTCTTGGAGTAGAGGTAGGGGCTGGCCAGGCCGTAGCGGTTCGGCGCCTCTTCCATGAAGCCGGCTACGAAAACGTAACCGTGCATTGCGACACAGCCGGGATTGAGCGGGCTTTGATCGGGCGCCCAACCTAAAGCGCGACAAATCCGCAGGGGGGGTACCTGCGGATTCATCGCGCTTACACAGCAGTTTTGGGGGTATAGGAGCCGCCAGGGGGGTGACGGCGGGCCTAACACGGTGGGGGGTGCAAGAGAACACGAAAAGACCTGCTCCGGAGGGGAGCAGGCCTTGCTTACATAGCGCCTGCCCCGACCAGCAACCCGGCTACCATAGCGCACCGCTTCTGGTGTGCCGTAGGCCCGTGGCTTTGCGTCCCCGCCTTTCGACGGGTTTGCCCTTGATGGAAGGGTTGTCTTACAGATCTGATTCTATCAAAAATGGGGATTATTACCATAGGACTGGAGTCCTATATTCTGGGTATCCTAAACCCGTGTACCAACCTTGCAACCGGGCAGGAAATCCTATCCTCTATCCAGAAGGCTGTTGGGTGTTGAGATGATCTGAGGGAGGGATGCGCCGTGGAGAAGCAGGATCGTCCGAGCAATCTGATCGTTGTCGACGCAGCCAGTCCTGACCCAGAGGCGCTGGAGCCGGCTGCTGTCCTGATTCGGCAGGGCGGAATCGTCGCTTTTCCCACCGAGACCGTTTACGGACTGGGGGCTGACGCTACCAACCCGACCGCCGTGAACCGTATTTTTGCCGCGAAGGGACGGCCTGCGGACAACCCGCTGATTGTCCACATCGCCTCACGTGAGGACGTTGCTCTTATAGCAGCCTCGGTCCCTCCTCGGGCTGAGGAGCTTATGGAGCGCTTCTGGCCCGGTCCGCTCACCCTGGTGCTTCCAAAGCGGCCCGATATACCCGACAACGTAACCTGTGGGTTGAAGTCGGTGGGCGTGCGTATGCCGAGCCACCCGATCGCCCTTGAACTGATTCGCTTGTCGCAAACGCCCGTGGCGGCGCCAAGTGCGAACCTGTCCGGCCGCCCGAGCCCGACCACAGCCGAGCATGTGGCCGAGGACCTCGCGGGACGGGTGGACCTGATTATCGACGGTGGCGAGACAGGGGTAGGCCTGGAGTCCACCGTGCTCGACATGACGAGCGATCCTCCGGCGTTGCTGAGGCCGGGTGGCGTCACCTTAGAAGAGCTGGTGGCGGTGCTTGGCCCGATCACCGTGGACGGCTCCGTTCACGGCGAGGAGCTGGGCGAGTCACCGCGCTCACCGGGCATGAAGTATACCCACTACGCACCCAAGGCCAAGATGATCCTGGTCGACGGGCCCCTGCTCCGCGTGCAGGAGCGGGTCCGGGACCTGATATACGAGTATGAGGAAGAGGGCCGCAGGGTTGGGGTCATGTGCAGCGCAGAAAGCCGCGGTGTGTACCAGGCACCGATCGTCTTGGAGTTCGGATCACGCAACGACCTCGCCACCGTGGCCAGTGACCTCTTCTCGACGCTGCGGGCGTTTGACCGGCACGGGGTCGACGTAGTCGTCGCGGAAGGCGTTCCTGTGCACGGCCTCGGGCTCGCAGTTATGAACCGCATGATTCGAGCAGCCGGGGGTCAGGTGGTCCGGGTATGACGATCCGGCACGTGCTGATGGTGTGCTCCGGCAATACCTGTCGCAGCCCCATGGCTGCGGCAATCTTGCGCGACCTCTGGGCCCGGACCCGGGCTGGCTGGGATCTGCAAATCGCCTCTGCGGGCACTAGTGCATTCCCCGGCATGGAAGCGACAGACCATGCCGTCTCCACGATGAGGCAGCGCGGACTGGACCTGACCGACCACCGGTCGCGAACGGTTACCGACGACAGCCTCAGCGGGGTTGACCTTGTCCTTACCATGACCGCCCGGCACAAGGAGCATATCGTCATGCTGTGGCCGGAGCTGAAGGAGAAGGTATACACGCTGGGGGAGTACGCTGGGACCGGACGCGATGTGCCTGACCCGTTCGGAGGCACCCTTGCACACTATGAGACAACAGCTACCGAGTTGGAGCGGGTCCTGCGCAAAGTCGCCGACAGAATACGCAAAGAGGGGAATCCCGGAGCATGAAGGTAGCAATTGGTTGCGACCATGGCGGTATTGATCTGAAAGAGGCGGTTATCGAAACGCTCAAGGGGCTTCACCTCGATGTCATTGACATGGGGACCCACGATCGAAACTCCTGCGACTACCCAGACTTCGCTCAGACGGTAGCGCAAGCTGTGGCTTCCGGCGAATGCGAGCGCGGCGTGCTCATTTGCGGCACGGGCATTGGAATGAGCATCGCTGCCAACAAGGTGGCGGGCGTTCGAGCAGCCCTGTGCAACGAGATCTTCTCTGCCAAGATGACGCGCGCCCACAACGATGCCAACATCCTGTGCATGGGCGCCCGTGTCGTAGGGCCTGGGGTAGCCCAGGAGATCACTCACGCCTTCTTTACCGGCACCTTTGAGGGTGGTCGTCACACCCGCCGCGTGGAGAAGATCGCTGCCCTCGAAGGCGGAAGGTAGGGGTTGCGTTGAACGATGAGGCCTTTCTGCTCCAAGTGCGGCAGCAGGTCAGGCAGGCGGCCGCAGAGCTCCTTGAAGCCTCGGCGCTAACACGGGGTCAAGTGCTGGTCGTGGGTTGCAGCACCAGTGAGGTGGCGGGCGCCCGCATTGGTACCGCAGGCAGCGAGAACGTTGCTCTCGCAGTGTTAGAGCCACTTTGGGAAATAACCCAGCAACACGGTGTCTTTCTGGCGTGCCAGTGTTGTGAGCATCTGAACCGGGCCCTGGTCGTTCAGCAGGAAGCTGCCGACCATTATGGCTGGGAGCAGGTCTCGGTGATCCCTGTCCCCAAAGCCGGAGGAGCTTTTGCTGCCCGGGCGATGCACCACATGCCTGGAGCGATTGTTGTTGAAGAGATCCGTGCACACGCCGGACTCGACATTGGGAGCACCTTGATCGGCATGCATCTGCGCCGGGTGGCTGTCCCTGTGCGCCTGAGTCTCGACATGGTGGGGCACGCCCGGCTCACCGCGGCGCGCACGCGTCCCAAACTTATCGGAGGTGAGCGGGCCGTCTATCGTCTCTCCTAGAGCGGGGCGGCCCCTTTCGCGAATACTTAGCCTGGAGGTAGGTTTACGTATGTCAAAGGTAGTTGTGATCGATCATCCGCTGATTCAGCACAAGCTGTCCATGATTCGCGATCAGGCCACCGGTACCAAGGACTTCCGCGAGCTGGTCGAAGAGGTAGCCATGCTGATGGCGTACGAGATTACTCGCGACCTGCCGCTTGAGAGCTGCGACGTGCAGACGCCGGTTGCCACCGCGAAGTGCCATCGCCTGGCCGGCGAGAAACTGGGCATCATCCCCGTTCTGCGCGCGGGCCTTGGTATGGTGCAAGGCATTTTGAACCTCTACCCCACCGCCCGTGTCGGCCACATTGGATTGTATCGCGACCCCAACACCCTCAAGCCCGTCGAATATTATTGCAAGCTCCCTTCGGACCTGCCCGACCGTGAACTGATCATCCTGGACCCCATGCTGGCCACGGGTGGATCCGCGGCGGCGGCCATCGAGCTCGTCAAGAGCAAGGGCGGCCGGAAGATCAAGCTTCTTTCCCTGATCGCCGCTCCGGAAGGTGTTCGCGTGGTTCAGGAGGCCCATCCGGACGTGGATATCTTTACGGCGGCCGTCGATGAGTACCTGAACGACCACGCCTACATTGTCCCCGGCCTGGGTGACGCAGGAGATCGCCTCTTCGGAACGAAATAATTCTGACAGTCCAATAACTGGAGGTCGGAACTACCCCCATGGCACGCCCTAGCTGGGACGAATACTTTATGGAGTTGGCGCAGGTTGTGGCGAAGCGGTCGACCTGCAACAGGCGTTCCGTGGGCGCCGTGCTCGTGCGCGACAAACGAATCCTGACCACCGGCTACAACGGCTCCCCCCCGGGGCTGCCCCACTGCACCGATGCAGGATGTCTCATGGTTGACAACCATTGCGTCCGCGCAATCCACGCCGAGCAGAATGCGATCATCCAAGGCGCTCTTCATGGCATCGACCTGCGTGGAGCTACCTGCTACGTCACCAGTTCCCCCTGCGTGCACTGCAGCAAAATGCTTATTGCCGCGGGCATTAAGCGAATCGTCTTCCTGGAGGCCTACACTGAGGCAATCGGTCAGGAAATGGCACGTGAGGCTGGCGTTTCCCTTGAGCGCTTTCATCGCGAGGAGGCGTAAAGGTGAAAACCAAAACCATCGCGCTGCCACAACTTAATAACCTCCGACCGTCTGTCGAGTCGACCGCGATTAAGCTCATGGAGGAAACGGGCGAGCTGGCGGCAGCCATCGCCCGTTTCAAAGGCTACGGAGGTATTCAGATCACCACGCGGGACCGCCGTGAGCTCGCGAAGGATTGCGCCCGAGAGCTGCTGGATGTCGCACAGACAGCCATCACAATGATGTTTGTACTCGAAGAGCAATACGGCGTTGACGTGGAAGCCGTGGTCTCCGAGCACGTTCAGAAATTGATCGACAAGGGCTACCTTGGGCTTTGACAATTTTGCTCACCGCGAGTACAATACGTTTTGGTTCACGCGCGTTATGTCGCGTCTTTTGTGCATGCCTTCTAAACCGATATAGAGTTAAGCCGAGGCGATCCAACAGGGTCGTCTCGCGTACTAGTTAGGAGTGAACACGTAATGTTAAACACAACCATGGTGTTTGCCCTGGCGCTGGTGATCTCGCTGGTGCTGACGCCTGTGGTCCGCAAGTTGGCCCTGCGCACCGGTTTTGTGGATGTTCCGGTCGCACGGAGCATGCACTCTGAGCCGAAGCCCTACCTGGGCGGCGTGGCCATGTTTGCGGCCTTTCTTGTTGCCGTAATCTTCGGGGGCGGTCTGAAGGACCCCAAGGTGGTCGGCATCCTCACTGGCGGCGCGCTAATCCTGCTGCTCGGCATCGTGGATGACAAGGTGCGGTTGAGTGCCAAAGTAAAGTTCATCGGCCAGATTGCGGCTGCGGCCCTTCTGGTGTACGCGTTTGATGTGAAGATCGACTACATTTACAGCCCGCTCGGCGACCGCTGGGTCCAGTTCGGCGCCTTCGCCGGCCCGCTCACAATCCTGTGGATCGTCGCCCTGGTGAATGTAGTTAACCTGATCGACGGTCTCGACGGTCTGGCGGCTGGCATCTCCAGCATCGCTTCGCTCACGCTCCTGCTGATCTCACTGCAGCAGAACCTGACCATGGCAATTACCCTTACGGCCGCCCTGGCCGGTGCGGCAATTGGTTTCCTGAGGTACAACTTCAACCCCGCGAAGATCTTCATGGGCGACGCCGGCTCGATGTTCCTCGGCTACACCCTGGCAGCGGTCTCGATTCACGGTGTTCTTAAGAGCGCCCTGACCGTGGGCGTGGTCGTGCCTGTGCTGGTGCTGGCGCTGCCGATCTTCGACACCGCCTTCGCCATCGTCCGCCGGGTCTCCAACGGCCGCTCCATTGGAGAGGCCGACAAGGATCATCTGCACCACCGCCTGCTGCGCCTTGGACTGTCGCACCGCAACACCGTGCTGGTCATGTGGGCCATTTCCGCCTGGCTTGGCCTGTCCGCCGTGGCGGTCACGGAGGTCTCTTTGGCGCAGGCCCTGCTGATCGTCGGCATGGTGGTGCTGGGCATCCTGTTTGGTGCCAAGAAAATGGGCTTGCTTGAGGTTTCCGAGCCGGAACCTGAGCGCAAGGTTGTAGGCCGTTAGTTTTTTGGAGAAACAAGGAGGGTAGAGGCTTCATCCGAGCCTCTACCCTCTTTTTGCAAGTAGGAGGACATCACATTGCAGCGCCGTAAAGTCATGACCATTTTTGGCACCCGTCCGGAGGGCACGAAGATGGCCCCGGTGGTGAAGGCCCTTCGCCGCAAGTCTGAGTGGTTCGACGTCGTCGTGGTCAGTACCGGCCAGCAAAGAGAGCAGCTGGACATGGTGTTTCGGGCACACGGGTTTCAGCCGGATTACGATCTGGCCATTATGAAGCAGCGGCAGACACTCGCCGAGATTATGGTTAATGCGCTGAAAGGTCTCGACGAGGTGCTGGCCAAGGAACAGCCGGATGTCGTGCTGGTCCACGGCGATACACATACGACCGCCGCAGGGTCCCTCGCCGCTTTCTATCATAAGATCCCCGTAGCTCATGTGGAGGCCGGCCTGCGCACGTACGACAAGTACAGCCCCTGGCCTGAGGAGATCAACCGGCGGATGGCGGGAGTGATTGCAGACCTACACTTCGCCCCTACCAGCGTCTCCAAGGAAAACCTACTCCAGGAGCGGGTCAATCCCGACACGATCTTTGTGGCGGGGCAGACCGGCGTTGACGCTACGCTTGAAGAGATCGCCAAGCCCCACGTCTTTGAGGACCCGTTTCTGCGGGATTTCGACTTCCCAGGTCACAGGGTGATTACCGTAACGGCCCACCGGCGTGAGAACTGGGGTGAGCCCATGCGGAATATGTTTACCGCCATGCGGGATCTCGTTGATCGTCATGAGGATGTCCTTCTCATTTATCCGGTCACCTTGAGCCCGAATGTTCGGGAGATCGCCTTCCCGATTTTGCAGGGGCACCCCCGCATCAAACTGCTCGATCCCATATCACATCCCGATATGCTGCACCTGCTGACGAAGTCATTCATGGTGATGGCAGATTCCGGCGGCCTCCAGGAGGAGACGCCCTGCATGGGGGTGCCGCAGGTCCTCATGCGGGACACCACCGAGCGTCCAGAGGCAGTGACCGCCGGGGTAGTTATCAAAGCGGGTACTAGTTACAGTGGCGTCTTCGACGCAGGACACAGCCTGCTCTCCGATGAGTTGCTGTACCGTAGAATGGCCCAGGCCCGCAACCCGTTCGGAGATGGTCGAGCAAGCGATCGCATTGCCGACTACCTCGGCTGGTACTTCGGTTTGCGTCAGCAAAAACCAGAGGAATTCGGGGCCAATTGACCCTCCTCCGCAGAATCGGACGAGCCGAGCAAGGCTGGTGCGCGCATCATAAGAGGTACTTTCTGTACCCATCGGGTGCGCGCCGTAGTCGGTGTAAGGTATTCGCCGTAGATAGAGTATCTCATTAGGTTGATGCGTTCGTGTTATGGCAAGGCTAACAACTTGGAATGCCCTAAAGTGCCCTCCCTAGCGCGATTCTCCTTGTTTTTTAAGATGCGCTTTAGTATACTCCTCCTTGGGAGTCGAGCGGGCACGTCTGGAGGAGGATGAACCAGCAGTGTTCCGCAAAACCCGGGAAAAGTCGCCGTACTTCCTTGTAGCCATGGATTTTGGCTATACACTGCTCGCAGCCGTGGTTGTGTTCGGCTACATAGGCTACAAGCTTGACAGCCGATACAATAGCTCCCCATGGTTCCTTATCGGCGGGCTCGGTCTAGGGTTGGCTGTTGGCTTCAATAGTCTCTTCCGGCGGCTAGGAATCCTCGAGAAGAACCGAAAGGCCGGCAAGGACCCAAAGCCGAAGCCGTGAACCCCGATTAGGGGGCACAACCCTTGCTTATGGTTGTTATCGGAATCACATACGGATCACTTATAGGCTTGTTTGGTAACTGGCTGCTGTTCCGGAAGCTGGCTGAAAATCGTCGCATCGGTGTCGAGCCTCTAAAGGGTGTCGGTGCGGTCTTCTTCATCCGTTATGCCCTGGACGCAGCCAGCTTATTTGCCTTCGGATATGTCACGAAACACACCTGGTCAATCATTGCCGCCGCCATGAGCCTTACGGTAGCGGTAAAGATCTCGCTCTTCATGGTCTACTCACGGAAAGGGGGGAAATTTGATTGACCGACTTTCTGTTTAGTCTTGCAGCGGCTGCAGAGGGTGCGGCAGAGGAGCATGCGGCCGGTGGGTTCCACCTCCATGAGCCCCATGTGGTAGCACTGCCGAATACACCGTTCGAGATCAGCAACATGATCATCACCCAGTGGGGCATCATCGCTGTTCTCATCCTGCTGGCATTTGTCATCAACCGGGCGGTCCTCAGCAATCGGAAGTCCGGCCTGCGCGGAACCCTCGAGCTGCTCACCGATTTTCTTGAGGGCTGGTACGCTTCGTTCATCGGCGGTCGCAAGAACGCCCGGAAGTACCTCCCGCTCCTGTGCACCCTGTTCTTGTTTATCCTGATCTCTAACTACCTCGGCATTGTGCCGACGGCCGGTTACGGCTACTCCATGTTCGCCCCGACGGGCCGGTGGGGTACTACCCTGGGCCTGGCCATCGTTGTGGCGATCGCGGTTCAGGTAATCACCATCAAGGAGCTCGGCGTCGGCGGCTGGATCAAGCACTTGCTCCACCTCGGCCCGCTCTCGATCCTTGAGGAGTTCGTGCGCCCCTTCTCGCTCTCGCTCCGTCTCTTCGGCAACATCTTCGGTGAAGAGACCCTGCTGGCGGTTATCATCATGCTGGCTCCCATGATCGCTCCGATTCCCATTATGGGTCTGAGCCTCATGTTTGGTGCAATCCAGGCCATCGTGTTCACCACGCTGTCTGCGATCTACATCGGTGGAGTCCTCGAGCATGCGGCCCACCACGGCCACGATGAGCACCACGAGCATGAGCACAAGGTGGTCCACGCTCACTAAGTCCCTGGTTCGCTGGCCTGTTCGAGAACATCGGCAGACTGGCATTCCCTGCCGGGAAAAAGCTTTAGCTTTCCTCCCCCTCTAGGGAAGGGTAACACCTTCCTGAACCCACTTGGGAGGATTGACTAAACGGGGCCTGACCGCCCACAAATTTGCCTCTGTCATTCCGCTGTTGTGAGAAGGGAGGGGAATCCAAAGATGTCCGCTTTCGCTTGGATTGCTATCGCTGCCGCCCTCGCCATCGGTCTCGCCGCTATCGGCGCCACCGCCGCTCAGGGTAAGGCTACCGCCGCTGCCATGGACGCCATTTGGCGTCAGCCTGAGGCCGCCGGCGACGTCCGTGGCGCTCTCATCGTGTCCCTGGCTCTTATGGAAGCTATCGCCATTTACGGCCTGCTGATCGGTATCCTGCTGCTCGTCGTTTTCCCGAACAGCGTCCACTAACTCGGAGGGGGCGACCCGGGGCTAGTCACCTCTGGGTCGCCCTTTACTAGAGAGGGGGGGAACAACCTTTGTCCTTTGAGTTCACCATGGCGGCAAGCCTTTTCCCGACGCCCAGTGAGATGATCTGGACCCTGATTAACTTCACCATCCTGCTGGCCGCCCTTTATAAGTTCCTTTACAAGCCCCTGCTCGGTGCTATCTCCGAGCGTGAAGAGCATATCGAGTCGGCCCTGAAGAAGGCCGCCACCGATCGTGCTGAGGCCGAGCGGCTCCGCAAGGACTTTGAGTCCCGCATCGCCGATGCCCAGCGTGAGGCCCAGGAGATCGTCAACAAGGCCACCAAGACCGCGACCAACGTTCGCGAGGAAATCGAGCACGAAGCCCGCGCTCGTGCCTCCGAAATGATTGAGAATGCCACCAAGACCATCGAGCGCGAGAAGGCCAAGGCTGTGGCCGAGCTGCGCGCCGAGGTTGCCAACCTGGCGATCGCCGTGGCTGGCAAGGTCATTGAAAAGAACCTCGATACTACGGAGCAGCGTCGCCTCGCCGATAGCTTCGTCGCAGAGGTAGGGAAGAACTAATGTTGAACATGGCTGTGGCCCGCCGTTACGCCCAGGCGCTCTTTGATCTTGCCCGCGATAAGGGACAGATCGAGCAGGTGGACGGGGAGTTCAGCATGGTGGTCAACCTGATCGAGTCCAACCGCCAGCTAAAGGCGGTCATGGATGACGTCCTGATTGCACCGGACGTGAAGCGGGGCCTGGTGGAGAAGCTGCTCACCGGCAAGGTCTCGCCCATGTTCATGAACTTCCTGACCCTTGTGGTTCGCAAGCGCCGCGAGAGCTATCTCGCTCAAATGTACCGGGCTTTCCTGGACCTGGCCAACGAGGCACGCGGCGTCGTAGAGGTCGAGGTCCGTTCTGCCGTTCAGCTCCCCGACGAGACCCTGCAGCGCCTTGAGGGCAAGCTGGTCTCCCGTCTGGGCAAGCGCGTCAAGTTCTCAACTCAGGTCGCCCCGGAACTGCTTGGCGGCCTGGTGGTGCGAGTGGGCGACGAGCTGATGGACGGCTCTGTCAAGACTCGTCTGCACCGCATGCATGATCGGTTGCTCCGCTCAAAAGCCGAGTAGTGGAAGGGTGAAACACTGGGATGAGCATTCGGCCTGAAGAGATTTCCTCGATTCTAAAGGCAGAAATCGAGCGGTTCTCCACGGATATCGAAACCACCAACGTCGGCCGTGTCATCCAGGTTGGTGACGGCATCGCCCGTATTTATGGTCTCCAGAGCGCTATGGCTTCGGAGCTCCTCGAGTTCCCGAACGGCGTCATGGGCATGGCCTTCAACCTGGAAGAGGACAACATCGGCTGCGTTATTCTGGGCCCCTACAGCGACATCAAGGAAGGCATGGAAGTCAAGCGTACCGGTCGCGTGGTCGAGGTGCCTGTCGGCCCTGCCATGGTTGGCCGTGTCGTAAACGCTCTTGGCCAGCCGCTCGACGGCAAGGGCCCTGTCCAGGCCACTGAGTACTACCCGGTTGAGCGCAAGGCTCCCGGCGTTATTACCCGTAAGTCCGTGTTCCAGCCGCTGCAGACCGGCATCAAGGCGATTGACGCCATGACCCCGATCGGTCGCGGCCAGCGCGAACTGATCATTGGTGACCGCGGCACCGGTAAGACGGCCGTGGCCATTGACACGATCCTGAACCAGAAGGGCCAGGACGTGATCTGCATCTACGTCGGCATCGGCCAGAAGGCCTCCACCATTGCCGGCATCATCAAGACCCTCCAGGACAACGGCGCCATGGACTACTCCATCGTCGTTTCCGCCACCGCCTCGGAGCCCGCTCCGCTGAACTTCCTGGCCCCCTATGCCGGCGTTGCTATCGGCGAGTGGTTCCGTGACAACGGCAAGCACGCCCTCATCATTTATGATGACCTGTCCAAGCAGGCTGTCGCTTACCGTGAAATGTCCCTGCTGATGCGCCGCCCGCCCGGCCGTGAAGCCTACCCCGGCGACGTCTTCTACTTGCACAGCCGCCTTCTCGAGCGCGCTGCGAAGCTGAACGACGATCTCGGCGGCGGTTCACTGACCGCCCTGCCGATCATCGAGACCCAGGCCGGCGACGTGTCCGCCTATATTCCCACGAACGTCATCTCGATTACCGACGGTCAGATCTTCCTGGACACCGACCTGTTCAACTCGGGTGTCCGTCCGGCCATCAACGTCGGTATTTCGGTTTCCCGAGTCGGCGGCGCCGCTCAGGTCGACACCATTCGCCGTACCTCCGGTACGCTGAAGATTGACCTGGCCCAGTACCGCGAGCTGGCCGCTTTTGCCCAGTTCGGTTCCGATCTCGATAAGGTTACCCAGGCCCGTATTACCCGTGGCCAGCGCACTGTGGAAATGCTCAAGCAGCCGCAGTACCAGCCGCTGCCCGTCGGCCTTCAGGTCCTCTCGATCGTGGCGGCCACTAACGGCTACCTCGATGATCTGGACCTGAACGATGTCCTCCCCTTCGAGAAGGACCTCCACAACCACTTCAAGGCCAACCACCCGAACCTTGTCCAGCAGATGGAGAAGGGCAAGTGGAAGGAGCTCGAGGCCGCAGTTAAGGCTGGTATCGAGGAGTTCAAGAAGGGCTACGGTCAGCGCGCCGCCGCCAACCAGTAAGGGTGGTGAGCATAGTTGGCTGAGAACAAGAAGGCAGTACTCCGGCGTATCCGCGGCTTCAAGAGCACGCAGCAGATCACGAAGGCCATGAAAATGGTCTCCGCAGCGAAGCTCCGCCGGGCCCAGGAGAAGGTTCTCGCCGCTCGTCCGTACGCGAAGGAGCTCGCGAAGACCCTTTCTCGCCTGGTCGCAGGTGGGGCTGGCGCAAACCACCCCATGCTGGCTCAGCGTGGGGGGACCCCTACGGTCGCCTACGTTGTCGTATCGGCTGACCGTGGTTTGGCTGGTGCTTTCAACATGAACATCATCCGTACCGCTCAGGCCGCCATGAAGGCTGACCCCCGCCCCTTGAAGTTCATCCCGATCGGCCGCAAGGTCGCTGAGTTCTTCAAGAAGCGTGGCGTCGCCCCGGCCCTGGAGTTCACCGGTATCGGTGAAGAGCCCAGCTTTGCGACCTGCCGTGGCATTCTGACCAAGGTCGTCGAAATGTTCCTCGCGGGACAGGTCGACGAGGTGCGCATGATCTACACCGAGTTTGTAAACCCGGTGACCCAGCGCCCGACCGAAGTTCAGCTGCTTCCCGTTCGGCCGCCGGAAGGCCAGGCCGCCGAGGGGCCGGAGTCGGACTACATTTACGTCCCCTCCGCCGAAGAGGTTCTCGACACGCTGGTACCCCGGTTTGCCGAGACGGTTTTCTATCAGGCCATCCTTGAGTCCAAGGCCTCTGAGCACGGCGCCCGTATGAACGCCATGAGCAGCGCCACGGACAATGCCAAGGAAATGATCAGCAAGTTGACGCTGGCCTTCAACCGTGCCCGTCAGGCCGGCATTACCCGGGAAATCTCTGAAATCGTCGGCGGCGCCGCAGCCCTTGGGGGCTAAGGCCGCTTAGGAGGGTGACTAACGTGAGCTTGAAGACTGGCAAGGTCCTGCAGATTCTTGGCGCCGTCATTGACGTTGAGTTCCCTGACGGCCACCTGCCGGCCCTGAACAACGCCCTTCTGATTCAGAATGGCGGCGAAAAGGGCAACATCAACCTGACCATTGAGGTTGCTCAGCACCTGGGCAACAACACCGTTAAATGCATCGCTATGGACACTACCGACGGCCTGCGCCGCGGTGAGACCGTTATCGACACCGGTGCTCCGATCTCTGTGCCTGTTGGCGACGCGGTTCTGGGCCGCATCTTCAACGTGATCGGTGAGACCATCGATGGCGCCGGCCCTGTCGGCACCCCTGCGAAGCTCCCCATTCACCGTATCCCCCCTGGGGTCGCGGATGTGAACCCGGCTACTGAGCAGCTGGTCACGGGCGTTAAGGTTATCGACCTGCTCTGCCCGTACGCCAAGGGCGGCAAGATCGGCCTGTTCGGCGGCGCAGGCGTAGGCAAGACCGTCACCATGCAGGAGCTCATCCACAACATCGCCTATAAGTTCGGCGGCCTTTCCGTGTTCGCCGGCGTAGGCGAGCGTACCCGTGAGGGTAATGACCTCTTCCACGAAATGAAGGACAGCGGCGTTATCGACAAGGTTGCGATGGTGTTCGGCCAGATGAATGAGCCGCCCGGTGCCCGTATGCGCGTGGCGCTGACCGGTCTGACCATGGCCGAGTATTTCCGTGACGAGTCTGGTCTGGACGTGCTGCTCTTCATCGACAACATCTTCCGTTTCACGCAGGCCGGTTCCGAGGTGTCCGCTCTGCTTGGCCGTATGCCCAGCGCCGTGGGTTACCAGCCGACGCTGGCCACCGAAATGGGCTACCTGCAGGAGCGCATCACCTCGACCAAGAAGGGCTCGATCACGTCCGTTCAGGCCATTTACGTGCCTGCCGACGACCTGACCGACCCGGCCCCTGCTACCGCCTTCGCCCACTTGGACGCCACCACGGTTCTTTCGCGTGACATCGCGGCTCTGGGTCTCTTCCCGGCCGTTGACCCGCTGGACTCCACCTCTCGTATTCTGGACCCCAACGTCGTGGGCCGGGAGCACTATGAGGTCGCCCGCGGCGTGCAGAAGGTGCTGCAGCGGTACAAGGAGCTTCAGGACATCATCGCCATTCTTGGTATGGATGAACTGAGCGACGACGACAAGATGACGGTTGCCCGTGCCCGTAAGGTGCAGCGCTACCTGTCCCAGCCGATGTTCGTCGCCGAAGCCTTTACCGGCACCCCTGGCGTCTACGTCGACATCAAGGACACCGTTCGTGGCTTCAAGGAGATCCTGGAGGGCAAGCATGACGATCTGCCCGAGCAGGCCTTCTACATGGTCGGCACGATCGAGCAGGCTGTTGAGAAGGGTCAGAAGCTCCTCGCCGAGGTGAAGTAATATGCCGGGCAACATGACCCTGCAGATCATCTCGCCGGAGCGCACCGTCCTGAAGGACGTTACGACTGAAGCGGTCGTAGTTCCGGTGACGGATGGCTCTCTGGGTATCCTGCACAATCACGCCCCCATGGTGGCCACCCTGCGTGTCGGCGTTTTGCAGTATAAGCAGAACGGCGTCTATAAGCGGGTCGCCGTCGGCGGCGGCTTCCTGGAGCTGAGCAACAACCGTATTACCCTGCTGGCGGACTCCGCCGAGCCTGGTGAGTCGGTCGATGTGCTGCGGGCGAAGGAGGCACGCACCCGTGCTGAGGCCCGCCTGCAGGACCGGTCTGCCAACATTGACCGGGTCCGCGCCGAGGCATCGCTGCGCCGGGCGATTAATCGCCTGAAGGCTGCCGGTGTCTTGGACGACGAGCGCCGCTCTTAATTACGCTTTAAGCCACAAGAAAACCCCCGAGACTGACGTCTCGGGGGTTCTTGCCTTTTGTACGCCTCGCAGTTTACGTAACTAGGGAGTTCAAGTCTCCCCAGTCCCCAAGCTCGTAGACGGGGACTGTAGCCTAAGAACAGTCCGCATGCC
>JBOZRQ010000030.1:0-131762 GCA_050789255.1 Symbiobacteriaceae bacterium
ACCAGTTGGATCAACGTAATTCACTGGGTTGTTGCCCACGTAGACATAAAGGTTCTGCGTCCACGGCTGCCAGGCATTGCCCTTATAGGTATCCTGCGTAGGAAACCTCGCGGAATTTCTGCAGGAGGAGAGCCACTACTTCTTCGGCCGGAAGAAGGCGGCAGAGCTGCTGGCGAAGGCGATGGCAGGGGCAAGCGAGCGGGAGTTTCAGGCAGAGCGGGACCAGGTGGTGCGCACGCAGGTACAGCAGTACCGGCAGTTAGAGCGAACGATTGAGCAGGTCGAGCAGCAAATGAGCCACCTGATCCGGCTGATCGGGCGACGACTGGACACTCTGCCCGGGGTCGACACGGTGGCAGCAGCAGACCTATTAGTAGGAACCGGGGACGTGACCCGTTTCAGCACGCCGGATAAGCTGGCGAAGTACGCCGGGATTGCGCCGAAGGTGTGGAGTTCGGCGGGCAAGGGCCAGAAGACGCGGTCGGCCCACGGGCAGCGAATGCTGCTCTCGACGTTCTACCGGATCGCCGTGGTCCACGTGTGTGTGAACAAGAACGGGACGGTGCGCTGCAGCGAGAGCCGGGCGTACTACGAGAAGAAGCTGGCGGAAGGCAAAAGCAAGAAGGCGGCCCTGATGTGCCTGATCCGGGTGCTGGTGCGGATCGTCTGGCGGATGCTGACGCACCGGGAGCCGTACTGGAAGCTGTTGACCGATCCAGCCGCATGAGAAAAGGAAAGCATGTGGAAGAGGCGAATCCCAGTCGCAGGGGACTCGCCTCTTTCGCGTACATATTTCCAGACTGATCCATTGGGCAGGATACTAAAGAACCTCCCGACCTTTTTCGAGAGATTCTGACGGCATGCCCGTACACCGGTTTGGTACTCATTTGGATGGTGGCATTACGGTAGGTTTTCGGGGGGTAGGATCATGGATCAACTCGGCAGATACGTCCAAGCAATGGAGTTAAATTCGCCGTGCATGAATGAGGCGATCACCCAGCTCCAAGCGGCACTTGGCTTTGAGCTTCCGGCAGACTATGTTGAATTTATGCTCCACTCCAATGGCGGAGAGGGGCCAGTTGGGAGTCGCTCGTACCTTGCTCTGTGGGAAGTCGAGAGCATCCTATCCTGGAACGAAGGGTATGGCGTAAGTGAGTTTGCCCCTGGACTGGTCTTGTTTGGTTCTGATGGTGGGGATACAGCCTATGCCTTCGACCATCGGAGCCATCGGGTTGAAATCGTAGAGGTTCCATTCATCGGAATGGATCTCACTCAAGCGGTAACCGTGGGCCAGACGTTTACTGACCTTCTTAAGTATCTCTTCGGCAAGTAGCCCCTTAACTCTCAGTTTCGGACCCGGAACTGCTTCATAACGGCAGGATACCTTCAAGGGCAACCCATGGTAGCCGTGGAAGCCGATTGAGGCTGCTGTTTGCGGCGACCGGTCGGTTCAGGCTCCGTCAGGGCATAAGCGAGGTACCAGAGAGCGTTCCGCGCCTCTGGTACCTCGTTCCGCGCAGATCTCAATAGGTTCCGCGTCTGCACCGGAGCTTTCCGCGCCCTGCGCGCAGCTTTCCGCGCCCCGAGTCAGCCGTGCCGCGACCTTAGCCGGGCTTTCCGCGGGTGGAGCGGCGCTTTCCGCGGCTCGACCCCATAGGTTCCGCCTATGTAGCGTGCCTTCCCGCGTCCTGGTGCCGCTTCGGCGCCACCATCCGCCTGTCTGTAGCTTTGTCAGCGCATGAGATTCCCTAGCGTCCGAGAGCAATGCCTTTCAAAGCTCGATAACTGGCCAGGCTGTCACCGCATTTGCGCCCAGTAACCCGGAAAGGAGCCGCGTCCTTGAGGCTCCGTCCAAGGTGGGGTGGTCGCACGATCTTGCCAGTTTTGTTGTCCGAGATCCTCCGGCTCGTAATCCAGCTTGTACTCAGCTACAGCACCCATGCGTTCCAGCCGATAACTGGTTCGTAGCGGCTTCCCTCGCTCCCCGCATCAGGGTGTCCACGACATGCGCTTCCAGGCGGCTGGATAGGGGCTTGCTGTAGCTGGCCTAAAGCGACGCCGGGTGCAAAGGCCACCCCGTGTGTCAGAAACTGCACCTTCGCCGGTCACCCTGTGTCAAAAGCAACAAGTTGGGGCCGAGAACCCCGGTCCAGCCGGGCGCCGAGTGTCAAACTGCCGGTTTCTTACGTCCAACTCGGTCCCTGTGGGGCCCTAGACGGGTCCTTGGACCCCCAACCTGTAGTTTTTGACACACTGTCGAGCGCCCAACCTGTGTCAATTACTGCAGGTTGGGAGGAAGGTGCCTCTGGACGTGGGCACTGGCAGACCTGGAGGGCCCTGCGCCCGTAGAGGACCAGGTCTAGGGTGAGCGCACTGAGCACATACCTGGAGTCTGCCTACGCCTGGATACCAGCAACCCCGAGGACGGTTACGGCAGGTCACCTGAGGGCGTGAGCCAGGGGTTATTTATCAAGGAGCCGACAGGCAAAAACAGCGCGACGGAGGGGGCTGGCCGCGCCTCGGTGGCGCCTCGCTCGCATCGCCCGCAGCGTAGCCGGCCCAACCGGAGCCTGGCGAAGTCTCCACAAATAAAGAAGCGTAAAGCGAGGAGCCTCACCCCTGACGTCAGCGGGTGAGGCTCCTTCTCATGTTCTGCCTCATCTAGCCCCTTCGGGTCATTGTAACCACTCGGAATTATCTCTTAGCATTAGCAAGGGAATTAATTCGGGCTACTACGAGGTGTTACTTGATGCGACCCAGACTGATCGCCGCCGTTCTCGGACTGCTCCTGCTCGCCGGCTGCGCGGCGCCGCAGCCCAAGCAGAGCGAAACCCCGGCCAGCAGCGCCCCGCATGTGATGGAGTACTCCTTCGGACCCGAGCTCCGTCCCGGCAAGGCCGAGGCCAGCCCCGCCTGGCCCTTTATGAAGGTCGGGCCGGACGGCAAACTCTACCTGGTCTGGACCGAGGCGGACGGGAGCACAGCCAGTGCATCCGGTGAGCATAACCACGGGACTGACACCATGGTGCGGGCCGCTTTCATGGCGAGCTCCGGCGACGGTGGCAAGACGTGGTCCGCCCCGATTCGCATGAATGACCAGGTCGAGAACGTGCAGGGCGATGAGAACGAGGCGAAGATCGCCTTCGGCCCGGGTGGACAGGTCTACTCGGCCTGGGCCATCCCCGACCCGACCGGAAACAAGATGAAGGCCAACGTTCGCTTCTCGATGCTGGACGCCAGCGGCAAGTTTGGGCCGGCCCAGACGCTCAACGAGGTGCCCAATGCGGCCCGCTTCCCGGCCATTCAGACCGGGCCGGACGGGACGATCTTCATTGCCTGGATCGACCGGCGCATCGACTCGCCGGCGCCCAGGCAGATCTACATGACCCGGATCAGCCCCACCGGCGAGACCCTGACCAAGAACTATCAGATCGCCGACGACTCGTGTGAGTGCTGCCGGATCACGCTGGCCTTCGCCGACGGCGGCAAGACGATCTACATGGCCTACCGCCTCAAGCCCGCGAACAACATCCGCAACATCGTGGTCCGCAAATCGACCGACGGCGGTGCCACCTTTGGCGCACCGGTGACCGTCAGCGACGACGGCTGGGAGATCGCCGGCTGCCCCCATTCCGGCGCTGTGATGACCACGGATGCCAAGGGCAACGTTCACGTGATCTGGTACACCGCAGGCCGCAAGCCGGAGGAGGCGGGCATCTACTACAGCGTCTCCAAGGACGGAGGCCAGACCTTCTCCCCCCGGCGCCTGGTCGACGCCGGCAACGGGACAGGCGTGCTCCGGCCCTATCTGGCGGTGGGTGAGCAGGGCGAGGTCTACATGGCCTGGATGAACTATCCCAAGGGGAAGGACCAGACCCAGATCTACTTCCGGCACTTGATGGCGGACGGCACGACCATGAGCCCGGTACAGCAGGTCAGCCAGAGTGAGGGTAGCGCGGTGTGGCCTAACATGACGGTCTCGAAGGATACGGTCTACCTCTCCTGGACCGAGCAAAAGGGGGATTCCACGTGGGTCGTGCTCCGGACTGCTGCCACCATGGCTCACTAGGCCGGGTCCACCGCCTGCGGACCCTCCTGAGTATTCTGATCCTGGGGGCAGCCGTGGTCTGGGTGGCCTGGTCGGTGGCCAAGTCCGGGGCGCCCGCCGAAGCCGCAGCCAGTACCGAGGTGGGAGCGCCAGCGCCCAACTTCGACGGCACAGGGCTGGACCGCAGCCGCATCCGCCTCGCCGACTTCGCCGGCCGGCCGCTGATCATCAACTTCTTTGCCAGCTGGTGCGACCCGTGCAAGGAGGAGGCGCCGGTGGTGAAGGCCATGGCTGCGGAGGCCTCCTCCAAGGGGTTCGCCGTGTTGGGCGTGGCCATCCAGGATGAGCGATCGGCGGCCGCCGAGTTCCTGGCCTCCGACGGCATCGCCATCCCGGCGATTCTGGACGACGGCGCCGTCGCACGGGCGTACCGGATCATCGGCCCGCCTGCGACCTACTTCATCGACGCGGCGGGTGTGATCCGCTACAGCTACATGGGTCCGCTTACCCCGGACCTGGTTGAGACCGGCATGGAGCAGATCGCCGGCGGCGGCGCCGGCGCCTCGGCCACAGCAGGCGCACAGGCGCCCAGCCTGGCTCTGGCGGCCGGGCTGGGGCTGCTCTCCTTCCTGTCCCCGTGCGTGCTGCCCCTGCTTCCTGCCTACATGGGCTACATATCCGGCATCTCCGCCGAGGAGGTCGCCCAGGGCGGTCCGAACCGGCGCAGCAGGGCCTTCGTACGCATCCTGGCCTTCGCGCTCGGCCTGATCCTGGTCTTCACCGCCCTGGGCGCCTCCGCCTCGCTCATCGGCGCGCAGCTGACTGCGTACCGCTCCTTGCTGGCGAAGGTGTCGGGCATTTTGGTCCTGGCTTTTGGTCTGCACATGACGGGGATACTCCACATTCCCCTGCTCCACCGAGAGTTCCGGCCCGGGCTTAACGGCGCCGGCCGGGGCGGGCGGGGCGGGCCGCTCGGCGCCGTCGCGATGGGCGCCGCCTTCGGCCTTGGCTGGACCCCCTGCGTCGGTCCGGTCTTGGGCACGATTTTGGTGATGGCCGCCCAGAAGGAGACCGCCAGCCAGGCGGTTGGCCTGCTCCTGGCCTACGGGCTGGGGATGGGCCTGCCCTTTGCCATCACGGGCCTGGCCATGGACCGCATGCTCGGGGCGCTCTCGTCCTTGCGGCGGCACTTGGGCCTCATCGAGAAGGTCAGCGGCGCCCTCCTGATGCTGATGGGTCTGCTGCTGGTCGCCGACCGACTTGGGGCGTTGAGCAACTGGCTGAACCGGCTGGTATAGCTGGGGACTGGGGGGCGGTGGTGCAAAAACCCCCCGACGTCTGTCGAGAGGTACTCCCGTTGGAGCACATGCAACAAGCCCTCGGCGAGGATCGCCGGGGGCTTGTCTTCATACCTGCATGTCAGGGCGTGCTGGGCTGATACGCCCCGTTCTTCCATACAGCCTCCAGGCAACTGCCACCCGGCTTGCATATGGAAAGCCCGGCGCCGTCGGGGCGGACAGAGACGTTCCCCCTCACGGTCACTTGCGACATGTCGATCGCGACATCAAATCCGTGCAGCTTGAGATCATCGTACAAGCTGTACAGGCTTACCGTGTCCCAGGTCTCATTCATCCGTTGGTAGAAAGAGACTCGCCGGGCGCCCGGCTCCAGGGGGCTCTCCGAGATGACAGCGACCTTGTCACCGAACACCGTGGCCACCTTGGGCAGCCATCTGTCCCCCATCTGAATCAGGTCGATGCGGTTCCCGGGCGCCCGCCACTGGATCCAGGTCCAGCCCGTGCCATAGCGCCGGACGAAAGCCTCATCGCCCAGGTGTACCAGGCGCATATCCGTACCTGCCACCGGAAGGAAGCGTACGAGCGGGAGGTCCCCGTCCGCACTGTCGGGTGACGTGAGCAGGTAGTGCTGAAGGGCGTGCAGGCCTTGCCCCAGGGCGCCCGACACCCCAGCTGGCTGCGCCCCCTGCAGGGCGGACAGGGCGGCCACGGCATCCGCCCGACTGACCGCAGCGGCCGTCGGCGGGTTGCCCACCACGTCGATCCGAGCCACCACCCACCCGCTCTCCTTGCGGGTGAAGAGCACGGGAATTGAGGCGGTCTTGGTCTGGACGACGGCCGTGAACACGCTCTGCTGAGGGGAGGTCGGCCGGCGGAACTCGGAGGGGAGCGCGTCCCAGGCGTCCATCTCCCTGTCCCTGACGGGGTAAACGTCCGTCGACATCCGGTACCAGCCGGACCCCCACTCGATCCGCTTCACAGCGTCCAAGACGCTGGCGTCGGCGGCGAACTCGGCAGCCGTCTTCGTATCTCCCTTACGCAGGTGAAACAGCAGCAGATTGAGGGCGACCTCCGGGTCGACCGCCATCCGCTGCGCCAGGGTGACAAACTTCTGCCCGTCCCAGCTCATCAGCACCTGCTCGACACTGGGAACGCAGCCGTTGCAGTCCGGGATCATTTCATAGAGCTTGGCGCGAAGGGTTGCCAGGACAAGGTCGAACCGGAGGAAGGTGACCCCGCCCCGCCCGAAGCCGCGGTGCGTATCGATGGTCAGCGCTGTGCCGTCGGGTTGCGTCTGCACGTGAAAGAGCCCCACCCAGCCGCCTGAGCCGCCGGAGCGGGCCTCCAGGAAGAGCTCGGGCCTTCCGTCGACCAACCGGACCGCCCCGAGGTTCAGGAACCAGAGGGGGCTCTTCCCATCCACCAGGATCGGGGCGACACGCCAGGAGCTGCCCTCCAGCCAGGCGATCGCCGCGGGCCCCAGACCAAACCCTTCTCTGGCGGTCAGGAGCAGCAGGTTCACCTTATCGTCAGTCTCTGCGGAGATGCAGCCAAGGTCGCCCTTCTGCAGGGCAGCGTGAGCCTCCCTGGCGCTAGTGCCGGCGATCTGCCCGGTTATGTAGCGGAGCATGGCAGCCACGCGCTCGGCCCCGCCCGCCTTCCCATCGCAGGTCGTGGCAAGGTCGGGCGCCACTGGCTTGGTCTGCGGGTTGACCGCCGGGGTGGGATCAACCGGCGTGCTCCCAGGAGGCACGGCCGTAACCTGCGGCGGCGGGGGCGGAGGAGCATCGGGCTTGGGTGCACTGCAGGCGGTCAGCAGCAAGATCAGGCAGAGGGCGACCGGCCGGACAGGTCGTTTCACGGTGTACCTCCAGAAATGGCAGGGTAGACCTGTGAAGCTTCGCTGTCCGGACAGAGACTACCTTTCGCCCTGAAAGACTTCTGCAAATACTTCGACCGCCCGGAACAGCGTCGAGAGCTGCAGGTTCTCATCGTGCGTGTGCTGGTTGCAGTCAAAGTTGGAGGGGGGCAGCCCGATAAAGGCTGGTGCGACCTGCTCAAAGAGGTTCATCGGGATGCTGCCGCCCTCGGTGGGAAGCACCAGCGGCTGGCTGCCCACGGCCTGCCGGACGGCGCCGACCACGTATCGGGCGATTGGGGCATCCAGGGGCGTGCGGGTGGCGGGGAAGGCGGCGGAAACCTTCAGGCTGGCCACCTGCGGGTGAGCCATCAACTCGTCGTAGGTGGGCTCGTGATCCAGCAGGGTCCATCCCAGTGACTCGATGTGTGCAGCGATGCAGGCGAGCGTCCGGCCGGGGTCCATCCCCTTGACGAGCCGGATGTCGATCTCAGCGGTGGCCCGCCCCGGCACGATGTTGCGGGCATCCTTGCTGAGGAAGCCGGCGCCCAGTCCGCGGATGTTGAAGGTCGGCCGGTTGATGATCTCCTGCAGAGACCGGCCCGCCCCTTCCGGACGGACCACACCGAACTTCCGGCAGACGCTCTCCTCAACGGCCGGCACCGCCCGGATCGCCTCCAACTCGGCGGGCGACATGGAGAGCACGTCGTCGTAGAACGAGGGGATAGTGACCTGCCCGTCGGCATCCTTCATGGTGGCAAGGAGGTGGATGAGGCGGAAGGGGGCGCTGGGCGCAAAGCCGCCAAAGTGGCCGCTGTGCATGTCCACCGCGCTGGCGTAAGCGGTCAGCTCCATCACCAGAATGCCACGTACGCCTAACTGAACGGTGGCGAGTCCGCTCTGATGCAGCTCGCCGCAGGCGGCGATGACACAGTCAGCCCGCAGCCGCTCCGCATGCTGCTGCAAAATGGCGGGCAGGCCGGGCGACTCGGCCTCCTCTTCACCGTCAAACAGGAACTTCAGGTTCACCCCCGGGTCCCGCCCCTCGGCATGCAGCGCATCCAGGGCAGCGAGCACCGCGACGATCCCGTTCTTGGAGTCCGCCACCGAGCGGCCAAACAGGCGCCATTCGCCGTCGAAGGCGCCATCCGCGGGCCACGGAATCGTCGACCAGTCGGCGCCGGCGCCCGGGCGGGGGAGGTGGGAGCGGAGTACGGGCTCATAGGGCTCCGAGTGCCACTGGGACGGCTCCACGGGCACCCCATCGTAGTGACCGTAGATCAAGATCGTGCGGGTCGCGCCCGGGCTCTGCAGCTCGCCGAACACGAGCGGGCGCCCCGACGGGGTTGGCCAGATCTCTGCCGCAATCCCCCGCTGCTCCATCATACCGGCGAGGAACTGGGCATTCGCCTGGATTTGAGCAGGAACCGAGACGTTGTTGGGCAACCGGGCGAACTCCACCAGCTGGCGGAGAATCTGATCGGCGTGGGTTCTGACGTAGTCCTTGGCGATCATGCTGAGAGCCCTCCCTCGGGTCTGGGTTTGACTCCAGCATACCAGCCCGATGGTGCCCCAGCATCACTCGAAAGAGTAATGTTATGCGCCCCGCTGGGTTGCCCAGAAAGGGACGCGGCGGCGGGGGGTATCGAGCGTAAAGCCCGGGCCAGCCACCTCTTCGGCGGCGGTGATCACCACGAAGGCCTCCGGGTCGGCCTCCAGGATGAGCCGCTTCACCCGGGGCACCTCGGTCTCGCCGACCACGCACATCAGCACGGGGCGAGGGCGCCCGGAGTACTCGCCCAGCCCCTCCAGCCTGGTGACGCCCCGCCCAACCCTGGTCAGGATGGCGCCGGCCACCTTGTCCGGATCCTGGGTGATGATCATCAGGCAGCGGGCGACCGTGAAGCCCTCCTGCACCTTGGCGATGGTAAACATCAGCACAAAGGTGATCACGACGCCATACATGAGCGCCTCCACGCGCAGAAGCACGCCGCTGACCAGCAGCGTTACGATGTCGGTCACCAGCAGAAACTTCGGCACGCTGATGCCCGTGTAGTGCTCCACCACCTGGGCCAGGGCAGAGGAGCCGCCCGTCGATCCGCCCACCCGGAAGGCCAGGCCAAGCCCCAGACCGACCAGGCCGCCGCCCAGGATGCCCGATAGCAGGGCGTTGTCCGTGGGGGTCAGGCGGGTCATCGGCTCCATCAGCTCTAAGAACAGGGAGAACGTGCCCATGCCCCAGAGGGTGCGGGCCACCGATCCCTTGCCCTTCAGCCGGAACAGCCAGGCCAGCAGGGGCAGGTTAAACAGGAAGTACATCGAACCGATGGGGATCTTCCAGAGGTAATGGACGAGCATAAACACGCCGCTCATGCCGCCGAGCGGCAGTTCCAGGGGCACCAGGAACAGGTCAATGGCGGCGGCAGCGATGGCGGTGCCGGCGGCAATCTGTACATAGCTAAGGGTTTTGTTGTTGGTCATGGTCTGGGCCTCCTTGTGATGGTTACCCACCCCATCGTAGATGGCTGGCCATGGCCTGTACATCGGTCAGACATCCTGTTGATAAGGTAGAAACAAGGCACCCAGTCGGATAGTGCTTTGGGCGAAGGAGCTAGGAGCACCGGCGCAGAAGTGGTCGCATGTCGTAATCTTCTCGATAGGTGGGGGTGCTGGATTGAAGCGGAGCATCATGGCCTTTCTTCTGCTGGCTGTTGTAGTGGTGACCGGCGCTTGCACCAAGACAGGCGGAAGCGGGCCCCGGGCGGAACCCGCGCCGACTGGCAAGACTGAGGCAAAACTGGGGGGCAAGTACAAGGGGAAGGTTCAGCGAGGGTACGAGATTACCTTCGAGGTCTCGGCCGATGGCAAACAGGTGACGAAGGTCGCTGCCAACGTGCTGGAGACGTGCACGGGATCTTCGACCTCCCGCACATCCCAGCTGTACTGGGACGGGCCGTTCTCCGTCGGCTCCGACGGCACGGTGACCGCCGAAGGGGAAGACCCGCAGTACAAGGGTATCCAGTACCGCTTCACGGCCAAGCTTGGCGCCGACGGCTCGGCATCCGGCACCGTGCTCCAGAAGGGCGGCGGCTGCACCACCTATGAGTTGCAGTGGACCGCGAACAAGGAATAAAGGACTAATTGATTCACCGTAGAATATATTCTGCAAGCTTCCGAGGCGGTCGCCGGGTGAGGGTGATCATCAGGTGTTCTTCGGTCTGTACGCAGAGTTCTACATGCTGGTCATCGAGCCGCTGTTCGAAGGGGACCGCAAGTACATCACCATCCCGGTCGTCGGGGCGATCGCCTGGGCGCTCTGGTTCATCTCGCCCGGCACGATCGCTTCCGTCCTGCGGCACGGCGTGCTGTGGGCCGTAGGAGTGGCCGCAGCAGGGCTCGTCCTCTACCTGCTGCGCCTCTGGCTGCTGGACCGGCAGGATGACCGCCTCTATGAGGCGGGCTTGAACCTGGCGTTTCAGACCATCTCGGAAGGTGAGTGGCCGCCGCCCTACGCCGACGACGGCTCCGTGGTTGAACCGCTGTTGGCGCAATACAAAGGCGCCAAGCTGCGGGAACGGCTCATCGCCCCTGCCATGAGCGGCTACCTGACCGGCGCGACACAGCGCCTCGTGGACGGGCTCCACCAGCGGCTGCCAGATCACCGGCCCAAGACCCGGGGCGAGGTGGAGGAGCTCTACGACCGCTACCTGCTCTGCTTCGGCGAGGACTACCGGTGGCTGCCGTACCTGCGCCGGCACATCAAAGAGCGGTTCGGATTCGACTTTGGTCAGGACAACATGCAGCTAGAGCTGCACCGTAGGTACGTACGGCTTCACGCACGAACCCCGGGATAGAAACGAACCCCGCGACGATCGTCGCGGGGTTCTGCCATGGCGGGCCTACAGTCCCCGCTGGGCTGCCCAGAACGGGATGCGGCGCACGTCGGTATCCAGGGTGAAGCCCGGGCCGCTGACCTCTTCGGCGCCCGTGATCACCACGAAGGCGGTGGGGTCGGCGTCCAGCACCAGGCGCTTGACCCGGTGCACCTCGGTCTCGCTGACCACGCACATCAGGACCGGGCGAGGGCGCCCGGAGTACTCGCCGAGCCCTTCGAGGCGGGTGACGCCCCGCTTCACCTCGGTTAAGATCGCCTGGGAGACCAGGTCGGGCTCCTCGGCGATGATCATCAGGCAGCGGGCGGTCGTAAAGCCCTCCTGCACTTTGGCAATCCCCTGCATCACCAGGTAGGTGGTCACCAGGCCGAAGAGCACCGCCTCGATCGACAGAGCCACCCCGCCGAGCACCAGGATGGCCAGGTCGGTGACGAGCAGGAACTTGGCTACATCCATGCCGGTGTAGTGCCGGACCACGTAGGCCAGCGACGAGGTGCCGCCCGTGGAGCCGCCCGCCCGGATGGTCAGCCCCAGCCCAACGCCCACGGTGATGCCCGCAAAGATCGAAGCCAGCATCGGGTTGGTGGTGGGGGCGAGGTCCGTCAGCGGGCGGAAGATCTCCATAAAGATCGAGAAGGCTCCGGCGCCCACCAGGGTCTTCATCACGCTCTGCCAGCCGTGTAGGCGGAAGAGCCAGGCCAGGATCGGCACGTTCACCAGGAAGTAGATCGCCCCGATCGGCACGCCGTACAGGTAATGCAAAATCACCAGCAGTCCGCCCAGGCCGCCGGAGGGCAGCTGGTTGGGCAGCATGAACAGAGTAATGCCGGCAGCGGCGACGGCCGTGCCGGCGATGATCTGCAGATAGGCAAAAAGCTTGGACATTCGTTGACCTCCTCGATATACACAACGAAGATGTTAGAGGTCGAACGATAAATTGTCCAGAGGGAAGCCTACGCTTTTACTTGGCTGGTACGCGATTAATTAGCCAGACGCCCGCCAAAACCAGCGCTGCGCCGGCCGCCATGACAGCTGTCAGGCTCTCGTTCATGAAGGCGACGCCCAACAGCAGCGCCACGATCGGGTTGAGCAGGGTGACGTAGGTGGTCTGAACCGAGCTGAGGTTCTGCATCAGGTAGAACATGCACCAGTACGCCAGTGCGCTGCCGGGCAGCGCCAGGTAAAGCAGCGAGCCCAGGCCCTGCCATGCGAAGACCGACGCGGTGGCCGGCGGCTCGAAGAACAGGGTAAGCACGAGCAGGTAGATCCCCGAGCTGCCAAGATGGATCGCCGTGTTGGCGTAGATATCGGCCTTGAAGTACTTCTTGCCGAACACATAGCTGGCAGCGTAGCAGAGCGCGGCGCCCAGCATGGCCGCTTGTCCCGCCAGCCGCTGGGCGTCGGAGCCCACGAAGCCCACGCCCTCACGTACGCCGGTGGCCAGGAAGACGCCCACCAGGCCAATGGCGACCGCGGCCGACTTCAGCCAGGTGATGCGCTCACCGATCCACCACCAGGCCAGGAAGAGCGTAAAGAGCGGCATGGTCGCAATCAGGACGGCGGTCTGGCCCGAGGGGATGAACTGCTCCCCCCAGAAGATGAAGGCGAACGAGCTGCCGTTGATGATGCCGAAGACGAGCGGCGGCCACCAGCCACGCCAGCCCGACGGCCAGGGCCGCTTCAGGATGGCGATTACGACGACCAGGGCCAGGCAGGCGACCAGGTTCCGGGCCGAGGCCAGCAGGAAGGGGGGCCAGTAGTCCAGGCCGATCTTGATGAAGGCGTAGGTCGATCCCCACATGAAGGATAGGTACGCAAACGCTACGGCGACGGCGGTTGGCAAATGGGGCTCCACCTTTCTCGATGGGTTTCCCCACCAATACCATGAGGGGCACGAATCTTCCTGCTTTTTTGAGGAAAGAGGCACACACCGGGTGGTGTGTGCCTCTGCCCGTCATCGACGTGAGCGGATGTTGATATAGATACCGTTGTCGGTACCGCGCACGAAGGCATAGAGCCGGTCGGCAAAGCTGATCGCCGAGGGCCCCGAAGGGGTGCGCCCGCCGCCGGGGAGCTCCTGCCAGCCGGTCCAGCGGCCCCGCTGGTCACGGATGTTCAGGTAGATGCCATCATCCGTGCCGCGCACGAAGAGGTAGAGGTTGCCGCGGTAGACCGTGGCCCAGGGCCCCGAGGTGGTCTGGCCGCCGCCGGGAATCTCTTCCCAGCGGGTCCAGTTCCCGTCGGAGGCCATCACGCTGCCGTAGATGCGGTTGTCGGTGCCGCGAACGTAGATCCGGAGCCTCCCCAGGTAGGAGGCCGCCGTGGGAGCGCTGGAGGTCTGGCCGCCGTGGGGCAGCCGCCGCCAGCCGCGCCACTGGCCGTCGAAGCGCTGGTAGTAGATGCCGTCGTCCGTGCCACGGACGACCAGGTAGAGCACGCCGCCATGTACGACCGCCGCAGGGGCGCTGGGCGTAAGGCCGCCGCCGGGAACCTCGCTCCAGCCGGTCCAGGTGCCGCCGGGCGCCGACAGGGTGTTCTGGTAGATGCGGTTGTCGGTGCCCCGCACGAAGACGTGGAGGCGGTCACCGTAGACCACCGGCGCCGGTCCGGAGGGGGTGCGTCCGCCGCCGGGCAGCTCACGCCACTCGCCCCAGCCGGTGCGCCGGCTCATCCGGTTCCAGTAGATGCCGTCGTCGGTGCCCCGCACGAACATGTGCAGGTCGTTGCCGAAGCGCACGGGGCCGGGGGTGTCGAGCGTTGCCCCCGTGGGCAGCTTGCGCCAGCCGCCCCAGCCCCGGGCGCCGAGGGGGCCGGCTTCATCGGTCAGGTTCTGCTCGATATCCTGGATCTCAGGCGCCTGCCCGTCAGGCTGCGCCCAAGGTAGCCACTGCATGGAGAATGCGCCTCCTTGTGGAGATTCCACCTCCATCTTATGTAGCGGCATCACCTGCGGGTGAAGCCAAGGGGGAGAATGACATAAGCATGTAGAATCCTCCGGAATCCGAAACTGGGAGGTTACGCTACCCTTGATCAAGGACCGTCGTATGTACACCGTCTTCGCGCTGATGTTGGCTAGCTTCCTTTCGGCGGTCGACGTCACCATTGTCGACACGGCCATGCCCCGCATTGTCGGCGCCCTGGGCGGCTTCTCCATGTTGACCTGGCTGGTTACGGCCTACATGCTTACATCGACGGCCACCGTGCCGGTCTATGGCAAGCTGGCCGACATCCTCGGGCGCAAGCTGACCTTCTCCATCGGCGCTATCATTTTCGTCTCGGGCTCCGCGCTGTGCGGGCTGGCGCAGACCATGCCGCAGCTGATCTTCTTCCGCGCCTTGCAGGGCCTGGGCGCCGGCGCCATCATGCCCACGGTGCAGACCATCATCGGCGATATCTTCACCCCCGCCGAGCGGGCAAAGATGCAGGGCTGGTTCTCGGCCGTGTGGGGCTTCAGCTCCCTAGTGGGCCCGCTGGCGGGCGGCCTGATTGTCGACTACGCCACCTGGCGCTGGCTGTTCTACATCAACCTGCCGCTGGGCGTCCTCGCTCTGCTGATGATCTGGCGCTTCCTGGACGAGAAGGTGGAGCGCCGCAAGGTGCAGGTGGACTACCTGGGCTCCATCACCCTCACAGCAGGCATCACCTGCCTCCTGCTGCTGCTCCTGACCGGGGGCAACGAGTACGCCTGGGTCTCGCCGCAGGCGGTCGGCCTGGGCGTCGCCGCTGTGGCGCTCCTGTCGATCTTCGTGTGGCAGGAACTGCGGGCGCCGGACCCCATGCTGCCCTTGGACCTCTTCAAGGATAAGCAGATCGCCATCCCCGTGCTGGCGGGCTTTATGGTCGGCGGGGTCATGTACGGCGTCACGGTCTATCTGCCGATCTGGGCCCAGGGCGTGCAGGGCTTCTCGGCCACCCGCTCCGGCGCCTCGCTGCTGTGGATGTCGATCGCCTGGTCGCTCTCATCGTTTGTCGGCGGGCGCTTCATCATGAAGATGGGCGTGCGCCCGGCGGCAGTGACGGGCATGATCCTCCTGGGGATCTCCTCCGCTGGGCTTGTGATCCTGGGGCGGACCATGCACACGCTGCCCGAGGTGGTTCTGGGCGTTCTCACGTTCGTTGTAGGCTCCGGCATGGGCTTCTCCACCCTGGCCTTCGTGCTGGGCATCCAGAACGCCGTCGACTGGTCCCGTCGCGGCGTGGCCACCGCGTCGCTCCAGTTCCTGCGGACCTTAGGCGGCCTGGTCTGGGTCTCGGTCATGGGCGCGACCATGAACCTGACGCTGCTCAAGGGCCTGCGGCAGGTGCCCGGCGTGGTCGCGACCACAGCTGCCCAGGCCGGCGAGGTGGCCAACTCGCTGCTCGACCCCAAGTCGTGGGGCGCCCTCCCCGCAGAACAGCTCGACCTGATGCGCAACGCCCTGGCGGGCGCCCTCCGCAACGTCCATCTCGTGATGCTCGTGGCGGCCGTCGTATCCCTGGGTGTGACGCTGATGCTTCCCAACGTTCGGTTTGAGAAGAAGCAGTCCGCCTAAGTGACCGTTATCACGGTGAAGCCCGCGCCAATCAGGTAGACTGGTCGCACGATCGGTACCCTGAGAGGAGCGGGCTTTTCATGATTCCACGCGCAATGGGCGAGGCGGGCCGGCGCCCTGACTTTGACTTTAACCAGCGCCCGCTGGTGGTGATCTGGGAGGTGACCCGGGCCTGCGCTCTGGCCTGCCGTCACTGCCGGGCCGAGGCTAACCCGAGCCGCCACCCGGACGAGCTGACCTTTGAAGAGGGCTGCCGGCTGATGGACCAGGTCCGGGAGCTGGATCCGATGGTCTTCGTGCTGACGGGCGGCGACCCGTTCATGCGCAAGGACCTCCCTGAGCTGGTCAAGTACGGCACCTCGATTGGGCTGCGGATCTCGGGCAGCCCCAGCGGCACCCGCCTGGCCAACCTGAAGAACATGCAGCGCTGCGCCGAGGCCGGCATGCAGCGGGTCGCCTTCAGCCTGGATCACTCCGACGAGCAGGCGCACGACACCTTCCGTGGCGTACAGGGCTCCTACCGCTGGACCATGGAAGGCATTGAGGCCGCCCGCCAGGCGGGCCTGGAGATCCAGATCGGGACCACCATCTCCCAGTACAACAAGCACGACCTGCCCCGGATCGCCGAGAAGGTCGCTTCCCTGGGCGTCTCGCTCTGGTCGGTCTTCTTCCTGGTGCCCACCGGCCGAGCCCAGATGTCGGACATGCTCTCCCCCGCCGAGTGCGAGGAGATCATGCAGTGGATGGCGGAATACAGCCAGACCGCCGGCTTCCCGATCAAGGCGACCGAGGGGCCGCACTACCGCCGGGTGCTGCTCCAGCGGGGCGCCAAGGTGCTGCCCACCATGGGCGTCAACGACGGCAAGGGCTTCGCCTTCATCTCGCACATCGGTGAGGTGAACCCCAGCGGCTTCTTGCCGTGGCCCGCCGGCAACGTCAAGGAGCAGAGCCTGACCGAGATCTACCGCAACTCCGAGATCTTCCGCCTGCTGCGGGACCCCTCGCAGCTCAAGGGCCGGTGCGGGGTCTGTGAGTTCAAGTCGATCTGTGGCGGCTCCCGGGCCCGGGCTTACGGTGCGTATGGTGACTGGCTGGCGGAGGACCCGCAGTGCGGGTACATCCCCAAGGCGTGGTCTTCCCAACCGGCCGGGGCTGTGGGAGAATAGTTCCGGGGTGAGATGTGCATCATGAGCGACTGGCGTGACAAGCTGGCAGGCCTGAACCAGAACCTTCAGGCCAAGGAACAGGCCATTGAGCAGCAGAAGGTCCAGGTACTGAATGGGTTTCGGAAGCTACTTACAGAACATGAGCGCATCATGAAGGGCGCCGCCGAGTTCGGCGACGCTTTCGGGGTGGACGTGGCGTTTTCGATCAGCCGGTTCGATCAGCGCTACCCGAGCCTCTCCTTCCGCATTCTCAAGCCCGTGCTGGAGTATGTGGTGGAGTGCAAGGACGGCGTGCTGGAGGAGCGGCTGAAGGAGGGCGAGGGAAGGACCCGAGTGGGCACCACCACCCTGCAGCAACTGGAGCCCAAGGTCTTCGAGAAGCGGATCACCGCCTGGGTCCAGGCGGCCGCCAACAGCAACCGCAAGGTGCCCGGACGCCGCCCCTAGGATGCAAACGATCCCCGCTTGATAGTAATGCACGCCCCGTGCTGCGACACGAGTCGCTGCACGGGGCGTATTGGCTTCCCTGGGACTGCGGCTAGACGTTGAGGAACGTGTGTAACTGCATGTTGAAGGCGAAACGTTTCCGGTCAAACTGCTGCAGGCCATATGCGGCGAGGAACTGTTGCCACTCCGCATCATCTTGCAGGTACCAGCGAATGATGCTGAGGTCGTAGTAGGGGTCGCCCACATCTACGAAGGCCCAGTCGATGACGGCGCTGACTTGACCATTCCGCCAGAGCAGGTTCTTCGGACGGTAATCGCCGTGGAGCAGGCAAACGGTGCCCGAGTCGGGTCGATTTTCCTGCAGCCACTGTAGAGCGGCCGCCGGCGGCCGGTCCGGGCTGAAGTCCTCCGGGTCTATGACGCCTGCCGCCAGGTTGCGGGCAGCAAGTTCCAGACTGCGGGTCACCCACTCAGACCAGAGCTGGTTCGGCGGCACGGACACCGCATGGATGGCGGCGAGGGTACGCCCCAGTTCAGTAATGGCCTGCGCCCGCTCAGCGGTGCCCATGAGTGCTGTCAGCGGCGTGCCCGAGTCGTACCGCCGGAGTTGGAATGCGAGGTCGCCCCGGCGGCGGTACAGCAACGAGGGCGGCACCGGCACTGAGCTGTCGGCAAGCGCCTGCATGGCGACGTGTTCCGCCCAGAGTTCCTGCGACCGGTACGGCCCGCGGGCCATCTTGAGGGCAAATACGCCATGCTCGGCCTCCAGCCGCAGCAGTAAGTTGCAGACGCCCTGCTCCGGCAGACTGACGCGCTCAATCGCGCCTGTCACGCTACCCACCTCCGGGAGCACCTGGTCCAGGACAGCGGTATCAAATTCCGGTGGACGCTGCCCTTCCCGCCAGAGCGGCGCGGTCAGATACTCGGTTCGGGGCGGAATCAAACACGTCCGACCCATGCGCAGTATCCAAACCGGACCGGGCTCATAGGGGCTCTCCACGGTGCGCAGAAAGGTAAAGCCGGCCTTTTCGTAGGCCCTCAGGCCACTGGTGTTGCGCACCTCAGCCACAACGACGCAGCTCTCCACCCGGCGGTCGGCAAAGACAATCTGCCGCAGGAATCCGTGGAGGATGGAGCGGCCGAACCCACGGTGCAGGAAATCCAGGTCCCCGATGAACAGGTCCAAACTGGCGGCTTCATCCGTCAGGCCCAGGTGTTCGGCCTCGCGTGGGTAGTCTCGCCACAGGTAAGTCTGAATGTAGCCGATGGGGCTGGTGCCGAACAGGATCAGATATGGGGTAGTAGGGCTTTCACCGCGGATCCGTGGGCCGTACTTTGCCACGACCTGCTCATATGGCGTCGCCTCGCCGTCAGCGTAAAACGCTTTGACGGCAGGTGTGTCGTTCAGCCATCGGTGCATCAGGGGCAGATCGGTCATCTCAAGCCGGCGGAACCCGATTTTGCTGGCGTCGTGCATATGTATTGGCTCCTTGCGATGAAGGCTCAGTTCACGTTCTGTATCCGTTAGTTCTGTTAGGTTCTTAAACATACCTGTCGGATCGTTGCGGACAAGCATATGACAAGCGCCAGAAGCCGCAGGCTTTCTGGCGCTTACTAGTTATGCACTCGTATCCTATCGGCGCCCGACTTCGATGGTAACGCTCAACTGCTCTGGGTCGATGCGTATGCCAGCGATGGGAACCCCGGCTGGCAGCGGCCGGATCTGGGCGACGATCTGCCCGGTCAGGTGCAGGTGGATCCAGGGCTCCTGGGGCTTGAGGTTCTCCGGTTCGGTGCCCCCGCCCAAGAGGGCCGGAGTCAGGGAGGAGAGGTGGCGCCCGGGGATCCACGGCGCCCCGCTCTCCCGGTAGGCCTGCAGCAGGTCGGCGCCAAGCAGCCAGGGTCCCTCCTTGACCAGCAGCCGGTTCAGGAAGTCGCTCAAGTTCGGGGCCATCTCGTCCATCTCCCCGTGCTCGGCGTCAAAGCGCCAGACCGTCGGCTCCGGCTCCCCGAGCTTCACCCCGAACTGGTTGCCAAAGACGTCCTCGGCAAAGAAGAGCATCGTCTCCAACTCGGTCATGCGGTACCGGGCCTTCCACAGGTCCGGGTGGTTCCAACTCGCCAGGTCGTCCTGGCGAAGCGGGCGCCCGGCGCCCAGCACGTGCAGCAGCCCGTCCCGGTAATAGCCGCCGTTCTGCACTTGCAGGAGATCCTGAAGGGCTGGCGGGAGGGGGGCGCCCAGGTCCCGGGCGCATCGTTCCAGTTGGGCGGGGGTAGCGCCGGAAATCGCTGCCGTGGCAGGGAGGAACTCCTCGAAGAACCTGGCGAACTGGTTGGGAGTCTCCGGCTTGCTTTGGCGTGACATGACGTAAAACCTCCTGACTGCGCGGCCTCCCTAGTATGCTTCGCAGCCAAAGAGTTTACTTATGGGCGTTTGCCGATGTCCCAATTTGGTGCGCTGATGCGCCTATCTGTGTGAGAGGCCTCTCAGAGGGGAGTTACACACTTGATGGATATCACAGCCCGGTCTGAGGCGATCGGGGAAGACGACCTGTGGGAAGCCCATGGGCAGCGGGTGTTCCGCTACCTGCTGCGACTGACCGGCAGCTGCGAGGTCGCCGAGGACCTGACCCAGGAGACCTTCCTCCAGGCGATTCGGGACCTGCGCCGCATGGCCGTGCCGCCGGACAACGAGGTGGCCTGGCTGTTTCGGATCGCCATGAATCGGGCGACTGACCAGTTCCGGCGGCAGCGCAGGTTCGCCTGGCTACCCTTCCAAGCCGAACGGCATGGCGGGGCTGCCCGCGACACGGCCGAGTCGGTTGCAGAGAACGACCTGGTCCTGCAGGCGCTCCGGAAACTGCCCCAAGAGACCGCAGCCATGCTGCTGCTCAAAGACGGCGAGGGCTTCACCAGCCAGGAGATCGCCGAGATGACCGGCCAGAACTATGAGGCGGTGCGAAAGCGCCTGGCGCGGGCCCGCGAGACCTTCCGAGTTGAGTACCTGCGCTTGAGAGGAGAATCATCATGACCTGTACATATGACCGGGAGCTGCTGGCTCTCTATGCGAATGACGATGCGACCGAGGAGGAGCGGGTCCTTACCGAGGCCCACCTGGCCAGTTGCGCCGAGTGCCAGGGGGTGCTCGATCAGTACCGCCTCGGCGCCGGCCTGCTAAGCGCAACGCTGCGCGATGCGGCGCCCAGGCACCGGCGCAAGCTGCGGACACGATCCTGGCGGATGGCAGCGGCCGCTGCGGCCGTGCTCGTCGCCCTGTTTGGCATGTTGCAGGTCCCCGCCATGGCGGCGCAGTTGACCCGGGTCTTCCCGTTCCTGACCGTCCTCGAGCTGGACAGTGCAGGCGTGTCCGAGTTGATCCGCTTATATACGGAGGATCGCATCGGAAAGGTCTATTACCCGGACGTCTTTGAGACCGTGGAGGCGGCGGAGGAGGCGTGGGGCGGGCATATCCCCCGGCCGACAGCACTGCCGGCGGGCGTGGAGATCTACCGGATCGAGATGTACCGGTCGGAGTCCGGGCGCAAAGAGGTGGGTATCTACTACCGCGACCCCATCGCGCATTCCTCGGTCTCCTGGCGCCTCTCCACCCGGCCGCAACAGCGCAAGGTACCCAAAGGCGCCACCTCCGAGGTGAAGGTGAACGGGAAACCGGCCGCGGTGATTGGCGGCACCTTCGCCCAGCGCCCGGGCGAGCCGCTCAAGTGGGAGGCCAAGAGCGACACGCACCTGTTCTTCCCGGTGGGCGACCTCTACGGGGACATCTTCACGGTCGGGGAGGACCCGGACTTCTCCCTGGATGATCTGATCCGCTTTGCCGAGTCCGTCAAGTAAACGCAAAACAGGCCGGGGCAGTTCCCCCGGCCTGTTCCTATGCCAGCGCTACAGCAGGCCCATTGCCCGGGCCTTCTTGAGCCGCTCGCTCATCTTGTCCGGCGTCCAGGGCGGGTCGAAGGTGAGCCGCACGTCGACCTGGTTCACCCCGGGGATCGACTTGAGGGCCGCCTCGGCCTGCATCTGGATCATCGGGCCCACCGGGCACGCCTGGGTGGTCAGGGTCATGTCCACACCGACGTTGTTATCCTCGGTGATCTCCACCTCGTAGATGAGGCCGAGGTCGACAATGTTCAGCCGCAGCTCGGGGTCGTTCACCTTCTCCAGGACCTTCAGAACCTGCTGCTTGGTGATCTGCTCAGACATGGAACTACACCTCCAGCATGATCGAGTCGCCCTCGACCGTCACTTTGTAGGTCTGCACCGGAACTACCGCCGGGAAGGTGAGCGCCTCCCCGGTACGGATATCGAACTGCGCCCCGTGTAGAGGACAGGACACCCTGCAGCCCTCGAGCCGCTGCCCCTCGGCGAGGGAAGCATCGGCATGGGTGCAGGTATCATCGATGGCGAAGAACTCGCCGTCGCAGTTGAAGACCGTGATCTTCTGCCGCTTCACGATGACCCGCTTGCACCCGCCGTTCGGAATCTCGCTCAGTTCTGCGACCTTGACAATCGCCACGTAAAAGGACCTCCCTGCAAGATACCCCCAAGGTCTCCCTTGGGGGTATGGGCGCTAGCCCACGGAGCCTTCCATTTCCATCTCAATCAGCCGGTTGAGCTCCACGGCGTACTCCATGGGGAGCTCCTTGGCGAAGGGCTCGATGAAGCCCATGACCACCATGGCCATCGCCTGCTCCTCGGAGAGGCCCCGGCTCATGAGGTAGAAGAGCTGCTCCTCGGAGACCTTGGAGACCGTGGCCTCGTGCTCGATGGTCACGTTCTCGTTCATGATGTCCATATAGGGCAGCGTGTGCGACTTGGAGCCATCATCGAAGATGAGGGCGTCGCACTCCACCTTGACCTTCGACCGGTCCGCAGCCTTCTCGACCTTCACATGGCCGCGGTAGATGGTGTTGCCACCGTCGCGGGAGATCGACTTGGAGGTGATGCGGCACGAGGTGTCGGGGGCGAAGTGGTAGATCTTCGAGCCGGCGTCCTGGGTCATGCCCTTGCCGGCGACGGCGATGGAGATGACCTCCGCACGGGCCCGGGGGCCCATGAGGTAGACGGCGGGGTACTTCATGGTCACCTTGGAGCCGATGTTGCCGTCGATCCACTCCATGACGGCGTCCTCGTAGGCCACCGCACGCTTGGTCACCAGGTTGTAAACGTTGGTGGACCAGTTCTGGATCGTGGTGTAGCGGCAGCGGCCGCCCTTTTTGACGATGATCTCCACGACGGCGCTGTGCAGCGAGTCGGAGGAGTAGGTGGGGGCGGTGCAGCCTTCCACGTAGTGGACGTTGGCGCCCTCATCGACGATGATCAGGGTGCGCTCGAACTGGCCCATGTTCTCCGTGTTGATGCGGAAGTAGGCCTGGAGCGGAATCTCCACCGTAACGCCCTTCGGCACGTAGATGAAGGAGCCACCGGACCACACGGCGGTGTTCAGGGCCGCGAACTTGTTGTCCGTGGTGGGAACGACCGTGCCGAAGTACTCCTTGACGATCTCGGGGTACTCACGCAGCGCGGTGTCCATGTCGGAGAAGAGCACGCCCGCCTCCTCCAGGTCCTTGCGCATGTTGTGGTAGACAACCTCGGACTCGTACTGAGCGGAGACGCCGGCCAGGAACTTGCGCTCGGCCTCGGGGATGCCCAGGCGGTCGAAGGTGTTCTTGATATCCTCCGGGACCTCTTCCCAGCTACGGCCGGCCTTCTCGGAGGCACGGACGAAGTAGTGGATGTCCTGGAAGTTGATTTCGGTGAGGTCAGTGCCCCAGGTAGGCATCGGCTTGGACTCGAAGACCTCCAGCGCCTTCAGGCGGATCTCCCGCATCCAGTCCGGCTCGTTCTTAAACCGGGAGATCGACTCGACGATCTCACGGGTCAGGCCCTTCTCGGACTTAAAGACATAGTTCTCGGGGTCATGGAAGCCATATTGATACTCGCCTACGATATCTTTCGGTTCGCTAACCACTGGCCGACCCTCCCTACTTATCGGTCTGCTCCTGCTCCTTCATGCCCTCTTCCAGGCAGTGCCAGGCGAGGGTGGCGCACTTGATGCGGACCGGGAACTTGCTGACGCCCTGCAGGGCCTGAATTTCGCCGAGCGCTTTGTACTCGCCCGGCTCGGACTTCATCATGCCATAGAAGGACTCCATCATGGACTTGGCCTCATCGAGCGTTTTGCCCTTGATGGCGACCGACATCATCGAAGCGCTCGCCATGGAGATGGAGCAGCCGCGGCCCTTCCAGCGAACGTCGGAGACCTTGCCGTCATCCCCGACGGAGACCTGGACCTCCAGGTCGTCGCCGCAGGTGGGGTTGTGCAGGTGCTTGACCAGCACCGGGTTCTCCAGCCCCTCGCCCCGGTTGCGCGGCTTCTTGTAGTGGTCCAGGATCACCTGCTGGTACAGGGTGTTCAGGTTAACGGGGTGCTGACCCTCAAGCGACATAGCCGAAGAACTCCTTTGCGTGGTTCAGCGACTCGACCAGCCGGTCGATTTCGTCCCTGGTGTTGTAGATATAGAAGCTCGCCCGGTTGGTGGCCGGCACGTCCAGGAGCTCCATGAGCGGCTGAGCGCAGTGATGGCCGACCCGGATTGCTACGCCGTCCTCGTTGAGCACGGCGGACATGTCGTGAGGATGGATCCCTTCCACGTCGAAGCTGATCAGCGCCGCACGGGGGGAGCGGGGGCCGAAGAGGCGGATGCCCTCTACGGTCGACAGCTTCTCCCAGGCGTAGTCGGTCAGTTCGGCGAGGTAGCTGTGCACGTTCTCCATGCCGAGCGCCGTCAGGTAGTCCACGGCGGCGCCGTAGGCGATGAAGTCGGCAATGTTGGGCGTGCCGGTCTCGAACTTGGCCGGGCACTCCGCCCACTTGGCGCCGGAGAGGTGCGCCTCGGAGATCATCGAGCCGCCGAAGAAGGTCGGCTCCATCTCCTCGAGCAGCTCGGCCTTGCCCCAGAGGAAGCCGGTGCCGGTGGGCGCCAGCATCTTGTGGCCGGAGGCGCTGGCGAAGTCGATGCCCCAGTCGGTGAAGTTCACCGGGCCATGGGGCACCGCCTGGATGGCGTCCAGCACTACCTTGGCGCCCACGTTATGCGCCTTGGCCGTCATCTCCTTGACGGGGTTGACCGTCCCCAGCACGTTGGAGGCGGCCGAGAAGGCGACCAGCTTCACCCCGCCCTCGGCCAGGATTTTGTCGTAGGACTCCTGGCTGAGGGTGCCGTCGGGTAGAAGGTCGATATACTTGATCGTCGCACCGGTAGCCAGCGCCGCCTGCTGCCACGGCAGCAGGTTGGAGTGATGCTCCATGCCGGAGGTCACGATCACGTCGCCGGACCGGAGCCGCTTGCGGGCCCAGCCGTACGCTACCATGTTCAGGCCCTCCGACCCGTTGCGGGTGAAGACGACCTGGTTGGGGCTGGGGGAGCCTACGAGCGCCGCGATTTTGGCGCGGGCGCCCTCGAACGCCTCGGTGGCCTGCTCCGCCAGGCTGTGAATGCCGCGGTGGACGTTGGCGTTGTAGCCTTCGTAGTAGTCCACCAGCGCCTGGATCACCTGGCGGGGCTTCTGGGAGGTCGCCGCGTTGTCCAGGTAGACCAGGGGGCGTCCGTTCATTGTTTTGCCCAGGATGGGGAAATCCTGGCGGATGCGAGCCACGTCAAGCGTCATTAGCCACTCACCTTCTCGCCCATGAGGCGGGTCATCTCCTCACGGAGTTCCTCCACAGGAATCTGGTTCAGCACCGGGCTGAGGAAGGCCAGCACCAGCATGCGGATCGCCTCGGCCCTGGAGAGGCCGCGGGCCATCAGGTAGAAGAGCTGGTCCTCGTCGAGCTTACCGACGGTGGCGGCGTGACCTGCGCCTGCCACATCGTGCTCATCGATGATCAGGGCGGGGATGGCGTCAGCCCGGGCCTTCTCGGAGAGCACCAGGGCCTGCTGCCGCTGGTAGGTCGAGGAGCCCGTCGCCTTCGCCTTGATCTCACCGTTGCCCCAGAAGACCGTGTGCGCCTTGCCGGAGAGGATGCCGCGGCCGAGGATGCTCGACGAACTGTCGCTGCCGGTGTGGGTCTCGGAGGCGACGATATTGAAGTGCTGGTTACCGGTGGCGCCGTACACCACCTTGATCCGGGAGGTGGAGCCTACCCCGGCGACATCGCTCACCAGCTCGGAGCGGACCAGGCCGCCGCCGAAGTCGCCGCCGACCCAGTCCATGACCGAGTCACGGCTGGTGCGGGTGCGCCGTAGAGTAAAGGACCAGGCGTCCTCGCCGTGGTTCTGCAGGTAGCCGTAGCGAACCTTGGCGCCGTCGAGGGGGAAGACCTCCACAACGGCCACGCTCAGGTACTCGCCGGTACCCTCGTAGCGCTCCAGGACGGTGACCGAGGAGTTCACATCGGCCACGACCACGGTGTGCAGGTACTGGGCCTCGCCCTCGGCCGCCTCATACGTCACGTACAGCGGCTCGGCGACCTCCACGTTCTTAGGAACATAGAGGAAGAGCCCGCCGGACAGGTGAGCCGCGTTGGCAGCGGTCAGCTTGTTCTGGCCCATGGAGACCTGGGCGCCCAGGTACTTGGCCACCAGGTCGGGATGCTCGCTGGCGGCGGTAAGGATGTCGGTGAAGATGACGCCGGCGGGCACGTTGCCACTGAGGGTGGCCCGGGCCGGGGCCGGCTTGTAGTTGGCGATGTCGAGGCCCTCCAGGGAGGTGCGGCGCCAGTCCTCGTCGGTACGAGCCGGGAGGTTCAGCGTGCTGACCAGACCCTGGGCCTGCTGGCGGCGCTCCGCCAGGAAAGCGGGTTCGGTAGCCGTGGGCACGGTTACTTCACCCCCTGAACTTCTTCCGCCTCGTCGACGATGCCGAGTTCGGCCTTGATCCAGTCGTAGCCCTTGTTCTCGATTTCGTCGGCCAGCTCGGGGCCGCCGCTCTTGACGATGCGGCCGTTCATGAGGACGTGGACAAAGTCGGGCTTAATGTGGGTCAGGATGCGGTTATAGTGGGTGATGACGATGGCGCCGAAGTTCGGCCCACGCAGGGAATTAACAGCTTTGGAGACCACCTTAAGAGCGTCGACGTCGAGGCCGGAGTCGGTCTCGTCGAGGATGGCGATCTTGGGGTTCAGCAGGGTCATTTGCAGCATTTCGTTGCGCTTCTTCTCGCCGCCGGAGAAGCCCTCGTTGAGGTAGCGGGCCGCAAAGGCCTCGTCCATCTCAAGGAGGTTCATCTTGCCGGAGAGCTCTTCCTGGAAGTCCCACACCGAGACCTCCTCGCCGCGCACAGCGCTAACGGCCTGGCGGAGGAAGTTGGCCACGGTGACCCCGGCGACCTCGTACGGGTACTGGAAGGCGAGGAACAGGCCGGACTTGGCCCGATCGCTGACCTCCATGGCCAGCAGATCCTCTTCGCCCAGCTTGGCGGAGCCGCCGGTGATGTCGTAGCGCGGGTGACCCATCAGCGAAAAGCCGAGCGTGGTTTTGCCGGCGCCGTTGGGTCCCATAATGGCATGAATCTCACCGGGGTTGACCTTGAGGGTCAGGCCCTTAAGGATGGGCTTCTCACCAATGTTTACTCGCAGGTCTTCAATAATAAGAGGGGCGCCAGTGGTCACGGTGTGGATTCTCCTTTCTCTCGTGCAGCGGAACCGGTGCGTGCAGTATACCGCCGGTCGGTTCTTCCTGGACGTCGCCTTGCTCAGCCTACACCATACCATTTAGTATACCCCAGTGCCTGCCATTTCCGTCCGCACGGGGTACTTGTTTTACACTGTTTGTGCAGTGTAAAATAGATGCAGTACTGCTCACGGGGTTCGGTTCCATTGTATGGACCGGGTTTACACTGTGTCAATAGTGGAATCGCCGGTTGTCGCTGGTTTTTTAGGCCCTGCTAACCAGAAGTTTAGACGCCTCGAAGAATGGTGGCGTTACGGCTTCTAAGTGAAAATGATTCTCAATTGGGGTGAGGGAATGGAGCAGGACGCTCAAAAGGTGGGTGCTGTGCTGGCCGATCCGACTCGGTACAAAATCTACCAGTGGGTGCTTACGTCTACCCGCCCCGTGGCGGTGCAAGACGTAGCGCGCCAGTTTAAACTCCATCCCAACGTCGCACGTATGCACCTGGGCAAACTGGCCGAAATCGACCTGCTGGTGCTCGAAGCCCAAAAAACGGGCAAGGGCGGGCGCCCGGGGTTCCTGTACAAACCCTCGGGAAACGCGGTGTCCCTAACGGTTGCGCCGCGCGACTTCCAGTTGCTCGCCGACCTGCTGGTGCAGTCCCTGGCCTTGCTCGGCGAGGGTGCCAACCACGCCGTCGCCCAGATTGGCCAAACCTTCGGCCGGCGCCTGGGCCGGGAGGCCATCGACGCCATCGGCGACGACCCGGCCGGCATGGAAGCTTCGGTGAAGGCGAGCGCCGCCGCACTGCAGCGGCTCGGTGTAGCGGTGGCGGTCACCCACGGCGGCGACGGCATGGCCCACCTGGTGCTGAAGACCTGCGGCTTTCAGGAAATGGCCTCGGCGCACCCCGAGCAGGTCTGCCTGCTATGTAAGGCAATGGTGGAGGGAATTACCCAGGTCTGCGTCGAGACGCAGCCGGAGGTTTCGCAAACGGCCACCCGCCCCAACGGCGACTCCGAGTGCGTCTACGAAGTGAACGGGGTCATTCGCCTCACGTGACAAGCCCCTCGGGGTATTTTAGCAGAATCCTCACTCCCACGGTAGGAATTGCCGTGGGATTTTTGCTTGGAGCGATACGGTGTGGACCCCATTGGAATCCCAGCGCTGATCCGGTACGATAGGGAGTGGACAAAGGGGGAGTCTTTCTTGAAGCGGTTGCTGTCGCTCGTCATGCTTGCGATCACCTTCACGCTCGCTGCCACCGGGGTTGCCGGCGCCCACTCCGCTGCCCAGATCGCCGCGATCTCGACCAAGGGACATCAGGTTATCGTTCGGATGGTCGACGTGTACGGCGCCCCCGTCGCCGAAGTGCCGGTGGGTGCGGTGGCCACGGAGCCCGGCAAGCTTCCCGGTAAGTACGCTCGGCTGACCGAGGGGCCAGCCGGCACTTATACGGGCACCGTTACGCCGCCGAAGGTAGAGGTATATCAGCTGAATGTCGAAACTACACTTGGCGGTGAGGCCCACCGCGGCTCGCTCCGGGTCCGGGTCGGCGAGGACTTGCCCGAGACCCTCATTCCGCTGGTCCCGGTCCTTGCTGAAGAGCAAAAGGGTTTGGGCTGGTCGGCCTACCTTTATATAGCGGCTTTGGTTGTTGTAGCTGCTGCCACTGCGATGGCATTCCTGCGAAAGAAGCCCGCAGGTGAGGAGGAGTAGGAAAGTGAAGCGGCTTACCGCATTGTTGCTGACCCTGTTGATTACCGTAGCGCTCGTCGGGTGCTCCAAGCCGAAGCCAACCCTGAAGGTCACCGCACAGCAGGAGGGCGCCGGGATCTTGATCCGCATGGAGACCACCGACTTCGTCATCGGCAAGACGGGGCACGTGCACATTCAGCTCGACGGCGGGCCGCAGGTCATGCCGAACACCGCCAGCTACACCATTCCGAAGGTGGCGCCGGGCAAACACAAGGTCTTCGTTGAACTGAGCGACCCGAACCACAATCCCATCGGCGTCGACCAGGAAGTAGAAGTAGAGGTCAAATAGGCACGAAAGAGCCGCCCTGGGTCACCAGGGCGGCTCAGGTTTTCTAACAAAACAAGTGCATGGCGCGGACGGCGTCTGCCAAGGCGCCGACCCGGCGCTCGCTCAGCGGGGCGGGGGCCGTCTAGGGGCGGGGAACTGTGGGTCCGTCAGTTTTTGAAATGCCTTTCCGCCCGGGCTGACCTTGCTTTTGACGATCCTGGTCCGAACCGCGTGCTCACCTACCCCGCCGGGGTACATATCGATGGAAGCCTGGGGGCGAAGTGAGTCACATATTGACGAACTTTGTCGGACTTTACAGCGGGTGCACCCGTACAGGGCCGGAGGCTCCCTGCAGTGGTCCAGTATCGTCAAAAGTCGGGCACTCAAAGTGGGCGCCCAGTTTCAAATCCTGACGGAACACGACGGAACAAGGTGTTATGTCACCTCCGCCAGGGCATACCCCCCCGGAGCCATCACCGTTGCGCAGGCAACCGCCTTGATCCGGGTGGATCAGGAGCAAATCCGCCTGACTTCTCAAAGCTTGGTGATCGAGCCCAGGAACAGCACGGCGCCGGTCTGGTCATCACGCAGGGCGATGAAGAACGGGCGATCGGCGACCAGGGTGAACCGGTTCGTCGGCGGGGCTGCGGAGGTGGTCCGTACGGTGACCGCAGTTACCGCGGCCGCTTCGGTCCCCTTCTCGTCGATCTCGAGGAAGGTCTTGTGCAGGACCGAGCTGACGAACAGGTCCTCGCGGTTATCGGCAAACAGGTTGCTGAAGTCTGCTTGCGGGGTGAAGGCGATGCCCATACCCAGGTTGGTCAGAGCTGGCTTTAGCTGGGCCTGGTAGGTCAGCTTCACCTTGGGGAGCGTCACCGACCCCTCACGCCGTTCAAAGCGGCCCATCCAATCCTGCCAGTTCTTCGGGGTGAGCGCTTCGTAAAACCGTTCCAGCGTGACGCCCGGGTCAGGCACGAACAGGTAGAGGTTCAGGCGCCCCTCACCATAGGGAAGGGCAGCTGCCTGGAAGTTCTCGCCCTTCAGGTAGCGGAAATAGCCCGCCTGGTTCATCATCGGGATCTCGGATTTGGCGCCGCCCTGGGCGGTGAAGGTGCGGGGCCTGGTCAGGGCCTGGTCGAAAGGATTCTGCCACTTGCCATTGAAGTAGATGGCGTTGATGAGGTACATGCGGTCCAGGGGATCGGTCTTGCCCGTGATGGATGTGATCTTCTCGCGGGTAGCCTTGGAGACCCAGGCGTTCATGCTTTTGGCGGCGCTGGGCGCAGCGAAGTCGACGGCCTGGGCCTCCGCCTTGTAATCCCGTTTGGCGGTCTCCAGGAAGGCAGGGGCGACCTTGTGGCTCTGGGCATACCATAGCGAGTTGGCGATGGCCAGCTCAACCTTGGGATCCGGGTTGGCCAGCACGGTTTGCAGGGCCCCGTTGGCACGGTCTACCTCGGCCTGGGAAAGCCCGTCGACGCCGAGGGCCTTCGCCATCGCTTGCTGTGTGGCTCCGGCGGCTCCTCCCATGGTCATCGACAGGGCCAGCGAGACACTGGACGGAGAGATGAAGAGATTCTCGTCGGGCTTTTCGGCCCGGAGCTGGTGGAAGATGCCCAGGCCAAACGCCGTGTTGCCGGTGACGAGCCTTTGATCCACCTCTTTCGCCGGCGCCTGCGGTGCGGCGGGTCCGGCCACTCCGGAGCAGCCGACCACCAAGGCGAGGATAACGGTCAGTCCAATCATGCGGATGCTGCGGCGCATAAACACACCCCCTGTTTCACCTCATGGACGAAGGAGGAAAGCAGGGGGTTTCATTTTGGTGGCGAATTCGAATAAACACATGAATTCCGACCGGAATAGTTATAAATCAATCAGCGAGAATCCACTGGGGGAGGTACCGTCTCATGGGGCTGCGTCACACGGACTTCATGCGGCTCTTCGACAGCTGGGCGCCGACCTACGATGACACAGTCTATGCCGCCTCGGCTGCCGATGGTTTTGAGAACTACCAGGAGGTCCTGGAGCGGGTGGCGCACCTGGCCGGGGCCGGGCCGGGCCGGGCTGTGCTCGATGTGGGCACCGGAACGGGTAACCTCGCCCAGGAGCTCCTCCGGCGCGGGGCTGCCGTTACGGCGGTAGAGCCCTCGGCGGAAATGCGACGGATCGCTCGGGAGAAGCTGGGCTCGGCGGAGGTGCTGGACGGTCAGTTCCTGTCGATCCCGGTGGCGGCGGAGTCACAGGACGCCGTGGTCTCGACCTATGCGTTCCACCACCTGACCGACAGCGACAAGGTGACCGGCGCCCGGGAGATGCTGCGGGTGCTCAGGCAGGGCGGCCGGATCGTCATCGGCGATGTCGCCTGGGCCAACGAGGGCGCCCGCCAGGCCATGATCGACCGGTTCGCCCGCCTGGGCCGCCAGGACCTGGTCCAGGAGATCGAGGAGGAGTACTACCCCACCATCGGGACGCTCACCTCGGTCTTTGCGGGGCTGGGCTGCACGGTCTACGTGGAGCAGGTCAACGACTGGGTCTGGCTGCTGGTCGCCGGCAAGGGCGCCCGGCTGGGCCACTGAGTCCCGGGGAACGGAGAAGGGGAGGGCTTGGCGCCCTCCCCTTTCCCGTGCCTGCCGCTACGGGCAGGTGCCTTGCCAGGAGATGTTGCACATGGGTGTGATAACGCCGGGACCACCAGCTGAAGCCGTCACACTCATCAGGCAAACCAGAAGCACCAGGATGACCGCAAACCCCCTGCGAATCATGGTACTCCACCCCCCTGAGCACAGTTTACAATAATCAACCTATATTGTAAATAACTTCCTGGAGGAAATCGATGGTCAAGACATGAAATCTTTATGGTCATTCGTAGCACGAAACGCAAAACCCAGGGGGTTCTTCTTGATGCGCTCCCGTCTGAAGCGTTGGTTTTGGCGCCTTGTGGCCCTCGGCCTCCTGGGAGTCCTGGCTGTGGGCGCCATGAATGCCGTCGTCTACTTCACAGGAAAAGCCCACATTCGAAGCGCCGCGGAGGTCGAGCCAGCCGAGGCGGCTATCGTGCTGGGCGCCCTGGTCTTTCCGGACGGCCGGGTCTCCGACATGGTTGCGGACCGGCTGGAGACCGCCTACGAGCTCTACCAGGGCGGCAAGGTGAAGAAGATCCTGATTACCGGGGACCATGGCCAGGTCGAGTACGACGAGGTCAACACCATGCGCCGCTACCTGGAGAACAAGGGGGTCCCCACCCCGGACATCTTCATGGACCACGCCGGATTTGACACCTACGACTCCATGTACCGCGCCCGCGACGTCTTTCAGGTAAAGACGGCGATTGTGGTGACGCAGAACTTTCACCTGACCCGGGCGGTCTATATTGCCCGGAAGCTCGGGTTGGAAGCCCAGGGCGTGGTCGCCGACAAGCACGTCTACGTCAAGGCCTGGTACTATGACCTGCGGGAGTTGGCCGCCCGGGTCAAGGGCTTCGGCGAGGTACTGATTCGCCGCAAGCCGGTCTTCCTGGGTCCGGTGATCCCCATCTCTGGCGATGGCCGAGCCACCCACGATCAGCCTAAGTAAGCGTGTAAGCCCGGGCAGGGTTCCTGCCCGGGCCTATCTTTACCCCCAGAGAATGGCCGTGGCGCCCCACGTGTAGCCCGTGCCGGCGGAGAGGGCGAGGGCCAGGTCGCCGGGCCGCAGCCGGCCCTGCTCGGCGGCCAGGTGGAGCCCGACCAGCGGGTCGAGGGCCGACATGTGGCCCCAGTGGTCCAGGTAGACGGCCCGCTCCTCGGGCAGCCCCAGCTCGCCCAGCAGCCCGAGGAAAAGGGAGCGCTTGGTGTGCAGGGGAGCCAGCAGCTTGACGTCCTCCATGCGGTAGCCGCTCCGGGCGACCGCCTCCCGGGCGACCCGGACGAAGTTGGCCTGCGAGACCGGGTCCAGCCGCTCCTTCATCGCCTGGGGGTCGGTCACGTCGATGGCGTGCTGGCCCCCGTCGATGGTGGCGTGGGAGGCCGGCCGGGCGGTGCCGCCGGCGGGGATCATCACGTAGGGCCAGAAGGAGCCGTCGGTGTGGAAGGCGCTGGCGAGAATGGCGGCGCCCCGGCCAGGCTGATCCCTCGCCACGAGGCAGGCCGCACCGCCGTCGCCGAAGTTGAACATGAAGCGGGAGCGGGGATTGGCGTAGTCGATCATCCGGGACTCCACGCAGCCGCCCACCAGCAGTACGTTGCCCACCTCGCCGCTGTCGACCAGAGCCTTGGCCGTGCGCAGGGCGGTGGGGAAGCCGCAGGAGACGTTCTGCACCTCGTAGGCGTAGGCGTTTGAGAGACCAAGGTCGTCCTGGATCTTGGCGGAGGCCATCCAGACCGGGTACTCCTTGAGCGGGCTGCCAAAGTAGATCACGCACTCGATCCTCTCGGCGCCAAAGCGCTCCACAATGGGGCGGGCGGCGCGCACCGCCATGTCGGTGGTGCCCTCCTCGGGAGCGGCCGCGTGCTTCTGCATGAGCCCGAACTTCTCCCGGATCACCCCGGCGGGGATCGTGGTCAGAGCTGCGAGCTCCTCGGCGCTAAGCACGCCTGCAGGGGCGTAGATGCTGGTGTCGATGATTCGCGCCACTTAGCTGTACCTCCGGGTGAGTTCTGTTTTCACAACTTTGCCCAGCGCGTTGCGGGGAATCGCAGCGATGAAGTGGTAGGCCTTGGGCTGCTTGTAGCGTGCGACCTGCCCGCCCAGGAACGCCGAGAGCTCCTCCGCCCCAGCCGCGGCGCCGGCTTTCAGGACCACGGCTGCGTGGGGCACCTCGCCCCAGCGGCTGTCCGGCACCGGGAAGACGGCCACGTCGGCCACGGCCGGGTGCGTGAGCAGCAGGTTCTCGATCTCCAGGGGGTAGATGTTCTCGCCGCCGGAGATGATCATGTCCTTCTTGCGCCCCATGATGGTGATGTAGCCATCCTCATCCCGGCGGGCAAGGTCGCCGGAGTGGAACCAGCCATCCCCATCAAAGGCGGCAGCGGTGGCCTCCGGCAGGTTCCAGTACCCAGCGAAGACGTTCGGTCCCTTCATGGTGATCTCGCCGACCTCGCCGGGCGCCGTCTCGGTGCCATCCTCCCGCTGGAGCTTCACCTGACAGAAGCCGGCAGCCTTGCCGATGGTGCCGATCTTCCCCGGCCCCTCGCGGTCAGGCTGTAGGAAGACGGTCGGGGCGGTCTCGGTCATGCCATAGCCCTGGGCGATGGGATAGCCGAGCTCGGTATAGGCTTCGATCAGCTCGGCCGGGCAGGGCGCCCCGCCCGAGAGCAGCCGGCGCAGGCTGGGGGTGGGGTACTTCCCGCTCTGGTACAGCGGTAGGAGCGCCTGGTGAACGGTGGGCACGCCGAGGTAGAAGGTGACCTGCTCCTGCTCGATCAGCCGCATGCACTGCTCGGGCTCGAACTTGCGGGGAATCACCACCGTGCCGCCGGCGAAGAGGGTGGGGGTGTTGAAGAGCCCGATGCCGCCCACATGGAAGAGGGGCAGGGGGACGAGGTTGACGTCACGGCTGGTGATATCCAGGCACATGGCGTTGTTGATGGCGTTGCCCAGGATGTTGCCCTGCGTGAGGACGGCGCCCTTGGGCTTGCCCGTGGTGCCCGACGTGTAGACGATCAGCTCGGGGGTATCCAGGGGGTGGTCGCCGCTCACCGGGGCTTCGGAGGCGGACGCCAATAGCTCCTCAAAGGAGGCAGCGAGATCCACTACGTGCTCCACAGCGGTGCCGGCGAGCATTGTCACCTGCATCTCCTTCTGCTCCGGGCCGAGGAAGAGGAGCCGGCTGCCGCTGTCGGCCAGCTGGTACTGCAGTTCCGGGGCGGTCAGCCGGAAGTTGAGCGGCACCAGGATCGCGCCCAGCCGGGCCGCACCGACCATGACCTCCATGAACTCCAGGCTGTTGAAGGCCAGGAAGGCGACCCGGTCACCCCGGCGGATGCCGTACCTGGCCTGCAAGGCGTTTGCCAGCCGGTTTGCGCGCCGGTCGAGATCTGCGTAGGTCAGTCTGCGGTCATCTCCCACGAGCGCCGTCCGGTCTGGATGCCAGTCGGCACGCAGGCGAATCCATTCCCCGATCCCTTTCATTTGAGCGCTAACCCCCTGTTCCCTGTGGCAAAAACCTGACGATAGAGTCATATTTCGAATTTCGATACGGGTGGGAAAAGTTCCTCCTACTTGTCGGCGAAAGGACATAGGGGACTTCACGCCGAAACAGCACTACTTTCATGAAGTTACATGATCGGAGGCCCGTGCGTTGTCGCTCGTCTATTTCCTGCTCTTTGGCGCTGTGGGCGCCATGACGCCGTTTATGACCCTGCACTTCAAGGCGATGGGCCTGTCGGGCACCGAAGTCGGACTGCTCATGTCGGTCTCGCCGGTGGTGCTCTTCTTCTCGCAGCCGGTCTTCGGCCCGCTGACCGATCGGTCGGGCCACCGGGGCCGCATGCTCGGCTACCTGCTGTTGGCCGTCGCTGTGGCCGGTGTCACTATCGCCCTTGGCACCACGTTCTGGACCTTGCTGCCCCCACTGGTGCTGTGGGCTTTCTTCAACGGCTCGCTGGTCCCGATCGCTGACTCGATCGCCCTGGGCGAGGTCCAGCGCACGGGGGTGACCTTCACCCGGCTGCGCCTGTGGGGCTCCATCGGCTTCCTGCTCACGACGGCTGTGCTTGGGCGCCTGTATAAGGACATGCGATGGGCGTTCGTCATCTATGGCGTCATCAACGTGCTGGCGTTCGTCGGCGCCCGCCGGCTGCCGGCCGAGGGCCTGTCCGGCAAGCGCCCGGTCTGGCCGATGTTGATCAAGGCGCTGCGAAACCCGCTGCTAATCGCCTTCCTGCTCTGCTCGGGCGTGCTCCAGATGACGCAGGCCGCACACGGCGCCTTCTTCTCCATTCACATGCAGAATGTGGGCGGCACGGCGGCGACGGTGGGACTGGCCTGGAGCCTCGCAGCAGCCACGGAGGTGCCGGTCTGGCTGGTGCTGGGCAACATCACCCGCAAGGTCGGCCCCCTGGTGATGCTGACCGCGGCCGCCCTGGCCTTCAGCGCCCGCTGGTGGATCTACGGATCGGTGACATCGGCCGGCCTGCTCCTGGGGCTGCAGGTGCTCCAGGCGGTCAGCTTCGCCATCTTCATGCCGACGGCCGTGGTCTTCATGGGCGAGCTGATGCCCGACGAGCTGCGGACCAGCGGCCAGGCCCTGCTGGTGCTGGTTAACGGCGGCGTGGCGGCGGTCACCGGGACGATGGCCGCCGGCCGGATCGTGGACCAGGTCGGGACGGCCGGGCTGTATCACACCATGAGCTACGTGGCGGCGGTCGCAGGGGTGGGCTTTTTGTCCCTGCTTCTGGTCTGGCGCCGGTTCGGGAGGAAGGAGGCGCCCGACCTTGGCTGATCTGCGGATGGAACGGGTCCTGTGGCGCCACGGCTACACGGTGATCGGTGTGGATGAGGCGGGGCGCGGCCCGCTGGCCGGGCCCGTGGTGGCAGGCGCGGCAATCTTGCCCGAGGGCTGTGTGCTCCCGGGGGTGAACGACTCGAAGAAGCTTTCGGAGAAGCGGCGGGAGGCGGCGTACGACGCCATCCGGGAGGTTGCTGTGGGCTGGGGCGTCGGCATCGTGGACCACGCTCGGATCGACAAGGTGAACATCCGCAACGCCACCTTCGAGGCGATGGCCCTGGCCGTGGAGGGCGCCATCCAGATGGCGGCCGAGCGGTGCGGCGAGAAGCCCTGCCTGCTGGTCGACGGCAACGCCCTGGTCCCGTCCTGGACGGGGGAGCAGCGCTGGGTGATCGGCGGGGACCGCAAGGTGCTCTCTATCGCAGCTGGGTCGATCCTGGCGAAGGTAACCCGGGACCGAATGATGGTGGAGTACGATCAGCTCTACCCGCAGTATGGCTTTGCCAAGCACAAGGGCTACTCGGCCAAGGAGCACTTCGCGGCCCTCGACGAGTACGGGCCGTCCCCAATTCATCGCATGACCTTTATCGATCATCGGCAGTTGAAGTTCTTTTAGGTCACCACCTCCGAACATTAACACCTATACACAACGTATTAATTTATGCGAGAAGTGTTTAGGTGGGATGGGGGGAGCGGGGTGGGCGCCAAGTTCATCATCGACCGCCGGTGCACGGTGAAGACGTCAATGACGCTCACGGGCCTGATTGAGGGCCTGAAGCACCAGGGGGTCCTGCGCAGGGTCACCGAGCTGGCCGCAGCAGGGGGCGTGCCCGCCGGGGATATCGAACGAGAGGTGCAGGGGAACCTGAGCATCCAGGACCTGCATGAGCAGGCGGCCCTGCTCCAGCAGCACCGCGTTACCTGCCGGCAGTGCCCCGCCTCGCTTCACGGCCACGTGGGCGGCTGCATCGGCTATGTTCCTTACCCCTTATCCGAGGGGATGGAGTACCTGCTGTGGGTGACGGCGGTGCGGGCGCTGGAGGGGCGGATGCCGGAGCCGCTGTTGCCAGCTGCGCAGGCCTTCGCTCAGCGGGCACAGCGCATCGAACGGACACCGTTTGCCGACGGGATGCGGGCCCGGGGAGACCTCCTGGGGCCGAAGCCCCGCGTCCATGCCAGCGGAATGCTGTGGCGGAAGGCCCGGCTTACCTCGTCGCAGGTGTTGGATGCCTTCTTCGTCAACGGGGTGCTGGCCGGGGAGGACCTGCGAATACATGAGGGGTTCGTCGCCGCAGCGCTGGCGGTGGCCGAGGCGATGGAGCCCGCCATGAGCACCGATGAGAAGCGCAGGGCTCTCCTGGAGGATGTGGCGCCCTACGTCCAGGTCCACGAACTGCTCTGCCGGGGCCTGGAGCAAGGGCTAGGGGTTTATGTGTGGCCGTAAGGGCATACTAGGCCCACGGGGTGAACCTTTGGCATGGATGAGCGGACCAGGGTGTTGAACCGGCTGCGGGAGCTGAGGGCCCAGCATGAAGCGTCCACCAGGGCGGGCGCCGAAGAGAGCTACATGGAGAGCGAGGCGTTGGCCCGGGAGTCCTACCACCACGTAGCGAGCGAGGCGGTGCGGGCCGGGATCTTCTCCGAGGCCGAGCTCGCCGCGGAAGGCATGCCGGTGTTGCTGGATGACTAAGACGAAGGAAGACCGGGGGCGGTTGCTCCCGGTCTTCTCGCGTCGTTAGGGGCGGTACTGTTCGATGAAGGCGGTGCGCTCCCGGGCGATCTGATCCCGCTCGGCCTGGAGGGCGCCCTGCCGCCGGGCGAGGTTGTCGACCAGGTTCTCCACCCGAAGCCGCTGGCTGCGGGCCCGGTCCAGCGAGTCGTTGATCCGGCTCTGGATCACCCAGTCGGTCAGGAGGCCATCGAAGAAGTAGTCTGCGAACCGGGAGAAGCCGTCGAGCCCCACCGACTCGGGGGAGATGTCGAGCTGGACATCCTGCAGCTCCCGCCGGAAGCCTTGCAGGGCCTGGCTGGCCCGGTAGGCGGCGCTCTTGGCGTCATCCAGGCGGGAGTGCTTCAGGGCCGTGGCGATCATGCCGCCGCCGAGCATATCCCAGGTGCCGTAGCCCGCAGCGCTCCGCAGGGCCTCTTCGACCTGCCCGAGGGCGCCCGCCGCCGAGATGCCGGCGTTGATCGCTTCCCCCAGCTCCCGCTCCTGGGTGGTCAGCTGCTGCTGGCGCTCGGTGAAGCGGAAGAGCTCGCTGGCCCGGGGGCTACCTGAGCCCTGGATCGCGGCAGCCTTCTCGGCCAGCAGCGACTCGTAGCGGGCGCGGGCACCGGAAAGGCTCGTCATTTCCTGCTCGGCCCGCCGGAGATCCTCCGCCAGGGACTCGGCCCGGTGGACCGCCTCGTCGTACTTCAGTTGGGCGGCGACCGCCTCCTGGCGCTCCTTGAAGAGCTTCTCATCCTTGTCGCCAAACAGGCTGACGAAGAGGTTGGTCAGGCTGGGCGACTCCAGGGCGGCCACGTCGTTTTCCTCTTTGGCCAGCTGGTACTTGAGGCCGGAGGCCGCCTGGTTCGCCTCCCGGAGCTCGGTGCGCAGGGTATCGACCCGCCGCTCGGTGCGGGCGAGCCGGGCCATCTCCTCGGCGGCGGACGCCAGCCGTTCACTCAGATCTTGCAGCATGGGTAAAATCGCCTCCGTAGTACGAGACGGCCCGGGGCCCAAAAAGGTTCAGGCGGTCGCACCGATGCGGCGGAGCAGCCGCTCGCTGGCGGTGCCGGCGCCCCTGCGGACCCGGTCGGCATCCATGGTCAGGAGCAGTCCGTCCCGCATCAGGACCCGGCCGTCGACCATGGTGAGGACCACGTCGCTGGACCGGGCGCCGTACACCAGCCGGCTCACCACGTCGCTCTCGGGCCAGGTGTGCAGACCGGCGAGGTCGACGACCGCGAGATCCGCCTTCTTGCCCACCTCCAGCGACCCGATCTGATCCGCCTGGCCCATGGCCCGGGCGCCGGCGATGGTCGCCATCTCGAGGACCTGGCGGGCGGGCATCGCCCGGGGGCCGTGGGCGGGCTTTTGAATCAGGGCGGCGAGGCGCATCTCCATAAAGCCGTCCAGGTTGTTGTTGCAGGCGGCGCCGTCGGCGCCCAGCGAGACGTTGACGCCCCGCCGGAGCAGCTCGGGGATTGGCGCGATGCCGGAGGCGAGCTTCAGGTTGGAGGAGGGGCAGTGGGCGACGTGGACGTGGTCGTGCGCCAGGATGCCGATCTCCCGGTCATCGAGGTGGACGCAGTGGGCGAGCACGACCCGATCGTGGGTCAGGCCCACGTGCTGGAGGTAGACCACGTTGCGCATCCCTCGGTCGGCCTCGACGTAGGCGATCTCGCCGCGGTTCTCCGAGGCGTGGGTGTGGACGTGCACCCCGTGCCGGGCAGCCAGGGCTGCCACCTCCCGCAGGAGGGGGTCCGAGCACGTGACCACGAAGCGCGGGCAGAAGCCGTAGCGGATCCGGCCGTTCTCCTTGCCGTGCCAGCGTTCCAGCAGGCGGACGCTCTCGGCCAGCGATCCTTCGGTCTGCTCCATCAGCCTTTCGGGGACGGCGGGGCCGGAGTCGATCATCACCTTGCCGGAGATCGCCCGCAGGCCGCTCTCCGCCAGGGCGTGGAAGGCCGAGTCGGTGTGGTGGACCGTCTCCATGTCGACGATCGCCGTCGTGCCGCCCCGGATCAGTTCGCCGATCCCCAGCATGGCCGAGTAGTAGACCGACTCCTCATCGTGGGCCGCCTCCAGGGGGAGGATGCGCTGCCCCAGCCAGTCCAGGAGCTCCAGGTCGTCGGCCTGGCCCCGGAACAGGGTCTGGCACAGATGGATATGCGTTTGGATCAACCCCGGGATCACGGCCCGGCCCGTGGCATCGATCGTCTCGTCCGCTTCCGCACCCGTCAGGTCGCCGATCGCGGCGATGCGGTCATCGTCGATCAGTAGGTCGGCGGTGAGGATGTCGAAGGTTGGGTTGACTGTGACGATCGTGCCGCCCTTTATCACACGTCGCATGGGTTCTCCTCCCTCCGTAAGGGCACCAAGCCCAACCCGGCAGGCCCAACTCGAATCAACCCAAGGTCGCTCAACTTCAACTCGGGTATCACCGGCAGCGCCAGGAATGACAACGCCATGAAGGGTGATCTGATGTAGACCCCCAGGGCAGCCGCAGCGTGCTCTAACGCCACCAGTGAATCCCGGACCGCCTCCAGCGGCTCCGGAGAGATCAGCCCGGCGATCGGCAACGGCAGCCGGGCGAGGACCGCATCGCCATCCACCGCCACGAATCCGCCGCGCATCTCGGCGATCGCACGCGCAGCTGCCAGAATCGAGGTGTCGTCCGCCCCGGCGATGATCAGGTTGTGCGAGTCGTGGGCGACGGTGGAGGCGATGGCGCCCCGGCGCAGGCCGAAGCCCAACACCCAGCCCACGCCGATGGTGCCTGACCGGCCGTGACGCTCAATGACTACCAGCTTGGCGAGGTCCTCTTCGCTGCCCGTCACGGCCACATCTCGTGTGATGATCTCCCCGGGGATCAGCTCGATGGCCCGACCGTAGTTGGGTACGGCTAGGCGTTCAGGTGTCAGGTCTGGGAGGTGCACGGTGTTCAGGACGCTCGGGTCGGTGTACCGAGGCAGATCGGCGAGGAGGCGGCCATCCCGGGCGACGACCTGGCCGGACTTGATCACCAGGTCGGCCCGGTAGGCGCCCAGGTCCCCGAGGACCGCCAGGTCGGCCAGGTAGCCCGGGCCGACGGCGCCCCGCCGGGCCAGCCGGTAGTGGCGGGCCGTGTTCAGCGACCCGAGCCGCACCGCCAGGGTCGGGTCCATGCCGGCCGCGATCGCCCGGCGGACCAGCAGATCGACGCCGCCGTCCTTCAGCAGATCGGCGGGGTCCCGGTCATCGGTCACGAAGGAGACCTGGTGGGCGTTCGCCGGGGTGACCAGCGGCAGGAGCGCCGCCAGGTTCCGGGCGGCCGAGCCCTCACGGATCATCAAACGGCAGCCCAGCCGCAGTTTCTCCAGGGCCTCTTCGGGGTCGCTGGATTCATGGTCGGAGCTGATGCCCGCCGCCAGGTAGGCGTTCAGCCCCCGGCCCCGAAGCAGCGGGGAGTGTCCGTCCGCCACCTTGCCGTGCCGCTCCGCCAGCAGCGCCTTGCCCAGCTCCGTCTCGTCACCCTCCACGATGCCCGGGAAGTTCATCAGCTCCGCCACGCCCACGACCCGGGGATGGCGAAGGAGCTCGTCGATCTCGGTCAGGCCGAGCCTGGCGCCGGCGGTCTCCAGGTGCGTGGCAGGCACGCAGGAGGAGGCGGTGACGAAGACGTCCAGGGGCAGCCCTTCGGTCGCCTTCAAGATATACGAAACGCCCGGCACTCCCAGCACGTTGGCGATCTCATGCGGGTCGGCAACCACCGCTGTGACCCCGCGGGGCACCACGGCGCGGGCGTACTCCCGCGGCTCTACGAGCGCACTCTCCAGGTGCAGGTGGCCGTCGATCAGGCCGGGCGCCACGGTCTGGCCGTCCAGGTCGATCTCCGTCTCGGCCCGGTAGCCCTCGCCCAGGGCGGCAACCAGGCGCCCTGCCAGCAGGATGTCGGTCTGGTAGCGCTCGCCGGAAAAGACGTTGAGTAGGTTGGCCCGGCGCAGGAGCAGGGTGCCCGGGCGCCGCCCCGCCGCTGCGTCCACCGCAAAGCGGATCTCCTCCAGGGTTGGAGTCATGGCTCTCACCTCATCCCGAGGGTTCGTCACGATATCTAAACAGTCCTTCTATTTAGATTTCCATGGCAGGAGATGGCTGCGGCGCCGACGAAAACGCGGAATTAATTGTACAGCCGCCTCCGCAGGAATAGACATCACCCGGGGGAAGGGGAGAGGTCGATGTTGATATCGGAGATGCGGGTCATCTCGCCCGCCACGCTCTCAGAGGCGCTGCAGCTGCTTGCGGAGCACAGGGAGCAGGCACGCCCGCTGGCCGGGGCGACCGATGCCATGGTTCGGGTCAAGGAAGGCCACTGGCGGGTGCCGGTCTGGGTCAACGTTCGCCACCTGCCCGAACTGGCCGAGGTCCGGGAAGACGGCGAGATGATTGAGGTGGGCGCCGCCCTGCCGTACGGGCGCATGCTGCGGAGCGACGTCCTGCGCCGCAAGGCGCCGCTGCTGCTCCAGGCGGTGCGTGAGATCGGCTCGGTGCAGATCCGGGCCACCGGGACCCTGGGGGGCAACCTGGGCACCGCCTCGCCCGCCGGGGACAGCCTGCCGCCGCTCTACGCCCTGGAGGCACAGGTGCGGCTGATCTCCAGCGGCGGCGAGCGCTGGGTGGGGATCGAGGAGTTCTTTTTGGGGCCGGGCAAGACCGTGCGGCGCGCCGATGAGCTGATCGCCTCGGTGCGCTTCCGTGCCCAGCTGCCGGACGAGCTGTCGCTCTGGCAGAAACTCGGCCTGCGGGGCGCCCAGGCGATCTCCGTCGTCAGCTTGGCGATGCGGGTGCAGGGGCGAGTCACGCTTGCGCGGTTCGCTTTCGGAGCCGTGGGACCGACCGTGCTGCGGGCGCGCAAATGCGAGGCCATGCTCATGAACGCACCCTCGCAGGACGGGGCCACGCTGAGGGGCATCGGGCAGATGGCCTGGAAAGAGGTGCTCCCGATTACCGATATCCGGGCGACGGCGGAGTACCGCCAGCAGATGGCGGCCGCCCTGCTTACCCGTGGACTGCTCCGGCTGCTGGGCGGAGGTGATGGAAAATGACGGAGCCGATGCGTTGGGTCGGGCGCCGCATCCCCCGGCAGGACGGGCCGGAGAAGGTGCGGGGCGCCACCCGCTACATGACCGACCTGCAGTTCCCGAACGCCCTCTATGGCCGGGCGCTGCGGGCGGCCCATCCGCATGCCCTGATCAAGCGGATTGATGTGACCCGGGCGCGCCAACTGCCGGGGGTAGTCTGCGTCCTGACGGCAGAGGATATCCCTGGCTACAACGGCTTTGGGATCATCATCCCCGATCAGGTGGTGCTGGCGAAGGAGAAGGTCCGCATGACCGGCGACGCCGTCGCCCTGGTGGCGGCGGAGAGCGAGGAGATCGCCGAGCAGGCCCTGGGGCTGATTGCGGTGGAGTACGAGGTGCTCCCGGCGCTGACCGACCCGGTGGCCGCCATGGAGCCCGGTGCTCCGAAGGTGCACGAGGGCGGGAACCTGCTCCAGACGACCCGCCTGCTGCGGGGTGACGCCGCCCGGGCCATGGCTGAGGCTGAGGTGGTGGTGGAGGGTACCTTCCTGACCCCCCGCCAGATGCACGCCTTCATCGAGACCGAGGGCGGCTGGGCGCAGGTGCAGGAGGATGGCACGCTGACCATCTGGTGCCCGGGGCAGGCCGCCTACCGGGACCGCATGCAGGTCGCCCGGGTGCTGGGCTGGAACCCGCAGCGGATCCGCATCATCTCCAACCCGCTGGGGGGCGCCTTCGGCGGTAAGGATGAGCTGACCGTGCAGCACTATCTCGCGCTGCTGGCTCTGCACACGGGCGGGCGCCCGGTGAAGCTGCACTACAAGCGGGAGGAGTCGGTGGTGGCCGGCATCAAGCGGCACCCCTTCCGGATCGAGGCAAAGCTGGGCGTGCGCCGGGATGGCACCTTTACGGCTGTTTACGCCCGGATGGTCGTCGACAAGGGCGCCTACGCCAGCCTCGGGCCGGCGGTGTTGGGCCTTGCTGTGGAGCACATGGCCGGGCCTTACAAGGTCGAGCACCTGGACGTGGAGGGCCGCCTGATCTACACCAACAACGGCTATAACGGGGCGTTCCGGGGCTTCGGGGTCCCGCAGACCTGCTTCGCCCTGGAGAGCCTGGTCGACATGGCCGCCGAACGGCTGGGGATCGACCGCATCGCCATCCGCAAGCACAACGTGGTGCGCCAGGGCGATGTCGACGCTGCTGGGCACGTGGTCGAGAGCAGCGCCGCCGTCTGGGAGTGCCTCGACGCGGTGGAGCGCTCCAGCCTGTGGCAGGAGCAGCAGCGGCTGATCGCTGAGGCGGCGCCCGGCAAGCGACGGGGCGTGGGCGTGGCCTGCAGCGTGCACGGGGTGGGCCTCGGCAAGGGTGTGCCCGACTACGCCAACGCGGCGCTGGAACTGACGCCCGAGGGGCGCTTCCGGCTCTATCTCGCCCCGCAGGAGATCGGCCAGGGCAACTCCCTGACCTACGTGATCATCGCTGCGGAGGCGCTGGGCTGCGATATCCGGCAGATCGAGATCGTGCAGGGCGACACGGGCCTGGTGCCCGACGGCGGCACCGTGACCGCCTCCCGGGGGACCTACGCCGGCGGGCAAGCGACGGTGGCCGCCGCCCGGAATATGCTGACGCTGCTCAAGCAGGGCGGCGCCGCCATTCTTGGCGTGGCGGCGGACGCCGTCGAGATTCGAGACGGCAGCGCCGTTGCGGGCGACGCTTCGGCGAAACTGACGGAGATCCACGACCGGCTCGCCCAGACCGGGCGCCCGTTGCTGGCGGAGGGCTACTTCATCCTGCCGCAGTCGACCCACCGGATCGAGGGGATCGTCGGCGCCCCGCACTACGTCTGCGGCTACGCCGCGACGGGCTGCCTGCTGGAGGTCGATGAGCTGACCGGGGAGACCCGGGTGCTGAAGGTGGTCTCCGCCATCGACTGCGGCCAGGTGATCAACCCGCTGGGCCTGGAGGGCCAGAGCGAGGGCGGGGTGGTGATGGGCATGGGGATGGCCCTCTCCGAGGATACGCTGATGGAGGGCTCCATCCACAAGACCCGCAACATCACCTCCTACATCCTGCCGACGACGGTGGAGACCCCGGAGATCGAGACCATCGCCGTGGAGAGCCGGGAGGAGAGCGGCCCCTTCGGCGCCAAGGGGATTGGCGAGGTCGTGATGATCCCGATCGTCGCGGCGGTGCCGGGCGCCATTGCCCACGCGACCGGGGCGCGGGTCTGGCAACTGCCGGCCACGCCGGAGCGGGTCTGGCGAGCGATGCGGGATCTGGAGCGGGAGAGGAGGGCCAGCCGGTGAACGTGCGCTTTACAGTCAACGGGCAGCGCGTTAAGGTGGAGGTTCCCGATGCCAAGCCCCTGCTGGATACCCTGCGCGACGACCTGGGGCTCGTGGGCGCCAAGGAGTGCTGCGGCAAGGGCGAGTGCGGCTCCTGCACGGTGCTGCTGGACGGGGAGCCGGTCTGCTCCTGCCTGCTCTTCACGGCGCAGGCCGACGGCGCCGAGATCATCACGGTGGAAGGGATCGGGCATCCCGAGCAGCTTGACCCCGTGCAGCAGGCCTTTGTGGAGGAGGGCGCCGTCCAGTGCGGCTACTGCATCCCGGGCTTCATCGTGACCGCCCGGTGGCTGCTGGACAACAACCCCCGCCCGAGCGAGGCGGAGGTGCGGGAGGCGCTGGCGGGAAACCTGTGCCGGTGCACGGGGTACCAGAAGATCATCCGGGCCGTGCAGCGAGCCTCCGTCGCAGAGTAGGGGGAGGGATCGCGAACCAGACTGTAGAAGGGTGAAAGGACTCGGCTCCGGAAGGGGAACACTTACCGTTGGCTAGTTGGGGCGAGTACTATCACAGCATTGCATCCGAGATGGCCATCTACCGGGAGACCAACCGCCGCCTGGCGGAGCTCGCTGCGCTGAAGCCCGGCATGGCCGTGGTCGACCTGGGCGCCGGCAGCGGGCTGACGGCCCTGGCCGCCCTGGACCAGGTGCCCGAGGGGCTCAGGCTCTACCTCGTCGATGCCAGTGAGTCGATGATGGAGGAGGCCCGCGGACTCCTGGGAGACCGGGTGGCGGCCTACATCGTGGCGGATGCCACCGAGGCGGCGGCGCAGATCCCGGAGAAGGTGGACCGGGTGCTCTGCAACATGTCCTTCCTCTCCTTCCCGAACCCGGAGGGGGTGCTGCGGGCCTGGCGCGGGGCGATGAAGCCCCTGGGGCGCCTGTGCTTTAACCTGGTCGGCACCTACTTCAACACCGGCGGCGGGGTGGTCAGCCCGCACTGGGCGCTGCTGCGGCTGCTCGCCGAGCAAGGAGCGATCGCCCGGTCGCTGCCCGACCCGGACCGCCAGCCCAACCAGCGCTCGATCGAGGCCACGCTGTTGACCAACGGCTTCAAGCCCTTTCACTACGAGGTGCAGGAGATCGCTGCCGGGGCGAATGAACTGGCGAACCTGCTGCGGCTCTACCCGGTGCTCAACGCAGAGACCCGTCAGGAGGCGGTGGAGCGGAGCCTGTCCGCCGCTGAAGGGCTGGCGCCCGAGATCGCAGCGATGCAGCCCCGCTGGCGGGCGGTCCACTTCATGGCCCAGCCGGCGATCTCGCCGGAGGAAGCCATCATGATGAAGTTCGGGCGCAAGTAGCGTCGGGAGGAACATACATGGACCCAAAGGTGATCATCTACAGCACGCCAACGTGAGGACCATGCTCGGCGGCGAAGGGGTACCTTTCGTCTAAGAACGTGCCATTCGAGGACAAGAACGTGGTCGGCAACTTCACCAACCTGCGGGAGATGTTCGCCCTGAGTGGCTCTCGTACGGTCCCCGTGATCGTGATTGGCGACGAAGTGATCGTAGGCTTCGACCGGCGTCGGGTGGACGCCGCGCTGAATCAGCCCCGGAAATGAGCGAGGGTGCGGCGTTCGCCGCACCCTCGTTCTCTATTTGCACGGGCCGTTTCAAAATGTGCTCGGTGTGTGCACACTGTGTACCTCGATGTGCGCACGGTGTTTCTCGAAGGAGCCAGTGCGATTCCAGAGCGTTTCGCTTGTCGCACCGGTAATTTCCTGATTTGCCCGGTTTGTGCACAGGGCGTTCCTTCTTCCACTTTCATTATAGCACGGAAAGCCCGAATTTTGCAGACTGGTTCTCCCAGGGAGACCACGCTATGGTGGAGAGGAACCTACAAGGGAGTGAGCGAATGGGCAGCTACGTGCTGGGTTTGCAGGAGATCGACCGGACGCACGTCGCGCTGGTTGGCGGCAAAGGCGCACATCTGGGTGAGCTGTCGCGGATCGAAGGGATCCGTGTGCCGGCTGGCTATTGCGTGACGACGGACGCCTTCCGGCGGATCATGGCGGAAGCCCCGTCCATCGACGATCAGCTCGACCGGCTGTCGCACCTGAAGCCGGATGACCGGGAGGCGATCCGCACGCTCAGCGCGCAGATCCGCCAGACGCTCGAAGCGACCACCATCCCCGACGATCTGGCGGCGGCGATCACCCGCCCGCTCGCCCGGCTGGGTGAGCAAGCCGCCTACGCCGTCCGGTCCAGCGCAACGGCGGAGGACTTGCCGACGGCCTCCTTCGCGGGCCAGCATGACTCGTACCTGAACGTCGTGGGGCCAGAGGCGATCCTCCGCCACGTCAGCCTTTGCTGGGCCTCGCTCTTCACCGAACGGGCCGTGAACTACCGGCTGCAGAGAGGCCTGGACCACCGGCAGGTCCATATGGCCGTGGTTGTACAGAGGATGGTCGTCCCGCAGGCGGCCGGCATCCTGTTCACGGCCGACCCCGTCACAGGCAACCGGAAGGTCGCCTCCGTGGAGGCTAGCTTCGGCCTCGGCGAGGCCCTGGTCTCCGGACTGGTGAACGCAGACGTCTACAAGGTGCGGGACGGCCAGGTCGCGTCCAAAGCGGAGCGGCAGGAGCGGCCAGCGCTGACCGATGAACAGGCCGTGCGGCTCGTGCAGCTGGGCCGGCGGATCAAAGGCTACTATGGCCGCCCCCAGGACATCGAATGGTGCCTGGTCGACGACCATTTCCAGATCGTCCAGAGCCGGCCGATCACCACGCTGTTCCCCATCCCCGCGGCCGACGACGGCGAGAACCACGTCTACGTCTCGGTTGGCCATCAGCAGATGATGACCGACGCCATGAAGCCCCTGGGGATCTCGCTGTGGCAGCTGACGGCCGCAAGGCCCATGTTCGAGGCCGGTGGGCGGCTCTTCGTCGACGTTACGCGCGGCCTGGCAACGCCTTCGACCCGCGCCGCCTTCCTGGAGACCCTGGGGAGATCCGATCCGCTGCTCGGGGACGCACTTCGAACCATCATAGACCGCGGAGACTTCCTCCCCACCATCCCGGACCAGGGTCCCGCCGGGGCGCCGGCTGGCGGCCCGCCAACCCCGATGGAAACCGATCCGGCCATCGTCGACGAGCTGATCGCCCGTAGCCAGGCATCCATCGCCGCCTTGAAGCGCGACATCCGGGGGAAGTCCGGATCGGCGCTCCTCGACTTCATCCTGGCGGACATCCAGGAGCTGAAGCGAGTCCTGTTCGCTCCGCGGAGCCATCAGGCGATCATGGCGGGAATGGAGGCCACCTGGTGGCTGAACGAGCGGCTGCAGGCGTGGCTGGGCGAGAAGAACGCAGCCGACACGCTGACGCAGTCTGTCCCCAACAATGTCACTTCGGAGATGGGGCTGGCGCTCATGGGCGTCGCGGACGTGATCCGCCCGCATCCGGAGGTGGTGGCCTATCTGGAGCAGGCAAAGGACGAGGACTTCCTGGACGAGCTGCCCAGGCTCCCGGGCGGGCAGGAAGCGCAAGATGCCATCTGGGCATGGCTGGAGAAGTACGGCATGCGCTGTGTCGGCGAGATCGACATTACGCGGCCGCGCCTGAGCGAACGGCCCACGATGCTCCTGCCGATGCTCCTTGGCGACATCCGCAACTTTGAGCCGGGCGCCGGCAAGCGGCGCTTTGAGCAAGGGCGGCAGGAGGCGCAGACGAAGGAGCAGGAGTTGCTGGAGCGCCTGCGGGCCTTGCCGGACGGGGCGCAGAAGCTCGGCGAGACCAAGCGCATGATCGACCGGGTCCGCACCTTCATCGGGTACCGGGAGTACCCGAAGTACGGGATGATCAGCCGCTACTTCGTCTACAAGCAGGCCCTGCTCGAAGAAGCCGAGCGCCTCGTGCAGGCCGAAGTGCTCCGTGAGAAGGAAGACATCTTCTATCTGACGTTCCAGGAGCTCCAAGACGTCGTGCGCACGGAGCAGGTGGATGACCAACTCATCCGCCAACGCAAGGAAGCGTATTGGTCCTATCAGGCGCTCACGCCGCCCCGGGTGCTTACGTCGGAGGGCGAGGCTGTCGCCGGGTCGTACCGGCGCGAGGACCTGCCGCCGGGTGCGCTGGCCGGGTTGGCGGTCTCCGCGGGGATCGCCGTCGGGCGAGCCCGCGTGGTCCTGGACATCGCACAGGCCGATCTCGAACCGGGCGATATCCTGGTCACGACCTACACGGACCCCAGCTGGACCCCTCTGTTCGTCGGGATCAGGGGCCTGGTGACGGAGGTGGGGGGCCTGATGACCCACGGCGCGGTGATCGCACGGGAGTACGGCTTGCCGGCTGTCGTGGGGGTGGAGCATGCCACCCGACGGATCCGGGATGGGCAGCGGATCCGCGTGCATGGGACGGAAGGGTACGTTGAGATTCTGCCCTAGCGGGCCAGCCCTCCGCCAAAGTAGCCAAAGAGCAGCCCCCAGTAGGTGGGCTGCTCTTTCGTTTACCCGATCTCCACGATTCGGCTGTAAAGGCGCAGGGGGTAGTCACCGTCGTGGGCTTCCCCCGCAAGCGTGCGGCTCATCTCGCCGGCCCCGGTGATCCGCACCGCCCCGGCCCTGGCCAGGCGGTCGCTGAGCGGGAGGCGGTCGTGGTCGCCGCACAGCAGACCGCAGGTCTGCAGATAGTCCTTCTTGCCTTTGAGCGTGGGCACAATCTGCTCCCGCGGCAGGGGCTTGACCCAGCAGTTGCGGAACAGGCAGGAGAGGGCAAGGGTGCGGTCCTCGGTCACCAGTACGCTGACGCCGTCGCCGCGGTAGACGGTGTTGCCCGTGAGGTGCTGCTCCAGTTCCTCCGTGTAGAGGTGCAGGGTCGCCTTGGCGCGAAGCCCGCGGGGCACGGGTGGGTAGGCAGCGTTGACAGTACGCAGCATCTCGTAGAACCGCTTGCCGAAGGCTTCCAGTACCGCACGGTCAGCGGTGTCCACATAGATGCCCTGGCAGGAGCTGCAGAGCAGCTGCCTGGTCTGGCAGATGTGGTGGGCCAGGGCGGTCAACTGCTCGTCGGTGGCGTCAAGAGTGGCATAGGCGAAGCTTAACTTGTGCCCCCACGAAATGACCTTGGTGTTGCAGCTCGCCAGGCTGCGGGCGGCGGAGACGGCCTCGTCACCGCCCCACACGACCACGGCATCGGCCACGGCAGCGAATCGTTGCAAGGTGCCCAAGTCCTGCGATGACACATCGAACACGTACACGAAGTCGGCCAGGGCGGGCTCGATCTTGCACAGCTCGGAGAGGAGGAGCACGGAGATGCCGCTGTCTGCGGAGGGGAGCTTCAGGATGTTGATATTGCCGGCCAGCAGCCCCTCGATCACGCTGTAAGCGGGCAGACCGTCTACGTTGCCCGCGGCGATGTGAAACAGCACGCCCAGTGGATAGCGGTGCCGCCGGATGTCGCAGTGTCCTGCATGGCGGAGCGGTTCGGCGGTGTCGCAGAGCTCCATGCGGCACTTGTATTCCAAGCTTTCACGGGAGAACAGCTGCAAGGCGGCGGCCAGGTGCGCCTCGCTGATCTGGAAGTCCGCCATGAACTGCTGCAGGATGAGGTCGTAGCCTCCCGCCGCGATCCGCCTGCCGAGGGTATCGCAGGCGGCAATCACCTGCTCCTGCGTAATGGACTGACTGGCGATGGTGCGGACACAGTCCGCCTCCAAGGTCTCCAGCAGGCCCGACAGGGCGGAGTCCTCGTACAACCTGCCGTGGGCCAGAATCACGGGTTACACCTCCTTGAGCAGTTGCTCGCCGCCGGCGGCGCAGGTGACGATGTCCCGCACACCCACACGTCCGATGATCTCCAGATAGGGGGCGTCGATGCCGCAGCCGCAGTCCTCACGGATGACGCCGAGATCATCGGTCATCACACTGAGGATGGGCATGCTCATGGTCATGGGGGAGAGGAGGTTGACCAGCCCCACCGTGCCGTGGGGCACAGGCGCAAGGGTGTCGGGGTCACGGATGATGACCCGGCTGTAGACCGGGATGTGGAAGTGGTGCTTCTCGCAGGTGGTGTAGAGAATGGGGTGCTCCACAGCGCCGAAGAACTCCACACACTCCTGTTCGGGGATACCCAGCACATCCCACGCCAGTTGATAGAGCACCTCTTTGTCGACCCGCTGGGCGTAAAACTGCTTCCACCCGCCGCCCATGGTGATCTTGGAGCCACGGGGCAGCGCCATGGCAATGCCCGCCTCCTTCATTTGGGACAGGAGCATATGGGTGTACGCGGGGAAGCCGATGGTGCGAGTGGGGAAGAGACTGCGCCCACAGCGGAGCAGCTGCCGTTTCAGCCCCTCCAGGTTCAACTCGTACTTGCCGTCCTTCCACACCAGCGCATAGGTGCGTGACAGGGCGGGGGCCATGTAGGTGAAGCCGTAACCCGTCTTGGAGAAGGCGGTCTGGTTGTGCCTGGTCGGCTGATACCCGAGGATGATGTAGTGGCAGGGCAGCAGGGAGAGCAGCCGGTGAAAGCGGCCGACCCGCAACACCATGGACAGGCCGTGCCACAGACTGCGGGTGTCAAAGCCGATCTTGCTCATTTTGCCGCTGGTGCCCGAGGAGGTGGCTTTGATCAGCATCCTCTCCGCAGGCATGGAGAACAGCTCGTGGTGCTTGAAGTAAAGGGTGGGCAGCACGGGTAGCTTCGCCACGTCGTCCATGGTGCGGATGCGGCTCACATCCACTCCCTGCATGTCGCAAATACGGCGGTAGTCGGCGCAGTTGGCATACTGAAATTGGGCGTTCTGCGCCATGGCCTCCACAAAGAGCTGCTCCGTACCCCGCAAATCGTAGGGGTGCTTGTGACCAAAGAGCTTCGTCCGCTTGTCCATCTCGCCACTCCTTTTGCCGACCACGCCGATGATCGTACGTTCACAGTTGGCCAACGGGATGGCCACTTCCTCCCCGAGCCGGCGAAACAAAGAAGGAGAACAAAATTTTCCCTATATTGGCAGGAAATATAAGAAAAAGGTAGAATCTTGTAAGTGGACTCACTACATAAAGGGAAGGGTTGGTACCGACGATGGCACCGAAGAATGCGTCAGTTCCTGCACCGCCCCTGGACCCTACGGTCCTCCTGAGTGACCTGTCGACCTTTGTGCCCCTGGTTGAACGCAGGGAAGAGGTGCTCCAGGGCCGGAATCTCCCGGCTCACATCGACTTCAAGGCCCCCGCTTCCGGGCGCAGCAGCGCCGAGGCCAGCCGCTTTGCCCGCATCGCGGCCGAGGACCATCATCTCCCGTCCCCCCGGTTCGAGGCTTTCCACATTGCGTTCAGCAGCAAGCATCAGGCCATGCTGTGCACGCCCACGGCCACCTATGACGCTACGCTTCCTAACCACTATAAAGTCTCTTGGTCCAGGGACGGCGCCCTCTTCCGCATCAACATGGCCTTCGCCCTGGAGCCGCTCGACTGGACCACCCCGCAGGGCATGATTCGGCGGGCGCCGATCTACCTGTACCGCAACCTGAAGGACCTCGGCACCGTGCTGTACATCGACCTGAAGGGCAGCGCACTGCGCCCGGTCAAGAAGGCGGCCGAAAAGAAGGCGCCCGAGCAGGCGCCCAAGTCCTGGGTGTAATCCACGAGAAAGGGCAGCCCACCGGGAGGAGGGCTGCCCTTCGATCTAGCCCTGGGCGCCCGGCTCCATGTAGGCCAGCTCCCAGATATGTCCGTCCGGGTCCTCGATCGCTTGTACGTACATAAACCCGTGGTCCTGCGCTTCCCGGGCAAGCGCTCCGCCCGATGCCACGGCCTTGGCCACCAGGTCATCGACCTGCTGCCGGCTGTCACAGGAGAGGGCGAGCAGGACCTCCGTAGTCCGGGTGGCGTCACTGACGTCCTTCTTGGTGAACGTCTTGAAGTAGCTTTCCTCCAGCATCATGACGAAGATGTTGTCGTCGACGATCATGCAGGCCGAGGTCTCACCGGTGTACTTCGGCTCAAACTGGAAGCCCAGAGCGGTGAAGAAGGCCTGGGAGCGCCGGACGTCCTTGACCGGAAGGTTCACGAAGAGCATGCGAGACATAGCTGATCCTCTCCTTATGTCGATTTTTGGTCCCTGCTAGGACGACGAACGAGACCCCATGAAATCGACACCACCGGAGAAGTTTCTTCGAAAGGGCTGCGACTATAGCCCCGTCAAATGGTCAGAGATGACACGGGAGGAGAGGACCTGCGCGGTGGGGTCCAGCTCGTAACGATGTACGACTGCGTTGGCCTGTGGGCGCCCGGCCTCACTGGGGTCGATCAGGCCCTTCAGTTCGGCGGTCGTCGCACCGTGCCCGAAGACCGCCACATGGGCATCGGTTCCCAGTAGCGGCACTAGGTCAGTCTCAAAGAAGGCGTGGACCCGCCGCCTCACCTCGACATCCTCTTGCTCGGGCCATACCGGCCACCAGCGCTCCCCAGGTCTGTGTCGGGCGATGAATGCCGCATGGGGAAGGCGCGACTCAATCTCCCGGGTTGACTCCCAGGGGTGGTCGCGCCGCTCCTCGTTGTCGAAGATCTCGCTCAGCTCCGGTACCAAGGTCAGCGGCAACCCCAACGCCTGGGCGAGCGGGGTTGCCGTTTCGATGACCCGCGAGAACGGACTGCAGAAAAGAATAGAGACAGGAACCTGCTCAAAGACGAGCGGAATTCGTTCCGCCTGCTGCTTGCCCAATGGGCTCAGGCCGTCGTTGGGCGTTCGGTGCTGCTGGATGTTCCCCAGCGACTGCGCGTGGCGAATGATGTACAGAAACAACGCTGGCCGGCCTTTCGATGGTGGTTTGATTCTTATTGTAGTCCTCGGGGGTGTCCAGGTCCATGTGAATCCCTGGATCGTCCACCTCCACGTGAGTGACCCGGGCCGGCGCCAGCAGTGAGCGCAGCGAGTGCACGGCGGGGTCAAGGGCCAGCAGCTCATCGGCCAGCCCAACCGGCACCCGCACGGGATGCCCCCGGCGACCGCCGTAAGTCGGGATGCAGATCGAACCTGAAGGCCCGGACATCAGCCGCCGGTAGGTCTCGGGCTGCACCCGCGGCAGGTCCCCCGGTACGATCAGCACCGAGCTCCACCCGTCAGGCAGCGCCCGCACCCCGGCCTGGGCCGAGGAGAGCATGCCGGCCTCCCAGTCCCGGTTCCAGACCACCCGTAGCCGGGGGTGCGCCGGCAGGGCCGCGGAGTGAGCCCCCAGCACCACCACGACCCGGCCAGGGGTACCCTCCAGCGCGGTGGCCACCACCTGCCCCAGCACCGTGGTCGAGCCCCAGGGCAGGAGCAGCTTCGGCGCCCCCATCCGCCGGGAGGCCCCGGCGGCGAGGATCACTGTCGCCAGCATCAGAGGGAGCCCCGGATCGCCCGCAGCACCCGCTCCGGCGAGAGCGGCAGCTCGGGGATCCGAATCCCGATGGCATCGGCCACCGCGTTGGCGATCGCCGGGGCCATCGCATCGATGGGGACCTCGGCCACCGCCTTGGCGCCGAAGGGGCCGAAGGGGTCGTGGGTCTCCACCAGGAAGGTGGTGTGCTCGGGCATCTCCCGGGCCTCGAAGATATGGTAGTCCCGCAGGTCCCGGGTGATCATCGAGCCGCTGTTGTCCCAGGCCATCTCCTCGGAGGTGGCGTAGCCCAGCGCCTGGGTGACGGCGCCCTCCACCTGGCCCTCGGCTAGCACCGGGTTGATCGCCCGCCCGCAGTCCACCGCCGAGGCCATGCGCAGCACGGTCACCTGCCCGGTCTCGGTGTCGACCTCAACCTCCGCAAACTGCGCCACGAAGGGCGGCGGCGACTTGAGCGAGACCGCCGAGGCGGTCCCCATGATCTGCTGCTGGTCGCTGACGTGCAGCGAGTGCAGGGCCACATCCATCAGGGTCACGCTGCGCCCGTCCGGCGCCATGCACTTCTTGTCTTCCAGACGGATGTACTCCGGGTTGACCCCGCCCAGCAGCTTGGCCGCCACCTTGCGGATCTCATCGGCCACCTGCTCCGCCGCCTTCTTCGCCGCCATCCCCGAGATGAAGGTGGTGCTGGAGGCGTAGGCGCCCGTATCGAAGGGCGTGATGTCGGTGTCGGAGGGGTAGACCAGGATATCCTCGGCCTTCACGCCCAGCACTTCGGCGGCGATCTGGGCCAGGACCGTGTCCGCCCCGGTGCCCAGGTCGGTGGCGCCGACCAGCAGGTTGAAGGAGCCGTCGTCGTTGATCTTGATCATCGCACCGCCCATGTCGACCCCGGCGATGGCCGAGCCCTGCATGGCGATCGCCCCGCCAACGCCCCGGACCCGCCGGGGCAGCGTGCCGTCCGGGAAGCGCTGGGCCTTGCCCCGCTTCTCCCAGAAGCCGATCGCGGCCGACGCCTTCTCGACGCACTCCTCCAGGCCGCAGGAGTGGATCTCCTGGGCGTAGCCATCCTTGCCCTCGTTCAGCTTCTTGGAGAGCGGGTTGACGTCGCCCACCTGCACCCAGTTCTTGCGGCGGAGCTCCCAGGGGTCCATCTCCAGCGCCTTGGCCACCTCATCCATATGGCACTCCATGGCGAAGGCGCCCTGCGGCACCCCGTAGCCCCGGAAGGCGCCGGAGGGCGGCAGGTTGGTGTAGACGGTCTTGCACTCGAATCGGAGGTTGGGGGACCGGTAGAGCGGAAGCACCTTTACCCCCGTGTTGGACTGGACCGTCATGGCGTGCGAGCCGTAGGCGCCGGTGTCGGCCACCACCCGCATCTCGTTGGCGGTGATGGTCCCGTCGCGCTTCACGCCCGTCTTGATCGTCAGCACCTGCGGATGGCGGGAGCGGGCTGCGATGAACTCCTCCTCGCGGGTGTACTCCAGCTTCACCGGGCGCCCGGTGGCGATGGTGAGGTGCGCGCAGATATCCTCGATCAGGACCTCCTGCTTGCCGCCGAAGCCGCCGCCGATCCGGGGCTTGATCACCCGGATCTTGTTCATAGGCAGGCCGATCAGCGGGGCGATGATCCGCCGCACGTGGAAGGGGACCTGGGTCGAGGTGCGCACGACCAGGCGGCCATCCTCATCCCAGAAGGTGATGGTGACGTGGGGCTCGATGGAGGTCTGCTGCACCTTGTGGACCCGGTAGGTCTTCTCGACCACCAGGTCGGCCTCGGCGAAGCCCTTCTCCACGTCGCCGTGGGTGGCGAGGATCTCGGCGGCAATGTTGCGGCCGAAGTCGAAGTGGGCGAAGCCCTTGGAGTCGGTCTCATCATGGATGATGGGGGCGCCGGGCGCCATCGACTCCAGCAGGTCGGTGATCGCCGGGAGCACCTCGTACTCGACCTCGATCAGCCCTGCTGCCTGGGCGGCGATCTCCGGGGTCTCGGCGGCGATGGCCGCCACCCGGTCGCCCACGAACCGGACCTTGTTGTCCAGCGAGCGCATGTCGTGCGGGCTCGGCTCGGGCCAGGACTGGCCGGCGGAGGTGTAAGCGACCCGGGGCACATCCTCGTGGATGAGTACCGCGTGGACCCCGGGCAGGGCCCGGGCCCGGGAGGCTTCGATCCGCTTAATCCGGGCGTGGGCGTGGGGGGAGAGGAGCAGCTTGGCGTGAAGCATGCCCCGCACGTCGACGTCGGCGACGAAGGCAGGGCGCCCGCTCGCCAGCTTGGGCCCGTCCAGCTTGGGCTCGGGCTTGCCCACCACCTTCAGCTGGTCGGCCTGGTCGAGGAGGGCCTCGGTCAGCTTGCGTTCCAACGTGGTGATTCCCCCGGTGGCTGGAGCGGCGGGATCGGTTTCGAGATCTGCCGCGTGGGGTTTGCCGTCAGGGGTGAGGGGCCCCTTTGGCGCCCGCTCGATCGGCGGGACCTCCTCGCCCCGCAGCAGGGCGGCGGAGCGCAGGATCGCCTCGACCGGCTTGACGTAGCCGGTGCAGCGGCAGAGCACCCCGGAGAGCGCCTCTCGGGCATCAGATTCGTTCGGGTTGGGGTTCTCGCTTAGCAGCTTATGGGTCGCCAGCACCATGGCAGGCGTGCAGTAGCCGCACTGGACGGCGCCGGTCTCGATGAAGGCCCGCTGCACGGCGTCGAGCTGGCGGGGGTTGCCGTAGGACTCGACCGTTCTGACGGCGGCGCCCTGGGCCTGCACGGCCAGCATGACGCAGGTGGGCCGCAGGAGCCCATCCACCAGCACAGAGCAGGCGCCGCACTCCCCGGACTCGCAACCGTGCTTGACCGAGAAGATCCCCTCCCGGCGGAGCAGATCCATCAGGGTCTCGTTGGGTTTGACCTCGCACGCCTTGGCCTCACCGTTGAGGGTAAAGTTCAGCTTCATTCGGACAACCTCCCCATGGCCTCCCGCCAGGCCCGGCGCACCAGGACCGGGGCGACCCAGCGCCGGTACTCGGCGCTGGCCCGGAAGCCAGTAATCACGTCCCAGTGGTCGATATGGCTCAGGTGGTCGGTGACCAGCCGGGGCACCATGGCCACGCCGCCCAGGGCAGTCCGGCTGCGCCCGTGCTCGGCCACGCAGGCTGCGCAAACGATCGCCCGGTCGGCGGGGGAGCGGCTGACGAAGGCAAACCCCCCGCTGGCCTCCGGGCTAATGGGCAGGCTGACCTCGGTGATGATGGCGCCCTCCTTCTGATCCGGGCGCCGCAGGAGGAACTCATCGACGGGGAGCGTCTGCAGCTCCGGCGTGGCGTAGGTGACGACGGCGTCCAGCGCCAACAGGGCGGTGGGGATCTCCAGGCCGCCCTTCCGCCCGGCGATGGTGCCGCCCAGGGTGGCGCCGGCCCGGATGGTGGCCGGGGCGCTCTGGCGGCTGGCGCGCGGCAGAAGCCCCCCAGCGAGGGAGCGCACGGTCTCATCCTGCTCCAGCTCCCGCAGGCGGGTCGTGGCGCCGATGCAGAGTCGGTCTCCTTCGGTTCGGATGTAGCTCAGGCCCAGCCCGCTGATATCGACGACAGCGTCCAGGACAGAGTCGTTGCGGCCTACAACCTCGGTGCCGCCGGCGAGCACGTCCGTTACGACCCGCTCCCGCCGCAGCAGGGCCACGGCCGTGGCCAGGTCGGTGGGCCGGTGGTACTCCCTGAGGTTTACGAGCATGGCGGCGCCTCCTCGACAGTGAGTAGTTGGACAGGTATTCAGCAGCTTGAGACCGTATTCCTCCCGAATATGCAGAGTAGTCTAACTGTGTACACGTAAAGAGGCTGGCCGAATCTTCTCGGCCAGCCTCGTTTGCTTCAGTTCCTCAGGTCGGACCAACTGCTCAGTTCACCCGTCATCGGCAGTTCAATCCCCTTGATGAGTCCACCCAGGGAATAGTATCGGGCCGGCTTGGTCCCGCCCGACAGAACAAACCCCTCACCGTTTGGAGCCACCCTATGACGAACGGTGCTGTCAATACGGAGCTCTTCGATGACTGCCAGGGTCTTGGAATCTAGGATCACCAGCTTGCCCAAGCACCCGGGGCCGCCCAGGCGAGTCACCACCTGCTCTCCGCCCATGGCCCACTGCGGTTCGATGGCGTGGCAGGGAAGGGGGGGATACATCCCTTTGTTTCCGGGGTCATCCGGGAACACGGGCAGGATCCTGGTGGCAATCCCCTTTCCCCCCGGCTGCTCCGTAACCAGAACAAAGCGCGGTGTTTGCCCGGCTGCCTTGAAAACTGCTCCCAGGCGGCCATCTCCCTTGAGGACGAACGTGCCATACAGGGAGACCGCTTGCGCTTCGAGCAGGGAAGCAAGCTCTGGCGACGACGCCCGGAGCATCGCCTTGTCCACAACCACCTGGCGCTTCCCATCGAGGCCGTAGGTGACCAGTTCGCTGTCGGAGTCGCCGTTCGAGTGGATGTAGCTGAGTGCTTTCCCGTCCGGTGCCCACCGCGCCGTATTCGAGCCCTTCTCGATCAGAGCTGCCGACGCCCTGGCCCTGCTGACCAGCCAGAGGTCGCGATCATGCATCATGCCGTCGCCCGTCTGTACGGCAAGATACTCTCCGTCCGGGGACCAGGTGATCGTTTGGACAGGGCCCTGCCCGACCGAAATCTCCACGCTCCTGGCTTCGGAACGGAACCCGTGGATCTCGATGCGACTCGTGGCACCCACCCTCACCGACACGGCAAGCAAGGAGCCGTCGGGAGACCAGGTTGGGTTCGCCCGGTTCGACATCGGCGCCAGCTGCCGTACCTGTCCATCCGTCAGGTCAAGGGCGGCCAGGGAGTCCCCGGCATCGGACCGAGACACTCCCAGCACGGCCGATCCGTTCGGGGAGACCTCTCGTGGAGAGAAACCTTCGGGGAGAGCGACCCGGGTGACCTTACCGTCAACGAGGATCTCGACGTGGCCGCCGCTGAGGAAAACCAGGCGCCCCGGTGCTCCTCCCACGCTCTTCACGGGTGTGGTGGACAGTGCTGTCCGACCCAACGCCGCGAAGGTGAGCAGGGATCCGAGCACCAGGCAGGCTGCAGCTAGCTCAACCTTGGGGCGAAGTCGAGCCCACAGCGCCCGGGCGGGCGCCTGCCGGTCATGGGCGACCTGGCGTTCGAGCAGCAGCTTTCGTTGGCGGCTCCATGCATCGACCGGGACCTCCAGCCCTTCAGCCTGGTCCACCAGCATCTCGCGAATCTGCTTATCCATGTCCTGATTCCCCTCCTGGCACCGTGATCTCTTGGCGCAGGTCATCCACCAGTGCGGCTCTGGCTCTGTGCAGCCACGATTTGACCGTTCCCACGGGCACTTCCATGATCTCCGCGATCTCGGCCAAGGGCAGATCCCGGTAATAGTGCAGCACCGTTGCGACCCTTTGGTTCTCGGGCAGCCTGCACAGGGCGCTCCAGAGTACCTCGCGGTTCTCCACCTGCTCATACGGAGAGGGGGGCGTGTCGGCAGGCTCGTCTGCGCACTTCTGCGGGATGTGGCGTTCGGCCCACTCCTGGCGCAGGTGCTTGCGCGCCTGCCTGACCGTGATGGTGGTGAGCCACGACGCAAACGCAAGCGGCTCCCGGAGCCGCCTGATCACCAGGAACGTCTGGGCAAAGGCATCCTGCAGGACCTCTTCCGCTACCTGGCGATCCCCCGTGATCAGATAGGCCGTCTGCAGCACCCTTCGGGAGTGAAGCCGAAAGAGCCCTTCAAAGGCGTCAAGCTCACCGGCCTGACACCGCACAACCAGGTCGACCTCGTCCAAACCATTCCCCCCCGTCGTTTCATCACATAGTAAGTGCGATTTTTATGGAAATGGGTTGCACCTTCCGTCAAGAAATCCTTCTCGAAGGTCGCAAAACGGCATCCCAGACACAAGAGCAGCCCCCGCAATGGAGGGCTGCTCTTGGTGCGTACGGATCGCTAGACTACGGCGAGGAGCCCAAACATGGTCAGTACGGCTGTCACTGAGGCCAGCAGGCCGAGGCCCGCCCAAGGCTTCCGGGAGACGATCCGGTCGATGGCGCCCAGGAGGCTCCACACAAATACAAACGCAGCGGCTAGTCCGACCATTGCCCATTGCTGTCCCGCCATGAAATAAGACCACCTTGCCAGTTAAGTTAGACAGCAATTCATGTTCTACCAATAGTTTCATCGTCCCTGTATACAGTCTATTCCACCGCATGTTCATAATTGGGTATTTATTTTGACAGGAGGAGAGCGGTAACGTGCCGAAGTTTCAGGCACGTTTCGTTGTCACACCGCATAGGTCTCATAGGCTAAGAGTTAGGGGAGGGAATGGGATGGCGAACATCGCTGTCGACTTTCTGGGCCTTCGCTTCCGCAACCCGATTATCCCGGCGGCCGGGCCCAACGTGGGCACCGGGGAGCAGCTGCGGCGGGCGGCTGAGGGGGGCGCCGGTGGCCTGCTGGCCAAGACGGTCTCCATGAAGGCCGCCGAGGTGCCCCGGCCGGACATGGCCAAGTACGGCCTCACCGGCATGCTCAACCACGAGCTCTGGACCGAGCTGAGCCTGGAGCAGTGGCTGGAGCACGAGTATGATATCGGCCTGGAAGCGGCCCGGCGTCATTCCATTCCTTTCATCGCCTCCATGGGCTACACCCCCGACGACCTGCGCTACATCGGCCCGCTGGTCGAGGCGAAGGGCGTCGACGCCATCGAGTTCACCATCCACTACGTCGACCCGCGCCTGGTGGTCGACATCGCCAGGGCGCTGCGGGAGTCGGTCAAGGTCCCCATCATCGCCAAGCTCTCGCCGCACAAGGGGGACCTGGGCGACCTGGCGGCAGCGCTGGAGCCCTACGTCGACGCCTTCGCCTGCATCAACTCCTACGGGCCGGCGCTCTCCATCGATGTTGATAAGGTCGAGCCGGTGCTGGGCTCCACCCATGGCTACGGCTGGCTCAGCGGCAGCCCGCTCAAGCCCCTGGCGCTGCGGTGTGTCTTCGAGGTCGCCCGCCGGGTGTCCAAGCCTGTCATCGGCATCGGCGGCATCGTGACCGCCAAGGATGTGGTCGAGTTTCTGATGGCCGGCGCCTCGATTGTGGAGGTCTGCACCATCATCATGTACCGGGGCCAGGAGTACCACGCCAAGCTGGCCAAGGGGCTCTCCGACTGGCTGGATGCCCACGGCTACGACGACGTCAGCCAGATTCAGGGGCTCTATTTGAAACAAATGGCGGGGAGGTAGGAGCACGATGGCGGAGCTGAGCACCGTGATCAAGGGCCTTCCGTTGAAGCACCCCATCCTGCCCGGGCCGGGCGCCAACGTCGCCACCGCCGCCGAGGCGATCGCCGCCGTGCAGGGCGGGGCTGCGGCGCTGGTCCTGCAGACCGTGACGATGAGCCCGGGCGCCCACGCCGAGCCCAGCCGGGCGCCCTACGGCAAGGATGGCCTCTTTCACCGGCTCCCCTGCACGGGTGTCGGTTTTGAAACATGGTTTGAGGCTGAGCTGCTGCCTGCTGTGCAAGCGGGCAAGGCGGCTGGAGTCCCGGTGATTGCCAGCGTAGGCTACAGGTCGGACGAGGTCGCCGAGATGGGCGCCCGCCTCTCTGCCGCCGGGGTCGCTGCGATTCTCTATGACACCGCCTGGGCCGATCGCGGTGAAATCCGTGCGGGGGCGCAGGCGTTACGAGCTGCGGTGCAGGTGCCGATCATTGTGCGGCTCAGCCCCCACCACGGGGAGGACCTGCCCGACCTGGCCGCCCAGCTGGAGCCCTGGGCCGACGCCTTCTGCCTGATCGGCGCCTTCGGGCCGGACCTGCTGATCGATGTGGAGTCCGGCAAGTCAGCCATTGACGCCCCCCTGGGGATCGGCTTCCTGTCGGGCGCCCCCATTCGGCCCATCGCCCAGCGCTTCGTCTTCGAGACGGCCAAGCGGGTAAGCAAGCCCGTGATCGCAGCCGGCGGGGCGATGACGGGCCGGGACGTGGCCGAGTTCATGATGCTGGGCGCCTCTGCGGTCATGGTCAGCACAGGGGCGCTGCTCAAGGGCCCGACCATTTACGGCGAGATGGCTGCCGAGCTCTCCAACTGGCTGGACGGGGCGGGCTACGCCCGGGTGGGCGAGGTCTACCGGGCCTACATTCGCAAGTACGGGCACGGACAGCGGGTCGTCATCGAGAAGGAAGAGTGCCCGGAGCTGCTTGAGGAGAAGTGCATCAAGTGCACCTTCTGTGAGACGGTCTGCTTCTACGATGCGATCGTGGCGCCGCCCAAGACCCTTCCGACGATCAGCTACGACCCGTGCTTCGAGTGCGGGCTCTGCGTAAGCGCCTGCCCCACCGACGCCCTGACCTTCCGGCCCCGCGACCAGGTCACCCTGTTGCCCGTGGGAGGGGAGTAAGCGATGAAACTGATCGGTCCTGGTACCGTGGTCACCCAGGACGGGGAAGGCCGGGTTTTGCACGACGCCGGGGTCCTGACCGACGGCGGGGTGATCGCTGCGGTCGGCCCCTACGATGACCTGCTGGAGCTGTATCCGGACGCCGAGCTGGTCGGCGCTCGGGGCGGGACCATCATGCCCGGCTTCATCAACGCACACGCCCACTTCTACGGGATGTTCGCCCGGGGTCTGGCGCTCAAGGACCCGCCGCCGCAGACCTTCCAACAGGTGCTGGAGCGGATCTGGTGGCGCCTGGACAAGGCGCTCGACGACCGGGGGGTCTACCTCTCGGCGGCGCTGGGGGGCATCGCTGCGCTTCGCAGCGGCTGCACCACCGTGATCGACCACCACGCTTCGCCCAACGCCATCGGCGGGTCGCTGGACCTGGTCGGCGAGGCGATGGAGGCCCTGGGCCTGCGGGCCTGTCTCTGCTACGAGGTGACCGACCGGGACGGCCCCGAGCGGGCCAGGGCCGGGGTGGAGGAGAATGCCCGCTTCGCCCGCCAGATGCCCAGCGGCGGTCGCCTGGCCGCCAAGTTCGGCCTGCACGCCTCCTTCACGGTGGGTCCGGAGACGATGGACCTGGCCCGCCGGGCGGAGTTCGACCTGGGCATCGGCTTTCACATCCACTGCGCCGAGGGGCCGGAGGACGGCGCCCACAGCCGGTCAACCTATGGCCGGTCGGTAGTCCGCCGGTTGCAGGATGAGGGGATCCTCGGGCCCCGGACCATCCTGGCGCACTGCGTCTACGTCGATGAGCCCGAGATGGGGCTGCTGGCCGAGTCCGGGGTTACGGTCTCGCACCAGCCGCACTCCAACATGGGCAACGCCGTCGGCTGGGCCCAGATGCTAAGGATGCAGGAGCGCGGTGTCAAGATTGCCCTGGGCACCGACGGCTACACCTGGGACATGATCGAGTCGATGCGCACGGCTGCCGCCCTGGTCTCGCATCAGAGCCGGGTCCCCGGCGCCGGCGTGGGCGAGTTCGCCAATGTGCTGCTGGGGCGCAACGCCCAGCTGGCCTCGTCGATCTTCGGGCGCAAGCTGGGCGTCCTGGAGCCGGGCGCCGCCGCCGACATCATCGCCCTGGATTACTTCCCGCCGACGCCCCTGACCGCGGGCAACCTGCCCTGGCACATCCAGTTCGGCATGTACGGCGCCCAGGTCCACACTGTGGTCGTCGACGGCCAGGTGGTGATGCGGGACCGGGTCATCCCCGGGCTCGACGAGCTGGAGCTGGCCGAGGAGGCCCGGCGGGTGGCCGTGGGCACATGGGAGAGGTTTTAGCGATGCAAAGGATCTACACGACCCTGGAGCGCCGGGGCGAAGTCCCGCCGCTCAGAGTCTGGTGCCAACCCCAGGTCGGTCCCGATGGCTTCATCTACGTGATCTGCTCGGTGACGGTGGAGGGCGAGCACCTTTACCGGGTCTCGGCGGCGAGTCTGAGTACCCCGGACGGGGAAGTTAGCCTGACGCCTGCGGGCGAGCCGTATCCGTGGTCGCCGCCCATCGGGCCGCAGGCCGGTATTCCCAACACTGTTCACCAGACCCTCACCGCCCGGCTCCCCTCGCAGGGAGGCGCCTGCACCATCCGGGTGACGGGGCTCGAGTCGCTGGAGAGCGGCGCCCCGGCGGCGCCTGAATCCGGTCCGTGGGTGTTCCCGTTCACCCTGTCGTCCCGCATGGTCACCGACTGGCATGCGAGCCTGCCCGTGGGCTATGAGCGGCAGCTTCCGGGTGGGGCGACGCTGCGGGTCCACCGGGTCACTTTCGCCGAAGAGCGGACGGTGGTATGGGCAGACCTGCAAACCGGAGCAGGGCATGATCGGCCCACCCGGCTGCGCAACCCCCTTCACATGTTGATGCGTGTCGATGGCACCATGCAGCCCGGGTTGCACTACCAGCAAATTGAACCGCCGGTGCAGGCCCGCCTCGGGCACCCGGAGCCGACCTGCCAGGCCGAGGCGATGGTGTTCCCGCCGGTGGCGCCCGGTGAGAGTGCTGAAGTCTGCTTCGGTTCGCTCCATTACACCGTTTGTGCCCCCTTCGCGGTCACCGTCGCCGTCCCGCCTGAGCGCCCTGCGGTGGTTTCCGAGCCGCTCGAATGGAGCGCAGGCGGCGTTGGTCTGCGCCTCGACGAGGTGATGCTGGGCCGGAGCGGGAGCGTGCTCTTCCTGTCAGGGGTGGAGGGCGTGGAGGGCGGACTGCAGTTCCGCACCTGCCCGACCATGCCGCTGCACCTAACAGGAGTAGGCGGGCTCTACCTGGGCGCCCGTGGCGCAGGCGGTGGCGGCGGGAGGTTCCAGGCTACTTTCGACGCTGTGCCCGCCGGGGAGACCCAACTGATCCTCTCCGGCGAAGGTCCCCAGTACCTCACCTCCGGTGAGATCGCTGTCCCCCTTCCGGTCCCCGGAAACGGGGGTGGTTCCGCATAGACGTCCTGACCGAACTGCACGAAGCGATCGCCCAGAGGCGCCCCGTAGCCATGGCCACCGTGGTCGAGGGGCCGCCTGAGCTGATCGGTAAGCGCCTCCTGGCCGATGACGCGGGCACCGTCGCCGCCGAGGTCGACCACCCGGCGCTGCTCACAGCGGTCCGGCAAGCGCTGACCGATGGCAAACCAAGCACAACCCGTGCCGGCGCTCTGAGGATCTACGCTGAGCCCTTCCTGCCGGCGCCGGAGCTGGTCGTGGTGGGCGGCGGGCACGTCGCTCAGCCCATCGCTCAGCTGGGCAAGCTGCTGGGATTCAGCGTCACGGTCATCGACGACCGGGTCGAGTACGCCAACCGGGACCGCTTCCCCACCGCCGACCGGGTGATCTGCGAGGAGTTCCTGCCGGCGCTGCGCGGGCTGGGGCTCGGCGCACGGCACCACGTGGTGCTCGTCACCCGGGGGCATCACCACGACATGGAGTGCCTGCGTGAGGTGCTCTCGCTGCCCCTGGCCTACATCGGCATGATCGGCTCCCGCACCCGGGTCGGCACCGTGTTTCGGATGCTCACCGAGGAGCACGTCGCCGACCCTAAGCGCCTGGAGTGGGTCCACGCCCCCATTGGGCTGGACATTGGCGCCTGCACCCCGGCGGAGATCGCCGTCTCCGTGGCAGCGGAGCTGGTCAAGGTCCGGCGGGGCGGCACCGGCGCATCCCTGTCGCACCTGGCCCGCAACCTCGTGCACGGGAGGTGAGCGCATGGACGATCAGCAACTCTTCGCCTTGATCCAGTCGGTCCGGACCGAAGGGCTTCCCGCCGCCCTGGCGACCATCATTCACACCCGGGGCCACTGCCCGCGGGAGGTCGGCGCGAAGATGCTGATCCTGCGGGACGGGCGCACCTACGGCACCATCGGGGGCGGCTGCGGCGAGTCCGAGGTCAAGCTGCTGGCGCTCTCCGTGCTGGACGACGGGCAGGCTGTGCTGCACACCGTCGACCTCCTCGACGACCCGTCGGTGGTCGACGGGGCGGTGTGCGGTGGGAAGATGGAGGTTTTCATCCAGCCTCTGTGAGGGGGCAGTAAACGATGGCCATTGTGATTCGTGGCGGTGTCGTCGTGAACGCTTCCGGCGAGGCCGAGGCCGATGTACGGATTGAGGGGGAGCGGATCACCGGGGTGGGCGCCGACCTGCACCAACCCGGCGACCAGATCCTGGACGCCTCGGGCTGCCGGGTGATGCCCGGGGGGATCGACCCCCACACCCATATCGAGATGCCTGCTGGGGATCTGGGCTTCACCGCCGATACCTGGGAGAGCGCTACCGCGGCCGCCGTGGCCGGCGGCACCACCTGCGTCATCGACATGATCACCCAGGAGCGGGGCGAGAGCCTGGGCGCCGCCCTGCAGGACTGGCAGCGCAGGGCCGGGCCCCAGGCCCACTGCGACTACTCCTTCCACATGGGCATCATCGACCCGCGCCCCGCCGTGCTCGCCGAGATGGGCGAGATCGTCGCGGCGGGTGTGCCCTCCTTCAAGATCTACCTCGCCTACAAGGGCCGCCTGATGATCAGCGACGACGAGGCGCTCCGGATCATGCAGGAGGCGGGACGGCTCGGCGCCTGGACCCTGGTCCACGCCGAGAACGGCGACCTGATTGAGGAGCTGATCGCCGATGCGAGGGCCGCCGGGCGCCTCGGCCCCGAGATGCACCCGGCAACCCGGCCGCCGCACGGGGAGGGCGAGGCCACGGCGCGGGCGATCGACCTGGGCCGCCACGCGGGCGCCCCGGTCTACATCGTCCACGTAAGCTGCCGGGACGCGCTCGGGGCCATCGCCCGGGCGCGCAAAGCCGGGCAGAGGGTGGCCGCTGAGGCCTGCCTCCACCATCTGGTCCTGACCGATGAGGAGTATCGGCGCCCCGGCCTGGAGGCGGCGCCTTTCGTGCTCTCGCCCCCGCTGCGCAGTGAGGTCCACCGGCTTGCGCTCTGGGCGGGGCTGGAGAGCGGGACGCTCGACCTGGTCGCCACCGACCACTGCCCTTGGAACTTGGAGGGCCAGAAGGAGCGGGGTGAGCATGACTTCACCCTGATCCCCAACGGTGGTCCCGGGCTGGAGGAGCGCATGGCCGTGCTCTACACCGCGGCCCGCGGTAGCTGGACACCGGCGCAGTTCGTCGCCCGGACCTCTGCGAACGCCGCCCGCATCTTCGGGCTCAAACACAAAGGCGCCGTCGCCCCAGGCTTCGACGCCGACCTGGTGGTCTGGGACCCCAATGTGGAGAGCAAAATCTCCGCCGCCACGCAGCACGGGGGTGTCGACCACAGCCTGTACGAGGGGATGGCTGTGCGCGGCCAGTGCCGTTTCACGCTGGTCCGGGGCCGGGTGGCCGCCGTGGCCGGCAAGCCTGTGGGGGCGCCAGGGTGGGGGCGCCAACCGCATCGGTGTCCGCAGTGAGACGCTTACTCCGCCTTGGCGATCAAGAACGACGGGGGCACCTTGAGCCAGCCCCGTTTCGACATCGTCTGCTTCAGCATGAAGGCCTCCTTGTACATCTCCGTCTGGAACGCGTACAACATCGCACCGATATCGTTTCTCAGACAGGTGATCAGGCCGCCGTGTAGCGCCTGAAGCAGCGCCGTCAATTTGGCGACCATCATGTTCGCGATCTCGTCATCGCCCAGTTGGGCGCCGGGAGGCAGCACAGCGGGATCTGCTCTCCCCTTGTCCGGGGTGACGTGGGGCAGAGTCAGGCCCTCGTTGCGCATAAAGTTGTGCAGCCGCTTTCGCTGGGGATCTTCCACGGCCGAAACAAAGTGCTCGATGTACGTCTTCAACTCAGGATCCCTCGTGTGATTGAGCAAGAACAGGCAGAGCGCCCGGCCTTCATCCAGAACGACGGAGTAGGTCCACAAGGACATCACCTCGCCTGCATGCATGGGCGGCTGATCGTTAACCGTGACCGCAGCGAATAGACTCTCCAGCAAGTTCATCTCACAAAAGCCCCCTGAAGCAACGAAATCTGACCAACATAGCCTACCCCGTGAATGGGAGGTTCTAGCATGCGTTTCGTCAAGCACCTGGAGTGCGTGCAGTGCGGCGCCACCTACGTGGCGGCGCCGGATGCAACTACTTGTGATCAATGCGGTCCCACGGGCATCCTGGATGTGGTTTATGACCATCAAGCGATCAAGCGGGAATGGCATCCGGACGAGGTGGAGCAGAGCCGCGACCCTAGCCACTGGCGCTTCCTGCCCCTGCTGCCTGTCGACCCGACAACGCCCCGCCCTGCCCTGCGCACCGGCGGCACTCCGCTGATCGAAAGCCCCCGGGCTGCGGCGGCGCTCGGCGTGCACAGGCTCTGGCTGAAGGATGAGGGCGCCAACCCGACCGGCTCCCTGAAGGACCGGGCCTCCTCGGTGGGCGTGGTCAAGGCGCTGGAGGCCGGAGCGAAGGTGATCGCCTGCGCCTCCACGGGCAACGCCGCCTCCTCGTTGGCGGGGCAAGCGGCCAACGTCGGGATGGAGACCGCCATCTTTGTGCCGCAGTCCGCCGCCCAGGGCAAGGTCACCCAGTTGCTCATCTTCGGGGCTAACGTCTTCAGCGTCCGGGGCTCCTACCGGGAGGCCTACGACCTGTGCGCCCAGGCCGTCGGGATGTACGGCTGGTACAACCGCAGCTGCGCGGTCAACCCGTACCTGACCGAGGGAAAGAAGACGGCTGGCCTGGAGATCGCCCAGCAGCTCGGCTGGCACGCCCCCGACTGGGTGGTCGCCTCCGTGGGCGACGGGTGCTCCATCGCCGGGATCTACAAGGGCTTTACCGACCTGCACAGTCTCGGCTGGATCAGCCGGGTGCCAAAGCTCCTCGCCGTTCAGGCGCAGGGCTCCCGAGCGATCTACGATTACTTGCTGACGGGCGCTCTGAGGCCGGCCGGCGAGGCGACCATCGCCGACGGCATCGCGGTGAGCGTACCCCGCAACGCCACCAAGGCGGTCCGGGCGATTCGCTCCTCGGGCGGCCGGGCGGTGCTCGTGTCGGATGACGAGATTCGCCAGGCGATGCGCTGGACCGGGCGCCTGACCGGGATCTTTGCCGAGCCGGCTGCCGGGGCTGCCGTGGCGGGGCTTCACAAAGCCGTTGCCGGAGGGCTGATCGGCCCTGCGGACAGCGTGGTGGCGGTCATTTCCGGCAGCGGGCTAAAGGATATCAAAAACGCAATCGAGGCGGCCGGCGCCCCCCACAGCGTGGAGCCGAACGTGGCGGCGCTGCAGGCGGCCCTGCCTGCCGGCCTGAGAACATAGGAGGCGTGGCTTGTATGGAACTGCTGGACCTAGCTAGGCGGCTAATCCAGACCCCATCGCTCACCTCGCAGGAGGGGGCGGTGGCCCAGGTGATCCAGGAGGCGATGCGGGCCTTCGGGTATCACGAGGTGCATGTGGATGACTGGGGCAACGTCGTCGGCGTGGTGCGGGGCCGCGGGAGCGGCTCGGTCCTCTTCGACGCCCATATGGATACGGTGCCCTGGAATGCTCAGGCCTGGCGTCACGACCCGCTCGGCGCCTCGGTAGAGGGCGGCCGGCTTTGGGGGCGCGGGGCCTCGGATATGAAGGGCGCCCTGGCCGCCTCCGTATGGGCGGTGGGGCAGTTGGCGCGGGACCCGGGTGAGGCCGGCACGGTCTACGTCTCGTGCAGCGTCTGCGAGGAGCCCGCCGAGGGCCCGATGCTGATCGAGGTCTGCGAGCGCTTCCGCCCCGCGGCGGTGGTGATCCAGGAGGCGACCCAGCTGAACATCAACGTGGGCCAGCGCGGGCGGGCAGAGCTGATCGTGGGCGCCGTTGGGCGCCCGGCGCACTCCTCCCGGCCGGACCTGGGCGTAAACGCCGTGAAGGCAATGGCCCGGCTGATCACCGCAGTCGAGTCGATGGGGCTCCCCACCGACGATCTGCTAGGCCCTGCGATTTTGGAAGTGACTGATGTGAAGTCCAGCCCGTACCCCGGGCTTTCCGTAGTGCCTTACCATTGCCGAGCGACCTTCGATCGGCGGCTCCTGGTGGAGGATACCGAGTCTGCCGTGCTCCAGCAGGTCCACGAACTCGCCGAGCGCCTGGGGATTCAGGTGGAGGTCTCGCTGGCCGAGACCGAGGTGGCCACCTATACCGGCAAATCCTTTACGCATAAAGCCTTTGCCCCGGCCTGGAAGACCCGGCCCGACCACAGGCTGGTCCGCGGCGCCCAGGAGGCGCTTCGCTCCATCGGCCAGAGCCCCCGCTTATCCAAGTACAGCTTCTGTACCAATGGCTCGGGCAGCGCAGGTATCCTCGGCATTCCCACCATCGGGTACGGCCCGGGGCGGGAGGAGGAGGCCCACATCGTCGATGAGTTCCTGGAGCTTGACCAGTTGACCGCCGCCGCCGAGGGCTACCTGGCCCTCGCCCGAGCCCTGTCAAGATAAGGGGCGATCGCCGCATGGAGTTCGATCTTCTGATCAAGAACGGGCAGATCATCGACGGGACCGGGAACCCCTTCTACTATGGGGAGATTGGCGTCAAGGACGGCCGGATCGCCGCCATCGCCCGCTCCCTGGAGGGCGCCCACGCCCAGCGGGTGATCGACGCCCACGGCCTGACTGTGGCGCCCGGCTTCATCGACACCCACACCCACTCGGACCTGATGGTCCTGGTTGACCCGCTCCTGGAGCCCAAGGTCCGGCAAGGAATCACCACCGACCTGCTCTGCCAGGACGGCATCTCCGTGGCGCCGACCCGCCCGGAGCACAGCGACCACTGGCGCCAGTACATCGCCGGGCTGGACGGCGAGCCGGGGCTGCCCTGGTCGTGGTCAACCTTCGATCACTACCTCCAGGCGATCGCCGGCGCCAGGCCGGGCATCAACATCGCCTCGCTGGTGCCGCAGGGCAACATCCGCCAGTGGGTCCTGGGGCTGGAGAACCGGACGCCCACCACCCGGGAGATGGACGCCATGAAGGGCCTGATCGCCGAGTCCATGGAGGCCGGCGCCTTCGGCATGTCGATCGGGCTGATCTACCTGCCCTGCGTCTTCTCAGCCAAGGAGGAGCTGATCGAGCAGTACAAGGTTGTCGCCCGGTATGACGGCATCATGGTGATCCACATGCGCAACGAGGCGGACTACTGGCTGGAGGCGATCGACGAGACCATTGAGATCGCCGAGCGCTCGGGCGTCGGCCTTCTGATCTCCCACTTCAAGGCGGTCGGGCGGCAGAACTGGCACAAGATGGAGCTGGCGCTGGAGAAGCTGGCCGCCGCACGGGCTCGCGGGGTCGACGTCTCCTTCGATCAGTACCCGTACACGGCCGGGAGCACCATCCTGGCGGCGATCCTGCCGCCCTGGGCGGTGGAGGGCGGGACGGCGCCCATGCTGGAGCGGCTGGCGAGCGCCGCCGACCGGGAGCGGATCAAGCGGGAGATCGCCGAGGGGCTGCCGCCCGAGGCGGGCGGCTGGGACAACCTGGCCCGCTGCGCAGGGTGGGAGGGGATCTTCATCACCTCGGTGGCCACCGACGCCAACCGCTGGGCGGAGGGGAAATCGCTCACCGAGATCGCTGAGCACCGGGGCCAGGAGCCCGCCGACGCCGCCTTCGACCTCCTGCTGGAGGAGGGTGGGGCGGTGGGTATGATCGACTTCATCGCCAGCGAGGAGTGCATCAAGCTCGCCCTGGCCTCCGAGCTCCAGATGGTCTGCACCGATGGGCTTCTGCTGGGCTCCAGGCCGCACCCGCGCTCTTACGGGGCCTTCCCGCGGGTGCTGGGCAAGTACGCCCGGGACGAGAAGGTGCTCAGCCTGCCCCAGGCGATCCGCCACATGACCTCCATGCCGGCCCAGCGGCTGGGCCTGGCCGACCGCGGGCTCCTGCGGGCAGGCATGCGGGCCGACATCACCATCTTCAACGCCCAGACCGTCGCCGACAAGGCAACCTACATGGAGCCCCGCAAGTTCCCGGAAGGCATTCCGTACGTGATCGTAAACGGGCAGCTGGCCATCGATCAGGGCCTGCATACCGGGATTCAGGCCGGCCAGGTGCTTCGCAAGGGGGGCGGCGCCCGGTGATCTGGATCAAGGGCGCCGGCGACCTGGCCACCGGGGTGGCCTACCGTCTCCACCAGGCCGGGTTCAAGCTCCTGCTCTCCGAGCTCCCCGAGCCGGTCTGCGTCAGGCGCACGGTCTCCTTTGCGGAGGCGGTGGTAACCGGGCGCCACGAGGTCGAGGGTGTCACTGCGGTACTTGTGACCAACCCCGCGGCCGTCTTTGACGCGCACGCTGAGGGGATGGTGCCTGTTGTAGTGGACCCGACCGGCGAGATGTGCCGCACCCTTCGCCCCGCCGCCACCGTCGATGCCATCATGGCCAAACGAAACACCGGGACGTCGCTGACGGACGCCCCGGTGGTCGTCGCGCTCGGCCCCGGCTTCACCGCCGGGGTCGACTGCCATGCTGTGGTCGAGACGCAGCGGGGACACTACCTGGGGCGGGCGCTCTACGCGGGCGCCGCCGCCCCCGACTCCGGCGAACCCGGCGAGGTGGCGGGGGTTCGGGGCGCCCGGGTGGTGCGGGCGCCCGTGGCCGGCCTCTTCTCGGGGGTGCGCGGCATCGGCGATGAGGTGCGGGCAGGGGATCTGCTGGGCACGGTCGAACCCCACCAAGGCGGACCCGCTGTGCCAGTGCGGGCAGAGGTGGGCGGGGTGCTGCGTGGGCTGATTCGCACTGGGGTCAGGGTCGGCGCCGGACTGAAGGTCGGCGACGTGGATCCTTCGGGCGAGCCCGCCCGCTGTCACACCATTTCGGACAAGGCTCTGGCGGTGGCGGGGGGAGTGCTTGAGGCGCTCCTCCACCTGGAGTTCTGGCGTCGGGGGGAAGCATAGCGATGCAGTATTGCTCCAAATGTGGCGGCAGCCTGAGGCTGCAAGCCGTGCCAAACGACAACAAGGAGCGGCTGGTCTGCCAGCGGTGCGGCACGATCCACTACCTGGACCCCAAGGTCTCTGCCTGCACGATCCCCGTCATCGACGGCAAGGTGGTCCTGGTGCGAAGGGCGATCGATCCGGGCCGAGGGCTCTGGGTTTTCCCAGGCGGCTACATGGACCGCTACGAGACGACCCAGCAGGCTGCGATCCGGGAGACCCGGGAGGAGGTCGGGCTCGACGTGGAGCTGACCGGCCTGGTGGGGGTCTACTCCTACCCGACCTCGATCGTGGTGATCATCGTATACGCCTGCCGGGTGGTGGGCGGGGAGCTGCGCATCGACCAGGAGTCCGAGGAGCTAAGGCTCTTCTCCAAAGAGGAGATTCCTTGGGATCGGCTGGCCTTCCCCAGCACCAGGGACGCCCTTCAGGACTTCTTTGTGAAAGCTTGGTAAAAGCCCGCCTTGACCCGGGATTCCCGGGCAGGACGGGCTTTTATGTGGTAACTATTTCAAGTATAATAGATGAGCTATATCCAGGGTAATTACTAGGAGGGCCACTGTGCAGCCAAACTCCCGGTCGGTTCAGACTTCTGCCGCCGTCCATGGCCGTCTCGTTCGCCGAGTCTCGCGCTGGCTGGGTGCCCTTGTCGCGACCGCCACGCTGCTGCTGGGCAGCGTAGGGTTCTATTTAGAATGGCTCAACGTGATGGGATCCTTCGACCAGCGGCTGCTGGCCATCTCGTCCGTGGCCGCCCTCCAGATCGACGGGAATCAATTGGACGCGATCCGGGCGCCCGGCGACGAATCCAAGCCCGAGTATAAGCAGATGCAGGCCTTCCTGCGGAAGGTCCTCGACGAGCAGGGCCTGACCTACTCCTACACGCTGCGGCTTACCCCGGACGGAAAGCAGTTGCTGATTGTAGATGGCTCTAAGGAGCCGGAACCCATTGGCAAGGAGTACACGCCGAGCCCGGAACTGGGCCAAGTGTATGAAATAAAGAAGTCCGTGGTCAGCGCTGTCTATAACGATGACGGGTACGGTGACCTCAAGACCGCCTTCACCCCTGTCCTGAACAGCGCGGGCGCGGTTGTCGGCGCCGTAGCCGTGGACCTGAGCGCGGAAGAGATCTATAAGCAGCTGTGGTCGGACCTGGCCTACTACGTAGTCGCCTGGGTCCTGGTGACGGTGGTCGGCCTGGTGCTCGCTCGCCGGACGGCCAGCCAGATCGCCCGGCGGGTCGAGCCGCTCTCGGACGGCGCCCGCGCCCTGGCGGCTGGCAATCTGCGGGCCGGCTTCAAGCACGGCGCCGTGGTCAAGAGGCCCGACGAGCTTGACGAGCTAGCCACCTCGCTGCACGCCATGCAGGACAACCTGATCGGCCTGGTCAGTGAGCTGCGGGCCTCCGCCGGTGACGTCGTCCAGGCCGGCGAGGAGCTCCTGGGGAGCGTCTCCACGGTCGGCGCCCTCTCCCGGGAGACCGACCGGGCCATGAACCAGGTGGCGGCGGGCACGAACGAGCAGGCCCAGAACGCCGGCGAGGTCGCCAGCTTCTTTGCCCAGTTCAGCCACTCGCTGTCGGCACTCACCGCTGCCGCTGGCAGCCAGGCGGCGGCGGTCTCCAAGGCCGCAGAGCAGGCCGCCGAGATCGTCCAGATGACCGAGGAGGTCCTCGCTGCCGCGGACGGCGCCCTGAAGGCCGCAGCCGAGACGACGGAGGCCGCCCGAGTGGGCAGCGCCGCTGTGACCGACACGGCTGGCGCGGTCCAGGAGATCGCCGGCGTGGTCACCAAGGCCGCCGAGGGAATGAACGCCCTCTCTGGCCAGGCGGCCCACATCGGGGAGATCAGCGCCACCATCCGGGAGCTGGCCGAGCAGTCCAACCTGCTGGCCCTCAACGCCGCCATCGAAGCGGCCCGGGCCGGAGAGCACGGGCGGGGCTTCGCCGTGGTCGCCGAGGAGGTCCGTAAGCTCGCCGGCCGCTCAGCCCACTCCGCCGACCAGATCTCGCAGATCCTGGGCGCCATCAGCAGCAACGTCGAAGAGACGGTCGCCAAGATGGGCTCGGGCCTCGGCGCCCTCCATCAGGGCATGAGCAAGGCCAAGCGGGCCCAGGGCGCCCTCGCCGCCATCGAGAGCAGCGCCCTCGCCACCCGTGAGCAGATGGAGCGGGTGGTGCACGACTCCACCAGCAGCGCTCGCCTCGCCCGGGAGATCGAGGGGCAGGCCCGGGCGGCCGCCCAGCAGGTGCTGGCCAGCGCCGCAGGGGCGGGGGAGGTGGCGGCGGGCTCCGGCAAGGCCCACACGGCCATTCAGAACGTGGCGGCCATCTCCGAGGAGACGGCGGCCCTTGCCAGCCAGACCCAGAAGCTGATGACCGAGGTGGGCCAGGCGACCGCCCAGGTCCGCTCCGCCGCCGAGACGATCAGCCGGGTGGCCCAGGAGCTTCAGCTCACCGCCGCCCGGTTCCAAGCGCAGTAAGCAGGTCCCTGGCCTCGGCCTCGTCCCGGTCAGCGTGTGCGCATAGAACCGCTGCCGGGCCGGCTGGCATTTCTGCCGCACGGCGTCGGGCTCTGGCCGCCCGCTCCAGGGCGACGAAGGCCCGGGCGCCCGCCTGCAGCTCCACCATTTGCGAATACGCCATCTCCGTCAGGAGCCCGTGACTATGGTAGGCCTGCAGCGCTGCGACGGCCGCCGCCCCGCAGGGGATATCCTCCCGGGCGCCGCCCTCGGGGGCCAGCAGGAGCAGGTCCCACACCGGGTGGGCGCAGGCGGCGTGCTCCCAGTCCAGCGCCCGCAGCCCGCCCTCGGCGCAGACCAGGTTCCAGCGATGAAAGTCCCCGTGAACCAGCGTCCGCGGTCCACCGGCCAGCGCCTTCGCCAGGGCGCTGGCCTTTTCGCGCCCCATCCCGGCGCCCGCAAGGGTCCGGGCAATGCGCCACGCCGGCGCCGGCCAGACCATCCCCGGCGGGCGTCGCCGCAACTCGGGCACGTCCAGCCCGGCGTGACGGCGGTGGAGGGCGCCCAGCCAGCGGTAGGCCTCAGCCGCCTTAGCCGGGTCGGTGATATCCGGATGCTCCCCGGGCAGGTAGGCAAGGCGAAGCCGGCGCCCGCTAGCTCCGACCAGCGCGGGGCCATCGTCCGGCGCAAGCACATGCCGGTACACCCACAACTCCCGGTGCGTGGCACGCTTCATCACAAAGGAGTCCAACATCATCAGACGCAGGCTGTCCATGGTGTCAGACTTGTACGTAATCGCATCAAACCCCTTCACGGCAGGAGCGAGAATCGGACGGGGAGAACACTTCAACTAGTCAACTTTACGAAGTGCCTAGATATGCTGCCGGGAGGATGCTCATGCAACGTCACCTGCTCCCTCGTCTCGCCGTGCTGCTCCTGGGGGCCGCCGTGGTTACTGGCTGTGGCCTGCTCCCCAAGGAGATCGAGGAGCCGCCGCCCCCCTTGAATCCGCCGGTCAAGTCGGTCAAGGAGCTTTACCCGGTCACCAAGGGCGATATCGCCGAGCGGGTGCAGCTGCGGGCGATGATCGCGCCCCGCAGTGAAGCGACGCTGATGTTCCGCCAGGGCGGTCGCCTGAAGAAGCGTTACGTAGAAGCCGGTCAGACCGTCGCTGCGGGCCAACTGCTGGCCGAACTGGAGACGGGCAACCTGCTCTCACAGGTCGAGCTGGCCGAGGTCAACCTCCAGCGTGCCGAGCTCAAGCTCCGGCAGGCCAAGGAGAAGGCCGAGACCTTCAAGGGCGGCCTCGACCCCTATGACGAGCAGTTCCTCCAGTTGGACGTCCGTTCCGCCCGAATCTCCCTGGAGCAGCTCCAGGCTCAGTTGGCTGACGCCCGGATCTACGCTCCGTCGGCGGGCATTGTCAGCGACGCCAAGGGGAACCCGGGCGATCAGATCACGGCCTACCAGGCGTTGATCACCGTCCAGGACCCCAGCAACGTCGTGATCAAGGCCGATGTGGACGATGCGACCTGGCCCAAGCTGGCCGTGGGGCAGCGGGTGCAGGTCCAATTCCTCGAGTTTGGCGATAAGCCCGTGGACGGCAAGCTGATCGCCGTGCCGTCCCTGAGTGACCCCGCGCCTCCCCAGGGGCGCAGCCGCCAGGTCCAGATCGAACTCGACAGCCCGCAGCCGAATACGAAGCTCGGCGCCATCGGCCGCGCCTATGTCGTCCTGCAGGAGAAGAAGGGGACGCTGATCGTCTCCAACAACGCCATCCGTTCCTACGCCGGCCGCAAGTATGTGATCGTCGTCGACGGCGACTCCAAGCGCGAGGTGGACATCGTCACCGGGATCATCGGTGAGCTGGAGACCGAGATCCTCAAGGGCCTCACCGAGGGACAGAAGGTGATGGGCCGGTGATACGCGGCGTCATCTGGATGATCCTGAGCCGGCTCTGGCACAACCGGCGCCTGGCCGCCACCACCGTGCTGGGCTTCGTGCTGGCGGTGGCGATCGTCTGCAGCATCCCGATCTTTGCGGACGGCGCCCTGCAGCGCATCCTTGGCACCGAACTCGGGAAGACGGAGCAGCCGGGAACACAGCCGGCGGCGCTCACCTTCTCCTACTTCGGCAAGGACGGCGCCACCTCGGGTCCGCCCAGGGCTGCCTATGAGGGCCTCCACAAGTACATGACCGGCCCGGCGCTTCGGGAGCTGCCATTCACCCCGAACCCCTTCATCCATATCGCCTCGCTGGATGCATCCCTGGCGGCGCCCGCCGACCCCACCCGGATGGACCCCGGCAAGCCCTTGTGGCTCAAGGGCGCGGGCATCTCCGATCTGCCCGGCCGCTCCCGGGTGATCGACGGGCGGATGTTCAAGCCCGGCAAACAGGACGCCGATGCCATCGAGGTGGTCATCACCGACGCGGCCACCATGGAGCATGAACTGACCGTGGGCGCCGAGCTCCTGGTCCCCGTCGCCCGTGGCAACCAGTTTGCCAAGACCGTGAAGGTGCGCATTGTCGGCGTGATCGCCGACCCCAAGCCCGGCGACGACCTCTACCTGCTGGGCGGGCAGTTCGACTCCTCCCTGCTGATGGATATGGAGACCTTCTGGTCGCAGGTGCTGACGGTGGAGGGAGCGATCCCCTACCAGTTCACCTATTACCTGGGTCTCAACGCTTCCGATATCAGCCTGGCCAACCTGGAGACCTATCTGAGCGGTATGTATAACGTCGAGGCACGGGCCGCCCAACTGCTGCCCGGGACCTCCCTGTTCGCATCGCCCCGGGCGCAGCTGAACCAGTTCGCCCACAAGGCACAGGTGCTCCGTCAGATGCTCCTGATCCTGAGCGTTCCGCTCCTGGCGCTGGTCGGGTACTACCTGATCGTCACCGCCAGCCTCACCGTCGACCGCCAGCGGCAGGAGATCGCCGTGCTGCGGAGCCGGGGCGCCGGCATGGGGCAGATCCTGGGCGTCTACACCGTGGAAGGGCTGATCTACGCCGGCATCGCCATGCTCTCCGGCCCCTTCCTGGGGTTGCTGATCGCAAAGGCGATGGGTGCAGCGGCGGGCTTCGTCCAGTTCGTGGATCGCAAGCCGCTCCCGGCGACCATCACGCCCCGGGCGCTCGAGTACGGGGCGGCAGCGGCGCTCCTCGCCCTGCTGGCCACCCTGATCCCCGCTGCCATGGCCGCCCGCGAGTCGATCGTCACCTTCAAGCAGCAGCAGGCCCGCGCCGGGCGCCGGCCCTTCTACCACCGGTTCTTCCTGGATATTCTGCTGGTGTTGCTCAGCCTCTACGGCTGGTACACCCTGAACGGGAAGCTGGCGGCCCTGGCGAAGGCGCCGCCGCCCAAGTCCCCGGCCGAACCCGCCGAGATGCTCGTCGACCCGCTGCACTTCCTGCTCCCGGCGCTGCTGATCGCAGGGCTTGGGCTGGTGCTTCTGCGCCTCCTGCCCCTGATTGCAGCCGGGCTGGAGCGGCTGACCCGCCGCCGGGCCGGGGCGCCCCTCCACCTGGCGCTCACCCAGGTGGCCCGCTCGCCGAACGGGACGGCCCCGGTCATCCTCCTGCTGACCCTTACCGTCGGCCTGGGCCTCTACAGCGCCGCTGCGGCCCGTACGCTGGAGGCGGGCTATGCCGACCGGATCCACTTCCAGCAGGGCGCCGAGGTGGTGCTCACTGAGGTCTGGGAGTCCGACGAGCAGAGCAACACCTTCTACGAGCCCCCTTGGTCCTTCCACACGCAGATGCCCGGCGTAGCCTCGGCCGCCCGGGTTCGCGTCTCCGAGAAGGTCAGCGTGGCCGCAGGCGGCAAGAACGCCGGCACCGGCACCCTGATGGCCATCGTGCCGCCGGAGTTCGGCAACACGGCCTGGTTCCGGCGGGACCTCTCGCCCTATCACATCAACGAGTACCTGAACCTGCTGGCCAGCGACGAAGAGGCGGTGCTGATCACCCCGGCCTTCATGGCCAAGTACCGGCTCCAGTCCGGCGACCGGATCACCCTCAGCGCCGACGGCCGCGACGTCAGCCTGGTGGTCTACGGGGCGGTGCCCTACTGGCCCGGGGTGAACACCAGGGCGGCAGACGTCTTCGTGGCCAACCTGGAGTACATCCAGGAGCACTTGGGCCTGCGGCCCTACCAGACCTGGCTCCGCATGGAGGAGGGGGCGTCCACCGGACCGGTGGTCCAGCGGGTCGCCGCCGAGAAGATCCCGCTCCTGCAAATCGAGGATGCCCGGGCCACCACGGCGAACGCCCGCCGGGACCCCCAGCGCACCGGGCTCTACGGAGCGCTGACCATCAGCTTCATCGTCTCGGCTGCGCTGACCGTGCTCGGATTTTTGCTCTACGCCCTGCTCTCCCTGCGCAGCCGGCTCCTCCAGCTGGGTGTGCTCCGGGCTATGGGGCTCTCCGTCTCCCAGTTGCTGGGCGCCTTAGGACTCGAGCAGGTCTACACCGTCGGCGTCGGCATGCTCTCGGGCACCGGCTTCGGCCTCCTGGCCGCCCGGCTCTACCTCCCGGCCCTGCAAATGAGCAGCGACATGGCCGATCACCTGCTTCCCTTCCGCATCGTCACCGACCCAGTGGACCGCATCCGCCTCTACGCCATCCTGGGCGCCATGCTTTTGGCGGGCTTCGGTAGCCTGGCATTGGTGCTCCGGTCCTTGCAGATCCACCAAGCGGTGAAGTTGGGCGAGGATGCATAATATGGCCGCGGATTTGCGGATTGCGCAGATTTCCGGCATACACGCGGATGACCAGGTCAGAACGCCTGGTAAATATATATAAATTTATATATTACCAGGAAATGCCGTCTTGGTAATCCGCGATTGCGATTAAAATCTGCGTCATCCGCGCATCCGCGGCCATATAAAAAAGCCCGACTCCCCCGTTAGGAAGGAGCCGGGCTTTTAACTTATCGCTTACTCGTCCCAAGCTCCTTACCCAGGTCGAGGATCTGCCGGTTGGTGAGCACCACCACGTCGACCCGGCGGTTCTTGGCCTTGCCGTCGGCGGTGGCGTTGGAGAAAGCGGGCCGGGTCTCGCCGTAGCCGACCACGATCATCCGCTCACCGCCCACCCCCTTGGCCTCGAGGTACTGGCGGACCGCGTTCGCCCGGGCCGTGGAGAGTTCCCAGTTCGAGGCGTACTGCGATGTGCGAATCGGATCGCTGTCCGTGAACCCCTCCACCGAAATATCGTTCGGCAGCGCTCTTAGCTTGTCGGCGATGGCGTCCAGTATGGGCACGAAGTCAGGCTTGATCTCCGCCTTGCCCGAGTCGAAGGCAGCGCTGCCGGCGAGGGAGAGGATCAGCCCACGCTCGGCCACCCGGACGGTGAAGCGCCCATCCCCCAGGAAGTCCGCAGCGAGGTCCTTGGCCAGCTGCTGACCGACCTTCTCCAGTACCTCGGCCACGGCGTCGGGGTCCCCCTGGGCCACGCGGGTCTCCAAATCCTTCGGCAACGGCACGCTCACCCCATCGCCAGTGCCCATGCCCGTAGGGACGATCAGGTTCCCGCCGCCAAAGGCCGCTGCGAGGCCCCTGGCGATGGCCGCATACTTGGCCTGGTCCACCTGGGAGAAGGAGTACAGTACGATGAAGAACACCATCAGGAGCGTGATCAGGTCGGCGTAGGTCAGGAGCCAGCGCTCGCTGCTGGCGCCCCCGCCATGGCCGCCTCCGCCGCCCGAGTGCTTCTTCTTGGACATCAGACCTCATCCCCCTTGCGCCCAGTCGGCTCGAGGAAGGCCTCCAACCGGCCCCGCAGCGCACGGGGCGCCTCGCCGGTCTGCAGGCCCACAATGCCCGCAATGTACATCCGGCCCATGCGGTTCTCGTAGGCAGCGTTCTGCTTCACCTTCGAGGCCAGGGGCAGCCATACCAGGTTGGCAAAGGCGATACCGTAGAACGTTGCCAGGAAGGCCAAGGCAATGGCGCCTCCGAGTTCCTCGGCGCTGCCGCCCAGGCTGCCGAGCACGTTTACCAGGCCCATAACCGTACCGATAATGCCGATGGTGGGGGAGTAGCCGCCCGCCGCCTCCAGGATCTGCGCGCAGGTCAGGATCCGCTCCTCATCCAGCTCCAGCTGCGTCTCCAGGTGGCTAACCACCACTTCCGGGTCCGTGCCGTCCACCACCAGGGAGAGCCCCTTGGAGAGCAGAGGGCTGGGAACCTTGGTCGCCTCGTCCTGCAGCGAGAGCAGGCCCTCGCGGCGGGCCTTCTCCGCCATCGAGACCAAGCGGTTTACCATGTCGCCGGCCAGTTCGGGTTTGCTGGTGAACGCCGAGACCAGCACGCTCCCCAGCTTGCTGACGTCCCGCCTTCGGAAACCCATCATGGTGGCGCCAATGGTTCCGCCCAGAATCAGAATCAGGGCGGCCGGCTCAAACAGGTGGCCCAGGCTGCCACCTTCCATAAAAACGTTAATGACAATAGCAGCCATCGCGATCAGGAGTCCGCCGATAGTAGTAATATCCATGGGCTTTCCATCCTCCCACGTTCTCGCGGTGTCTATTATAGACACCCTCTTATTAACATCGATGGGAACGGTCTATTCCTTAAGGAGAACCTGATCCAGGCCGCGAAAAAGGCCGGCGGAGCGAGAGCGCTCGACCGGCCTTCGAACGTTGGCCCTAGAAGAGTCCTGACCCGAAGGTCGAAGCGAAAACCAGCGAGACGATCGTCATCAGCTTGATCAGGATGTTCAGCGAGGGGCCCGAGGTGTCCTTGAAGGGGTCGCCCACGGTGTCGCCGACGACGGCAGCCTTGTGCGGGCCCGAGCCCTTACCGCCGTGGGCGCCGCCCTCGATGTACTTCTTGGCGTTGTCCCAGGCGCCGCCCGAGTTGGCCATCTGGATGGCCAGGAGGACGCCGGTGACCAGCGAGCCAGCGAGCATGCCGCCGAGGGCTTCAACGCCCATGACGTAGCCGACGGCCAGCGGAGCGACGACCGCCATGATGCCCGGAACCACCATCTCCTTCAGAGCGGCGCCGGTGGAGATCTCCACGCAGCGGGCGTAGTCGGGCTTGCCGTCGCCCTCCATCAGGCCGGGGATCTCACGGAACTGGCGGCGCACCTCGTCGACCATCTGCATGGCGGCCCGGCCCACGGCGCTCATGGTCATGGCGCCGAACAGGTAGGGCAGCATGCCGCCGATGAAGAGGCCGACAATCAGCTTCGGATCGGTCAGGCTCACCTTGCCGAGGCCCGAGGCGGTGGCAAAGGCGCCGAAGAGCGCCAGGGCGGTCAGGGCGGCGGAGCCGATGGCGAAGCCCTTGCCCATGGCGGCAGTGGTGTTGCCGACGGAGTCAAGCTTGTCGGTGATGCTGCGGATCTCCTTGCCCAGGTGGCTCATTTCCGCGATGCCGCCGGCGTTATCGGCGATCGGGCCGTAAGCGTCAACAGCGACGGTCATGCCGGTGGTGGCCAGCATGCCGACGGCGGCCAGCGAAACGGCGAAGAGGCCCTGGCCAATGGTGTCGCCCACCATGTAGGAGACGATGGTGGCGATGCCGATGACGATGATCGGCCAGCCCGTGGACTTCATGCCGACGGCCAGGCCGGCGATGATGTTGGTGGCAGGGCCGGTCTCCGAGGCCTGGGCGATGCCCTGAACGGGGGGCTGGTCGCTGGAGGTGTAGTACTCGGTGATCAGGCCGATCACGATGCCGGCCACCAGGCCAGCGACCGTGGCGGTGAAGTAGACGTGGGTGCCATAGCCCAGAAACGAGATCAGGCCGGTGACGAGGATGGTGATGCCGCCGGCAGCGAAGGTGCCCATGCGGAGCGCCTTGGCCGGGTCGGACTTCTCATCGCCCCGCACAAACCGGGTGCCGATGATCGAGGCGATGATGCCGCCCGCCGCAATCAGCAGCGGCAGAACCGCCAGCTTCGGATCGATCGCCTGGTCGACCACGGCAATGGCCATGGCGGCGACCACCGAGCCGACATAGGACTCGAAGAGGTCGGCGCCCATGCCGGCCACGTCGCCCACGTTGTCGCCGACGTTGTCAGCGATGACGGCCGGGTTGCGGGGGTCATCTTCCGGGATGCCCGCCTCGACCTTGCCCACCAGGTCGGCGCCCACGTCGGCTGCCTTGGTGTAGATGCCGCCGCCCACACGGGCGAACAGGGCGATGGAGGATGCGCCGAGGGCGAAACCGTTGACGATGTTGGGATCGCCGAAGAGGTACCACATGGCGCCGACACCGATCATGCCGAGGCCGACAACGCAGAGGCCCATGACGGCGCCGCCAGAGAAGGCAATGTCAAGCGCCTGGTTCATGCCCTTCTGAGCAGCGTTGGCGGTGCGGACGTTGGCCTTGGTGGCCACCTGCATGCCGAAGTACCCGGCCAGCACGGAGCACAGGGCGCCGGAGACGAAGGCCAATGCGGTCCAGGGGTTCATCTTGTCCGGGGCGAAGGCGCCCGTAAAGATGATGATCGCGGTCAGAGCCACTACGAACACGACGAGGGTGCGATATTCACGGTTGAGGAAGGCCATGGCGCCCTGGTGAATGGCGGCTGCGATCTCCTTCATCCGGGCGTTGCCAGGATCCTGGCGGCCAATCTTGCTCGCTAGCAGGTATGCCGTGATGAGTGCAAGGAGGCCGGCTACTGGTGCGGCCCAGGCGAAACTCTCCATCCGGGATGATTCTCCTTTCAGGTTGACGGGTGACAGGCACACAGAAGGAATTTGCCAGTTCTGGATGGAATCCTCCCGGAATACGAAGAAATGTCCCGCACTTAACTCACTTCCTATACTTTTGTTATGTGTTACTTATCTATTAGTGCCACTATTATGGCGCAAAAGTACCACACGAAGACGTACTTTTGTGCCAGAATGATTGCAGTCCCCCCATCAGCGGCTTCACCGCCCTCCCGGGCGTTTGTGATGCAAAGTCCAACCGAGGCGCCGTGGCGCCGAGAAAGGAAGGAAGCTGAATGCTCGAGTACGTGATTCCAGTCTCAGCAGCGGTTGCAGTCGTGGTCATGGTCTATTTGATCCTCAATGTCCTAAAGCAAGATATCGGATCCCCCAAGATGCAGGAAATTGCCGGTGCCATTCGTGAGGGAGCGTTTGCATTCCTGGGCCGCCAGTATAAGACCATCGGTGCCCTGTCGATCGTGGTTGCTATCGTCCTTTACTTCATCTCCCATCAGAACGGTATGGCCACCGCCGTCTCCTTCCTCGCTGGCGCTGCGGCGTCCGCCCTCTCCGGGTACATAGGCATGTGGACCGCCGTCACGGGCAACCTGCGCGTGGCCGCCGGCGCCCAGCACAGCCTGAACCGGGCCCTGCAGATCGCCTTCCGCTCCGGCGCCGTCACCGGCCTCGCCGTGACCACCCTGAGCCTGATCGGCGTGTGGGGCCTCTTCCATGCCTTCGGTGGCGCCGCCACCCCTGAGAAGGCGCCGCTCCTGATCGTCGGCTTCGGCTTCGGCGCCTCCTTCGTGGCGCTCTTTGCCCAGCTCGGCGGCGGCATCTACACCAAGGCCGCCGACGTCGGCGCCGACCTCGTCGGCAAGGTGGAGGCGGGCATCCCGGAGGATGACCCCCGCAACCCCGCCGTCGTCGCTGACCTCGTGGGCGACAACGTCGGCGACTGCGCCGGCCGCGGCGCCGACCTGTTTGAGTCCACGGCCGCTGAGAACATCGGCGCCATGATCCTCGGCATCGCCCTGATCCCGGTCTTCGGGGTCAACGGCATCCTCTTCCCGCTGGTCGCCCGTGCCTTCGGCCTGCTGGCCTCCATCGTCGGCATCTTCGTCGTCCGCTCCAAGGAGGACGAGGATCCCATGAACGCCCTCAACCGCGGCTACCTGGTCACCTCCGTGCTGGTGGCCGGCGCCCTCTGGTACGTCTCCAAGGAGATGCTCGGCGAGCACTACCTGTACCTCTGGCTCGCCGCCATGGTCGGCCTGGTGCTCTCCATCCTCTTCGTCTGGGTCACCCAGTACTACACCGAGTACAAGTACCGCCCCGTCAAGTCGATTGCTGAGGCCTCGGTCACCGGGCCTGCCACCAACATCATCTCCGGTATCGCTGTGGGCCTGGAGGCGACCGCCATCCCGGTCGTCCTGATCTCGATCGCCATCTTCGCGGCGTACAAGCTCGGCCAGGCGGGCCTCCCGGGCGTCGAGAACGCCGGCCTCTACGGCACCGCCGTCGCCACCATGGGCATGCTCTCCACGGTCACCTACATCCTGGCCATGGACACCTACGGCCCCATCACCGACAACGCCGGCGGCATCGTGGAAATGTCCGGCGCCCCTGAAGAGATTCGCCACCGCACCGACCGCCTCGACTCCTCCGGCAACACCACCAAGGCGCTCACCAAGGGCTTCGCCGTCGGCTCCGCCGCCCTGGCCGCCTTCCTGCTCTTCTCGGCCTACACCGATGAGGTCAGGCTGATTCTGAAGGACAAGGGCATGGACGCGACGAACCTGTCGTTCGACATCGGCAAGCCTGAGGTCTTCATCGGGGCCTTCCTGGGCGCCATGCTGGTCTTCCTCTTCAGCGCCACCGCCATCCGGGCCGTGGGCAAGGCTGCCCAGTACGTCATCCAGAACGTGCGCGACCAGTTCCGTGCCAACCCGGGCATCATGGAAGGCACCTCCAAGCCCGACTACGCCCAGTGCGTCGATATCGTCACCCGCGGCGCCCTCAAGGAGATGGTCCTCCCCGGCGTCCTGGTTGTGGCGGCGCCCGTCATCGTGGGCTTCTGGCTCAAGTGGCAGGCCGTCGGCGGCTTCCTGATGGTCTCCACCATCACCGGCGTGATCATGGCGCTTTTCCTCAACACCGGCGGCGGCGCCTGGGACAACGCCAAGAAGTACATCGAAACCGGCGCCCACGGCGGCAAGCGCTCCGATCCCCACAAGGCTGCGGTCGTCGGCGACACCGTGGGCGACCCCTTCAAGGACACCGCCGGCCCGTCGCTGCACGTGCTGATCAAGCTGCTCTCCACGATCACCCTGGTGCTCGCTGCCTTGTTCGTCTAAGGTTGCTGGGCAAAGGAAAGCGGCCTCCCCTGTACAACGGGGAGGCCGCTTCATGTTCCTTAGTTACTCGCTCAAGTGGTAGGGGACGTTTACCACGACCGTGTGCGGGCGGAACTTGAGGGCCGTCCGGAGCACCAGGGCCGACTGATTGTGCAGCAGGTGATGCCACCACTGCCTCGGCACAAACTCCGGCACCAGCACGGTCACCAGGTCGTCATGCTCCCTGCGCTCCACCTGGTCGACGTAGTTCAGGAGCGGGCGGGTAACGGAGCGGAAGGGGGAGGCAAGCACCTTCAGCGGGATCCCCGGGTTCCAGGCGTCCCACTTGGCCTTTACCTTCTCCGCCGTCTCCTCATCGATCGACACATGCACGGCGCGTACATCGTCAGAGATCGACATCGCGTAGGCGATCGTTTCTGCCACCATCCGGTTGACACCGGCCACCGGTACGATTACGGTGTGCTTGGGTTTGCGCAGCGGTGCCGGCACTTCCAGACGGAGCGACCGGGCTACGGCATCGTAGTGCCGGCGGACGGCCAGGAAACCCATCATGATGATGGGGACCAGCAGGACGATGATCCAGGCGCCATGGGTGAACTTGGTGGCGCCGATTACGAGGGTGACGACGCCCGTGAGAATGGCGCCAATCCCGTTGACCAGGGCGTGCGACAGCCAGTGCTTATCGTGGGCACGCTCCCGCAGCCAGTGGACCACCATGCCGGACTGCGACAAGGTGAACGAGAGGAAGACGCCGACCGCATAGAGCGGAATCAGGGCGTGGGTGTCGCCGCCGTAGTAGACGATGAGCAGCGAGGCCAGCACGCCAAGGATGACGATGCCGTTCGAGAAGACCAGCCGGTCACCGCGGTTGGCCAGCTGCCGGGGCAAGAAGCCGTCCCGTGCGATCAGCGAGGCCAGGCGGGGGAAGTCAGCGTAGGAGGTATTGGCAGCCAAGAGCAGGATCAGGGCTGTGGAGGCCTGGACCAGGTAGTAGATCCAGCCGTGGCCGAAGATCACCCGGGCCAGCTGCGACATGACGGTCTCGCCGCCGTGCGCGGGATGAATGTGGACCACGTTGGCCAGGAAGCTGATGCCAATGAACATGGTCAGCAGCAGGCCGACCATCCAGGCCAGGGTCTTGGCAGCATTCCGGGAGGCGGGCTCCTTGAAGGCCTGCACACCGTTGCTAATGGCCTCCACGCCGGTCAGGGCCGTACAGCCGGAAGCAAAGGCCCGGAGGACCAGCCAGAGTCCCAGCGTTTCGGTTGTAGAATGCGCCACCTCGGCCGACGGGGCGGGAGGCAGGCCTGTCGTAAAGTAACGGATCAGGCCGGTGGCGATCATGATCAGCACGGTAAACACGAAGACGTAGGTCGGAACAGCGAAGATGGTGCCGGACTCGCGGACGCCCCGCAGATTCGCAAGCGTGACCAGGATGATCGCCGCCAGGCAGAGCTCCACCCGGTAGTCTTGCAGGCCAGGGAAGGCGGACGTGATCGCTGCGACGCCCGAGGCGATCGAAACGGCCACGGTCAAAATATAGTCAATCAACAGAGACGCACCGGCCACCAGGCCGGCGTGGACGCTCAGGTTCTCCTTCGCGACGATGTAGGAGCCGCCGCCAGAAGGATACGCAAAGATCGTCTGCCGATAGGAGAATCCAACGATTACGAGCAGGATGCCGATGCCGATGGCGATCGGCAGCGAGACCTTCAGTGCCATAGAGCCGGCCAGAATCAGGACGAGCAGGATTTCCTCGGTCGCGTAGGCCACCGACGACAGGGCGTCGGAGGAGAAGACGGCCAGGGCCTTGGGATTGGTCAGCCGCTCGTGGGCCAGCTGCGCCGTGCGCAGAGGGGACCCAATCAGCAACCGTTTCAGTGCCGCGAACATTTGGATGAACAGACCTCCCTGGAAGGAATCCGGTCGCCGGGTCTCGGTAGCCATGGTCATTAGTCATCTCCGTCATAGTGTTGTACGACCAACCACAAAAAACACAAAACGACCCCACAGGTCGTGGGGTCGCTTCGGGTTAAGCCAAAATTAACCGAAGACAGGCTCCATGGCCTCTCAGTCGCCTACGAGGTTAGCTGTCGGGTTAGAGCCTGAAAGTGCTCCGCCCGGCGATGCCGGGCTTCACCCCAAGGGTTTGGGTCCCCCGTTCCTTACGGATTCGGCGATTACCACGTTTTGCAGTTGGTACGAGTAGGAGCATACTCCTTGCGGCGATTCCTGTAAAGCCCGGACTCTGGTGATCTGTGCCTGCTTTTTGCGATGGCGACTAATGGCGGCAAACTCTCACTGGCTTGCAAGCGAAACGACAGCTTTGCCCACGTTTGCTCTGCCAATCGCAGTGGGTGTCGCAAGGACTGAAGTCGTCGCTCTCATCGCATCGGTGACATCCGCCGCTATGGTGACAGCCACCGCAGTCACAGGGGCAGGGAGGGCAGGGGCAGACCGGGTGGTGGTGACGGAACATGAAGTGGATGGAGACCGTTCCATTGCACAGGACTCGGCCGTGGTGCACCACGCACTTGCAGACCGCCGACTTCACCTTGCACTCCAGCAGATCCAGGCAGCCATCGAACCACACGGTCTCCCTCAGGACGATCTCCCGGTCGAAGCTGCAGCGGAGCCCGCCGCTGCGGATGGAGATCCTCAGCACCAGCCGCACCTTGAAGGTGAGCATCTCATCCCAGCGGTCGACGACGTGGCATTCGGCGAACAGGACCCGGCAATGCACGTCGCCCTCTTTGAGGCAGTCCTTGGGGACGTGGAAGTCCGTATCGAAGTTGAGGGTGGTCAGAAACTCGGACATGACTTTAACACCTCCGTTCCGCCACAGAAGGTGTTGCCCGCGGCACGACATAAGGCGCCGCAGCTTATGTTATGTCTCTTTGGGACAAAAATAGCCACGGATTACACACAGCCGTGCAATCCGTGGCGATCCAATGTTTTATTGCGCCGTTTCCTTGAACTTCAGGTTCTCGCGCTGCTGTTGGACGTATCTGAGGCTCCATTCATTCCTAAACAGAACCACAGGCCGACCTTCCTTATCGGTGACTGCAGCGTTGTCGGTGTTCCAGAAGAGCCGGGGGCTGTAGGTGTCGCCCTCCACCCAGCGGGCCAGCTCGTAGGAAAGGCGGGTCAGCTCCACGTCGACCCCGTACTCGTGCTTCATGCGGTGAGCGAAGACCTCGAACTGCAGCTCACCGACGGCGCCCAGGATCGGGTCCTGGTTGCCCGGGGCGGTGGGGGTGAAAACCTGGATGGCACCCTCCTCGGTCAGCTGCTGCACGCCCTTCTGGAAGTGCTTGCTCTTCATGGCGTCCCGGATGCCCACCCGCGCGAAGTGCTCGGGCGAGAAGCTGGGGATCCCCTCAAAGCGCACCACGTCGCCCTCGCACAGGCTGTCGCCGATGTTGAAGATGCCCGGGTCAAAGAGGCCGATGATATCGCCGGCGTACGCCGAGTCGACAATTGAGCGCTCCTGGGCCATGAACTGCTGCGGCTGGGAGAGCTTGATTTCCTTGCCCAGGCGCACATGCTTGACCGACATGCCCCGCTCGAACTTGCCCGAGCAGATCCGCAGGAAGGCGATCCGGTCCCGGTGGGCGGGGTTCATGTTGGCCTGAATCTTGAAAATGAAGCCCGAGAACTTCCCGTGCTCGGGTTCCACCACGCCCTTGTCCGACAGGCGGGGCGCCGGCGGGGGGGCCAGGCGCAGGAAGTACTCCAGGAAGGGCCGGACGCCGAAGTTGTTCATGGCGCTCCCCCAGAAGAGCGGGCTGAGCTCGCCGCGGCGGAAGCGTTCGAAGTCCCAGGGGTCGCCGGCGATGTCCAGCAGCTCAATGTCATCCTGGAGCTTCTGCTGCAGGTCCGCACCGATGATCTCCCCGAGGCGGGGGTCCGCCGGGCCGCTGGTCTCGGTCTGGACCTGGCGCTGGCCGTGGTCGCCGCCGTGGAAAATCTCCACGTGGCCCTTCTCACGGTCATAGACGCCCCGGAAGCTCGAGCCCATGCCCACGGGCCAGTTCATCGGGCAGGAGCGCATGCCGAGGACCTGCTCGATCTCCTCCATGAGGGCGAAGGGGTCCTTGCCCTCCCGGTCAAGCTTGTTGACGAAGGTGAAGATGGGAATCCCGCGCATGCGGCAGACCTGGAACAGTTTGATCGTTTGCGGCTCGACGCCCTTGGCGACGTCGATCAGCATGACGGCTGCGTCCGCGGCCGAGAGCGTGCGGTAGGTATCCTCCGAGAAGTCCTGGTGGCCCGGGGTATCCAGAATGTTGACGGCGTGGCCGGCATACTCGAACTGCATTACGCTGGAGGTGACCGAGATGCCGCGCTGCTTCTCGATCTCCATCCAGTCACTCGTAGCGTATTTCGCGGCGCGCCTGGCCTTGACCGAACCTGCCTCCCGAATCGCTCCACCATACAGCAGGAGCTTTTCGGTCAGGGTCGTCTTGCCGGCGTCAGGGTGCGAAATGATGGCGAAAGTCCGCCGGCGGCGGATTTCCGACGCCAGGTCGTTTACGGGGGTCTCCATCATGCGGTTGATCCGCCTTTCAAGAAGAATGCCGTGCGCAACAGCGTGCAGCACGGCTACGAAGTTCAAAGACCTAACTCGAATATTTTATCTCGCTGACGAACGATCGTCAAGGATCGTAACGGAAGTGAGCGCACGTGCGCGTGTACCGCATCGTCGGCCTCACGGGCCAGGGTGAACCAGGCGGGTTCATGCTCGTACTCGCAGCAGGCCAGGCCTTGGAGAATCGCCGCACGGCGCTCCGGGGGCGCCGCCTCCAGCGCGGTCAGGATCCGATCAACCAGCCCCGGCTCCTTCAGGAGTAGGAGCCCGGCGGCAGCGCTTGTGATCACCGCGGGGTCGGCATCATAGAGGGCGCCGAGCAGGAAGGTGGCAGCGCTGGGCATCTGCAGCTTGGCGAGGTTCTGCGCCGCCCAGCTTCGGGTGGGCTCCGGCCCGCTCTCCAGCTGGCGCTGTAGGTACTCCTCAACGTTGAAGCCCCGTCGGGACAGCGCACGGGATGCGTGCCAGTACACAGCGGGGTGGTGGTCGTTCAGCAGGAAGAGCAGGAGGGTCTCGGCCACTCGGGCGCTGACGCCTCCCGCGACCCTCGCAGCCGCAGCGCGAACCTGCGGGGCGCCGTCGACGTAGGCGTCCAGCAGGACCTCCAGCGCGTCTGCCTCCGGCAGCAATCGAGCCTGACGAACCTGTCGAATGCGCCTGGCAACACCGCGGCGTTCCTGAGCGTTCAGGGCGAGCCCCTCCTTGCGGTCGTAACAGCTTCTGAGGCTGTTATCGATGCGCCAGGAGAGATTGTTAAGAGGCCTTCGCCAGCTTGGCCTCGGTTAGCCTTACGCCGTAGTGCTCGCCGATGACGACCACCTCGGCCTTCATGACCGGCGTGTTGTTGATGAGCACGGGCACAGGCTCGGCGGCCAGGCTGTTCAGGGTGATCACTGCGCCCGGCGCCAGCGTCAGGACATCCTTGAGCGGCATGCGGGTCCGGCCCAGTTCCACGGTCAGGGTCAGCCCGATCTCCATCAGGAGGGCCTGGTTGCCGCTGAAGATGATAGGGGCAGGGGCCGGGGCTGGGGCCGGGGCTGGGGCCGGTGTCGCCATCGGCGCTAGCTCAGGCTCCGGGTCGGTGGGCAGCACGGCAGTGGTAGCCGGTACGGGCTGCTCAGGAGCGCCCAGGGCGGCGGCGACCGCAGCCTCCACCTCAGCCTGGGTGACGGGGCCCAGGTCCACCTCAGGGGCGGGGGCGGAGACAGGGGAGGGAAGCTCCACGGGCTCCTCAGCGGGGGCGGGCTGAGCCAGTTCAGGGGCGGCGGCGGGCTCTCCGCCGGCTATCATGCTGGCGATCAGCGCATCGATCTCTGCCTGGGACATGCGCTCCGACATGACTGTTGCTCCTTTGAGCCGGCAGAACCCGGCCGCGAATGAATGCTACCTTGCAATTGGGTGGAACGGCAAACTTATCCTGTTTCTCTAAGTTTATACCATATGCACCCGCAAGCACTAGGTGGGTTTTTGTGCTGGTGCAAAGAAAATGACCGCCCATTTGGGCGGTCAGTTGTCGCTTAGGCTCTGCTTGTTCAGCTTATGCTGTCTCAGGGCTTCCCGGTACTGGGGGTTCTCCTGAAAGAAGGTGGTGAGGTCCTGCAGGGACTGCACGGTGGCAGGGCTTACGTGGTGTTCGATGCCCTCCACGTCTTTACGGAGGGTCTCCTCCGGGACGCCGACGATGCGCAGGAACTCTTCAAGCATGGCGTGCCTGTCCTTCATGGCCTCCCCGAGCGACTCCCCGGCGGGGGTGAGGACCAGGCCGCGATACCGTTCGTAGTTGATATAGCCAGCCTCGGCGAGTTTCTGCACCATTTTCGTGACCGATGAGGGCTGCAGGCTCAGCTCAACCGCGATGTCGCTGACCCGAGCGTAGCCTTTCGCCTTGATGAGTTCGTAGATTTTTTCGAGGTAGTCCTCCATGCTGGGAGTGGCCATGGCTGTGCCCCATTTCCTAGTGGTCTTCGGGCAAGCTTCATCGTACCACAGAAAAGAGCCCTGCGGCAATCGCAGGGCTTCTAAAGTTTGGCAACAGCTTATGCCTTTACCCAGATCATCCGGGCAATGGCGGCGCCGAGGACCAGTGGCTCACCCTCGCCGACCTGCAGCTTCAGGGTCTCCCCGAGGCTGTCCCGCTCCACCACGGCGGCAGGGGTCCCTGGCTTGATGCGGTGCTGCTCGAAATAGCCCAGCAGCTTCGGGTCGTGCTCGGCCACCTGGGCGATGACGCCCGACTCTCCCGGGGCCATATCGGCGATGGGCCGCATGGGCACCTCGGGCAGAATCCCCTCCTTCGAGGGGATCGGGTAGCCGTGGGGGCAGGCGGTGGGGTAGCCCATTACGGCCTCCATGCGGTCGATCACCTCGTCGGGGAGGGAGTGCTCCATTTGATCCGAAATGGCGTCTGCCCGGTCCCAGGGGATATCCAGGACATCGACCAGAAAGCGCTCCACAACACGATGCCGGCGGATGTAGCCCATGGCAGCCTGCTCGCCGGCGGTGGTCAGGGTGACCCCGGCGTACTCCTTGTGCTCCACCAGGCCGGACTCGGCCATCTTTTTGAACATGTAACTGGTGCTGGCCGCGGTAACGCCCAGGTGACGGGCCACCTCGGAGGTGGTCGCCACGCCGCCGTACTGGGTCAGCCGCCAGATCGCTGCAACGTAGTTCTCCATCGCATGACTAACCATGCGTCCGCCCCTTTAGACACGTCTAAACTCTACTTTAGTATGAATGAAAACCGGCAGCAGGTCAAGGGGTGCCTAGAACACCGGCACCGGGGTGAAGTCAATGCCGTCGCACGCCACCAGCCGGTAGCGCACGCCGCCATGCTCCCCCTTGAAGGCTCGGTTCTGGGCGCCCGGCCCGTGCAGGTGCCCGTACAGGCAGACCAGCACGCCCCCGAAGGACTCCAGCAGCTCGGTGAAGGCGGTCGGCTGGTGATCCTCGGCGACCGGCGGGTAGTGCAGCATCACAATGAAGTGATTCGCCCCCAGCTTCCGCCCGGTCTCCAGCGACAGCTTCAGGCGCCCGACCTCCCGCTGGTAGATCTTCGCGTTGTGCTCCACATCCTCGTTCCAGGTGCGGTCCCCGGGGGAGATCCAGCCTCGGGTGCCACAGACAGCGACCGGACCCTCCACGCCGGGCACACTTGCAGGTGGCAGGAGGACCGCGTCGTTCTGGATAAACTCTATGGTCTTCAGGGGAAGCGCACGCATCTTCTTGAGCGACTCCCACCAATAGTCGTGGTTGCCCTGAATCAGCAACTTTCGGCCGGGCAGCTCGTCCAAATGAAGCAGGTCCGGCTCCGCCTCGGCAAGGGTCATCCCCCACGAGATGTCGCCGGGCACCAGCACCACGTCCTCGGGGGCGACGGTGGCCTCCCAGCGTTGGAACAGCGGAACGGGATGGCCCGCCCAGAGCGGGCCGAAGATGTCCATCGGCTTGTTGACGGCGGTGCCGAGGTGGGTGTCGCCCAGCGCGTAAAGGGTCACGCCCCCTACACTCCTCTCACGGAATGGGTGATTCATTCTGCTTTGGAAGTTGGTTCTAGCCTACAATATCGTGGTCCTGCTCGTCTACGGCTTCGATAAGCTCGCCGCCAAGCAAGGGTGGCGGCGGGTGCCGGAGGCGACCCTGCTGTGGATGGCTGCGCTGACGGGCGGACCGGGGGCGCTCCTCGGCATGCTCCTCTTTCGTCATAAGACACGAAAGCCCCGTTTCCGCTTTGGCGTACCCGCTATGCTGGCGGCCCAGGCCGTCCTGCTCTATGCTCTACTGGAGGTCTGAGTATGAACCTTATCGTCGAGGTCTATAAGTACCAGGACAAGCCGCACCTAACCTATCCAGTTCGGCTGCTCAGCGAGGGCCCGACGGAGTTCGTTCTCCTCGGGGAGTGGGGCCGTGTGGTCAAGCACTACACCCGCGGCCGGGACTTCATCATCGAGAACCAGTCGATCGAGTTCCTGTGGGCCGACCGGCCCTACACAGTGGCGGTCGACTGCGGCGCCGACGGGAGCATCCGCTCGTATTACTGCAACATCAACCTGCCGGTAGAGCGTGAGGGCGACCGCATCCGCTACATCGACCTCGATCTGGACCTGCAGTTGAAGCCTGACCTGAGCTGCGAGATCCTCGATGAGGATGAGTTCCTGGAGCACCAGGTCCGGTACGGCTATCCCCCGGAGGTCTGCCAGCTGGCCCGGCAGGCCCTCCAGGATCTGATCGCCGTGGTGGACTCCCGCAGCTACCCCTTCGACGGCACCATCGAGCGCCTCGTGCGGGAGCGGTTTAGGGCAGCGTAGCGAACAACTCGTTCAGGGTAAAAGGCTGGGTGGACAGCGAGGGCAGCGGGCGCCCGTCCAGCGCCACCAGGGGCACCAGGCCCATCAGGGCGTTGGTCAGGTAGACGGCGTCGGCGGCGAACAGGTCGCTCACGGAAAGGCCCGTCTCCGTGGCGCCGGTCAGCTCGAGCACCCGGCGCCGCATGACGCCCGGCAGGCAGCCCTCGTAGAGTTCCGGGGTGAGCCAGAGGCCGTCCTTGACGATGAACAGGTTCGAGCTCGCGCCCTCCGCAGGGCGGTCCATCAGGTTGAGCAGCAGCGCCTCATCGGCGCCGGCCCGGGCGGCTTCGTCCCGGGCCATCACCTTATCCAGGGCGCTGGTGCTCTTGAAGCGGCTGGTGAAGCTGTCCGGGTTGATCCGAACCGTGGCCGTGGCGGCGGTCAGGGGCCGGGTCGGTCGGGCGTAGGGGGCGGCGGTGATCAGGAGGGTGGGGGCGGGCTCGGGCGGGGGCAGGTAACCCCGCTGCTCGGCGGCGCCCCGGGTCAGCGTCAGGCGCAGGGCGTGCTCGCCGTTGCCCACGGTGTTCGCCACGGTTTCAACGGCCCTGCGTGTGCTGTCCTCGTTGTAAGGGATACCTACTGCTGATGCGGAAGCGGCGAGCCGCTCCAGATGCCACGGCAGCAGGGGCACAGCCCCGTCCCGGACGAGCATCGTCTCAAACAGGCCGTCGCCGTACAGGAGACCGCGGTCGGAAGCGGAAACGGTTGCCAGTTCCGGAGAGACCAGGCCGGGACCCCGGCCGTTAAAATCAAGGTAGATCATGCAAGTGTACCCCCAGCGCCCGGGCCATTGCGCTGCCCTTGGCGAGTGTTTCGTGGTATTCAGAGGCTGGGTTGGAATCGGCCACGATCCCGCCCCCGGCGTGAAAGTAGGCCCGGCCTTCCTTCACCACGGCGGTGCGGATCGCAATGTTCAGGTCGATGGAGCCGTCAAAGCCAATGTAGCCGATCGCACCGGTGTAGACGCCGCGCCGCACGGGCTCGATCTCTTCGATGATCTCCATGGAGCGGACCTTCGGCGCCCCGGTGATCGAGCCGCCGGGGAAAGTGGCCCGCAGGATCTGGGCGGTGGTGACGCCAGGGCGCAGGCGCCCCTCGACGGTAGCCACGGTGTGCCAGACGTTGGGCGTCGCCTCCAGGCGGCGCAGGTCGGGGACCCGCACCGTGCCGTACTCGCAGACCTTGCCCAGGTCGTTGCGCTGCAGGTCGACGATCATCACCAGCTCGGCGGCCTCCTTCTCGGAAGCCAGGAGTTCCCGGGCGTTCGCCTCATCCTCCTCGGGTGTGGCGCCCCGGGGCCGGGTGCCCTTGATGGGCCGGGTTTCGATGACCCCGTCCCGCACCGTGATGAAGCGCTCCGGCGAGCCGGAGACCACCTGCCAGGACCCAGCGTCGAGGAAGGCGGCGAAGGGCGCCGGTCCGACCTCCCGCAGGCGCCGGTAGAGCTGCCAGCCGGTGCCCGGGTAGCGGCAGGAGAAGCGCTGGGACAGGTTGACCTGGTAGATATCCCCCGCCCCGATGTACGCCAGCGCCCGCTGGACCCCGGCTGCGTAGGCGGCCCGGGTGAGGCTGGAGGAGACAGGGCCGGCTTCAGGTACCGGCACCGTGCCCAGTGGTTCGGCCCGCTTGAGCGCCTGCGCCCAGGCGCGGGCCTTCGTCATCGCATCGGCCTCCCGGCCGTCGGGCGCCCCGACCACCAGGCTGGTCTCCCCGGTGGTGTGGTCGATCGCCAGGATCACATCGTAGAAGTGCAGGTAGATCTCCGGCAGCTCCAGGTCGTCCGCGGCGTGGCTGGGCAGCCGCTCGATCTGGCGGCCCAGGTCATAGGACAGGTAGCCCACGGCCCCCCCGGGAAAGCCCGGCAGGCCTGGAGGCGGCGTGACGCGGCAGCGGTTCAGCAGGGACTGGAGCACGGTGAAGGGATCTCCCTCCACGAGGCGGGTCCGGCCTTCCTCCTGCACGAAGGCCCGGCGGCCCCGGGTGAGCAGCGACATGAACGGCTCGGCGCCCGCGAAGGTGTAGCGGCGCACATCGGCCGGGCCGGCCGGGCCGCTTTCGAGCAGGAACTGCCCCGGGCCGGGCGGCAGGACCGCCAGCAGGGCGGCGGGGTCCTTGCAGGGGAGCGAGAGCGGCAGCGAACGGGCGGTGGCCATAGGTACCTCCTATGGTTTGTGGGAGGAAAATCCGCTTCCCAGTGTACCATAGAAAACGGGGGGATTCATTTCATGAACGCATTCACTTACACACTAGCCCATGTCAAGTGGTTTACGCAGGTGGAGGGCGTACCGCCCGAGCCCCTGGGCCGGGTGCTCAGCCCCTACTTCCTGGGCGCCCTGCTCCTGACGGTGCTGGTCGCTCTGCTCCTGACCCGGCTGAACGTGCCGCTGCAGGAGCTGCCGGTCGTGATCCGGCTCCACCGTGCCCTGGAGCGGCTCAAGCCGTACACACCGTGGATTATCCGGGTCGGCATGGCCGTGCCGCTGCTGGCCGCGGGCTACAACGGGTACCTGCTGCACTATGAGCTGGGCCCGATCCCGCCGTGGCTGAAGATCATGCAGATGCTCCTCGGCGTGGCGATCCTGATCCCCGGCGCCGACCGGGTGGCCGCCTTCGGGGTGATCGCTCTGATCCTGCCCGGCGCCCAGCTCTTCGGCCTGCACGCCCTGATCGACTACGTCGCCTGGGTGGGCACCGCCTTCTACCTGCTCTCCCGGGGCACCCGGGCCGAGAGCGCCGCCGTCCCCGCTATGTACATAACCACGGGCGTCTCGCTGGCCTGGGCCGCGGTGGAGAAGTGGGTCTACCCGGCGATGGCGCTGGGCATCATCACCGAGCACCAGATCCCCACCTTCGGCTTCCCGCCGGACCTCTTCCTGATGCTCGCCGGCTGGGTCGAACTGGGCGTCGCCTACCTGCTGATCACCGGGGTGCTGAACCGCTTCCTCTCGCTGGTCGTGACCGGGCTCTTCGTCCTGACCAGCATGGTCTTCGGCGCCACCGAGATCCTCGGCCACTGGCAGCTCCACGCCGTTCTCATCGCCTTCCTCGTCGAGGGCACCGGCCCGCTGCCCACCCCGGTCCTCTGGCACCGCAGCCAGCGCCTCCAGCTCGCCTTCGTCGGCGTCACCCTCATCCCTTTTGTCGCGGTCCTGTTGGGGTTGTATTATGGTCTGGCTTAATGTACACGAAAACAGCGCCGGGAGTACTTCCCCGGCGCTGAAGGCATTTTATATGGCCGCGGATGCGCGGAGTACGCAGATTTTAAGGCAATCGCTGATACCAGGGAAGTCCTCCAGGTCAAATATATAATATATTTTTATGACCCGGTGAGCCTACTCAGCAAATCCGCGAAATGACCGGAAATCTGCGTCATCCGCGCATCCGCGGCCATATATGTCTCAACGACCCAACAGTTGCTTGAGCAAGTTACGTTCGACGATCTTCCGAGAGATGTCCAGCTCACGGCCCGACTTGGCAGCCAGAGTCTCGCAGAGGACCGGGTCGACGCCCTGGCCGGTGGCCCGGTCGTAGCAGTAGCCGGCGACCGAGTTGGAGTCGGGCGCCAGGAAGATGTGCAGGTCGTCGGCGGCGGAGCCGTCGTAGAAGGCGACCGTGCCGCGGGGCTGCTCGAGCAGGTTGCGGCCCATGAAGTACACGCTGTCGGTCGGGACGCCCACCAGGGCTGCCACCGTTGGGGCGATGTCCACCTCGCCGGCCGCCTCGGTGCGCTCGCCGGCGTGGGCGCCGCCCGGGAGGCGGATCATCAGCGGGACCTGCTTCTCGCGCTCGGTCCAGAAGGGCCGGTCGTCCGCCGGGCGCCCGAGCAGGTCGGTCATGCCCTCGCTGCCGCGGAAGACGCCGGCGTGGTCGCCGTACACCACCAGCACGGAGCGATCCAGAATCCCATCGGCCTTGAGCTGGTCGATGAACTTGCCCACAGCGCGATCCGTGTAGTGCACGGCGTGCAGGTAGTGGCCGGCGGGCGTGCCCTCGAGGGCGCCCAGCTTCAGCTCGTGGGGCATCCCCTTGAAGTCGAAGGGGCCGTGGCTGGTTAGCGTCACCAGGAAGGCGTAGTAGGGCTCGGGGAGCTTTTTGATCCGCTCGGCGCTCTGGCGCAGGAAGGACTCGTCGGAGAGGCCGATGCCCAGCTGCTCATCGAGGTTGTGATCCTTGCTGCTGAAGTACTGCTCAAAGCCGATGCGGGGGTAAACGGTCGCCAGGTTCCAGAAGTCCGGCGGCATCCCCTGCGCAGCGATCGCCTTGTAGCCGTGGTCCCGCAGCAGGGCGGGCATGCAGCGGAAGTCGTTGGAGGCGTAGTCGTAGTACACCGCGCCGGTGCGGGTCGGGTAGAGCGAGCAGTTGCCCAGCAGGTCGGCGTCCGAGGTGACGCCCTGGCCCGTCTGGGTGAAGAAGTTGCTGTAGTAGAGCGACTCCTTGGCCAGTCGGTTCAGGTTCGGGGTCACCTCTTCGCCCCCGACCTTCAGCCCGATCGGGAAGCGCTGGAACGACTCCATCTGAATCACGATCACGCTCTTGCCCTTGGCGATGCCCGCCAGGGGCGAGGAGGAGGGGGTCTGCGCCCGGCGGGTGGCGAACCAGTCCTTGATCTCGGCCACCGTATCCCCGGACGGGGCCATGCGCAGGGCCAGACGGCCCACGTAGGCGCCGGTGTCCACCGCATGGTAGTTCAGGAGGCCCAGGCGGGCGCCCACCATGGTGTGGCCGTAGTACTTGTGATCCATCACGGGGTCGAGAAAGAACATCCCTGCGATCACTGCCGCGCCGCCGGCGGCTGTGAGGACAGCGTTGCGCAGCCGGATCGGCGTGAAGGCCGCCTCCAGCCAGCGGCGGGGGATGAAGGCCAACAGGGCGATCAGGGGCAGGTCGGCGAAGAGCAGCAGGTCGGACTGCTTGATCAGGGCGGTGACGCTGCCGCCGACCCCTGCCAGCTGGGTAGCGAAGCGGATGGTGGCGGTGGAGACCAGGTCGCCGAACTGCCGGAAGTAGAGCAGGTCAGCGAACTGGAGCAGGGTGACGAGGCCGTCCACCAGCACCATCGCCCAGATCTGGCGGCGGCCCTTGGCGAGGCGCACCCAGGGCGCCAGCACCAACACGGTGGCCACGGAGGCCCAGAACATGTAGGGGCCCGGCGACAGACCGATCGCCGAGAGGCCGAGCCGCTGCTTGACGATCATCCACAGCACGAACATGATAAACGGACCGAGCCGAGCCAGCCGGGTCAACAGCGACGGTGCTGTCCCCTGGCTCGCGGGCAGGGCCCGTGCATTAGCTTGTACGCTCACGGGTGCTTCACTCCATCTATATGTGAACAGAGTTACAAGACCCGATTATATTCGCTGATGGCCACGCTAGTCCTCTATTTCAGCAAGAAAACCGTGCGACACTTTTTGACAACTACCGTGCCACAAGCACCCTGGCGACCGCGACCTGCCCTTCGATGCCTTTGAGGGAAGCTCCGTAGCGCTCGGCTACGGCGCTGTACTCCGCTAAAACAGCTGCCACATCCGGGCGCCCGTAACAGGCCTCTGTGATCAACACATCGCCGCCCCGGCTTTCTCGCTGGACCCTGGCCGCGATGTTGACGGTCCGGCCAAAGTAATCGAGCAGGTCGTTGGCGTTGATGGCGATCGCGGGGCCGTGGTGCAGCCCGATTTTGATGATGACCGGGGCGGTGCCTGCGGGGAGGGAGGCGTTGAACTCGCCCAGATGGCGCTGGATCTCAAGCGCTGCCCGCACCCCGTCGGCGGGGGTGCTGAAGACCGCCATCACAGCGTCGCCGATCGTCTTGACCAGGGCGCCGTCATTCCCTGCGATGTGTCCCGTCATATAGTCGAAGTGGCGGCGCACCTTGCCATAGGCCGGGGCGTCCCCGACCTGCTCGTACATGGCGGTCGAGCCCGCGAGGTCAGAAAAGAGGATGGTGACGCTGGCCACGCCGACCTCCTGGCCCGGCGCCAGCACCTCCGAGGAGAAGAGGTCCCGGAACTCCTGCATCGCCGTGACCCGTGCGGCCGTCGCCGCGAGGGGATCCCACTCGAGGCGCTCCACGACGGCGACCATGTCCTGGCTGCTCCGGTTCTCGATGCGCAGGGGCGCCCCCGCCTCGGGTCGGGCCAGGGTATCCTCGTGGAAGCCGCGGTCGGTGTAGACCGTCTCTGCGCGGCCTGCCCCTCCGAAGGAGACGGTATGGCCGTGCCGCAGCACCCGAAGGCGCAACTCCTCGGCGCCGGGCGGGAAGGGGAGCTCCTCGGCCTGCCCCTGGCGGATGTACCGCTGCAGCAGGATGTGCGGGGTCAGCCCCGGGCCGCCCACGCAGTAAACGGAGCGCGTCGCACGCCGCACGGCGGGATGGACGTCGAACCGCAGCTCGACGTAGCGGTCGAAGTCCGCCTGATAGCCTGCACCGCAGAAGTCGCAGTGGTACGCAGTATGCAGGCTGGCCAGGGAGTCCGTCTGCGAGGTCTCCACCCGACAGTTCGGGCAGATCAGGTTCCAGCTCAGGTTGAGCAGCCCCACCCGGGCGCCGTGCAGAAAGAGCCGCAGGATCTCGGTCCGGTCGGCGTCCCAGCGCACGGCGAGGGCAAAGGGCTGCATCCCCGTCACCTCGTCGTCGCCCTGGGTCAGCAGGTGCTCCCGCAGGTGCGGCAGCCACGCCTGGTCTACCCTGCGCCGTGCAAGCTCCCCCAGGACCCTGTCCAACTCCGGCTCGTTTGCCTCGAAGCGCTCCCGCACCTGGGGGCGCAGATCGGGGCGCCCCGCCCGCGCCAGGCGGACGTAGGACTCCACGTACTGAAGCGTCCTGCGCATCCGCCCGTAGCCCTCGAACCGGGCAGCGATCACCCCGGCAAGGCTGCGAGGTGTGAAGTCGGCGAACAGGGTGAGCCGGGTGTGGCCGGGCGCCCCATCCGCCAGCGCCACCCCGCTGTACATGCGCACGAGCGGGCCGCGCTCATACTCCCGCAGCACCGTGTAACGCTCCTCCTTGAGCCAGTCAAAGGGGTACTCACGCCAGCGGACCGGCACGATACCCCAAACCCGGGCGTCCATCACCCGGAAGAGCTCCCCGCCGGTGGCCTGGGCCGGGCTGGCCGCCACGGCGAAGAGCCCGATCACCCGGTTCAAATGATCGGTATCGCTCAGCAGTTCCCAGACCTTCGCCCGCGGCAGCGCCACCTCACGGGTCAGACGATACCTCCGCACCGACCAGCCCATCTCCGATCCCCCCCGGGAAAAGCAGGTCGCTGAATATTCAACGTCTAAGTATCAAGAACCTGTATGTTAGGAAGGTAGTGATGGCGTATGCCTCTTCTGCGGCTTGACGGGCTGCTTTCAGCCGCCACCGGGGAGACTCCGGTGCTCCGGGGCTACGGTCCGTTCGACTGGGCGGTCGCCTCCTGGAACGCCGCTGGCGGCCGGGTCGAGGTCCAGATCCGGGTGGCGGGCGCCGGCGGTTGGAGCCCCTGGTTCAGCTACGGCTCCTGGTCCGCCGAGGGCGACCGTGCCAGCGTGCCGGCCCAGGCGGCGCCCGGGGTGGGCAAGCTCGACACCGACACCCTGGTGCTGGAGCGGCCGGTGGAGGCCTGGCAGGTCCGGGCAGTGCTGAGCGAGGGCGCCGAGCTCGAGCGCCTCTGGGTCAGCACCGCGCTGCGGGAGCATCGCGGCCCCGACTCGCCCGACCGGGCGGCCTGGGGGCGGGAACTCGACGTCCCGACCTTCTCGCAGATGATCTACCCGAACGGCGGCCGGGTCTGGTGCAGCCCGACCTCCCTGGCGATGGTCATGGCCTTCTGGGGCCACACCGAGTCGATCCCCGAGCAGGTGGTGCCGGGGGTCTACGACCGGGTGTACGGGGGCCACGGCAACTGGGCCTTCAACGCGGCGTATGCGGGCGCCCGGGGCTTTGCGGCTTACGTTGACCGCTTCGCCAGCTACGCCGAGCTGGAGGGCTGGATCGCCCGGGGCGTGCCGGTCATCGCCAGCGTCAGCTACTCCGGCGAGTGGCTGGAGAACGCCCCCATCGGCCAGACCGGCGGGCACCTGCTGGTGGTGCGGGGCTTCACCGAGGGCGGCGACGTGATCGTGAACGACCCCGCCGGGCCATCGAACGATGCGGTCCGTCGGGTCTACAAGCGCGACCAGTTCCGCCGCGCCTGGCTCGACCGGGGCGGCGTGGTCTACGTGGTGCAGCCCACATAGCGCGACAAGGACCAGGGCGCCGTGCCCTGGTCCCGTATGCTACTGTACCTCAAAGCCCGCCTGGCGCAGGGCCGACTGGAGCGCCTGGGCCTCGGTCCGCTGGGGGTCGAACTTGACCTCCACCAGCTCCTGCTCGTCGTTCACCCCTATGTCGGCCACCCCGTTGATGGCCACCAGGGTGTCGCTCAGCCGGCGGATATCGGCCGCCGTGTTCATCCCCCGCACATGAAGCCGGGTGCTTTGCAGCATCTGATCATCATCCTCCTGGCGGTAGGATGCGCCGTGCAGCGCGATACTAACGCCGAAAGGGGGCGTACCCGTGATTCGTCTGAACTTCCTGGACGTCGGCCTGGTCGAGGAGACCGCCAGCGTTCTGCTCGTGCTGCAAGCCCCGGAACTGCGCCGGCTCCTGGTCATCGAGACCGGCTTCGTCGAGGGCGAGTCGATCGTGCTGGGCGCCGAGGGCGTCCGCGGCGACCGCCCGCTCACCCACGACCTGCTGCATGATGTAATTACCAAGCTCGGCGCCCGGGTCGAGGAGGTCCGTATTAGCGACTTCCACGACGAGACCTTCTACGCCAAGGTGGTCGTCTCCAGTGGGCTCGACGGGGCGACCCGCCACGAGTTCGACGCCCGCCCCAGCGACGCCATCGCCATCGCCCTGCGGGCCCGGGCGCCGATCTACGCCTCGGACAAGGTGCTGGCCGAGGTCGGGGTGCCCGAGGAGCGGACGGGCCGCTTCGCCGAGCTATTCGAGGAGTTGGATGATGATGAAGGTGAAAGAACGGTACATTAGCTACGCGTTGGCAGGCCTGTTACTGCTGGTTGGGTTGGGATGGTTCCTCGACCACCGGGCCTCCCAGCGGGAGCTTCAGAGCCACCTGGTCTCCGAGCTTCAGGCGGCGTCCAGTTACATCTATGATGCGAACTGGGCGCTGCAGCAGATTAGGGAGCCGAAGGGCTCGGAGCCCAAAATCCGAGGCATCATCGAGACCCTGAAGATGGCCCGGGAGCGGCTCAATGGCCTGCGGGGGCAGGTGCTGTGGGAGGTCCCCGCCTACGAGGAGGCGGTCAAGCTGTCCGACCGGGTGCATGTGGTCGCCATCGGCCTGGAGACCCAGGTCAACCAGGGAGACTATGCATTGTTCCCGGGGATGCGGCGGTACCTCGCACTGCTGAGCGAACACCTGCCCTTCCCGGAGCACGACCCCGACGGCGCCAAGTTCCGGGCCGGGTTCATGGCCTTTGAGCAGCTCACCAATATAGAGGGCTTCTCGATGGCCCAACTGCCGCCCGTCTCGCCCGCCATGCGGCTCACCATCCGGGGCTCCTACGCCCCCGTCCGGCGCGGCGCCTCCTGCTGGCAGGAGGGAGGCCGGACCCACTGCACCGATGTCGCCGACCCGACCTCCCTGGTAGGGGCGGCGCCGCCAGCACCTCCGGGTTCCTCCGCCCAGGTGGGATTCGCCTGGGCGCCGGAGCCCGGCAGCGTGCGCGTCTGGCGCCTGCTCGGGAACGGGGAGCGGGAGGAGGTCAGCCTGAACGCCGACCTGGCCTTCACCCTGCCGGCCCAAAGCGGGACCTACGCCTTCCTCGCCGAGGCCCGGTGGCCCGAGGGGAGCGGCAGCTACGGCTTTGGGGCCGCGGTGCAGTAGGGGGAAGCTAGTTCCAGCTCTGTATAGGCTCAGAAACCTTCTGGCAAGCGGTCTGTGGCAGGAAAACCGCGTTCAACCGTCCACGTTCGGAGCCACTTGGCACAGGTGTGCACCCTGCGTCCCTTGAATTACATGCTCAATGATATTGTAGGGGTTGTCAAAGCTGCCCATACTTTACACCATCGTCACCAGCAAACTCTATGTCCCGAGGCCGCGGCCCACAGCGGTCCAGCGCCCCCGCCTGAGCCGGCGGATGACCGAGGCCCTGCACCGCCAGCTGACCCTGGTCTCGGCCCCGGCCGGTTTCGGCAAGACCACGCTGGTCAGCGAATGGGCCGCTACCTGCGGTCGCCCGGTCGCCTGGCTGTCGCTGGACGAGGGCGACAACGACCCCGCACGGTTTATGGCCTACCTCGTGGCTGCTTTGCAGACGATCGCCCCCAACCTGGGCGCCGGGGTCCTGGGCATGCTCCAGACCCCTCAGCCACCCCCGCCCAAAACGGTGATAACCGCCATGCTCAGCGAGGTCGCCGACCTCCCGACCGACTTCGCCCTCGTCCTTGACGACTGCCACGCGATTGGCGCCAGGCCGGTCAAGGAGGCCCTCGCCTTTCTGCTCGACCATCTGCCGCCACAGATGCACCTGGTGATCACCACCCGCGAGGACCCGGAGCTGCCCCTGGCCAGGTTGCGCGCCCGGGGCCAACTGGCCGAGCTGCGCGCCGCCGACCTGCGATTTACGCCCCTGGAGGCCGCCGACTTCCTCAACCGGGTGATGGAGCTCAACCTGTCGCCGGGCGAGATCGCCCTGCTGGAGACCCGCACCGAAGGCTGGATCGCGGGCCTCCAGCTAGCCGCGCTCTCCATGCAGGGACACCCGGACCCCGCCCGCTTCATCCAAACCTTCACCGGCAGCCACCGTTACGTGCTCGACTACCTGGTGGAGGAGGTCATGAGCCAGCAGCCGGGACACGTCCAGGATTTCCTGGTTCGCACCTCGGCCCTGGACCGCCTGTCCGGCCCTCTGGTTGATGCCGTGCTGCTCGCCCCGTCGGGCTCTGGGCAGGAAACCCTGGAATATCTCGAACGCGCCAATCTATTCATCGTCCCCCTCGACAACGAGCGCCGCTGGTACCGGTATCACCATCTCTTCGCAGAAGCGCTGCGGCAGCGGCTGCACCAGCGAAGGGATGTCAGTGAGCACCACCAGCGGGCTAGCCAGTGGTACGAGGAGAACGGACTGCTTATCGAGGCGTTTCATCATGCGACGGCGGCGGGCGACGTCGAGCGCGCCGAGCGGCTGCTTGACGGGCAGGGGATCCCCCTGCACCTGCGCGGCGCGGTGACTGCCATGCTGGGCTGGCTGGAGTCCCTGCCGACGGAGGTGCTGAACGACCGGCCCTCGCTCTGGTGGCGGCATGCCTCGCTGCTGCTGATCAACGGCCACACCACTGGCGTCGAGGAGAAACTGCAAGCCGCGGAAGCCGCCCTGCAAGGCACCGAGGCGAATGAGCGGACCCGAAACCTGATCGGGCAGATCGCCGCCGCCAGGGCGACGCTGGCACTCACACGGTACCAGGCAGACACGATGCTCGCCCAGTCACGGCGCGCCCTGGAGCATCTGCATCCCACAAACCTTACCGACCGCGCAAGCGCCTCGTGGACGCTAGGCATGGCCCACTTCCTGCACGGGGACCGTGCCGAGGCCGGTCGGGCCTATGCGCAAGCCATCCCGCTCGGGCAAACCTCCGGGAACGTCTTCACCACCATCCTGGCGACCATTGGCCTTGGCAACGTGCAGGAAGCCGAAAACCAGCTCCACCAGGCGGCCCAGACCTACCGGCGCGCCCTGGAGCTGGCAGGGGAACAGCCCCTTCAGATCATCTCTGAAGCGCACCTTGGCCTGGCCCGCGTCCTCTATGAATGGAACGACTTGGATGCTGCCGAGAAGCACGGGCGGGAGAGCCTGCGCCTAGCACAGCAGTATGAAGGGGTGATCGACCGCTTCGTCTCCGGCGAGGTCTTTCTGGCCCGCATCAAACTGGCCCGGGGCGATGCGGCAGGCAGCGCCGCCGATCTGGCGCGCACCTGGCTGTCGGCACGCCAGCGAAACTTTCTGCACCGCCTTCCCGAAGTGGCGGCTGCGCAGGTGCTTACGCTGATTCGCCAGGGCAAGCTGGCGGCAGCTGCGCAGCGGGCTGAGACGCAGACACTCCCGCTGAGTCAGGCCCGGGTGCGCCTGGCCCAGGGCGATGCACCCGGCGCGATCGCCGTGCTGGATGCCTGGCGCGAGCAGGTAGAGGCACGGGGCTGGGCCGACGAACGGCTAAGGGCGATGGTGCTGCAAGCGGTCGCCCACCATGCGACGGGCGACAGGAAGAGTGCTGTGCAACTGCTCTGCGACGCCCTCGGGTTGGCCGAGCCGGGCGGCTTTATCCGCCTCTTTGCCGACGAAGGGCTTCCCATCGGTGAACTGATGTTGGAAGGCGCCGCTGAAGGTGTCGCACCGGACTATTCGGCGAAGGTGCTGGCTGCACTCGGCCCCACCGCTCCGGGCATCGTTGAGCCGCTCAGCCAGCGCGAGGTGGAAGTACTTCGCCTCGTCGCCCAGGGCCTGTCGAATCAGGAGATTGGCGAACGCCTCTTCCTCGCCCTCGATACGGTCAAAGGACACAACCGCAGGATCTACGAGAAACTGCAAGTCCAGCGGCGCACCGAAGCTGTCGCCCGCGCCCGTGAGCTGGGACTGCTGTAAACCACACTTTGGTGTCTACTAGCCACTCCCCCATCGCCGCTATGCTTCAGGCATGGAGGGGAGTCGCATGGTATCAGAACGTCAGGCAGCGTTGATCACAGGGATCGGGTTATTGGTGATGACCATTCTGGCGCCGTTTGCACAGTTCTTCGTTCTTCAGGACCTGATCGTACCGGGAGACGCACAAGCCACCGCAGCGAATCTGATGGCCTCCGGCGGGCTTTTCCGGTCGGCCATCCTCGCCCTGCTGATCGTGGCGATTCTGGACGTAGTGGTGGCCTGGGCGCTCCACCTGCTGATGGGGCCCGTGAACGCCAGCCTCTCGCTGCTCGCGGCGCTCTTCAGGGTGGTCTATGCCGCCATCTTTGCGGGCGCCCTCACCCATCTGATGAACGCCGGCGGCGGCGATCCCGCCCAGATGATGCAGTCGCTTGAAGCGTTCCGTCACGGGTGGGATATCGCTCTGGTTATCTTCGGTCTTCACCTGCTTCTCCTGGGCGTTCTGATGTTCAGGTCGAGCTCACGCATCCTGGGCATCCTGGTAGCACTTTCAGGGGTCGGGTACCTCGTCGATTCCCTCGGGAAGATCCTCGTGCCTGGCTACAGTTTCACCATCAGCACATTTACGTTCGTGGGAGAGGCTGTGCTCATGGTCTGGCTGCTCTGGCGAGGGATGAGGAGGAGCCGGGCATGAGAGCGATCGTATATGAGCGATATGGACCGCCCGAAGTTCTCCACCTGCAGGAGCTAGCTAAGCCGGTACCCAATGACGATGAGATCCTCATCAGAGCGCATGCGACGACTGTGACCTCGGGCGACCTGCGGGCGCGCAGTCTCAGCCTGCCGAGCGGGTTCGGATGGATGGGACGTCTGGTCTTTGGCGTCACCAAACCGCGGCAACCGATCCTGGGCACCGAGATCGCCGGCGTGGTGGAATCGATCGGCAAGAACGTAACCAAGTTTGGGGTCGGGGACCGGGTCTTTGCCTTTGCAGGCGCCCGCATGGGCTGCTATGCCGAGTATCGGTGCATGCCGGAGAACGGACCCGTCGCCTTGATACCTGCCACGCTGACCTTCGGAGAGGCCGCGGCACTCAGCTTTGGCGGCACCACCGCACTGGGCTTCCTGAGGCGTGGAGGCCTGAAGCCCGGGGAACGGGTGCTGGTCAACGGGGCTTCTGGAGGGGTAGGCACCGCGGCCGTTCAGCTCGCCCGCTACTTCGGGGCGGAGGTCACCGGGGTGTGTAGCACCGCAAACGTGGATCTGGTGCGGTCGTTGGGCGCCGACCATGTCATTGACTACACGAGCGACGACTTCACCCAAAGCGGTACGACCTATGACGTGATCATCGATACCGTCGGCACGGCGCCCTACGCCCGGAGCAAGCGGTCGCTTGCGGCCGGGGGACGCCTGCTGCTGGTCCTGGCTGGGATGCCAGACCTGCTTGCGGCGCCGTGGGTGTCACTTTTCAGCAGTCACAGAGTGATCGCCGGGGTACCTACCGTGGGTGCAGAGGATCTGCGATTGCTGGCCGAGCTCGCCCGTGTGGGCACGATTCAGCCGGTGATTGACCGGACCTACCCCTTCGAGCGGATCGCCGAGGCTCACAGCTATGTGGAGACCGGGCGAAAGAAGGGGAACGTCGTCATTACGGCGCCGACCGCCGAGTGAAAGTGAGGGCGGAGACGCACCGAACTCTGCGAAAGCGAGCTTCACAATCACCGACAACCGGAGGCGTAACCATGGCTGACTTCGATCAACTCTGGGACTACAACAGGCCGGAACAGACCGAGCAAGCGTTTCGGGATCTCCTGCTGTCTGCTGAACAGGGATCAGACCGTTCCTACCATGCCGAACTGCTGACCCAGATCGCCCGGTGTCTTGGACTCCAGGGGCGCTTCGAGGAAAGTCACGCCGTCCTCGATGAGGTCAAAGTGATGCTGGGAGCCGGATTGACGACGGTGCCACGCCTGCGCTACCTACTGGAGCGAGGGCGGGCATTCAGATCCTCCGGGCAGCCAGCGCTGGCCATCCCCCTCTTCCTTGAGGCGTGGAACCTCGGTCTGGAGGCAGGGGAAGACGACCTGGCCACCGATGCGGCTCACATGCTGGGCATCACGGAACCGGATCCCGCCAGACAAATGGCGTGGAATCTGCGGGCGCTCGACCTGGCAGAACGGAGTCCCAAGGCCCGTGGGTGGTGCGGTTCCCTGTACAACAACATCGGCTGGGGATTCGTCGATGCAGGGCAGCTCGGGCAGGCTTTGGAGATGTTCCAGCGTGCGGTTCTGTTTCGGGAAGAACAGGGGGATCCCGTGCGCCTTCGGATCGCCCGATGGTGCGTCGCCAAGGTGCTCCGGCTGCTCAACCGAGCCGGGGAGGCGCTGGCCCAACAGCAGGAGCTTTACCGGCAGATCGACCCCGCCGCAGGGGAGGACGGATTCATCCTGGAGGAGATCGCAGAGTGCCTGCTAGAGCTAGGTAGGAGGACGGAGGCTCAGCCCTGGTTTGCGCGGGCTTATCGCAACCTCTCCCAGAATCGATGGCTTGTCCAGCAAGAGCCCGACCGACTTCGCCGGCTGCAGGAACTGGGTGGATTGGGCGACTGATACGGGGTCGCACCAGTTTTCCACGGCCTCGGCGTCCCGGTGCTAAGGCCTGCGCAGGACGGGAACTGGAGCGGGGCGACGAAGAGCTGATGATGCTTCCGCTCCTGATGCTGATTTGGGGTGCGTCGGATGTGAGATGCCTCCAGCCCCGGTCACTGCACATCTCCCAAGGACACTGACCGATAGGATACTGCTTACCTGGTCCCGCAAGGCGACTTGACGTGCCGACGGCTTCAGGGTCGGACGAGTCAGCACAACTCGGCGGCTGGCGCTCAGGGATTTTCTGCACGGTGTGTACCGTCAGCCAGCCCGATTACCGTCCACTTTTTCCCTGAGAGGCTCAAAATATTGGATTTCAGGCCCCTTTGTCGTCCCTCCAGGAAATTGTGGACGTAATCCCGGCCTTCGCAGAACAGCCCCCTTCCATTTATTCCTCGAGGGAAGGGGCTGCATGTTCGATGCGTGGCAGCGCGCCCCGAGGGCAGGGGGGTCCAGGTGGTGCGCAGGAGGGGGGTAGCCGGACTCGGGCGAGGAGGCTCCGGCCACCACCCAGGTCGCTGCCGCCCAGCAGGCCTCGGCGCCGGCGCAAGAACCCGGTAAGAAGGAAGCTTAAATCAAGGAGCCTCGCCCCCCTCGGGCACCCGCTCCAGCAGCCCAGCCTTGACATCCTCCCAAGCCAATGGGTATACTTGCGATATCACGAACCCCATGACGGGAAGTACGGCACATCGCACCGCTCAGAGAGGGCGCCCAACTGCTGCAAGGGCGCCTGCGGAACGCCATCGCCGGAGCCACCCCCGAGGGGCCCACCGACCTAGGCTGGGACGGCCGCCACGCCGATATCACTGGAACGAGACCCAAACAGGGTGGTACCGCGAGCTTAGCCTCGCCCCTGACGCCAAGGCGTCAGAGGCGAGGTTTTTGATTTTCCCAAGGAGGTTTGCGCCATGCCCGTCAAGTACATGTCCGGCAACGAGATCCGCACGGCGTTCATCGAGTTCTTCAAATCCAAGGGCCACACCCACGTCTCCAGCTCCTCGCTGGTGCCCCACGGCGACCCCACGCTGCTGTTTACCAACGCGGGCATGAACCAGTTCAAGGACACCTTCCTGGGCCTGGAGAAGCGGGACTACGTCCGGGCCGTCACCGCCCAGAAGTGCGTGCGCGCCGGCGGCAAGCATAACGACCTGGAAGAGGTCGGATTCACCGCCCGCCATCATACCTTCTTTGAGATGATGGGCAACTTCAGCTTCGGCGACTACTTCAAGGATGACGCCCTGGCCTACGCCTGGGAGTTCATCACCTCCCCGCAGTGGCTGGGCCTCCCGGTCGACCGGCTCTGGGTCACCATCTATAAGGATGATGACCAGGCCTTCGAGATCTGGAACAAGAAGGTCGGCGTAGCGGCGGACCGGATCGTGCGCCTCGGCGAGAAGGATAACTTCTGGCGCATGGGCGACACCGGCCCCTGCGGGCCCTGCTCGGAGATCTTCTGGGACTTCGGGGCGGAGCACTCCTGCGACCATCCCGACGGCTGCTCCATCGCCACCTGCGGCTGCGACCGCTGGCGCGAGTTCTGGAACAACGTCTTCATGCAGTACAACCAGACCGCCGACGGCGCCATCCCCCTGGAGCGTACCGGCGTCGACACGGGCCTGGGCCTGGAGCGCATGTCCACCATCATGCAGGGCGTCTGGTCCAACTGGGAGATCGACCTGTGGCGCCCGATCTTTGGCCGCATCGGCGAGCTCGCCGGGGCGGCGTACGATCCCGGCCCCAAGGGCGTCGGCTTCCGGGTCGTGGCCGACCACACCCGCTGCTGCACCTTCCTGATCGCCGACGGCGTCCGCTTCTCCAACGAGGGCCGCGGCTACGTCATGCGCCGCATCCTGCGCCGGGCGGTCCGCTTCGGCCGCACGCTGGGCCTGACCGAGCCCTTCATCTGGAAGGTGGTCCCCGCCGTCGCCGAGGCCATGGGCGACGCCTACCCCGAGGTCCGCCAGAATCTGGCGCTCATCCAGGATGAGATCAAGCGGGAAGAGGAGCGCTTCTTCCGCACGCTTGATAAGGGCATGGAGCGCATGAGCGAGATCCTGCGCAACCTGCGTCAGGACGGCAAGGCGGTGGTCGGCGGGCACGATGCCTTCGTGCTGTACGACACCTACGGCTTCCCGCTCGACATCGTGCGGGACATCGCCCGGGAAGAGGGCTTCAGCGTCGACGAGCAGGGCTACAACAATGCGATGGCCGAGCAGAAGGCCCGGGCGCGGGCGGCCCGCGACGTCTCCTACGTCCAGGAGTCGCTCACCCGCATCGCCGCTCAGATGGAGGATACGGCGAAGACCCAGTTCCTCGGCTACACCCAGCTGAGTGCCGGCGCCAAGGTCCTCGGCGTCTTTGATGAAGAGGGCAACGCCACCGGCGCCGGCAGCGGCTCGTCCGTCGTGATCGTGCTTGACCGCACCCCGTTCTACGCCGAGGGCGGCGGCCAGGTGGGCGACCAGGGCGCCATCACCGCTGAGGGCCTGACCGTCAAGGTGGAGGACTGCCGCAAGCTCCCCTCCGGCCACTTCCTGCACGTGGCGACCGTCCAGAACGGCTTCCTCGAAGCCGGCCAGATGGTGACCGCCAGCGTCGATGAGGGCGGTCGCCGTGCGACCCAGAAGAACCACACCGCCACCCACCTGCTGCACAAGGCGCTCCGGGAGGTCCTGGGCACCCATGTCCACCAGGCGGGCTCGCTGGTCGCCCCCGACCGCCTGCGCTTCGACTTCACCCACACCGGCCCCATGACCCCCGAGCAGGTCGCGGCGGTGGAGTCCATCGTCAGCATTGAGATCGATGCGGCCGAGCCGGTCACCTGGCGTGAGATGCCGATCGACGAGGCGAAGGCAATGGGCGCCATGGCGCTCTTCGGCGAGAAGTACGGCGACGTGGTCCGCATGGTCGAGGTCGGCGAGGGCTGGTCCCGTGAGCTCTGCGGCGGCACCCACGTCACCAACTCGGCCCAAATCCAGGCCTTCAAGATCATCTCCGAGTCCGGCATCGGCGGCGGCGTGCGCCGTGTCGAGGCCCTGACCGGCGTTGGCGTCATCCGCCACTACGAGGAGGCGGAGGCCCGTCAGGCGCAGGCCCAGGAGCAGCTGCGCGGGCGCATCAAGGAGCTGGAGAAGGAGCTGGAGCAGCTCCGGTCGAAGCTAGCCTCTGGCGAGGTCGACACGCTGATCGACCGGGCCCGGGAGATCGCCGGCTTCAAGGTGGTCGCTGGCACAGCCCCGGTCGCCAACATGGATGACCTGCGGAACATGACCGACGCCATCCGTAACAAGATCGGCACCGGCGTGGTGGTGCTCGGCGCCGCCACCCCGGACGGCAAGGTCAACCTGGTGGCTGCGGTCACCAAGGACCTGACCGGCAAGGTCTCGGCGGGCAACGTCATCAAGCAGGTCGCCGCCATCTGCGGCGGCGGCGGCGGCGGGCGCCCCGACATGGCCACCGCCGGCGGCAAGGACCCCGCCAAGCTCGGCGAGGCCCTCCAGGCCGTGGCTGGTATCGTCAGCGGCATGGTCGGCGCCTAAGCGGCACAACAAGGGGGACCCAGCCCCATGTACAGCAACACGATCTGGGGCGAGAAATGCGGCATCCGTCCCCTGAGGCCCACCGATGCTCCGGCGCTCCGGCGGTACTCCGTCGACCCGGAGCTCGGTGACCTGCTCTACGAGGACAACGGCGGCTTCATCCCGACCACCTTCCAGCTTGTGGTCAGCATCGCCATGCAGCGGCTCCAGGGGCGCCCCGACTGGGCGATCGTGGACCGGCACGGGCGGATGATCGGCCGGGTGCTCATGTGGCGCATCAGCGAGCAGAACCGCAGCGCCATGCTTACCATCTATGTGGGCGAGAAAAGCTACTGGGGCACCGGCTGCGGCACGGAAGCGCTGCGGCTGGTGCTCCGGCAGGCCTTCGGGGCGTTCGGGCTGCACCGGGTGGAGCTGCATGTCTTCGAGTTCAACCGCCGGGCCATCCGCAGCTACGAGAAGGTCGGCTTTGTCCGGGAAGGCGGACGCCGCCAGGCCCTGAAGCGGGGGACCCAGTACCAGGATATCCTCGTCATGGGCATCCTGCGGGATGAGTTTATCGCACGGGAGACCGAACGCAATTCGACTTCCGTGTGAAAGGATTCTCTTGGCGCGGGGGAGAATACGAATGTACCGACGAATCCAGAGGGCGGTGAACCCATGCCAGATTTAAACGACAAGACCGTATTCTATCGCAATAAACCGGAGGAGCGGAACCCCGGCGACGTGCTGCGCAAGGTGTACGCCTCGCTGAAGGAGAAGGGGTATAGCCCCATCGACCAAATCGTCGGCTACTTGCTGTCGGGGGACCCTACTTACATCACCAGTCACCAGGGCGCCCGGAACCTCATCCGGCGCCTGGAGCGCGACGAGCTGCTCGAAGAGCTGGTGCGCAACTATCTGGAGGGCACGAAGGAGCGGGGCTAAGCACCCGCTCCTTTCTCTATCCGTGGGTAAGGGGCTGGCCAGATAAGGAGGAAAGCGGATGCCGTACGAGATCAAGGTCCTAGGCCCCGGCGACGAGCGCATCCTACATAACGTAGCTGACGAGGTCTTCGACCACGCCGTCGACCCGCAGGCGACCAAGGAGTTCCTGGCGGACCCACGCCACCACCTGGTCGTCGCCATCCAAGACGGGGTGGTTATTGGGATGGCCACGGGCGTTCACTACATCCACCCGGACAAGCCCGTTCCCCAGCTCTGGGTGAACGAGGCAGGGGTCGCCCCGAGCCACCGGGGACGCGGCGTCGGCAAGGCTCTCATGCGTGCGCTCTTTGACGTCGGCCGGGCCCATGGATGCGCCGAAGCCTGGCTGGGAACCGAACGCGACAACGTGGCCGCGATGCGCCTCTACGCATCCATCGGCGGTACCGCGGTTCCCGATGACACGGTGATGTTCACCTTTCGGCTCGAATCGTGACTTCAGGTCATGCCGGTCTGCCAACAAAGTGCAAACAGATAGATAGTTTGTATTAGTACTATATTCTGAAAGGTATATCAGGTGGGTCGTCGAATACTCCTTTACTGCAAAGGCCATGAAGGAGGACGACAGCTTGGCGAACCATCGTTTTCGCGTGCGTCGGAACACCCGTAAAGGCGTAGAGGTCGTTGGATTCTTCGACTCCATCACCAAGGCGACCACCCTGGCCGCCAAACGGATGCGGGAGACCGGCATGGTCTACCGTGTCGAGCGGCGGATCCCCATGGAGAGCGGGTGGGAAACCGCCATGGAACTGGTCCCCGAGACCGGCAGCCCCATTGAGGCGGCCATCGCCCGGGGGCGGCTGCCCAAGGTGCAGGACGGCGCCGGTCGCAAGGGGCAGGTGCTCTCCTACATCCGCCCGACCCACGAGGTCCGGGTGGCCTGGCTTGACTCGGCGAACTCGGGCGCCGGCGACGTGGTCAAGGTCGATCAGCTCAGCCTTCGTTAATGACACAACCCGAGCGTGAAGCGCTCGGGTTTTATATTTTCGCTATTAACAATTCAAGGCCGACCTTCGATAACTGTTAGGAGAAATGACCCCACGGAGGGGGTACATAGGTTGCGGGTTAACACCAACGTCATGGCGCTGAACGCATGGAGGAACATGGGCGCCGTGAACAGGAGCGTCGAGCAGGTGATGACCCGGCTCTCGTCAGGGCTGCGGATCAACTCGGCTGCCGACGATGCTCCTGGCCTGGCCATCTCAGAGAAGACCCGGGCGAACATCCGGGGGCTGAATCAGGCCAATAAGAACATCCTGGACGGCATCTCCCTTGTGCAGACCGCCGACGGCGCCCTGCACGAGGTCCAGATGCTGCTTCAGCGCGGTCGGGAACTGGCCGTGCAGGCGGCCAACGGCACCCTCACCGACGACGACAAAGAGTTCCTCGACGACGAGATGCAGCAGTTGATGGCCGAGATCGACCGGATCGCCGAGGCGACCGAGTTCAACGGCCGCAAGATCCTGGGCGGCGCCGACCCCCGCATCGCCCAGCTGGTGGATGGCCTGCGCCAGACCTGGCTGGCGGAAGCCGAGAGCCTCGTGGCCTCCTCGTACGGGCTGAGCGCGTCCGGCATGCCGATCAAGATCGTGGCGGAGCGCTCGGGGTCCAACCCTGCCTGGGCCACCTGGGTCTCCAATGGAAGCCAGGTTACCAGCGTGGAGCTGCACGTCAACATGTCCGACTTCAGCAACTTTGCCATGCCCAACGGCGGCAGCCCGCCCCAGTACCTGGACCGGGTGATCGCCCACGAGATGGTCCACCTGGCCATGGACTCCACCATCGGCGTCTCCAACTACGCCGCCTTCGCGGCGCTTCCCGACTGGTTCAAAGAGGGCACGGCCGAGTTCGTCCACGGTGCCGACGAGCGCCTGAACGGCGACCTCGCCGCCGCAGGCGGGGCAGCGAACCTGGTCGCCGAGCTGAACAGCTGGTCGGGCTCCAGCGCCGACTACGCCGCCGCCTACGGGGCGGTCAAGTACCTGCACGAGCGCATCCAGGCGCTGGGCGACGCCGCCGGCATCCGGACGGTGATCCAGAACCTGACCGCCGGCGGGACCACATTCGACCAGGCGATCAACGCCGCAACGGGCGGCGCCTACGCCACCGCTGCCGCCTTCCTCACCGACTACCAGTCCGCCGGCGGTGGGCAGACCTTCCTGAACAACCTGGCCGGCGGCGGGCAGCTGACCGACGCCGACACGGGATCCTACCTGGCCGACACCACCGGCGTCCCCAAGGATGCCATCAACATCATGCCGGACGCCACCCAGACGGACACCTGGGATCCGCTATCGGGGTATGACGAGACCTGGCCCACCAAGGTGGAGAACAGCGACACGCCTGGCCCGCTGCAGGTCGGCGCCCTGGAAGGCCAGACTCTCGACCTCCCTGAGATCTCCATCAGCTCCTTCGGCCTGGGCGTCGGAAACCTCGACCTGGTGAAAAAGGCGGGGGAGGCCATGACGGCTTTCGACACGGCGATCAACCAGGTCTCCACGATTCGCAGCCAGCTGGGCGCCCTGCAGAACCGGCTGGAGCACGCCGCCAGCGTCAACGCCCTGGCCGCCGAGAACCAGGTGGGCGCCGAATCGAAGATCCGGGACGCCGACATGGCCCTCGAGATGGCCACCCTGACCCGCCAGCAGATCCTCCTGCGGTCCAGCTCAGCCATGCTGGCGCAGGCCAACAGCCTGCGGCGCGGCCAGGTCCAAACGTTGCTCGCCTAAGTCAAAAACCGCCCCGGGGGCCGAACCCCGAGGCGGTTTTTTCGCGCCGTGGCGCCGGCTCCTAGCGGGCGCCCGGCTCAGCCGGTTCCGAGATCTGGGAGAGGGCCTGACCGGCCTCATCCACATGGATGTTCTGGGTGGCCAGGTCGCCCAGGGAGACGATGCCGCGCAGGCGGCCGTTCTCCACGACCGGCAGGCGGCGGATTTGCTTTTCGGCCATGGTGCCCGCGCACGCGTGGGCGTCGCAGTCGGGCGTACAAGTGACCACGTCCTTGGTCATCACCTCGCCGAGCCTGGCACTGGCCCCGGCGCCGCCACGGGCCACGGCGCGCAGGACAATGTCACGGTCGGTCACCACGCCGACCACCTTCTCGCCTTCGACCACGGGGATGAAGCCGACGTTGAGCTCGCCCATCAGCGTGGCGGCGTCGGCACACGTGTCGTTCGGGCTGCAGTGCCGGACGTTCTTGGTCATCAACTGGTTTACTTTCAAGCAAAACACCTCCGCTTCAGTAGAGTGAGTCAGCCAGCGGGCAGTTATACCGCGGGGCTGCGCTGGTGAACCCTATTTACAACCCGCCCGCTGTGCGGTAAACTCCGGGAGGAATTCAGGATGACCTTTCCTTTACGCGACAGCGTGCGAACGCGCTCGCGGCCCTGGGTAACCTACACCCTGATCCTGCTCAACGTCCTCGTCTTCCTGCTGGAGGTGGCCAGCGGCACCGCCGCCTACGACCTGCTGATGAGCTTTGCCGTGGTGCCCATCCAGGCCCTGAGCCCGGCCTTCTGGCTGGCTAGCCTCGGCTGGCCCATCGTCACGCTCTTCACCAGCACCTTTTTCCACGGCTCCTGGACGCACTTGATCGGCAACATGCTCTATCTCTGGGTCTTCGGCGACAACGTGGAGGACTGGCTGGGCCACGGCCGCTTCATCCTGTTTTACATCCTCTGCGGCGTGCTGGCCGGTGTCGCCCACATCTTCGCCAACCCGACCTCGACCACCCCGACCATCGGGGCATCGGGGGCGGTGGCAGGGGTCCTGGGCGGCTACATTCTGCGCTATCCCCGGGCCCGGGTCCTCACCCTGATGCCCATCGGCTTCTTCGTGCCGGCCTTCCCCGTGCCCGCCTGGGCTTACCTCGGATTCTGGTTCATCGTACAGCTTGCCAGTGGCCTGGCGCCCATCTGGGTGCAGGAGGTCACGCAGACCGTGGCCTTCTGGGCTCACATCAGCGGCTTTCTCGTCGGCATCGCACTGGCGCGGCTCATGGGGCCAGTGGCCGGGGAGCCATTGCAGGAAAGGTGATTCTTGGTGCGTATAGCGGGGCTCGATGTCGGGGATAAGACTATAGGCGTTGCTCTGAGCGATGAACTCGGCTGGACGGCCCAGGGGCTTGAGGTGATTCGGCGCAAGGGGCTGGAGCAGGACCTGGCCCGCCTGGCTGAAATCGTCAAGCAGTATGGGGTCGAACGCTGGGTGGTGGGAATGCCACGCAACATGAACGGCACCTACGGGCCGCGGGCAGAAGTGACCCGCGAGTTCATGAAGGTGCTGGAAGAGCGGTTTCACTTGCCGGTCGACTCCTGGGACGAGCGGATGACGACCATGGCCGCCGAGCGCGTGCTCCTGGAGGCAGATGTCAGTCGTTCAAAGCGTCGTCAGGTGATTGACAAGATGGCAGCCGCTGTCATTTTGCAGGGGTATCTCGATGCCAAATCGATCCGGCGGAGCCCTTAGATTCCCGAACCGATGCCTATAATAGGCACCAGGATTGGTTTGACATGCCAATACGCCTCCGATAAAATGGGGGTATCTTGTGAATCGAGGTGGTCTCGGTGAGCCATGAACATGAACACGAACACGATCATGAACACGATGAGGAAGTCATCGTTCTAACCGACGAAGACGGCAACGAACACGAATTCACCATCGTCCAGGTCATCAAGGTTGACGAGAAGGATTACGCCATCCTGCTGCCGCTGCACGGCGAGGAAGAGGCTGAAGAGGCCGTCATCCTGCGCATCGACCAGGAGGAAGGCGAAGACGTTCTCGTCGAGATCGAGGACGAAGAGGAGTTCGAGCGGGTCGCCGAGGCCTGGGAAGAGCTGCTCGACGAGGAAGAGTACGACGAGCAGGCTGATAAGTAAAACAGCCGGGGAGCCCCATATAGAGGGCTCCTTCTTCGCGTGTAGAACCTATAATGACACTAGCACTCTGTGCAAGGGGGGGACGGGTTGCCGGTCGTGGCAAAGCGTGTAGGCAAAATGGCGACTCTGTTCCTGGCCCTGTTCGTCGTACTCACCATCGCCGTATTCCAGGCCCGGGGGTGGGTGGATGAGCGGCTCAAGGCAGCCGACCCAACCGCCAAGGAGCAGGTGACCGTCCAGATCCCACCGGGCAGTTCCACCGCTGATGTTGCGGCGACGCTCTTCGCCAAGGGCCTGATCAAGGATCCCACGGTCTTCCGGTACTATGCCCGCTACAAAAAGCTCGATGTGCAGATGCAAAGCGGCGAGTATACGCTCTCGGCAGCCATGACGCCCGATCAGATCCTCCGCAAGCTTGCCACTGGCGAGGTTGTGGTCCATAGGTTCACGGTGCCCGAAGGGCTGACCGTGGTCCAGGTGGCCGACCTGCTGGCCAAGGGCGGGCTGGCGAACAAGGAGCGCTTCCTGGCCCTGGCGGCCAAGAGCCCACTTGCAAGCAAGTACCTGGGCGAGGCGAAGATGGCACAGCCCCTGGAGGGCTACCTCTTCCCGAGCACCTACGACTACCGGCCGGGCATCACCGAAGAGGAGATCATCGCCCTGATGTTCTCCGGCTTCGAGCGAATCTGGACGCCCGAGCTCCAGAAGCGGGCGGACGAGCTCAAGCTCACCGTCCATCAGGTGGTCACCCTGGCTTCCATCATCGAAAAAGAGGCCCGCGTGGAGAAGGAGCGGGGCGTGATCTCCGGCGTCTATCACAACCGGCTGGGTGTGGGCATGAAGCTGGACGCCGATCCCACCGTGCGGTACGCCCTGAACAAGCCGCCGCAGGAGATTTTGTTGTACAAGGACCTGGAGATCGACTCACCGTACAACACCTACCGGGTGGCGGGCTTGCCTCCGGGACCGATTGCGGCGCCGGGCCTGGCGTCGATCAAGGCGGCGCTGAACCCCGAAAAGAACGACTTCTGGTACTTCGTGGCCAAGGAGGACGGCTCCGGCGAGCACTACTTCTCCGAGACGCTGGCGGCCCACGAGGCCAACACCGACAAGGCAGCGGCCAACCAGAAGAAGTAGGGTTCGTGGTGACATAACCTGCATAATTCCGCACACCTTGGGGTACGTTAGCCCTGAGGTGTCTTTTTTATGCGGATTCAGATGGGGCGCCGCCTGCTCTGGCTGGGCCTGCTGTGCTTTGTGATGATGGGCGCCCTGGGGAGCCGGGTCTACCAGCTCCAGGTGGTCAAGAACGAACTCTACTCCAAGGATGCGTTCCAGCAGCGCGCCCGGACGCTGCCGCTCACGAGCAAGCGCGGGCAGATCCTGGACCGCAACGGCGAGCCGCTGACCGACCCGCAGCCCGGGTGGGGGGTGGCTGCCTTTCCGCCGCTGGTCAAGGACGTGGCCGGCGAGGCGCAGGCGCTGAGCGAACTGCTGGGGCTGCCCGAGGAGGAGGTGGCCCTGCTGCTGAGCCGGGGCACCCAGCCGGCCTGGGTCGCCCCGACGGTGGCCCCCGAGGCCGCCGAGCAGGTGCGCAACCTGAAGCTGCCCGGCGTGGTCGCCTCACCTACGTCGGTCCGCTATGGCCCCGGCTCGCTGGCCCGCCACCTCGTCGGCTACGTCAACCAGACCGGCGGCCAGTATGGTCTGGAGCGGAAGTATGAGGAGCAGCTGAAGGGCGAGGCGGTACCCTCCCTGGTTGCCTACCTGGATGGGCGAGGCTTGCCCCTGGCCGGGCTCGACGTGCGCGCAGCGCTGCCCACGGCCGGTAAGGAGCCTTACAGCCTGCACACCACCCTGGACAAGCAGGTGCAGGCGGAGGTCGAGCGGGTCCTGGACAGTCATGTCCGCAGCGACGGCTCCGCCTGGCGGGGCGCCGCCGTGGTGCTGGACCCCAAGTCCGGGGAGATCCTGGCCATGGCCTCCAGACCGGCCTTCGACCAGGTGAAGGACCCCGGCAGGCCCGACCCTGAGGGCGTCTCCTTCCTGCTAAACCGGGTGGTGAGTCAGTACGAGCCCGGGTCGGTCTTCAAGGCGGTGGTGGCGGCAGCCGCCCTGGATGAGGGCAAGGTCCACCTGGACGACCGGTTCTACTGCCCAGGTCATTATGAGGTAGGCGGGCAACGGTTCTCCGATTCGGGCGGCGTCGCCCACGGGTGGATCACCTTTCGGGAGGCGATCGCCAAGTCGTGCAACGTGGTCTTCGCCAAGGTGGGCTACGAGATGCTCGGTCGGGCGAAGCTGCTGGAGGCCGCCAGGCGCTTCGGTTTCGGCCACGACACGGGGCTCGGCCTGGAGGAGGAGGCGGACGGCGTGCTGCCCGAGCTGAAGTACGGCGGGGAGGTGGCCCAGGCCTCCTTCGGCCAGGGGCTGCTGGTGACGCCGCTGCAGGTCGCCCGGGCCTTCGCTGCCATCGCCAACGGCGGGACGCTGCCGCCTATCCGGCTGGTGACGGCCATAAAAAACCCTGCCGGCAGGGTGGTAGATTACCCTGCGGCAGGGAAGGCGGTGCGGGTGATCTCGTCGACGGCGGCCAAGGAGCTCCAGAAGGCGCTGGTGGCGGTTACCGATCCCCGCGGCAGCGGAACGGGGCGCCGCGCCTGGATCGACGATGTCGGGGTAGCAGGCAAGACCGGCTCCGCAGAGGGCACAGTAGCCGGTAAGGCAGCGACCCACGCTTGGTTTGCGGGATACCTGCCCGCCGCGGCGCCGCGGTACGTGATCGTCGTGATGGCCGAGGATGGCGGCGGTGGCGGCGACGTGGCCGCCCCGATCTTCCGGGAGATCGGTCAGGGGATCCTGAAGGCTAGACCAGTGTATTGATCTGCCCGCCGTCGACCATGAAGGTGGTGCCAGTGATGAAGGAGGCGGCGTCGCTGGCCAGGAAGACCACGGCGTTGGCGAACTCCTCGGGCGTGCCGTACCGGCCAGCCGGGATGCGGCCGAACCACTCCGTCCGCATCTGATCGCCGCTCTTGCCAACGCTCTTGCCGGTGACGGTGTCGAGGAACTGCACCCGCTCGGTGTCAATGCGGCCGGGCGCCACGCAGTTTGCCGTGATCCCCTCTTTGGCCACCTGGGTGGAGACGGTCTTCATCATGCCGGTGATGGCGGCCCGCAGGGAGTTGGAGAGCAGCAGGTTGTGAATGGGCTGCTTGACCGAGCCTGAGGTGATGTAGAGGAGGCGGCCCCAGCCGCGGGCCCGCATGCTGGGCAGCACCGCCCGGGTCAGGCGCACGGCCGACATGAGCAGGTTGTCGAAGGCGCCCTGCCAGGCGGCGTCATCCAGGTCGTCGATGTAACCGGGGGGCGGCCCGCCGGTGTTGCTCACCAGGATGTCGATGGACCCGTGCGCCTCCAGGGTAGCGGCGACCAGGCGGTCGACGTCGGCGGCCTTGCTGACATCGGCCTGGAGGGCCAGGACGCGGCGCCCGGTCGCCTCCCGGATCTCCGCAGCTACCTGTTCGATGGCCTCCCGGTCCCGGCTGCAGATCGCCAGGTCGCACCCCTCCCGGGCCAGGCCCATGGCCGAGGCCTTTCCGAGCCCCTTACTCGCCGCCGTTACCAACGCTACTTTGCCTTGAAGTCCGAACTGCATTACGATCTCTCCTTCAGATCAATCAGGACCCGGGCGGCCTGAAGTGCATGAAGTTTGCCTTGCAGAAGGTCGACCTCGCCTTCGAGGGCGCCGATCGACCGCTCTGTACTATTGAGGACCTCTTTGAGGGATGCTAGCTCTACCTGAATGGCACGCTGGTGCTCCGGCGCTAGCATGGTGAGGGTCGAGATGGTCTGCTCCAGGTTGCGGCGATTGGCATATAGGATCTCCAGCTCGGCTTTCTTGCCGATCAGGTTCTGCTCCACTTCGCTGATCTTTTGCTGAAAGAAGCCGGCGGCATCAAAGAACTGAATGTCCGGCATGAGATCCTCCCAAGTATGGTGTACTTGCGTTCTATTCTACAGCATCTGGGCGTTGACGTAACACTATGATCTCGGGTATGATGAATCTCGCCGGTTCACACACGGCGGTGTAGCTCAGTTGGTCAGAGCACACGGTTCATACCCGTGGTGTCGCTGGTTCAAATCCAGCCACCGCTACCACAGCTTCATACGGGGCTATAGCTCAGCTGGGAGAGCGCTTGAATGGCATTCAAGAGGTCAGGGGTTCGATCCCCCTTAGCTCCACCAGTCCGCTAGTGACTCGGCGGCACTGCGTCAGGGCCGGAAGGCAGCAGCGCTCCGTCGAGTTGCTAGGTGGACATAACTCCATACGCGCGGTTAGCTCAGCTGGGAGAGCACATGATTGACGTTCATGAGGTCAGAGGTTCGATCCCTCTACCGCGCACCAATGAAGTGAAAGGGGGGCTGTGCGCAGCCCCCCTTTCCTATTGTGGAAAACCCCCAAAGCCCTGAACGGCTTTGGGGGTTTTTGTGTCTAAAATAGTGCATCGTGCGCAATTTTAGGTTAGTGTGTTAGTATAGACGTACTCTAACTCTGGGGCGGTCTGACTTGATGGCGAATCACCGCTTATGCCTGCTGGGCCCACCCGTGCTGGACGGGCCTGACGGCAGACTCACGCTTTCGCCGGGCAGCAGCGAGGCACTCCTATGCTTCCTCGCTGCGCAACCGATGCGGCTGTTCAAGCCCCCACAACTTGTTGCCATGTTCGGCACCGTGGACATGGCTGCTTTGGCGCGCCTGCGCGAGCGCCTGCCCGTCTGGCCGGTGCGGGAGGTCGGGGACAGCCTCGGCTGGGACCCCGGCGCCGGCGTTGAAGTTGATACCTCGCTCTTCCGGGAGTATGTGGGCGCGGCCGACGGTAACCCGTCGCTCGATTCCTTGCGCGCCGCAGCTGGCCTTTGGCGGGGCCCCTTCCTTGAGGGCATGCACCTTGCCGGCACGCCGGAGTTTTCGGACTGGCTGCTCCGCAAGCGCGAGCACTGGAAGGACTGGATGGTGGAGACCCTCCTGCGCCTCGTGGCGCGCGAGGATTCAGACGATAGGGCTGCGAACTGGGCAGCCCAGGGCCAGGTTCTATGTCCGGGGGACGAACGCTTTACAAAGCGAGATCGTGTGCGTCCGGCACGACCGCTGCCTGTGGGCGAAGCGTTGGACCTCCAGATTATCGCGCAGATCTCTGGCCAACCCATGGATACGCTGAGCACCTCGGCCTCCGCCCGTGAGATGGGCGCACTGCTGATCCGAGATGCCCTGACGGGCCTGTATAACCGGCAGTACCTTCAGCGGCGGCTCTCGATCGAACTTCAGCGAGAGCAGTCGTCCGTCGCCCTGGTGGTGATGGACCTTAACGGCTTCAAGCGAGTCAACGATACCTTCGGCCATGCTGCTGGCGACCGGATGATCGTGGCCGTGGGTGAAGTTATCCTGCGCCATGTGGGGAAGGTCGGCGTCGCTGCCCGGTACGGTGGAGACGAGTTTGTCGCGGCAATGTTCGGGCTTGACCCCGGTGCCGTGGAGGATCTGGTCCGGGCATTGCTTGACGACCTCGCAGCCACGAAGGTCCTGTTCGACAATGGTCAGGTGGTGCACGGTGTCGCCGGGAGCGCCGGTGTAGCGTTGTTTGGCGCAGACGGTTCGGACTACGGCACCCTGTTTGAGGCTGCAGACCAGGCAATGTATTACGCCAAACGGCGCATGGGCGGCGGAGTTGCCCTGAGTTCTTCCGTGCCTCGCCATGCGGCGGAGCCGAGCAGAACAGCACCGCCACGGGGCGTGGTCACGTTTATAGCGTGTGAGGCGGCGGGGGCCGATGCACTGGTCTCCTCCTACCTGGAACGGCAGGGCGGGCTCCTCTTCCGCCGTGGAAACCACCCGAGCCGGATCTACTCGGCCTTCGCCTCCGCACGAGACGCGCTGAACGCGGCGCGTGCAACACAGCAGGCGGGGTTGAGAGTCCGGCTGGCAGTACATACGGGGTATGCAGAGTTCACTGGCTCGGAGTACGACGGTGCAACGGTGCGCACGTGCGGTTGCCTCGTACAGGTAAGCCACAGCGGGCAGACGATCCTCTCGCAGCAGGCCTTCGAACAGGTTCAAGGGCAACTAACAAATGATGAGGCGGTCCGGACGCTCGGTTCTCATCGTCTTCGGGACCTCGACACCCAGATGGAAGTGTTTCAGTTTGAGTACCCGGGGCTGGCCACGGAGTTTCCTCCGCTGCTCACATTGACCACGTTGCCCAATAACCTCCTGGTGCCGGGCAGCTCTTTCGTAGGCCGAGAGCATGAAGTAGCTGAGATTGGTGCGCTGCTGAAGCGCGACCGGATCGTGACCCTGTGGGGCACGGGAGGAGCGGGTAAGACGCGGCTGTCACTTCAGGTTGCGTCTGAGGCAGCCGATGAGTTCCCCGACGGGGTATGGGTGGTCGAATTGGCCCCCCTCGCCGAACCAGGCCAGGTTCTGCAGGCTCTTGCCAACGTCTGCGGCCTTCGAGACGAACCCGGCCGCTTGACCGCAGATGTGTTGGCGGATCACCTTGCATCGAAGAAGGCGCTTCTGGTTCTTGACAACTGTGAGCACCTACTGCAGTGCTGCGCTGATTTGGTGCGCACGCTCTCACGTGGGTGTTCCTACCTGAAGCTGCTGACGACGAGCCGGGAACCCCTTGGCGTGCCGAATGAGACGGTATGGCGTGTTCCTTCAATGTCTCTCCCTGACCCAGCCGCGGCAGAGCCGTCGCGGGACCTAAGCACCTATGACGGTATCCGGCTGTTTGTCGAACGGGCACGGCTCCACAAACCGGGGTTCGTGCTGACATCTGAGAATGACTCCGCTGTTGTGGAGATCTGTGAGCGTCTGGACGGCATACCTCTGGCGATCGAACTGGCAGCCGCTCGGCTGAAGGTGCTGTCGGTCACCGAGGTCCTGGAGCGGTTGAACCAGCGGTTCCGGCTGCTAACTAATGGGAGCCGGTCGGCTCATCCCAGGCAACAGACGCTTCGGGCGCTCATCGACTGGAGCCATGACTTGCTGTCAGAGCCGGAGCAGGTGTTATGGCGCCGACTCTCGGTTTTCCAGGGCGGTTGTTCGCTTGCTGCCGTTGAGGCCGTGTGTGGTTTCGGCAGCCTGGATGCCGGCGACATCCTCGACCTCCTTTCCCAACTGGTGGACAAGTCGATCATCACCGCCGAGGAGCGCGACGGGGAGACTCGGTACCGGTTGCTGGAGACACTGCGGGAATACGGTTACGAGCGGTTGCTTTCTGCTGGGGAAGAGGAGGCTGTCCGCATTAGCCACTCTCGGTGGTACTTGGCACTGCCCGCGCAAGGAAGGGCGTCCTGGGCGACACCGGGCCAGACCCTATGGCTGGAGAAGCTCGACCGCGACCTTGACAACATCTGGGTGGCTCTCCGGTGGTGCCGGCAACGTGGAGAGATCGAGTGCGAGCTTAAGGCCGCTACAAATATGGCGTGGTTCTGGAGCTTGAGGCATTCTGCGGCTGGACGGGAGTGGGTCGAAGAACTCCTGGAGATTCCTGCCACCCGGGACTACCCGGTGCTCCTGACCGCCGTGCTTAGCTATGCAGGCGCTCTTGCCTCCTACCAAGGCGACAATCACGGCGCCCTCAGGAGGTGGAGGGAGAGCTACTCCCTCGGGCTGAAGTATGGTCCCGCCGACCGGTCGGCCGCTTCGCTCGGGAACATTGGTTTCGCTCAGCTGGTGGCCGGCGACTACGACCAGGCCGAAGCAACTTTCAGAGAGGTGCTCTCGGTCATATCCCCTGAGGGCACTGCGGCGGTCAAACTGTTGATTGGTCGGGTCTCATTATGCCGAGGGGAGCTAGACGAAGCGGTCCGGATGCTGAAGGAGGTTCTCAGAACGCTCCCTGACGGAGACCGTCATCGGCAGGCCCATGCAGCGGCTTCCCTTGGTCTGGTCTATTGGTACCAGGGGCAGACAGAGCGAGCTGTTGGGGAACTGAAACTGGCCCTGCAGATTTACGAGGAGATGGGCGATCAACTGGCGGCTGACCTTAACCTAGTGGTGCTGGGGCATATCGCGCTGGACGCGGGAAACGCGGCAGAGGCCAGGCATCTGTTTGCTGAGAGCCTGGCGCGGTACTGCCGCTTGCGAACAGGTCTGGCTGTTGGCGAACCCGAGTGTCTGGAAGGCGTTGCTGCCCTTCTTGCCCAGGTGGGCCGACATGAGGACGCAGCTCGTCTGTTGGGATCTGTGGGGGCTCTCCGGGAGGCATACGGCATGGCGAGACCACCGATTGCACAACCTCGCCATGACGCACTGACCGCCGGGCTCATCTCTAAGCTCGGGGAGGCCGGACTTCAGAGCCTGCTAGCTGAGGGAGGGTCCTGGGGCCTTACAAGGGTTGCCACTACCGCACTGAGGTTGGTTTCTGGTATATTTGAATAGACCGTACATTCAGCGCAGGAGGAACTAGAGCATGGCGCACGACTTCAAGCATTTCCAACGCAAATATGCCGAGATTCTCGCCCGAGCTTGGGGAGACCCCGCATTCAAGCACCGCCTCTTGACGGAGACCCTGACCGTTCTGCAGGAGTCAGGTGTCACGCTGCCCACCGGTCTTAACGTGAAGGTCCTGGAGATGGAGCCCAATACGGTGTACCTATCTGTCCCAGTTCGACCCGACCTGTCAGCACAGACCCTGGCACAGTCGGCCAACCGTGATGCGGTCGTTACCCCTCCTGACACGGCAGTAATCTTGGGCTCCTTCTCGATTCTCGATCCGGGCACTGAGCCGTAACTCCTTACACAGTCGTCTTAGTGATACATCTGTGGCTAACTCAGGCGCCCTGCCAAAGCCGGGGCGCCTGAATTGGTTGGGGCAGTCTCTCAAAAGGGTGCGTCGAGTTGTCGTGCAAGTATTATCATTTCGTATGACACTGTATATTCCCAATGTGCTATACTCTCGTGTAGATCACTATCATGGGAGGTAACAATCTTTGCAGAATGTCGAACGCATCATCGCAGAGATCACTGTAAAGGCTTGGAGTGATTCGGAGTTTGCCAAGCGTCTTGAGGCCGACACTGCGTCGGTACTTCGGGAGTACGGAGTCGACCCGAGCACGGTTGACTTCGTCCTTCCTTCCCGGCCGGTTATGGAGTCAGAGAGCCTTACCGCGGCCGGCAAAGTCGTCATTTTGAGCTGCTTTACGACCCTCGACCCGGATACACAGCCGCGTGCGGGCTTCCAACAGCTTTAGCGTCGGAGATCCTGATCCGATTGAGCCGCCGTCGGTGTCGAACGCAGGCGGAAAAGTCGTCATTACGGGCTGCTTTACGACCCTCGACCCGGGTCCACAGCCGCGTGCAAGCTTCGGTTGCTTCAGCTTGGAGGATCCCGATCCGATCAGCCCGCCCCGTCCTTAAGTGGTTCGGGAGGGGGGAACCTCCCCGAACATAGGATCTCGTGTCCCACACGGGCGCTCCGGTTGTAGCCGGGGCGCCTGCGTTCGTCCGAGCACGCACGACGAGGAGTCACAACATGCTCAGAACCCCGATATTTCGACCTAACCTGCACGTTCAGATCGTGGACGGCCAATCTGTCATTCTCTTGTCTGACGACGACAGCACTCTGTTGCACGGGAGACTTTACGCCCTCGTCGCGCCTCTCATCGACGGTCGCCGCACCACCGACGAGATGGTGGAGGCCCTCAGCGACAAAGCCTCCATGGCCGAAGTGTTCTTCGCCCTGATGCAGTTGGAAAAGCCGGGATATGTCCTTGAAGCGGCTGAGTGGGGACTGCCAGCGGCCGCCGCGTTCTGGGGCGGGCTGGGCGCCAACCCTGGTGGTGCTCAGCAGAACCTGAGCCGTGGAGCAGTCGAGGTCGTCGCGTTCGGGGACGTGGAACCCACACCCATGGTGGAGGCCCTTCGTTCGCTGTCCCTGCCGATCCAAGCGAACGGCGACATCACCGTCGTCCTGACCGACGACTACTTGCGTCCGCAGTTGCGTGAGTTCAACGACCGTGCCCTCAAGAATGGGCGCCCCTGGCTGTTGGTCAAGCCATCCGGTACGACACTGTGGATTGGGCCGCTCTTTGTGCCGGGCAAGACCGGTTGCTGGGCGTGCCTGGCCCACCGGCTGGAGGGCCATCGCGAGGTGGAGCGATTCGTGGTGCAGCAGCAGGGGCGCGACGAACCGATCGTGTTGTCGCTGGGCAACCTGAGTACCACCCTCGGCGCCGCATCGCAACTGGCTGCCACCGAGGTCGCCCGGTGGATTGCAACCGGGAATTCCGCTCTGAAGGGAACAGTCCGAACTCTCGACCTGCGTTCCTGGGAGATGGAAAGCCACACGATGATGCGCCGTCCCCAGTGCCCTGTCTGCGGGCAGCCGTCCGCCGATCAGCCGCAGCCGGTCGTCCTGCAGGCTTGCCACAAGCGGGCTGGCGATCGGTCATTGTCCCCGGAGGAGGTCCTTGCGAGGTTCGGGCGTCACGTGAGTCCGATCGCCGGGGCAGTCGGTGCGTTGGTCCGAACCACCGACAAGCAGGATTCCGTGATGCACAGCTACGCAGCGGGCCACAACATGGCCATCCCGCAGTCTTCAGTCGACCGCTTGCGAAAGCATATGCGCAACCGGAGCGGCGGGAAGGGCATCTCGGACGCCCATGCCCGGGCCAGCGCACTCTGTGAGGCCTTGGAACGCCATTCTGGGCTGTTCCAGGGCTACGAGCCGCGCACGCGGGGAAGTTATCAGGAACTGGGCGAGGCGGCCATCCACCCCAACCTGGTGCTGGGCTTCAGCGAGGCGCAATACCGCGGGCGGGAGGCGTGGAATGCTCAGGGCCGGCCGTTTCACTACATACCCGAGCCCTTTGACCCCGACCGACAGATCGATTGGTCGCCGCTGTGGTCGCTCACCCACCAGCGACCCATGTACCTGCCGACCCAGTACCTGTACTACGGCTACCCGTCGCAGGCGGGCGAGCATTTCGCCAAGGCGGACTCCAATGGCAACGCGGCCGGAGCCACGCGGGAAGAGGCGATCTACCAGGGGCTGATGGAGCTGATCGAGCGGGACAGTGTGGCGATCTGGTGGTACAACCGGA
>JBOZRQ010000031.1:0-18803 GCA_050789255.1 Symbiobacteriaceae bacterium
AGAAAAAAGATGGCTCCTGTTGAGTACAGGAACCACCTTTTGGCTGGATAGACCAAGGACCCTTTTAGAGTGTCCACGACGAGGGGCTCAGTTCACTAACAGGGCGGGACTCTTTTATGTTTGAACGACCGAGCCGGTCGTGGCGACATGTGCGTCACGATCGGCGTCGGGACTACCAGAGGCGTGGGGGGTGTCGGGGGGAGGTGGCGCTCTACCTCCCCCCGACTTTAAATAGTCGGGCAGCGTTGCCACCGAAGACCAGGGCGATGTCCTCCTGCTTCCAGTTCATCTGGCGGACGTCGCGGACCTGGTCCTGCAGGTAGCGGTAGCTGAAGCCCCGCGGGAACCAGGATGAGTCGGTGCCGAAGACGATGCGCTCCGGGCCGATGGTCTCGAAGTACTTGCGGAAGGCGAGCTGGGTGGTCATCTCGTAGGGCAGCCACTGCATCCACTGGTTCGACCCGGAGGTGTCCACATGGATGTTGGGAAAGGCCCAGCAAAGCTGCAGCAGGTCCTGCATGTAGCCGCAGCCGAAGTGCGGGATGATCCAGGGGATCTCGGGGTATGCCCGGCAGACGTTGGCGATGACCAGCGGGCTCATGTTGCGGTGATAGACGACCCCGCCGGCGGTGCCCAGCAGTCCGAAGTGACAGAGCACGGGCAGCTTGTGCTCCGCCAGGTATTCCCACACCGGGACCAGCTTGGGATCATCGAAATCGATGGGGACCCGCGGCCCAAGCATTTTGTAGCCCACGAAACCGTACTCCTCGTGGGCACGCTTAAGCTCATCGGCTGCACCGTCTTCCCAGATCGGGTGGTGCGCCATGCCCAAGAATCGCTTTGGGTGGCGGCTGATTACCTTATGTAGGTTTGCATTGCCGCCCCCGGTGACGAAGTTGATGCGCTCAATCTGGTACTTGTCCAGCTCTTCGGCCCACCGGTCGGCCAACTCCTCCCAGGTAGCCTGGTGGTTGGTCTGGTCGCTGGCGGAGGAGGGGAAGTCCCACTCGAGGGCCATGCGGGCGTTGCGGGCCCTGGCGTAGGCCCCGAGCTCGGGTTTCTGGTTGGCCGCCGGCCGCCCCCACTGGCCGGGCCAGGGAAAATGGGAATGAGCATCGATGGTGACAAAACCTTGACGCTGCACGTTCACTGCGCCCCCTCATCTAAAAACGTGAAAGATTCTGTGTCGAATACGGACACATCTGGTCAATTATGGTCGTATTGTTTAGACGAGAAGGGGTAACGGCCGGGAACTCGACAAATGTCGAAAAAAATCGGGGACAAGTTGACGATCCGTATGGAACATTCGGTTGCCGCGAACCGTCTTTTCCTACAGAGAGAAGTTGGTCGGGAAGCTGCATTGTGAGGAGGGACGCGAAATGATTGGTATGAGAAAACATGAAGAGGTCATAAGGGAACTTTCACCCGAAGTGGCAGGGTTCGTGCGCCAGGCTCTAGCGCTTCTTGAGCAAGAGAACGTTTTTGACGCCCCCGGCGTAATCAGCGGGGTCCTGCGCCAAATGCGTCTGGCCGACTCCGCCGACATTCGGGGCGCCGCAACCCGCACCGAAAATCTGCTCAGAAGGGCCTTCACTGCAGGCTCCCTTCAGCGTGTGGGAGCATAAGTCTTCATGACGCACCGCTGCCCCGGCAACAACTCTCTCACACATGTACGTACATAAGCACCGCCATCTCCTGACAATCCGGAGTGGCGGTGTGTGTTTTTTGTCACAAGCTTGAAGGAAGAACCTCGAAATTAGGCGAATCGTTCCAATCGACTTCACCCGGGCTTTACTGGGGGTGGCTGATGGTGGGAAAGATTCTGGTCGTGGACTCGTCCCTGCTTGATCGAAAACGGATTCGTACCATGCTTGAGGCGGCGGGCCACAGCGTTGCCGAAATGTCGTCGCCGGCACAGGTGATCGACGAGTTGCCGCGCCTGCCGTGGGGTAGCATCAAGCTCATTATTACCGAGATGCAGTTTCCAAACGCCTCCGGACTCGAATTGATACGCTGGTTGAAGGACAGCACGCAGTATCGAGAACTGCCTGTGTTGGTAGTGACCGCACAACAGCCCCGCGAGGTGTTGATCGACCTGGTGTCCGCGGGGGCTTCGACCATTGTCACCAAGCCCTTTGGTGGAGATATGCTCCTCCGCCGGGTGACCGAAACCCTTTCGGAGCAGACCGTGCTCCGGCAGGGGGAGGGCGACAGCCTTTCGTGGCAGCTGCAGGATTACCTGCGGCGGGAGTGCAAGCGCGCTGAGCGGAACGGCTCCAGCTTCTCCGTGGTGGTGTGCCGGGTGCTGGACAGCTTGAATGGCCAGGCGCTGCCCTACTTGATGCGGTGTCTGAACCAGCTCATGCGGGAGTCGGACATATTGGCGCGCCTCGGGGATGATCAGGCGGTGATTCTTCTCCCTGACACCGACTGGGCTGGCGCAGCCGCCGTGGAGGGGCGGGTGCGTGCCGCTGTGATGGGGCTTACCGCGGAGACCGGGAACAAGGCGATGATTCCCCTCCGGGTGGCGACCGGTGCCGCCACGTTCCCGTCGGAGGCCGGTGACGGCGAGAACTTGCTGGCCCTGGCCGTCGACCGCACTGCCTGAGTTTTGGGTACATAGAAGGAACAGGACCTGGATAGCCGCGGCTGCTCTCACGTTCTCGACAGAACGGAGGGCAGCCGTTATTTCTTTCCTGACAACTCGAACGGAGCTCGAGGGACGTGAAAAGTTGCCAGTTCGCCGCGCTGGCAGGAGGGACTTCCATGACAGCCGAATACTAGGGCGTACAAAACATGTATGTGATGGGATTTTCAGTATCTGTACAAGAACGCTATAGGAGGATCGCAGGACGTGGCGAAGTACACGCAACGGGTGACGCTCCTGGTTCTGGTTTTCTCGGTGCTCCTGTCGGCGGTCGGCGGCCAGGCCAAAGCCATGGGATACAACGTGGTGGTTGGCGGCGCCCCGGTGTTGGATGCCCAGGCAGAGTTGCAGAGCGGCCAGCTGATGGTCGCGGTGCGCCCCTACGCAGAGGCTTTTGGCGGTTCGGTTGAATGGAGCCCGGCTGACCAACGGGTGACAGTGAAGCTGAATGGGTCGCAGATGGCCTTCTGGATGAACACCCGGACTGTGTTTCAAAACGGCGAGCGCCTGACGGCACCGGTGGCTGCCTATTTACGTGGGGACAAGGCGATGGTGCCGGCGTGGTGGCTGGCGGTTCGCCTGGGCGCCAAGCCGAGCTTCAGCGGCTCTACCCTGACGGTTGAGACCGCCGGCGGCGCCCGCCCCGCACCCAGCCTGATTCACCCGCTTATGAAGAGCAACTACGTGTTCCCGTTCTCTGCCGGCGTTCGGTATGAGACCTACTTCGACGGCTGGGGTGACCCCCGCAGCTACCAGGGAACCAACACCGCCCATGAAGGTACCGATATTTTGACGGCCAAGGGCACCCCGGTTCTCGCGGTGGCTTCCGGCACGGTGATTCGCTACGGATGGAACACCCTGGGCGGCTACCGCCTGACGGTGCAGCTGGACGACTACCCGGAGTACAAGTTCTACTATGCGCACTTCGACCGCTATGCCGCAGGGATGTACCTTGGCGCCCGGGTGAAGGCCGGCCAGGTGATTGGCTACGTGGGCAACACCGGCCAGGGCCCCGAGCGCACCGAGGGCCTGTTTGTGCCCCACCTGCACTTTGGGATTTACGATGCGAATTTCAACGCCATAAACCCCTACCAGTTCCTGAGGTACTGGGAAGGCAACAAGGTGAGTCTCTAAGAGAAGGAGCCCCCGTCGGCGTCAGGTCGGCGGGGGCTTGCTTTATGCCCCGATAAGCAGGCGCCGGAGCGCCTCTTCGACCTGCAGCGGCGAGTAGCGGCCCCGGAAGCGGCGCACCAGGCGCTGGGCCATGTCGCGGCGGAGTTCGCCTGCGATGGCAGACAGGTCATCTTCCGACAGGACGGGGGCAACCGGCGGGGCGCTCACGGGGTCGCCCAGCAGTTCCACCCCGGGGGCCAACCCCTCGGAAACGCAGAGCGAAATGAGGTCCACCAGCTCCGGCCCAAACTGAGCCAGCTTTTTGCTGCCGATGCCCGGGCACTGGGCCAGCATGTCGAGGCTGGTGGGCATGGCCACAGCCACGGCTGCCAGGTGCCGGTTGGACAGAATAAAGAAGCTGGGTACGCTGAGCTCCAGAGCCTTTTGCCACCGCCATGAACGCAGGCGGCTATGAATGGTATCCACGGGACGCCCCTCCTGTTCGGTTCCTGTTCTATGGAAGATTTTACCATACGAACGCGAGGCGAACAAGAGGGATTTTGCCAGCAGATTAACTCGCTTCGCGCAAAGATTCGCTGTCACAAGGAGAGACTGTTTCGGGGCACGAAGTCATAAGTAGGGGTAGGTTTGAAAGAGGAGCGATACATACCTTGGACCTTGTGGCACATCTGTCCGACCTGGTCAAGGCCAGCAGCATCACCGGGCGCGAGCGAGCCGTAGCCAACCTGCTGCTCGACCAGTGGGCGCCCCTGGTCGACGAGGCCGGGCTGGACCGTCTCGGCAGCTATATCGGCTTGAAGCGCGGCGAGGGCTCTGCTGCGGCGCTGCGCTCGCTGCCCAACCCTGGACCGGAGCAGTTCGGCGGCGGCTACCCGGGGCAGCGGCGCCCGGGCGCTCCCCGCATCATGGCGGCGGCTCACATTGACTCCATCGGCGGCATGGTGACGGCGATCGAGCCCGGCGGGTTCCTGCGCTTCACCCCGGTCGGCGGGGTCGACCGGCGCCTCCTGATGGCCCAGGAGGTCGAGATTCACGGCAGCCGGGTCATCCCCGGGCTGGTGGGTTCCCGCCCCCCGCACGTCACCAAGCCGGAGGAGCGGACCAAGCTGATTGGCGTGGAGGATCTCTACATAGACACGGGCCTCACCGAGGACGAGGTACGGGAGTTGGTCCCCCTCGGCGCCCCGGTGCTCCCGCGCTTTGAGTTCCGGCAGCTGCAGAACGGCCGCCTCTCCAGCCGGTACATGGACAACCGCGCCAGCGTCGCAGCGCTGCGCTTTGCGCTGGAGGAGCTAAAGCACCTGCGCCACACTGCCGACTTCTACGCCGTGGGCACGGTGGGCGAGGAGTTCGGCGGCCTGCCGGGCGCCGTCACCAGCACGTTTGCCATCAAACCCGACATCGGCATCGCCGTCGACGTTACCTTCGCCAAGCACCCGGGCAGCGAGGAGGACTCCTTCCCGCTCGGAGAGGGTCCAACCATCGGCGTCGGGCCCAACTGCACGCCCAAGCTGGCCAAGGTCCTGCGCAGCGTCGCCGAGGAGTTGGGTATCAAATACTCGCTTGAGGTAATGCCCGGCCCATCGGGCACCGACGCCTGGGGCATGCAGGTCGTGCGCGGCGGCATTGCCACCGGGATCATCTCGATTCCCCTGCGCTACATGCACACGCCGGTCGAGACGGTCGATCCGGCGGATATCAAGGCGGCGGGGCGCCTGCTGGCGCACCTGGTCGCCCGGGTCGACGACGCCCTGGTGGAGGATCTGACATGCTACTAGAAAAGCTGAGCAACGCCTGCGGAATCCCCGGGCGGGAAGATGAGGTCCGGGACCTGCTCAAGCGGGAACTGGCCCCCCATGTCGACGAGATGTGGACCGATGCGATGGGCAACCTGATCGTCCGCAAGGGCTCCGGCCCCACCAAGGTAATGCTGGACGCCCACATGGACGAGGTCGGCTTCTGCGTCGGAGCGATCACCGAGCAGGGCTACATCAAGCTGAAGAAGGTCGGCGGGCTGGATGACCGGGTGCTCCCGGGCCGCCAGGTCTGGATCACCCAGCGGCGCATCCCCGGCGTGATCGGCGCCAAGGCCTGGCACCTGTGCAGCGGCGAGGAACGGGGCCGCACGATCTCCATCGACCACATGTACGTGGACCTGGGCTGCAAGAACCGGGCAGAGGTGGAGGCCCTCGGCATCGAACTCGGTGACCCCGCCTACTTCGCCACCACCTTCGAGCACTTCAGCCCCCAGGTGGTCAAGGGCAAGGCCTTCGACGACCGGGCCGGCTGCGCCGTCCTCTCCGAGATCCTGATGCGTCATAGCTATCCCGGGATCACCCTGTATGGGGCCTTCACCTGCCAGGAGGAGGTCGGCCTGCGGGGCGCCCGCGTCGCCGCCTACAACCTCAACCCCGACCTGGCCATCGCCCTGGAAGGCACGGGCTCGTCCAACACCGCCGGGGTAGATCCCTTCGACACCATCACGAACATGGGCGAAGGGCCGGTCATCTCGCTGATGGACGCCTCGGGCATACCGAATTTGCAGGTCTGGGAGCAGCTGCATGAGGCGGCCCGGGCGGCGGGACTCAAGCATCAATATCGCCGCATCGTCACCGGGGGCACCGACGCCGGCGGCATCGCTCTGCAGCGCACCGGGGTGCCCGCCTGCACCGTCAGCGTGCCCTGCCGGTACATCCACACCAACGCCGCCCTGCTCCATCTCGATGACCTGGAGGGCGCCGTCAACCTGGTCGACCACTTCCTAGAGAGCGTCTCGAAAGGGGATTTCCGCCCATGATGGAACTCTTGCACCGGCTTACGGCCGTCTGGGGGCCCTCCGGCCGCGAGCAGAAGATCGCCGCTGTGCTGCAGGAGCTGATCGCCCCCCATACCGATGAGGTCTATACTGACCGGTTCGGCAACCTGATCGCCATCAAGCGGGGCGCCCCCGGCGCGAAGCGGATCATGCTGTCGGCCCACATGGACACCGTCGGCGCCCTCGCTCTGAATGTGAGTGAAAAGGGCCTGATCTACCTGGCGCCGGTGGGCGACTTTAAGGTGCACCACGCCCTTGGCCAGCGTGTCGTCTGGGGCAGCGGGGTCGTCGGAGTGCTCCAGCATGAGCCCGCCGATGACCCGAAAGAGCTGGACTTCAAAAAGCTCTGGTGCGATATTGGCGCCACCAGCAAGGCGGAGGCCCTGGAGAACGTGCGCCTCGGCGACATGGCAACGCGCGTTGGCGACCTGCAGCAGATGGGCGACTCCGTTGCGGGGCCGGGCCTGGACAACCGTGCCGGGTGCGCCGTGCTGCTCAAGGTGGCCGAGCATCTGACCGACCCGGTAAACGAGGTGGTCTTCGCCTTCACCGCCCAGGGCGAGATCGGCCCGCGGGGCGCCGGCACCGCAGCCTACGGCATCGAGCCCGACCTGGCCCTTGTCGTTGACGTGACCAACGCCGGGGACGTACCCAAGGGGCCCCGGGTGGACGTCAAGCTGGGCGGTGGCCCGGCTCTGAAGCTGAAGGATGGCGCCTACATGGCCCACCACGCCCTGAGCGAGCTGGTGCGCCGGACCGCCGCCGACTTCTCGATCCCCCTTCAGACCGAGATCCTGCCCAGCGGCTCCGGGCACAACGACGCCCAGGTCGTCAGCGTGGCCGGTCAGGGGGTCCCTACGGCTGTCATCGACATCCCCGGCCGGTACCGGGGCACCGGGGCCGAAATGGTCAACCTGCGTGATCTGCACGGAGCGATTGACCTGGTGCTGAAGCTTCTGGGCAGCCCCGTTGAGCTATAGCCTTCAATGGGTCCCTCACCGGAGTTGACGCCAAGGTAACCTCAGGGCTACACTTTCGTTGTATGGTTACAGCCGCATAGAGGCTGGGCCATGTGCAACCCAGCATATGGGGGTCTGGCCCATGTTAGACAAACCGCAATCGATCGTGGAACACCTGACTGAGCTGCGCCAGCGAATCGTTCGGTCCCTGATTGTGGTCGTGTTGGCGATTCTGGTCGCAGTAATCTACGCCCACGATGCGTTTACCTACATCATGGGCACCGTCACCCAGGGGACCGACATTCCGGTCGAAGTGGTGCAGGTCAACTTCGCTGACGCCTTCCTGACCGAGTTCCGCCTGGCGATCATCGCCGGTCTCGTCATCGCCTTCCCGTTCGTGCTCTACCAGTTGATCGCCTTCGTGCTCCCGGCCTTGCGTCCCACCGAGCGGCGGCTCCTCTGGATCGGCCTGCCCTTCGCCACGGTCATGTTCGTCCTTGGCTGGGCGTTCGGCTGGTTCGTGGTGGTCCCGATCTCTAAGAGCTTCTTTCTTTCGGTCTCCAGCAGCGCTGGCATCAAGAACCTGATTACGCCTGAGAAGTACCTTTCCTTTGTGCTCGGCATCTGCAACCCCCTGGGCATCGCCTTTGAGCTGCCCCTGGTGGTGCTGATTCTGGCCCGCATCGGCCTGGTGAGCGCAGGGTTCCTGAGCCGGATCCGCAAGTACGCATTCCTGGTGCTGCTGATCATCGCTGCGGTGCTCTCGCCGCCCGACGTAATCAGCATGGCGATCTTCATGGTGCCGCTGTACGGGCTCTACGAGTTCAGCATCCTGCTTGCCCGAATCGCCGGTAAGAAGCGAACCAGCTAGACGATGCATCAAGGCCCGCCGCATCTGACATGCGGCGGGCCTATGACTATCTAGGACGCTTTCTTCTTCTTGGAGGGCCACCCAAGCTTGACACCCGTCAGCTTGATGCGGTTCCAGAGGTAGGTCCGCCAGCCGTACCGGGAGATCAACGACTCGCGGACGGTGTTCCAGAACTCCTTGGCCCGGCTGGCTGCCTCGGGGTCCGTCGGGCGCCCGGGCGGGGCGTAGCGGGCCACGGTGTAGTCGTTGGCGACCTGCTTCGCCGGCTCCTGCAGCGAGGGCCAGTCCTGGCCAATCTGGCGAGCGTACTCCTGGGCGGTGTGGTCGGGGCGGCGCCCGAAGCTGAAGCGACTCATGAGGCTGCCGGTCTTGTCCCAGGCCTCCTGCACCACCTCACGCCCGACCGTAGCCTTAATCCGGTCGCTAGACTGCATGCGGCGCAGGCCTGCCACCACCACGGCGGCCACCGCAACCACAGCGATCAGCGCCCAGGGCCACTCCCGGGTCTGAGCCGCCACCGGCGCAATCTCGTCGCCGGCAGAGGGATCGTTCTGGTTCGGGGTCTGCTTGGGGGCATTGTTGGCGTTGGGGTCGGTGTCCGGCGTCTCGTTCTCGCCTGTGCCCGGGGTGATACCGCTAGCCTCCGGAGCGGGGGTGGAGCGGTCGATCAGGGGGAGGTCGGTGCGGGGCGTGGGGTCGAAGGTGGCCCAGCCGTAACCCGGGAAATAGGCCTCCACCCAGGCGTGAGCCTGCGTGTTGCGCACCTCGTAGTCGTACTTGCCATCGGCGTTCAGGGTCGACTTGGTAGAGGCGGGTACGGCGAAGCCTTCCACCAGGCGGGTGGGGATCTCCAGCTCCCGCAGCATCACCGACATGGCCGTGGCGTAGTAGGTGCAATAGCCCTTCTTGAGGTCGAAGAGGAAGTAGTCAACAAAGTCGCGGCCGCTCGGCGGGACAGGCACGTCGAGGTCATACTTCATGCCGCGCAGGTAGGACTCGATCGCCACGGCCTTCTCGTAGGGGCTCTCCTTGCCGGCTGCGATCGAACGGGCGGTCTCGCCCACCCGGCGGGGCATGGTGGCTGGCACCTGGCGGTAGGGCTTGAGAGAGTCGGGCTCAGGTGTGGTCAGCTTGACGATCTGCTCGGCGCTGTATCGGGGGACGCGGGCGTTCACCTGGTAGGTGGTGCCCTTGGCAATGTTCCGGTCGGTCCAGATGTTGCCGTCCGTATCGGTTTGGTACTCGGTCTTCAGGTTGTCGACCCGCATCGGCTCGAGCATGCTGAAGATGGTGCCGCCCAGGTTGATCTCCGGCGTGATGCTGAACTTGATGTAGTCCCGAAGCACGTCGGGGCCGAAGCTGGTGGGCAGATCGCCGCCCGGCGGCACGTTGATGGTCTGCGGCTCCTGCGTGAGCCAGGTTTGGCCGTTGTAGGTGTAGAAGCTGGCGCCGCGCAGGTAGGCGGTGTCCCGGAGCGGGGTGTCCATGGTCAGCCGCATGGCCAGAGAGTTGTCGAGCTTCACAGGGCCGCCCAGGGAGCCGATGTTGGGCGAGAAGCCGGTGCTCCGCAGGGAGAAGCGGCCTGTGCCCAGGCCCGAAGCGCTGCCCCGCAGCTGCTTGAAGACCGGGAAGATCTCCACGAACTTGTCGCCGACGACGCCGAGGTTCATGGCCGAGAAGTCGGTGGGAAGCACCGCCGCCAGAATCGAGGCGGCCAGCACCCATGCGACGGGCGTTAGCACGTGGCTGCGGTAGCCGATGCGGCGCCCGGAACTGGCCCAGGCGGCGTCACGCCGGGCGGCCTGGGCGAGGATCCAGAGGGCGAAGGCGAAGGTGCCGTAGGCCATAAAGGCGGTGGCGCTGCGATCGTAATACCAGAGCCACTGCGAAGCAAAAATAGCCGCTCCGCCCGTGATCGACCAGAAGGTGGTCCCTTCCGTCAGCGACTCCAGCACGATCAGCATGGACATGCCGAGTCCCGCAACGACCAGGAAGACCAGGCCGACGTTGGGCCCGAAGGTGGTATTCAGATCGAAGACCCGCAGGTGGTCCCAGAACTGAAGCCATTCCCTGTGGGTCGCGGCCAGCCAGGCCGCCCACTTGGGTACATAGTACCAGCCACCGACGCTTCCTATGGCCGCCGCGGACAACATGCCCAGCGCTGCCCATGGCGACCGCCAAAGCACCCAGGCGAGGGCCACCGTGGCCACCGAAAGGAGGAAGATCGCACCCGTGCTCAGATCCATCTTCCAGAAGCCGGCCAGAGAGCTGAGCAGCGAGGCGACCATCAGGCTGGAAAAGAGGGCGATCAGGCCCTGGTAGCTGAAAGACGGGCGCCTTGCGACCAAGACCTCACCCCCTCGCCCCCGGCGGTCAAGCGAAGATCCGCCAGACGCCGGATATCATCGTTTGCAGAGATCACGTAAAGGGCAACCTGTCGGGAAAGGAGCAGGGAGGTTAGTGCGGGCAGGTACTCGCGAGCACCATGCACCGAGGCTGCCACCTCGGCCTCCGCCGCCGTGACGGGCGCCTCAAAGCTTTCCTTGCGCAGCAGGACCAGCATGACCTGGTGCTTGGAGCGCAGGCGGACGAGCAGGTCGGCCAATCCCGCGGAAAGCGTCGGGGTGATGATGACCAGGGTGGACTTGCCCGACAGGTAGGCGGTCTCCCGTTCCAGCACCTGCTCTATGGCCAGGCGGCCGTTGGCCTCCACCCGGGCCAGCACCTCCATGATTTCCCGGAAGGTGCGCTGGCCGCGGCCTGCGGTGACCGCACGGCGCTCCTCGCCCTGGCAGACCATGCCGACATCCATGTTGCGGCGCATGCCCAGGGCCGCCAGACTGGCGGCGATTTCGACGGTCATCTCCTCGGTGGAGGGCTCACCGGGGACAGCCCGGCCCGCCTGCACATCGGCAGAGAGGTCGGGGAAGATCACCATTGGGGTCGTGGCGCTGATCTCGAACTCACGGAGCATCAGCTCGCCCCGGTGGGCGCTGCTTTTCCAGTGGATGTGCTTGGGGTTGTCACCCGGGCGGTAGAGGCGCACGTCGGCCTGGTTCGAGGAGTCCTCGAAGGCTCGCTCCCGCGTACGCACGTGGCCGAAGGGCTGGGAGAGCGGAATCCCCAGGCCCTCGAGATGGTGGATGCGCGGGTAGATCGTGACGGTTGCTTTGCTGCGGAACTCCCGGGAGGCTCTGAAGAGCCCGAAGGGGTCGCCCAGGGTGATTTTGATGGGGCCCACCGGATAATGGCCCCGCCGCAGGGCGGTGAGCTTGAAGTTGATCACCCGGCTGCCGAGCAGGGGCACCGATGTGGCCTGGCGGGGCATGTCGGTGACCACCATGTGCTGCGGGGTCGAGTCGTCGACCTCGGCCCAGGGGAGGGGGAGGAAGGTGTCGTTGTCGACTCGCACCCGGACCCCCAGACTCTCGCCGACCTCCACCCGGTCCTTCTCGATTTGGATGAGGCACTCCGTTCGCCGCACGGCGTGCCGGGTCCAGAGCCACGAGGTGAGGAAGAGCCCGGCGCTCAGGTAGAAGATATAGAAGGGCAGCTGGCCGCCGCTCAAGCGGGCAAAGACAAAGCCCGCGGCCACGAGCGCCGGCAAGCGCCAATCACGCATGCTTGACCGCATATTGCTTAACCCCCGCCGGCACCGGCACCTGGGCCATGACCTCGGCCACCAGCTGCTCGGCGCCGGCCCCGCGCAACTGCGCCTCGGGCTTGACGATGAGGCGGTGGGCCAGGACCAGGGGCGCCATCTCCTTCACGTCGTCGGGCGTTACGAAGTCGCGGCCGCGTATCAAGGCGAGGGCCTGCGACGTCCGATACAGGGAGATCGAGCCACGGGGGCTGGCGCCCAGGTAGATCTCGCGATGATCGCGGGTCGCCTGGACGATGCGGATGATGTACTCCTCGATCGAGGCGTCCACATGGATCTCCTTGGCGTGCCGCTGCAGGGCGATTACGTCGTTGCCGGAGAGGACCTGTTCCAGCTCTTCCACCGGCGGCTGCTTGGCCCGCTGCACGATGAGGCGCTCCTCGTCGATCGTGGGGTAGCCCAGGCGCAGCTTGAGCAGGAAGCGGTCCAACTGAGCCTCAGGCAGCGGGAAGGTGCCCTCGTACTCGATGGGGTTCTGGGTCGCCAGGACCAGGAAGGGGCGGGGCATGCGGTGGGTGACACCGTCCACCGTGACCTGATTCTCCTCCATGGACTCAAGTAGTGCCGCCTGCGTTTTCGGTGAGGTCCGGTTGATTTCATCTGCCAGGACAATTTGGCTCAGAATGGGACCCGGCCGGAAGTCGAACTCGCCGGTCTTCTGGTTGTAGACGGACACGCCGGTCACGTCGGACGGAAGCAGGTCGGGGGTGAATTGGATGCGGCGGAATTCGCAGCCCAGCGAGCGGGCCAACGACCGAACCAGCGTGGTCTTGCCAACGCCGGGGACGTCTTCAATGAGAACGTGGCCCTGACACAGAAGCGCCACCAGTGCATATTGGATCTCCCTGCGCTTGCCAACCATGACCTTTTCCATGTTGACTGTGATCCGATTCAGCGCCTCTTGGGCCTGCAGCAATCCATCCACTCTCCTCTTAACAACGCGCTAATAGTACGCCACGAGAGACAATTTCGTTTTCCGGGGAAGAGTTCCTGCTAAAAACTGTAAACAAGCGGTGAACGATCGCCAGAATCACCGGGCGTGGCAGCGTGAACAGTAGAGACTACGAAGGAGGAATCGCACGTGGATTTGGCGGACCTTCCGGAGTTGCTCCCGGACAGCAAACCGAATCGCCCGCTCTCCGGCCCGATTTCGGGCTTGGCGTACAACTCTAAGACGATGAAAAACGGCGAACTGTTCTTCTGTCTTCGCGGATTTCGCGCAGACGGCCATCGATATGCGCCCGAGGCCGTGGCAAATGGTGCGATCGCTCTTGTCGTCGAGGAGTTTCTGCCCCTCGACGTCGCCCAGATTCTCGTCCCCAACGCACGGGCGGCCCTGTCCACAGTCGGGCGCCACCTGTATGGGGACCCGGCTGCACGGCTCGGGCTGATCGGGGTCACCGGTACCAACGGGAAGACCACGACGACGTTTATGATCCGCTCAGTGCTGGAGGAGGCCGCCGCCCCGGTCGGGCTGATCGGCACGGTCTACAACCAGCTGGGGGGCGCCCCCGAGCCCAGCGACATGACCACCCCGGAGTCGGCCCAACTCTGGCGCATGTTCGACCAGGCGCTTACGCAGGGCTGCCGGTGGGTCGTCATGGAAGTCTCCAGCCACGCCACAGCCATGGGCCGGGTCGAGCCAGCCGACTTTGACATCGCCGTGGTGTTGAACATCACCCGGGATCACTTTGAGTTCCACGGGACCTTCGAGCACTACTGGGCCAGCAAGGCCCGCCTCGTCAAGGAGCTCCGGCCCGAGCGAAAGGGGGGGCGCCCGAAGGGCGCCGTCCTGAACGCCGACGATCCCCAGGTGATGGCGATGGCTCGCGGCGTCGACCTGCCCATCATCACCTTTGGCATGCAAGACACATCGGACATCTATCCATCGGAGGTCAAGGTATCGGTCACCGGGAGCCAGTTCTTGCTGCACTTGCCCGGGGTGAGCCCGCTGCAGGTCCGGCTGCCGCTGCCGGGGGCCTTTAACGTGAGCAACGCCCTGGCTGCGGCCGCCGTAGGCTGGATGGCCGGCGTCAGCCCCGCCGGGATCGTCCGGGGGCTCCAGAGCTGCCGCCACGTGCCCGGCAGGGCCGAGGCGATCGACGAGGGGCAGGACTTTCACGTGCTGGTCGATTTCGCACACAACCCGGACGCCCTGGCGAAGGTGGTCTCCTTGCGGCCGGAGAGGCCGGGCGCCCGCACAATCCTGGTCTTCGGGGCCGAGGGCGGCAAGGACCAGGGCAAGCGCCCGCAGATGGGCGAGGCCGCCCGGGGAGCGGACCTGGTCATCATCACCAGCGACAACATGCACAAGGAGGAGCCGGCCGACGTGGCCCGGCAGATCGCCTCCGGGCTTCAGGGTCACCCCTACGAGGTGATCCTGGACCGGCGTCAGGCGATCGAACGGGCTCTGCACGAGGCTCGCACCGGAGACCTGGTGATCATCGCGGGCAAGGGCCACGAATCCACCTGGGTGTTTGAAGGACAACGTATTGCTTTTGACGATCGGGCGGTCGCCAGGGAGATTCTCCGGGAGTTGCTGAGTCACCACAGGATCACACCGTTGTGATATACTGGGGCCAGTGTCTGAAAGAGGTGAGGTTCGTGCCACCACGCGTCGGCCTTATGCTGGGCGCCGCCCTGCTCAGCCTTGTCACGGGGTGTGCCGGGCTGAAACCGCAGTCGCCTGCGGCGCCTGGATCCCCGGCAGCCGAAACACCCGTCACTACACAGCCCGCCGGCTCGTCCGACACGGTTGAACCGCTGGCCGGGCATAAGGCGCCGAGCATCGTCGCCCGCGACGTCTTTACCAAGGAGCCGGTCACCCTCTCGAGCCTGAAGGGTCAGCCGGTCATGCTCAATTTCTGGGCGACCTGGTGCGGCCCGTGCCGACTCGAAATGCCGGCCATGGAGGAGTTCCAGAAGGAGACCGGCGGCAAGGTGCGCATCATCGCCCTCGGCGGGGACAGCTTCGAGGGTCCGGAGAAGCTGGCCGAGTTTTCCAAGCAGCTGGGGCTGACCTTCACCATCGCGTACGATGGCGGCGAGGCCGCCGAGAAGTACCGCATCATCGGCCTCCCGACCACCTTCGTGATCGACAAGGACGGGATCATTCGCTACAAGCACCAGGGCCAGGCCCGGATCGAAGATATGCGCAAATGGGCCGCCGAGTTGGAAAAGCCCGGCACGTAAAGTCTCAAATCGCAGCCGCCGCGCCCGGCGGGGGGAGACCAGAAGCTAGCTATGTCGTACGTACGCCGCTTTTTTGCTGATATCGCCACGCAGCGGCGCTGGTGGTGGGTCCTGCTCGGGGTCAACTTTATTGGGTCCCTCTATGGTTTCTACTGGTACTGGCCTCAGCTTCGGGAGACTCCCGTATGGCAGTGGATCATCGTGCCGGACAGCCCCGGCTCGACCTTTTTGCTCTTTATCTGGCTAGGGTTCATGCTCGCCGGAGCCGACTGGCGGCGCCCGGGCATGCAGTGGCTCGGAGCGATCGCCTTCGTCTCCAATATGAAGTACGGCCTCTGGACGGCCACCGTACTGCCCACGGCCGGCATGCGCTTCGGCTGGGAGTTCGACTTCATCCATCTCTCTTTGTCGCACGCCGGCATGTGGCTGCAGGCCATGATCTTCGCCCGGTACTTCAAACCCGCGCTAGGCCCTGCAATTGGGGCGTTGCTCTTCATGTGGTTTCAGGATCTGATCGACTACCAAGTCCTCGGGACCCACCCAACCCTTCCTTACGAAGACCACATGTTCAACTTTGCACGTGGCGCGGCAATAACCCTCTCGACGCTGTGGGGCTTTTTCCTGGTCCTTCAGGCACGGTTTGACAGGGCGCCGGAGCGATAGTACGATAGTCCTGTATACCGGGGTATGGTACCGGGAAGGGGGCCTCCGACATGGCAGGCGAGCATCAGCATCACCCGGAAGACATGATTCGTGACAAGCAGGCGCTTATGGACCGGCTCAAGAAGATCGAAGGGCAGGTCCGAGGACTGCAGCGCATGATCGAGGAGGACCGCTACTGCGTGGATGTGCTGGTCCAGGTCGCAGCCGTCAGGGCGGCCCTGAACAAGGTCGGCATGTCCCTGCTCGAAGGGCACGCGCGTGGCTGCATGCGCGCCGCGGCACGCCGTGGCGAGGGCGACCAGTCCGTTGCCGAGCTGATGGATGTGCTGGAGCGCTTTGTGAAGTAGTCAGGGCAGGCCCAGTTTGTTCTTTTGGACAAACTGGGCTTTGTGTTACTCTTCGAGCACTAGAGGTGACCAGGTGATGTCAGAAGCCCAGGAGCAAGTAGAACTCAAAATCAGTGGGATGACGTGTGCCGCCTGCTCGGCCCGCATTGAGCGCGGGCTGAACAAGCTGCCCGGTGTCCTGCAAGCAAACGTCAACCTCGCCATCGAGCGCGGCACTGTCACGTTCGACCCTGCGACAGTGGACGTCTCCCGGATCCGCAAAAAGGTCGCCGACCTGGGCTACAAGGCGGTGGAGGCCGAGGCCGACCGGGACATCGACCGGGAGCGGCAGGAGCGCGAAAAGGAGATCGCCCGGGAGAGCACCCGCCTGGCCCTCAGCGCTCTCTTTACCCTGCCGCTGCTGGCCAACATGGTCGCCGAGATGCTGGGCTGGCGCATCTTCTTCCTGGCCGACGCCAAGATCCAGTTCGTCTGGGGTAGTCTTGTCCAGTTCGGGGCAGGGTGGCCGTTCTACGTCGGGGCGTTCAAGAACGTGCGCTCCGGGGGCGCCAACATGGACGTGCTGGTCGCCTTGGGCACCACCGCAGCCTATCTTTACAGCGTGTACAACACCTTCTTCAATCCCCATGCGATGCACGGCGGCATGCTGAAGGTCTACTATGAGGCTTCCGCGGTGCTGATCACCCTCATCATCCTCGGCAAGCTTCTTGAAGCCATCGCCAAGGGGCGCACATCCGAGGCGATCCGCAAACTCATGGGGCTGCAACCCAGCACGGCACGTGTGCTGCGGCCGGTCAACCCAGACGACCCCCAGGGCCAATTGGCCGAGGCAGAGATCCCCATTGCCGAAGTCGAGATCGATGATATCGTCGTGGTGCGGCCAGGCGAGCGCATCCCTGTGGACGGCGAGGTGGTGGAGGGGCGCAGCGCCGTCGACGAGTCCATGCTGACCGGCGAGGCGATCCCGGTCGAAAAGGAGCCCGGCAGCCCCGTGACCGGTGCAACGATCAACAAGCATGGCTCCTTCCGCTTCCGCGCCACCCGGGTCGGCCGGGACACCGCTCTGCAGCAAATCATCAAGATGGTCGAGCGGGCGCAGGGGGTCAAGGCCCCGATTCAGCGGATGGCGGACGTGATCTCAAACTACTTCGTGCCGGCCGTGGTGGCCATCGCAGCGGTGACGTTCCTGGTCTGGAACTTCGGTCTGGGGGTCAGCTTCGAGACCGCCCTGCTTAACGCCACGGCGGTCCTGGTGATCGCCTGCCCGTGCGCCCTGGGCCTGGCCACCCCGACCGCAATCATGGTCGGGACCGGCAAGGGCGCCGAAACCGGGATTCTGTTCAAGGGCGGCGAGCACCTGGAGCGGGCGCACAAGGTCCAGGCGGTGGTGCTCGACAAGACCGGCACCATCACCAAGGGGAGGCCCGAGCTGACCGACGTGGTTCCTCTGGGCATGTCCGACCTTGAGCTGCTGTCTCTGGTTGCGGCCGCCGAGAGCGGCTCGGAGCATCCCCTGGGCCAGGCGTTGGTGGCAGGGGCCCGGGAGCGGGGCGCCGCCGTTATGGCGCCCGACTCCTTCGAGGCGATTCCCGGCTTCGGGCTCCGCTCGGTGGTCGAAGGCCGTACAGTCCTGGTGGGCACCCGCCGCCTGATGGCCCGGGAAGGCGTGGCAGCCTCCGAGGCGGAGGCCATCATGGAGCAGTTGGAAGCCGAGGGCAAGACGGCCATGCTGGTGGCTGAGAACGGAAGACTGGCAGGCCTGGTGGGCGTCGCAGACACCATCAAGGACGGATCACGGCAGGCCATCGCTGAACTCCAGGATATGGGCATCGAAGTATGGATGATCACCGGCGACAATCGCCGTACGGCCGAGGCGATCGCACAGCAGGTGGGCGTCACAAAGGTGCTGGCGGAGGTCCTCCCGGAGGAGAAGGCTGCCCAGGTGGCCAGAATCAAGGCGGACGGAAAGGTCACGGCCATGGTCGGCGATGGGATCAACGACGCCCCCGCCCTTGCCACGGCTGACGTCGGCATGGCGATCGGCACGGGGACCGACGTGGCCATGGAGGCAGCGGCCGTTACGCTGATGTCGGGGGACCTGCGAGCGATTCCGGCTGCGATTCGGCTGAGCCGGCGCACCATGCGCACGATTCGCGTGGGACTCTTCTGGGCCTTTTTCTACAACGTACTGGGAATCCCGGTCGCTGCAATGGGGCTGCTGAACCCCATGATCGCCGGCGCCGCCATGGCCTTCTCGTCGGTGAGCGTGGTGACCAACAGTTTATGGCTCAAGCGGTATGACCCCAAGGCCACATCATAGAACAAGGGTCGTGGGAAATCCCACGACCCTTGTAAGCTAATCTCGATCGAAGCAGAGCCGGTCGTGGCGACATGTGCGCCACGATCGGCGACGGGGAAGGCCAGAGGCGTGGGGGGGGGTCGGGGGGAGGTGGCGCACCACCACCCCCCCCCGTTGTTTACCGTGATGTTGGGTGGGTCCGTGACGACGCCGAG
>JBOZRQ010000032.1:0-40793 GCA_050789255.1 Symbiobacteriaceae bacterium
CCCACCTTCGCTTATAAGCCATCTAAATACCCCGTAAACGAGAAGAACCCTCTCAACGGACCCTTTTCAGGTGTCCATTGAGAGGGTTTCAGTTCATAGCCCAGGGCGGGACTTTTCTATGCGTTGGGACCGGGGAGCCGCTCGTCGCCGGAGCGCCGGGTAACCTTCTGCTCGTCCATCCACTCCAGGAGCGGCAGGGCGTACTTCCGGGTGGTGCCAAGCAGGTCCCGAAACTCGGCCACGCTGATCTTACCCATGCTCTTCAGGTGGGCCCGGGTCCGGTTGGCCGCCTCCTCAAGGGCCTGGGCGGCCATGATCAGGTCTTCGCCAATCCTAACGGCAAACCCCTGCTCCGTCAGGTAGACGATTACCTCTTCCGTGTCCCGCCCCGCTACCCGTTCCTTCAGTTCAGCTACGCTGAGCGGGTTGAACCCCGCGGCGCTGATCTCCTGCTGGAGCTTGTCTGCGATCTTCTGCTGACCCGAGTTGAGATTGGGGGTCCGGCCAGCCACGGCGACGCGCTCCCGCTCCACCGACAGCTCCCCGGCGGTCACGGCGGACGCCAGCAGGGCGCCGAACTCCTTGCCGCCCACGCCGAGCTTGCGCCGGACCTCCTCCTTGGCGAGCCCCGACCGCAGCGGGTGCTGCTTGTAGAAGGCCTCAAGCTGCTCCCGGACGGCTGCGGCAAAAGCACCGAGCCCTCGGCGGTGGATGTAGAGGCCGCCCTCCAGGCTGCGCACGTCCGCCGCCAGAGCGTCCAGCTCAGTGGTGATCGTTTCCGGCGGAATCCCGGTTCGCTTGGCCAGCTCGGGGACGGAAAGCGGCGTCAGACCCGACCGCTCCAGGGACTGCGCGATGACGCCGCCCAAACCGCCGCTCTCCTTGATCTTCAGCTCCTCAACGGCCTGCTCGGCCTGGGAGCGCTTGTAGTGTGCATGCGGCTCCACCACCACCCCGCCGCCCATGGTATGCACCGGGCTGTATGAGCGGATGATGTAGTGGTCGCCGCGCCCCACCACCAGCGGCTCCTCGGTCTTGACCTGCACGTAGGCCTCGTCGCCGGGGCTGAGCTGGTCCCGGTCGATCAGGAGCACCCGGCCCAGCACCTCGCTGGTGCCGGTGTGCACGTGGACCCGGGTGCCGTGGGCCATCTCTTTTGGCCAGGAATCCAGCATATGAAGCCGGGCTGCGAAGGACTCGGTCGCCTTCAGGAAGCCCGGCGCACAAAGCACGTGGCCCCGCTGCACATCGCTTCGCTCGATGCCGGCCAGGTTGACGGCCACCCGCTGCCCGGCCTCAGCCCGCGAAACCTTCTCGCCGTGGACCTGCAGCCCGCGCACACGCACCTCGAGCCCCAGGGGCAGCAGCTCCATGCGGTCACCTTCGTTGATTGCGCCGCCGACCAGCGTTCCGGTCACCACGGTGCCAAAGCCGGGACGCACGAAGGATCGGTCCACGGGCAGCCGTGCGAAGGCGGTCACGTCCTTGGGCTCGGTGGTCTCCAGAAGCTCGTCTACGGTTCTGGCCAGGGTCTGAACCCCGTCGCCGCTGAGGCTGGAGACCGCCACCACCGGCGCCTTGGCGAGGAATGTGGACTTGACCGCTTCACGGACATCATCCGCGACCAGCTCCAGCATCTCCTCATCCACAAGGTCCTTTTTCGTCAGTACGATGATGCCCTGCTTGATCTCCAGCAGGCGCAGGATATCCAGGTGCTCGCGGGTCTGCGGCATAACGCCCTCATCCGCCGCGACGACCAGGAGGACCAGGTCAATGCCGGTGATCCCGGCCAGCATATTCTTGATGAACTTCTCATGTCCGGGGACGTCGATGACGGCTGCACGTCGCCCGCTGGGCAGCCGGAACTGGGCGAAGCCGATATCGATGGAGATTCCCCGCTCCTTCTCCTCCGGGAAACGGTCCGTCTCAATACCGGTGAGAGCCCGAATGAGAGCCGACTTGCCGTGATCGACGTGTCCCGCGGTGCCGATAATCAGGTGCTTCACAATAGGAGCCCTCCCAGCTTGCCAAAAGCCCGCCGCTCCTGCGAACGGCGGGCGAAGGCACACGACCTTTACTTGTTGAGGGACTGGGACCAGTCGTGGGCGGCGGAGCCGTCCAGGAACCGCTCGCAGTCGAGGGCGGCCATACAGCCCGACCCGGCGGCGGTGATGGCCTGCCGGTACTTGTGGTCCTGCACGTCGCCGCAGGCGAAGACCCCGGGGATGTTGGTTTCGGCCGAGCCAGGCCGGGTCTTGATGTAGCCGTTCTCGTCGAGCTGGATCTGCCCGCCGAGGAAGTCGGTGTTGGGGCGATGGCCGATGGCGACGAACATGCCGTCAGCCTGGAGCAGCTGCTCCTCGCCGGTGGCGTTGTCCTTGACCTTAAGGGCCTCAAAGCCCTTCGGGCCGGCGACCACCTCAAGCGGGGTGACGTTCAGCGCCCAGGAGACCTTGGGGTTGGCCCGGGCCCGATCCTGCATGATCTTGGAGGCCCGCAGTTCGCTGCGGCGGTGAACGACCGTAACATCTGCGAACTTGGTGAGGAAGTTGCCCTCCTCCATGGCGGAGTCGCCGCCGCCGACCACGAGGACCTTCTTGCCGGTGTAAAAGAAGCCGTCGCAGGTGGCGCAGGTGGAGACGCCGCGGCCGATATTGTCTCGCTCGTTCGGGACGCCGAGGAGCTTGGCGGAGGCGCCCGTAGAGATGATGACCGCCTCGGCCTCGATCACCTCGGACTCGTCGACGGTGATCTTGAAGGGGCGACTGGAGAAATCGACGCTGGTGGCCCAGCCGGTGCGGAACTCGGCGCCGAAGCGCTCGGCCTGCCGGCGCATGTTGTCCATGAGTTCGGGGCCCATAATGCCCTCGGGGAAGCCCGGGAAGTTTTCAACCTCGGTAGTAAGGGTCAACTGTCCGCCGGGCTCATTGCCCTCAATGATGAGCGGCTGCAGGTTTGCACGGGCGGTGTAGATGGCGGCAGTCAGCCCGGCAGGGCCGGTGCCAAGAATAACGACCTTGCGCATACGTCACTTCCTCCTCCAAGACAAAAAACGGAAACACTCCGTCAACCATTCTACCAGATTGGACGAATGTCGTGCATCCAAGATATGCCCCCGGTGCCTGCAAGCGCGCAAGTAGAGCCCGGAGAACCAAGCTCCGGGCTCTACTTGTACCCGCTGGGCGCCCCGGGTACCCTGAAGCGCCAGTTCGGCAAAGGCGAGGCGCCGCCGGAACCCTTGCGGCCCGATAGGGCGAACCCGCCGCCTGGCGGGGGAGGCGGCTCCACCTGCGTTGGTCGAGCAGCGCCTCCGCTAATAAGATGCCCGCGCATGCGGAGCTTATGCGCCTTTTCTTTACGCCTTCTCAGCCTTCTTCGGCTCCGGGGCCTTGCGCATGATCGACGGCTGCGAGGCGTTCGACAGTCCGAGCAGCTCCCAGAACTCGGCGGGGATCTGCGTGCTGACCGGCAGGCCCATCTCCAGCAGACGCTCCACGTGCAGCGGATAGTCGTGGGTCCAGCGGCCCTCCGTGAGCATTGTGGCCACGGTCAGGGCCCGCTCTTCGCCCAGCTTGCCCCGCAGGAGGGCGTAGGCCATGTCGTGCACCTGGGTCGTCGCCTTTTCGGAGACGTCAGCCATCATCAGCGTCTCGTCCATGACGGCGTTGCGGTCCTTCTCCCGGAGCACCCGGAGGTAGGCGCTGGCCGGCATGCCGTTGATCTGCGGATCGACCGGGCCTAGCATGGCGTGCTGGTCCATGAGGATCTGGTCGGCGGCGAGGGCGAGCAGTGTGCCGCCGGACATGGCGTACTGCGGCACGATCACGGTGACCCCGGCCTCGTGGCTCTTCAGGACGCGGGCGATCTGCTCAGCGGCGATCACCAGGCCGCCCGGGGTGTGCAGCAGGAGGTCGATCGGCCGGTCGCCTGCAGCCCGGATGGTCGACATGATCTGCTCGCTATCATCCAGGTTGATGTACCTGGCCATCAACGATCCCAGGATGCCGGCGCCCTGCCGGTGGATCATGGTGATCACCTTGGTGCCGCGGGTCTTCTCCAGCTTGGCGATGATCATTTTGCGGCGCACGCTCGCCATGTACCTCTGAATGGCAGGCAGAATCGTGAAGCCCAGGATCATCCACAGCCACACCAGGTCCTGCAGCTTCTGCATAGGGTGGCCCCCCTCCCAGCATCATTACCCCCATCTTACGGGCTTTGGAATGTTCTTCCAAGCGAGCGGAGGTATATGACCTGAGAGCAAAAGCGGGACCTCCAACATGCGGAGGTCCCGTTTCTTACGCGTGTATAGGTTTTAGGTCCCGCCGGGCGCCCTTCACCTGCTTGCGGTACTGCTCGCCGACCCAGTCCAGGAACTCGGCGTCCCACGGCGCCCCGCCGGGCCAGCGGGCCTTCACCTGCTCCAGCAGTTCCAGGTCCCAGCGGCCATAGAGTGCCATCAGCACGGCGTGGGCCTCCCGGGCCTTCACGGCGTCGGGGTCGCCCTGGTTCTCTCCGCCCACGGCAAAGGCGTCATCGCAAAGGTAGTAGTTGCAGGTGGCCGCCCGGCGGTCTGCCGGGATGGTGCAGCCCTGCGGGCCGTGGTAGACGCACTTGGTCGGCCAGACCCCGGCGTTGGCCTCAAGATTCTCCACCCGCTTGAGCAAAAGGCCCCGCTCCCCGGTACGGAGGTTCCCGGCTGCCAGGTGCTCCAGCAGCCAGTCACGCCCGCCCAGGGTCACAATGCGGCCGATGTCGGACCAGTCCACCCCCGGCGGGCTGGCACAGCAGCCCGTGGAGCCGTGGGGGCACTGATAGCACAGGGTTGAGTGCAGGCGGGTGTGCTCTCCCGCCAACTCGAGCCGGATCATGTTTCCCCGAACCGCTTGATGATCGCGGCGTGGGCCTTCAGTTCCAGCTCGTCGTTCAGCGTCCCGACCTTGACGTCCCCGCCGTAGCGGCGGTCCAGGCCCCGCTGAATCAGCCAATCGGCCAGATGGGGATTCTTCGGCAGGATCGACCCGTGCAGGTAGGTACCGATGCAGTTCTTGAACCAGACGCCTTCCATCTTGTCCTTGCCGTTGTTCCCGTTGCCGCGCCGGATGCGGGCCAGGGGCCTGACGCCGTTGCCGAGGTAAGTCTTGCCCGAGTGGTTCTCAAACCCCACCAGGGTCCTGGTCTCCCCGAACATGTCGGACTCCGCCACCACGTTGCCGATCAGGCGGTCGCTGGAGCCTTCGGTCCACAGGTCGATGATGCCCGTGTAGTGGAGCACCTCGCCCTTGTATGTCTTGAAGTACTTCCCGAGCATCTGGTACCCGCCGCATACCGCCAGGACGGCCAGACCGTCGTGGATGGCCTCGCCCAGCGAGCCGCCCTTCACCTTCAGGAAGTCCTCGGCGATCAGGCCCTGTTCCCGATCCTGGCCGCCGCCCATCATGACGATGTCGAACTGCTTGAAGTCCGCCTTCTGCCCCATAGTAACCTGGGTGACGACCGGGTCGAGGCCGTGCCAACGGGAGCGCTGCTCCAGGACGATGATATTGCCGCGGTCGCCATAGAGGTTCATGTACTCCGGATAGAGCCAGCCAATGTGAATCCTTGGGCGCTCCACGCTTTACACCTCCCAGAACTTCTTGGCGTAGCCCTGCTTCTGAATGACCTCACGCATTTGCAGCATGGCCGTGTAGGTGGGCATGATGTAAAGGAGTTCACCCGGTTTGATGAACTTCAGGCCCTGCTCCAGGGCCCGGTCAAGCTCCTTCTCCACCGTCAGCTTGGCGGTGTCCACGCCGGCATACTTCAGCCGTACCGCCATCTCCTCGGCGCGCAGGCCCGAGCAAATGACGAAGTTGATGCCGTCCTGATGAGCAGCCAGCGCCTCAAAGTCGACGTCCCAGAGCCAGGAGACGTCCGTACCGTCGGCGTAGAGGTCATTGATGGCGATCACCAGGTTCTTGCGGGCGCCGGCCTGCATAACGGTCTGAATGACCGAGTTGAAGCCGACGGGGTTCTTCACCAGGGCCATAAAGACGTCCCGCTCGTTCATGGTGATCAGTTCCATGCGGCCAAAGCCGCTGGTGGTGGACTGCAGGCCCTCCTTGATCGCGTCGAGGGGCAGGCCCATGGCAAGGGCGCCTGCCACCGCTGCAAGGGCGTTGTAGACGTTATAGAGCCCGGGAATCTGCAGCCGCGCCTCAAAATCGCCGCTTGGCGTTACGATATGAAGGGTAGAGCCCCTCGCATCGACATCCCAGATGCGGTCGGCATAGACTTCGGGCTTGGGCCGCTCGTTGCCGCAGTTGGGGCACCTGTACTTGCCCAGGTGGGCATAGTAGTAGATCTTGTACTCATAGAATGTTCCGCAGTTGGTGCAGTGCTTGGCGTCGGCGGTCTGGTTCATCTCGTGGGTGCCAACGTCCTCGGCCTCCAGGCCGTAGTAGAGCGGCGAAACCGCCCCACGGCGCCCCAGGGCCGCACAGTTGGGGTCATCGGCGTTGAGCGCCGTGCGGGCGCCCTTCGCCAGGGCGTCCAGCCCCTTGCCCACAAAGTTGACGGTGTGCTCCAGCTCGCCGTAGCGATCGAGCTGGTCGCGGAAGAAATTGGTCACGACCGCAGCCTTCGGGCGGATCTCCCGGCAGGCCTGCGGCATGGTCGCCTCGTCGATCTCCATGAGCCCTACGTTTCCCTGGACGCTGCCGCCCCAGGAGGAGCTCTGCAGGAAGGCCGTGGTGAGGCCCGCAATCAAGTTGGCCCCGGCCCGGTTATGGGTCACCTGCAACTTGGCGGCCTCGAACATATCGGAGAGCATCTTGGCGGTGGTAGTCTTACCGTTCGTTCCGGTCACGGCGATCACGCCGTGGCGGGGCTGCGCAGAGAGCTGCCGCAGCACGTCGGGCCCCAGCTTGCGGGCCACGGTACCGGGCAGGGTCGTTCCACCACGCCCGAGCAGGCGGGTGGCCTTGACCGCCCCCTTGCCAGCCCATACGGCCAAAAGTGTTCGCAGATCCATGCTGGTCCCTCACTTCCCCTTTCGGGGCGACTTGGCTGCAGGTTGAACGCAACCTTTGCAGAGGATGCGCTTTATGTTAACCTCAGTCATGGTAACATTATAACATACCCTCGATCTAGACCGGAAAATCGAACCCTGACATGCGAGGAGGCGAAGCCGATGGCTCCGCACCGCTCCCTGACATATATACTTGCGGCGGTGGCCCTGCTGGCAGCCGGTTGCGCCACACAGGCACCGGCGCCGATCGAGCGGCTCGCCCCCGAGGCGCCCGCCGCCAAGGGGCTCCCGCCCCGGCAGCCCGCGGACACGCCCTCCCCCCTGCTGGCGAGGCCTCCCTTTGGACTCTATGCACACTACCCCAGCAATGACACGCTGGCCACCCTGTCCATTGGCCCGGTCTCCCCGGACGGCCGCTACCGGGCTGCCCTGACCGGGCAGGGCGCCTGGATTGCCCGGGTCGACGGCGCCTGGCTGTGGCAGCTGGAGCTGCCGATTCCTAAGCCCCCTGCTCCACCGCCCGACCCGCCCGGGACGCAGTCGCCCAAGCCGGCCACGCCCCCGGCTGCCCCGGCAAAACAGCCCGTGCCGGTCGGACCTCTCGTTTGGACGCCGCAGGGCGCCCTCCTGTTTCAGGATGACACCGGCGCCTGGCACCTGGCCAACCCGGAAGCTGCGCAGATCACACCCATGGCTGCCGTGCTGACAAGCAAGGAAGGCGTGACCTTCTCCCCCGACGGCAAGCAGGTCTCCTACTACACCCCCGGCAAGACCGGCCGACAGCTCTGGGTCGCAGCCGCCGACGGCACGGGCGCCAAGCTGATGGGCGAGAATGTGACCGGGTTCTGGGAGGAGGCGACCGGCCAACTCGTCGTGCAGAAAGTGGCTGGGCCGCCTGCCACGACCGGCGGACCCGATAAGGCGCCAGGGATGGACCCGCTCTTGAACAAAGGCCAGCAGAAACAGTAGACGAAAGGGGGCGCCCCGTGCGAACGGTTCTGTTCTGGATTGCCAGCATCGCGTTGGTGCTGGGCGCCCTCTCCGCGACCGTCTCCATGGCGACCGTCAAGTGGCTCTACCCCACATCAGCGTCGGCCATTGACCCGCCTCCACCTGAAGAAGCGACGGCCACAGCCCGGGTCAATACGCAAGAAGCCCCTAGCAGCGCCGAGCTGGGTGCCCTTGAGTTCATCCGTCGGGCCTCCGCGGGGGACACGGCTGGCGCCAAAGCCCTGGCTGCCGAGCTGCCGGTCGGGCTCTACGAGCAGATCGCCAATCTTCGCCCGGTCGTGCAGAAGGCCGCCGCCCTGCCCGGACCGGCCGGCGCCCCCACCCCGGTCCTGGTCTGGAGCACCTACCGGCGGGAGGACCACACCGCCCGAGGCGCCTACCAGGTGAGCATCCAGAATGGGAAGGTGACCGGGGTCTCCGGCCCCTTCGCCCCGGACGGCGGCTATCAAACGCTGCCGTGGGCGCCCACCGACGAGAAGGGCCGCAAGGTGAACCTGAACAGCTACAAGGGCAGAGGCCTGGTGATTGTCGCACCGAGGGCGCCCGAGGCCGACCTGGTCCCGTCCCTGGCCCGCCTGCAGGCCGAATCTGCCCCCAAGGGGGTCGATGTGATCCTCGCCGTCGACCTGGGTGGCCCGGACCTGACCTCCTATGCCCGCAACAGCGGCTATACCGGCCCCATCTGGCGGATCAAAGGGCACATTGAGGAGGTCGCGATGGTCAGCAAGGGGCGGCTCATGGGCGCCGCCGGGCTGCTGGTGGACCGGACCGGCCTGGCCGTGGCCTCGCTGACAGCCCTTGACCCGGCCCGCTACGGGCTGGACGGCCAGCCCATCCAGGCAATCGCCCCAGCCGTCTTCCGTGCGTATGGGCTCATCAACTAAAAGCAAGGGCCGGCTGCAACGCAAGCAGCCGGCCTTTAGACTTATGCCTTATAGCTCTCCTGGTGGAGCGTGTACTTCGCCAGCAGCTCCGGGACCACCTCGTAGCCGATGCCCGGTGCGGTGGGGACCGCCAGCCAGCCCGGTGCAACCATGGACACGGCGGGGGCGACGATATCCTCGTGCCAGTACCTGTCGGAGGCCGATGTATCGCCCGGCAAGGTAAAGCCCGTCAGGCTGGTGATTGCGATGTTGGTCGCCCGGCCGACGCCGGCCTCTAGCATGCCGCCGCACCAGACGGGCACCCCCTGCGCCTCGCAGAGCTCAGCGATCGCCTTGGACTGGGCCAATCCGCCCACGCGCCCCTGCTTGATGTTGATGATCCGGCAGGCGCCTATGCTGAGCGCCTTGCGGGCATCTTCGACCGAGTGGATCGACTCGTCCAGGCAGATCGGGGTCTTCAGCTCCTTCTGGAGCAGCGCATGGTCGATGATGTCGTCATAGGCGAGCGGCTGCTCGATCATCATCAGATTGTACTGGTCCAGCGCCTTCATCACCGGCAGGTCGTCCAGGGAGTAGGCCGAGTTGGCGTCCGCCATCAGGGGGATGTCGCCGAACCGATTGCGGATCCCCTCGATCAGCTGCACGTCCCAGCCGGGCTCGATCTTCACCTTGATCCGCTGGTAGCCCTGCGCCAGGAAGCCGCCGATCTGCTCCAGCGTCTGTTCGATCGTGGGCTGAATGCCAACGCTCACACCCACGGCGATGCGCTCCTTCGACCCGCCCAGGGCGCGGGCTAGGGGCAGCCCCTCGGCCTTGGACCACAGATCCCAGGCGGCGCACTCCAGTGCCGCCTTGGCCATCTGATGGCCACGCACTTGCTTAAAGAGCGGGAAGACGTCGATGGGGTGCGACCAGTCTGCCTCCAGGAGCCAGGGGATCAGGAACTTCTCCATGGTGGGCCAGGCGGTGTCCACGGTCTCCGAGCAGTAGAACGGGGTGGCGTCCATGACGCCCTCGCCGTAGCCGACCAGTCCGCCGGCATGGAGCTCCACCATGATGAAGTCCTTGTGGTAGTCAACCCCGAACGAGGTCTTGAACGGCGCCTTCAGGGTCATGCGCATCTTGCGCAGTACGACTCGTTCAACCTTCATGACCGTCATGCCCCCAGTATGGTGGAAAGATCAGCTCGTTCAAGCAAGTAGCCTGGCTGTGTGCGGTAGAACTGGGTCACCACGTATCCCTGGCCAAGGTAATGGCTGAGCGCCGCCGCGGTGGCCTCCCGCCAGCGGCGGGCGGCCACCGGATCGCTCTGGCGAAGCGACTGAAAGTCAGCCGGAACGGGCAACAGCAGCCGCTCCTCGGCCCGGGTCAGGTCGGCCCTGCTGCCGTCAGGAGCGACCACCGCGGGGGCTGGCGGGGGCAAGGCGCCCCGGTCCGGCGCCCTGCCGGATAGTCGGGCCAGGACCCGCGGGCTGCCCAGATGCCACTCGGCCACGAACCGGTCCGAGGCCAGGCCGGCGTTCAGCTGATCATCCATATCGCCGTAGTAGTTGGGCTCGAACTGCTGCACCACGCAGCCCAGCTTGGCCACGTTGAGCCACGCGTTGGGCGCCAACAGCGGGTCGTAGGTCCAGGTCATCAGCTCGTAGCCCAGCTCCAAAGCGACCTCCCGCTGCGCCAGCTTCAGCCGCTCGCCCAGGCCGTGGTGCCGGTAGTCCGGCAGCACCCCGGCCACGTGGGAGCAAAGCAGGGGCCGCCGGTCACGGAGGCCGGCAAAGCCATAGCAGATGCCGACCAGGCGATCCCCGTCGTAGGCGCCCATCGCCACGCCGCCGTTCTTGACCATGGTCAGCAGGCCCGGGACATGAATGCCCGGATCCCCTGGCCAAATGGCCTCCTCCATTGCGTGCAGCGCCTCCAGATCAGCGAGCTTCGTCAGGCGGCGGATCTCGATCATCCTTCGAGCACCTTCTTCAGGAAGGAGCGGGTGCGCTCGTGCTTCGGGTTCGAGAAGACCTGCTCCGGAACCCCTTCCTCGATGATCTGACCGCCGTCCATAAAGATGACGCGGTCGGCCACATCGCGGGCGAAGCCCATCTCGTGGGTGACGACCAGCATGGTCATTCCCTCACGGGCCAGGTCCTTCATCACCTGGAGCACCTCACCGACCAGCTCTGGGTCCAGGGCGGAGGTCGGCTCGTCGAAGAGCATAATCTTGGGCTGCATCGCCAGCGCCCGGGCGATGGCCACGCGCTGCTGCTGGCCGCCGGAGAGCTTGCCGGGGAAGGACTCGGCCTTATCGGCCAGGCCTACCTTCTTCAGGAGGGCAAGGGCGGTCGCCATCGCCTCCGTCTTGTCGGTCTTCTTGACGGTGACCGGCCCCTCCATCACGTTCTGAAGGGCGGTCTGGTGCGGGAAGAGGTGGAAGCGCTGAAAGACCATGCCGATCTGGGAGCGCATGCGGTTCAGGTTGGCCTCCGTGTCGGGCACCCACTTGCCGTTCACTTCGCGGCGCCCCACCGGCTCGCCGTCAACGAGAATGACGCCCTCGTCGATCTTCTCCAGGTAGTTGACGCAGCGCAGCAGGGTGGACTTGCCGGAGCCGGAGGGGCCGATTACGACCACGACCTCGCCCGGCTGAACGTGCAGGTCAATATCCTTCAGGACGTGAAGCTTGCCGAAGTGCTTGTTGACGCCCTTGACTTCGATCATAGGCCGCTGGCTCATGCTTCGTACACCCCCACCTTCCGCTCCAGGTAGCCCGCGAGCACCGTGAAGAGCGAGGTCATGATCAGGTAGAAGATGGCCGCAGCCACGAAGCCCCTCATCGCCTGGTAGGTGGATGCGTTGATCAACTGTGCGGTACGCATCAGATCCACCATCGCAATGGAAGACACGAGCGATGAGTCCTTCAACATGGCGATGAACTCGTTGGACATGGGGGGGAGCAGCCGCTTATAGGTCTGGGGCAGAATCACTCGCCGCATCGCCTGAGAATACGACATGCCCAGCGAGCGCGCAGCCTCCATTTGACCCCGGTCGATCGACTCGATGCCCGCACGGACAATCTCAGTAATATAGGCGCCGGCGTTGATCGAGAGGCCCAGGACGGCAGCGGTGCCCGGCTTCAGGCGAATCCCAAGGTCGGCCAGACCGTTGTACCAGATCAGCAGTTGGACCAGCAGCGGGGTTCCGCGGAAGACCCAGGTATAAAACGAAGCGAAGTGCCGCAGGCCGGGGACCCGCGCCACCTTAATGACAGCAAAAATAACACCGAGTATGGACCCAAAGAAAATCGAGGCTGCCGTCAGCTCAATCGTGAGCAGCGATCCGGTCAGGTACCGCGGCAGATACTTTAGCACGTAGTCCGTAAAGAACTCGACCAAGGCGGCACCACCCCCTTGTCACATTTGATGTAGAAGGGGCAACGGGTTCGGCCCGTTGCCCCAAGCGCGACTACTTGCCGAACCACTTGGCCTTGGTCTTCTCCATGGTGCCGTCCTTGGTCATGTCGGCCAGCGCCTTGTTGACAGCCTCGCGGAGCTGGTTATCCTCCTTGCGGATGGCGCCGCCCACGGGCAGCGGATCGATCTCGGCGCCGACAACCTCGCCGAGGTTGGGGTTCTGCACCAGGTAGTACTTGCCGACCGGGGTATCGGCGATGGTGGCGTCGGCCCGGCCGTTGGCGACCTCCTGCATGGCCATCGGGAAGGTGTCGAACTCCTTGACCGTGGCGCCCTTAACCGCCTTGGCAGCCTCGGCGTTGGTGGTGCCGATCTGAACGGCGATGGTCTTGCCCTCGAGGTCCTTCAGGGTGTTGAGCTTCTTGGGGTTGCCCTTGGCTACCATCATCACCTGGCCCATCTGGTGGTAGGCATCGGTGAAGTTGACTTCCTTCTTGCGCTCATCGGTGATGTTCATGGAGCTGACGATCATGTCGCACTGCTTGGACTTCAGGGAGGCGATGATGCCGTCCCAGGCGGTCGGCTTCCACTCGCTCTTCACGCCCAGCTTCTCAGCGACAACCGCCATCATGTCGACGTCGAACCCAACCAGGTTGCCCTTCTCATCGTGGAACTCCATGGGGGCGTAGGCATCGTCGACGCAAATGACCAGCTTGCCGGCCTTCTTCACGCGGTCCAGGGAACCGTCGCCGCCGCCGGACGATGAGCTGCTGCAGGCGGTCAGCACGGACATGGCCAGAAGCAGGATTACCGCGACCAAAGCGGAACTCTTCTTCATACGTAGGGCCCTCCTCTGGAGTATCTCTATAGTTGAAACTGTAGGAACACAAAGACAGTTACGCTACGATTCTACGCTTTGGCGCGATTACCTGCTAATTATATATCCACTTACATGAATGTCCAGAGGTGGATTAAGAGAGGACGTGATGAATTGAGCACACCCCCGGTTTTGCCTGACGAATCGCCCGCTCGCCTTAGGAATGTGGTCTATACAACCCTCAGGACCGTTGGGCTGATCGCCCTGATCGCGGCCATTTCAGCTGCGTCAGCCTATGCAGTTTTTGAATGGCGTATTAAATCGGAGCAGCAGGGCACCGCTGAACAGGTAGCGGCGCTTCGTGGCGAGTTGCGCCAGCAGCAGTCCGATCTGGCTGCCAAGGTCGACCGGGTGGAGAAGGCGGCGGAGTCCGCCCGCATCCTCATGAATCAGAATGGCGAGGTGACCAGCCTCGAGGCTCGCCTGAAGGAGATCGACACCCTCAAGCTTGAGGTGCAGAAGGCCCGTGAGGATATGGAGACCAAACTCCAAACGGTAGAGAAGTCCGTGGTGGAGCAGGTCGCTAAACAGGGGAAAGAGACCGCCCAGGCGCTCTCCCAGGAGATGCGGTGGAAGAGCCTCCTGATCAAGGCGCAGGGCGAGGTGCTCCTGGCGCAAATCCACTGGACCGAGGGGAACCGGGGCCTCGCCAAGGATGAGTTGTCCATTGCCGCCACCAGCCTTCTGAAGGCGCTGGAGGCCGCCCCTGAGGCGAACAAGGCGGCGCTGAAGCAGGTGGCGGACCTGGCCGAGCAGGCGAAGGCCTCCCTCATCCTGGAGCAGTCCTCCTCCCGGGACTCACTGAACCTGCTCTGGCACCGGGTCAGCGAGCTGCTAGCGAACTAAGTCCCCGCCACGACCGGCTCGGCGGGCTATCACATGGAAAAGCCCCCCTCACCGGAGTCCGGCGAGGGGGGCCTTCGTATCTAGGCGTCTTCAGATTCAGGGTCGACCTTGGAGGCGATCAGCTCGGCTGCCAGGTCCGCCAGGTCGGGCGGAACCCTGAGCAGCAGCTCGCCAATGGCGGATTGACCGAAGAACATGGGCAGGGCCTTTTGTCCGGTGGCCTCCACATAGACCGGGATATTGCTGGTGTTCAGCAACCCCCGCACCACCTCAGCTTCGACGTGACTCCCCGTGCGGTATACAACCTCCCAGTTCGCCTTATCCATGCCGACCCCTCCTCGTACGGGTTTAGCGGCCGCTCCAGCTATACGAAAGCTCGGCGATCAGCCCCGGTCCCTCGAACTGCCAGGCGGCGTCAAAGACCTCGCGCAACAGATGCTGGTGCTTGCCGGCGTTACCGGGGTTCCCCAGCGGCGAGCCGGCGGGATGCTTGACCAGGACCGCCCGGGGCGCCTTCACCCGCTCCAGGACCTCCCGGTTGGTGCCCAGGACAATGGTCGGGACCCCGGCCAGTTCGATGGCCCGGGCGATCAGGACGGCCGTCTGGTGGTCGACCGCGCTGGTTGCTACCAGAAGCGCCACCTCGACGCCCATGCGCTTCATGCGGTAAGCCACGCTGGGGGCGTAGTTGGCCAGCAGTCCGTTCAGGTCGCTCACAGGGCCGGTGAAGCTGTAAACGAACGGGGCGATGGCACCGAGGTAGCCCGAGAGCGAAAGCTCCTGCAGCCGCTCCAGGGGGAAGACCACGTTGATGTCCTCCCGGGCGTACTGCTGGTCGTAGTCGGCGGCGCCCAGTTCCAGGTCATCGGCTGCTACTACGGACGGGAACTCCCGGAATGCCGGTTCGCCAGCTGCGTACGGCTGATGCAGACCCTTCTTAAGGAAGACGCCGCCGGTGGAGACCAGGCCCACCTTGGCCCGGTCGGGGCCCACGTGCCACGGCGCCCAGGGAATGAACTCGGTTTCAAGCTTTGCTACGGAGTCGTGCCATTCCACGCTGGAGATGCTCCTCTCCCTAACCTTCGGTCTCATCATACCACAGGCCGGAAACTTCAGCCAACCGTGCCAGCAGCCGGTCCCGTTGGTTGAGCTCGGGCTCCTCGGTCACCTCGTCCAGGAGGCGCTGCAGCACCCTCCGCACGTACGGCCCGGGCGGGCGCCCGAAGGCCGCCACCACGTCGTCGCCGCTTATGGCCAGGTCGGTAACCTTCAGGGCGGCATCCGAAGCCAGGAGCTGGTCCAGCCGCTGAAGCAGGGCGACGGTCTCCTGGCTCAGGTCGCCCTCCCGGGTGCCCGACGCCAACCGGTCGGCACGGCGCACCTGAATCAGGTCGTGCATGTGTTCCAGCCCGATGCGCCGGACCATGCGCCGCAAGGCCCGGTCGTTCACCTCGCCGTCGAAGTGCATGTCCATGTGGTATCGCACCAGGTGGACGACCCGCCCGCGGGTCTGCTGGTCGAACTTCAGGCGTTCCAGCAGGGCCTCGGCGATTTGAGCGCTGACCAGTTCATGCTGGTAGAAGTGCCGGTGGCCCCCCTCGTCCGTGCTGACAGTGCGGGGCTTACCCGTGTCGTGAAGGAGGGCGGCAAGGCGCAGCACCAGGTCCGGCGGGACCGCCGCCAGCGCCAGCAGGCTGTGCTCCCAAACCGGGTAGGCGTGGTACTGGTTCTGCTCTACCCCCACCATCTCCAGCAGCTCGGGGGCGAACTGGGCAAGCAGGCCCGACTCCCGCAGGCGCTCCATGGCCCAGGCCGGGCGCGGGGAGGTCAGCATGCGCCCGAACTCCGCCCCGATCCGCTCCGGGGCTATGTCAGCCAGGGAAGCGCTTGGGAGGGCGGCCGACAGGCCCGGGTCCAACTCCATCTCAAACTGGGCCGCCATACGGATCGCACGGAGCGCCCGGACCGGGTCCTCCGCAAGGCGGGCGCTGGGGTCCACGCAGGCCCGCACGACACCCCGGGCGAGGTCCGCCTGGCCGCCCAGCGGGTCGTGCAGCGTGCAGTCGATGCCCAGTGCCATGGCGTTCATGGTGAAGTCACGCCTGGCGAGGTCTGCCGCCAGATTGGACCCACGGTACGGGGTCACCTCGTAGGGCTCACCGCCCAAGGGAATCAGCACGGTCCCCGTGGTCCGGGCGGCTCCGATGCGGCGCCCCTCGGGAAACAGCGCCTGAATCTCATCTGCGCTGGCGCTGGTGACTATGTCCCAGTCCTTGGGCGCCCGGCTCAGCAGCAGGTCCCGCACGCAGCCCCCAACCAGCCCCGCCTCATGGCCGGCGTCGGCCAGGGTCGCCAGAATCTGCTGGGCCTCGGGAGGGAGGGCGCGCTCCAGCCGCCGGGGCAGCGCAAGGCGCCCGGCCCAGAGCTTCATGCGGCGGAGAAGCACAGGCCTCACCCCTTCAGGATCTTTGCGATCGCCTCAGCCGGCGTGGCAACCAGGTCGGCGGCCTTCTGCAGCGCGGGATGCCCCGTGGGCATGGCCACGCCCAGTCCGGCGTACTTGATCATCCCCAGGTCCATGGGCGCGTCGCCAAAGGCAGCGACCTCCTCGGGCTTGATGCCGCGGGCCCGGCAGTATTCCGCCAGGACCAGGCCCTTGTCCACCTCCGCATGCCAGACGTGGAGTACGGTCTCCCCGGCGATGCGGTCCGTCAGGTCGAACTGGCTGCCCGGCAAGCCCCCCGGGAAGCGCTGCATCACCTGCCGCACCGCTTTGTCACCATACACCGCAGCCATGATCGGCGGCACTGCGCAGGGCGCCAGGTCTGGGACGATCTCGGTGTAGGGGTTCCACTCGGCCCAGTTGGTGAAATCATCCGCCTGGCAGGTGGCAAAGGCGGTGTCCGCGGCCACCAGGTTACGAGCGGGCAGGTCGCCGTCGGCCACAGCTTGGTCCGTTCCCATGCAAGCGGTAACCGCGAGGCCTTCCGCCACGGCGTACTCCCGCAGTGCAGTCCAGGCTTCCGGGACCAGAGACCGGTACCTGTGGATCCGCCCGGTGCCGTCGGCCAGAACGAGGGCGCCCAGGTAGCAGATCGCCGGCCCGGTCATCTCCATCTCCCGGTAGAACTTCTCTGTCGAGCGCCAGGAGCGCCCGGTCACGATGACAGTCTCGATGCCGGCCGCCCTGGCCAGGTTTACAGCCAGGCGATTCTCCTCCGGCAACTCAGAGTCGCGGTTAAGCAGCGTACCATCCAGATCTAGTGCCAAAAGTTTAATGTTGCTCATGCTACGTATTGTAGCAGAAACCGGAGCCAGCGGTGAATCGAAGTCAACCCCGGTAGGTGATGGTAAAGTCCTGATCTTCCACCCCCGGGTGGAGGCACACCTCGTGCCCCGGCCAGGCGTAGCGGGCCTCTCGTGCCGTCGCGTCAAACTCCACCGAGTACAGTGTTCCAAACAGCTTGTCATACTGGGTCTGATAGAGCGGCGGTCGCAGGAGGTCCGGAAGCGTGAGGGCGCCGGCCGCCTGCTGCATGAACGCCAGCCGCTCGGCGGTCCGGACGAACCGCCCCATCTCCTCATGCTCGATCCGCTCCTGGTGGTTGGTCACGCAGGCGCCCTCTGGCGCCAGAACGGCGCCCCGGTCCGGGGAGGTGAAGACCACGGCAGCCTCTCCCGACTGATCGAGCAGCGCATAGTTTTGTGCCAGCCGGTGGGGAACCCGCTGGAGCGCTCTGACCGCCTCAGCAACTGTCGAGCAGGTCTTCAGCAGGTAGCGAACCAGAACGGGTACAGCGAAGCCGCCCCCCTGGCAGAATCGCCCGCCGAAGGTGATCGCCACCGCCAAACCACGGTCGTTCAGCCCGTCCATGTAGCCCCATCCAGCTTCGGCGCTGCCCAGGATCCACCCACCTCCGGGCAAGGTCTCGGCCCGAAGTACGGCCGAGAATTCCTCTGGCCCCAGGTCGTAATTGCGAAGTAAGGTGGCCCCACCCTCCCGGCGGCTGACCGCCACGCTGCACCCCGAAAAGAACGGGCGCAGGTTGTACATGGAGAGTGCGCCGGGCGCCCAGTCCACGCCGGGCATCGCCCGAACCAGGATATCGAAATCCGGCACCAACTCTGGCATTTGGCGCTCCAGCACGTCCCGCTCTTCGACGGCTTGGCGTCGCTCCACCACAAATCCATCGATCCCGGGGAAGTCGCCCAAAACATGCTCACGCCAGGCCACCGGGTCATGGGTTATCTGGGGCATCCGCTTGACTAGAAACCGCTTCTGATACGCCAAGGTTCGATCCCTCCTGTTGGGATCAGCTTACCGCAGCCGGTATGACACAGAGTGTCAGGGGAAGGCTTGGTTGGCGTGGTAGTGTCGGGCGTGGGCGCAGAACATCGGGCAGCCCCTGTTGTCTTGTCACTTAGAACCCGGTCACGTAATTTTGTTACACCGAGAAACCGTGGCAGGTGTATCAAATCTACGTGAAGACACGAAAACCCCTCAAAAACAGGCAACCGCCCCCACGAAGGAGGCGGTTTTGACCAACCGACCAAACCTAGAAACTCTTGATGACCTTGTAGAAGGTATCCCGCTGCACGGGGTGGAAGCCGGCGTTCTTGATCAGCTCTACAGCCATGGGCGGGTCCACGTGATAGGTGGTGCCCGCCGCGGAAACGACGTTCTCCTCCATCATCGTGCCGCCGAAGTCGTTTCCGCCGAAGAACAGGGCGGTCTGGGCGAGCTTGGGACCCTGCGTAACCCAGGAGACCTGCAGGTTCCTGACGTTGTCGAGCACCAGTCGGGCCACCGCCATCAACTTCAGGTACTCGTAGCCGGTGCCCAGGTGGTACTTGTCGGGATTCCCCAGCACCTCTTCCCCAAGCGGGGTGTTGTCGGGCTGGAAGTCCCAGTGAATAAAGGCGCCGTAGCCGCCGAACTTATCCCCGCTGTCGCGGATGCGGATCAAGGTGAGCGCCCGCTCCTCAATCGTTTCAATGTGCCCATACATCATCGTCGCCGAGGTGTTCATGCCAAGCTCAGCGGCGCTCTCCATCACATGGAACCACTGGTCGGTCAGCACCTTGCCCTTGCCGATCTCCCGGCGGACCCGGTCGACCAGAATTTCGCCGCCGCCGCCAGGGACGGAGCGCAGGCCGGCGGCCTGGAGCTCCCGCAGGCATTCGACCACCGAGAGCTTGGAGATCTTGGCCAGGTAGTAGAGCTCGGCCGGCGAGAAGCCGTGCACGGTCAACTGGGGGAACTTGGTCTGAATATGGCTGATCAGATTCTGGTAGTAGTCCAGCTTCAACGCCGGGTTTAGGCCGCCCTGCAGCAACACCTGCGTGCCGCCCTGGTCCACCAACTCCTGGCACTTATGGTCAATTACATGGAAGTCCAGGGTGTAGCCTTCCGCGTCGTCACCGACGTCGCGCTTGAAGGCGCAGAAGCTGCACCGGGCTACGCAGATGTTCGTGTAGTTGATGTTCCGGTCGATCACGAAGCTGACGCGATCGTCCGGGTGCATCCCTCGGCGCACCTCGTTGGCCGCCCGGCCAATCGCCATCAGTTCAGGGCTCTCCAAAAGGGTTACCGTCTCTTCCAGCGTCAGCCGTCCGCCCGACAGCCGCCGATCCAGGATGGCCTCGATGTTGGTAGCGGTATTAATCGCCACGGGCTACTCCCCCCACACGTTCAAGTCGGGTACCAGGTCGACTTCGCCGATCTTGTGAGCGAGCTCGAAATAGCGCTTCAGGCCCCGCTTGTAGGGCTCGGTAAAGTGATGGCGGATATGCGTGAAGTGCTCAACCACCGCCTGCCGGGGCAGTTGCCGCCGCTCCAGCGCCTCGGCCACGAGCTCGTCCATATGGGCCATGGCGTAATCCTGACTGTAGCGGAACAGGTTTGCCACCAGGCGCACGCCGTCGGGGTTTCGCTCGGCGAACTCCCGCCGAATCACCCACAGGGCGAAGACCATAATGTCGCCTGTGAGCCCCTTGAACTCCTCACCGAGGTCATAGATGCGCATGGTGGGGAACATCTGCTTGAGGTGCGGGTCGTTCGCCGCCAGTAGCGCCATGTCGCCGATGATCAGGCAGGCGTCTGCCTTGGTCAGCATCTCTGCGGCGTTCGGCGGGGCGGCATAGTAGTTGGGCCGGACGCCGTAGCGCTCCTGCAGGATGATCTTGGTCAAGACCACGCTGGTAGCGCTGTGGTTCGTTAGCGCCAACGGCCGGCCGTTCAGTTCTTCCAGGGGCACCTTGGAGAAGAGGAGCACCGATGTGACCCGCCCGTCCGCACTGATGGACAGATTCGGGAGGATAACCGTATCCGCCGCATGCCGGGCGTACTCAATCGATGAGATCGGCGTGATATCGAGGGCGCCCTGCAGGAACAGCTGATTGAGCTGGGCAGGGGGCCCCTTCTTTACCGCCACCGGGAGGTCAATGATCCCCTGCTCGATGCCGTAGTAGACGGGCAGGCAGTTGAGGTACTCGATATACCCCAGCCGAACGGGGCCAAGGCGCCAAGTGGCGCCGGCTTCCGGGCTGTCGGCGAGAGCTGTGCCCGGCCACGTGGGATGGGCCACGGTCGTCACTCCTTTTTCTTGTAATGGTTAACCTAGCCAACGCAAAAACAGTGAAAGCTTCGGGATAGGTAATCACTATTCCTGCTCTCTGGCTAACTTGATATAGAAGATGTGGAATATTTACTTTAAAGTAAGAATCAGGTATAATGTTCTCACGATAAATAGTAGGGGGATTACTATGCAAGGTATCCCTGGGTTCCGGCGAGACGAGCCCGCCCTGGTTACCGAAGGCAGCGGCCCACCCATCCTACTAATTCCCGGACTTCTCTCGCCGCAGTCGATTTGGTCCGCCGTCGCAGCAGTGTTGGGTGCGCGATTCCGGCTCATAGCAAGCGACTTGCAGACCCATTTGCCGCCCGGGCGCCGCAGCGTGGCCGACCGGGCTCAGGCCTGGCGGGATCTCATGGACGAACTGGAGTTGCCCTCAGCCCACGTGGTAGCCCACGGGTCGGGCTGTCAGGTGGCTGCGGTGCTGGCCCTGGAGTCGCCGTACCGCACCCTGTCGCTGTCGCTGGTCAACCCGGTGCTCCCGCGCAGCGAATCAGGGCCGGGCCTGCAGTATTCCTGGCACCTGAACATGCTAACCCAGTGGCTCGAGACCCGGCACGGCCGGGTGGTACGGCAGCCCGAACACCTCCAGCTGCTTCAAAAGGTGCTCAGTGAGCAGACCCTTACCCGCTTTGCGGAGCCGGCGGCCCCCGTCGCCTACGGCGTCCCGCAGCTGGACGACTGCGATCTGGCCGGACTGGCTGACCTGGACTTCCCGGTGCTTGCCATTAACGGCAGCGCCGAACCGGAAGAGGTCTGTCAGCTGACCCAGACCATGTACGCCAGAGCGCCGCACTTCCGCTACCGGCAGATCCCCGGAGTCCGACAGAACTGCCTCAGGGAGTCGCCAGGTCTGCTGGCCAACCTCCTGGCGGAGTTCCTCGAAGATGTGGAAAACCCGGTCACCCTGCTGTGACCGGGTTCCTTTATGGGTTGTGCTGCGGTCAGCTAAGGTCGGCGACCAGGGCCCGGGTATTCAGCGCCTCGCCGGTGCCCCGGCGAATCTTTTCCTGCCAGTCCACTGAGCCGCCGGGCTGCCAGTAGAACCGCTTCATGTGGGTAATGGCGTCGCCGTTGCGCCAGACCGAGCCGTAACGCCGGCGCAGGTCGTGGTGGATCTGGCTGGCGACCACGTCGGCGAGGACGTAGTTCTGCCAGTAGACCGGGTAGCGGGAGTACCATGCGTTGGGCTCGGAAGCCCAGCGCGGCGAGGCGTCGACCGTGCAGCCGAGCAACCGGGCCTCGATTTCGGCGTTGATCTGGTCCAGGTTGCCGTCCGGGTTGGCATAGGCCTCATACTCGAAGAGCGCGTGGGCAGAGCGCTGACGCAGGTAGGCGAACCAGGGGCCGCGGGCCAGCGTGGTGGCCGCGGTGACCTCCTCTTCGCTCAGGCCATAATGAGCCAGCCAGGCCGGATCATCGACCGTGTAGCCGATCATTTCGGCCATGCCCTCGGAGAAGACCGAAGGCTCCCGCCGCAGGATATAGCTGCCCGGGTCGCTGAAGGCGCCGTGCAGGGCGTGGCCGAGCTCATGGAAGCCGGTCTTATAGTAGTTCAGCCCGTCCGCCGGGTTGCCCAGAATGCGGATATCGCCCTGCTTCATGTTCATGCAGAGCCCGTTGTAGGGGATGTCCATAAAGTGCACGCTGATGCCCAGCTGATCCAGCTCCAGCCCGTGGTCGCGGCCCCACTCCTCCAGGCGCGGGAGAATGCCCGACTTGGGGAAGCGCTCGGGCGGCATGCCGCCCTGACCATCCAGCAGGAACTTGACGTCCCAGGGCTCAAGGCGGCCAAGCCCAAACCGCTCGACGCCCGAGTCGATGACCCGGCGGTAAGCCTGATTGCTCGCCTCGGCCAGCTCCTCGAGGATGCTCTTGACCTGCTCGAGCCCAAGCCCCTGGGCGTCGATTTGCATGTGGGCGTAGGTCTCGTACCCCTCTTCACGGGCGGCGGCGTTACGCAGCTTGAACAGCTCTCGGGTTTTAGCGTCAAGCGACTGGGACAGCGGGGCGAACGAGAGCCAGGCGGCCCGGCGCCGCTCGCGGTCAGGCTCAATGCGCAGAATGTGCCGGACGGCGCCCAGGTCGTACTCCTGGCCCTGCACCTGGTAGCGGAACCTCACGATCCCGTCGGCAATGTCGTTGACCAGGCCCCGAATCTCCTTGCGGGCGCTCACCCGGGAGGAGCGGAACTGCTGGTGCCAAACCTCCAGCCGGCGGGCCAAAAGGGGCTCGCTCACGCGCCCGAGCCACCGGGCCACCAGCTCCTGATAGCCCGGGTTGGTCATGATTTCCGCCAGGGCCGACTCCACCGGCTCCATTTCGTCCGGGCGCCGCTTGGTCTGGTACTGAGTGAAGGTGAGCTCGGACAAGGTCTGCTGTAGCCCTTCCAACTGCTGCTCCAGTCGATCAAGGAACGCTGCCAGGGAGCCCTCGTCTGTGACCGTTGCGGTGTTCAGGAGCTCTGCCATGCTGCGACGCCTCCTCAGTCCCACGCTGAAATAACGAGCATGTATCCCTCTCTGGTGGCCACGAAAGCTTCGGACTCAACCAGTTGATTCGAGACCCCCAGCGACTCGCCCCAGCGAAGCGTCGCCCCAGTTAGCGGCCACTTGACCCCCTCTACCACCACGCCCTTGACCTGCGGCGACAGGGGCAGCAGGGAGAGGTAGTCCCCCGGCGTACCCGGCACGGTCATGCGGCCGCCGGGCCGGAGCAGACGCAGGACGTTGCGCTGGTCGACCACGGTCACCTGCACATCCTCCGGGACTCCCGGCAGGAGCAGCAGCACCGAGAGGGTATGGTCCAGGCGCCCGCCCGTCACCCCCACCAGGAGCAATTCCCGGGCGCCACGCTTCACCGCCTCTTCAAGGGCGATGTGCGTGTCGGTCTGGTCCTTTTCCACCGGCACCCGGTGAACCGGAATCCCGCGGGCCTCCATTTCACTGACCAACGCCGGGCCGGCCGAATCAAAATCGCCAAGCACCAGGTGGGGGCTGAGCCCCAATGCCAGCGCATGGCGAATTCCGCCGTCGGCGCAAATGACCAGGTCGACGGCCCCCAATAAGTGCCGGATCCGGCCGTAATCCTCGACCGGACCCGCTGAAAAAATCACCGCTCTCACCACTGCACCACCTGACGGGCAATGTGCTGCCCGGCCTTATCGCGAGCGACCACCGTAACGGCCTCAGCCGGCAGGCCCTGACGGGGCACCCGCACGACTGCGTATGGGTGGGTAAGCACCTGGGCCACAAAGCTCCCCGGCCCGGGGCGCCGCACCTCCAGCTCCAGCTCCACCTCGCCGGACTGCGTGACTCGCACCCCGGTAACTGTGACGCCGTAGCCAGCAGTGCGCTGCTCGCCCATGTCCACAATCAGGGCGACCTCCTGGCTCCAATCGACTCCGGCGAGCGAGACCGCCGGGCTCACCAGGTCACCCGGCAGCACCACCGAAGGCGCAGGGCCGGAAATCAGGCGAAACTGCACGCTAGTTGCCTCCCTCACGGGGTTTGGTGTTGCGTCGCCGCAGCGGCAGTTTCAGGCGGAAGCGCAGGGGCGGACGCCCACTGCCCTTGGTCTGCAGGCCGCGATAGTAGGCGACGCCGTAGTCCACACCGGAGTATATGGTCAACAATACGGTGACCCACAGCAGCGGGGTGAAGAGCCAGCCGGCCAGCACTTGCAGCCAGAAGCCCGTCTTCAGCGTTCCGGCCAGGATGGCCGTAACAATAAAGATGATCTGGAACACCGTTTTGACCTTGCCCCACGGGCCGGCTGCAATAACCGTGCCCTCGGCGGCTGCGATGGCGCGAAGGCCGGTTACAGCCATTTCCCGGCCAATAATCACCATGGCTGCCCATGTAGTCAGGTGTCCCAACTCTACCAGGGCTACCAGGGCCGTGGAGACCAAGAGCTTGTCCGCCAGGGGGTCGAGGAACTGCCCGAGCCGGGTAACTTCCTTGTTCTTGCGGGCCAGGTAGCCATCGACACCGTCGGTGATGGCTGCCGCAATGAAGATGCCAGCAGCAATGAGCCCGCCAAATCCGAACGGGTCTTTGCGCAGGATGGCCAGCAGAAAAAACGGAACAAGGAAGATGCGCGACATGGTAAGAAGGTTGGGGAGATTCATGCGCCGTCTCCTTCAGGGTCATCTCCCCCCATTATAACAAAGACGGAGGGGCTCTGCTCAGGAAATGGGAATGGCCCTCCCAATTTGGAAGGGCCGTACGAAGCGTATGTAAAAAGTGCCCTGCCTAGTTGTCGACCAAGCTAGGATCGATTCCCCGCTCACGCAGGATTTTGGTAAGACGCTGGATGGCGTAGTTGAGGCGGCTTTTGACGGTTCCAAGCGGGATGCCCAACACCTGAGAGATTTCCTGATAACAGAGTTGGTGGAAGAAGCGCAGGTCGATGACCTCGCGATAGGCACTGGGTAGTTCTTCAATTGCTTCAAAGACCTCGGCAGAGAGCCAGGAGCGTTCCGCCTCGCGCTCGGGCCGGTGGGTTGTAGCCGCCGTTTCCAGGCAGACGGTGTACTCCTCGGTGGGGAGCCGCTTTTTGCGCATGTGGTCGATGGCGTTGTTGCGTGCCACCCGGAAGAGCCACGCCTTCAGGTGACCGTCAACCCGAAACGAAGAAGCCTGTTGCCAGGCCTTTAGCATGGTGTCCTGCCAGATTTCTTCGGCCAGCTGGAGGTCGCCGGTGAGCCGGTGGGCGAAGTGCAGCAGTGCGCCCCCGTAACGGTCCATGAGCGTGCCCAGGGCCTCCTCGTCACCCGCGGAGAGGCGCCTGATAAGGACGGAGTCCTCACCGGGGACCATGGCGCCCTTGCCCACAGTGCCGGGATCAAATGGCAGTACCCGCACGTTGGTGTCACCCCTCACGGCGGTCTCCACCTCCGCGGAACCGGAGGGTTCTGGAGGAAATTTGAAGACCTGTGAGAGATAGGTTTCTCCACGCGCCATGATTTTCCCTCCCCCTGAGGACAGGTTTTCCAATAAACGGGAACTCAGCCTTCCGAAGTACTATCAGTTTAAACGTTGCCTCTGCAACATGCCGTGCTGTGTCGATAAAATTTGTTTTGTCGTGTTGCACACCCGTTACAAAAACGCTCAAAAGCCGCCTGGCGCAACGCCGGGCGGCTTTTGAATCATCGGAAAGAAAAATGTTAGGTATTGTTCCCTAAAACAGCCTCAACTGCTGGGCTCCCTTGGGCGCAGGCCGCTCAAACCGGGGAACACCCCGATCGTCCCGGGGCGGGGTCGCCATATCGAGCAGCTCCATGAGATCCAGGGCGTTGCGCACGGCGTAATTGGCCCGGTTGTTGTTCATGAGCAGGTGGACCTCCTCGGCGGCTGGCGCGAGTTGGGTGCGAATGGGCTCAACCCACCCCTGCAGCTCCTCCCGGGAGTAAAGGTAGTCAAAGCGTTGGGCGGTCTTCTCCGCCTTGATGTACCAGGTCTGAGCGTTCCGGCCGTGGAACCGGACGATGGAGAGCCGCGGGTCCGTTACCTCCGGGACGGGCGGCACGGTCCCGGAGCCCACCTGCGGCTCATCGCAAACCACGTTGACCGCCCGAATCCTCCGGAGAAAGGTAAGGGTGTCATTCCGGGCGGCGCCCAGGAACCAGGAGTTGTGGCGGAACTCCACGGCCAGCAGGTCGCTGGCGAAGAACTCGCGGCACATGTGTATGTATTCCAGGTTCTCCGGCCTCCGGGTGAACCAGGGCGGGAACTGGAAGTGCAACGCCTTGAGCTTACGGGCCTCCCGCAGCGGCTGGACCATCGCATCGAAGCGCTTGAACACTTCGCTCATGTCCTCCTCGCCGGGGCGCGGCTCGCGGTGGTGCTGCGTCATGGCCCCGTAGGCCTTGACATTAAATACGAAATCTGGTGGTGTCCGCTCGGCCCAGGCAGCATAGAACTTAGGGGGCTGTAGGTGGTAAAAAGAGCTGTCCACCTCTACGATCGGAAAGTGTTTGGCGTAATAGGAGAGCCGCTCCGCCGACGGAAGGCCCGGTGGAAAGTACTCCTCGTGATCCGACCAGGCACAGGTGCCACAGCGAATGACCGCCAATGTCCGTCCCCCTCTACGCAAGTCCCAGTGTCGGTACCGGAATCCGGACCTCGACGTCGCCGAGCACCTCAGCCTGACAGGACAGGCGGACATCGGGTCCGGCATATAGCTCCTGCAGCCGTTTGCGCTCGTGCCTGGCAACAGGGGAGAGCCCTTCCATGCCTTTGATCACCGTGCAGCGGCACGTCCCGCAGATGGCGTTTGCGCCACAGACGCTGCGCATGAAGAGGCCGTTATCCTGTGCAGCCTTTAGAATCGATGTGCCGGGCTTGACCGATACCGTCATGCCGATTGGCTGAAATGTAATGGACGCCATGCTGGATTGTCCCCCTCTGTCTCTGCCTATTGTAACATAACAGCCCGCCCCGGTTGATGGGGCGGGCTGCAGGCTGCTAGTGCTGATCGGGGTAGCGGAAGTGCTCCGGATTCTGCGACACGGCGGGATGGTGCTTGGGGTCGGCCGTCTGGTAGCGCCGGACCGAGGGATCGTCGGTCAGGTTCATCTCGTCGTGGATCTTCTGGAACATCTGGCGCACCTCTCGAACGCGGTCCTCCGACACCATTTCGGTCGGATAGAAGCCCCGCGTGTGCAGGAAGCTGAAGAGGATCTCCTGGTTGTGGGTCTCCTCGCCGTGCATGGCCAGGAAGAACTCCCGCACGCCGTTGTTGGTCGACTCCAGCGCCGCCTTGGCGTACATCATGGAGCGCTCCTTGGCCGAGCACAGGCAATCCATCAGCCGGTCGGCGTCGGACATTTGGCCGTGGGTGGCGGTGCTCAGGTCATGAGGATTACGCATTGTGAGTCCCTCCCTGCAAGCTCTCGGTCTGCAGCAGCAGCTTGGCCTGCTTGGTGACGTCGCCGGGAGCGTCCAGGAGCGCCAACATCATGTCGATTCTACGGTGATGAATATCGCCATGCTCCCGCAAGAGGTCGCGGGCCTGGTCATCGTTTACCTCGCCAGCGTAGTGCAGACACTTCTTGAGCCCCAACACCTCTGCCTCCAGCGCGTGTCGAACGCAGAGCAGTTCAGCCTCGGTCAGGCGGTTCTCGCCGCCCAGGCTTGCGATTTCCCGTCTGGAGTGTTCCATACAGATGCGCCTCCTTCGCCTAGCTCTAGGCAACTCAGAGGTAGTATTTCTGCGGACCGGCCTGCTCGATACGCGCTCGGTACAGAAACCTCAATGGTGCGGTACAGAAATGAGGACAAGTTGCGAATCCTATACGGTAGACTGACTCCAGCGTAATGAAACGAGGTGTAACAAAAGATGAAGGCCGGCAAAGTTCCCCCGATCGACACGACCGGACTGAGCGATTCCGGGCTCTGGGTCCGTCGCATGCGCATCGCACCCTCGCTCGCCGACGAGGCCATCTGTCTGGCGCAGGTACTCCATGTGTGGAACGTCCACGAGAATATGGAGATTGCCACTTACAATGCGGTGTACGCCGAGGTGAGCGGACCGGACCTTCCCCCCACGTGGGTCTATCTCGTTGAACTGATCGGTCGCCGGTCCGACGGGGAGTTCCTCTTCTCAGGCCACCCGCTCAGCCAGGTTGCGATCGGACAGGAGACCCGCATTCTGGCGATTGTGGAACCCCGGGACCTGCTGATTCCGGGCGCCCTGGTGGAAACGGAGGACCGCCGGCGCATGATCTGGCTCCAAGCAGCACTCCTGAGATAGGCTCACACAAAAACAGCCCGGCGCCGCAGATGGCGTCGGGCTGTTCGCTTTCGTAACTAGCTGTGCATAATCGCGAGGGCCCAGTCGGCCAGCAGTTCCAGCTGGTCAATCGGCATGCGCTCCCGGGTGGAGTGGATCTCCTCGTAGCCAACGCCTAGCACCGCGCAGGGGATTCCGTTTCCGTTGAAAATGTTGGCGTCCGAGCCGCCGCCCGTGGAGGCGTAGCTGACCGGTGCGCCCAGCTTTGTCGCCGCCTCGGCGGCCCGCTTGACCGCGGGGTCCTCGGGGCTCAGGTTGATCGCGCGGTAGCCGCGCTTCACTTCGATCTCGACCGAGCCCCCCAGCTGTGTAGCGGCCTCACGCATGCACCGCTGCATGTGCTCAAGCTGAGCGTCCAGCTTGGCCTCGTCGAGCGAGCGGGCGCCCGCCGTGATCCGGCAGGACTCCGGGACGATGTTGTTGGGCCCTTCGGCGATGATCGAGCCGATGTTGGCCGTGGTCTCCTCGTCGATGCGGAGCAGCTTCATCTTAGCGATGGCCACGGCGGCGATCTGGATGGCCGAGACGCCCTTCTCAGGCGCCACGCCGGCGTGGGCGGCCTTGCCCTTGAAGGTGGCCGTCAGCGAGGCCGAGGAGGGCGCCCGCAGGGTGATCTCGCCGACCTGACCGCTGGAGTCGAGCACAAAGCCCTGCTTGGCGGTGAACCAGCCAAAGTCGAGGTTAGCGGCGCCCAGCAGGCCCACCTCCTCGCAGATCGTCCAGGCCAGTTCGATGGTCGGGTGGGGCAGGTTGCGCTCCTTGAGCACCCGCAGGGCCTCCAGGGTAGCGGCGATGCCGGCGGCATCGTCGGCGCCGAGGATCGTGGTACCGTCGCTGACGATGGCCCCGCCCTCGATCCGAGGCTTTACGCCAAACCCAGGCGTGACCCGGTCCATGTGGCTGGAGAATAGCACGGCCTCGCCGGGCGCCGTCCCGGGCAGGCGGGCGTACAGGTTACCGGCGTTGCCGCCGACCTTCTCGCCGGCGTTGTCCTCCCGAACCTCCAGACCGAGCTCGGTGAGCAGCCCCTTGAGCTTGTCCGCCATCAGCCGCTCCTTGCGGCTGCCCGAATCGGTGGCGCACAGATCCATCAGCAGGTTGGTCAGCCGCTCCCGGTTCACCATTCCCTTTGCATAGGCCATCTGTTTCCAACACTCCTTCCAGTTTATCGCAAAGGAATTTCGGGGTACGAAGCATAAATCCCTTGTCAGAAATGGGGGGTCTTTGTGACGAAGAGACTGCGGATTGGCATTGTGGGCACAGGGTTCGGGGCCACCGTACAGGCGCCTGGGTTTATGATGCACCCGGACTGCGAGGTCGTTGCGCTGAGCGGCGTAACGCGGCCAGGTCGCGCCAGAGTGTTGGCCGACAAGCTGGGGATACCGGCTGCGTATGACAGCTATCTGGAGATGCTTGACGGCGAAGAGCTAGACCTGGTCAGTGTTGCTTCCTCCCCGGACCAGCACCATCCCATGACGATCGCCGCCCTGGAACGGCGGATCCCGGTCCTGTGCGAGAAGCCGATGGCGCTGAACCTGGCGGAAGCACAGGCCATGGTGGACGCTGCCGAACGCCGGCAACTGGTCAACGCCGTCGACTTCGAGTTTCGCCACCTGCCGGCCCGGACCCGGTTCAAGGAGCTGGTGAGCGCCGGCTTCCTCGGGGAACTGGTCCACTTCCAGCTCACCCAGACCATGGGCGGCCTGGAGCGCAACCTCGCCCGGCCCATGAGCTGGCTCTGGCGGGCCGAGTCGGGCGGGGGCATGCTCGGCGCCCTGGGCTCCCATATGATCGACATGCTCCGCTGGTTCTTCGGCGATTTCCACAGCGTCAGCGGCAGCCTGACCGCCCACGTCGACGTGCGTGACGGGCAGCCGGCGACCGCCGATGACAGCTTCAGCTTCTTGATCCGCATGCCCGGAAAGGCCAGCGGGTTGGCCCAGTTCCTCTCCCACGCCCACCACGGTTTCGGCATGCGCCTGGAGGCCTTTGGCACCCAGGGCACGCTCGTCCTGACCGACAACGAACTGGCGGGCGCCCGGGCGGGAGAGACCCTTTCCACGATTCCCGTCGCACCCCGGTTTGATGTACCCGGCGTGACCTATCCCGCCGAGATGGACCGGCACATCCCCGCCTTTGTTGTCATGGTCGACAACCTTGTCAACGCTCTGAAGGGGACGGGGGCGTCCGGCCCGAGCCGGGACTTCGCCACCTTCCGCGACGGCGCCGCCGTGCAGGCGGTGCTTGACGCCGTGCGGGAGTCCCACCGGACCGGGCGCTGGACTGAAGTGCCACGGGCATAAGAAAAAGGAGACCTCTGCGCAGAGGTCTCCTTTTTTGCAAAGCCTACTTGCCGGTGGCGGCGGCGTAGCGGCGGCCAACCTCATCCCAGTTGATGACGTTGAAGAAGGCGGCCATGTAATCCGGGCGCCGGTTCTGGTACTTCAGGTAGTAGGCATGCTCCCACACGTCCATACCGAGGATCGGGGTCTTGCCCTCCATGAGCGGGCTGTCCTGGTTGGCGGTGCTGTAGACCTCGAGCTTGCCGTTGCTCACGACCAGCCAGGCCCAGCCGCTGCCGAACCGGGTGGCGCCGGCCTTGCTGAACTGCTCCTTGAAGGCATCGAAGCTGCCGAAGGTGGCGTTGATGGCGCTGGCGAGATCACCGGTCGGGGTGGAGCTGCCGCCGGGGGTCATGATCTCCCAGAACAGGGTGTGGTTGTGGTGGCCGCCACCGTTGTTGCGAACGGCGGTGCGGATCGACTCGGGCACCTCGCCAATGTTGCGGAGCAGGGACTCGAGGTCCTTGTCGGCCAGCGCAGCCTGGCTCTCCAGGGCGGCGTTCAGGTTGGTGACGTAGGCGTTGTGGTGCTTGCCGTGGTGAATCCGCATGGTGGTCTCGTCGATGTGCGGCTCCAGAGCGTTGTAGTCATACGGCAGCGGCGGAAGCTGATGAGCCATATGTAACCCCTCCTGATTCTGAACTGATGAGAACCTTTCCCTAACCAGACTACTGGATTCTGGCGAGAAATTCAACTATGATGCAGAAAAAGTACCAAATATACGGTGTGCGGAGTATCTCCGGTACATTGTTAGTCGGCCTGCCGCCAATTAGGATATCGGTTTGGGGTAGACGACATGCATCATGAAGCCTCGCGGCTTACATCAAGGGCCGTTTCGAGATCCCCCTGCAGGTCCAGAGCGCGGTCGAGCATGGTCATGCGCAGGAGCTCCCTGACGAAGGGGCGGGCGCCACAGCAGATGAGCCGCCGGCCCCGCTGAGCCGCTGCGCGCTGCAAATCCAGCAGTGCGAAGATTCCCGCCGTGTAGATCCGCTCCACCCCTGAGAGATCGATCACCAGAGAGCTACGGCCGTCGGCCAACAAACCGGCAGCGATCTCCCGTACCTGACGGCAGTTCGGCGCATCCAGGTCGCCCGACAGGTACAGAATCGCTACCCCTTCTGCCTCAGCGGCATCAATCATCATGGACAACACCCCCACCTTCGCCTTGCGCACCGTCCCCGGGTGCGAGATAATAACGGAGGCAAACCGACCGGGTCCAGGAACTAGAGAAACCGGTACATCGGCACGGTTTCAAGGAGGTCTAAGAACATGCCTGTTCCGAAGGCGGTTATCGCCGTGGCGGGAGGCACCGGCTCGGGCAAAACCACGATCGCCCACAAGATCGTGGAGCAGTTGCCTGACCACGTGACCCTGCTGACGCACGACTCCTACTACAAGGACAACCGCCACCTCTCGTATGAGGATCGCTGTAAACTGAACTACGATCACCCGGAGTCGTTCGACACAGACCTCTTTATCGAACACGTCCGCATGCTCAAGGCAGGCGAGTGCATCGACCGCCCTGTGTACAACTTCAGCACCCACTTGCGTGAGGAGCACACGGTGCGGATCGATCCGCTCCAGATCGTGCTCGTGGAGGGCATTCTCCTGCTGGAGAATCCCACGCTGCGCTCGCTCTTCGACCTGAAAATCTTCGTCGACACCGACGCGGACGTTCGCATTCTGCGCCGGATTACACGGGACATCAAGGAGCGGGGCCGGACGCTCGACTCGGTCATCTCGCAATATTTGAGCACCGTAAAGCCCATGCATGAGGCGTTCGTGGAGCCCACGAAGCGCTACGCCGATATCATCATTCCGGAGGGCGCCTTCAACCGCGCCGGGTTCGATGTGATCATGGCGCGCATTCGCCACCTCGCCGGTAGCTGGTAGCCGGTAAGCGCACGCTTATACCAAAAAATACCATAGTTTTGACATATTGTCAACCTCTACCATTTCACCTCATAGTGATTTGGCCGCACTGCCACCTTTTCAGTGCCACCGGGCAATGGTACACTTGGGTTATGAATAAACACGCCCTTGCCGCAGCAGGGCGTTTTAGTGAACACCGTTCTAGAGGAACACTAAAGCGAGGTGACCAGACATGGCAGAGGAAACGCTGTTTGAGCGGGTCGACAAGGCGCTCGATCTGATTCGCCCCTCCATTCGTATGGACGGCGGCGATGTGGAACTGGTTGACGTGGAGGAAGGCGTCGCTCGGGTAAAAATGGTCGGAGCGTGCGGCGGTTGCCCCATGAGCATGATGACCCTGAAAATGGGCATCGAGCGGGCCGTTCGCCATCATGTCCCCGAAGTGAAGGCCGTCGAGGCGGTATAAGAGAGCAGGGGGCGCGAGCCCCCTTTGCTATGTCAGGCGAAAGAGTGAGGTAATCATGGAGTCGCAAACGGATCTGGACCGCCGGCGCGAGGAGCAGGAAGAGCTGGAGGCGGAGCGGGTACTGAAGGCCCGGGTGCACCGGCACATGGGCATGACCGCTGCGGTTCTGGCCGTTGGCGCCGTGATTGTGGCCCTGGCCCGCATGAAGACCATGTTCGGCATCTCGGCCTGGGAGGCGCTGGGGATTGGCTCTTCCACCCTTCCCTGGCTGCTGGGAATCCTGGTCGCCGCTGTCGTCCTGAGTATGGGCACCACCCGCCTGATGACGGGCGTGGAGCGGGTTGTACGTAAACTTACAGGGAAGAAGGCCGGCAGGTAAGTCTGCCGGCCTTCCTTGTTCCCGCTTAGGTGGTGGCACCGCCTGCGGTGTGGCACTCGGCCACGCAGTAGTCCAGGGCGTTGATCGCCATCTGGACGCAGGTGCGGGCTGCCGGGTCGGAGATCTGGCCAAGCTGGGAGACCAGCTGCTGCTTGGACTGCTCGCAGTCCTGCTTGACCCGCTCCAGCACCTGCTTCGGCGTGCAGGTACCCGCCGGCTGCTGGGTCATTCCCTGGCTCTGTGCGTGCTGTTTTTGCTGCTGCATGCGATCGACCATCCGATCGGCGATCATGCCGCCCGCCGCGGCGCCCAGTACGGTGCCCACGGGGCCAATCACGGAGCCAACGGCGGCGCCGACGATGCCGCCCGTGGTCCAGGCGGCCGCGTCGGCGGTGTCCACGTTGCCGAGCGGCGTTTGAATCTCCTCAGGGATCTGGTTGGTCATCTGCTGGATCTGTTGCATCATCTGCCCCTGTCCCTGGTTCTGCTGCTGATTGTTCTGCATGTGCGACCATCACCCCCTTCGTTGGTCCGCATCTAAGGTTGGGGAATTTGCCTCGCAACCATGCTGGTGACTCATTGGCGATGTGCTTAGCAAAGTTTGAAGGCCGGCAAGTTGCCGGCCTTCGGCTATTTTCCGCACCCGGCGATCCCGGGCGTTCCCTTCGAGGAGGGCGCCCAGTCCAGGTAGGTGTTGGTGTCCTTGCCAGGGTTCTCCCGGCAGATCGCCGTCCGGCCCGGCCCGGCCAGCTTCCACCCCGGCTGGTGCTCGCCCCAGGCCACGGCGTCGATGACACGGTCCTGTCGGCGGAGTTTCAGCGTGTCCCGGTCGGGTCCGATGGTGAGCCCGGTCAGCTCGACCAGGGTGGGGACGGCACCGTACCTGCCCTTGAAGAACGCCGCGTCGCGGGCGAGGACCAGCGGCTTGCCAGGGTATACCACCGTCTTGGCCGGCAGCACCCAGTCACCGGACGAGCTGCTGAGGCTCCAGCCAGACATGTCAACCGGCTTCGGGCCAAAGTTCGAGATCTCCAGGAAGCCTGTGGCAGCATCGACCTCGGTGATCAGCGGGTAGTCGGCGGGCGTTCCGTTGTACCAGTCGAAGGTGAAGATGTCGGCGAAGTAGGATGCGATTTGCGGGTGGTCGATGATCACCCCGACCTCACGGTTGTTGGCGGGGGAGTTGTAGGACCAGTTGATGCTGCTGACCAGCACCCGCTTGTCGTCGACCACCACGCCCTTGTTGTGGATCTTGTCCAGCCCGCCGAGGTCACTGCGCATGATCCGGGCCTGAAGGTCCAGCCCTTCCCGCCGGGCAATGTCGTTGACGTAGCCTACCGTGTTGGTATTGTCCTTCGGCTCCTCCGGGTCCAGGAAAGCGTCGCTGAGCAGGATGCGAACGCTCACCCCCCGCCGGGCGGCCTCGATGGCTTCCTCGAGGAAGAGGTCCGGCGTGCGCTGCGGGTCGCCTGTGGTTGGACCCCAGTGCAGGTGCGCTTATTGTAATAAGCACCCAACAATAGTAAGATTAGTTTGAAGAGGTAATCACTCTCGCTGCCTAGTCTTTTCGTGATCTCCTCTCCAAGTCCTTCCGAAGGCTGGAGGAGAGTGCCCATGGCGTTCCGTGAGAAGATGATTGATCCGAACAAGGTGGCCATCTACATCCGTTGGTCGACCGATGACCAGTCTGACGGCACCACCCTGGAGGTGCAACTGGATGGGTGCAGGCACTACCTGCTTAGCCAGGGGTGGGTGGTCAACGAGGACCTGCTCTTCGTCGATGATGGTTGGTCAGGTGGCTCCCTGGACCGGCCCGCACTCAAGCGGCTGCGAGGAATGGTGACACAAGGCCTCATTGACTGCGTCGTGGTCTTCAAGCTGGACCGGCTAAGCCGCAGCGTGATCGACATGGTCAACCTGGTCCTGGAGGAGTGGGACGGGCTCACCCACGTCAAGTCGGCCCGGGAGCCCCTGGACACCTCCTCGGCTATGGGGAAACAGTTCTTTTACATGCTGGTGAGCTTCGCCGAGTGGGAACGCAATGTGATCCGGGAGCGCACCTCGGCTGGACGCCTTGCCCGCGCCAAGGAGGGGTACAAGCCCTCGGCGAAGGCGCCGTATGGGTACAGGCACGGTGAGAAGAAGGGGTCCTACGAGGTGGAGCCCCTGGAGGCGCCGGTGGTGCAGCGGATCTTCGAGCTGTACACCCGGGGCTCCGGGGCGAAGGCCATCGTGACCCGCCTGAACTCGGAGGGCATCCGGTTCCGGGACGGGGCGCTGTGGAATGAGCGCACCCTCCTCTACCTCCTCAGCAACCCCACCTACACCGGGAAGATGGTGTACGGCCGCATGAGCAAAAATCCCCGCCGGGGCAAAGCCAGCGGGGAGACGTTCTGGGTGAAGAACGAAACGGTGACGGTGGTTGAAAACAGCTCTTACATACCTGCTTTGGTTGGCGAGGACCTGTTTGCTCTGGCTCAGCAGATCAAGGCAGGGCGCCGGGTCCGGGCGGGCGGGACCTCGCCGGCTGCCACGGCGTCCGAGCACTTACTGACCGGACTGGCCAAGTGCAACTGCGGGTATAGCCTCTATGCCAAGTCTCAGCGGAATGCCAAGGGCGTTACGTACTGGTATTACGCCTGCACCGGCAAGAAGATCAAGGGCAAGGAGTTCTGCGACTCGCCCAACGTGCCCATGGCTGAACTGGACCGTCAAGTTTCCTCTGCGGTCGTGGCCCGATACGGGGACGTAGTATCCCGGGAGCGGTTCCGTCAGGCTCTGCTGGCGGACATCGAAGCCGAGGAGCGGGAGGTTCTGGCAGGCGCCCAGCAGTTAGACCAACGCCTGGCCCAGGTGGAGGCAGAGGAACGCCAGGTCCGGCTCGATTACCGCGAGCGAGCCATCACAGCGGCGCAGTTCTCGGCTCTGAGCAAGGATCTAACAGCGGAGGCCTTGGGGCTCCGCACGCAGCGGCAACAGCTGGCGACCAGGGGGGCGAACCTCGTTGAGCGTCGGAGGTCGCTTTCTGCCCTATTCCAGGCCATCGGCCAGATGGACCAGTGGGGCGCCCTGTCGCCCCCTGAGCAAAAAGGACTGCTACGATGCTTCCTCGACTCCGTTACCGTAGCGATGGAGCCGAAGGGTAAGGTCGTCAACCTACACATTTCATGGCACTAGCTCTAGAGGAGCAGCTTCTGGTAGGATGACAATGCCCCGGCCGCCGAGGCCATCAATTGCACCACCCTGAGGGTCCACCCTAGGTGAGGAGACTTGACGGTTCGGCGCCGGGGACTGCCATCTTACTCAGTCGGTCGCTACGGCTTTACCTGACGGTTCCTGTCCCAGTGCGAGCACCTCTTCCCGCGTCGCATGTCCGCCGCTTGAGGTGCCAGCAATGATCACATTGTGAGCCAGGTCGCTTCGCATATACCCTGTCAGCTTCAAAGCTGTCCAACCAAGGTATCAATACGGCCGGATCCCAATCCATGTCCTTTAACGTCACTGCCTGCCTATCGATGGTTCCAGACTGTGGAACATAAAACACCACCTGGCGGATGTCGTCGTCCATGTTGGCGAGAATCCAACGCGTGGCCTGAACGGCTATGGCATACTCGGAAGGCCGGAGCCCTGTCTCTACGAAATCGAAGAATATCCAAGCCGCTAATCCTTGGTCGCCTCGATTCTCGATCAAGGGTACTTCCAAGGATAGCTCGTGACGCCCGACGCGAATCTTCGGACGTCTGCCGTGTTCCAAGAAGCTCAGCTTATGCTCGTCGACGAGCCGGTAGAACCCAGCATACCAAACCAAGGCCTTCTGGTAGATGCCTGATTTCATCGGCGAATCCTGGGCCGAGTTAACTAACCTGCTTAGGACTGCAAGACCCTCCTCAAATCCCTTAGTCACGCAGGTCTTCACTGCACTCTTGAAAGTAACAGAGCGTACTCCGAAGACCCTCCTCATGAGGTCGTTGTCCCAAAGCCTGATACTGTGGGGACACAAAACGTGCTCCATCAACCGCCTGGCGGATACCTTCAATTTTACCTCCTATTGATCGGAGACGTAGTTTCGCTATCCTAACTTGTCGATATCGAAATAATTACCATACCGACAAATCAGGACTTGACTAAGTGGGCTAGCGAAGACTACAATCGTAAATGGTTGGTGACTTATATATTAATCATTCAGACACTTCAGCCATGCCTCAACTAACCATAGTTCACCACCTTTCGGAGCACAGACACTTAGACCACCTCTACTGGTCTAAGCGAGCATGTGTTCCCATTATCGCTTTCCATTGTACGATGTCTCCGAACGTTGTCAAGGCTAAACTTTCGAATAACTCTACCATCCATATCTCCCTCACATTGCGAGCAACACCACAATTTGTTAGGTGTTGTTTTTTGTTGGCCTGCTTGCTTAGAAGTGCCACTAGTCAGCAACCTTCCTTGGTACGTAACGGGGACGACCTCGCCCCGGGCGCCCTATCAAGGATCTTCGACCGCCTGACGGCAGCGGCGCCTAAAGACGCCGTCCTTGACAGGACACCCGGTCCGAGGCATTGTCTGGTTAAGGGGGTCAGGCTAGCCGCCTGACCCCCTTTGGTCCAATCTTAACGCTCAATACCGAGCCCCCGGCCGACTCCCCTCATCAGATCCCACTCTCGTCCTCGGCTGCCCCTGGTAAGCTCCATGATACGGGCCGCCTCGGTTCGGTGGTCCTCTCGGTCTCCTCGGTTGGGGAGAGAGTGACTCCGTCCAGCCTAGCGCTCCTTCTCCCGCTCGCTGAACTCCCTCAACCGACCCAGATCCCGTTCGTAGAGACCTACCTGCTTGCCGTCGGCGTACCCGGCCACCACCACATGCACGTGGGGGTGGCCTTTGTCTTCATGTTGAAAGCCGATCCAGGTGAGGGCTCGTCCCATCTGCTGGCCCCAGGCCTTCATGGTCTCACGGACCAGCTCCTTCAGGTTCACTCCAAGGCGGTCCCGCTCGTCTTGGGACAGGCTGAAGACCAGCTTGTGAGCGATCACACCCTTGGCGGGTTGCTGCTCCAGGATCTGCTCGAACTCTCCTCGGGTGACACCTTCCCGAGACTCGTCAAAGCCTCGGGGCTTGAACTCGTGAGTCTTACCGTGCTCCAGGTACTTGAGGTGGCTCTTGACCTTGCTCAGTCCCCTGGCTTCCCTTCCGTCTTTGTGGGAGTAGTAGCCGAGCGCCTTCACCATCACCGGCATTACAATGCCACCCTCCCAGGGATGGGATTCTGGCGCAAGTACTCTGCTCGCCACTCCTGGAAGGACTTCCTGCGGAGCATCCCTTGGGCCTCGTACTGGGTCGCAGCCCACTCGTCCCTCTGTCGCTCGTAGGTTGCGGTCCGCCGCTCCTCCAGCACCTGCTGTTCCAGGGACCTCACCCGCTCGTTTGCCTCAGTCAGCCGGCCCTTCACTGCTGTGAGCTCCTGTTCGGTCTTCGCCGCTCTCTGGTGTTCGGCCTGAGCCGACGCCCTGGCCTCGTCCCGCTCCTTCAGCAGCACCTCCACCCGATCCCGAGCCTTTGCCAGAGCATCGGCCTCGGGACCGACTCGCGTCTTGAGGCGCTCAGTGGCATCCTTGCGGGCCTGCCCTAGGAAGTTCTCCAGCGTTCGTTCGTCCCGTACCTGCATGGAGACCAGCACCTTGACGAGAAACAGCGCCTCAGCCTGGTCGAAAGCCTCGCGGGCATAGAGGTTGCCGACCCGTCTGAGTGTGTCGTTGATACGCTGATCGATTCGGTTGATCATCCCCTCCTCGACCGCCGAAAGGAGGTTCTTCCGGTCGTCAGCCGCAATAGACTCGGCCAGGTACTGGCGCAGGGCTTTCTCAGCCAGCTGACTAATGCCGAGCTGCCGTTCCTCGCTGGCCCGCCGAACGAGGCGGGCAACCTCCGGATCCACTCGCAGGAATAAGGTCTCAGTGGTGCGCTTCGCCATGCCTACCTCCTTGCAGTGGTGGAGCATCGGACGCGCCGCATACGCCCCGATGAGGCGTGCTAGCCAGTGCACGCCACGCCCGACAAGGGCGTGGCGGCCGTGGCTAGCATGGGGGGTCCAGGGGGCTATCAGCCCCCTGGCCGAGTTTGCGGCTATGCCACGCAGTGGCTAGCCGCTTTTAACTCGGCCTATCCCACACCTCTCCCTGTCGGATGTCGGGGGCCCCGTGGATGCGCCGCAATGCGGTGCATCCATGGGGACGACGGCCGGCAGGGTGAGGTGTGCGGATTCCGGGGTGACCGGGGCGGGGACCCGGGCTGAGCCGGGGACCCAGGGCGACCATCGGTAGGTGGGCGGTCTGGGAGGGGCGCAGTTCGGGAGAAGCGACGGTCACCCGAGCCTGTGGTCAGGCAGTGTCCTTGCGGCGCTTGCGCGGCCCGGCGGGGATTTCGCGGCTCAGGTGTTGGGCCAGGTAAGAAGCCCACAAATGAAGACCGCGCTCCACAGCGTCGGGGTCCGGAACGTGCGAATGTGTGACCCTGAAGGAGAAGGTCTTCCGCCGACCGGCCATTGCGCCACCCCTCGTCATTCTGATTAGAGTGTAGAATTAGACCTTTATGTATAAACACCCTATTTTCTGGTAGGAAAACTTGTCGAAAATCCTTGTACACCAATGAAACCGGTCGTCCAATGTCGCCAAAGCGTCCATTTGCGTACCCACGGACAACAGGAAGTCTTTCCTAGCGGACGTTCTGCACACCCCCGGTCACTGGGCGTGCAAGCCGTTGGCAGCCGTACAGAAAAACCGGGTAGCTCGACTCGCATTTGGCAACAGGGGTATAGTACCAGGCTTCCTAGTGCTGCTACCTGTTGAGAAACATCGTCATAAATACACGAAAAGTATCGGTTAGGATGAATTACACGTAGATTTCGCTAGTGTTCACATCCGGCTTGTGGTATCATATTTTCACCTGGGTTTTGGGGCGCCGAATGAATGTCCTCTGGTAGAACGGCACCCCAGCACTCGGTGAGCCAACGGTTTTCTCCAAACTCATGCGGGCCAGTAGCGCCCAACACTCTTGCGGGCCAGTAGTGCCCAATACTCTTGCGGGCCAGTAGCGCCCAACACTCTTGCGGGCCAGTAGCGCCCAACACTCTTGCGGGCCAGTAGTGCCCAATACTCTTGCGGGCCAGTAGCGCCCGCACTCTTGTGGGCCAGTAGCGCCCAACACTCTTGCGGGCCAGTAGCGCCCAACACTCTTGCGGGCCAGTAGCGCCCAACACTCTTGCGGGCCAGTAGCGCCCA
>JBOZRQ010000003.1:0-68542 GCA_050789255.1 Symbiobacteriaceae bacterium
ACGCAGGTCTCGGCGACGCTCACCGTGGCCAAGGCGGACACGGCCATCACCACTGGTAACGTCACGATCCATTACAACCAGGCGGGCAGCATCACGGCGACGCTGAAGGACGTGGGCGGCAACCCGATCGACCTGGCGACCCTGACCTTCAGGGTGAACGGCGGGGCCGCGCAGACGGCGACCACCAACGCCTCCGGCGTGGCGACGCTCGGCTACACCCCGACCCTGGCGCCTGGCAGCTACACGTTTACGGTAGACTACGGCGGCAGCACCAATTACAACGCTGCCACGCAGGTCTCGGGGACGCTGACGGTAACCCCGGCACCGACCACCCTGACCACCGCCAACGTGACCATTGCCTACAAGCAGGCGGGCAACATCACGGCGACCCTGAAGGACGCCGGCGGCAACCCGATCAACGGTGCGACGCTAAGCTTCAAGGTGAACGGCGGCGCTGCGCAGACGGCGCCGACCAACGCCTCGGGCGTGGCAACGCTGAGCTATACGCCGACGATGGCGCCTGGCAATTACACCTTCACGGTTGACTATGCTGGCGACACCAACTACGGCGCCGCGACGCAGGTCACAGGGACGCTGACCGTCATCAAGGCGAACACCGCCTTGACGACAGCCAACGTCACCATCGCCTACAAGCAGGCGGGCAACATCACGGCGACCCTGAAGGATGCGAGCGGCAACCCGATCAACCTGGCGACGCTGAGCTTCAAGGTGAACGGTGGAGCTGCGCAGACAGCCACCACCAACGCCAGCGGCGTAGCCACGCTGAACTACACCCCGACCCTGGCGCCCGGCAATTACACCTTCACCGTTGATTACGCCGGCGATACCTTCTACAACGCTGCTACGCAGGTCTCCGGGACGCTGACTGTAATCAAGGCGAACACTACCCTGACCACAGCCAACGTCACCCTTGCTTACAACCAAGCGGGCAGCGTCACGGCGACGCTGAAGGATCAGGGCGGCAACCCGATCAACCTGGCGACGCTGTCCTTCAAGGTGAACGGTGGGGCGGCCCAGACGGCTACCACCAACGCATCGGGCGTGGCGACGCTAAACTACACCCCGACCCTGGCGCCTGGCACGTACACCTTCACTGTGGACTACGCGGGCGACACGAACTACAACGCCGCCGCGCAGGTCTCGGGGACGCTCACGGTGACCAAGGCAAACACGGCTATCACGGCGAGCAACGTCACCATCCCCTACAACCAGGCGGGGAGTATTACGGCGACGCTGAAGGATGGATTTGGTAACCCCGTGAACCTGGCAACGCTGACGTTCAAGGTGAACGGCGGGCCTGCGCTGACGGCGACCACCAACGCCTCGGGCGTGGCCACCCTGAGCTACACCCCGGCCCTGAACCCGGGCAACTACCCGATCACCGTGGACTTCGGCGGCAACGCGAACTATAACGCGGCCCCCCAGGCCACGGCCACCCTCACGGTCGCCAAGGTGCCCACGACCCTGACCCCGGTAAACGCCACCATCACATATGGCCAGACCGTCACCCTGAGCGCCACCCTCAAGGATCCTGGCGGGACCGCTCTCAGCGGCCAGGGGATCTCGTTCTCGGTGAACGGATCCGTGGTAGGGTCGGGGACGACGAACGGCAGCGGCGTAGCCTACTTCACCTACACGCCGACACTGAATGCCGGCTCCTACACCATCACAGCGGACTTCGCGGCGACTCCGTTCTACAACACCTCGACGGGGACGGCGACGTTAACGATCAACAAAGCCCCGACAACGCTCACCCTCACCCCGGCGACGACCATCACCATGACCTACGGTCCCAACCCTGCCTTCACTGCCCACCTGGTTGAGAACGTCTTCGGCTTGCCGCTGGCTGGGCAGACCATCACCTTCTCCGATACCGTCACCACGTGTACGGCGGTGACCGATATCAACGGCGATGCTCCGTATTGCCAGGGGACGCCAAACGTCCGGGTGGCGAACTACAACATTACAGCGTCCTACGCCGCCACGACGAACTATCTGGCCTCGACGAGCAACACCGGGACGCTGAAGGTGAACAAGAGCAATACCACCATGACCGCCTTCGCCACCTCCATGAAACAGGGAGCCACCTCTGTTACCTTGACAGGGCAGTTGACCCGCAGCTCTGACGGGGCTGGAGTACCGGGCGTGGTCGTAAGGCTGACGGTGTCGGGCGGCGGCGGCGGTAACTGCCAGGGAACGACAGACGCCACCGGTACGGTCTCATGCACGCTCACCGGCACGGGGGGCTTCGGCACCGGAACCCGTACCATCACCCCTTCGTACCAGAGCGGGCTGAACACCACCAACTACAACAACCCGAACGCCGTCGCTGCTACCCTCACCATCGCTACGAACGTTGAAACCTTCCAGTCGTTCACCGCATCCCCGACGACCGTGAAGTACACCGATTCGGTGACCCTGACGGCGAAGCTGGCCTCCGGTCGAAATGGTGTGGTCGTGACGTTCATGCAGGGTAGCACCGTGCTGGGAACGGCCACTACAGCGGGCGGAGGAGTAGCGACGTTCAACGCCCTGGTCAGTGATCTGACAGGCACGTTCACAGTCACCTCTCCGGCAAATGCCACGTACACCGACGCTACGGCGTCGACGACAGTCACCGTCACCCCGAAGGATGTCACGCTGGCCTACACGGGCGATATCAGCCTCTCCGGCCCCAGCACCCCGTTCAACTTGGGGGCTCAGGTGGCCCGTGTTGGCGGCCCGAACGCGGTTGACCTCTCCGGCAACGGCACGGTCATGGTGCAGTTCCGTGTGGAGAGCGTCCCCGCTGGGGTGTACGACCAGACGTTCCAGGTCAACATTGATGCCAACGGCGCCGCATCCCTGCCCATCTACATCGCCCAGGGTTCGTACAAGATCACCACAACGCTCGTCCCGAACCCCTATCTCACAAATTCGGGGTCGGTGACGACCAACGTGCTCCAGGCCGGAGCCGGTGTCGGTCTGTGGGGTCAGTACTTCATCGACCAGGTACCTCCCTACAACGTGAGCTTCCCTGGCCCGAAGCAGTGGGAGCAGCTGTCGATGAGCCGCATTGACCCGCAGATCAACTTCAGCTGGGGCACGTCCAATCCCGACTCGCAGGTGACGCAGAACACCAACTACTCGGTACGCTGGACTGGCAAGGTGGAGCCGTTCTTCACGGAAAACTACACCTTCTGTGTTCAGGCCAACGACGGGGTCCAGCTGTGGATTGGCGGCGTACCTCGGTTCGCTGCGGCCGCCTGGAACTCGCAGGGCACCTCAACTGGGTACCAGGAGTTCTGCACCGCTCCGATCGCGCTGACCGGTGGAGCCAAGACCGACATCAAGCTGGAGTACTGGCAAGACAGGGCTAACGCTGAAGTCCGGCTCTACTGGCAGAGCGCGAGCCAGCCGAAGGCGATCATCCCGCAGACGCAGCTCTACCCGACAACCACGTTCACCTCGGACCTCGGCCTGCGCGGTGAGTACTACCAGTCTGTTGCGGCAAACACCAATTCGGCCAACCCGTTATTCACTGCCGCTGGAACCACCCTGAAGTTCCTGCGCAACGACGGCAACATCAGCTTCCTCTGGAATGACAACCCCGTTGTTGTGCCCGGCCCCGGGATGAGTGACAACTACTACTTGATGCGTTGGACGGGCAACTGGACGCCGACCAAGAACATCAAGAGTATCTGCACCAACTCGGACGACGGTGTGAAGGTCTGGATCGACAATGTCTTGCTGATCAACGTGTGGAATCAGCATGCCCCGCAGTGGGACTGCGCTAACGTCACGCTGAACGCAGGGACCACTCACACCATCAAGATCGAGTACTACGAGCACGCGGGCAACTCGTACATCGCCTTTGCCGGCTTGACGGTGGCGAATGCGACAACTGCTACCGCAGCCGACGTGATCCCGGTAGGCGAGTTTACTCTGCCGGCCGGTGGACAGCCGGCGACGCCCAGTGTGCCCACGGTTACCGGCATCGGGAACTACCAGGCCAGGCTCAGCTGGAACTGGCAGAATCCGACCCTAAACCCGCTGGTGACGAGCTACGTCATCTACCGCGGAACGACGGCCGGGTTTACCGCCGATGACACGACGATGGTGGGAACGACCGGACCCGGCACCAGCCCCACCGTGACGTACGTCGATTCCAACCTGGTCAGCGGGACGACCTATTACTACAAGATCATCGCGCTTGACTCGGCGGGGAACCGATCGAACGTCACGGCAGATTCCGGCCCGTACACGCAGCCCTAGTGCAAAAAGCGAACCGGGAAGGCTACACAGCCTTCCCGGTTCACTTTTTGTCAGGAGCGGGGCTCGCCGGCGCCCGGCACGGTCAGGTTCTTCTTGACCCGGCCCACGGTGCGGTCTCGCAGTTCCACCTTCATGCCGTGGGGGTGGGGGCCGCGGGTGAGCACCCGGAAAACCACGCCTTCGACCCCGTCGGACTCGCCGCCGCCGAAGCGCCGGGTCATTTGCTGCCCCTTGGTCTCCACGATCACCTTGTCGCCGGGTTCCACCGTGCGGCGGCGCTCCTGCGGGGGCGCCGCTGTTTCTGTTTTGGGCGCCGCCACCGGGCGGGTCTCCAGGGTCCAGGTGGCGGTGTCGCCCTCTGTTATAACCCCGGCCAATAGGTAGCCCCCTGAGGGGCTCAGGTACCACTCCAGGTCTTTTACAGCAGCGGCCAGCGCTTTGAGGTCGGTCAGATTCACCTTAATTTGATGAGCCACGGTCGTTCGATCTCCTCTTCATGATCTGCATCCGGAGCCCGAAGTCGTCCAGCGGCGGGTCCGGCGGGAGGGGCGCCGCGCCGTGTAGCTGTACCTGCTTCGCCATGACGGCGCACACCATCGCATCGATGAAGTCATCGGGGGCGGCCAGGACCCGGCGGTAGGAGGCGAGGGCCTCGCTCAGGCGGCCGGCTGCGTTGATACCTAACAGCGCCAGCCGCTCCTGCTGGCCCTCTGGGGTTTTCTTGGCGTGTTGCATCGGGGTCCCGCCGTTTAGCACGGTGAAGCACACCTCCGGGTGCGCCTCCTGCACCCGGCGCTGGAGTTCCGGCGCCGCCGTGAGCGCCCGGTCCGCCTCGGCGATCTTGGGGCAGATGCCCCAGGTTTGGCGGCTGATTTTCCGCCCGGTGGCCGCCTGGTTGAGCTCACAGGCCGCCTCGTAGGACTCGGCGTGCACCGCCTGGCGCGTTGGTACCTGAAACACGCTGGACCCCCTGGGCCGGCCCAGGAGCCGCCGGGCGGCAACCTCGCACACCCGCTCGGGCCCCCCGTTGGTCAGGCCCATGGGGATATCGACCAGCACCCGCTCGGCGCCCGCCGTGGCGGCGAGCATTTCGTCGAATGAGGCCACGATTAGCAAGGGCAGCATCGCGTTATTCTGCAGGAGGGCGACGACCCAGCCGCCACGGCACCCATCGACCCCTGCCACCAGCGCCATAGCAGGTCTGCCTCCCATCTGTCACGAATGCACGTTCATTGCACAATGGGTGGCCAATCACCTGCAAGCATTCCCGTCTGCATCAAAGGAGACGACATCGTGACAGCTACAGATCTCTTCTCCTGCACAAATCTCTGGGTAGAGCGCTCCGGTCAGGCGATTCTGCAAGGGCTTTCGGTTACGATTCCGGCCGAGGGGATTACCTGCCTGGTGGGCGCGAGCGGGTCGGGAAAGAGCACCCTGCTCCGGCTGCTCAACCGGCTGGATGACCCCACCCGGGGCAGCATTGCGTACCGAGGTCAGGAGCTGAGCACCCTGGATCCGCTGGACCTGCGCCGCCGGGTGGCCCTGGTGCTCCAAACCCCGGTCATGCTCCCTGGCACCGTGCGGGAGAACCTGGAGGCCGGGCATGTCATTCGGGGGCGCCGCCTCGCCGACCCGGGCGCCTGGCTGGAGCGGGTGGGTCTTAGCCCGGCCTTGCTGGAGAAGACCGCCAAGGACCTCTCCGGCGGTGAGAAACAGCGGGTCTCGCTGGCCCGATCGCTTTCGGTGGAGCCTGAGGCGCTGCTGCTCGATGAGGTGACCGCTTCGCTGGACCAGGAATCTGCTCATGTCATTGAGCGGTTGATTGTCGACCTGGGCCTCCCCGCCGTATGGATCTCCCACGACCCGGCTCAGGTGAGCCGGGTTGCGGCGCGCGTTCTGCACATGGAGGCCGGGCGCCTGCGGGAGGAGGTGACCGCGCAGTGACCCCCATCTCTTTGGCGTTAACCCTGGTCTTTGTGGCGGTTGTCGCCGCGGTGTCCATGTGGCAGAAGCTCGGGCTGGAGCGGGACCTGCTGGTGGGCGCCGCCCGGGCAGCCGTCCAGCTGATCGCGGTCGGGTACGTGCTGGTTTGGGTGTTTGGTGCCAACTCGTGGATTCCTATGGTGCTGATGCTGGCCGTCATGCTGTGGGTGGCGGCACACAACGCGGCCAAGCGGGGCGAAGGGCTGCCGGGGATACGCCTGCGGGTGCTCGCCGCGATCGGGCTCGCCGAGGTGATCACCCTGGGCACCATGCTGGCCCTTAGAATCATACCGGCCACGGCGCAGTATGTAATCCCCGTCAGCGGCATGGTGATCGGCAACGCGATGGTCAACGCCGGCCTGCTGCTGAACCGCCTGAAGGGTGAGGTGAGCGCCCGCTCGGGGGAGATCGAGGTGTGGCTGGCGCTGGGAGCGGCGCCTCGGCAGGCGGCGGCCCAGGTGCTGAAGGCCGCCGTGAAGGCAGCCATGATCCCCAGCGTGGACGCCTTAAAGACCGTGGGCCTGGTGCAGCTACCGGGCATGATGACCGGTCAGATCCTTGCGGGGGCCAGCCCCCTGGAGGCCGTGAAGTACCAGATCCTTGTGATGTACTCCCTGGCTGCCGCCTCGGCGATTTGCAGCATGACCCTGGGCCTGTTGAGCGTGCCGCTCTTCTTCACCAAGAACGCCCAGTTAGTGAAGTGACCCGCCTGCCCCTACCGAACTTCGCCCTCAGCTAATCCGTTATTAGTTATGAGCGGAAAAGTTCGGACTTAAAGGGGGTGGCGGGGTGGCCAGATTCACCCGGCATGCTTACGTGAGGTTTCGGATGCGACGTCCGGGCATTGGATGGGGCAAATTGAGCAGGATCCAGGTTGAACTGGCGGCCCGGGAAAGCTTTGAACGGAGCCAGTTCATTAGCTTTGAGGAGGCGAGGGCCCGAATCGGGGGACGGTTGGCCAAGCGGGACTGGAATCAGTATTTCCGGACCGACGGCACCGGGCCGGGGATCTGGGTCACCTGCTGGTCGAAGGGCGAAGAGGTGGTGCTCACCTACCTGCACCCCGAGTCCTGGTTCATTGGGCTGAAACCCAGCCAGCGGGTGAAGCGCTCCGTGCGCAGGGCGCCGGCTCGTGTATAATGGACACAATCACGTCCGACACAGGGGGCGCCAGAGCCTCCTGTTTCGTTTTGGGAGGCAGCCATGACCAATCTCTATCCACTGATCTTTACGCCCGTCTTCAAAGAGCGCGTCTGGGGCGGACGGCGCCTGAGCCCCTGGTTCTCCACCTTGCCCGAGGGCCCCATTGGGGAGGCCTGGGTGCTGAGCGACCACCCGCAGGGGCGCACCTTGGTGGCCAACGGCCCGCTGGCTGGCAAGTCGTTGGCCGACCTGCGCTCGCAGTACGGCGAGCGCCTGGTGGGGCGCAAGGGCGTCTCGGAGAAGAGCGGGGAGTTCCCGCTGCTGTTTAAGCTGCTGGACTGCCAGGACGATCTCTCGGTTCAGGTGCACCCCACCGATGAGTACCCGGGCCTGGCCCCCTCGGAGCTTGGCAAGACCGAGATGTGGGTGGTGCTCGATGCGGCGCCCGGCGCCAAGGCGGTTTACGGCCTGAAGGCTGGGGTCACGGCGGAGAGCTTCGCCGCCGCTGTGGCAGAGGGCCGCACGATGGAAGTGATGCGCGAGGTGGAGGTGCGCCCCGGCGACGTGCTCTACGTGCCCGCCGGCACGATTCACGCCCTGGGGACCGGGCTGCTGGTGGCCGAGATCCAGCAGAGCTCGGACACGACCTACCGGGTCTACGACTACGGCCGTCTGGGCCTCGATGGCAGGCCCCGGGAGCTGCACGTGGAGCATGCGCTGAAGGTAACCACCTATGGCGAGCCTCCCGCTGTTACTCATCCGCAGCGGCCGGCGCCCAATCAGTGGCAGGAGATCTGCCGCTCGCCGTTCTTCGTGGTGGCCCAGGGCGTGTGCGAGGGCGCCTGGGCCCAGTCTACCACGCCCGACTCCTTCCAGGTGGTCATGGTGCTGGAGGGCGAGGGCTCGATCGGTTGGGCCGGGGCAAGCGAGGCGCTGAGGCCCGGCGCCGCCGTGCTGGTCCCCGCCGACCTGGGCAGCTACACCCTGGAAGGCAGCATGCGGACTCTGCTGGTGTACGTTCGTTGAAGCTAGACGGGTCCGGCGTCCCTTACGACAGGGGACGCCGGACCCGGTTGTTTGATTGTGAGGCTCGTGGTCGATAGTGCTACCAGTCGACATTATGTAAGGTGGTAGCATGGCATGGGACTCGGACAGAGGAAGACCAGCTTGGCACACTGGCGCCGGATCCGCGGCCTTTCGCAAGAGGAGCTGGGACGGCTCCTACGCGTCACCGGGCGAACTCGTCCTCCGGGTGAACAGGTGACACGGCTAGACAACCAGGCTTCCATTTTATGAACTGAGCGCTTATTGGCCACCGAGCAGGAGTTCACTCCCCGCGGTGGAACATGACGGTCTGGAGGGATGCACCTATGGCCAAAATCGCACTCATTGGCGCCGGCAGCGCCACGTTCGCTAAGACACTGATCGCAGACATCCTGACCTACCCGGGCCTTGATGGCGCACAGATCGCCTTGATGGATATCAACCCCGAACGGCTAGACCTCTCGTATCGGATCGTCCAGCGGATGATCGCAGAACAGCAGAGCCGCTGCACCGTCGACGCAACGTTGGACCGACGTGCGGCCCTCACCGGCGCCGACTACGTGATTACAGCCTTCCAGATCGGCGGCGTGGCCGCCATGGAGCTGGACTTTGCCATTCCCGGCAAGTATGGTGTGGGCCAGAACGTGGGCGACACCGCCAACCCGGGCGGCATCTTCCGCGGCCTGCGGACCATTCCCGTGCTGCAGGAGATCTGCCGGGAGATGGAGGAGCTCTGCCCCGACGCCGTGCTGCTCCAGTATTCTAACCCCATGGCGATCAACATGTGGGGCGTGTACGCCAGCAGCGGCATCAAGCATGTGGGACTCTGCCACAGCGTGCAGGGCACCATGGAACTGCTTGCCCGGTATATCAAGGCGCCGTACAACGAGATTAGCTTCAAGTGTGCGGGCATCAACCACATGGCCTGGTTCCTGGAGTACAAGTGGAACGGCCAGGACGCCTACCCGCTCTTCCGGGAGCTCTACCACGACTCCTTCGTATACGGCAAGGAGCCGGTGCGCTGGGACCTGTTCAAGCACCTGGGGTACTGGGTCACCGAGTCCAGCGGACACTCCTCCGAGTACTACCCCTGGTTCCGTAAGCGCCCGGACACGCTGGAGAAGATGATCAGCAAGTTCACCTACATCAACTATGAGTCGCTGGAGAACGGGGCCACCGGGGCCTACCTGCGCCTCTTCCAGCGCGATGCGGTGAAGCACCGTGAGCAGGTGGACGGCTGGCTGAACAGCGCCGAGCCGATCCCGGTCAAGCGCTCCAGTGAGTACGGCGTCCAGATCATCAACGCAATCGAGACCAACACCCCGGCCTACATCCACGGGAATGTACAGAACACAGGCCTGATTACCAACCTGCCGGACGGCGCCTGTGTCGAGGTCCCCATGATGGTGGACGGTTCGGGCCTGCGGCCGCTCCACGTGGGCAAGCTTCCGCCGCAACTGGCCGCCGTGTGCCGACCGCATATTGCCATGCACGAGCTGACCGTGCTGGGCTCCCTGCACGGCGATCGGGATGCCATCCGGCAGGCCGTCTCCCTGGACCCGCTCACGGCTGCGGTCTGCTCGTTGGAGGAGATTGAGGCCATGACTACCGAAATGTTGGAGGCGCAGGCCCGCTGGCTGCCTCAGTTCGCCAAGTAGGGGGACAGGAATACGTGATACGCTTCGCACCCGATAAGCGGCCCTCCAAGTGGGGCGCCACCGCGGCCCTCGCCCGGCAGACCTCGCTGGACAATGTGCTGGAATTCCTCACCGAGGGGAGGGGGCACCCGTTCGACGGGGTGGTCCGGCTCTCCGACCCCACGGAGATCAAGGGCTATAAGTATATCTTGCTCCAGGTCAGCCTGGACTTTGGCCATCCGGCCTTCCCGGCCGCCGCAGATCTGCTCGACGAAATGGGCGGCAGCGAGTTTCAGCTGATCGCCGTGGAGACCCCCGATGGGGATGTCTACCTGATCGTGGATAAGAACAACCTGCCGGAGGAGGAGATCAAGCCTGACCACCCGCTCCTGATGGGGCTGGCGGCCTGGCTTGGCCCGGCCATCTCCCGGAGCCGGTAGGAAGGAGACGTCGCTGTGGGAACGAGCAGGGTCTTTACATCCGTCGTACTTTGCCTTTCGCTCCTGGTACTCTCGCTGACTAGCACCGCTGCTGCGGCCGACGGAACGTTCAGTGTCGACTTGCCGACCCAAACGAATCGCCTGGCGCTCACCGTAAATGGCGTAGCGCCGGCGGGCAGCGTAGTAGAGAGCCCCCAGGCCTCGTACGCAACCACGGTCGACGCCTCCAGCCGCTTTTGGATCACGCTGACGCTGACAGAGGGCGCCAACACGGTAACCCTTACCGCGAAGACCCCCGGCAACGATATCCTCACCTGGGTCGGAGAGGTGAACGTCGACCTTCAGGCCCCTGCTCTGGCCGTGGACCTGCCGCGCAGCATCAACGGTCGGGAGTTGGTGGTGTTTGGCCAGGCAGCCCCCGGGGCACAGGTCACCGTGAACGGCGACCCCGTCACGCCGGATGCCACTGGTCGCTTTCGCACCGACGTGGTGGTGCATCCTCCCGGCGGCTCCATCCGGGTGACCGCCACAGACGATGCTGGCAAAACCACCGAGGTTCGCGGCTATGTGGTGTACCGGCTGGACGGGTCCAGTCATGCGTTTGAAGGGAGTCAACGCCTTACCTTCCGAGCGCAGGCGGGCAGCCGTGTTGACCTGTACCAAAGCGCGACCCCGGACGGCGACCGCACAAAAGTCCGAGAGATCAAGCTCAACGCGGATGGGACATGGAGCGGGGCGGTGAGCGTCGCCCTTGGCTGGAACTATTACTGGTTTCGAGTGACCCCGCCGGTTGGGGAGCCCTATTACGACTTTTACCCCATATTCAGGGCGTTTGACGTGATCATGGTCGCCAGGACTGACCAGGAGCGGTTGGACATTCCTGGTGAGGTGACTCCCGGCTGGAGTATCTCGATCAACGGCACCAAGGCCACAGTCGACGAGTCCGGTAAGTTTGTCGGTGTCCTTACCTTAAAGCTGGGCGAGCAGCGGGTTTCGATTACGGCCAGAAGAGATGACGACCCCATTTTCAGCACGACGCAGTACTTTCAGGTAACCAGGGTGCCGCCGCTGGCCCCGGTCTATCAGCCGGTACTGACGCTGCAAAACCAGTCTCTGCTGGACGTCTTTGTGGTGGGAAAGAGCGCCTACCGCGCCGACAGGACCGGCAACGTGCGTATACCGCTGCCGCTGAAGCAGGGCAGCAACCTGATCGTTCTCCCGGTCATCCGTGGCTCGGACCGGCCCCAAGTCCATGTGTACCGGGTGGATTACATCCCCTCGACCGTCGTGCGTCTTACGCTCGACCAAGCCACGGCGGAGGTGGACGGCGTCCTCACGCCCATGCCCGTGGCTCCCAGCGTCCGAGAGGGTTCTGCGTACCTGCCGCTCCGCTTTCTGGCAGAGGTGCTCGGGGCAAAGGTGGAGTGGGACCAGGCTACGAAAACGGCTACATATTGGCGCGGGAACCGGCTGATTCAGGTGACCGTAGACGCCAAGTTCGGGACTGTGAATGGCGAGACGGTTGAACTCTCGGCGCCGGCGGTACTGGAGAACGACCGCACCCTGGTGCCGGTACGCTTCATTAGTGAGCACCTCGGCGCCACCGTCAGCTGGGATGAGGCCACCCGTACGATCACTGTCATCATGCCGAAAGATTGACCTGAACGCCCCGGAAGCGCATTGCTTCTGGGGCGTACGATTTTCGATAAGAAATTCGGCAAGCGAGCGTATCCTTTGGTTTCAGCTATGCGTGGTGTGTAGTAGAGGAGGAGAGAGCGATGTCAACGCTGGAGTCGATGGAGGCCCCCGTGCGGGACCTTCGCAAGCAGTTTGAGGACCTTGTAACGACCCACCGCCCGGCCCTCTGGCGCTACTGCTACCGGCTGACCGGCTCAGCCTGGGACGCCGAAGACCTCGTGCAAGAGACGCTCACCCGCGCGTTTGCCCGCCTGGCCGGATTCTGGCAGCCCCTCGATGCGCGCCCTTACCTGTTCCGGGTGGCGTCCAACGCCTGGATCGACTCGCTTCGCCGGGCACGGCTCCTGACGACCGAGCTGGAGGCCCAGCCGGAGATCGCAGCCCCGGAGGCCGATCCCGGCGAGACCTGGGGCGCCATCGAAACGCTGGTCCAACTGCTTCCGCCCCGGCAGCGGGCGGTCGTGCTGCTGACCCAGGTCTTTGAGTTCACCGCCGGCGAGGTGGGAGCGATGCTCGGAATGACGGAGGGCGCAGTCAAGGCGGCGTTACATAGGGCTCGCACGAACCTGAAAGCCGCTCAGGCCACGGCGCCTGCCGCAGCCCAGGCCACCGCGGCTGTGAGTGAGTTGGTAGCCAACTACCTGGACGCCTTCAACCGGCGCGACCCGGATGCGATCGTCGCCCTGATGGACCGGGAGGTAACCGGGGATATCGTGGGCGTTGCCGAGGAGTACGGCGTGGAGGTCGTACGGAAGTACTCGCTCGCCGAGTGGGCCGCAGACCCGCAGCCCATGTGGGCGGAGCCCGGCGTGCTGGAAGGGCGCCCGGTGGTTTACGTCTTCTACCGGACCGAGCAGCATGAGAAGGCGCTGGCCTGGGTGATTACGCTGGAGGAGTCCGGCGGTCGCATCACCGTGCTCCGCAACTACTGCTTCGCTCCGGACCTTGTTCAGCACGCCGCCAATCAACTGGGCGTACCGGCCTTCCTCATGGGCTACCGGTACGAGGGGGTGTGACCATGAAGCGGCCTTCCACCGTTCTTCGGGTGCGGGATCTGAATGCATCCGTTGCCTTTTACCACCGGGGGCTTGGCTTTGACCTTGACTTCACTGGTGACCAGGTCGCCCAGGTGACCCCACCCAATGGCCGTCCGTACCTGCTGGCCCTCTCCGGAGCGGGAGATGTTTCTGCCTACATGAACCAGCCCTTTAGCGAGGCTCCGGCCGGCAGACGGCTCTACTGCTTCCCGCCGACCCGCCTTGATCACTACCGGGAGGCGCTGGTGGGCGCCGGCCTCGAGCCCGGCGCCGTCATCCGGGCGGAGGATGAGAGCAACACCATGGAGATCCCGGATCCCGACGGCTACGTGGTCCAGTTCTGGGAGGCGCCCCGCTGGACGGATCAGGAGCTGATCACGCACTTTGAGCGGGCGCCGGACCTGCTGCAAGCGGCCCTGGCAGGCTTGACCGAAGCGCAGCTGGACCTGGCCCGGGCGCCCGGCAAGTGGTCGATCCGCCAGACCGTGCATCACCTGGCGGACTCCGCCTCCTCCAGCCTGGTCCGGCTGCTGATGGCGCTCGCCGAGCCCGGCCGCTCTTTCAAGAGCAATCCCTACAGCCAGGACCGCTGGGTGGCCGCCCTGGGCCATGAGCGGCGCCCCATCGCCAGCTCGGTCGCCCTCCTAACGGCGATTCATCAGCACGTGGCGTTGCTGGTCCGGCATGTGGACCAGCCGCTTGACCGGACGCTGGAGACCGACCTGGGAGGTACGGTCACGGTGCGGCATATGCTGACCCTGTTGACAGGTCACGTTGCGGGTCACACCGCCCAGATTCGAGAGACTCGCTCCGTGCACGGCATTTGAGACTGAACCCTTTGGCGTCCGGCAACATAACCTACACAAGGCGTGACTGCCAGCGACGCCCCAAAGGAGGGTTTCGTTCCGTGCATAGCAAGCGACTGCCGCCGATGTCGGGCGGCTCTTCAGACCATGAAGTGATCTGCATCGAGGCGAAGCGCATCTGCGACTTCTGCTTCCAAGAGCATCAGATCGAGCGTACCTTTACCGGTCCGGCCGGCGGCCAGACCGCCGAGTGCGAAATCGACCAGATGAACGTTGTCTGCCGGGAGATCAGCCGGCGGGAGATCACCGGCGAGGACAGCAAGGTAGTTGTCGTGGTGGCGGTTACCGTTCCGGTAACGATCCGCATCTACGACGCTGCGGGTAACCTCGTTGCCACGATCAACGAGACCGTGCGCTTCCTGAAGCAGGCTGTTCTCTGCGCCCCGGCCGGCACCGAGGTCGACTGCCAGATCTCCGGCGACTGCGCCTGCTTTATCGACCCGGCGACCGGCAACGTGCTCTGTACCTTCGATTTCTGTGTCGTGCTGCAAACGGCTGTCCTGGTTCGGGTGCTGGTGCCGACCCTCGGCGCATGCACTCCGAAGCAGTGCCGGTCGGCCGTGGCCGCCCTGGGCTGCCCGCCGAGGTTCCCTGCCGAGGCATGCAAGGATTGCAACTGCTAGCAGGTCCACATACGGGCGTTGCAGACAGGGCGGTTTGACGGAGGGGGATCTCCCCTCCGCCCGTACACAAGCGGAACGAGTGCTGACAGTCCGCCTGCGAACAAGGCCGGGGCATTGCTGCCCCGGCTTCGTCGCGCCCGGCAAAGTCGTGGTACACTGTTGAAGTCCATACAAGCAAACGGACGGTGATCACCCGATGGGCCTTCATACGAACCTGTGGACGGGACTTGCGTTGGAGACCGAGGTGCTGGTGATCGGCGGGGGTCTGGCAGGGCTGGCCGCGGCGTGCGCTGCCGCTGAGGGCGGCAAGCGCGTTACGTTGATTGACCGCCGCACCTATCTCGGCGGCGAGCGGACCGCTGCGCTACGTGCCTGGTTTACGCAGGAGCAGCATGAGGATTTGAAGGCCCTGTTCGGCTGGAACGGGGATTTTGCTAAGGTCGCCGACCACGGTGAGCTGCCGCTGGTGCCCGACCTGTTTAAGTGTGCGCTGGAAGATCGGTTGCTGGCTGCCGGGGTGGAGCTCCTTTATGGCGTCCGACCGATTGGCATCCACCGGGATGGGCAGTACCGGGTGGAGGTGGCCGGCAAGTTTGGCCGCGGGGAGATCCGTGCTACTATTGTCATCGATGCCACGGAACAGGCTGTGGTGGCCCGGCAGCAGGGCGCCGCCGCCCAGCGCCCGGCCGCCGGCCCCCTGCGGCTGTGGCGCACCCTGGAGCTGACCGGCGTCGACCTGGACAACCTGGATGCAAACCTGGAGGTCCCCGCTGAGGTGGCGCCGGCATGCCGCCTGCATCGCGGCCACGCGGCGGAGCACGGGCACCTCCTGGTCGAACACGCCTGGGACACGGAGTTGGCGGGCAGCGTTGTCACCTGGCGTCCCCGGGTGGAGGCGGAGGCCCGCTTCGCCACCATGCGGCTGGCCCGATGGCTCAAAGAGAATCACCCGGCCTTTGCCGGGAGCCGGGTGGCCACGACCTCTTACGAGCTGACGACCCCGCCGCTCTGGCGGGTGAAGCCCCATACAGGCGGTCTTTGGGTCGCCAGCGGATGCAGCGCTGACCTGGCCGACGAGGCGGCGCAGGCCCTGGCGGATGATCCCGTCGCCCTGGCCCGCCTGGGCTGGGAGATTGGGCGCCGCGCCTACGCCGAACCGGCCCCAGCCGCGAGTATGCCCTTCCCCCAGGAGACCCGCACGGTTAATGTCCTGGTGATCGGCGGCGGCACCAGCGGTGCGTCGGCCTCCATCGGGGCGGCCCGGGGCGGCGCAAGCACGCTGCTGGTGGAGATGAGCCCCGGCCTGGGCGGCGCCGGCACCCTGGGCGGCGTCGACAGCTACTGGTTTGGCCGCAAGGGCGGCTTCAACCAGGAGGTCAGCCGCTGGGTGGCGGAGCAGCACGCCTGGATGAAGCATCAGGGCGGCCGGTGGAACATCGAAGGGAAGATGATCGCCCTGCTCGGCGCCGTGCGCGAGGCGGGGGTTGAGGTACTGCTGGAGTCGATCCTGGTGGAGGTGCGGCGCACGCCCGCAGGCCGGGTGACCGGCGCCCTCATCGCCACGCCTGAAGGGCTGATCGAGGTCCAGGCCAAGGTGACCATCGACGCCACCGGCGACGGCGATGTGGCGGTGCAGGCCGGGGCGCCGTACATCTACGGCAGCGACCGGGAAGGCGTCACCATGTGGTACTCCATGATCCCCTACCTGCGCCCCGGCCTCACCAAGAACAACTGGACAAGCACGGTCAACGTGGGCGATCCGCACGACTATACCCGGGCCATCCTCTCGCAGCGGCGAAGGATCATCGGGCACGACCATGGCCCCTACGTGGCGCCCCGAGAGTCCCGCCACATCCCGGGGGCGGTCCGCATCACCCTGACCGACATCCTCACGATGCGCCGCTGGCCCGACGTGATCAATATCCACTTCAGCAACCACGACGTGAAGGGGCACAACACCTCGGACTGGTTGAACATGGGGCTGATTCCGCCCAACCTGGAGGTGGAGATCCCCTACCGGGCCATCGTCCCTCTGCAGGTGGACGGGCTGCTGGTCGCAGGTAAGGCCTTCTCGGCTACCCACGACGCCCTGCCCCCCATCCGCATGCAGGCGGACCTGGAGAACCTGGGCTTCGTCTGCGGCACGGCTGCCGCCATGTGCGGCGCCAGGGGCACCGTTCCCAGGGAGCTCCCGGTCGCGGACCTGCAGGCTGAGCTGGTCAAGGCGGGCATTCTGCCGGAGGAGATCATCTCTCGGCAGTTGCCGTCCGAACGCGAGTTGAGCCCCGCTGAGATGCGGCGCTGGATCGAGGCTCTTGATGACAAGGACAAGCTCTTCCTCTACGGCGAGATGGAGATGGATGAGGTCCGCCGGGAGCCGATCCCGATCGTGATGGTCTGCACCGCAGGCCTGGCGATCATCCCTTACCTGAAGGAAGAGTTAGCCCGGCCGGATTCTCCGCGGCGGCTCCACGTGGCGCGGGCACTCGCCTGGTATGGCGATCAGGCAGCCACGCCGGTGCTACTGGCCGAGATCCAACGACACCTCACCGGCGATGTGCTGCCCTACCGGGTCGATCACATCCGCTATTCCCTCGCCGCCCCGGACCACGGGGCGATGCCGGAACTCGCCTTCCTGCTCCACTCGCTGGCCATGGTCCGCGACGAGCGGGCGATTCCGGCGCTGATGGAGGTGGCGGAGCGGCTCCATCCCACGCAGGAGCGCTTCCTGGAGCATCATAGCGGCGTCTTCTACTATGTGGACGCCGTGTGCGACATCGCCGAGCGCCTGGGGCACCTGGGGTGCGTGCCTGCGCTACAAAAGCTCGCCAACTATGAGCTCTTCCGGGACAAAATGACCGAGAGCGTCATGCAGCCCGACTACTTCGAGGAGCGCAAGGCCCACCTGGAGATCACCATTGCACGGGCGCTGGCCCGCTGCGGCGAAATCTCGGGTGTGCACACCCTGGCCCGGTACCTGCGGGATTCGCGCAAAATGCTGGCCTACCATGCCCATCGGGAGCTGAAGGCGATCACCGGGCAGGACCTTCCAGCCGACCACGGCGCCTGGGCAGCCTGGGCCGGCAACCTCACACACATTCCATGCAAGCCGTGGACAGGGAGGCAAGACTGAGTCATGGGGAAGTTTGAGATTCGGGGCGTCATTGAAGGCTTCTATGGACGGCCCTGGACCTGGACCGAGCGGGAGAGCATGATTGACTTCCTGGGAGCGCACGGCTATAACCTGTACATCTATGCACCGAAGGACGACCCGATCCACCGGGACCGCTGGATGGAGCCCTACCTGCCCGAGGAGTTGGAGCTCTTCGAGGCGCTGGCCGACCGGGCGGGCAAGCTTGGCGTGGAGTTCGTCTTTGCGATCAGCCCGCTGAAGTTCTTCTACAGCAGCGCCGAGCAGCTGGAGACGCTGTGGGGCAAGCTGACCGCCGTGTACGAACGGGGCATCCGCAGCTTTGCCCTCTTCGTGGATGACATGCCGGACAAGTTTCACCATCAGGAAGATGAGTCCAAGTTCGCCAGCATCGCCCACGCCCAGGCGTGGCTGGTCAACACCCTGTATGCACGGCTGGAGGGGCTGGGCGGTGTAAAGCGGGTCTTCTTCTGTCCGACCGAGTACTGCGGGAAGATGCGCTCCCCCTACCTGGAGACCATCGGCGCGGAGATTCGGCGTGAGGTCGAGATCTTCTGGACCGGTCCCGAGGTGTGCTCTCAGTACCTGAAGACCGAGGACGCCAAGGTGATCAGCGAGACGCTCCGCCGTCCGGTGCTCTACTGGGACAACTACCCGGTCAACGACGGCGCCATGCAGTGGACCCCGCACATCCGGCCGGTGCGTGGCCGCGACGCGGACCTCTGGCAGGTGGCGAAGGGCATCGTGGCCAACGCCGCACTCCAGCCGGAGAACTCCAAGCTGCCGCTGGCGACCTACGGCGACTACCTGAACGACCCGGAGGGCTACGATCCGGAGCGCTCCTGGTCGGATGCTTTGCTTGAGGTGACTCGTAACCTCGCCAATGCTGAGGACGTGGACCTGCTAGGCGACCTGACCCGCTGGGCGCCCGTCGACCGCGGCACCCGGCTGAAGAGCCGGTTTGCGCCCAAGCTGAACCGCTTCTGGGAGCGGTGGGGCGGCGCCCCGTCCGTCGCCGGGCCGGACCTGCCCGATGCGCTCCCGACGCCCACGGCCGAAGCCTCATCTCTGGCCGAGAAGGAAGCGGCGGTTGCGGAGATGACCGCTGAGTTCACCCGCCTGAAGGAGGCTGCTGTCCGGTTGCAGACCGGCATGACCAACAAGCAGCTCCAGGCGGAACTGCTGCCCTGGTCACAGAAGCTCGACGGCTGGGCGGACACCGGGCTCCTGACGATGGAGGTACTGCGCCGCAGCCTGAGCAACCCCGCCGACCCGGAGCTGCCTTCGCTGCGCCGCACCGTGCTGGGGCGGCTCCTGTCGACCCGCGAGAACTTCCACTGGGTCATGGGCGACCTGATCGACCAGTTCAGCCGCCGTTGCCTGTGGGCTGCCAAACAGCGCTAATCAAAAAGCCGGGGCGCCGCGCCCCGGCTTCAGGCAGCTGACAAACAGGTTATGTCGGCGGGCGGTGCACACAACATGCAAGGTGGTGCATAAGGGGAAGCCCGACCCGCCCAACGGGCCGCCTGCGTGCACGGATGCACGTCAGGCGGCCCCGTCTCCATCAGGCGACGCGCCACTCCTGCTCCGGAGCCGATGGAGCGGCGGCGCCCTTATGCGCCGACTTGCATGTACATGCACCATCTGCCGGCAAACCCGGGTTTGTCGGCACGCTGAAGCCGGGGCGCCGCGCCCCGGCTTTGCCGCGCCGTCACATGCGCACCGCACCGGTGGGGGATACTGCCATCGGAGGTGTGCAGGCATGGCGCGCAAGCTTTCCCTGGTACTCGTGCTGATGCTGCTTGTGGCAGCCTGCGCCCGGCCGGCGCCCGACACAGCCCCGAAGAGCGCCGCCCCGACCGGTCCGACACCCATGGTCGGCGGTGAGCTGGCGCTGCGGCTCGCCCGCGACCCGGACAACTTCAACCCGCTCCTCACCTTCACCGCCTACGGGAGCGCCATCGTCAGCCAGGTCTACGCCACGCTCTTCGAGTTCAACGAGAAGTGGGAGCCCACGCCCTATGTGGCCGAGAGCTGGACCCCGTCCAGCGATGGGCTCACCTGGACCATCAAGATCAAGGACGGCGTCAAGTTCCATGACGGGACGGACCTGACCGCCGACGATGTTGCTTTCACCATCAATGCTACGCTGGACCCGGCGTACCGGGGCCCCCGCAAGGCATCGGCGAGCGCCATCCGGCGGGTGTCGGCGCCCGACCGCAGCACGGTGGTGGTGGAACTGAACCACCCCTTTGCACCCCTGCTGGAGCAGATCAACTATGGAATTCTGCCCCGCCGGCTATTCCAGAACGTCCCCGTTGGCGAGTGGGAGCGGCATGAGCAGACCATTGGACGTCCCATTGGCGCCGGACCGTATCGGTTCGTGGAGTACCGGCGCGGCCAGTACGTGCTGCTGGAACGCAACCCGGCCTGGTTCATGAGTGCGGCCCGCCGGGGCGCCCCCTTCGTGCAGACCTTGCGCTACCGCATCATCCCGGAGAATGCGGCAGCCCTGGCAGAACTGGAAGCCGGGCGGCTCGACTGGGACACCCCGGATCCCAAGGAGGTGGACCGGCTGAAGCAGGTGGCCGGCCTTGCCTCCTATGAATACCAGCGCAACGGCTGGGGCTACATCATCATCAATACAACCAGGCCGCACCTGAGTGATCCGCTGGTGCGCCAGGCCCTCACCCTGGGGCTGGACCGCCAGGCCGTGATCACCGGGGTCCTGGGCGGGCGTGCCGTGGTGCCGCCTGGCCCGATTCCCCCGGTGTCGTGGGCCTATGACCCCGCGATGAAGGCGCCCGGGTTTGATCCTGCAATGGCGAAACAGCTGCTGGAGCGGGCCGGATACAAGCTGGGCCGCACCGGTATTTACGAGAAGAACGGGCAGCCCTTGCGGCTGACCTTCCACGCCTCCGCCGGGACGCTGGCGGAGAGTATTGCGGCCATCGCCCAGCGCAACTGGAAGGCGATCGGGGTCCAGCTGGACGTGCAGCTGATGGAGTTCAACGCCATGATGGAGACCGTGCTGCGGCCGGGCCGGTTCGACCTGAGCTTCGCCGGCTTCGGGCTGGGCTTCGACCCCGACCTGTATCCGCTCTTCCACAGCTCGCAGGGCGCCCCCGACGCCCGGACCCCCGTGGCGGGCGCCAACCTGATGCGCTACCGCAACGCTCGGGTGGACGAGCTCCTGGAGGCCGGGCGCCGGGAGACGGACCGGACCCGACGCCAGGCGATTTACGCTGAGGTGCAGAAGCTGCTGGTGGATGACGCCCCGGTAATCTTCCTCTACACCAACACCTATACCGACTTTGTCAGCCGAAAGGTGAAGGGCGGGGTCGTAAACCTGCCTGGCAGCGGGCCTTCCTTCCTTTCCGGATGGTGGATCAACGAACTTCCGTAGGGCTCGGCAGACTCTTCCGGAGAGGGGAACGCCGGACCAAGGGCGTATCCTTCCAGAGAAAGGGGGGCGGAGATGTCGCTCCTGAACTGTTTTCATGGTGAACTTACCGGCCCGGAGGCGGCGGCGATCGCCGCTGTCGACCTGAACTACGCGATTGAAGTGGCCCGCAAGGTGGCGGGCTTTGGCACCTACGAGCGCGGCTTTCGCCCCGCCGGCAGCGAGGCGGCCCGCCGCTGCGCCGAGTATCTTGCAGGGGAGATGCGCCGGCTCGGTCTGCCCCAGGTGGAGGTCATGGAGTACCCGCTGGACGGCTGGGAGTTTGCCGGCGCCCGGGTCGAGGCGGAGGGCGGCCCCACCTTCGAGGCGGTGGCTTACGGCGGGGCTGTGGGCACCGACGGCTTGACCGGGGAGCTGGTCAACTGCGGCTGCGGCACCAAGGCCGACTTTGCCAAGGTGGATGTGCGGGGCAAGATCGCCCTGATCGAGATGGACCTGGAAGCGCTGAACTGGCCGGGGATCGCCCTGTTGGAGGCGGAGCACCACGGCGCCGCCGGCGTGGTCTGCTGGCCTGCCAACCACTACGCCATGACCCCGGGCGCCTTCCACTGCCATGACCTGCAGGTGCAGAGCCCGGTCCCCATGCTGAACGTACCCCGCGAGGACGGGCGCAGCCTGCTGGCGTACCGGCGGGCGAACCTGGTCTCCACAGCTCGGCCCCTGCCCGGGGCGACGGGGCGCAACATCATAGGGATCATCCCCGGCACGGAGTTTCCCGACGAGCTGGTGATTATCGGGGACCACTACGACGCCTGGTTCGATGGTTTTATGGATGATGCGGTGGGGGTCGGGGCAGTCCTGTCGCTGGCGAAGGCGGTGCTGGACTCGGGCTACAAGCCCCGCCGATCGCTCGCCTTCGTGCTGCACGATGCCGAGGAGTACGGCCAGGCCGACAGCTCCTGGGACTGGTGCGCCGGCGCCTACGCCCAAATCGGCAAACTGACCCCCGATTGGGCGGGCAAAGCGGTCGGGGCGGTGATCTTTGAGCTGTGCGGCTTCAAGGCGGCGCCCACCTACGAGTGGTACGTATCGCCCGAGCTGGCGCTCCTGGCCGACGACATCCTGGAGCAGCTGAACACCCGGGAGCTCTACCCGCTTGGGAAACGGCTCCACCGGCTCGTGACCACCTGGGAGGACTCCTTCAGCTACACCGTGGCGGGCATTCCAAGCGCAGCAAACCTGGAGATTCCCGAGTACGTCCGGTCGCACTATTACCACACCCAGTATGACACCGAGGAGCTCCTCGACCGGGACAAGTACGCCCTGCACGTGGCGGGGCTGGGCCTGCTGGCCTTCCGGCTTGACCAGGCCGACCGGCCGCCGTACGACTTCGGCGCCCGGGCCCGGGACCTGCGGGATTCGCTCTCTGAGCGGGCGCCCGGCTACCTGTTTGACCTGGTGAAGCGGCTGGAGCAGATCGGGGAGCGGCTGAACCGCGCCAAGTCGGCCCCGACGGCAAGGCTGATCGAGGCGGCTGGGATCCTGAATCGCGGCCTCACCTGGATCGGCGGGGATTCGATGGATGAGACCATGTACCCCCACGAGCAGCCGCTCCGCGACCTGGCCGCGCTGAAGGATGGAAACCTCGTCGCTGTGGCCGCCATGGGCTGGGGCCGCCATGTCAGCCACGAGGTCTACCGGCGCCACGTCTTCCGGCACATCGACTACCCCGAGCGCTGTTGGCAGTGGGCAAGCGGGCGGGTGGCGCCCTACCTGGACCTGTGGGCGGAGCTGCACGGCGGCGGTGAGGCTCCCAAAGAGCTCCTGCGGCGGGCCAGGGAGAACCTTGAGAGCGCCTACGAGCACGAGATCGCCGTCCTGGAAAAAGCGCTGGCGATCCTGGAGCGGATCTGAGCCTTGGAGAAGCGCCGGTCGGGCATTGCCCGGCCGGTTTTGCATTTGGTTGTTGACATTAATACGATGACGTAGTATTTTGGTGGTGCGAGATAATACGATATCGTAGTAATAGGAGATGAAGCGTATGACCATCGAATGGGTCATGTGGTTGCTGCCGCTGCTGTTTGTTCTTCACGATGGGGAAGAGGTTGTCACCTGGAGCTGGTGGATGCGTAGGAAGGGGCAGCATATCTTCTCGTTTGGACCAAAGGTTGCCCCTCGGGTAAGCCAAACCACCGGGCAGATCAGCGTGGCCGTTGCAGTGGTGGGGCTCGTCCTCCTCGCCGCCACGGTGTCGGATGTATTCAGATTCCGCCTGGGCGGAACGCCCTACCTGTTTGGCGCCTGCCTGGGCCTGTGGCTGGGCCATGCCTTCGTACATATGGCTACCAGCCTGTACCACCGCATGTACTCGCCCGGTGTGGTCACGGCAGTGCTCCTGTGCGTGCCCCACGGCGTCTACGCCTATATGCGGCTTTTCGAGGCTGGGGTGTTCACCCCGCTCCAGGCGCTGCTCAGCGGTCTCGCCGGGCTGGCCTTTGGCCCGGTGCTGGTCTTCGTGGCGCACAGGGTGGGTACCGCTCTCGTGCGGACTGTCGGGCATTGACGTACGAAAACAGGAACGCACCGTCGGCCTTCGACAAAAGCCGCGGTGCGTTCCCGTCACCACGTTCCTCTGGCTCATGATCCACCTGATGGCTCTCTCCGCTACTAAGAGACGGTAGCCGGAGCCTAGTTGCAAAGGCGCCGTCAACTAGAAGACTGAGGCGGCAACAGCACGCTCCCGGGGTACCCCTAATGGGGTGCCCTTTCCCATTCTAGGCCAAACTCCGCAAGATTATACCTGCACTGCTGCCACCGTCTGCCGCAGCAGCTCCGGATGACGATAGATCAGATTCCCCACCACCACTGTATCGGCCACGGCGCCCGCCGCAGCCGCCTGGTCCGGGGTGCTAATCCCCCCGCCGTAGACGACTTGGGCCTCCCCGGCGTTCTCCTTGACCGCCCGCACCAGGTCCATGTCACCGAAGGTGCCCGAGTACTCCACGTAAACCAGGGGGAGCCGCAGCACCCGTCCGGCGAAGGCCGCGTGTGCCGCGGCTTCGGCAGCGCTAAGATCGGTTTTCGCCCGAGTCACCCGGGCCACGGTGGAGGCAGGGTTGAGCACCAGGTAGGCCTCCGGCAGCAGCAGGTGCCAGGGGATGATTGGCCCGACCACCGGCAGGAGGTTCGCCATCGCCCGTGCCTGCGCGCCGCCGAGCCACTCGGCCCGGTCGGTGTTGAGCACCAGGGGGATCAGAAAGAGCCCGGCGCCGGGCATGGCGGACTCCAGGGAGGAGACCTCCAGCGCGACGGGCACGGGGGAATCCCGCAGCCTGTCCAGCATGCTGGAAACCGCCGCCTGGGTCATGCCGGTCGACCCGCCGACCATAATGGCGTCGGTGCCGCTGCTGTAAACCAGGTCGAGCGTCCGCTCATCCAGCGGTCGGTCGGGGTCGAGCTTGGTCACGTGGCGCCAGGCGCGCCAGTTGGGCGCCGCGGGCCAGGGCAAGATCGGGGCCATAGGTATCTCCTCCATGTGGGCGCAGCCGTCGGGGGGCTCTGCCAGTTTCGACGCGCCACTGGCGGGCTCCCTTCCGCAGACCCGCAATCGATTCGGACAAAATATTTCATCTTACAGAAGGAAAGTAAAATTCAATGTATAAACATTACACCGAATATTGTAAGCGGTTGCATGCAGATTACGGGGTGACCAAGAGTGGCCTACCGCCTGCTGGTTTCAGATGTGGACGGCACGCTGGTCGATGGAAACCAGCAGATTGTACCTCGGAATCTAGAAGCGATCAAGCGTTTTCAACGGGCCGGAGGCCTTGTCACGCTTGGCACCGGACGCATTGAGCGGTCGGCGTGGCCCTACCTGAGCACGATCGGAGTCAACGCCCCCGCCATTCTGTACAACGGGGGCCGAGTCGTGGACTACCCGTCCGGGGAGGTCCTTGCTGAGGACCGGTTGCCGCCTGCGGTTGCGACGGTATTAGTCGATCTTCTTGAAACCGTCTTCACCGGCCTTGATGCCATTCTGTACAGCGATGGGCAGCCCCATGTACGCGCCCTGAACCAGGTGCTGGAGCAGAGCGCCCGCAAGGACGGCCTGGTCTATCAGCCCGTGGGGAGCCTGACCACCCTCGTGGGCCGCTCGTTCAACAAGGCGCTGATAATCGGGGAGGATCGGGCCCTGGGGGCGCTGGACCACGCGCTCCGGGAGCTGGCGCCGCCCGAATCCGTAACCACTGTGCGCTCTGAGTCCACGTACTTGGAGGTCTTGCCGCCCGGGGTTTCCAAGGGATCGGCCCTCCGCCGGCTGGCGGCCCACCTGGGCATCTCGCTGAGCGAGGTGATCGCCATCGGGGACAACCTCAACGACCTGGAGATGGTCCGATTGGCCGGACTCGGGGTGGCCGTAGCCAACGCTCACCCGGCACTGAAGCAGGCGGCTGCGTGCGTCTGCCGGGCAAGTAACGAGGAGGCCGCGGTCGCCGAGGTGATTGAGCGCTTTTGTCTTGCCTGACTTGTAACCGATTACACGTCGCCGCAAAGGGAGGATCCGCCATGAAGTTTGCACTGAACGGCGCTACGACCCTGCTTGGAACCCTGGAACAGGATATCGATGCTGCCGTCGCCCATGGGTATCGGGGGCTTGAGATCTGGCTCCCCAAGCTTAACGCCTACCTGGAGCACGGCACTCTCGCCGACCTGCGGGAGCGGCTGGACCGGTCGGGTCTACAGGTGCTCACGATCAACTCCCTGGAGCGATTTAACTTCCAGGACCCCTCCGGCCATCAGCGGATGCTGGTCGATGCCGAACGGCTCTGCCGCCTGGCCAAGGCGCTGGGCGCCGAGACGGTGGTCGTGGTTCCCGCACCCCGCCCGGCCGGGGCGACCGATGCCGACGTTCGCACCGAGTCGATCAGAAGTCTGCGCGACCTGCTGCGGCTGGCGGAGCAATACGGCGTCAACCTCGGGATCGAGTTCCTGGGCTTCGCTGACTGCTCCATCAACACCCTGGCCGGCGCCCTTGAGATCACCAGGTCGGTCAACCACCCCCGCCTGGGCGTCGTGGTGGACACCTTCCACTTCTATGCGGGCGGCTCCCGGACCGACGACCTGGCCTCCATGCGGCCGGGCGAGTTGAGCATGCTCCACATCAACGACTGCGAGCCCGGCGACCGCTCCACCTTGACCGATGACCGCCGGCTCTATCCCGGGCTCGGGGTGATCCCGCTCGGCAGCATCCTCTCCGCCGCAAAAGCCTCCGGCTACAGCGGCTACACCTCGATCGAGATCTTCCGGCCCGAATACTGGCGGCTCCCGGTAATGGAGGTGGCGGCAGAGGCGCTGGCCCACGCCCGCCGGGTCATGGCATGAGCCACAAGACCATCTACGATGTGGCCAGGGTAGCGGGGGTCTCATCCGCCACCGTCTCCCGGGTCCTGAACAACCACCCGGCGGTGAAGCTCGCAACCCGGGAGCGGGTGATGAAGGCGGTACAGGACCTGGACTACCAGGTCAATCTGCTGGCCTCGGCGCTCAACACGGGCCAGACCCGCACCATCGGGCTGATCGTGCCGGACATTGCCAACCCGTTCTTCGCCGAAATCGCCCGTGGTGCCGAGGAGTGCGCCGCTGAGCGAGCGTTCAACATCGTCATGTGCAACACGCACGAGCAGGTCGAACGGGAGGCGCGCTACGTCCAGGTGCTTCGGCAGAAGCACGTCGACGGGATCATCTTCACCTCGGCCTATCTCGACGACCGCAACATCACCCCGCTAATGGAGAGTGGATTTCCCCTGGTGCTGGTCTCGCGCGAGGTGGAGGACATCGATGTCGACTCAGTCCGCACCGATGACTTTGCCGGTGGCTACCAGGCCGCCCGCCACCTAATCAGCCTTGGCCACAAGCGCATTGCCCTGCTGGCCGGGCCCTTGAGCACCAAGCCGAGCCTGGACCGCAAGAAGGGCTATGAGGCGGCCCTGGAGCGGGCGGGCCTGCCAGTCGATCCCACGATCACCTTCTCCGGCGAGTTCACCATGGAGAGCGGCCGGGCCATGGCCGAGCAGCTCCTGGCAAGTGGCCGGCCATTTACGGCCCTCGTGGCGGGCAACGATCCCATCGCAGCAGGGGCGATCAAGGTGCTCCGGCGCAGGGGGATCAAGGTCCCCGAGGACGTTTCGGTCGTCGGCTACGACCGCACGGTGCTCGCCGAGATCATGGAACCGGAGCTGACTTCCGTTGCTCAGCAAATGCACGAGATGGGGCGGCAGGCGACGGAACTCCTGCTCAGCCGCATCCTGGGAACCCGCAACAACGGTCCCGTGCAGGTGGTGCTGCCGCCACGCCTGGTGGTTGGCAGTTCCACAGCCCCGCCCCGTCCAAATCCTTCAGAGGGGGAAGAGATGGATGCGTAACCGACTCCTGATCGGGACCATGGCCCTGCTAATGAGTGTGGCCCTGCTCGCCGGGTGCGCCGGCAAGCCAGCGAACACAACCCCGCCCGCCCCGGCCGACACCAAGCAAGAGCCGAAGCCGGAGCCCAAGCCAACGAATCTGATCGTCTACAGCGCCCTCGCCGAGTACGAAACCTCCCGCCTCATGGACAAGTTTGCGGAGACAACGGGGATCAAGGTGGAGTTCATCCGGCTCTCCGCGGGGCAGCTCGCGGCCCGCGTACAGTCCGAAAAGGACGCGCCCAAGGCCGACATCATTCTGGGCGGCCCGTCAGAGACGCATGAGGCGCTGGTTCCCCAGGGCCTGCTCCGGGCCTATAAGTCGCCCGTCGCCTCGCAGATAGACGCCAAGTACCATCATCCGGAGGAGATGTGGCACGGCTTCTACGTCGGCGCTCTTGGCATCGCGATCAACACGGACCGCTTCGCCAAGGATTTCCCGGGTGAGAAGGAGCCCGCCACCTGGGATGACCTGCTGAACCCCAAGTTCAAGAAGGCGATCAGCATTGCCACTCCGGCCGCGTCAGGCACCGCCTATAACTTCGTCGCGACCCAGATCTTCCGATTGGGCGAGGAGAAGGCTTGGGAGTTCCTGACCAAGCTGCACCCGAACGTCGCCCAGTACACCACGGCCGGCGCCGCCCCGGCGCTCCAGGTCGCTTCCGGTGAGTTCACCATCGGCGTCACCTTCGGGCACGACATCATGAAGCCGGTGGCCTCCGGCTACAAGTTGAAGCTGATCTATCCCCAGCAGACCGGCTCGGAGATCGGCGCCGTCTCGATCATCAAGGGCGGACCGAATCCCAAGGCCGCTGAGATGTTCGTCGACTGGATGCTGGGCAAGGATGCCGGACAGATCCATACCGACCTTTCGCTGCGCATCTCCACCCGCACTGATGTCAAGCTGCCGCCCGGGGCGATCACCCTGGATAAGATCGACCTGGTCAAGTACGACAACAAGTGGGCCGGCGAGCAGCGCCAGCGGATCGTCGACGAGTGGAACAAGCGGTTCTCCAAGTAGCTGGAAGCACGCCCGGGGGGTGGGGTAACTCTCCCCCCGGGCCTTCCCGGAGGTGATGCCCATGGCTGCGACACCATCCCCGCTGAAGCAGCGCCTGCTCTCGCCGGTCCGGCAATTGGCCCTGGATCCGACCGCCTACCTCGCCATCGGGGTGGTGGCGATCTTCCTGCTGCTGTTCGTGCTCTACCCGGTCGTTCGGGTGATCACCTTCCCCAAGGTAGCGACCTGGCGCTCCTTCTTCGAGCAGGCACGCTTCGTTAAGATCCTGAGCAACAGCCTTACCGTCTCTGGCCTCACCATGCTGTCGGCTACGTTTGTCGGCTTCTGCTTCGCCTATGCACTCTCCCGTCCCGACTTCCCTGGCAAGCCCTTCTTCCGGGCGGTCTCGATCCTGCCGCTGATCTCACCGCCTTTCGTTGGCGGGTTAGCGTTCATTCTGCTCTTCGGGCGCCGTGGGGTGATCACCTACGGACTGCTCGGCCTGGAACTTGACATTTACGGTTGGCCCGGCCTCTGGCTGGTCCAGACGCTGGCGTACTACCCCGTGGCGGTCCTTTCGCTCTCGGGGGTGCTGCGGGGCATTAACCCCACCCTTGAGTACGCGGCTCGCGACCTGGGACAGGGATACTGGGGGACCCTGCGAACCGTCGTGCTGCCCCTGGCGACGCCTGGCATTGCCAGCGCAGCCCTGCTGGTATCCATGTACGCCCTGGCTGACTTCGGCAACCCGATGCTGATCGGCGGCAACTATCGCGTGCTGGCCACCGAGGCCTACATGCAGGTGACCGGTCTCTATAACCTGCCCATGGCTGCTGTGCTCTCGGTGGCGCTGCTGGTGCCAACGCTGGGGGTCTTCCTGCTCCAGCGGTTCTGGGTGGACCGCAAGCAGTACGTGACGGTCACAGGGAAGGGTGGCTCGTTGGACCCGCTGCCGACGCCCCCTGTGGTGAAGTGGGCGCTGCTGGTGCTCCTGAGCCTGGTCTCCCTGGTGATGGTGCTGGTCTACGGCGCCATTATTCTCAGTGCCTTCGCCAAGACCTGGGGTGTGGACTGGACCATTACCATGGCCAACTTTGGCTACGCCAAGGCCAAACTGCACGACCTTTGGAACTCGGCCTATTACGCTCTGCTGGCTGGCCTGGGCACCGCCCTCTTCGCGGTACTCTCCGCCTATGTGGTCTACCGGAAGTCGTTTGCCGGCCGCAAGATCCTGGATTTCCTGGCCGTGCTCCCCGGCGCCCTGCCCGGCACCATGGTGGGAATCGCCTGGGTCCTGTCGTTCAACGGCAAGCCCTTCATGTTGACCGGCACGGCGGCGATCGTGATCCTGTGCATGCTGTTCCGGACCCTCCCGGTGGGCTATCGGAGCGGCGTCTCTGCCCTCCAGCAGATCGACAACTCGATCGAGGAGAGCGCCGCCGACCTGGGCGCCAACACCTTCCGGACCTTCATCGACGTGGTGATCCCGCTGCTCAAGACCGCCTTTACCGCCTCGCTGGTATACTCCTTCGTCAAGTCCATCAACACGCTCTCGGCCGTGATCTTCCTGGTCTCCCCCGGCAAGAACGTGGCCGCCTCCTCGATCATGGGGCTGGCGGAGCATGGGTACTGGGGCCAGGCATCCGCCCTGGCGGTTGGGCTGATGGGGATCACCTTCCTCGCACTGATCGCCTTCCGGCTGGTGGCGGGCGGCAAGGCGAAGCTCTTCGACCTGTAATCACCGGGAGGCAATGCGATGACAGTGCATGTGCGCCTGACAGGGCTGAACAAGATCTACGGAAGCCATTACGCCGTGAAGGATCTAAATCTGGAGATCGAGGAGGGCAGCTTCACCTGCCTGCTGGGGCCGTCGGGCTGCGGCAAGACGACCACCCTGCGCATGATCGCCGGCTTCATCGAACCGGACAGCGGCGATATCACTATTGGAGGCGTATCGCAGCGGGGGCTGCCACCCCACCTGCGCCACACCTCGATCGTGTTTCAGGAGTACGCCCTTTTCCCGCACATGACGGTGCGGGAGAACATCGGGTACGGGCTGCGGATCAAGAAGCTTCCCGCCGCTGAGCGAAAAGCGAAGGCCGACCGCATGATGGAGTTTCTCGGCCTGAGCGCCATGGCCGACCGACTGCCAAAGCAGCTTTCCGGCGGCCAGCAGCAGCGTGTGGCCCTGGGCCGCTCGCTGGTCATGGAGCCCGAAGTGCTGCTGATGGATGAGCCCCTGTCCAACCTCGACGCCAAGATGCGGGTGAAGGTCCGCACCGAGCTGAAGGAGATTCAGAAGCGGACCGGCATCACCACCATTTACGTGACCCACGACCAGGAGGAGGCGCTGTCCATCGCGGACCGCATCGCCGTCATGGACCAGGGGCTGCTTCAACAGTATGGGGCGCCCTGGGATCTCTACTTCCAGCCGGTCAACCGCTTTGTGGCCGACTTCATTGGGGCGAACAACTTCTTGAAGGCCAGCGTGATTGGCGTGGAGGCCAACCACGCCCAGGTGCAGGTGGGCGATCACACGCTTAAGGTCTTGGTCGGGGCGCACCGGCCGACGGCGGGGAGCCAAGCGGTACTCTCGGTGCGGCCGGAGAGCCTCACTGTGTCGACCGTGGAGGGCGCCAATGGCCCGGGCTTGCGCGGCCGGATCAAGGCGAGCAGCTTCCTGGGCGCCGTCGTGCGGTACTGGGTCGACATCGGCGGGCAGGAGGTCATGATCGACGACCACAACCCCCAGGAGCGGGGCGTGCTGTCAGGCGAGGTCTCCCTCACACTGGAGGCAGCCGCAGCCCGGCTGTTCCCGGCATGAGGGAGCTGGAGATCGCCGCCCTTGCAGCCCGGCGGGCAGGGGATGTGGTTCGGCGGTACAGCAGCGCCCGCCAGGCCCCCAGCATCAAGTCGGCCCCGGACGACCTGGTCACGGCGGTTGACCGGGAGGCCGAACGCGTCATCCGGCAGGTGATCCTGGAGGCGTTTCCCGACCACGACATCCTCGGCGAGGAGGAGGGCGGGACCGCATCGGGCGCCCGCCCGCTGTGGATCGTGGACCCGCTCGACGGGACGAACAACTTCGTGCAGATGCTGCCGTTCTACTGCGTTTCGGTAGCGCTTGCGGTCGGCGGCCAGGTGGTGTCAGCCGCCATCTTCGATCCCCACCGGGATGAGCTCTTCACCGCATCGCTGGGCGGGGGCGCCGCGCTGAACGGCGAGCCAATGCGAGTCGACACCGCTGCGCACCTGGCCGAAGGGATCATCAGCACTCGCACCCCCTACCTGCACGGAGAGGGGCGGGTGGAGAACCTGGAGGCTTATGGTCGGTGCGCCGCCCGCTGCCGCAGCATGCGCAACCTGGGCGCCGCAGCCCTGGAGATGGCCTGGGTGGCCGCCGGGCGACTGACCGCCTTCTGGGAGATGCGGCTCAACACCTGGGACCGGGCGGCGGGCGCCCTGCTGGTCACGGAGGCCGACGGCAGAGTCTCCAGCCCCGATGGTTCGGAGCTGCCGCTGCTCCCCCGCTGTGGGGTGCTGGCGAGCAACGGGCGGGTGCATGCCGAGCTGGTCAACCTCGTTAATGAATCCCGATAAGGAGAGATCACCATGGGTAGTAGCACCGTTCGCTGTGCTGTGTTGGGCCTAGGCCGCATGGGTTTCCGCCACGCCGAAATCCTGGCCACCCGGATCCCGGGCGCCCGCCTGACCGCCGTCTCCGACCCGATCGAGTCCCGCACCGCAGAAGTGGCCGCCCAACTGGGCGCCCGCGGCTACGCCGACTGGCGCGAGGCCGTGGCCGACCCGTCGGTCGACGCGGTCATCATCGTCACCCCGAGTACCACCCACGCCGAGATCTGCCTGGAGGCCGCCCGGCTGGGCAAGGCGATTTTCTGCGAGAAGCCCCTGGCGCTTACGGTGCCCGAGTGCGAGGCGATCGACAAGGCCGTGCGGGAGAGCGGAGTCCTCTTCCAACTGGGCTTCATGCGCCGCTTCGACCCCGGGTACGCCGCCGCCAAGCGGGCGATCGAGGAGGGGGCCATCGGCGAGGTGGTGGCGTACAACGGCATCAGCCGGGACCCGCAGGCGCCGCCCCGCGACTACGTCGCCCAATCCGGTGGCATCTACCTGGACGCGCTGATCCACGAGTTCGACATCGCCCGCTTCCTGATGGACGATGAGGCGGTGCGCCTGCATGCCACGGGCAAGGCCCTGGTCCACCCCTGGTTCGCCGACTACGGCGACGTCGACCACGCCCATGTGGTGCTGGAGTTCGCCCGTGGCGGTCTGGGCCATATCGAGGGCAGCCGCAACGCTTTCTACGGCTACGACATCCGGGCCGAGGTGATGGGCACCAAGGGCACGATCTCGATCGGCTACGGGCGCCACACCCCGATCACTGTGCAGACCCGATCCGGCATTACCCAGGACTTCGTACCGGGCTTCCTGGAGCGGTTTGCCGACGCCTACTTCATTGAGATGGTCGAGTTCATCAAGTGCGTGCAGGAGGGGCGGCGCCCGATCGTCGGGGCCTGGGATGGCCGGCAGGCGCTGCTAATCGCCCTGGCTGCCAAGCGGTCGCAGGATTTGGGCCGGCCCGTTGATGTGGAAGGGGTGTAGCCAATATGCCACGCTTGACCGGAGCAGAAATCGTTGCCGAGAACCTCATCGCAAACCGGGTTCCCTACGTCTTCGGCATCCCGGGTCACGGCGACGTGTGCCTCTTCGACGCCCTGGTCGACCGCAAGGAGAAGGTCCAGGCGATGATCGCCTACCACGAGCAGAGCGCCGCCCACATGGCCGACGCCTACTACCGGGTGAGCGGGCAGCCCTGCGGCGTCTTCACCTCGATCGGGCCGGGCGCCTGCAACACGGTAATCGGCGTGGCCCAGGCTTTCGTAGACTCCACCGCCATGCTGGTGGTGACCGGGTCCACCCACACCTACATGCGTGGGCACTCGGTGCTCCAGGAGCTGGACCGGCACCAGTTCTCCGACTTTCCCAACGTCCTCAAGCCGGTCACCAAGCAGACCTTCTTCCCCACCCGGGTGGAGAGCGTGCCCTTCGTGATGCACCGCGCCTTCAACAAGATGCTGAGCGGGCGCCCCGGCCCCGTCCACATCGATATGCCCATGGATGTGCAGGCCGAGGCGATGGAGACCGACCTGCCGGTCCCGGCTGAGCGCCAGGTGCAGCACCCGCCCCGCCCCGACGGGCAGGCGGTTGAGCAAGCGGTCCGGCTGCTGTTGGGCGCCCAGCGACCCGTGGTGCTGATCGGCGGTGGCGTGATCACCGCCAACGCCCATCAGGAGGTCCAGGCGATCGCCGAGTACCTGGGCGCCGCCATTCTGACCACCTGGATGGGCAAGGGCGCCGTCCCCGAGGATCACGAGCTGTACGGCCTGCACCCGGGGTCGCCGGGCTCATCGGTGGCCAACACCCTGCTGCACGAGGCCGATGTGGTGCTCTCCTTCGGCTGCCGCTTCACCGACTGGTCCTTCTCCAGCTACCACAAGGAGTACAACATGCAGCCCGGCTGCAAGCTTATCCAGGTCGATATCGACGCCCACGAGATCGGCAAGAACTTCCCTGTCGCCGTCGACATGGTGGCGGATGCCCGCAGCGCCGCCCGCGACATCCTCGACGGGCTCCGCATGCTCGGCAAGGCCAGGGACTGGCGGGGCTCGGCCTACCATCGCCACATTGCAGCGCTGCGCGAGCAGTGGTACGCCATGCTGCGCCCGGCCCAGGAGTACAGCGGCCCGGGCTACACCACCATCTCCCGGGCGCTGGTTGAGGTGCGCAAGGCGCTGCCTCGCAACGGCATCGTGGTGGCCGGCGCCGGCCTGGTGCAGAACCAGACCTACCAGGAGTTCCCGGTCTACGAGCCGCGCACGCATATCAGTTCCGGTGGCTTCTCCACCATGGGTTTCACGGTGCCCGGCGCCATTGGGGCCAAGCTGGCGGCGCCCGACCGGCCCGTGGTCGGCCTGGCGGGCGACGGCGACTTCCTGCAGACCATGCAGGAGATCGGTGTGGCGGCCATGTACGACATCCCGGTGATCTGGATCGTCATGAACAACTGCGGCTTCTCCTCGATTCGCAACCTCCAGGAGGGGCGTTTCGGCAAGGACCGCACAATCGTGACGCAGTTCCGCCGAAAGGGTGACGACTACTCCGCCCAGCTGGCGGAGGTGGCCAAGGACTTTGGCATCCATGGCGAGCGGGTGGTCGACCCGGCCGGCATTGGCCCCGCCCTGACCCGGGCGATGGCTAGCGGCGGCCCGGCGCTCATTGAGGTAATGGTCAACAAGCAGGGCCTCACCGGCGCCGGCTGGTGGGACATACCGATTCCTGAGTACCTGACGGAGCATCATGCTGCGTGGATGGAAAACCGCGGCCGGGAGGTGCTGTAGGTGGGGCTCAGCAAAGAGGTCCGCGTTGGTGTAGGTCCGATCGCCTGGGTGAATGACGACATTCGCATCTGGGGCGCCGGCACCCCCGGCGTCCAGGTGATGCGGGAGATGGCCGCCTGCGGCTATGCCGGCTCCGAGATGAGCTACTCGTACCCGCAGGAGCCGCTGGAGCTAAAGCGCACCCTGGCCGAGCACGGCCTGGTGTTGGCCGCAGCCTACCGCTGGTGCAACTTTGCCAACCCCGACCGGCTTGCGGCCGAGATCGCCGCCACCAAGGAGCACATTGATTTCTGCAAGGCGGCGGGCGCCACGTTCGCCACGGTGGCCGAGGGCGCCTACTCGCTGCACTGGGATCTGGGCGGAGAGCGACCGGCTGTTACGCCGCTCTCGGACCGGAACTGGCAGGCCCTAATTGAGGGGCTTCACACCTGTGGGCGCTACGCCCGTGAGCACGGGATGACCTTGACGGTCCATCCCCACGGCGGGACCGTCATCGAGTCGGAGGCCGAAATCGACCTGTTGATGGCGAAGACCGACCCCGACCTGGTCGGCTACTGCGCTGACTCGGCCCACATTGTGTACGGCGGCGGGGACCCGGTGGCGGTCTTCCGGCGCCATGCGGGCCGGATCAAGTATGTGCACGCCAAGGATGTCCGGGCCGACGTACTCACCCGTTGCCGGGCAGCAGGCCTGAGCTTCAAGCAGGCGGTCATGGAGAACGTCTTTTGCACGCCGGGCACCGGGTACCTCGACTTTGCGGCGATATTCGGCGCCCTGGCTGAGGCGAACTACACCGGCTGGATCATCGTTGAGGCGGAGCAGAACCCCGCCATCTACAACCCGTTCGAGGTCTCCCGGGCTGCCCGGGCTTTCATCCGGGAGGTGGCCGGCGTATGACCGCCCTGCTGCGCCGCAGTCGGGACGGGGTGCGGATCACGCCCACTGACGCCGGCTGGCAGTACATTCACTTCGATGCGGTCAGGCTGACGGCCGGCGCCCGCCTCGAGGGCGCCACCGAGGACCGGGAGACGGCCCTTGTGCTTCTGGGCGGCCGGTGCATGGTGCAGGCGGGACCCGTGACGTACCGCTCCATTGGCGACCGGCAGGATGTGTGGGAGCGGCGGCCACCGTACGCGGTGCTGCTGCCGCCAGGGTTGAGTTACACCGTGACCGCCGAGACCGACCTGCACCTGGCGGTGGCCGGGGCGCCGGCCCCGGTGGGTGGGGCGCCCCGCCTGATCACCCCGGCCGAGGTCGTCGCTGAGGAGCGGGGCCAGGACCAAACCTACCGGTACATCCAGCACTTGCTGCCCCCGTCGGCGCCGGCGGCCCGGTTGATCCTGGTGGAGGTCTACACGCCCGCTGGCAACTGGTCGAGCTTCCCGCCCCACAAGCATGACACCGAGGCGCCCCCGGCGGAGAGCTACCTGGAGGAGACCTACTACTACCAGATCAAGCCGGCCACCGGGTTCGCCATCCAGCGGGTCTATACCGACGACCGATCGCTGGACCAGACAATGGCGCCCGGCGACGGTGACCTGGTGCTGGTGCCCCGGGGTTACCACCCGGTGGCGGCGACTCCCGGCCACGACTGCTACTACCTGAACGTGATGGCGGGGCCAACCCGCGCCTGGAACTTCCGGGTCGACCCCGACTACGCCCACCTGATGAACTGGCAGAAACCCGACGTGGCAAAGGGGTAGGAACGCAATGAAGGTCTATTGCCTTGGCCGGGTGATCGTCGACCTCTACGCTGACCAGCTGCAAACCCCGCTGAGCGGCGTCTCCAGCTTCAGCAAGTACCTGGGCGGCTCGGCTGGCAATACGGCTGTCGGCCTGGCCCGGCTCGGAGCGAACGTGGGCTTGATCAGCCGGGTGGGACCCGACGAGTTCGGGACCTTCCTGCTGAGCAAGCTTCAGGCCGAAGGGGTCAGCGTGGAGATGGTCGGGCGTGACCCCGCCAGCCCGACGGCCCTCGCCTTTGCCTCCATCTTCCCGCCCGGCGACTCCAAGGTGCTCTTCTACCGGAAACCCTGTGCAGACAACCAGCTTTCGATCCACGATATCCAGGAGTCGCAGCTCGGCGGCATGCTGGTGTTGGCGGCCACCGCCCTCGCCGAGTCGCCCGCCCGTGAGGCGGCGCTGTACGCGCTGCAGGTCAACCGGGATCGGGGCGGACTGAACGTGATGGACGTGGACTGGCGCCCCGCCCTGTGGGCGGACCACAAGGCCGCTCGCTTGTACTACCGGCTGGCGCTGGGCCTGACCGACATCGTGATCGCCAACGAGCCGGAGCTGGAGTTCGCCGGCGAATCCTCGGACCCGGCCAGCGGTGCGGCGCGGGTGATGAGCCTTGGTCCCCGCACGGTCGTAGCCAAGCGGGGCGCCGCCGGGGTGATGCTCTTCGGCGAGGGCGGGCCGCTCAGCGTGGCCCCGCTAAAGGTGGAGGTGACGAACACCCTGGGCGCCGGCGACGGCTTCGGTGCCGCCTACTGCTATGCCCTGACCCAGGGGTGGGCGCCCGAGCGCTCCCTTACCTTCGCCGCCGCCGCCGGGGCGATCGTGGTGAGCCGGCACAGCTGCTCCGAGGCGATGCCGACCCGTGACGAGATCGAGGCGCTATTAGCTGCGCAAGGGCGCGGCTAGAAACACAGTCTCGACAAGGGAGGAGAAAGGATGAGAAGGTTTGCAGCAGTGGTTCTGGTAGGGTTCGTAATGGGATGGATGATGGCCGGCATGGGGGCCGGCCGGGCTGAAGCGGTTACGTTCTACGAAGATCTTGCGGCGCACTGGGCTCCGGATTTCTATCAGGATGTCAACGCAACGTACGGCTTGAAGGCAGACAGCCTCACGAACTTCGATTACGATGGCGACTGGAATGGGCGCAACAACTGGGAGAACCTGAACTCGTACAACACCCCTGCCTACGTCTACTACTCCGTCGTGGAAACCGAGACGCACTACTTCATCGGATACTACACGTTCCATGCGCGCGATGACGGACCGCTCGACGCGGACAAGCATGAGAACGATCTCGAGGGTGCGCTGGTCGTCATCCACAAAAACGGGACAACATATGGCGCTTTTCACCTGGTAGAAACGCTGGCCCATGACCAGTGGTACCAGTACACCAACGACTCGGCGGTCACCACCGGCCTCGACAACGTGGACGGAGGCGTGCTATTCCGGGGGGACCGGCCCAAGCTGTTCATCCAGGCCAACGGGCAGAGCCCCTGGAACGGGCACGGCGTGCACGCCTATGACGGCAGCGGAGCGCCGGGCGGCGACGGCATCGTCTACCAGTACACCGGGGTCGCTTCGGTGCCAACCGACGGGACCGGCAGCTACACGCACACCTACACCTACGCCCTCAAGAGTGTGGACGAGCTCTGGAACCGGCGTGAACAGATTGGCAACGACAACACCTTTGCCAGCTTTGGCGTCTTCCGGGGCGACAACTACCAGGCCAACTCCGCCAAAGCCCCGTGGGGCTGGGACGACTCGGATGACGGCGCCACCTTCACGGGCGACATCTTCAGCGATCCTGCCCACTTCGTCGACACGCACCTGAACGGGCTGGGCATCTTCTCGCACGTGTACACCTACCACCCGTACTACACCCACAAGATCGACATATCGGCGATTACCAGCCGTGCCAACCGTGACCCCTTCGGCGGCGCCAGCGACATCTTCCCGAAGGTGACGGTCGCCGGCATGACTTACACCGATGACCGCCTCTGGAAGTACAACGACTCAGCGGTAGGGGCGAAGCGCACCGTGAACTGGGGCTACAACAACGCCGCGGACGGCGCCCAGTACTCTTCGGCCTACCACACCAGGCACGTGGCAAAGCCCAACAACAGCGTGGTCACCATCGAGATCCTCGACAGCGACGGCACCAGCGGCAACGACAGCATGGGTACGCTCTCCGTGAACCTGGCGCCCGGGCAATCCCAGACCTGGACCGATGCCTACACCTCCAACAGCGAGGCGCAAGTTACAGCTACCGTGTCACGGCCTTAGCGGCCGAAAAGCGCAGGCGCCTGCCTGCGCTTTTCATCTTTTCCAACCTCGTGTTTCTTTTCGTACACTTGTTCGGTGTGGTATAATCAAGGGTACGCACCGGATAAGGGGGAAACGCGTCTTGCAGAAGAAGCGGTTTGAACTCGTCTCTGACTACAAGCCCGCAGGCGACCAGCCCAAGGCCATTGAGCAGCTGGCGAATGGCATTGACCGCGGCGTACGCGAGCAGATTCTGCTCGGCGCCACCGGTACGGGCAAAACCTTTACCATCGCTGGCGTCATCGAAAGGGTCCAGCGGCCAACGCTGGTGCTGGCTCACAATAAAATCCTCGCCGCCCAGCTGTGCAGCGAGTTCAAGGAGTTCTTCCCGAACAACGCGGTCGAGTACTTTGTATCTTACTACGACTATTATCAGCCGGAAGCCTACATCCCTACCACGGATACTTATATTGAAAAGGACTCCATGATCAACGACGAAATCGATAAGCTCCGCCACTCCGCCACCATGGCGCTGTTCGAGCGGCGCGACGTGATCATTGTGGCCTCCGTTTCGTGTATTTACGGCTTGGGCTCCCCTGCGGACTATAAGGACCTGGCCGTCTCCCTGCGGGTGGGCAACCTGGTTGACCGCGATCACATCCTCCGCCGCCTGGTCGACATCCAGTACGAGCGGAACGACATCAACTTCGTCCGTAACAAGTTCCGCGTCCGTGGCGACGTGGTTGAAATCTTCCCTGCCGCCGCGACCGACCGGGCGATCCGCTGCGAGTGGTTCGGCGACGAAATCGACCGCATCTGCGAGTTCGATCCCTTCACGGGCGAAATCCTCGGCATGATGGACCACGTGGCCATCTACCCCGCCAGCCACTACGTCGTGGAGGACGAGAAGCGGGAGAAGGCCCTGGTGAGCATTGAGGAAGAGCTCGAGGTGCGCCTGAAGGACCTGCGGGAGCAGGGCAAGCTGCTGGAGGCCCAGCGCCTGGAGCAGCGCACCCGCAACGACCTGGAGATGCTCCGGGAGATCGGCTTCTGCACGGGCATTGAGAACTACAGCCGGCACCTGACCGGGCGCCCGCCCGGGGAATCGCCGTACACCCTGCTCGACTTCTTCCCGGACGATTTCCTCATGGTGATTGACGAGTCGCACGTCTCGGTGCCCCAGGTCGGCGCGATGTTCAACGGCGACAAGGCCCGTAAGGACAACCTGATTGAGTATGGCTTCCGTCTGCCCTCGGCGGCGGACAACAGGCCGCTCAAGTTCGGCGAGTTCGAGGAGCGGCTCAACCAGGTCGTGTATGTATCCGCCACGCCGGGGCCCTACGAGCTGGGCCGGGTGAAGCCCACCCTCATCACCGAGCAAATCGTCCGCCCGACGGGCCTGCTGGACCCCGAGGTGGAGGTCCGCCCGATCAAGGGCCAGATCGACGACCTGTACGCCGAAATCAAGCAGCGCACGGCCAAGAATCAGCGGGTGCTGGTCACCACGCTGACCAAGAAGATGGCCGAAGACCTGACCGACTATATGAAGGAGCTCGGCGTCAAGGTGCGCTACCTGCACTCAGACATTGAGACCTTGGAGCGCATGCAGATCCTCCGCGACCTGCGCCTGGGCACCTTCGACGTGCTGGTCGGCATCAACCTGCTCCGAGAGGGCCTCGACATTCCGGAGGTCTCGCTGGTGGCAATCCTGGACGCCGACAAAGAAGGCTTCCTGCGCGCCGAGCGCTCTCTCATTCAGACCATCGGCCGTGCGGCCCGTAACGCCGAGGGCCGGGTGATCATGTACGCTGACCGCATGACCGACTCCATGAACAAGGCCATCAGCGAAACCAACCGCCGCCGTGCGATCCAGGAGCAGTACAACCGGGAGCACGGCATCACGCCGAAGACCATCATCAAGCCGGTGCGCGATGTCATTCAGGCGGTCCGGCCGGCCGATGCCCCGGAGGCCAAGGCGGTCGGCATTCTGGAAACGCCGAAGAAGGATATCCCGCAGGTGATCGACCGCATGCGCAAGGAGATGAAGGAGGCCGCCAAGAACCTCGAGTTCGAGCGTGCCGCCGAGCTGCGTGACCTGATCATTGAGCTGGAGAAGCGGAAGTAGCGCGGGAGTTTTGTAGTTCCTTCCACACAGTTTCGGCCGATGCCCACCGTGCCTACACGGTGGGCATTATTTGACGCTTACCCAAATCCTTTGCTACGTCCCAAGGTTGCGTCGCCTCCTGACCGTTTCTTCGGCGTGGAAGCGTCGGCATTCCTGTACCGGCACGTCAGTACCAACGCCGGGGAACCGTACCATAAAAAACGACGACACGGCCAGAAGTCTTGTTCTACAAGGCCTCTGGCCGTTCTGGCTGAATCTAGAAGGGTTGAGCAGTCAGTCGGGGAGGGAATTATAGCAAACACGGCCATCTTTCCTCGTAGGAGGTCAAACCATGACGTGGAGCAACGCACTGGCTCGGCTGATTCTCAACCCAGCCGCCGTGGCTCTTGGAGACTATCTGTTTGCAGGAATTCACTTCGCTTCCCCCGGTCAGTGGATAGCTGTAGGGGTAGTATTCGCCGTTATATCACTCGCCCTGGATACCATTCTCCTCGACAGCCTGGGTGTCTGGTGGTCCGCCTTTCTCTTGGCTGTCGTGTTTGCAGGAATTTTGTATCTTTCTCCCTCTCTCATGCCGCAAGTTGCTGTTTCCCGGCCAAGCGCACTTGGGATGGGCGCCATCGCGGGGTCATTGGAAGCCGCTATGTACTGGTTGCTTCATAGAGCCTCAAAGCTCGGACACGTGTAACTGGCGTCGAGCCAGACAACAAGGAGGAGATGACGTGCCCCATCTATGGTGGGATTGGACGGTGTTTTGGGCTTATACATTTGCCCCTTGGGGGGCTCTTTGGATTCTGGGAGAACGCGAGAAAATGCGAGAATCGCTTGCTGGCGGAGTCTTGTTTGCCTTGATTGCGTATTTGCTTGATACTCTTGGCACCCAACTGGGCCTATGGATTTACCCAATCAAACTGGGGAATCTGCTCTCAGGCAATATGATCTGGAATGTCGTCGGCGCAGCACCCGAGGCCATGCTCATTCTGCAAAAGGATCTCGAGAACCCGAGACAGACTTGGTGGTGGATCCTTGGCATCTCTTTGGCAAACGCGGGGGCTGAATACTTTGCGCTAAGCACAACGCATTTGATGAGATACCCCCGCTGGTCTCCCCTCATTTCAGTTCCCATATACGTTGGATGTTTTTGGGTGATCGTTCATTTCACGAGGTACTTGTGGCAAACAGATAGACAAGGAACGAAATCCTCTTCCTGACAAGGGACATGATTTCGTTATTCTGGAGATACGAACTGGTTTCGCCGATTGCCATACCACGGTGAGCCCTAGCACAGCCTACGAAAAGCTCTGCAACGCTTTCGCTCTCACCGCTAAGTTGCGAAAAAAGTTACGGCGGGGAAGCATCACGTTCTGAGTGCGAAACGGTCCTGGAGACCCGTCTGTGACCAGCCGGGCCAGGCTCCCTCGTGTTGGCCCTTTTCTAGCCATAGCGAAACCGCCAGACCACGCGTGGCCTGTCGTGGTCCTCTAGCTATCGGAAATAGCGTTTGGCGCGGGTGTTGCATGGGACACGGCCTAAAGCGCAAGTGCTGCGAGCATTAATCCGATCGTGTGGCCCCAGATGTCCCAAAACTGCGAAATGGGCAATGGATTTACACCCCGTCCGACCTCGACCGTAAACCCGGGCCTCCGCCACTCCTGGATGAACCAGTCCTTATAACCGGCCCAACTCTGCACGTAACGAACGGGTCTGTACCCGCTGGCTTCGGAGAAGATGGTCACGATGCGTTCCGATTCCGCCGGTTCGTACCCCTCGTACCCCCAGTAGATCACCTCGCCCTGAGTGTGGAACGCAAGCACCATACGGAAGTCATGGTCCCGCGTGAAGTCCGCCATGGCCCGCGCCTCTGGTTCGGAGAGCGGCGCCGGGCCTGAGTAGTTGAGGGGCGCCGGGGCTTGAGGCCCCCGTTGGGCCTCTCGCTCAAAGTTGGCCGGGAACTGATTGTTCAGGTCTACCCCGCGAATGTTGGCAGTCCAGTGCCGGAAATCAAAGGAGCCGCCGTTCGCACGAAGCACAAGGTCATAATAGGGATTGTCAGGCTCGAGTCCGTTCTGTTGCAACTCCACCCCATCTGGGTTTACCATCGGTACTACCCATAAGGAGGTTCTGTTGTACAGGGCCGGGATATTGAACTGGCCGATTCGTTCTCCGTTCCGATAGGCGTCGGCATACCGTTCAATGAACTTCATTAAGAGTGGCGTGGTGATCCACTCTTGGGCGTGGAAAGAACCGTTGAAGTGTACCTCCGTCGGCCCCGTCCCCACCCGAACCGCAGGAATGGGCCGGCCGAGAACGGTTTCCCCGATCGTCGTCAGCTGAATAAATGGGTACCGTTCCGCCAGGCGGGCAAGGTCATCGCTCATTTCGTTGTACCCGTAGCGGTCCTGCGGGACCACGATGACCTGCTCTGGAGCGACAGGAACCGTCAGCCGCTGTCCCACCATCAGGCGCATCGGATTAACGCCGGGATTAGCCAGGCGAAGTTGCGCCTCGGTGATGCCAAACCTGCGGGCGATCAGGTAAAAGGTGTCCCCGGCACGCACGACATATGGCGTGGTTAGCGGTGGCTGACTGAGTCCTGGAATCCGCAGCACCTGTCCGGCATAAATCTCGCCCGACGCTGGAATCTCCGGATTTGCTGCCAACAGGTCCCCAACCGTGGTGCCGAACCGTCGTGCGATCAACCACAGTGAATCTCCTGGCCGGACAGTATAACTCACGAGCACCCCTCCGCCCGAGCATATTCCTTAAAGTCTATTCAGTTGAACGCTCATCAGTACAGGCAGCCCCTTCGAAAGGAAACTGAGCCAGGCATGACTGCCTGGCTCTACGTGTTTACACCGCCGGGACCTAATCGATTCAAACCTATCAGGACAGATACGCAATATATTCTAGGAAGGTTTCGCCGTCGACTTCCAGGTCTCCCTAGAAGGCAACCAGGGTCTGCACATTCCAGTCCCGATCCTACCCCATGCCTACCCCGTTCCTATCCCAAGCGAATGGGATCACCCCCCTGAGGCAGTCGAAAACCACAGAGGCCTACAGTGAGGCCCCCTTCGGACATCCCCCCCGAGGGGGCTTTCGTGACCGGGCGCCCATGCCCGCCTTCATGTGGTCCCACCGATGGCGATGTCAGACCTCTCCCCGGTCCCTCCAGCCCTACTGGGAAGCACGTTCTAAACACAGCCCATGATCCGGATGCAGCCATGGGGAAGAAATCCCGTTTATACCCCGAGCATTTCCCAAGTATACCCCGAGCCTACCCTGAAGCCCCCCGCTCTCACCCCGACGGCACCCCCAACGCCCTATTGCATCCCTATCCAATGTATGGTAATTTAATCCACAACAGGACTATTTTAGGATAGACCTGACTAAGTCAAGGAGGTTGAGTCTCGTGGCTACCAGCGACAAGCCTGGTTCTCCGGCCCGGACTGACGTGACCAGCACGGCGAATGCGGCAAAGGCAGAGGTGCTCAGCAAGCAGACCCTGGATGCTCTGCTTAACGTTCGGCCCGAAAACCTGATCGCACCCAGCACCGACGGGGAGATCCTGAAGGGGACAGCCAACCGGTCCGGCGGGTGGCTGCACGCCCCGGCGAATCTGGAGCTCTTTTCAGCTGCTGACCATCGCCTGTCCCGGATCGCTGAGCCGGGCGCCGTCAGCCGCAAGAAGGTTGAACGGGTACACTGCAGGCTAGTTCCCAATACAAAGCTGCTGATCATTAAGCCCGCCGCCGCCAACGACCTGACTGCGCTTCCGGTCAACCGCTACGCCAAGAGCTCCGGCGCCTGGATCAACCTGATCACCCTCCTGGAAGAAGCGGGACTGTCTGTGGAGACAGGTTACCGGGAGCGGTTTGATGCCGCCTACATCCCCAGCGCCAGCCCCCTGGCCCCGGGCCTCGTGATCGACCTGGGCCTCCCCCTGGAGCGCAGGGCCGAGCCGGTCAAGAAGAGCAAAGCCAAGGCGGCGGCCAAGAAGGCAGAGCCTGCTCAGGCCGGGCCGAGTAAGTAAACACCCTACATCACACGAAACGCCTACATAAAACACAAAGCGGAGCGGGGCTCGGCATGTGCCGGACCCCGCTTTCTGTTTCATGCCAACACCCATTACATCCCACGAGAGGGAGGCCAGCGCCGCGCACACACTGTCGCCGAGGTGACGTTGTGAAGCAGCGAGCTCTCATCTTCTTGATTGGGGTTCTGATCCTGTTCAGTGGATCCTCCCAGGGAACGGCCGCAGAGGCGCCGGTTCCGGGCCGGATCGCCTTCGTCCGCAGTGGGAACCTCTGGATTTGGGAGGCCGGCAGTGAGCAGCGGGTGACGGAGGGCAGAGGAGCGACCAGCCCGCAGTTCTCCTCGGATGGGCGATACGTAACCTTCCAGAAGGACCGGGCTCTCTGGGTCGTTCGGCCAGGTGCGGTACCCTGGAAAGTGGGCGACACCGCCGGTTGCTCAGTCGCGAGCTGGTCGCCGTCCGAGAGTACCCTCACCTTCGCTGAAGGCCAGGATGTGTTTACAGTACGCGTTTCCGACGGCGGTCTGGAGCCCCGCCGGTTGATCGCAAAGGGTTGGACGGCTCCAGCCTGGTCCCCCGACGGGCGCTTCCTGGCGCTGGCCAGGAATACCGGTCGGGAGGATTTCACGGGCACCGCTGAGATCGGGGTCGTGTCTGCATCGGGTGGCGAGCCACGGGTGCTCTGGAACGGAGAATACCTGAAGGAGAAGTGGGTTGGCCCTGCAACGGGCCTCAAGTGGTCCCCCGACGGGCGATGGATCGCATTTTACCGCTCGGCTTTGTCTGCATCGCCTAGCGCTGACGCAAACCAGATCAACGTGCTGTCCATCGAAACGGGCGAGGTAACCCCGCTCGGGTTTGGCCCGATGAACCGGGCCTACTTTGGGTGGGCGCCCACTGCAGTGACGCTGGCCTTTACCGATGGGGCGGGGAGGTTTGCATGGGGTGACAAGAAGATCAAGGTTACACCCATGCCGCCACAAACGGATGTCCCCTCGCCGACGGCGCCCGGGTACGCTGACCGGGAGCCGGCCTGGAGCCCCGACGGTGAGGCTGTCTACTTCATTCGCAGTGTCGCTCAGGCTCCTGAACTGATGTACCAGCCAGCTCGAGAGCAGGCCATCTGGCGATGGAATCCAGGGAGCGGGAAGCAGGCGGCGGTGCCAGGCACCGGGGATGCGCTCGGCGTGGAGGTTGGCAGGGGCGGTCAGCTCCTCTGGCCCAGGGGAGACGGAAAGCAGGCCTCCCTCTGGACAGTGGAGCAGGGGGAGCCAAAGCAGGTGATAGCCCACATGGACTTCTCGAATTACTACTACGGACAGTTCTATTGGGACAGCATGTTCGATTGGTGGACAAACAGGCACTAGGAAACGCAGAAGAGCCGAACACGGGTGACGGCCCACCGTGTTCGGCTCTTGCTCTCATTTCGTTTACCGGCGCCGGCTCCGGTCATCCTCGAACGAGATGTTGCTCTTGGGGTAGAGCCAGGTGATCTTCTGGTACGTAAACGAGATCTCCTCGAAGGGCTGCGATACCTCATGTGTCGCGGTGTCTCCGAGGCTGTAGCCAAGGGCCAACTGGTGATCGACGATCGAGCCACCCTCGAGGAAGATGCAATAGTACATCTCCATGGTTCCGTCGCTGGCGGGCCGGTAGAAATGAAGTTGCGCCTCGATCGACTGGTTTTCTGTCAGGGCCTTCATGAGCAGGGGAGATGCCTTGTCGATTCGCTTGCGGATCGTGATGGGCTGGTACTGTCGCCTACCCGTAGGCAGGCCGCTGGCAGAATCGCGCGGCGAGATGATGGAGTTACGCAGGGCCAGCAACGGGATCGCCCCGTCCTCACCCAGGTCGCTCTCCACGGTTTTTCCGTCAATCTTGAGCATCAGCACGACCCTGCCCAGCTGTCCGGCCTCAGCCGGGGTGTAGGCCACGGTGGGGGCCGATAGCAGCAGTACGCCTACGCCCACTAACAACGCGACGCGCCCTAGCAAGCCGATCCGAGCAAGCAGCCTCAACATAAAACCCCTCCTTTGCCCAGCCATTGTGGCGCAAGGAGGGGATCTTATCCATAGATGGATGCTATATTACCTGCCGGCTCGGGCTCCTTCAGTTTCCAAACGTGAGGTGGATGCTGACTACTTCAGGCCGATTGCCAATGCGGATCGGCGGCCCCCAGGTGCCGTAGCCCAGCGAGACGACGAACTGAGTAGCCTCCTTCTTGAGGTAGCCCCAGTCCACCTCGAAGACCCGGCTGGTGATCAGGTTGCCCGGGAAGATCTGGCCACGGTGGGTGTGACCTGAGACCTGCAGGTCGACCTTCGCCGCCACCGCCTCATCCAGGCGGTTGGGCTGGTGGTCCATGAGCAGAACCGGCAGGGCTGGGTCCACCCCGGTGAGAAGCTGGCTCAGCGGCGTGGCACGGCCGCCCCTGCGCGTTTGGGACGAGTCGTTGCGGCCGGCGATGACGAAGCTGTTGTCTACCTTCACCCACTCATCCACCAGCAGGTGAATGCCTGCCCGCTCCATCTCGGCGCGGAACGCTGGCAGGTCTTCTGACCCCGCGTCATGGTTGCCCAGGATGCCGTAAGTACCGAGCCGGGACTTCATCTGGCTCAGTTCGGCAGCCATGTTATGGGCCAGGAATGGGCGGAAATCGTCGTCGATGATATCACCGGCCACCAGGATCAGGTCCGGGTTCAGCCGGTTGACTGTGCTCACTAGCTCCTGGATCCGACCGTTGCCGTTGATGGAGCCCAGGTGTGTATCCGAGACCAGGACCACCTGCAGTTCGCGGTGCTGCCCTGCGCCTTTGGGAATGGAGAGCGCGTATTCGGTGACCACCGGGGTGCGCGCCCGCCAGGCGCCGTAAGCAGTAAGGCCAAGCAGCGCCAGGCAGACCACGGATCCTGTGACCTTGACCACGTTGACGTCGGGCACGGGAATAACGTGGAGCCACCGGTTAAGCAGGCGAATTGCATCGAGCAGGATCAGAATCAGCAGTGCATAGACGAAAACGCCCATCCAGTAGGCGGCGATGGTCGTCAGCAGGTCGGCGGCCACCACTGGCAACCAGGGGGATGCGAGGCGGGCCAGCAGAAAGGAAAGGGCGAGCAGCCAGAACAGCGTCCAGTACACCGGGCGGGAGATGGACAGCGGGGCCATGGACTGCAGCCACTGCCACCCCCGGCGGCCCACGTAGTAATTGATTCCTCCGAAGATCAGCAAGACCAGTGGTATGACGAAGTAGATCATCGTTCTCTCCTGCTTCAGGCGGCTTGCAGAGTCAGGCGCCGAGAGCGCTCACGCTCGGCCAGGGTGAACATCACACCAGCGCAGAGCACAACCGCGGCGGCGCCGGCCATGGTAACACGGCCGCCGAAGGCGTGCAGCGCAGCGGTGCCGAGCATGGGGGCGAATATGCCGCCCACGGCTCGGTCGAGCGCTCCGGCCCCGGCGTAGCGGGCGCGCAGATCACTCGGAGCGATGTCGGTGACAAAGGTCGTGTTCGGCACCGCAAGAATGATCTCGCCGATCGTCCAGATCACGGTGGCGCCGTGAACCTGGAAGGCGGTGCCGGACAGGGCAAAGAGCAGGTATCCCACGGCGAAGGTAGCGCAGCCTGCAATCGATGCAACGACGTGCGGCAACCGTTTGAAGACAGCGGTCACGGGCAACTGAAGGAGCACTACGAGGATCCCGTTGAGCGTCCACACGAAGCCATAGACCTTCTCGGGGTTGGGCATCGTCTCAGAGAGGTGGAGTGCGAGCGAGGAGTTGATCTGCCCGTAAGCGATCTGGCTGAGTACGCCACCGGCCACGAAGACCAGCAGGGCCTTGTCGGCGAAGATGGTGGCCCAGCTTTCGAAGGTCTGGCGCAGGCGGCTCCCGCTCTGGGGCTGAGCCTGTGCCCGATGATGGGTCTCGGGGAGCCACAAAAAGAATGCGGTCGCGACCAGGGCGGAACTGATCGCTGCCAGGGTGAAGATCAGTTGCTGGGCGCCGACCCCCAGAGCGGAGCCGAGCAGCGGGCCAAGACCAACGCCCAGGTTGGAGGCCACCCGGCTGAGGCTGAAAGCCTCGGTCCGTCCGGCGGGCGGCGTGGCATCGGCGATCGCGGCCGTATACGCCGGGTTGTAAAGCGCATTGACCAGCCCGTTGCCGAACCACAGGGCGCCGAGCTGCCACACCGAATGCGAAAAGGCGAAGCCCAGGAGAACGACGGCACGAAAGCCCATGGCGGCGAGGATTACCGGGCGCCGCCCCCTGCGGTCCGACCACTGCCCGCCTATCAGGTTTCCGAGCAATTGGGCTACCGGGTTGAGAGCGAGCACCAGGCCCACAGTCAAATTGGAGCCGCCGGCGTTCTTCACGAAGAGCGACATGAAGGGAATGGCCATCCAAAGCGTGGTCATGTCGACCAGGCGGCCAAGGGCCAGCAGCCACACTGTGGGGCTACATCGGGCGTAGATGCTGCGAAGGTACTGCAACGACAATCCGCCTTCCTAGTCCGCGCACTGCTGTCATGTTACCTCCACGTACGGATAGTGACAACGGGAATTATCATGAAACCGATGCCAGGTGGCCAGCGTCAATGAAACGTACGAATGCTGTGAAGGGGTGACTCTGGTGAAGCGGTTCCTGGCAGCCGTGTTGATTCTGCTGGTGGCGATTTCTGCCGGCTGTGCGAAATCCCAGACTCCGCCGGGGGAGAAGAAGAGCGGCGAGGTTACAGCCGAGCCCAAGGCTCACGAGCTGGTGCTCTCGTTGCTGCAAAAGGGCGACGCCGAAGCGCTCAGTCGCCTGTCCGGCGCCCAGGGGCTCCGGGTCGCCGCCTACGCCACCGACGGTGGTTCGCAGGTGACCGGGCAGCAACTAACGGACCTGTGGAAAGCGCTGTTGAAGGACAGCAAGCCCGAACTGGTTGCCACCAACGGCAGCGGTCAGGTCATGCACCTGGCAGTCAAGGGCCTCAACCAGGTGGACCTGCCCGGGCAGCAGCGCCGCAGTACGGAACTGGTGCAGCTTAGCATCGAGTTCGAGGACGTTTCCAAATACCGGCTAGTCACACTGACCGTCGATAACCAAGGGCTGCTTGCGCAGGCGGTCGCCGGCGGCGATCGCTGGGTGCCTTCCAAGAAGTGAAAACAAAGGTACGGGGCCCGGCATTTGCCTGGCCCCGTGAATGTTCTCTATTTGGCAGGCAGTACCGATCGAGCAAGGTGGAGCTGAACTTCCACTGGACAAAGCAGCGGTACCGGCGTAATCTCCAGGGAGAAGCTTTCGCCCTATAATCAGGTAGTATACTAACTATATGGGATGGGACAAGATTGAAACAGACTACACGTACCACCAAAATGCTTCTGGCTTTTGGACTCCTTTCCGTGTTGAGCGGGTGCAGTTCCAATGCGGTGACGCCGCCTCCGACCACCACGGTGACGACTCCGGCACCGGTGCCAGCGCCGGCCCCTGTGCAGACCCCTGTGACTCCGCCCGCACCACCCGTTGAAACCAAGGACAAGCCGCCTGTGGCGGCGGAGACTCGCCCGTCCAAGATGGTGAGCGACCCGCAGAGCATCTCGGCGCTGGTCAACAAGATTTTCGCACTGCCCTCCGACTACGTCCCCGGCGACCTGGTGGAGCCGAAGGTCCCGTTCATTTTCACCGAGAAGGACGAGAAGCGCCTCATGCGCAAAGAGGCTGCGCAGGCGCTTGAAAAGATGTTTACCGCCGCCAAGCAGCAGGGAGTCCAGTTGGCTGGCGTCTCCGGGTACCGGTCGTACCAGACGCAGCGTTCCCTGTTTGACTACTACGTGAGGACGCAGGGGGAAGAGGTAGCCCGCAAGTACAGCGCCGAGCCCGGGCACAGCGAACACCAGACCGGCCTGGCCATGGACGTTTCTGGCAGCACGGGCGCCTGTGCGGCCGACGACTGCTTCGCGGATACCCCCGAAGCTAAGTGGCTGGCGCAGCACGCTGTAGAGTTCGGTTTCATCATCCGCTACCCGAAGGGGAAAGAAGGCATCACCGGCTACTTCTATGAGCCGTGGCATCTTCGGTACGTAGGCACCGCTACCGCGGCAGCGGTCACGGCGAAGGGCGTAACGTTGGACGAGTACTTCGGGGGCACACAATAGATAACGGGGAGGCGGATCTGAGAATCCACCTCCCTTTTGTATTGGCGTCGGCGACCGCTTTCCGGCAGGCAGGAAACGTTGAGCAGTTCCACAAATAATGCCAAGTCATGATTCCACACAACGCACCAATGGGGGAAGTGGCTTTTGCGCCAGACGCTCTTCTTTACGCTCCAGTGGCTCATCGTCGGCATTGCCGTAGCGGTGGCCACGCCCGTTGCACTTGGTCCTGTTCTTCACCTTGACGCCGTTCAAATCTCCGCGATGGTCCAGCGGACCATGCTTGTTTCGGGCGTGGGCACGGTGCTGCAGACTGTGCTTGGCCACCGGATGCCGATCCAGGAAGGCCCCGCCGGGATTTGGACCGGGGTGATCCTGGTCATGGTGGCCATCGCTCCTGCCGTAGGCAAGGACATTGCGGCCGTGCGCGCCGATGTGCAACTGACCATGCTGGCGGCAGGGGCGGTGCTGGCCGTCATGGGTGCGCTTGGGCTGGTGCGCAGGGTCGCCTCCTTGATGACGCCCCTGGTCACGGGCACCTATCTCCTCCTGCTCTGCCTGCAAGTGAGCGGGCCCTTCCTCCGCGGCATGGCAGGGGTCGGGTACCGCGGCGGGAACGGCAGCCTTATGATCTTCCTCATCAGCCTGACGGCCTTTCTGATCGTCAATGCCTGCATGTATTTCGGGCGGGGGCTCGTGCGCTCCCTGGCCGTCCTCATTGGCTTGCTGGCGGGCTGGGCGCTCTTTGTCGTAACGGGCGCCGGCGGTGTGCCCGAACTGCAGGGCGGCGCCCTGGTGCGCGCACCGGAACTGTTTGCCTGGGGCTTGCCCAACCTCGACCCCGGCGTCATCCTCCTCGGCGCTGTAACCGGCCTCCTGGGCTGTATCAACCTGTTCGGGGCAATGGCGGCCATGACCAGCGTGACCGGGCGCCCTCCGGAACCGGCTGACCAGGACCGGGGCGGCTTGATGATGGCCGCCGTTCACCTGCTTTCGGGGGCCGGGTCAACCAGCGGGGTGATTGTGCTTACGCATTCAGCTGCCCTGGTTGGCCTCATGGGCCCCGCCTGCATGGCGGCCCTTCGCCTTGCGGGTGCAGCCATGGCGGTGCTCGGCCTCTTTCCTGCCGTAGCCGACCTGTTTGGGGCCCTGCCAGCGCCGGTGAGCAACGCCACCCTCTTTGCCCTCTTCTCTCAGGTGGCGGGCATTAGCTTGCAAAGCCTGGCCAAGCTGGTCGACCGCCGCCACCTGATCGGAGCGGCGGGCATAGGACTCATGGCGGGGGTGGCGACCATGCTGCTCCCGACGGACCTGCTGGCGCTGCTGCCGCCGTCGGGCCGGTACATCATCTCCAACGGCGTCGTGGTCGGCACGGTCACGGTCATGGTTCTTCAGGCGCTCCTGGGGCGTGTACAGGAAAAATAGCCTATTGACTGCCGGTGAGAAGAGGAGTAGGATTGTGTCAGATCGAGATACCCATACCCCGTATGGGTACACATGAACCAGAGGAGTGTATAAGATGACCACGACGATTAAGATTGCCGGTATGAGCTGTGGCCACTGCGTAATGTCCGTCAAGTCGGCGCTGAAGAGTGTTCCCGGAATCACGTCGATGGACGTGAAGGTTGGCGAGGCTGTCGTTCAGGGCGACATCGATCTGGCGAAGGCCAAGGCCGCGATCGAAGAGGAAGGTTACGAGGTCGTCAGCGTCAGCTAGCCGAAAGGAGGCAGGGGCCTAATCCCCTGCCTCTTCGCTTTGCTCCAGTTACAGCGCCAGCGTGCCGTTCGGCGTGTTGATCACCTGAACGATGCGCTCCTCTTCACCAGACTTGGCATTCACATAGACGAGGTAGGTATCGTTGCCGAGGCGCCCCATGAACTCGTAGGTCAGCACCTCGTTATCCCCCGCCTCGGTGGGAATCAGGGCGAGTTGCACCCGTTCTACCTTCAGCTCCGGATTGACCACCTTGGCAGCCTGCGCCTGGGTGACGGCGGGCACCTCGAGCGGCCCCCGGTCCCGGTGGGCGTTTATGTACTGCCGGGCATCCATGCCCACCACCTCGCCGGTGTCCAGGGCGACGCGGATCTTGACTTGGTCCGGGTAGACCATGGCGCCACGCTCCCGCAGGGCAAACTGGACGGTGGCAATGCCGTCAACCGCCTCGCCGTAGGTGGCCACCATGTTGGCAATGCCATGCTGCTGCAGGTAGGTCTTGCCGATATCGCGCGCCTGCTGCAAGTTGAGCGTGGCTTGGCCCGGCGCCCGGGCGTTCACAATGGAGGCAACATAGCCACCCTCCTGGGTGATATCGACCGTGATGCTGTACGAGGCGGGTCCTCCGGCTTTGTTGCCCGCAGCGGTTCCGGTGGGGGCCAGGCGCACAGAAAAGGTCTTCAGAGGCCCGTTCTTTCTCACCGTTTCCACCACGGTGTAGCGGTTGCCGTCCGGAACGGCGGCCAGAGCCCGCCGGCGAGCCTCGTCCTCCGAGATGGCGGCGCCCGTCATCGCCGGCTTCCGCTGATGCAAATGGTCCGAGAAGGGACCGTCATAGATCATCATGGGCATGCGGTCGAGGTGGGGGCCGATCTTTTCAAAGCCGCCCGGCAGGAGGTTCTTCGCCGCTTGCTTCTGCCCGCCCTGAGCGTTCTCCACGTTCGCGTCTTGCTGACCCCGGAAGACGCTAGCCAATCCAGGCGCCATTGATACCCAGCGGAAGCCCTTCCTGGCAGCCTGCTGGCCAATCGCGTTGAGCTCGGTCGCCAGCTTGGTCGACTCCTGCTGAAGGCGGGTAAGTTCGGCCCGCTGGTTGGCATCCATGGGGCGCCCGGCCGCCTCGTTTCGAGCGATGCTGAAGGCGAAGTCGCCGGTCTGGTTGAGGAATTTGCCGAGCGAGGCGGTCAGCGGGGCGGGCAAGGGCAGCGCCATGAAATTGGAGGTCGCCAGGCTTGTCCGCCGGAATGTCTCCTGCATGTAGTACATGTTCTGCGGCACTGTGCCTGCAGCGATGCCCTTCCCGAGCAGGCCCTGAACGGTCTGCATGTGGCCGACTAGCTCGTGGAAGTTCCGCTGCCGTTCCGCCTCCAGCTGCAGCGCCAGGCGATCGCTGTGCTGTCGGAGGCGCGAGGTCCAGACCCCCCAGACGCCCAGGACGCCAAGCGCCAGGGCCCCTGCGACCACCCAGGCCGTAAGCCTTCTGGTCATCTTTTTTCCCTGCCTTCCTGTTTCTTAGTTGGCGAATACGTGGCTGCCGATCTGCATGGCGATGGGACGCGACCAGACCCACGGTGAGGTGGCGGTAGCGGGGTTCCAAAAGAAGACGCAGCCGTAGGTGGGGTCCCAGCCATTCAGGGCGTCCCTAGCGGCCCGGTAATCAGTATCGGTCGGGGGGGTATCGTAGATGCGCCCGTTGCTGACGGACTCAAAGGCGTCCGTCTCGTAGACGACCCCTTCCAGCGTCTTGGGGAACCGAGCGTCGCGCGTGCGGTTCAGCATAACCGCTGCAACGGCGACCTTCCCTTCATAGGGCTCCGCCTCTGCCTCGGCCCGAATTAGCCGCGCCAGCAGGTCCACGTTGTGTTCATTCGAAGCGCCCCCTGCCGCCTGTGCCGGGGCTACGGGAGGAGTGACCGTTATCCCAAGCGCCGCCCAGGTTTCGGGCCCGACAACACCGTCTTCCACCAGGCCGTTGGCGCGCTGGAACCAGCGGACCGCAGTCGATGTGGACGCGCCGAAGATGCCGTCGACGATGCCCGAATAGTAGCCCCAGCCCTGGAGAATCGCCTGGGCCTCGCTGACGTCGCCTCCGGCTGCCCCCCAGGAGATTGTCCGGTACTCCTGTGCGAACGTGCGGCCCGTGTACCCGAGAATTAGTGCCATTGCGGCGGCGACAAGAGCGACAGCTATTGCTCGTTTACCCAAGTGGGGCGCCTCCTTCACCTCATTGTTTCGCTTCCCCTAATCTCCCACTGGGGGCATGAGCGTATGCGCCCTCTCGCTGAGAAGGGCATACGCTGGCAAAGCAAACAGAGGTGAGAATTTACGTCAATGAGCAGGCAGTCGGAAACCCCGCTTTTTTCCGGTCTGATTCAGCACGCCAGCCGAAACCCCGCGCAGTTCCATATCCCCGGGCACAATAAAGGAGCGGCAATGGCGCCGGAGTTGGCCGATATTCTTGGCGAGCGGGCGCTCGCCCTGGACCTGATCAACATTCCGCCTGTGGACGACCTGCACAACCCCACCGGGATCATCCGTGAGGCCCAGGAACTGGCTGCCGAGGCCTTCGGGGCCGACCACACACTCTTCAGCGTGCAGGGCACCAGTTGCGCGGTCATGGCCATGATTATGAGTGTGTGCGGCCCGGGCGACAAGATACTGCTGCCCCGAAACATCCACCGGTCGGCCCTTACGGGGCTGATTCTGGCTGGTGCGGTACCGGTGTTCATGACGCCGGACCTGGACGGGGCCCTGGGCATAGCCCATGGAGTGAGCCCCCGGACAGTTGAACTTTCCCTGGAAGCGCACCCCGATGCCAAGGCCGTCCTCGTGATCAACCCGACCTACTTCGGGGTCTCGACGGACCTGGAGAGCATCGCCCGGCTGGCCCACGCCCGCCGCATCCCGGTATTGGTCGATGAGGCCCACGGGGCGCATTTGCATTTCCACGAGATGCTGCCCCCCTCCGCGATGCAAGCCGGTGCGGACCTTGCCGCCGCATCAATTCACAAACTCGGGGGGTCGCTGACCCAATCGAGCGTCCTTCATGTACGGGGCGATCTGGTTCAGCCCAACCGGGTGCGCACAGTGATGTCCATGCTGACCTCCACCAGCACGTCCTACCTGCTGCTGGCCTCCCTGGACGTGGCACGCAAGCAGCTGGCCACTTCCGGGCGCCGACTGCTGGACCGTTCCCTGCAGATCGCCGGCGACCTGCGTTTGGCCGTCAATGCAATGCCCGGGCTGCACAGCTTTGGGCCAGAGATCCTGGAGCCCGGTACAGCTAGGCACGGGCTCGACCCGACCAAGCTGAGCATCTCCACCCGAGCGCTCGGAATCTCCGGGGCGGAGGCGGAAGTCTTCCTTCGCAGCGAGTTCGGCGTAGAGGTGGAGATGTCCGACCTGTACAGCCTCCTGTGCATCATCAGCATTGGTGTGCGGCAGCAGGAAGTCGACCGGCTCAAAGCAGGCCTGGACAGCCTGGTTCAAAGGTACGAAAGGGACGCCTCGCCGGATCAGGTCAAGCTAAGCCTGCCCGTTATGCCGGACCTGGCGCTTTCGCCGCGAGAGGCATTTTTCGCCAGGACCGAGGCGGTGCCGCTGGAACGGGCGCAGGGGCGCATCAGCGCCGAGTCGATCATGGTCTACCCTCCCGGCATTCCCGTTTTCTTGCCTGGCGAAGTGATCTCCAGCGAAAACCTCGACTACATTTCAGCTTGCCGGGCGGCCGGACTGCCCGTGCAAGGGCTCCAGGATCAGAGCCTGCAGCGGGTCCGAGTAGTGCGTTGAGGGCCCTGCTCACGAATGCCAAAATCTAGCCCTTCTAAGCGCTGCCCAAGGGTGCGACGAACCTCCGCTCACTGGAGATAATACTCGTGCAACCTTGCGGGGCGAAGAAGGAGACTGTGCGATGAAACTGCAAAAGCGCGTGGGCATCGGCGCTCTGCTGGTAGTTCTCATGATGGCGCTCCTTGTGCCCGTGTCCAGGGCAGAAGGCGAGACGGAGGACCTAACGCCGCGCCTGCTGGAGATCTTTGAGCTGCGTGCCAGATGGCTTCTGACCGACGAGGCTCCGCCGCCGATCGAACGGGACTATTTGCCGGAATCCAAGACGGCCAAGTGGGCCATGTCCCACGAACACGGCAAGCTCCGCTACATGAAACAGTGGGCGCAGAACCGAAAGGTCCGATTCGTACACAGCAAACCGACCATCAAGGTGAAGCAACTCAAGGTGACCCCCGACCGCGCCAGGTTCTACGTGGCGCAAAGCCTCGCCCTGGGATACGTCTACCCCAACGAAGAGCAGATCAACATGTTTGGCGTCGGCACCCGCCACATCATTGAACTGCGGCGCCAGGGCGACAAGTGGCTGATCAGCCTGGAGTGGTACACCGACCCCTTGGGCGACGACACCGAGGTTCCAGACGTGACTCCGGCCCTGGTCCCGGACACGCCATTCCCTGCGACGCCAGTACTCCAGAGAGTCCCGGCAGGGCCTGTCGCTGCCAAGGGATATGACCGCGATGGCGCGGTGCGCTACGCCGATGAGTATTGTGGCGTTGCCTGGGGCTGTGGCAACAGCAACCGCTACAACACCAATTTCCGCGACTACAACGGCGTCGGCGGGGACTGTACCAACTACGTCTCCCAGGCTTTGCGAGAGGGTGGCGGCGTCAAGGTGCCGATCATCACCCGGGTAGACACCCTGGCAGCGCATCTGCAGCACTCAGGCAGGGCGTCCATGGTGGCCAGGGGGGCGTTCCAACAGCTTTGGAAAGAGGCGGCGAGCCGGTCGGAAGGGTTCGGTCGGTGGATCAAGAAGGGTGATCTGGTCGCCTACCAGGAGAAGGGGAAGCTCGAGCACTTCGCCATCGTGACCGGATTTGACTCCCGCGGGTATCCCTTGGTAAACTCCCACACGGCTGACCGATACCACGTGCCCTTCGACCTGGGCTGGGACCGCAAGACGGTCTACTGGCTCTTCAAGGTGCGTGACTGACGGGCATGAAAGTCGCCAGACCTTCGGCACACAGCCGGCGGTCTGGCGAAACTTTTGCGCGCTTGGGCGCATGTCATCTTTACAACACATAAGGTGGTACGGGGCTAACTTCTTACAAAGGGGGCAAGCTGGATGGTCACCGTGGTGCCGATCGAAATCGATGGCAAGACGGCGGTCGGCGTCATCGTAGAATTGCCCAAGACGCGGCTGCTGGCCATTTCAACGGACAAGGGGTATATCATGTGCGGCGCGCTTGATGTCGCACTGCTCAACAACCGGCTGGCCGAGCGACAGATCCTGGCGGGCCGTGCGCTGGGGGTGCGGTCCCTGGAAGATCTGCTGAATGCGCCCCTGCACGACGTGACCGAAGCTGCGGAGCGGTTGGGGGTTACCCCTGGCATGGCTGGGCGCGATGCGCTGAAACTGCTCTTCTGACCTTACTACTTGGCCACGAGAAGCAGTCCCCCGATAACGAGGGCGGCCCCCACAAACTTCTCGGGTGTCGAGATCTCACCTAACAACAAGTCGGCGGCCACCAAGGTAATGATGGGCGACGAAGCCATAATGATGCCGACCTGGCCGGCGCTGCCGTGCTGGAGGGCATAGAAGTAAAGAGCGTCGCCCACCACCGTGGCCAGCAGAGCTTCGACAGCCAGCCACATGAAAGTTTGGGGCTTAACAAATGGGAGAAGCCGGTGGTCGCCGCTGGCGACCAGCCAGACGGTTACCAGGCTCATGGCGATCAGCGATCGGACGCCCATGCCGATCACTGGCGAGACCTGACTTAGTGCGATCTTTGCCGCCACCGGAGCGAATCCCCAGCAGATGGCCGCCAGGATTGCCAGAACAATGGCCCACATAGGCGTCTCCTCACGTACCTGTCAGTTAGGGGCCAGTGTTGAGCTTACGGGTCCTCCGAGGAAGTCACCAGCCAGTCCTGGTAGTAGTACATCTTCGCTGCGAGATCGGCGATCAGGTTGACAGCCTGGTCGTAGGGAATGTCCTCCGTGAAGACCGAGATGGCGAAAGAGCGGTCCGGCGCGTAGACCAGGCCAGAGTCGGCGATCATGTTGGACAAGGTGCCCACCTTGTGTGCCACGATGACGTCAGGGGGGAGTTTGGCAGGAATTCGGTCGTTGAACACGGTGGACTCCATGAGGCCGAGCAGGAACTGTGTCAGTTCCGGGCTGATCCCCGCCTGCCCGCTGTCGAGCTTCTGGAGGATCGTGTTGGCGCCCCGCGCAGTCATTGTTGGGCGGGTGGCGGTGTATGGGGGTTCCACGCCCAGGGAGAGCATGTAATCCCGAATAACGTCGCTGCCAATCCATCGTTCCAGCATATTCCGGGCAATGTTGTCCGAAACCCGGATCATGCGGTCCAGCAGGAACCTTACGTCGAACGTATCGCCCTCTTTGACCATGTACTGGATGCTGCCGGCTCCGCCTTCGTAGTCGGTGGCGGCGTGGTAGGTGATCTGGTCGTCCAGGCTGACGTCGCCCGTGGTTACGTAGTGAAGAATGGTCATGGCAATCGGCACTTTCACCACGCTGGCGGCCGGGAACACCCGGTCCGGGTTGATCTCGGCGGTCCGGCCGGTCGCCAGGTCCATGACCACCACGCCAACCTGTTCGGCCAACTGGTTGAGTTCACCCAGCATTAGCTGCCGGGCCCATTCAGGCGAAAACGGTTTCTTGGGCACTGTTGTCCCTCCCGCGGTCATTGCCCTCGTCGCATCACTTTACGCTCTCGCCACACCGAAGATGCACAAACTCGCCATCCCTATAGGTCCTTCGCACCATTCACGCAGTTCCCGAAGGAGTTCGCATTTTTTGGCCCGAATGGTAAAGTGGTAAAACCACTTCACCTGGGGAGCGTAACTATGAACGTAGAGAACTACAAAGGTACACCCGTCGTGACCGAGATGCTCGTAATTCCGGTGGCTGGCCATGACAGCATGCTGTTTAACCTGAGCGGCGCCCACAGCCCCTTCTTCACGCGTAACGTGGTGATCATGAAGGATAGCGCCGGCCACACGGGCGTGGGCGAAGTCCCCGGCGGCGAGCGCATCCGCCAGACCCTCGAAGACGCCAAGTCGCAGGTGATTGGCCAGTCGATCGGCACCTACAACAATATTCTTAATGCTGTCCGGAAGCGGTTTGCCGACCGGGACGCCGGCGGGCGCGGGCTTCAGACCTTCGACCTGCGGATTACGATCCATGCGGTAACCGCCCTGGAGGCGGCGCTCCTCGACCTGCTCGGCCAGTACCTGGAGGTGCCGGTGGCAGCCTTGCTGGGCGAAGGCCAGCAGCGCGATGCGGTTGAGATGCTGGGCTACCTGTTCTACGTGGGCGACCGCCGGAAGACCGATCTGCCCTACCTGAGCGACCCGAACGCCGAGGACGACTGGTTCCGCCTGCGCCACGAGGAGGCGCTCACCCCTGAGGCCGTGGTGCGCCTGGCCGAGGCGGCCCACGCCCGCTATGGCTTCAATGACTTCAAGCTGAAGGGCGGCGTGCTCGCTGGTGACGAGGAGATCGCGGCCGTAACCGCCCTGCATGAGCGGTTCCCGCAGGCTCGTATCACCCTTGACCCCAACGGCGCCTGGTCGTTGAACGAAGCGATTCGCCTGTGCAAGAACCAGCATCACGTGCTGGCCTACGCCGAAGATCCCTGCGGCGCCGAGAACGGCTACTCGTCCCGCGAGGTCATGGCGGAGTTCCGCCGGGCCACCGGGCTTCCGACCGCCACCAACATGATCGCTACCGACTGGCGCGAGATGGGACATGCCATTCAGCTGAATGCTGTGGACATCCCCCTGGCGGACCCGCACTTCTGGACCATGCAGGGCTCCGTGCGCGTCGCCCAGATGTGCAACGAGTGGGGCCGCACCTGGGGCTCGCACTCGAACAATCACTTTGACATTTCGCTCGCGATGTTCACCCACGTGGCGGCCGCCGCTCCCGGCAAGATCACCGCCATTGACACCCACTGGATCTGGCAGGACGGCCAGCGCCTGACGAAGGAGCCGCTGAAGATCGTCGGCGGCATGGTGGCCGTGCCCCAGAAGCCGGGCCTCGGCGTGGAGATCGACATGGCGCAGATCGAAAAGGCGCACGACCTGTACCTGCGCGAGGGACTGGGCGCCCGCGACGACTCCCGGGGCATGCAGTACCTGATCCCCGGCTGGAAGTTCGACAACAAGCGCCCCTGCCTGGTGCGCTAAGCGCTCCTTACGCAGAACAAGGCCGGACGGCGAGAGCCGTCCGGCCTGAAGGTCGCTGACAAACGGGTGAGCGGCGAATGGTGCAAACAAACATGCAAGCTGGTGCATAAGGGGAAGCCCGACGCATCCATCGCCGACCTGCCCAACGGGCCGCCTGCGTTCATGGAGGAACGTCAGGCGGCCCCGTCTCCATCGGGTGGCGCGTCACTCCAGCTCCGGAGCCGATGGGGCGACGGCGCCCTTATGCGCCGGCTTGCATGCAATTGCACCATCTGCCGACAAACCGGGGTTTGTCAGCACGCTGAAAGGCCGGACGGCGAGAGCCGTCCGGCCTTTCTTATGCGTGTACCTCTTCCCAGGAGCCGCTGGCCTGCGCCCGTTCCCATGCATCCAGCACCTGCTGGATCCGCAGGCCGTGCTCAAAGCGGGGCAGGTCGGCCGGCTCCCCGTGGATCGCCTTGGCCAGGTTGCCAAGTAGGGCGGTCTGGGGCTGCTCGAAGGGGATCGCATGCAGTTCGCCGCTCGCTTCCTGGGTGCCGTAGGGCATGGTCCAGTTTTTGAGGGCCAGGGTGCCCTTGGAGCCGTAGATGTGTGTCTCAACCTTCTCGGGGAGCGCCACGTTGGTGATCAGGTTGACTGCGGCGGTGTGGTCGGAGGCGAACTGGAGAACGCCGGTAGCGGCCTGCTCACAGCCCTCGGGGTCGCCCACGGGCCACTGCATGTTGGCCTGGACCCGGGTGATCGGGCCGAAGACCTGCATGAGCACATGGAACAGGTGAGGTGTTACCTCCCGGATGGCGCCGCCCTGTTCCCGCTTGCCGATCCACGGATTCTGCTGCCAGTCGCGGGGCCAGCGGGGGAAGACCATGTCAAGGTGAATCTGACGGATATCGCCTACGTAGCCTTCGGCGATCTTCTCCCGCAGCACGTTGATGCCGGGGGCATAGTGAATGCCCATGTTCAGGGCGTGCACCAGGCCGGACCCCACCATGGCCTCGGTCATCTCCCTGGCCTCGGGCAAATAGAGCGCCAGAGGCTTCTCGCAGAGGATGTGCTTGCCGGCGGCGATCACATCCAGGCAGATGTTGCGGTGAAACCGAGGTGGCACACCAATGTAGACCAGGTCGACCTTGTCGCCCTGAAGCATTTCCCGGTAATCGGTGGACCAGGCGGCGCCGCCAAACTCGGCGGACGTGCGCTGGGCGAGGTCTGCGTTGGTGTCGCACAGGAAGGCAATCTGGTAGGCCGGGTTCGCGGCGAGGTTCGTGGCAACTCGGTGGCCAATGGCGCCGAGGCCAATGAGGCCCGCACGGATCGCTTGCTGGGTCACGGCTGTGAGTCCTCCTGCCAGGGTGCTGTGTGGGTAGGGTTTCCCACATTTGACGTTCAGAGCGGCAGGGAAGTCACGGTTGCGCTATCCCCCGAACTGCCAGACCACATAGCTGAGGTTGCCCATCTCGTAGCCGCGGTACAGCTCCTTGACCGAGCGCTGATCATCAGCGGCGCCAAGGGCATAGAAGAGCGGGACAAAGTGCTCTCTGCCGTTCGGGGGCACGGCCATGCGCGCGTGGGGCGCCTCGGTGTCATAGCTGAACAGGGCGGTCAGGTCCCACTCGGAAGCCCGCCGGAGCACCCAGTCGTCGAACGCTACGGCCCAGGCGTCCGCTTCGTTCTCGGGCGCCCGCCAGCGAATGGTGGAGAAGTTGTGGACGGTGACGCCGCTGAAGATCAGGAGGATATCGTTGGCGCGCAGGGCCGAGAGCGCCTTGCCGATGCGGAACTGTTCTGCTGGGGACAGGTCAGGATTGACGGACATGGCAACCACCGGGACGTCGGCCTCCGGGTAGAGCATGCGCAGCACGCACCAGGCGCCGTGGTCGAGCCCCCGGCTGGTATCGTTCGCATAAGGAATGCCCTCCTGCGCGAACAGGCGGCCAATCTCCTCCGAGACAGTGCGGTCGCCCCGGGCGGGGTAGGTGACCTGGTAGAGTTCCGGGGGGAAGCCCCGGAAGTCATAGATGGTGCGGTACTCGTCCACCGCGCTGACCTGCTGGACGTCGCTTTCCCAGTGAGCAGAGAAGAGCACAATGGCCTTGGGGCGCGGCAGGCCGGCGCCCAGGCTGCGCAGGAAGCGGGTGTAGGGCTTATCTTCAATCGCCATCATCGGAGAACCGTGGGCGACAAAAAAGGCTGGCAGCATGCGGAACCCTCCTTTAAGGTTACTATTCGTAACCTAGTATATGATCGTAACTAGGTGTCGTCAACCGTAAGGAAATGGGGGTATAATGACTTTTGGTGAGGTGAAACCCGTGACTGACTTTCAGCTCTGACCGAAATTCGAGGGCGCCATGCAGTTGCTTGGCAAGCGGTGGACCGGTCTGGTCCTGTCGATGCTCATGTCCGGCCCCCGGCGATTCTCCGAAATGGAATCGGCGCTTCCGATCAGTGGGCGGCTGCTCTCCGAACGGCTCAAAGAGTTGGAGGCAGCTGGGGTGGTCACGCGCACGGTCTTACCTGAACAGCCTGTCAGAGTACAGTATGCCCTGACGGCCAAAGGAAGGGCGATGGAGCCTGTCATTACCGCCGTCCAACGCTGGGCGGATGAGTGGGAATAAGGAAACGGCAGTCTCCCCAGACGAGTTGGGGGGACTGCTGTTTTTTTCGGACCTGAGCCACGCTGAATTCCCTCTTGTGTAACTATCTAAAATCAAATACGATGGTTACATTACGTGTTGACACAGGAGGAGGAGCCCCGAATGTCTGAAAATAGCTCTCGCCTTGCCGAGCTAGTCGCTGCGCTGAGGGAGTATCAGGAGCTTGCCAACAGGTGGGAAATGGAGGCCGCCATGGCCTACTTGACCGACAACCCCACGATCGCGATCGACGGACAGGTCTCCACCGGGTATGAACCGGTGTTCCAGATCCATGAGGGCGACCGGGGCTCCCGCCTGATCGTGGACTTTACCGATTTTGAGCTCGATGGCGACACCCTCGGGTGCTATTTCCACGCCGAGTCGGAGATCGACCGGGTGCTCGGGATTCGCGGCATTGCACGCTGGAACCGCATCACGTTCGCGGGCAACAAGATCCACTACTGGGACATCGACAAGCCCTCGGAAGAGGAGATCGCCCGGCGGCGCCCGGTGGTCCGGCCGTTCTTTGAGTGGGCTGAGGAGAAGCACCCCGTGCTCTTGCAGCGCTTGCGGAGCGGCCCTAACTTTCACTCCGGTTCGGCAGCGGTTGAGTTGGCCGACCTGTGGCGGGAAGAGCACCAGCCGGTACGATAAGGCACAACAAACAGAGGCGGGCATCCCCGCCTCTGTTTGCTGCTAAGACCTATACTTCGTCGCCGCAAGGATCAGGAGCAGGGCGCCCAACGCCAGCCCGGCGAACCATTTCCAAGCCCCGGAGGAGGTTGATGGTGGGCTCGGCGCGGGCGTCGGGCTGGAAGGGGGCGCCGTGGTGCGGGTACCACCGCCGGGCGCCTGTTTGAGCTCGACCGGGAGTTCCTTCACCTCGAACCAATCGGCACCGACGCGAATGGGGAGCATACCGGTCCATCGGTCATCCGGCAAAATCACTTCCAGGCGTATCACTGCAGCCGGTTGGGACGGGAACTTCACTTCCGATAGGTAGACGCCCGTGGAGGTTTCGGGAAGCGGCACCGGCGCAGGTGCCGGCTCATTCATGGGGCCCACCGAGCCGCGGACCTGGGCGCCGGGAAGACCAGCGCCGTAGGGATCTACGAGCCTGACTTGCAGCGCGCCCTTGCCGCCCGGTGCGGGCACAGGCGGGTCAAGGGTGACGGAAGCGGTCATCTCGTGTGCCCGGGCCGTTTGGGCTACGAGCAGAAGGGTAAGCATCACAAGGACCGCTTTGATGGCACGGGACAAGGCACCCACCTCAGAACTTAATGATGCCCATACCCAAGCCCCCGCAGAACGTTCTGCGGGGGCCGCCTTTCCTCCGTTTCACACTTGCACCCGAACAAAAACATCAGCCGACAACAAAATGTTCGTTGCATGTCGAGCAAAAACCATGTAGTATCTCCTTTTGGGGTTTGAATTGACCTCTTGAAAGGTGAGGTGCCGACATGAGCTATGATGTCATTATTGTGGGAGGCGGCCCTGCCGGTATCTTTGCGGCCTATGAACTGACCGAACAAAACCCGGGTGCCAAGGTGCTTCTGCTCGACAAAGGGCACGATATCAAGCACCGCCGGTGCCCGATTCTGGAAGAGAAGATCGACAAGTGCCCCACGCCCGCCCGCATGAAGGACTACGCCGGGTGCCTGCCGGCCTGTTCGATCACCGCGGGATGGGGCGGCGCCGGCGCTTATAGCGATGGCAAGTTTAACCTGACCACGGAGTTTGGCGGCTGGATGCAGGACTACCTGGCGCCCTCCAAGGTCCTTGAACTAATTGAGTACGTCGACCGGATCAACCTGGCCCACGGCGCGACCACCTCGATCACCGATCCGACCACCAAGGAGGTCGCCTCGATTGAGCGCCGGGCCATTGCAGCGGGTCTGAAGCTGCTGAAGGCTCGGGTCCGCCACCTGGGCACCGAAGAGAATCTCAAGATCCTGCGCAACATCTTCGAGACCCTGAAGGCCCGCGTGGAGATTCGTTTCCGCACTCTCGTTGAGGAGATCCTCGTTGAGCAGGGGCATGTCGTGGGCATCGTGTTGGCCAACGGGGAGCAGCTGCGGGCCGCCAAGGTGGTCATCGCTCCCGGCCGCGACGGCTCGGAGTGGCTGGGCAAGATGCTGAAGAAGCATCAGGTGACCATGATCAACAACCAGGTGGACATTGGCGTTCGCGTGGAGACCTCCAACGTGATCATGCAGGAGCTGAACGAGCACCTGTACGAGGCCAAGTTCATCTTCAACTCGTCGGTGGGCACCCGCGTGCGCACCTTCTGCGCCAACCCCAGCGGACACGTGGTGGTGGAGAACCACTCTGGCGTCATGACCGCCAATGGCCATTCCTATAAGGACCCGGCTCTGGGCAGCGCCAACACCAACTTTGCACTGCTGGTCTCCCATCAGTTCACCGACCCCTTCGACAAGCCGATTGAGTACGCCAAGGAGGTTAGCCGGCGGGCGAACGATCTCTCCAACGGCTCGGTAATCGTGCAGAAGTACGGCGACATTCTGAAGGGGCGCCGCTCCACGGTCAACCGCATTCGCGAAGGCTTTGTGGAGCCCACCCTCAGGGAAGCGGTTCCCGGCGACCTGGGCCTGGTGCTGCCGTACAACACCATGAAGTCGCTGGTCGAGATGATGGAAGCCCTCGACAAGGTGACGCCGGGGCTGGCCTCGGAGCACACCCTGTTCTATGGGGTCGAGGCCAAGTTCTACAGCGCCCGCCCGCGGCTGACCAACCAGTTCGAGACCGAAATCAAGGGCTTGTACACGGTAGGTGACGGGGCGGGCATCACCCGTGGCCTCGCTCAGGCCTCTGCCGCCGGTGTTCACGTGGCCCGGGCGATCCTCGGCGCCAACTAGGCATATGTCACCTGCAACCCCAGACCGGATCTCTCCGGGCTGGGGTTTTTTCATGTACGCAACACCTGCGGAGGAACCTCCGACTCTGCAATCGAATCGTTGAATGATTGCCGCATACTGGTCACGAAAGGACACAGGTCGAGATGCACCCTACGCCGTACAAAGACGTGAATGAAACGATCCTTCTGCTCTGGGAACACCAGCGGCAGGTGCTGGGCGACAACGCCGTCGGTTTCTATCTGGGCGGTTCGCTGGGACTCGGCGACTTTGATCCCGGCAGCAGCGACATAGACTTCCTGGTGGTTACCGAGGAGCCAGTCTCTGACGCAGTGTTGCCGGAACTCCACCACATGCACGACCGGATTCGCACTACGGGCATGCACTGGGCTCAGCACCTGGAGGGTTCGTATATCCCCCGGGGCTCTTTGCGCCGTTATGACCCGAACGATTGCCACCACCCATCCATTGGTGTTGACTGGGCCTTCGGCGTCCACCACCACGATTGCACGGGGATCATCCAACGGTGGATCGTCCGGGAGTGCGGGATCACCGTTTCGGGACCGCACCCCGCAAGTTTGATCGACCCGATTTCGGCCCGGGAGATGAAGGAGACGATCTCCAGAGTGCTTCGTGAGGTTTGGGTCGAGCGGTTGCATAACAACGATTGGCTTCGCCCCCGAAACTACCAGGCGTATGCGATTCTGACCATGTGCCGGGCGCGCTACACCCTAGCAAACGACGGGGTGATGGTCTCGAAGCCGGTAGCCGCCGCCTGGGCCCGGCAGGCGTTCCCGCAGTGGGCGCCCCTGATTGACCGGGCGCTCGTATGGCGGTACGACACCGACCCGGACGACATGGATGAAATGCTCGATTTCATACGTGACACGATCGGCTAGGCCGGCCCCCACCAGGGGGCCGGTTTTCTTGAGGGATGCCGTCGCGATCGGTGTCGGGGAAAGCCACGGGACAGCGCACCCAAGCCTCTGGTGTACATAACATGAGGGGGGAGGGGTCTCAACCCCCCTGAGAGGGAGGTCAGCGAATGGCCTGTCAGGAAGTGCTCCGAACCGGCACTACGGTGGTCTCTCGGATCACCACCGGTTCCGGGAGCTATCTCGTCACTTCAACCGTCACTAGTCAGGGTCCCCTTAACACCACGGTGTGCTACACGGTCACGTATGAGTCTGGACTTGGAATAAGCCACGTCACCGTAGGTCTGTGCCCCGAAAGCCCATGCCCGACGCCTCCCCCCGGAGGCCCGTTCAACAACTGCTGCACGGCTGTTGGTCGGCCTCAGCCCGTGGTGACAGATATCCTGGGTAACCCTATTTCGGCTGTGTATCCGACAGCGATTCAGGGCGCGAACGGCACCCTTTGTGGGGTTAAGATCGACCCCTACCCGGCCCCAACCGGAACCTTTGCGTTCTGCGTCAGCTTCTCGGGCACGTTCGACGTGGTCGACGTGCCGTTCCTGGTCAAAGGCGGCCAGCCTCAAGAGATTTGCTCGGTCCTCGGCCTAAGCTGCACACCGATAGTCACCAGCACGACCACGTCATCCAGCACGAGCACGTCGACCAGCACGAGCACCTCGACGAGCACGAGCACCTCGACGAGCACGAGCAC
>JBOZRQ010000033.1:0-241504 GCA_050789255.1 Symbiobacteriaceae bacterium
ATCAAACTCTCCGTAGAAAAGTTTGTTCGGCTCTTTGAGTTCGTACGACTCGCTTAGCTCTTCTTGCTCTTGCACTGTCTAGTTTTCAAGGTCCCAGCAAACTGTCGCTCTGCCAAGCGGCGCCGACAGCTTTTTCATCTTAGCAGGTTCGTATGCGTCCGTCAACCGACCAAATGTTACATCCGGCGATCAACTTTTCGACACACCCCACTGTCCGATGGGACTACCATCGAGCGGTGGAAAGCAAGCTTATCACGTCTAAAGCCGCTTCGTCAACTCTCCACATCGTGGAAGTCGACTCCGAACCTTGTCGCTGTTGGCGACTTGGGCATCATATCACGATGAGCCCAGCGAGCGCAAGTAGTTGACTGTTAGCATCCGACCCAAATCATAGCGGCCCGGGCCGAAGCCCGGGCCGCAACCACACGTTCAATCCGCCGCCGTTTCAGCTGTACGGCCCTCATGCGAGAGCCAGACATCCTTAAACCGCCGTAACCCGAGCATGTGCGGCTTCACGCCGCGAACCCACGGCTGAACGGCTACACACTCGTCCGTCTGGCAGAGGAAGACCCAGGGCGCCTCCTCCAGCAACAGCTCCTGCAAGCGCTTATACACCTCTTTGCGCCGTACAGGGCTGATCGTGCGCTGGCCTTCATCCAGCAGCCGGTCCACCTCGGCGTTCTTATAGACGCCGCGGTTCCCGGAATCCATGCCCGAACGCGAGGAGAAGAGCGGCTGCAGGAAGTTGTCAGGATCGCCCGTGTCGCCGATCCAGCCCATCATATAGAGATCACACTGAGCAAAGACTTGCTCCTTGTTGAACTCAGACGACGGCATCGAGGTAACCTCGCAGGGCATACCGGCATCGCGCAGCATCTGGGCCACCATCTCGGCGCGCTGCACAGCCTCACGACCTTGGCGGCAGAACAGCTTCAAAGGCTGGCGTACCCCACCGGCCTCGCTGACCAGCCGCCGGGCCATGGCGGCATCATACCGATACCCCTTCAGGTTCGGGTCGTGGGCAAATACCCCGCTGGGCAAAGGACCAGCGAGCGGCCGGGCCCTTCCTGCGTATGTAGCAATCAACCGAGCCTTGTCGACAGCGTAGTTAATCGCCTGGCGCAGACGCTTATCCGCTACCGCTGGCTTGCGGAAGTTGAAGCCGATATACTGCAACGACAAGGACGGACACGTACGGACCAGCTTCGACAGTTGGGCGTCCTGCATGATTTCGGCTCCGGCGGTCAAGGTGTCAACCCGCCCAGTCCGCAGCAGTTCGGCGTACTCGTCGCCCCGGGCGGCCATGTCGATCTCCACCCGGTCGAGGAACGGGCGCCCCTCGAAGTAATCGGGGTTAGCGGTTAGAACGAGGAGCTTCTCCTCCTCCCACGTCTCCAGCCGGAAGGGGCCGGTCCCAACAGGGCGCCGCCGGAAATCCGGCCGCTCAGCTGCATCCTTAGGCACGATGGCGGCGCCCGCGTAGGCGAGGTTGGAGAGGAACGGGTTGAACGGGTGCTCCAGGGTAATGGCGACGGTGTGCGGTCCCAGCACCCGAATGCCACGCACGGTGCTAGCGCGACCTGCGGTGTAATCCCGGGCGCCGTCCAGCATCTCCAGCAGCCAGCTGTGCGGGCTTCTCACCCGCGGGTTGAGCAAGCGCTCCAGCGAGTACCGCACGTCCTCCGCAGTCAGCTCCCGCCCATTGTGGAAGCGGACCCCCTTGCGCAGGGTGAAGGTCCAGGTGCGGCTGTCAGCGGAAAGCTCCCAGCCAGCGGCGAGGCACGGGACGACGCCGGCATCCGGCCCGAACTGCGTCAGTCCGTTAAAGATGTTCACGACCACGTTGGCCGAGATCTGATCGGTGCAGAAGGCCGGGTCCAGCCCTTCGGGAGAACCCTGGGCAAAGCGTAGCACATCTCCCGGTCCCATGCGGGCAGCGGCAACGTCGGACGTCCCCTGCACCATCTCCTTCATGGAAATGGTGAGATCCTCCAGATCCCGGGCCGCCGAAACCTGCTGCTCAGAGCCAGAAGAAAGCAACTGCAATACGGCGAGCATGCCTTCGACCATCTGCTGGCCCCCGGCGACCGCCTCGCTGACCTGTTCGGCCTGTGCCGCCTGCTGGCTCAAGCTCGTAACCATCTGGGCCACCTGCCGGTTGAAGCCGTCGACGGAATCGACCACGCCACGGAAGGCATCGGACGCTGCTGCCGCGGCAGCCACCCCGTCTTCCACGCCCTTCACGTTCTGGTGGATCGCATCCACCGCCCGCTGCACGCCCGACTGAATCTGGTCGATCACACCACGGATCTCCTTGACGTGCTTGCGGGACTCCTCGGCCAGGCGCCGAACCTCACCGGCAACGACGGCGAAGCCGCGGCCATGCTGTCCAGCCCGGGCGGCCTCAATCGCCGCGTTCAGGGCCAGCAGGTTGGTCTGGTCGGCGACACGGCTGATGATGCCGACGATCTTGCCGATCTCCTCCGACGACTTCAGCAGCGCCCGAATCTGCTCCTCAGCCGAGGTGGAGTAGGTCCGGATCACCTCAATCTTGGCCATGGAGTTCTGAACGGCCCGGGCGCCGTCAGAGGCTACCCGGGCGGTGCTCTGGGCCGAGTTCCCGGCAATGTCCAACGACCGGGTAACATCCTCCGAGAGCCTCGCCAAATCCGTCACGCCCGACAGAGCCGTAGACAAGGATTCCCCCTGCGCCTCGATGCCGCGGGCCACCTCTCCCAAAGATGCCCCCATCCGCTCAGAGGTCTCCTGGAGCCGCCGGACCGCCTTGTGCAGCTTATCCGCCATTAACGGAGCGTGAGCCACCCCTGCCCCCTCCTACTCCAGAGAACTTTTTGCCTCATCTTAATACTTCGTCTATATCAATTATCCCTCCACAGATAATTGGTATCAATCATATTAATCTGCGCGACTTAGATCGGCCACCGATGGCGCCGGCCCCCCGCCCAGAACTCCCTTCTCCTCCAGGTAGGCGTAAACCAGGGAGACCAGGGGGAGAAGCAGCGCCAGAAAGGCATACGGCGCAAAGGAGCGGGTCGGTACTCCCAGCGACGCCGCCGCAAGTACACCCATCAGGTTCCAGGGGATGATGCCCGCCAACACCGTGCCGGAATCGGCCAGCGAGCGCGAAAGCAGCGAAGCCCCCAGCTGCGCCCGGTCGTAGGCTGGTCGCAGCATCCGGCCCGGCACGATGATGCACAGCGCCTGGTTGGCGGCTACCATCGCTACGGAGACCGAGATCAGCATCGTGCTCAGCACCAGGCTTACCGGGCGCCGCACCCCCGCCACCAGGCGTTCAATCACCATCGGCATCATGCCGGTGCTCTCCATGATCCCGTTAAAGGCGCCGGCCACGATGATCAGCAGGAACTGATGCACCATGGGCCAAATGCCCCCGCCGGACAGGATCCGACTGAGCGTCCCCTCGGAAACTGGGGAGACCTGCCCCAACAGCGCCGCCTCGGCCAGATCCGCGGCGCCCACTCCCCCAACCACTACGCCAAGGAGCCCGCCGGCGACGATACCGGCGCCCAGCGCCCAGCGGACCGGCACTCGCAGGAAGGCAAGCACGAGGACCAGCACCGGCGGCAGCAGGAGCCACGGGGTGATCACTACCTGTGCAGCCAGCGCCTCGCCCAAAGCCCCGCTGGCGGCGCCCGGCGCCACTGGCAGCCGCGTCCCCAGCCAGGCATAAAGCCCCAGGCAGACGAGCGCGGCAAAACCCCCGGTCGGCGCCATCGCCGACTGGGCCTGGCGCATCTCCGTCCGGGTCATCGACAGATTCAGGTTGAGACTGCCCGAGAGCGGCGAGGAACGGTCGCCAAACAGCGCTCCGGAGACCAGCGCTCCTGCGACGGGCGCCAACGGAAGGCCGGCGCCCTGGGCGACCCCCATAATCGCCACTCCGAGCGTACTTAGCGTTCCGATCGAAGTGCCCAGCATCATCGAGACTGCCAGGGCCAGCACGTAGGCCGCCGGCAGCAGGTAGTGGGGTACAGCGACCTTCAGGCCGTAGTAGACCATCGCAGGGACGGTCCCCGCCCCGACCCACACGCCGATCAGGGCGCCCACCAGCACCAGGATCGAAAGGGCGATTAAGGTCGACTTGACCCCGCCCAGGGCGGCCTGCCACAAGTCCGAGAACGAGAACCCCGCTCGACGGGCAATATATGCCGCAACGGCGGCCCCGACCAGCAGCGGCCAATAGAATTTCACCGGGTAGACAACCACGGACCCCAGCAGAAGCACGGCAGCGGTGATGAGTGGAATGGCTGCTTCAACAAGGCGAAAGCGCGGCTGCAAGATAGACACCCTCTAGCCATTGGTATGTTTCGTAGTACGAAGAATTCAGGGGTTCGCCGCAACCGTAGCGAACCCCTGCCGGAGAAGCCTTCTATTCCTTGAGCCGCGGATCGAGAGCATCCCGGAGACCATCGCCCAGGAGATTGACCGACAGCACGGCCACGAAGATGATCAGACCCGGCGGAATCCAGAGCCACGGGCGCAACAGGAGCACCCGCAGCGAGATCGCCGAAGAGAGCATGTTCCCCCACGACGGGGTCGGCTGCTGTACCCCGAGACTAAGAAAGCTGAGCCCCGCTTCGCTGAGAATCGCGCCCGCCACACCCAGGGTCGCGGCTACCATGATCGGTGCCATGGCGTTCGGAAGGATATGCCGGAAGATGATCCGGGCGTCGCTGGCGCCCTCCGCGTAGGCCGCCTCGACGAAATCCCGACGCCGAAGACTCAAGAACTCGCCCCGCACCAATCGGCAGATGCCTGTCCAGCCCAATAGCCCGATGATGATCATCGTGTTGTACACGCTCGGTCCGAGCACGGCTGCCATCGTCAGGGCCAGCGGAAAGAACGGCAGCACCATGATCACATCGGTGATGCGCATGATCACGTTGTCGACGACCCCGCCGTAATACCCCGCTACAGATCCCAGCACCACACCGATGCACAAGTAGATCGCCACGGCGACCAGGCCGACGGTGAGCGAGACACGCCCGCCGTAAATCAGCCGGGTGAAGACGTCCCGGCCCAGGTCGTCGGTGCCAAGCCAGTGCAGTGCCGACGGCGGGCGCTCGACCATCATCATGTCAATGGCGTCACGGTCATGGTTGGTGATGTAAGGGGCGAGCAGGGCGGTCAACCCCAGGATAATCAAGAGGTATAGGCCCAGCATCGCCCGGGGGTTCCGGCGCAGCCGCCGCCAGGCCAGCTTCCATAGACCTGAGCCGGCGTCTGGCGGGGCGCCCTCCCCCGTCTTCCGCTTGAGCAGCCGGCGGCTTGTCTGCAAGCTCATGGCACGTCCCCCTTCTGCTGATCAGTCATACCGGATCCGCGGATCCACCACAGCATACCCGATGTCGGCCAGCAGGCTGCCCATCATCGTCAGGAAGGCGAACATCAGGTTCAAGCCCATCAGCACCGGGTAGTCCCGTTCCAGCAGCGCCGTGTAGGTGAGCCGGCCGATCCCCGGCCAGGAGAAGATCGACTCGGTAATGATCGCCCCGCCGACCAGCGCCGGCAGGTCCAGACCGATGATGGTGATCACGGGGATCATCGCATTACGAAGGGCGTGCTTGTAGATCACGATCTTCTCGGAGAGGCCTTTGGCCCTGGCGGTGCGCACAAAATCCTGGCGCAGAACCTCCAGCATGGAGGCCCGCACGTACCGCATGAGGGCGGCAATGCCCGTCACCCCCAGCGTCACGGCCGGCAGGACCAGATGATGGCCCAGGTCCAGGAAGTACTCCATCCCGGCGAAGTTGGCCCCGGGCGTCTGGAAGCCGTGGCTTGGAAAGAGCTTCAGGTCCCCCAGGGCGAACGTTCGGAGCAGCATCAGACCGAAGAAGAAGGCCGGAATGGAGATACCGGCGAAGGCGAGCACCGTAGCGAGGTTGTCCAGCCAGGAGTTTTGCCGCCTGGCCGACAGGATGCCGATCGGGATGCCGACCAGGAAGACGATCAGCTCCGCCGCTACCCCCAAGGTGAGCGTGGGTCCCAGCCGCTCCCCGATAATCACAGAAACCGACTTCTGGTAGCGCAGGGAGTAGCCGAGGTTCCCTTGAGCCGCCTGCTTGAGCCATCCCCAATACTGCAGGGGCAGCGGGCAGTCAAGACAATACCGCCGGCGCAGCTCCTGGATCTTCTGCGGGCTGACCCGCGGGTCGATCATGCTGCTGAACGGGTCGCCCGGCGCCATCTTGATGACCAAGAAGATCAGCAGGGTCGCCCCAAAAAGGATCGGCAGCATCTGGATCAGCCGCCGAATCACGTAGTTCTTCAAGTCTTCACCTCCTGAAGGAGACAAGGGGCGACACGAAGTGCCGCCCCCTGCTTTCACGGCGCTAGCTCTTGATCCACAACTCGTGGATGTTCCACAGCATGCCGCGGGCGTCGGGCTTGAGGCCCTGGACCTTATCGGTGCGCATGGCGTCGATGTTGTTCTTGGAGTACAGGAAGATATACGGCAGCTCGGTGTTCAGGATCTTCGCCCACTCCACGTAGATCGGCTTGCGCTCGTCGATCTTGAGGACCCGGGTGCCCTTCTTGATCAGCTCCTCATTGCGAGCGCTGGTCCAGCCGGTCACCTTGCCCCAGGTGTTGTCAGGCAGGAAGAGGGCGCCGGGGTCAGGATCGAGCGACAGGCTCCAGCCCATCAGCCAGGCGTCCATATCACGCTTGTCAAAGACCGTCTCCGAGAGGGTGGCGAACTCCATCTGCTGGAGGTTCACCTTGACGCCCACGGCCTTCAGGTTCGCCTGGATCAGCGGGGCCGACTGCTCACGGACCTTGTTACCGGTCGGGTACTTGAGGGTGAACTCAAAGACCTTGCCGTCCTTGGTCAGGTAGCCCTCGGCGTTCTTATCCTTCCAGCCGGCCTCGGCCAACAGATCGGACGCCTTCTTGGCATCGTAGGGATAAGCGTTCAGGGACTTCTCGTCGTAGGCCCACAGTGCGGGCGGCATGTGGCTGTTCATCACCGTGCCGTGACCCAGCAGCAGCTGGTCGACGATCGCCTTCCGGTTGATGGCGTACATGAGTGCCTGGCGGACCTTCTGATCCTTGAAGATCGGCTTGTCGTGGTTCAGGCCCATGTACTGATAGCCGAAGTCAGCCCGTTCATGAATCTGCACCGACTTGTCGCCCTTGACCAGGTCGACGTCGGTGGGGTTCATCTCGATGTAGTCCAGTTCGCCGGACTTCAGCTGGCCGATCGCCACATCCTGGTTGACGATCTTGTAGATGATCGTCTGGATGTGCGGCTTGCCCTTGTGGTAGCCGTCATAGCGCTCCAGCTTGACGAACTGGTCGGTCTTGTACTCGACGAACTTGTAGGGACCGGTGCCCACCGGCTTGCCGTTGAAGGCGTTCTCCTTCAGTTTCGCCATCGGGACATCCTTGAGCAGATGGTTCGGCAGGATGCCGTAGGCCAGGTTGCCGATCAGGGGAGCGTAGGGCTCATCGGTGGAGAAGGAGATCGTATAGTCGTCGATGACGTTGATCGCCTTCTTGCCGTCGCCGTTAAGCCAGGCCTGCCAGGAGTCGAGCTTCTTCTTGTTAGCGTCTTCGGCCTTCATCTTGCCGTCCTTGACCTGGGTGTCCAGGGCGTCCCGCTCGTCGACCATCTTCTGGGCGCCGACCAGGGCCGTGAAGTCGCCGGTGCGCACGCCCGTGTACTCCGGGTGCAGCATCGCCCGGAAGGTGTAAGCGACGTCAGCGCTCGTGAAGGGCTGGCCATCGTGCCACTTCACGTCCTTCTTGAGCTTGAAGGTCACCGTCTTGTTGTCCGATGAGACCTCGTAGGTCTCGCACAGGTCGCAAACCCATTCCAGCTTCTCGTTGTTCTCGAGGAGCCCGCTGAACACCAAACCCGTCACGTTGGAGTCGTACAGACTCTCCGAAAGAATGGTGTTGAACATCCCCTTCGGTGCGGAGAACATGCTCAGATTGAGCGTGCCGCCGTCAACGGGCTTGCTCGGGTCCGTCTTGGTCTCTCCGCCGGTGTTCTGACCACCCTTGGAGCACCCTGCCACAGCGAGCAGGGCCAGCGCTACTAGCGCCGCCATGAACCGCCTGGTCACCCTCTGTGTACCCCCTTGCATCTCGTGCTTCCGCAGAGCATGGCTCCGCTACCTGAAGAAAATGCGGGCGCCATCGCGGTTATGACACGAATTTGGACAAGGGGTCGGAAATATGCCGAGGAAAAAAGAAAACGAGGAGCAATTGCTCCTCGCTGGAAGTCAGACTGCGTCTTGTACAGGGTTTAGCTCGAAGGCGGAGATCAGGCGCCCTCCCTGGTCATACAGGCAGGCGGTGTCACCGGGATCACACCAGATTCGCTCGGGCCGATGCTGGTAGAGGTGAACCTGCGGCGCCTCACCTACGCTAGCCGTGCTGCCGTTGGCCCCGCGCCCGGTATACAGAAGCACCATGCCGCCAGGTTCCAGCAACCAGGGATCACCGTTGGACAAAAACCGGGGGAAGAGGTACCGGTAATGATCGACCTGGTCGTGCTTGCGGTTGGTGAGCGACCAACGGGCCAGGTCGGCTGGCGCACAACCGGTGTTCACCAGCACCACATACTCGTCGTGCGGGCGGAACGAATCTCCGTCCGAATCGTAGTGCATGCAGATGCCGGCGATCTCCACGATCGGGGACATGCCCAACTTCCTCCTTCTCCGTCGCCTGCGGCTAATTGAACAAAATCACTAACGTTGATTATACAGAACGGGGCCGCTCTGGAGCAACGGCTTCCTACACAACCGGTCCGCTCAACTCGGAGCGCCCATCCTCGCCTGCGCCTTCCTCCTTAAGCAGCCTTCGAACAGCCGCAGATAACCGCCGCACCCCTTCTGCAATCTCGTTCTCCTTGGGGTAGGTAAAGTTGAGCCGAAGGCCGCGGCGAGCCTCATCCCCGGGGCCGTAGTAATCGCCAGGAATGAAGGTGACCCCGTCCCGTGCCGCCTCGGAGAGCACCCGGCGAGACCGGAGCGGCCGCGGCAGCGTGCACCACAAATGGTACCCCCCGTCAGGCACGTGCCAGGTGACGCCCGCAGGCATATGGCGCTGCAGCGCGTGGACCAGGCTATCCCTCCGACGCAGCAGCACCGGGCGCAGCTGCTGAAGGTGGTCGTCGAGGAGCCCCTGGCGAATAAAGGCGTCCATTACCCACTGGTTCAGCAGGGCCGCACGGAAGTCCAGAATTCCCCGGGCCGCTGCGATCCGTTCCACCACAGCAGGGGCTGCAGCCAGCCACGCCAGGCGCAGTCCCGGGGTGACCGACTTGCTGAAGCTGCTGATGTAGATCACGTACCCGCCCGGGTCCATCGACTTCAGCGTGGGAATAGGGCTCCCGGAGAACTGCAGCTCCCCATACGGGTCATCTTCGACGATGCCCACCTGGTGGCGCGCGGCCAGCTGAATCAACTGGCGGCGCCGCTCCAGGGACATTGTAACACCCAGGGGGTTTTGGAAGGTCGGCAGGGTGAATATCAGCTTCGGGCGATAGCGCAGAAAGACCTCGCTGAGCCCCTCCACCTGCAGGCCATCCCGGTCCACCGGTGCAGGCACCACCCGGATTCCAGCCGTGCTGAAGAGCCCAAGCGTGTTAATGTACGAGGGCACCTCCACCACGACCGTGTCCCCCGGCTGCAACAGCACCCGGGTGATCAGGTAGAGCGCCAACTGCGATCCGCCCAGCACGAGGGTCTCCCCGACGCCCACCCCCGTGCGGGCAGCAATCGCCTCCCGCAGCGGCAGGTAGCCGGCGACCGGGCCATAACCCAGCGGGGCCTGACCTCCGCTGAGCGCGGCAGAAAAAAGCTCACCCAGTGCGGCGCCGGGGAACAGGTCCGGAGACATCTCGCCGTGGGCGAAGGAGATAGCGCCCGGGCGCCGCACCACAGCGTTGATATCGGCCACAACCGGGTCCTCGGCCTCGCTGACGCTCGCCCAGTGCATGGGCCGCACGTGGCCGTCCGGGGGCGGGGTTGGCGGAGCCATGACCACCGTGCCGTGGCCGACCCGACCCTCCACCAGGCCCTCGGAGGCCAGGTCCCTGTAGGCGTTGACCACGGTGGTTCGATTCACGCCGAGGGTATTGGCCAGAGTCCGTTCCGGGGGCAGGCGAGTGCCCGCGGGCAGGCTCCCCGAGAAGATCCGCTGCCGAATCTGGTCCCGCAGCTGCTGGTAAAGCGGCGTCGAACTGGCACGATCCAATTCAAACATACTCAGCACCTTCCTACGGACTTGGTTGCATCCAATACTACCACATTTTTAAGTGGAAGGGGGGCAGAGCGCCGCCCCCCTTCCACCCTTCCCCCGCTGCTTAAGCGGGACACCAAAAAGGCGGCCCCCAAGCGGGCCGCCTTCGCAGACAGTATGAAAATAAGTGCCAGAGACCGGGAGACCTTACTGCTGAATCTGGCAGGGGCCGTTGGCCGTAATCTGGCAGGAGAGGCGGTAGCCCTGCTTGATCTTGTCGCCGAGCATGTTGTGCTCGTTGTCGTTGGGGGCGCTCAGGTTCTCCATGCCGGAGAGAACGCGCACCTGGCAGGTGTCGCAGACGCCGCTCTTGCAGTCCCACTTGACGTCGACACCCTTGTCGTTGACGCCGTCCAGTAGGTTTTCGCCCTTGGGAATCTCCACGTTGAACTCCTTGCCGCCCAGGACCACCTTGACAGCGATGAGCTCCTTCGGCTTGGCCTCCACCGGCGCCTTCGGAGTGGCATCGGCCACCTCTTCCTCCGGCAGGACCTCGCGGGTGATTTCCACCCGGCTGGAGGTGTGGAAGACCAGCTCGTGGTTGTGATGCATGCTGGCGTTAAAGCTGTTCTTCAGGATGTTGCGCCAGGCATCGCGGTGGTTGGTGGCGGTTACGACGCCCGTGACATCGGTGGAGATGTCGTGGGGTACAACGGCCTTCAAATCCGACCAGAGCTCAAATACACCGTCGCTGCCCTTCCGGGCCTTGGGCTCCTCGATGGCCAGGCGGAGGTTCATAACGTTGGGGGCGTTCCGGCGCAGGCGGCCGAGGAAGTCCTGATACACACGGATGGCGTTTTCGCCGGCAGTGTCGACGGAATCGCCCTTCACTGCCAGGTAGAGTTTCGTTGTGTACTTGGTCTCTGGCACAACCAGTCACTCCTTTGTGATCATCACGCCTATTATACGGAAGTTCCTCGGTGTGCTCAAGGTAGCACTTCCGAATCAGGGCATAAATCAGGTGTTGAAAGTACCAACTGAGTCGGGGGGAGGTAGCGCGCAACCTCCCCCCGACCCCCCCCACGCCTCTGGCCATCCCCGTCGCCGATCGTGCCGCACATGTCGCCACGACCGGCTCTGCAATCAACCACTTATTGTTTCCCCAACAAAAAAAGGTGGCGGTCCGCATAGCGGCCGCCGAGAGAAAGGGGTATATTCACACAGAGGGGGGTCAACACGCTTATAGCTTACCGTAGCTCTGTTACAACTTCGTGTCACCGAAATGACAATCGCGACACAAAACGGGAGGTATCTCATGGCAAGCTATTTTCTGGACGATTCGCTTGTTCACTACCAGTGGGACAAGACCATCGCACCCCGGCTCACCGTTGAGCCGGGCGACACCGTCACCCTCTCCTGCCGCGACGCCGCTGATGGCCATTACAGCCCGGACCGCACCCGCGAAGAGATGCTCGGCCCCCGCAAATCCAAGGGCCATCCCCTCACCGGACCCATCTATATCAACGGCGCCGAGCCCGGGGACACCCTCGTCGTCGAAATCCTCAGCTTCGAGCACAAGGGCTACGGCTGGACCAGCTGCGGTCCCCGCGGCGGCCTGCTCGCCGGCGAGTTCGAGCCCCACCTGAAACTCTGGGAGCTCAAGGAGGGCTACGCAGAGTTCAAGCCCGGCATTCGCATCCCCCTGGAGCCGTTCTGCGGCATCATGGGGGTCGCTCCGGCCGAGGATGGCCCTCATATCACCATGCCGCCCCGTTCCGCCGGCGGCAACATGGACATCCGCCACCTGGTGGCTGGCTCCTCCCTCTATCTGCCGGTCTACGCACCCGGCGCCCTCTTCTCGGCCGGGGACTGCCACGGCGCCCAGGGCGACGGCGAGGTCTGCATCACCGGCATCGAGGCGCCCATGAACGTCACCCTGCGCTTCGGCCTCCGTAAGGGCTACACCATTGCAGGCCCCCAGTTCAAGACCCCCAGCCCGCTCACCAAGACCGACACCAAGGGCTACTTCGCCACCACGGGCATCCGGCCGGACCTCATGGAGGCAGCAAAAGAGGCCGTGCGGCACATGGTAGAGCACCTTGTGCGTGAGCACGGCCTGACTCGCGAGGAAGCCTATGTTCTATGCAGCGTCGCGGTCGACCTGAAGATCAGCGAGGTCGTGGACGCCCCGAACTGGATCGTGTCGGCCTACTTGCCGCTCTCGATCTTCGTCGGCTAGTCGCCGGCCGCCGCCTCCTGGGCGGTGACCGCTTCAAACGAGACCTTATACCCGGCAAACTTGGGCACATTAAGCACGCCGGTATTCAGGATCAGATAGCTTCCTTTGATACCCAGTAGCCGCCCCTCGGCAGGCGCCTTCTCGATATCGTGCGAGGCGATCTTCTCCGGAAGCTCCGCCACAGGATAGGCAAAGGTACGGACCTGCTCATCGCGCAGCAGGTACCCGGTGTACTCCTCGGGGATAATGGCCAGAATTCGCTCCCGCATCTCCAGGAGATCCGTCTCCGCCACTTCGCCCTTAAGCATCTTGCGCCAGTTGGTCTTGTCCGGGATATGCCCCGACAGGAAAAGTTCCAGCTCACCTGCCATCTTACGGGTGGGCACCAGGGCGATCGGGACCGCCTCCACGGCGCCCTGGTCCATCCAGCGGCCGGGGATGTTCCGGGTAATACCCACCTTGATGTCGCTGGACTTAGCCAGGTAGACGTAGGTGGGAATCATGCAGTGAGCATCGCCCCAGGCCTGCTCGCGGCAAGTCTCGTAGTGGCACAGGTGAGGCTTTACCTGACACAGATCATTGGCGGCCAGGCCCTGGAAGCAGGGCCAGCAGTACCCGCCGCCAAACAGCTTATTGCTCTTGCGGTCGCAGTGGATGCACCGGCGCTCGCCCTCAAAGGCCAGCCGGATATGGCCGCCGATCAAGGCGTTCAGCGACACCTGCTGCTCTCCCAGCTGCAGGAAATACTGGACCCCGTTCTCGCCCAGCCGCGGAACCAGGTCCTTAATAAAACCAACCTGCACAGTCTTCACTCCCACTTGGGTTCTCCTCAGGTAAATTCGCCTCGGGCGAACCCGTTTCCTATCACTCATCGGAGGTGCCAATCAGATGCAGTACCGTCGCCTTGGCAGCACCGGCCTCAAGGTCAGCGAGATCTCCCTTGGCAGTTGGCTTACATACGGCAGCAGCGTGGAGCAGGAAAAGGCCCGCGCCTGCGTACAGCAAGCTTACGACCTCGGCATCAACTTCTTCGACTCCTCCGATATTTACGGGCAGCGGCCCGGCGCCGGCGAAGAGGCGTTGGCAGAGGCGCTGCGCCCCTTCTCCCGCACCAGCTATGTGCTGGCCACCAAGGTCTTCTGGCCCGTGGGCCCCGGCCCCAACGACCGCGGCCTCTCTCGCAAGCACATCATGGAGGCCTGCAACGCCAGCCTCAAGCGGCTCGGCACCGACTACGTCGACCTCTATTACTGCCACCGCTTCGACCCCGAGACCCCGCTGGAGGAGACGCTGCAGGCCCTGGAGGACCTGGTCCGTCAGGGCAAGGCGCTCTATATCGGCTTCTCGATGTGGACGGCCGCCCAGATCGCTGAGGCGTTCGGTATCCAGCGGGCGCGGGGCTGGTCGAAGTTCGTCGCCAGCCAGCCGGCGTACAACCTGCTGGAGCGCTCCATCGAAGCGGAAATCATGCCCCTGTGCGCCCGGGAGGGCGCCGGCCAGGTCGTCTTCTCGCCGCTGGCCCAGGGCGTGCTGACCGGCAAGTACAAGTTCGGCGAGGCTGCCCCGGCCGAAAGCCGCGCCACCGACCCCCGTGCCGGCCAGTTCGTCAGCCGCCACCTCAACGAGCAGACGCTGGGCAAGGTCGAGCGCCTCAAGTCCATCGCCAACGAGGCCGGCGTGCCCCTCGCCCAGCTCGCCCTGGCCTGGACCCTGCGGCGCCCCGAGGTCTCCAGCGCCCTGATCGGCGCCACCCGCCCCGAGCAGGTCGTGGAGAACGTCACGGCCGCCGGCTACAGCCTCGCCCCCGACGTCCTTGCGGCCATCGACGAGGCCATGAAGTAGGAAGGCGGCCAAACCTATGCACGAAGCGATCCTCCGGAGCCTCCGCGCCCTGACCGATATCGACGCCATCTCCGGTGACGAACGCCCCATGGTCCGCTTCCTTGCCGAACAGCTCAAGGGCAAGGTCGATGAGCTGAACGCCGATGTGGCCGGGAATCTCTACGCCGTGCGGCGGGGCGCCAAGCCCGGCCCCACGGTGCTGGTTGCCGCCCACACCGACGAGATCGGCATGATGGTCAAGAGCGTAGAGCGCAATGGCTTCATCCGGTTCGAGAAGGTCGGCGGGGTGATCGACAACCTCCTGCCCGCCCGCGTCGTCCGGGTGAAGGGCCACACCGGCATCGTCGGCGTGAAGGCCGGTCACTACCAGACCGAGCAGGAGCGCACCCAGGGCAAGAAGCACACCGAGCTGTACATCGACCTGGGCTGCACCTCCGACGCCGAGGTCGCCGCCCTCGGCATCCGCATCGGCGACCCGATCACCTTCGTGAGCCCGCTGGTGCAACTGGGCGGAAACCCTAACCTGGTCGCAGGCAAGGCGGTGGACAACCGGCTCGGCTGCGCCGTCCTGCTGCAGTTGCTGCTGAGCGGCGCTACGCCCGCTGCCGGCACCTTTGTGGCCGCCTTCACCGTGCAGGAGGAGGTGGGCCTCAAGGGCGCCGCCCTCGCTGCGGAGCGTTGGCGCCCCGACCTGGCCATCGCCCTGGACACGATGCCCAGCGGCGACACCCCGGACATGAGTTACGTCAAGGACCTCAACATCGCCATCGGCCAGGGGCCAGCGATCCAGGTCATGGGCGGCGCCGGGGGCCGTGGCAACCTGCTGCACCCCGTGGTCAAGGAGTTCCTGGTGGAGATCGCCGCCCAGCGGTCGATCCCCGTCCAGCTCTGCACCTTTACGGGCGGCAACAACGACTCCGCCACCATGGCCTGGGCGGCTGAGGGCATCGCTGCGGGCTCCATCACCTTGCCCAGGCGATACTCCCACTCCCCGGTGGAGGTCGCCGACCTGAACGATGCCGCGAACGCCCTGCGCCTCCTGGAGGCGATCCTGGCCCGCACCGACAGCCTGCCGGCCTTTACCTTCCTCCCGGAGTTCTAAGTGCCACCTCGCCGCGATAAAAAGGGGATGCGCCCATCAGGCACATCCCCTTTTTCCTTTGAGCGAAAACTTACGAGCACTTACTGTACCCGCAGTTGTGGCAGGTGGCGCAGCCCTCGCCCACAGCCAGGGCATGGGAGCCGCACTCGGGGCACGGATCGACATGCCGGTCCGTCTCGGCGCCGGCCATGGCGACCGGTGCGTGATGGTGGTCGGCCTCGGCGGCGGCGGCGATCGGCGTGTTCAGCGCAACCACGTTGCTAGGGCCGGCGGCGTCCACGCTGTCCTTCCAGGCCAGGAACCGCTGCATGCCCTTGGAGATTGCGCTGGCCAGGCTGGTAACCCGGTTGGGGCCAAAGCCGTAGCTGCCCGAGCCGCCAATGTTCTTCAGGGTGTCGATGACGATCTCGATGCGCTCCCGCACCGGCACGTCCGAGCGCAGGCGGAGCAGCTTGGAGACCAGCATGCCCATGCCCACGGCGTCCGCCATCAGGTCGGAGCCGGCGGCGCCCACGTTCACGATGATCTCAAACGGCTCGCCGTTGTCGTCCATGTGGACGTCCAAGGTCATCTTGCCGAAGTGGGTCGGGATGACGAACATTTTGCCCATCGCCTCGATCGGGCGGGGCTGGATCGCCGGGCCGACCGGCTTTGCCGGGGCCGCAGCCACCGGGGCGGGCGCCGGGGCCTCCTCCTTCTTCTCCTCGGTCTTGTTGCCCGAGGTGAGCACCTGGAAGGCGCGGCTGCCGTCGCGATAGACGGTGATGCCCTTCAGGCCGAGGGCCCAGGCCAGGGTGTAGGATTCCAGCACGTCCTCGCGGGTAGCGGCGTGCGGGAAGTTGATGGTCTTGGACACGGCGGCGTCCACCGGCTGGTAGTCGACGCCCAGGTCATCGCCGCCCTGGAAGGCAGCCTGCATGCGGACGTGGCGGTCAGCGCTGATGTCGTGCGTGGTGGCGAAGACCTGCTGCCACTTGTCGGGCACGCCTTCCACCCCACGGGCGGTGCCGTGCTCGGCGACCCGCTTCATGAGCTCCTCGGAGTACCAGCCCTCGCTCTTGGCGATCGACTCAAACTGCCCGTCGATGTCCAGCATGATGCTGCCTGCCTGGTTCCGGGTGAAGACCAGGGCAAACTTGGGCTCAATGCCGCCCGAGCAAGGCATGCTCGGCTTGGCTGCAAACAGCGAGATGGTGCCGGTGGGCGCCACGGTGGTGAGCGTAGCGTTGCGCACCTTCAGGCCGGCCTTCTGCCACTGGCTGCCCTCCCACTCAGGGTAGACGCCGCGCTTCTCCGCCAGTTCCATGGACATCTCCATGGCCTTCCGCTTGATGTGCGTCATGACCGCACGGCCAAGCTCAACAGCAGCGTCGCTGTCGTACGCGAGGCCCATCTGGACCAGCATTTCCGCCCAGCCCATGACGCCCAGGCCAATCCGGCGGTCGCGGCGGGCCTTGTCGGCGATCTGCGGCAGGGGGTACTTGTTAGCGTCAATCACGTTGTCGAGGAAGTGGGCGGTCAGCTTGGCCACCTCGCCCAGGCGATCCCAGTCAACCTCGGCGGCCTCGGTGTAGGGGTTCGTCACGAAGTTGGCGAGGTTAATCGAGCCCAGGTTGCAGGAGCCGTAGGGCGGCAGGGGCTGCTCGCCGCACGGGTTGGTCGCCTCGATTACCTCGGCGTGGTTGTTGGGGTTGCGCCGGTTCATGCGGTCGATGAAGACCACGCCGGGCTCGCCGGTCTTCCAGGCGCAGTCAATCAGCTTGTCCCACACCATTTTGGCGTTCAGCTTCCCGGAGGGCTGACCGTCGCGGGGGTTGATCAGGTCGTAGTCGGTGTCGTTCTCCAGGGCGGCCATGAAAGCGTCGGTGATGCCCACGGAGATGTTGAAGTTGGTGATCTGGGTGATATCTTCCTTGGCCTGGATGAAATCCATAATATCGGGGTGATCGACGCGCAGGATGCCCATGTTGGCGCCGCGGCGCGTGCCGCCCTGTTTGATCGCCTCGGTGGAGGCGTTATAGACTCGCAGGAAGGAGACCGGACCACTGGCCACGCCCTGGCTGGAGCGGACCTGGTCGCCGGCCGGCCGCAGGCGGGAAAAGGCGAAACCCGTGCCGCCGCCGGTCTGATGAATCAGGGCTGCCTGCTTCATGGTTTCGTAGATGTCGGTCAGGCTGTCGCCCACCGGGAGGACAAAGCAGGCCGACAGCTGGCCCAGTGTGGTGCCGGCGCCCGTGAAGGTTGGGCTGTTCGGCATAAAGTCCTGACGGTCCATGAGGTTGTAAAAGGCGTCCTCCGTGGCCTTCACTTCCTTGGGCTTCGCCCCGTGCAGAGCGTCCATGGAAGCGATCGTACCAGCCACACGCCGCAACATGTCATCCGGGGTCTCCCGCGTGCCGTCCGCCTTCTGCCGCAGGTAACGCTTCTCCAGGACCGTCTTAGAAATATGGGTCAATTCCAACTCAAGAGCCCTCCCCTAGCGTGCCTTCAGTAGCCTCTCCAGCTGCTCTCTGAACTCGTTCACGTCTTTGAACTGCCGGTAGACGCTGGCGAAGCGGACGTACGCAACACCATCAAGGTGGCGCAGCCTTTCCATGACCCGCTCGCCGATCTCCACCGATTGGACCTCTTTTTCCAGGGAGTTGCGGAGGTCTTTCTCAACGTCGTGCACCAGCTGCTCTGCCTGAGCGACCGACACTGGCCGCTTTTCGCAAGCCCTCAGCACTCCGTTGAGAATCTTGTTCCGGTCGAACGCCTCACGGCGCCCATCTTTCTTTACGACGATCAGCGGTTGTTCCTCAATGCGCTCGAAGGTGTTGAAGCGTCTCCCACACGCTGTGCATTCCCTGCGGCGGCGAATGGAGTGGTCATCGGCGTGACGGGACTCGAGAACCTTGCTTTCGGCGTCGCAGTAAGGACACTTCAATGTGTTCACCTTTCTGCACAGGGCCTGTGGATTTTCTGTGGATAAACCCCCATATCTAGGGTGTCCGAGCACTATCCTACCACCATATGTAGCGTTTGGACAAACCACCGCTAGACGGAATATGAGCGGAAACCAATGTCTAACTCCCCAAAGGTAGCTCAATCTCGTGTTTTTGAGCCGATAGAAAAAAGAACCGGATTCCTCCGGTCCCCACCCTAGTCCCGTGCTAGGGTTCACACCTTATCGCGGCGTATTCACTACAGCCCCAAGTGCTGGACGACTCGAGCAAGGGCCGCCGCGGCCCGCTCCCGAATCAGCCACCGGGCCCGCCAGTCCAGGTGGGTCGGTTCCAGGTTCAGAATCGCCAGTTGGGCTCCTTCGGTCGCCGCCATCGCCGGAAAGAGATTTGCCGGGCTGACCTCCAGCGACGATCCCACCACGATGAACAGATCTGCCTTGCGTGAGGCTTCCAGCGCCTTGTCCACGGCATCGTCCGGCAGTCCTTCCTCGAAGAGCACCACCCCGGGCTTCAGCCAGCCGCCGCACTCCGGGCACTCCGGAATATCTGCCGGGGAAAGTACGTCCACGTCCAGCAAATCGCTGGGAAAGCGGCGGTCGCAGGCCAGGCAAACGCACTCCCTCAGGCTCCCGTGCAGCTCGACCACCTTGGGGGAGCCGGCTGCCTGGTGCAGACCGTCCACGTTCTGCGTAATCAGAGTTCTAACGATCCCAGCCCTTTGCATAGCAGCGATAGCATGGTGGACCGGGTTGGGCTGGGCGCCGTCCAGCCGCGAGAGCCGGTGCCGATAGAACTGGTAAAACTCGACAGGCGTGCGCCGGAGAGCCGTCATCGAGGCCAGCTTCATCGGGTCGACGCCCTGCCATAGCCCCTGCTTGGAGCGAAAGTCGGGCAGCCCCGAGTCGGTGCTGGCGCCGGCACCGGTGAGCACCACGGCATACCGGGATCGTTTCAGCGCTTCTGCCAGGCTTTCCATATCATCCACGTGTCGTCACCCCGCATGCAGGGTTCGACGCAGAAGCCGAAAAATCCCCCGCCAACGTTTTCGCGTCAGCGGGGGAGGCCAGGGGGTCTAGTCGGCGGCGCCCTCGTCCAGGATCGGCTCATCCACGATGATCGCCTCTCCGGTCGCCTTCTGGGCCGGGCGCAGGTTGCGGACGCCCCGCCAGGTCAGCAGCACCAGCGGCAGGATGCCAGGAACCAGGAAGACGGTGTCCGGAACCGAGCGGATCCACATCAGCGTATTCACCAACGGCTTCTCATAGAAAGCGAAGGACCGGGCGGCATAGAAGCCGTGAGCAAAGGACTCGTACATCTGCATGAAGCCCACGGGCAGCAAGGTGATCACGATCATGCCCATCAGGCCGGCGTTCAGGCCCCAGAACGAGATGGTGACCAGGCGGTCGCTCCACGCCTCCGGCTTGATGATGTTCCGCAGCACGTACAGGACCAATGCGATCGCCAGCATGCCGTACACGCCCATCAGGGCGCCGTGACCATGGGTCGGGGTCAGCCAGGAGCCGTGCTGGAAGTAGCTCACCGCCGGCAGGTTGATCAGGAAGCCCAGCAGGCCGGCCCCGAAGAGGTTCCAGAAAGCGGTCGCCACCAAGAAGTAGAAGGTGCCCTTGTAGGGGAAGTTCACGCCTGCTTCCTTCGTCATCTTGTACTGCTCATATGCCTCCAGCATCAGCAGCGCCAGCGGCACAACCTCCAGGGCGCTGAAGACCGCCCCCAGGCCCACCCACATCTCCGGGGCGCCGATCCAGTAGTAGTGATGGCCGGTGCCGATCACGCCGGACCCCAGCAGGATGATCAGCTGGAAGTAGAGCGCCCGCACCGTCGATTTCGACGTCACCAGCTTCAGGGAGACCATGAGATAGCCGGTGATGACCACGGCGAAGACCTCAAACATACCCTCCACCCACAGGTGGATGATCCACCAGCGCCAGTAGTCTGCGTAGGTAATGTGCGTGTCGGGCTGGATGAAGAAGGCGAAGGTGTAGAAGAGCGGAATGCCGATCGACGTGTAGAGCAGCAGGTGTGTGAGGCCGCCCTTGTCGGTCTCTCTGTTAAGGGCGCTGCGCAGGCCACGCCACAGGATGAAGACCCAGATGCCCAGGCCCACAACCAGCAGCACCTGCCAGATACGGCCCAGCTCAAGGTACTCCCAGCCCTGGTGCCCAAACCACCACCACAGGTTGCCCAGGTAGCCCTTGGCGCCCAGCCACTGGCCCACCAGCGAGCCGCCGACCACCACCACCAGCGCCCAGAAGAGTACGTCGATCAGCAGGCCCTGGCCCTTCGGCTCCTCGCCGGCCACGGCGGGGGCCGCATAGAGGCCCATGGCGAGCCAGGCGGTCGCAATCCAGAAGATCGCCAACTGCAGGTGCCAGCCCTTGGCGATGTTGAAGGGCAGGATCGACGGCAAATCCAGGCCGTAGAACGAGGAACCCTCCGCATAGTAGTGGGCCAGGTAGCCGCCCAGGGTCGCCTGCACCAGGAAGAGCAGGGTCACCACCAGCAGGTACTTGGCGAGTTTGCGCTGGCCCGGCGTCACCTGCAGCTTGCTCAGGTCGAAGCGGGGGAACTTGCGGTAGGCTGGCTCCATCTCCAGGTGCCACTTCTTCTGCGCCCAGAGGATCACGGCAAGCCCGCCGATCAACAAGGTCACGCTGAGGGCGCTCCAAAGGATTGCCCCGTAGGACATGGTATTGCCCGACTCTGGGGCATACGGCCAGTTGTTGGTGTACGAGTGCTCCATACCGGGCCGGTTGGCCGCCGAGAGCCATGCCGTCCAGGCGAAGAAGTCGCTAATCTGCTGGATCTGGTCGCCCTCGGCCACATAGGCCCGGCCCTCTGCCGGCAGATGCTCCTCCTTGATTGTCCCGGCCGGCAGCGACGCCTTCAGGTCGCCATTAACGAAGTAGTCCCGGTAGTACTCCCTCGCCGCCTTGAACCCGGCGACCTGCGCCTCGGACAAGGCGAGGGTCTTGCTGCTCTCGTCGAAGCGGTTGGTCTTCAGGTCGGTCTTCGTCTTAACGTCCGCCCCGGCTTTCTGCTCCTCGGTCAGCGCATCGTAGGGCTTCCCGTAAAGTTTCTCTGCATAAAAGCCCTGCATGGCCCTCGTCATGATGTGCAGCGCTTCGGCCGTGTAGTCCGGCCCCAGGTACGAGCCGTGCCCGAGCACGGTGCCGTAATCCATCAGGCCATACTTCTGGTAAACTGCCTGGCCCCCCAGAATCTGTGCCTGGGTGGTCAGCACAGAGCCATCCGGCGTCACCACCCGCTCCGGAATCGGGGCGGTGTTCTTGTAGATCCACCCGCCACCGGCGATCATGACGGTGAAGGCAAGCAGCATGGTAACCATGAGGACATGCTTAAGAAGTCGGTTCGGCGTCTGCTTTGAAGTTGATGCCACGATGTAGCCCCCCTATGCTCCTTAGGTCGAGTCCCATCGTACCGTAGGGGGAGTACCAATGTGCTGCGCCGTTGCACACAGTCCATGTGATAATTTTCACTGCGTCGGCAGTGTAAACCCTGTTTTGGTTAACAGAAACGGGGCAGTGAGACGTTGCTCACTACCCCGTTTTGCGTTACCGGGTGCCTGTCAGCGGCCAGGCGTCGATATTCGCGCCGGCCTTGTCGACCGAAGGTGTGGATCCGAGGAGCAGGTAGTCGATCTTGATGCCGAAGAGGGCGCTGAAGACTCGAATCAGGTACGGCGAAATCGGGTACTCGCCCCTGCACATTTCCTCGATGTCCCGATCGCTATGTTCCAGGTACTTGAGCCAAGCTGTCCAGCGCTCCTGGGACCACAACTGACGCATCGCGGTGATCATCATGGTGAAACGGGGGCAGGTTCCGCCTTCGCCAAGGGCCCGTTTCTCCGTGTATGACAACCGGTTGTAACGGACCATGAACTCCTTGCGGAGGCGGCGCAGACTGAACTCGTCCAGGCCGGTCCGTTCCATCAGTTTGTTGTCGACAGCCGTCCGCGTTGGGTGCGGCATGCGCCCGGACTGCATCCGATTTGGTAGCACCCCAATCCCCCTCCCGGTTGCTTTACAGGGGTTTCTGACATCTTATACGACACGACTTGCCGGGATGTTCGATGTTTCCCGTCAGATTGTGTCGATTCTCTTACCCCATTTGACCGGAGTTGTTCATTCGAGGGTCCGAATCGAACCTGCCGCCGCCCCGGGCGGGGAGTCCGCTGGCCCCAGGGTTAGCGAAAAAGTCCAACACGGACTGGATGAACGAGTCGACGGAGTCCATCACAAACGGATCGCTTCGGCCCGTCCCCTGAGCGAAGGCCATGGCGTTGGTGGCGGGGCCTGCCTTGTCGGTCTTGAAGTATAGGTTGAGGCTGTAGGTGCCCGCCACATTCGGGCTCGCCTCCAGCAGGACCTGTGCTGCGTACGTGTTGCCGGATGTGAGCAACTTGGTGACCTCGTCCATTTGCACGCTCTCCGCACGCTGGAGCGACAGTGCATCGGTGTTCAGGAAGAGCGGCATCCCCTCGACCGCCTGGTTGAACAGCAGATGCTCAGCGTAGCGCCCTTCCACCTTCATGTCGAGCCGGATCACCGTCACCTCATAAGCGGCGGCCTGAGGCTTCTGGGCGCCAGCCGGCTGCCCAGACTGAGCCTGCTCTGCGGCGTTGGTGACCAGCTTCTTGTCACCGAAGGTGATGCCCTTGATGCGCACGCCGCTGTGCTGCTCGGCCTGGCTCAGGTGCCAGACGAGCAACGCAGCCGCATTCTTGCCCGGAACCCATGCGTCAATGAGCTTCTCCTCGGTCGCCACCGTTGATGCACGGGCGACCAGATCGCCCTCTTTGGCCAGCTTCGTCTGATCCTTCTTCAGCTCGGCCTGCACCTGCTCCAGCTTCGCCCGAGCGTCGTCCCGCCGGAGGGAGAGCGGCTCATGGACCCAGTTGTAGAAGCCCATGACGCCTCCCAGGAGCACCGGCACCGTCAGGAGTACCTTCTCCCGCTGGTTAAGCGCCATTGGGCCGCTGCCCCCTTTCTCCGAGCGGATTGAGCCTGATCACCATCTCGAAGCTCATGTGGCGGAAGGTCATGAGCCTGGCCGCGGCGGCCTCCTTCTTTGCTTTGTCATCCTCAGGCTTGGCGGAGACCTGAACCTTCACACCGTCTTCGTTCACGTACTTGAGCGTCACCTCAGTGACCTCGCCGTTGTCAACCAGACCGCCAAACAGCTGTGCCACATCCACCAGGCCCCGGCTGTTGGCCTTCAGGGTGATCGTGTCCCCCTGGACGTTGACGTCGGTCCAGGTCACGTGCTGGGGCGTCAGGTCCGACAGGGCCAGCAGGATCCCCGACCAGTGGCGCCCTTGAAGCGCCTTCAACTCGGCCTTCGCCTTGGCCACGCGCTCCTCTTGCGCCTTGATCTCCGCGGCCCGAACCAGGTCAGCCTTCACCCGCTGGTCAAGCTCCTGTTGCTGCGTGACCTGCTTCTCCAGCCGGGCCACACTGGCAAAGGACGCCATGTAGTAGGTTGTGGTTCCCACCACCGCCACAGCGATCCCGGCCGCCGCGGCCCACTCCTTGGGGCCTAACTGCTTTGGTGGCTGGTAGGTCTTCGGCAGGAAGTTAATCCGCACCGTCATTCCGGCGCCCCCTCCCTTAAAGCCGACCCGAGAGCCGTCAAGAGCATGGGACCAAAGCTGTTAACACCGGGCAGCAGCTCGGGGTTGATATCCATGCCGGCCAGGCCCACGGGCTGAACCCGCAGCCCCTCGCCCTCACCCCTGCCGCCCATCGTCCCTCTCAGCGAGGCGGACAACGCTTCGGGCAGGTTGGGCAGTGCGGCCCCGCCGCCCACCATGAAGACCCGCTCCAGCGTGGCGCCCCGGTTCTGGATCAGGAAGAACTCCACCGACCGGCCCACCGATTCCGACAGGTTGGCCAGCCAGGGTTCCACCGCCGCCGCCAGGTCGGTGCCGGGCTTGACGCCGTTGAGCCGCAGCGACATCTCCGCCTCGGCCACCGAGACCTGGAGGGTGTCCGCGACCGCTGTGCGCAGGTGATGCAGGCCCATCGGGATCGTGCGGGAGAGCATCGGTACGCCGTAGCGCATGACGCTGATCCGGGTGCCTACCTCACCGCAGTCAAGCAGCACCAGGGGATTCTGGCTGGTGTGCGACACCAGGCCTGTCCACTCCAGCGCCCGGAGCGCAGCCAGACAGTCCAGCTCCATGGCGGTCGGCCGCAGCTTGGCCCGGGCCAGCGTGGCCAGGAAGCTGTCGACCAGCCGCTTATGGGTGCCCGCCAGGAAAACGGCCATCTGGTGCTCAGGAACTCCGACCGCCTCGGGCACCGGTGAGAAGTCGTAGACCAGTTGGTCCTCCGGAATCGGCAGGTGCTGGGGCGCCTCAAACTTCATCGCCGAGCGCATCTCTTCGGGGGAGACCTTCGGCAGGTTGATGTACCGCATCATAATGCTGGGCCCGCCCAGGCAGGTCCCGACCTGGGTCTGGGTCATCCCCATTTCCAGCAGGGTCGCCCTTAGCATATCCCCCGTCATGGCGGGATCGCTGATGGCCCCCTCCTCCATCGCCCCCTCCGAGATCGGCACCACGGCGTAGTTCTCCAGCCGGGGTCCCTGCCGGGTCCACCGGATCTGGACAACCTTCATTGCGCCGGCGCCGAAGTCGATGCCGACCCCCGTGCGGCGCTGCCGTGTGAGGGCGCCCCACTTGAAACCGATGCTCGAGTTGGTCGGCAATGGTGTTAGGCCAGAGGGCCGGATTCGCTGCAGCAGGGTCATGCAGTTCCCTCCCTACCTGATGGTCACACGCCCGGTCACAGGGCTGATGCTGACCGTCCTGCTCTTGTCACCGATCGACAAGGTGAACGTAAGGTCGCCAAAATCGATCTCGTCGATCACCAGGTTGTTGCCGCTGATGGGGGTCACCGTCAGCTCAAAGTGGCGGTATGAGCCGTGTACCGGGATGGAGAACCTGCACACCGCCGGGTCAGGACACTCCGTCGGGATCGGATCACTGGCGGCTAGGTCTTCCGCAGGGCAGCCGTCTAAGTTTTCGGCGACCGTCTTGCGGACGAGCACCGGCGCCCCGCTGGAGGTGTCCACCACGAAGTCCCCGATACACTGCATCTGGGCAGGGTTGTAGGGATCGGTGGTTTGACCGCGCAGCTGAATCTCAGCCGGGAAGTCGTAGCCGGAGGACGGCTCGCTGAAGAACCCCACCTCCAGATTCGCAAAGATCCGAGACTCCCCCGCGTCCAAAACAATACTTACGGTCGGTGACTGCACCTCCCATTTTATGGTGCTGGGGCTGTCCCACGGACTCTCCGGGTTGTAAGGTAGCACCTTGTTCCCGTCCACCAGGACGAACGCGTTGTTTACGCATGTAGAGCAGTAGTTGGCAACATCCGCGTTGGTAACCATCGGACTCGGGACCGACGAACGCCCCGTAGGTCCGAACACGACGCAGGACCGGTTGTCACCAGTCAGACTCACCTGGTCAAACTTCAGCGTTCGCACGAGAGACCACCCACTGGTGGCGCAGTCCGACCGCACACCCGTAGCCTTCTCCAACAGGGCACCTCCACCGCCTGGGTCGACCCGCACCCGCCAGCTCTCGCCGTAGCGGTAGGCGTTCAACTGGGCTTCACGCACGGCCCCGGCATAGAGCACCTGAGCCTGCTTGAGCCGGTACCCCTCCATCAGACCGGAGACGGAGAGGACGGTGACCCCGCTGAGAAGCATCAGCAAAGAGACGCTCACGAGCAGCTCCACCAACGTGAATCCATCTCGGCTTGCTCTCACGCTACCCTCCCTGCTCGCAGTTGGCCATGCCACCACCCGGCTGCACGGGCGTACACCAGTAGTGCTGGTAGTAGATCCGCCAGACGAAGGGCTTGTCGGTTAGCTGAGCGGCCCGCAGGATGATCCAACCGTACTGGGTCTCCACATTGGCGCCGGCGCTGGCCTGGTACCTGACCCTCATGGGCACTTGGAAAGTATAGTAGCCTGAGATCTTGCCGGCGCCGATCTGCGTTCTTGCCAGAACCTGCGTGCAATAGACGGGATAAGCCTGACCGGTGACCCATGGCGTGGCAGGGGTGCAAGGAGGGTCAGACGCTGCTGCAGGCGTGGTTGGCCAGGTCTTGTCCGCTCCGGCTGCAGCGGCCGCCCTGTTGAACTCCCCGGTCAGCAGCTGCTCAACCAGAACGACATCTCCCTCGGCGGCGGAGAGCCGGAGGTCGAACCTGATCTGGTTCGCCAGGACCGCGGCGGCTGTCAACATGATCAGCATGGCCCCCAGTGCCATACCGATTCCGATAGCCCCCCGCCTGCTCCAATCGGGGTCACGACACGAAGAACTGAGTGGAAACCTCGGTGTACTCACCGGGTTCTCCCTCCTTCTCCACCTTCAGGGTTACGTTGATCGTGGCCGTTTGGGCAGGAGAAGTCGTGAGCACGATCTGGATTTCTGAGCCCGTGGCCAAGCCGGTCATCACTGCCCGCCGGGCGAAGACCTTGCCGTTATTTGGGTGGTACGTCTCGCGTATCAGGGCGTCGCCTTCAATCACGTAGAACACGCATACACGGTTCCAGTTGTTTTGCCAGTTGCCAGGCCACACGTCTGGGTCCGTCTGAACGGGAGGGACATATCCGCCTACCCGGAAACTAGTGATCCCGTACTCAGGGCGGTACCCGCAAGTATTGTCGTACTGTGCGTATGCGAGATCATCTGCCATCTGCTTGATTGCCGAGCGCAGGGTCTGGACCTGGTCCGCCCGGGAGACTTGTTGTTTGCTGACCCTGTCGCCCAGGAATATCACGGTTGTGGTCGCCAGGGCAGCCAGGGACAGGATGGCGAAAGCCACCACCACTTCAACGAGGGTCCAGCCCGCCTCGGTACTTGCTCCGCGTTTGACCGGGGTCACCTTACTTCACCCTCACAAACGAAGTGATGACGACCTCGGGGTTGCTGGCGCCCCATCGCCAGGTGCAGGCTGAGCACTTGACCCTGACGGTTACCCGGCGGACGTTGTCCTTCCACGCCTTCCCCGTCGCGTCGGGGTCCGCGGCGACCTCCGTTGTGACGGTGTAGCGACCGTCCGTGGAGAGTTCGCTCGTTCCATTCTGGCTTTCCAGCGGCGCCAAACCACTCAGGAGGCCCACGTTCGCAAGCTGTTGCACCTTGGCGCGAGCCAGGTTGACTTCCACTGAGCGCCCCTCCGTCAGCTGCAGCGCATCGACCGATCCCACCAGGAGATTCAGCACGGGAGCTGCGGCCGCCGCAATGATACCCAGGGCGACCAGGTTCTCTACAATGGTCAAGCCGGGCGACCCGCGCGGTAAGACCCGACGGCGCCGCCAGAGCCCGGCCACGATTGCACCAACGACTGCAAGGGCAAGGGTCACGGCCCCGCCGGCCCAACCGGCGGAGTAGCCGGCGGCTGCGGCAGCCAGCCCAAAACCGATTTCAGCTAACGGGTAAGTGACCGGAATAGGCAACCGGCATAGGCGGCAGCGGCCCCGAAGCCAGAGGTAACTCAAGACCGGAACCAGCTCGGTGGCTCCCAGGTGGTGGCCGCAGTTCGGGCAGCTGGACCTGGGCGCCATGATGCTTTCGCCCGAGCCCACCCGGAGGTAAGTGGCATACCCAAAACTGCCGAACACCAACCCGAGCCCAAATAATGCCAGGGCAGCATAGTTCGGTGTAAGGCTGGCCAGGATCTGCCAAGCTTCAAGTATCAACCTTTGGCCCTCCTCTCACCACCGAGGACGAACTGTCGATTGCAGCACAGAGGGGCCAGTTCTGACGAACCGGCCCCTGCTGCGGTTTGATTAGTTCCGGACCACGTTCGTGGAGTTGACGTCGAAGTTGGTGTCGGTGTTGTCGCCGGTCATCTTGCAGCCGACGTCACTGGCGGCGGGCGCTGTGGCTGACGTTACGTTCTGGGGTGCCGCGGCATTGCTCAGAACGATGGCAGCCGATGTCCAGGTGCCGCAGGTAACCGTAATGCTGGAACCGTTCTTGGCGTTGCCCGGATCCGCCAGGACGAACCAGGTCTTGGAGCTGTCTGTAATCAAGAGGTACGAGTTGCCGAACCGGTTCTTGAACGTGGTGCTCGGCTTGACGTAGCTCTTGGTCTTGATGGTGGCCAGGTCGGTCGGGTAAGTCCCGTCGTCCAGATAGGCACGCTCCATGGCGCCCGAGAAGGTGTAGAGGTCTGTAGCGCCAACGCCACCCTTTGCCTTTCTGATGGCGGCTGAGAGCCAGGGCACAGCGAGTGTTGTCAAGAGTGCGATGATGGCCACCACGACCATCAGTTCAATCAGCGTGAAGCCGTGTTGCTCCCGGCGCAGAGCAGCGAGCCGAACCTTCACAAACCATTCCTCCTTTGGGATAATTTACCAAGGTGGCTGTATGCTAATTATGGTGCCCTACCAACGAGGTGTCAATAGTTACCGCAAGGAATTTTGACATTTTTTGCTTGTTATTGGATGGAGCCCCACAAAGAGAAGATGGGCTGAACCATCGAGACCACAATCAGGCCGATGGTGGCGGCGAGGAAGACGATGATCATCGGCTCGAGGCTGGCGGAGAGCCGCTCAGCGGTGCGCTGCACATCCTCCTCGTAGAAGTCGGCGATCTTGCCGAGCATCTCTTCCAGGGTGCCGGTCTCCTCGCCCACCCCGATCATCTCGATCACCATCGGCGGAAAGACGCCGGCCTGGCGGAAGGGGGTGGCGAGGTTCTGTCCCTCACGGACCTTCTCCATGGCCTCGTGCACGGCCAATGAGATGACCCGGTTGCCCACGGTCTTCTCGGCCACGGCCATGGCCTTCAAGATGGTGACGCCGCTGCCGAGGAGGCTGCCCAGGGTCCGGGCGGCGAGGGCGATCGACTGCTTGGCCACCATCGGGCCGAAGGCGGGCAGCTTGAGCATCCCCTGATCCCATAGGAAGGCGCCCCGCTCCGTGCGCCGGAACTGCCGTACCCCGAGCCACACGCCCAGGCCCCCCGTAGGCATGGCCCACCAGAACCGCTGGAACCCGGCGCTGATGGACATCAGCATTCTTGTGGCAAAGGGCAGCTCCGCCTCAAACGAGGCGAAGACCTCGACGAACTGGGGGACCACAAAGAGCATCAGGAAGACCAGCACCAACACAGCGACACCCACGACGATCGCCGGATAGACCATCGCGGACCGGACCTTCTGCCGGATCGCTTCCTGCTTTTCCATTTGTCCGGCCAGGCGGGAGAAAACGTCGTCCAGAATGCCGCCGACTTCGCCGGCGCCAATCATATGGATCATTTCGGCAGGAAAGGCCGCCGCTTGCCTGGAAAAAGCCGTGGACAGGCTGTCGCCCGCCTCGACGTCAGCCGCGATGTTGGTGAGGGGCCGGCCGAGCCGGGCGTTCTGCCGGGACAGGACCTTCAGGCTGGTCACCACCGGCAGCCCGGCGTTGATCATGGTAGAGAACTGCCTGGCAAAGAGGGCGAGGTCCTTGCCTGAAGGCCGACGGGTGAAGAGCCCGCCGCTCTGCTGCATGACGGCTTGGAGGTCCCGGTCCTTCTCGATGTTCAGGACAAGGAACCCCTGGTTGCGGAGCCGGGCCGTCACGTCACGCTGGCTTTCCGCTTCAGCCTTTCCGCGGACAAGCCGGCCGCCGGAATCACGGGCCTCGTATACCCATGCGGGCATGTGGTTTACTCACCTCTTTACAGACGGCCTCCCTGTTGCGCCGTCAGTGTGGCCTGCTCCTGGACGAAGCTCTGGTAGTCCTCCATGCTGATGATGCCCTTGTCGTACAGGTCCCTGACGGAGGCTTCCATCGTCCGCATGCCAAGCTTGCCGCCCGTCTGGATCGTAGAGAGAATCTGGTGGGTCTTCCCCTCCCGAATCAGGTTCCGGATGGCGGGAGTGACCACCAGGACCTCAAAAGCGGCGATTCGCCCGGGCCTGTCCTTGCGAGGGAAGAGCCGCTGGGCCACGACGCCCTGAAGGGTGCCGCCCAGCTGGACCTTTACCTGCTGTTGCTGCTCAGCGGGGAACACGTCAATCACACGGTCAACGGTGGAGGGCGCATCGTTGGTGTGGAGGGTGGCAAAGACCAGGTGGCCTGTTTCGGCGGCCTGCAGGCAGATGCGAATGGTCTCCAGGTCGCGCATTTCGCCAAGCAGGATGACGTCAGGATCCTGGCGCAGGGCGGAGCGGAGGCCTCGGGAAAAGGAGTCAGTGTCCATCCCGATCTCCCGCTGATTGACGACCGACCGCTTGTGGCGGTGTACAAACTCGATCGGGTCCTCCAGGGTGATGATGTGCTTCTCGTACTTGTCGTTGATCAGGTCGATCAGGGCGGCCAGGGTGGTCGACTTGCCGCTGCCTGTGGGCCCTGTGACGACCACCAGGCCGTGAGGTTTGTCGCAGAAGCTGGTGAGCACGTCGGGCAGACCGAGTTCATTGGGCGTCATGATTCGGAAGGGAATCGCCCGCAACGCCAGGGCAGGGGTGCTGCGCTGCCGGTAAGCGTTGACACGGAACCGGCCGAGGCCCTGGACCGCCCAACTGAAATCGACCGCACCGTCGACGCGGTACTCATCCTGCTTGTCCGGGGGAATCAGCCGAAGGCAAACCTCCTCCAACTCCTCGCGGGTGAGCGGGGGACCGCTCTGCTTCGCCATGCGCCCATGGATCCGAAAGATCGGGGGCATCATGTCGCACAGGTGGATGTCTGAAGCATCCTGCTGCATCGCACTGCGAAGCACCTCGATGATGTCGAGCAACCGACGCACCTCCTGTTATGTCTCCCCAAACGCGGCGACGCGGAAGACCTCCTCGGGAGTGGTCAGGCCGTCGAGGGCCCGTGACAGACCGCTCGCAATCAGCATCTGCATTCCTTCCAGGACGGCGGCCTCCCGGATGTCGACGGCAGGCGCCCGGCTGGTGACCATTTGCTGGATTCGCTGCGTAACGCGAAGGAACTCAAAGATGGGGAAGCGTCCGGCGTAGCCGGTGCCGTTGCAGCGGGTGCAGCCCTTCGCCCTGTAGAGGGTCACTGTAGCTGTGCCATCTGGAACGCAGCCATGCAGACGGAACGGCGCTGCATCCGCCTCGTACGGCTCACGGCACTGGGCGCAGATGCGACGGAGCAACCGCTGAGCCAGCACCCCCAGGACCGATGAGCTGATCAGGTAGGGCTCGACCCCCATGTCGGTCAAACGGGTGAGGGCGCCGGCCGCGTCGTTGGTGTGGAGCGTGGAGAGCACCAGGTGGCCGGTCAGGGCCGAGCGGATAGCCACATCGGCCGTTTCGCTGTCGCGGATCTCGCCGACCATGATGATGTTGGGGTCCTGGCGCAGGATCGCCCGAAGGCCGTCAGCGAAGGTCAGGTTGGCCTTGGGGTTCACCTGGACGTGGTTGATCCCTGGAAGCTGGTACTCGACGGGATCCTCAACGGTGACGATGTTCTTCTCAGGGGCGTTAAGGAAGGCGAGCGTGGACATGAGCGTGGAGGTTTTGCCGCTGCCCGTTGGACCGGTGACCAGGACCATGCCGTGGGGCCGCCGCACTGCGTGGGTATACCACGCAAAGATCTCAGGGCTGAATCCGATCTCATCCAACCGGGCCAGCGCCCGTGAGCGATCGAAAAGCCGGAGCACCACCTTTTCACCGAAAACCGTGGGCAACGTGCTGACCCGCAGGTCCACGTTGCGGCCCTTGTCCCGCAGTTCGATGCGCCCATCCTGAGGGGCTCGGCGTTCGGCAATGTCCAGCCCCGACAGCACCTTCAGGCGAGCGACCACGGCGGGATGATAGCTCATGGGAGCGTTTTGAATCTCGCGCAGGAAACCGTCAATGCGGAAGCGCACCCGGAACTGCCCCTCCGCCGGCTCAATGTGGATGTCCGAAGCTCTGTCGCTCAGCGCCCGATCGATTAGCTCGTTGACCAGTTGGACCACCGGGGCGTCATCAGGGTCGGGGGGGAGCAGGATGTCGCCGGTCGGGGCGGTTTCCGGCCCGTCCGCCCGCTGCTTGAGGGCGGAGAGCTTCTCATACTGGGCGATGGCCTTGCGCAGGCCCGTGGTGGTGCAGGCGACCGGCACCACGGCCCGACGGGTGAGGTGACGAATTTCGTCGAGAGAGAACACGTCGAGCGGGTCGGCCATGGCGACAAAGAGCTGGCCAAACTCCTCGCGCAGGGGCAGGGCGTTGGTCTTGCGGGCGACCTGCGGAGGGATTAATCTGGCATAGAGCAGGTCCACATGGAGAAGGTGGTCCGGCACGAAGGAGATGCCCAACTGCCCGGCGATGGCGCGGGAGACGTCGGCCTCGGTAAGGAAGCCGAGGGCGACGAGCACCTCGCCGAGCCGCAGGCTGGAGACCTTTTGTACCTCCAGCGCTTTGGCCAGTTGGTCTGGCGTTATGAGGCCCGCCTGGATCAAAATATCACCCAGGGGCTTCTTTTCAGGGGCCATGGACTCACCCCCGGGAAATATGGTGGGCATGGCATATAGGAATTATCTTCCACAGAATTCGACGAAGTCCTGCCTGATATGGCACAAAAATGTAATTTGTTGGAATGTGTTGAGATGGTCGTTCTTTGCGCAGGGCGAAATAAGGCGGGGATTGTCGAGTGGGTCGTGCTGTGTTACTCCTCCTTGGTGAGGCAGCGGCTGGTTTTCTGGTCCTGGACCTCTTCTTTCGGTATATGGATGTGGATGCGATTCCTCGGCGTGCCTGGCTCTACGCCGTTCTGGCCGCGCTGTTCTGTGGGGCGGGTCTGTGGGTTGGCTGGGCGTGGGCTGGCGTGGCTGGCGCCGTGGTGGCGGCGCCCGGGGCGCCGATCTGGTGGATGCTGTGGCGCTTTGGGCTCCGCAAGCAGTTGACGTACCTGTACAAGGATGACGGCGGCCGGCCGGTAAGCGCGCAAAAGCCCGACCCCTGAGTGGAGGTCGGGCTTTCGCGTCTATGGCGAACTATTGAAGATTGAAGGTGTGTTGGTAGTGGAAGCCGTCGTCGGTCTGCTCGACGACACGTAGGCGCTCGCCATCCCAGTGCATCTCGGTGCGGCCGGTCTGGTTGCCGGTGAACCAACGGCCATCGGCCTGGAGGTAGTCAAAGGCGTCCCAGGCCAGGCTGATCAGCTCATCTTCGCTCGAACGCTTGGAGGAGGGCGCCATCGAAAGGACCTCCCAGCACTGCTGGAACAGGGGGAAATAGCGTGGATCCCGGCCCTTCGTTTCATAGATTTGTCTGAGGTCCAAGGGGTCAGCCTCCTACTCGGCTCTGTCTACACCGGGTAGTATGCACAGCTTGGCGCCTCGCTAACAGACTAATCGGCCGCGACGCCGGACTCCATGCGTGTCCAGGTGAGGCCCAGCTCCATCAGCTTGCCCTCGGTAGGCACGCCGGTCTTGGGGTCCCAGCCCATCATGCTGTAGTAAACGCTGCGGGCATCCATGATCCCGTCCTCGGGGACGGCCACCCCCTTGAGCGGCCCGTTCTCGAAGGCGGTCATGAAGCGGCGGGCGAGCTTGTCCGTCTCGTGGCCCAGACCCTCGCGCAGGTTGAACAGGCGGCTGAGGGTGTTTACCCGCTCGCCTACCTTGATCAGCTCGAACAGGCTGCTCTTCCAGCCGGTGGCGTACTGCATCAGGTCAGTCACCTGCTCCATGGTCCAGGGCAGGAACATGCAGTAGATGGCGCTGTTCTGGAAGTGGCGCCAGTTGATGGTGTAGGCCACCATGCGGACCTTATCTGGAGAAAGGTCGGTGGCGGGCAGCGGCTTGGTGATGCCCAGGGGATGCAGGGAGTTGGTGCGCTTGGTGAAGCCGGTGTCGTGGAAGTTGTGCATGTGGTCGGCACCGGTGGGGCTGACCATGTAACCCAGGCCCAGGCCATGCTTGACCCGGGGCTCGTGGGCCGGCAGTTCCTGCTTCTTGACCACGGGCGCCAGGGCGACGGCTTCGGGGCCGTACTTCTGGGCAGCCCGGTAGGAGCCGTTGGCCAGGGTGTCGCCGAAGCCCTTCCGCTGGGCGATCAGCTCGAAGGCCTGGAGCCAGGCATCCAGGTTGCCGAAGCGCAGGTCGAGGCCCTGGAGGTCTTCGGCAGGGATCAGGCCCTTCTCCACGCACTCCATTGCCCAGGCGATGGTCGCACCGCAGGAGACCGAGTCCATGCCAAGGGCGCCCAGCCGCATGTTGACGTAGGCTACGGCCTCCAGGTCATCGATGCCGCAGTTGGAGCCGACCATGGCGATGGTCTCGTACTCGGGGCCGCCGTAGTCCGGGTCGATCTCGAAGCGGCCGCTCAACTCCACCACCCGCTTGCACTTGACGCCGCAGGCGAAGCAGCCCTCGGTGCCGGTGAGCAGGCCCGTATCCTTCATGGTCTGGCCGGTGATCGCCTCGGCGCCCTTGTGGGTATTCTCCACCATGCAGGCGTCGGTGGGAGTCCGGTCCTGGTCGGGGGTATCGCCGTGCATAGCGGGCAGGCCCTTGCCCGGCCAGTGGCCGAAGCGGAAGTTCAGGGTGGGCAGGTTCCCCTGCATGGAAGAGCCGAGGGTGCCGCCGGCGGTGCCGAGCTCGGCCAGGCCGGCGTACAGCTTCTTGCCGTCGTTGGCCATCCACTTGTTGAGCTCCAGAATCCCCTTCAGGTCGGCGACTTCAGGCAGCTTGGTGCCACGTACCGCCACGCCCTTCAGGTTCTTGGAGCCCATGACGGCGCCCATGCCGCCACGGCCCACGAACTCGTTGAGATCGTTGGAGATGGTGGCGTAGAGCACCTTGTTCTCGCCGGCGGGGCCGATCTGGGCGAAGCGGACGCGCTGGTCGTTCAGTTCGGCCCGCACGGCCTCCTCCGCCGGCTTGCACTCGAGCCCCCAGAGGTGTGCGCCGTCGCGGACCTCCACCTGGCCATCCTTGATCCAGATGTAGACCGGCTTGGGCGCGGCGCCTTCGACCACGAGCGCATCGAAGCCGGCCCGCTTGAACTCGTTGCCCCAGAAGCCCCCGGCCTCACCGCCGCCGTAGCCGCCGGTGAGCGGCGACTTGGCGCCCACGGCGTGGCGCCCGCTGCCCGCGAACGGCAGGGCGGTGAGCGGCCCGGTGGCGAAGATCAGCTTGTTGTCGGGGCCGAGTGGATCACATCCCGCCGGGATCTCCTTGTATAAGAAGTAGGCAATAAACCCGTGTCCGCCCACGTAGGTGCGATAGAAGTCATCCCCCGGGGTGTCCGTGGAGATCGCCCCGGTGGTCAGGTTCACCCGCAGGATCTTGCCGTGGTAGGCCTTCGACTCAAGCGCCAAGACTAATACCTCCCTAGAAACTAATTCAAGCCGCAGACTTTCGTGGGGTATCCGCCGAACATCGGTAGGAGGGACGCAGTGAGGCGGATGCCCCACGAAAGTCACCCTCCCTCAATTGGAGCGACCAGCATGACCTCATCGCCGTCGGAGAGCACAGTGTCGTCGCTGGCCTGCTGCCCGTTCACGGCGACCAGCCCGATCTCCTCCCAGGGGATCCCGGTGGCGTAGATCAGATCGATCACTTTGGATCCGACGGCAAGCTCCATCTCGAACGGCGAACGACCGCTTGGTCGAAAGGTTCGGAGGTGCCCTTGCGCTGTCACCTTGACGACCACCCTCTCCCCCCTTCGCCTGCCGAAATAGTTCAAAAGGGTATATACCACACGGGCTAGGGCGGTTCCTCCGGCTGTGCTACAATAAGGGGGAATCGGCGGGAAAGGTGATGGCTGTGGCCACAGTGAAGCTCTTTCATGAAGATCCGTATCTGACGAGGTTCACGGCACAAGTGGTGTCCTGTACCCAGCAAGGTGCAAGCTGGGACGTGGTCCTCGATCGCACGGCGTTCTACGCGGAGGCCGGCGGGCAGCCCAGCGATCAGGGCACGCTGGGGGGGCGCCAGGTGCTGAGCGTCCGGGAAGATGAGGACGGCACCATCACCCACACAGTCGACGCTCCCTTGTCTGGTGAGGTGCAGGGCGAAATCGACTGGCTGCAGCGGCTTGACCACATGGAGCAGCACACTGGCCAACATTTGCTGTCGGGCGCCTTCGAGCAGCTCTTCGACGCGGAGACCGTCTCATGGCACCTGGGCGCCGATTCCTGCACGGTTGACCTGGGCATTGAGGGTCTCTCGTCCGAGCAGATTGACCGCATCGAGGAGGAGTGCAACCGGGTGATCCGGGCCGGACTCCCTGTGGTCACGCACCTGGTCGACCAGGACGGGGTGGCCAAGCTCCCCCTTCGCAAGCCCCCGACGGTCACCGAGAACATTCGTGTGGTGGAGATCTCCGGCTACGACTGGTCGGCGTGCGCCGGCACCCATGTGCGTAACACGGGTGAGCTCGGGCTGCTGAAGGTCAAGGCGTGGGAGAAGAACAAGAAGTCCACCAGGGTCTACTTCCTGGTGGGACGCCGGGCGCTGCAGGACTACGCGCAGCTCGACCGCATGACCCGCGACCTGTGCCGTGGCCTCAGCATGGCTGTCAGCGATCTTCCGAAGTTCGTCGAGCGGGCTCAAGCCGAGTCGTCCTCCCTGCGTAAGCAGGTGAAGGTCCTTCAAGAGCAGCTCCTGGAGATCGAGGCCGAGCGTCTGCTCAGCGAGGCCCGCCGAATCGGCGGGGCACGCATTCTGCGCATGGTGATCGGGGCGCGTCCCCTCGACGAGGTGAAGCTGCTCGCCGCCAAGGTGGCGGCTCACCCACAGACCATCGCCGTCTTCGGCACCAAGGGCGCCCTTCCCAACATCGTGCTGTACCGGTCGCTCGATCTGCGGCTGGACGTGGGCGCCATCATCAAGCAGGTGCTGCCCATGATTGACGGGCGTGGCGGCGGCTCACCGGTACAAGCCCAGGGCGGAGGGACTCGTCCCGAGATGCTGGAGCAGGCGCTGGACACATTGATTCAAAGGATTGCGGAGCTATTGCATCAGGCATAATGAAAGCCCGGTGGGAGATCCCCACCGGGCTTGTCTCTTACTTGGCGCTGCCGCCTTTGAAGACCATTCTCAACAGAATCGGCGTGACCAGCGTCGTTGCCAGCGTCATGATTACCATGACGGAGAAGATCTCCTGGTTGATGACACCGGCGCTCAGGCCGATACCTGCAACGATTAGAGCCACCTCACCGCGGGAGATCATGCCGGTACCCACCCGGATGGATTCGGTGGCGTTAAACCCGACTGCGGCCACACCGAGGCCCGATCCGATGACCTTGGTAATGATGGAGGCGATCACGATCAGGGTCGCCAGCAAGGGAGCGGCCTTGAACGCCGAGATGGCGTTCGCCTCAAGGCCAATGCTGACGAAGAAGACCGGCACGAAGAAACCGTAGGCCAAAACCGACAGCTTCTCCACAATCGCGTGGCTGAGGTCGTGGTGCTGGGCGATAATCACGCCGAGCAGGTACGACCCCGTGATGGCCGCCACCTTGCCCACCGCCTCTGCCGAGAAGGCAAAGAGCAGTCCCAGGACGATGGCCATGGCGAAGCCCGTCTCGGTGCCTTGCCACTTGGCCGCCCAGCGGAGCAGCCAGGGCACTACTTTCCCACCAAGCAGGATCGCCACGGCGAAGTAGACGACCATCTTGATGATGATCCACCAGACCGGTTCGGCAGCTTCCCCGCCGGAAGCACCGTGAAGGGCGACCACGAAGGAGAGCAAGATGATGCCCATCACGTCGTCGATGACCGCTGCGCCAAGGATGGTCATGCCTTCCTTGGACTTCAGCTTCCCCATCTCAATGAGGGTCTGGGCCGAGATCGATACGCTGGTTGCGGTAAGAATCGTGCCGATAAAGACGCTGGGGAACCAGTCATAGCCTCCCACGTACCGGGCCAACGCCAAACCAGCCACGAAGGGCAGGATGACACCGCCGGTAGCGCCGACGAAGGAGGCCACGCCGACCTTCTTCATCTCCTTCAGGTCGGTTTCGAGGCCTGCAAGGAACATCAGGAAGATTACGCCTAGCTCGGCGAGATACTTCACGAGCGGTTCGAGCACTTCGTGGTCCGAAAAGGGCGCCCAGTGCAAAAGGTTCAGGGCGGTGGGTCCTAGGATGAGGCCGACTGTAAGTTCACCGAGAACAGCCGGCTGGCCCAGTCGCTTGCTGAGCGCACCCGCACCTTTGGATGCGAGAATAATGATGGCGAACAGCAACAGGACCTGCAGCAGCGGAGATAAGGGCCACGTCATGATCGGCAGATTCAACGTCGTGCCACTCCTCGTAGCGTCGTCGGGCATGGACACAATTATAGTCCCGAAATCTCCCAGCACGCAAGTAAGCCAGAAGAACCGGAGGCACCCTGGCCTCCGGTTCTTCGCGTTTGACGTTACTTCAGGAGCGCTGCAGCGGTCTGGGTCCATCCGACGAACGGGCTGGCCCAAAGCGCTACCACCACGACAGCGACCATGGAGATCACAACGGTGGCCTTCACGGTGTAGCTGGTCTCCAGGGCGCCCTTGTCGGACTTCTCCAGGAACATCGCCTTGACCACACCGTAGTAGTAGCCGACCGAGATGACCGAGTTGACGGCCATGGCAAGCGCCAGCCACAGGTACCCGGAGCCGACGGCGGCCCGGAACAAGAAGAACTTGCCCAGGAAACCGACCGTGGGCGGGATGCCGATGAGGGAGACGAAGAAGAGGAGCAGTGCCCAGGCGTAGACCGGTTCGCGCTGTGCCAGACCCTTGAAGTCCTCCACCGTAACCCAGCCGCCTTCCTGATCCATGTGGGTCAGGACGGCGAAGATGCCCAGGTTGGTGATGGCATAGGCCAGCACGTAGTAGAGCACCGCCGAGGTGCCGCCGGGCAGGTTGCCGGCGGAGACTACGCCGACGAGGACATAGCCGGCCTGAGCGATGGAGGAGTAGGCCATCATGCGCTTCACGTTGCTCTGCATGAGCGCCGTCAGGTTGCCCAGGAACATGGAGGCGGCAGACAGGACGGCGAACATTAGCATCCAGCGTCCAGAGAGTTCCGAGACGCCAAGAGCGATCAGGAAGATCCGCAAGATGGCAGCGAAGGCGGCGCCCTTCGGACCGACCGAAAAGAAGGCGGTAACCGGAGTCGGGCTGCCCTCGTAGACGTCCGGCGCCCACAGGTGCATCGGGGCGGCGGCGACCTTGAAGCCGAAGCCGACCACCACGAACAGGGTGCCTACGGCCAGGAGGGGCAGGAAGCCGGCGTTGGTGGTGACCGAGGCGGCGATCGTCGGCAGGTAGGTGGTGCCAGCCGCCCCGTAGAGCAGCGACACACCGAAGAGCAGAACCGCCGAGGCGAAGGCGCCGTTCAGGAAGTACTTGAGGCCTGCTTCGTTGGACTTGGGATCATGACGGAGCAGACCGGCCAGCACATAGGAGGAGATCGAGGAGAGCTCCAGTCCCACGTAGATGGTGATCAGGTCACGGGAGCTGACCATGAACATCATGCCGAGGGTGGCTGCGAAGACCACCTCGTAGAACTCCATGAACATGCCGTGCAGGAACTTGTCGACGTAGCCCACCGACAGCAGGATCAGCATGCCGGTGATGAAGAGCAGCACGCCCTTCATGAAGAACGAGAAGGTGTCTGCCGTGATCATGCCGCCCCAGAACTCCAGGGGGTTCCCCTTGGAGATGGCACCGGCGATCTCGGCGTCGGTGGCCGTGAAGAAGACCGCTCCCAGGGCGAGCATGACGCCGGCGAATGCGAAGCCGGTCAGGAGCTTCTTCTCTTTCATATAGAGATCGGCCACCATGACCAACAGCATCGTGCCGAGCAGAATCAGCTCCGGCAGCAACACCGTGTAGCTGGGTTTGACGATCTCCAGCCAGTTGCTAGCTGCCGGCACGCTACATTCCTCCCAGCGCGAGGAGCTTCGACAGAGACGCCACAGCATCGTTCAGCATGTTGAAGACGGGAGCGGGCCAGACACCGTAGAGGACGATCAGGACAGCCAGCGGGGCGAAGATGAGGCGCTCCTTGACGGTGACGTCCTCGAGGCTGGCGTACTCCTTCTTGCCCTCGCCGAGGAGGACGTTCCGCATGGTGATCAGGTGCCAGGCAGCGGTGATGACCAGGCCGGCGCCGGCGACCAGCAGCCAGAGACCGAAGGCCGGGTAGGACCCGGTCAGGGCCACGAACTCGCCGATGAAGCCGGCCAGACCGGGCAGACCCAGGTTGGCGAAGGCGACGAAGGCGGTGATGAAGCTGACGACCGGGATGGTCACGAACATGCCGCCGAGCTTGCCGAGGTCACGGGTGTGGGTCCGCTCGTAGAACATACCGACGGCGAAGAAGAACAGGGGCGAGATCAGGCCGTGGGAGATGGTGACGAAGTAGCCACCGGCCAGGGCGATCGCAGCGAGGGCAGGATCGTCGATGGCGCTGGCAGCGGCCAGGGCGACGACGAAGAAGCCCATGTGGTTGACCGAAGAGTATGCGACCTGCTTCTTGAAGTCCTTCTGGGCCATAGCGGCGGCGGCAGCGTAAACGATGCCCACGACACCGAAGAAGAAGAGCAGCCAGGCGTACTGCTTGGCGACCTGCGGCAGCAGCGGATGGCTGATACGCACCATGGCGTAGGAGCCCAGCTTCAGCAGGATGCCGGCCAGCAGCATGGAGATCGGGGTGGGCGCCTCAACGTGGGCGTCGGGCAACCAGGTGTGGAACGGGAACATGGGCACCTTAACAGCGAAGCCGACGAGCAGGGCGAAGAAAGCGAAGGTGGTCAGGCCGTTGATGGGCAGCGTCTTGGTCTTGGCAGCCATCAGCAGGAGGTTGAAGTCGCCGACGCCGGTGGCGAGGTACAGGTAGATGGCACCGACCAGCATGACGACCGAACCGATGAGGGTGTAGAGGAAGAACTTGATGGCGGCATACTCACGGCGAGGACCGCCCCAGATGCCGATCAGGAAGTACATGGGCAGGAGCACGATCTCCCAGAAGACGTAGAAGAGCATGAAGTCGAGGGCGACGAAGACGCCGTTGGTACCGGTCTCGAGGACCAGCAGAAGGATAAGATAGTCCTTCACACGGACGTTAATATACTTGTACGAAGCCAGCACGGCCAGCGGGAAGAGAAGCACGGACAGAGCGATCATGGTCATGGCGAAACCGTCAACGCCGATGGTGTAGTTGACGCCAATCTCCTTGATCCAGGTGAAGTGCTCAACAAACCGCATGCCGAGCGAGCGAGCGTCGGCGCTGGGGGTCTGGCTGTAGTAGCTGGCGAGCATCGCGATGGCCGGAACGACCGGAATCAGGGTACCAATGCCGGCGACCCAGAAGAGCAGCTTCTCGTTGGTCTTGGGGAGAAAGAGCATGACCAGGGCAACAACAAGGGGCGCAAACACGAGTAGCGACAACAGGTTAGACATCCCCGGTAAGCCTCCTAACTTATAGCCTGGAATAGGATCGCACTGATTACGACCACGACCACAACGGTCAGCATGTATTGCTGGACGTAACCGGTGGAAAGACGGCGGAAAGCGGAAGCGATTGCCCTTGCGAGACCGGCCCACATTGTGACCAGCGTGTCGATCACGTTGGCGTCAAACCAGCCCGCAGCGTAGGCAATCCCGTTACCGATGGTACCGACGAGGTTCACGAGGCCGTCGACCACGGCGCCGTCAAACCAGGCCAGGAAGCGGGAGGCGGCCAGGGTGCCCTTGATGACGGTTACGTCGTACAGCTCATCCATGTAGTACTTGTTGCGTACCAGGTTGTAGATGGGCTGACCGGCCTTGATCCAGCGGGCACGGGTGCTGGCGGGAACGTACTTGTAGAGCAGGATGCCGAGGCCGATGCCGAGGAAGCCTGCACTGGTCGCCCACAGGGTGACGTTCCGCTCAGTCTCCCAAGCCACTGCGTGCTCCACGCCGGGCAGGTGCAGGAAGTCCGCAAAGAACTTCATCCAACCGGCGTCGATGTGCAGGTACTCGTGCAGAAGGTGGGACGGAACTGCTGCCCAGAACCAGCCGGAGAGGGCCGCCGGAACCGCCAGGATCATCAGGGGGATGGTCATGGCCTTCGGGGACTCGTGGGCGTGGTCGTACAGTTCCAGGTCACGGGGCTTGCCGAAGAAGGCAAGATACGTGGCACGAGTCATGTAGTAGGCGGTGAGGAAAGCGGTCGTGAGCGCCATCACAAACGGAGCCTTGGAGAGCCACTCCCAACCGTGGGGTGCGTGCCAGGTCCAGGCGGCCAGTAGCAGTTCATCTTTTGAGAAGAAGCCGCTGAAGCCCGGGAAGCCCGCCAGCGCCAGGTAGCCAACCATCCAGGCGATATAGGTGATGGGGATCTTCTTGCGCAGGCCGCCCATCTTGTGCAGCAGCTGGTTGTGGTGATGCGCATGGATGACCGAACCAGCCGTGAGGAAGAGCAGGGCCTTGAAGAAGGCGTGGGTCAGGAGGTGGAAGTTACCGGCCGACCAACCGCCAAGGCCGATCGCCATGATCATGTAGCCCAGCTGCGAGATGGTGGAGTAAGCGAGGACCTCCTTGATGTCCCACCGCAGGGTGGCGATGGAGGCTGCGAACAGCGACGTAAAGGCGCCGATCATAGCCACAACACCAAGGGCCCAGTCCGGGGCGTTGCCGTACACCATGAAACCGCGGCCGACCAAGTACACACCCGCAGCGACCATCGTCGCCGCATGGATGATGGCGGAGCCCGGGGTGGGGCCGGCCATGGCGTCGGGGAGCCAGGTGTGGATCGGGAACTGGGCCGACTTGCCCATGGCGCCCGTGAACAGGAGGAAGGCGCCAAGACCGAGCAGGGCAAAGTTCGCCGGGTCCTTCGCAATCTCGGGCAGCTTCTCGGCCAGACCGTCCCAGGTGAGCGTACGGGTCAACATGAAGATGATCCAGATGCCGAACATCATGCCGACGTCGCCCACGCGGGTGGTGAGGAACGCCTTGATCTGGCCCATGCGGGGCCACTCCTGCTCGTACCAGTGACCAATCAGCAGGTAGGAGCAGAGGCCCATGATCTCCCAGCAGACCAAAAGCAGGAACAGGTTGTCGGCGATGACGAGGCCGAGCATTCCCGTGGTGAACAGGTTGATGGCCGCGTAGAAGCGGGTGAACCGCTTGTCGCCATGCAGGTATTCACTGGAGTAGATCTGGACGCAGAACGAGACCAGGGTGACCATGGCGAGCATGATGGCGCTCAGGTTATCGACCATGACGCCCATGGGGATCTCAATCGAGCCGATCTTGACCCAGTCAAACCGGAAGCTCTGGACAGGGGTGGTGATGAACTTGACCCCTTCAGCAGCGTGTTCCGCACCGTGACCGCCGTGCTGAATGACGGCGACGAGCACCCCGATGGCCCAGAGCAGCGACACGAGCATGCCGCCTGCACCGACCAGCCACGCCTTATCCCGCAAGTAACGGGCGAACATGGCGATCAGAGCGCTCATGGCCAGGGGGATCACAGCGATGGCCCAGAAGTTATGCAACAAGAATTCCAGCACGCTGTTTTTCCCTCCTAGCCCTTCAGTAGATCGACCTTGTCGACGTCAACCACGCCGCGGTAACGCACCACGTTGAGGATGATCGCCAGACCGACCGACGCTTCGGCGGCGGCCACGGTCATGATGAACAAGGTGATAAGCGGAGCCCGGGCGGCCATTTCCGGATTGGTCTGCCAGTAGTAACGGCTGAACGTAATCAGGTTCAGGTTGACGCCGTTGAGCATGATCTCGATGAACATGAGAATGCGCACGGCGTTGGTACGGGTTAGCGCACCCCACAGGCCGATGCCGAACAGCAGAGCGCTAAGTCCCAGCGGGAAGTAGATCGGAAGGCTCATCGCTATTCGACCTCCTTCGCCGTCAGGATAATGGCGCCGACCATGGCGATCAGCAGAAGGACGGAAGCGATTTCAAACGGGATGACGTAGTGGGAGAAGAGCGACATGCCGATGTCTTGAACGGTCGCCATGGGCAAGGTCGAGGTAGCAGCGGGAAGGTTGGCAGCGTAGTAGACGTAGCTCATGAACGCCGCAAAGACCGCACCCACCACGATGACGAAGGGATCAGACTTCGCCCAGAGGCGGCGCTTCTGGCCTGCTTCCGCCTTGATGTCCTTCAGGCCCGACAGCATGATCGCGAAGATGACCATGGTGGTGATGGCACCGGCGTAGACCAGAACCTGGATGGCGGCCACGAACTCAGCCTGCAGCAGCAGGAAGATGCCTGCGACCGCGGTGAACGACAGGGCCATGAACAGCGCCGCGTGGGTAATCAGGCGGCTGACAACCATGCGGTAGGTGGATACCAGGGTGACGATGGAGAGCAGCGCGAAGAGAAGAAAATCACTGGTAAAGAGGAGGTCTACTGTCACGACTGCTTTGCCTCCTCCCCGTCCTTCGTTCCAGTCTCGGTGTTCACCGTCTGGTCCGGCCGGACCTCGGTCGCTTCTGCGCCGGTCGTGTCGGAGGCCTTGGCGGTGGCCGGCTTGGCGGGACCCGCTTCAGCCGAAACGTTCGCCGGGTTGGCGTTCACCGGGGCGGACTGCGTCGGGGTGTTCTTGGTGGTGGCCGGTGCGGCCGGGGCCTTCGCCTCGTGGGCCGCGTTCTGGGCGGTCTCCTCAGCCGGCTTCTGGAACTGAGGCTTCAGGGTCGGGGTGTAGCCCTTCGCCTGGGGCGGGCGCCCAATAAAGCCGGCGACGTCCTGAATATCCTCTTCGGTGGCGCCGGTCAACTCGTGGAAAACCCAGGGCGGAGCGGCGTTCTTGGGCTTGGGGCCGGGCTGGTCAGCCTTGGAATACTTCAGGCCGAGCCGGAGCAGGTCCTCGAACTCGTAGACCATGTTCTCCGGATCGATCTTGCAGAGTTCGTAGTCGTAGCCCATAACCAGGGAATCAAACGGGCAGGCCTCGATGCAGTAGTTGCAGAGCATGCAACGGGACATGTCGATGGCGTACCGGTCGGCGACCTTCTTCTTGGTGACCGGGTCCTGATGCCACTCCAGGGTGATGACGTTCACCGGGCAGGCTTCCACGCACATGCCGCAGGAGGTGCACTTGTACTCACCAGTGAGCAGGTCGGTCTTCTGAAGCGGGATGCCCCGGAACCAAGCGGGGATTTCATCCTTCACTTCTGGGTAGTGCACCGTGATGGCCGGCCGGAACATCATTTCACGGAAGGTGATGTTGAGACCAGTGATGAAGGACTTGCCTGCTCTCCAGGCCTCCCCCACGAAATTGGTCACGCCCATGTCAGCAGGTCACCTCACTTATTGGCCCAGAGGCCCAGCAGTCGGATACCGAAGAGCGGAAGCCCATCATACGAGACGGCCACGAAGCGCAGCACGCCGGTGATGAAGATGTTGAAGAGCGAGACGGGCAGGAGGAACTTCCAGCCAAGGTCCATGAGCTGGTCGATACGCACGCGGGGAAGCGTCCAGCGGATCCACATGGCGAGGAAGACGAATAGATAGGTCTTCAGGCTGAACCAGACGAGGCCGACCAGGTAGCCCTGCCAGGTGCCGGCCGTGGTGGACCAGACAGAAGCCGCCTGAGAGAAGTTGAATACGGCGTCGCTCACCGCATTCGGGAAGTAGCCGAAGCCCTGCATGATATTGGCCAGGCCCGAAGCGACCTCCGGAATGCTGGGGCCGTGCCAGCCGCCCATGAAGAGCGAAGCGGCGATGGCGGACCAGGCGACCAGGTGGACGTACTCCGTGAGGGCGAAGACGGCCCAGCGGAAGCCCGAGTACTCGGTGTGGAAGCCGGAGACCAGCTCCGATTCCGCTTCTGCAAGGTCGAAGGGAGCACGGTTCAACTCGGCCAGCGAGGCGATCAGGTAGACCACGAAGCCGATGATCTGCGGCAGGAGGAACCAGCCGAAGAGGCCACGCTCGATCTGAACTTCGACGATGCGGTTCAGCTGCAGGCTGCCGGCCATCATGACGACGCCGATGATCGACATGACCAGGGTGACCTCGTACGAGATCATCTGGGCGGCGCCGCGCATGGCGCCCAGCAGGGAGTACTTATTGTTGGAGCCCCAGCCCGACATGAAGATGGCGATGACATCGTAGCCGGTGATGGCGGCGATGAAGATGATGCCGATGTTCAGGTTGAGCGAGGTGGCGCCGGGACCGATCGGAATGATGATCCAGACCAGCACGGCCGAGAGGAAGCCCAGGAACGGAGCGATGACGAAAAGCCACTTGTCGACGTTCCGGGGCTCAATGTATTCCTTGCGGAAGAGCTTCAGCAGGTCGGAGATCGGCTGCAGCCAGCCGCCAAGACCGACGCGCAGCGGACCGACGCGGTTCTGCATCCAGGCGGAGACCTTGCGCTCGAGCATCATGGCGACAGCGAAGTTCAGGAGGCACCAGACGAGGATCAGGGTGGCCTTGATGATGCCAGCGATCCACACCAGGGCGAGCTCGGGCAGACCGCTAAGACCGATGTCTTTCAGGAACTGAACCATGGCTAACGGTCCACCTCCCCGAGAACAATGTCGATAGAGCCGAGGATTGCGATGACGTCGGCGATCTTATGGCCCGGGCACAGGTGCGGCATCAGCTGCAGGTGCACGAAGCATGGCGAGCGCCACTTGACCTTGTAGGGGTTGGGACCGCCGTCGGAGATGACGTAGCAGGAGACCTCGCCACGGGAACCCTCAATTCGGTGGTAGACCTCGCCCTTCGGGGGCTTGAGGATACGGGGCACCTTGCCCATGACCTCGCCGGGGTTCTCCGCCAGCCAGGCCAGGGCCTGCTTGCAGATCCGGGAGGACTGCTTCATTTCCTCAGCGCGGACGACCCAGCGGTCGAAGCAGTCGCCGTTCTCCTTGCCGACCGGGATGTCGAACTCGAACCGGTCGTAGATGGAGTAGGGCAGGTTCTTGCGCAGGTCCCACTTGACGCCGGAACCGCGCAGGACGGCGCCCGAGGCGGCGTACGCCACGGCATCCTGGCAGCTGAGCTTGCCGACGCCCTGGGTGCGCCACTGGAAGATCCGGTTGCCCGTCACCAGGGCGTCCCACTGCGGCCACACGTAGCTATCGAAGTAATTGATGAAGCCCCAGATGGTCTTGTCGGCCTTGTCCTCGCCGTCCTGCGGGGTGCCGATGATGCCCTCGGGCAGATCGTTGCGCAGGCCGCCGATGCGGAAGTAGTTGTACAGTAGCCGCCCACCTGTGATCCGCTCCAACAGGCTGTACATCTTTTCGCGATCACGCCAGGCGTACAGGAACGGGGTAACCGCCCCGATGTCCATGGCCATGGCGCCAAGGGCAAGCAGATGGGAGCAAATCCGCTGAAACTCGCACATAAGGACACGGACGTACTGGGCGCGCTCCGGGACCTTGATCGCGTCGCCGAACAGCTTCTCGGTGGCCTCTACGAAGCAGAGCTCGTTGGTCAAGGCCGAGAGGTAGTCGGTTCGGTCGGTGAAGGGGATTACCTGCGGGTAGGTCTTGAACTCCGAGAGCTTCTCGAAGCACCGGTGCAGGTAGCCGACGTCGGGCTCCATCCAGGTGACCGTTTCGCCGTCGAGTTTAACCATCAGGCGGAGAACGCCGTGGGTGGACGGGTGCTGCGGCCCCATATTGACTAGAAGTTCTTTTGCCTGTTCCAAGCGCTACACCTCCGGTCCGGGCTTATTCTGCGTAACGGTGCCGCACCAAGCGCGGGCGCTTGGGCCGCTTGTCGACGAAGTCCTTGAGCAGCGGGTGACCGCCCTGCCAGTTGTCAGGCAGGAGGATGCGCCGGTGGTTGGGGTGCCCGTCGAAACGAATGCCGTACATGTCATACGTTTCACGCTCGTGGAAGTTAGCCCCCGGATACAGGTCGGCGATGGTGCGAACGCGGGCGCCGCTCCGGGGCAGATCAACCTTCACGTGGATCGTTTTGGCCCCAATTTCGGCTTCGTTGATACGGGAGAGGCTGGCGACGAGGGTAAGGCGGTCTTTCCAGTCGATCGCGCTCAGGACAGAGCAAAAGCGGTAGCCGGCCTCATAGCAGGCGCGGACTGCGCTTTCGTAGTCCTTCTTGTCCACCAGGATTTCCGTATCGCCGTTGACCTGGGTGCCAAACTGGGCGTCCGGAAACTTTTCCTTCAGGAAATCCAAAACGGGTTCACCCCCTGGCGAAATGAGAACCATGAGAGAAAAGGTGTGAAAACGCCGCAAAACCCCGCCCCATGGGGGTCAGGGTCAACTGCGTTATACCCAGTGCAGAACGCCCTTCTTGTAAGCGTACAGGAGCCCGATACCCAGTACGGTGAGGAAGCCGAGCATGGCGCTCAGACCATAGACACCAAGCGTGTCGAAGACCACCGCCCACGGGTACAGGAAGATTGCCTCCATGTCGAAGACAAAGAAGGTCAGAGCGAACACATAATAGCGGATGTTAAAGTTGACCAGTGCGTCGTCGAAGGGGAGTTCGCCGCATTCGTAGGTTTCCAGCTTTTCGCCCTGAAGCGGGTTCTTCGGGGCAAGCAGGTACACCAGCAGGTAGTTGCCCAGAATGAAGCCCAGAGCCACGATCGCGGTTGCCAGGATATCAACGTAGGAGTAAGTCACGGACGTACGATTCTCCTTTCGTCCAGACATGCCCGACCCGGGAGCGGACCATTAATTCATTTCAGCACCAATAGTAATACAAGGTCCCGTTAAAGCACCGAGCCAATTATACCTTTCGGTCCACAGAGCGTCAACGAAAGCAGGAATGTCGGCACATGGAAGGACCTTCGGCAGAAAAGGCAGGGCGCCGGCCCTGCCTTGTTGTCGCTAGCCCTTGGTGACGAGGCCACGCTTGCCCGTCTTGAGCATTTCCTGGATCTCGATGAGACCCTGGAGCAGCGCCTCGGGACGGGGCGGGCACCCGGGGACGTACACGTCGACCGGAACTACCTTGTGCACGCCGTCAACGACGTTGTACTGATCCCAATAGGGGCCGCCGTTAGAGGCGCAGGCGCCCATGGCGATAACGAACTTGGGTTCAGCCATCTGGTCATAGAGGCGGCGGACGACGACGGCCATCTTCTCGTTGACGGTGCCGGCTACGATCATGAGGTCGGCCTGTCGGGGGGACATGCGCATGGCCTCGGAACCGAAGCGAGCGATGTCGTACTTGGAGCTCGCGGCGGCCATCATTTCGATGGCGCAGCAGGCGATGCCGAAACCGAGCGGCCAGGTAGAGTTACCCTGACCCCAGCCGAGAACCTTCTCAACAACGGCAGGCAGCTTGCCGACAATGACGTTCTGGTTGACCTCAGCGTCGGAGACCACAACAGGGTCATTGAGCCAGTCTAGCTCCTGGACCTGATTCTCTGCCACCAGAACCACCTCCTCTGCTATATAACAGCTGTACAGCTTCAACCCGACCAGGGAGCATACCAGCCCTAATTATACTGTCCCGTTTGAAGGGGAGTCAATTGCGATAAGGACCTACAGGCTCTTAGTTTCGCGCCTGCTGGCTGGAATGAAAATGCGTTATCGAATCCATACGTTCCTATTATAAATTGATCTGGACGCAGTCACATATGGATGGAAGGTGTCCCTACGGCTCTGCCTTGGCGAAGAGGCGCCCGGACTTGAGGCGTTCCACGAACTCAGCCAAGGTTCCGCTCCGTGCCGGGTCCAGCGGTTTCTCGTCGCGGTTGATCAGGTTGTCGGTCACGAAGAAAACCTCCATGCCCAACCTGGCAGCCACACCGTCCTCCTGCACATCGTTGCCTACCATCAAACACTCCTCCGGCCGGCGGCCGATCTTCTCCGCGACCTCGCGGTAGTAGGCCGGCTGTGGTTTACACGCGTGCATCTCCTCGTAGGTGGTGATCAGGCGCCAGGGCAGATCGTCAATGCCCACCCAGCGCATGCGCTCTTCAATCGCCATGCGCGGGAAGAGCGGATTGGTGGCCAGGACGATCTCGTACCCCTTGTCCAGGGCAGCGGTAACGGCCTCGCGAGCCAACCCTGGAAGCCCCGGGCAGACGGCCTTGAGGCTGGGGAACTGCTCCCGGTAGAACCGGTCAAACACCGGCATAAGCTCCTCCTCGGGTCGCCCGACCTTCGCAAAGAAGTCGGCGGCGAACACCTCGGCGTTGGTGCGGGCGGGGTCAGTGTTGCGGATCATCTCGTACGTCGACGCCATGACCTGCTCCGCCAGTTGCTTGGGAGGGACGAGGTGGCCGGCAAACCCGGCCAATGCTTTCATATAATGGCGCACGAACTCGTCGGTGTTGATCGGAAGCAGCGTTCCGTCCAGATCAAACAAGATAGCGCTTGGCATGGCTCACCTCTAGGACAACCTGTTTAACTACTAGTTTGCGCTAAGACCCCGCCCATCCCTGCAACCGAACTGTCTGAAGATATCGAGTGCGATGTCGAACGGAGTCGTGAAGAGAGGCTTGAATTTCCAGCGGATGGCTGGTACGATGATGTCAGTGCTTTACAGCAATTGGAAGTGCTTCCAAAGTCACTAGTGTGACTCGGAAGGGGGGGTGCCCGTTGCCTTTGGAGAAGCTAAGGCAACACCTGGCACGTGGGGAGTATGTACAGGCCCGCCGCGAAGCCGAAAGGCTCATTCACTACGGCGAACTGAGCGGGGCGCAGCTAGTCACCGCTTACAGAGGGGCCGCCCTGGCCCACTACTTCGTGCAAGACATTTTCGCTGCCATCAAACTAGGTGAAAAGGCGCTGGATCTGGCCAATACCCTGGGGGACTGGGAATTGGTCGGCCGAGCCCGCTTCGACTTGGGCGAGTTCTACCTAACACTTGGCGACACACACTTGGCCCGGGAGCATATCCAGGAGTTCCTGCTCAACCTGCACCGCTACCCACAAGTCGGTGACCTTGAGGCGAAGGCTCACCACAAACTTGCGCTCATCTATCGGCAGCGCAAGGAATACGAGAACGCCATCGCCTCCCACGAAACCGCCGTAACCTTGTTCCGCCTGGCCAACAACGAACGAGCCATGGTCGAATCCGTCCGCGGCATCGCCTGGTGCTACCTGACCACCGGAGATCCCCACGCCGCCTGGCCGTACATACAGCAGGTATCTGACTACCTCCTCTCCCACCACGACGATGAGCTGTCGGCCAGCCACCTTACCGATCTGGCCTTCTATCATCGCCAGCTCGGCAACCTCAAGACCTCCATGGATTTCTGTGAAGAGGCCCTCATGCCAGGGCGCCCCGGCGTCGACGACCGCATTCTTGCCAGCGCCTGCGTCATCGCCGGCGAAAACGCCCTCGATCTCGGCCAGAACAACGAAGCCCGACTCCTTGCCAACCTGGCCATGGAGTACGCCCTCAAAGCGAAAGGCCCCTTCCTCATGAACAAAGCCGCCGCCCTCAAGCGGCGCCTACACGAGGTAGAAACGGCCCATACCCCGGACTGATTCGGCTTTTTCAGGTGGCCTTCCACGGCCACCTCTCTCCGGACCAGGTTTTCGCCCACAGCGAAAATCGCCGGAAGACCCCTGTGAACTATGAAGAAGAGCTTCGGGCGGAACAAAAAAAGACCCGGCACCATGAGTGCCGGGAATCGCCCGAGTTGGAGTAAATGGTGGACCGCTGGCACGGTACCACCCCAAGATGGATCAGAGAGAAGAAAGGGGACGGTTGTGTTGAAGAAGATGATCATGGTGGCCCTGTTTGTGGTTCTGAACGTTCTGGCCATCGCATCGGTAGCTGCCGCCGAGGTTTCCACCCTGGGTCCGGGTCCGCTGAGCCGGTAGGTTTGAGCCAGGCGGGAGTCGCCATCGGAGCAACGGGAGGCCTGTCTCCACTCGTGACAGGCGGACGGGCCTCTTTACTTCCGACCGGCAAACTCACGGATCATGGTGGCCAGTTGATCAGGTGTGAGGTTCATTTCAGCAGCCAGCGAGATCGGAACCATGTACTGGATTACTTGCGCCGGCGAGACCTTGCCCATGTCGGCAGGAGCCTCGAGCTGACCGGTGGCGAAGAAGTGCATCGGGATACCGGTGATGGAGACCATTTGGTTGAGCACCATCGGACCGACTTCACAGTTGCGCTCCAAGATGTCGTTCAGACCCCGGACCGAGAGCCCCAGTTGGAAGGCCACCACGGTGCGGGTGAAGATGGCCGGGAAGTGCTCACAGAGGAAGTCGACAACACGAGCAAAGCGCATTTCGACCGTTTCGAGCATGAGCCGTTCCTTCTCCGACTTGGTGAGGCTGTCGATGTGACGGGCGAAGCGTTGACCCACCGTCCAGGCTTGGCCACCAATAAGCATTGAACCCACATCGTCATACGGGGGAGCCTGGACCTCGCCCAGAATGAAGGCCACGCTAACTCCGAGAGATTTAGCGAGCCGGTTCAGGGCGTCGATGGTAGGATTGACCTTGGCCCCCTTCTCAAGCTGCGAGATGTATCCAATGGCCAAACCGCTGCGCTCGCTGACCTGCTGGAGGATTAGACCCTGCTGGTTGCGAGCCCAGGCGAGGCGATCGCCCATGCTGCTACCGTTCACTTCATTTACCCCCTTTTCATACCTCTTGTTCCACTAAATGGAAGAACCCGTTCTTATCCTACCAGATATACACATCTGCGGTCAAGGTCTGTCTGACAATTTTTGTTACTTTATGCCCTGCCCTATCTCCGGATTTAATAAACTTGCCGGGGATTGGGTATGAGAAAACCCCTGGGGATATTGCCCCAGGGGTCTAATGTTTGTCCGGCCCTTAGCGGTACAGCTTTGTGAACTCGGCCTGCAGAGCCTTGGCCACGGGGCCGACGGTGCCTTCACCAACAGGCTTGTTGTCGATCTTGACGATGGGCATAACCTCGGAGGTCGTCGAGGTGACCCAGGCCTCCGTAATGCGGGAGAGCTCATCGAGCCGGATGCCTTCCTCGCGCACGGGATAGCCGAGCTTGCGGGCCAACTCAAGTACCACTTCACGCGTAATGCCGCCGAGGATGTAGTTGCACTTCGGGTAGGTGCGAATCTCGCCGTCGAGCACAGCGAAGAAGTTTGAGCTGCTGCCCTCGATTGCGTAGCCGTCTTTGACGAGGATGGCCTCGTAAGCCCCAGCTTCGGCAGCGACCTGCTTGGCGAGGATGTTCGGCAGGAGCGCTACGCTCTTGATGTCGCAGCGAGCCCACCGCTGATCCGGGCACGTGACCGCTGCTACGCCTGTGGAACGCTGGTCGGCGGACACGGAGACCGGACGGGCCAGGACGAGGAGGATCGGCTTGGCGGGGCCGGCGGGGAAGGCATGAGCCCGAGGGGTATAGGCGCCGCGGCTTAGCTGAATGTAGATCGTGGCCTCGGAGAGGTTGTTGCGGGCGATGAGCTCCAGCGCAACGGCCTCGATTTCGGCCAGGTCGGGCTCGGGCAGCTTGATCTCCCGGGCGCTGCGAGCCAGTCGAGCCAGGTGCTCCTTCAGCGTGAAGGGGCGCCCGCCGTAGACGCGAATCACCTCGTAGATGCCGTCAGCAAACAGGAAGGACCTGTCTTCAACCGGGATGGATGCCTGCTCGTAGGGCAGATACTGGCCGTTGAGGTACACCGTAAGGGACACGATTGTCGTCCTCCTCGTGGTGGAGCCCTTATACATAACGTGCTACATGTTCACCTTAGCATATGCGCCCCCCGGCGGCAATTGGGGCATGCTACACCCGTTGGGAGGGTTTCGTATGCGCACGGTCTCAGTGGTCGTGGTGGCCATTCTTCTGTTGGCTGGTTGTGGGGGTGCTCTGCCTTCATCCGCTCAGTACCCCTCACCGGTGACTTCGGCGGCGCAGCCCGGAGCAGGAAATCAGGGCAGCACCGCCTATGCCAAACGGGGCGCCGAGGCGTTGCGGGCGGCGCTGCGAGAGGTTAGCGCGGATGAGGCGCTCGAGCGGATCCCTCTGGAAGGCTTGAAGCTGACGGACGCGGGCGTGGAAGCAGGGTGTGCCCCTGCCCCGGGCCATGTGCCCATTCTCGTGTGCCACTTCGGTCCCGCCATAGCCCAGCCTGTCGCCCAGGTGATTCTGTGGTACGAGCGCGGCGGGTGGCAATCACAGCTGTACCCGCCGGCCTCAATCAAGCTGACCGAGGAACGCAAAAAGGCCATGGAGGCCTGGGGATGTCAAATCGGATGTTACAGCGGGATTAGCGCAGCCCGACAGGCAGGCAATGAGTTGCTGGTGGTCGTGAATCATGGATTTGCGACGGGGAATCAACACGCCGAGGAGGCCCAGTTGCTCCGTTTCCAGGAGGGGCGCTGGCAGGTGGCCTGGGTGCCTGGAGAAGGGGACTGGAACTACAGCGACGCCAAGGTGACGCTCTCACCCAAGGGGATCACGCTCTTTCAGGTGAAGAACTCCTCCAGGCACCGGCAGGATCGGCTGTCAGGTTACCTGGCCGAGCAGGCCGGTGGGGACCTGCGCCAGTTCTCCGAACGGTGGGAGCGCAAGGGCGACGGGTACATGATACGGGACCAGGTGGAGGAGCCCAGTCCGTACGGCGCCCTGGTGAGGCTAATCTCCTACCTGAGCAGCGGGGCCGACGAGAAGGCGATGGCCCTGCTGGCCGGCAGCGTCCCGCTGGAGGAGGCGCGCAAAGCCCTGGCGCAAAGACCGCAGCGCCAGGGCTGGAGCGTGGTGCGATGGGGATCCAGCGGGTACTTAATCGACACGACCAGGAGCGGGAAGCCCGGGCTGGGCGTTCGGTTTGAGCGCCAGGGGGAGGATTGGGTCCTCGCGGAGATCTGGCAGGTGAAGCAGTGATTAAGCGGCCCCGTGGTACATCGCTACGAGCCGCTGGGCCTCCTCTTCGCGCCCGCGGGGTACCGGAATGCGCACCTCCTGGACCGACCTGTTGTCGCCGCTGCCATACTCCCAGTTGAACTCTACAATGCAGGGATCTCCGGGCTCAAACGCGGCCTTCCTGAGGGTGGCCATTTTACCCGCCCAGGTGTAAAACCGACCGGCGAAGTAAACGCAGTTCGGTCCGATGTGGACCTCCCCCACCCCTGCCAGGTTGCGGCTGTGCGTTGCTTTGGCGGAGAGGTACAGGAGGCCTCCCAAAAGGGCCGCCAGAACTGCGGCGATGGCCACTGCAATGGCCGCTCCGGTGCCGTTCAGTGCGTCGGCAAACCATTCGATCACAACGGCGAGGACCAGGGTGATGGCAAAGGTCCAGATGAAGGTACTGCGGGCGAGACGGATCCCCCGGGTGTGCTCGTTCTCCGTATACTTGCGCCATTCGTCCTGATCGAATGTCCAGTGAGCGAGCAGGTTCTCGCCCTTCAGAAGGGCGTCGATGGTTTTTGCTTGGCTTTTACCGGTCACGTGCAGGATGGGCACACATATGGCGCCAAGCAAGAAGCCCATGCCGCCGAAGACGATGGCGTACAACCCCCAGTCGTCAATGCCGTTCACAAACCCAAATGCCATGAGAACCAGGCCCACGAGACCGATGCCGGCGAAGATGATGACCGTCCGTTGGTTTGGATTCTGAACTCCCTGCTGCATGGCGTCGTCCCCTCCTGTGCAACAAAATACCGGCCTGCCGTTCTTTACGACAGGCCGGTCGGAAAACTCCTGCTTTTTAGTGTTGCTCGGCGGCAGTTCCCTCGGACGCAATGGCCTCCAGGAGTTGCTTCAACTCTCCGACCTCCGTCGAAAGTTCGTTGGCAGAGGCGGCAATTTGCTCGATGACGCCGGCCTGATTTCGGGCAGAGGTCGAGATGTCGGCAATGCTAAGGCGCTGCGAAATTGTGGCCACCTGCTGGATCAGCCGCACCGCCTCGCTGCTGGACGCTGCCATCTCCTCGGTCGTGGCGGAATTGGCCTCGGCCACGCTGGCGATCTCCTCCATGGCCCGGGTCATGCCTTCGGAACCGGCGAGCATGGTCTTGGTGGAACCGAGAATCTCCTGGACCTGCACACGGGTCTCGTCGACGATGCCCACAACCTGGTTCATGGACTGCCCGGCTGTAGCAGCCAGCGTGGTACCCTTGCGGACCTCTTCGGTGCCGGCCTCGATGGCCCGCTGGACGTCCTCAAGGCCATGCTGGCTCTTGTTTATCAGCCCGGCGATCTCCTCGGTCGCCTTCTTGGAGCGCTCGGCGAGCTTACGCACCTCATCGGCGACAACCGCAAAACCGCGGCCATACTCGCCGGCCCTGGCCGCCTCGATGGCAGCGTTCAGGGCGAGAAGGTTGGTCTGCTCAGCGATGTCGGTGATGACCTGGACAATGCCGGCGATCTGATCTGACTGGGCGCTAAAGTCACGCACCTTCGCTCCCGCGGCAAAGACGGTCTCGCGGATCTTGTCCATGCCCTGGATCACTTGCTGGACGGACTCGCCGCTCTCCTTGGCTAGGCCGGCGGCCGTGGTCGCGGCGGACGCCACCTGGTTGGTCGCCTCGGTGACCCGGTGGATGGTGTTGGCCATGCTCTGGACAATGTGGCTCGCCTTGACGACCGAGGCGGCCTGGTTCTGCGCGCCCTCCGAGATGTGGTGTGCGGACTCCGAGAGCTGACGGATTACTTGGAGGCACTCGCCGACGAGACGGGACTGCTCGCCCGACCCCTCCGCCACCCGGGCGACGCTCCCGGCCAGTTCGTAGTTCACCCGCCCGGCGTTTGCCGAGGCACGGGCGACCTCGGTGGTGGCAGCGGTGAGCTCAGTGATACGACCGGAGAGCTCGCCCATCAGGGATGCGTCCATACGGGTCTGGGACTCCTTAGCTGCAAGGGTTTTGTTTGCTTTACCGCGGCGCCCGAAAATACGTCCAAACATACCACTCGTCTCCTCCTCATCCATATATATCCATGTCATAATATAAACACTTCAAACGTAGCCTGTCAAGAACTGGATATGAAGAGAGCCGCGCAGGAATGGCTGCGCGGCTCTCGTGCATACACAGGTGATAATTGATGTGTAATAGTTTATACTTGTCTGTAATACGCGAGTCGCAAGTTCGGAAAGGAATGAGTTCATGAGGTGGTTGCGGGTCGGGTTCCTGATCCTGTGCCTTCTCGTTGCCCAAGTTCCAAGGGCAAGCGCCGCCGATACATCGCTTCCCGAAGTGGTCGCCAAGGTGAGTGAATCGGTAGTCGGCATTTCCGTCGTCAAGCGTGATAAGGGGGACGAAGCCGGCGATCCAAGCAGGCTGATCGTAGCCTCTGGCAGCGGCTTTGCCATCCACGCCGACGGGTACATACTGACCAACGCCCATGTCATTGATGGTGCGGTCTCCGCCTATGTCCTTACAGCCGACAACCGGACGCTGAACGTCAACCCCAAGTCGATCTGGACAGATCCCGCGTCTGATCTCGCCGTGTTGAAGGTCTCTGCGAAGCTCACGCCTGTCACATGGGGTGACTCCACCAAACTCAGGCTCGGGGACGCCCTCTTTGCCATGGGTGCGCCATACGGGCTCCGTTTCCACGGTACGGTCACGCGCGGCATTCTTAGCGGCACGGAGCGTGACCTGGACGTCGATTACACCTTCCTGCAGACCGATACGCCAATCAATCCTGGCAACAGCGGGGGACCGCTGTTCGCAGCCGATGGAACGGTGGTCGGCATCAATTCCCGCAAGATTGTGGGCGGCGATGGCATGGGTTTTGCCATTCCAGCGCACGTTGCCAGACCGATCGCTGAGAAACTGATGACCGGCAAGCCTGTGGAGCGCTCCTGGCTGGGGGTTCAGTTTATGGATGAGGAAGAGATCAACCTGGGCTGGCCGGGAGAGTCCGGACCTGTGGTGAGTCGGATCGACCCCGATGGGCCAGCGAAGAACCAGGATGTGCGCTTTGGAGATACGCTGGCTGCCGTTGACGGAACGCCGATCGGGGATCTGGCGGACCTCGGAGAGTTCCTTCGTGGGGCCGCTCCGGGGACTCCAGTGGAGCTGACGATACGTCGGGGAGGCAAGGAGCATCAGGTGAAGATTACCCTGGGCTCACGCCCCCATGGTGCGAACCTGCGTTACGATGCCGGAGGCCTCTGGACAGACATCACCGCTGAGCAGCGCCGAATGGCTCAGGCGTGGGGTGCGGGGCTACCCTTCCTGGAGCTAGCTGATGTAATGGATGACTGGACCGACTATCGCTCCGGATCCAAGGCCGTCTTGTATACGGCGTACTTGACCGAAGCCCTCAAGAGCTGGTCTGCGGAGCGGCGTTCCTCCACGGGCGCGCTTAACGGAGTTCCCTCTCCTGCTGCTGACCAGATCATCATTCAAGTGGAACTGCCGGCGAAGTTCAGTGTAACCCCCTCCGCCCTGAAGGCCGAATGGCAAGACGCTGCAGGGGTCAGCCAGGCAACCTCGGTCCGGCTTCAGGACGGTGCACGCCCGGGCTATCAGCTGCTAGCCATTCAAGTGCCCACCACAACCCTGGAGAAACACGGCATCGGCGTGCTGGTTCTGACGATCAACGCGGGCACGCAGCGCCATTTCTACTTTGACCTGGATTCGCTCCACTAACGGAAAGGGTGGTCCCATGCACCGCAACAGAGTGGCCGTTCTGCTGGTCCTGCTGCTGTCCCTGCTAACCTCCCTGGTTGCTCCGGCTCCGGTACTTGCAGCGGAAGAGACGGCCCCCTCGCTCGCGTATTCCACCATGACCTTTCCCAAGTCGGTAACGGCCGGGGATACGGTCCGGTTCTCGGTGCCGGTGAACGTGCTGAAACCGGAAATCGGACTCTGCTGCGGCCGGATGCTCATTACGGGTCCGTCCAAGCAGCGCCTCTTCGTCGATCTGACCCGGAACGGCAACACCCTGGAGGGCAGCCTGAAACTGAGTGCGAATGCACCGGCGGGAACCTATGCCGTCACCGAACTCGGATTGCGCGATAACGACGGGAAGTACCTTATCCTCAAGAACGGGGAGAAGGGTTTTAGCCAAACCTTTACGGTAAACGCGAAGGGAGCCCCGGACACCAAGGGTCCCACGCTGAACTCCATCAGCCTGCCTGAGAAGGTGGCCAACGGCGACGAGATTGTGGTGACCGCTAAGGCAACCGACGATCTCAGCGGCGTCGGTGAGATCTACGTCACGGTACAGCCCAAGTCGGTAGGGGATCCTGGCTGGTCCTTCGTGCTCATGCTGCATCCTACTGGCAAGGCGAATGAGTTCAGTGGCAGCATGGTGGCCGATGCCGGTGCCTACATCTACGGGGAAGGCTTCATCTCCAAGGTGCAGCTGTATGACGCCGCTGGCAATGGCACGTTCCTCGAAGGGAAGGCACTGGAAGGCAAGGAGAACCGCACCGTCATGACGGTCACGCGGTCAACTGTGCCCAAGGAGATGCTGACCAGCCCAAACCTGAACGTCATCCACCCCGGGCCGTTGGCGTATTGGTATTGGCCTGGTGAGGACTATGAGTACGTCTACAACCTGCTGGTCCAGGCATCGAAGGATCCCCAGGCGGTTCGCGAGCGGGTGATGGGCGACCTGGCGCTACTGCAGACCGCGATCGAGGGGCTTCGCAAGGAGCTCTACACAGACCCGACGACGGGCCTGACCATCTCGCCCATGGCGACGTCGGGCAAGTGGTACATATTGAGTCGGGCCTCCCTGGTCCGCTTGGAGCTGCTAGCTGAACTTGACCGTAGAGCGGGCACTGCCCATGAGAAGCGCCCTGAGTTCGATGAGGATTACCTGGATTGGTTGTTCCAATTCTTTGGTGAAGGCGCTCGCTGGCTGCCGATGGACGAGACTTTGCCAGAATGGTGGACCCAGATGCCCCTGGCCGTTCTGAAGCAGTTGGCCCGGTCACCGGAAGCCCTGAAGGTAATGAAGACGCCGGCGCTGGAGTCAGAAGGGTACCAGCAGTACGATTTTATGGACCGAGACGTGCTCTATTTCCTCCCCGTGTCCTCCACCAACGCACCGCGGCTGGTTACAGGGACGCGCTCGTTCTCGGTTTACTATGATATCCGCCGGACAGTAACGGGGGTCGTGCAAGACCTCTTCTACGAAATCGGGCGCCACTTTGGACAAGCATACCTCTCCGCGTACGACGCCCGCGACCGAGTGAGCAAGTGGAACGGGTACTTACAGCTCCGTGGGAATCAGACGTGGCCGGACAAGATCGGTTGGCTGGGTTCAGCCACAAACAACCTGGCGGACGATTTCGCTGTCTCCTTCCTGCCCGGTAAGCTTGGGCAGCAGTATGTCTCCGCACAGAGCTATCAGCGCCTGCGCGATAATCCGACGATGGCCGAGGCCTTTCGAAGCTTCGTTACAACGAGCCTGACCCAGTCGACCGTCATGCCCAAATGGTCGATCGCCAACAACCGCCTGGAGGTAGGTACCGCCGAGTCCCGCGTGGTAACGGTGGAAGGGGCGGCCCAAAATTCCGTTGACTTCCTGGGCTATTATTGGGCGAAGAGCATTTCACCCCAGTCTATCCCGGTGAGTACGGTCCAAGGGAAAGCCATATTCACCTATCAGGTAACTGAGATGGGACGCGCCGCGGAGTTTGCGCTCCAGGCCAAGACCAGCACTGGCCGGACCTCCTTTAGGAACAGCCTGTATGTACGGGTGCCGGTACTGCTCGACGCGTTGCCTGCGAGTACCAACTCTTCTCCGCTGACGATCAGCGGGAAGGCTGCACCCGGGGCGAAAGTGACGGTCGGTGCGACCACGGCGACCGCCGACAACCAGGGCAAGTTCAGCCTGAAGGTCAACCTGAACCCTGGTGAGAACCTGATCCGGCTGAGCACTGGCGAGAAGTTGGGGAGTACGGTACGCGTGCTATACAGCCCCAAGACCAGCAAAGTACCCCTGAAGGTCAACGTAGGCGGGACCGTTAGAACAGAGGCCCTGCAAGGAGTTCTCGAGACCGCTCCCTACGCGATGGTCTCCATCGGCTCCGATTCCGGACAGGCGAACTACAAGGGCGAATTCACGTATTACGTCCCCCTCGAGGAGGGCACCAATCGGATCCAGGTGAAGGTGACGGACACCTTTGGGAATTCGGCCTCGTGGTCCGGATTAGTCGTACGTGACACCAAGGCCCCGAGCCTGTTGGTGTCGCTGCCGATGCGGACCAACCTGTCGAGCTACAGCCTGACAGGCAAGACGGAGGCCGGGGCGCTTCTGACCGTGAATGATCAGGAGCTACCCGTGAAGGCCGACGGCAGCTTCTCGCTGGATCTGAAATTGGCACCGAACAAGCCGCAGGAGTTCACGCTGGTGGCGGTGGACAGTGCCGGCAACCAGGCGGAGCAGGTGCGTTCGGTCGCCTATGATCCGACCGTCCCCCTCTACGTGGCCGGGACCAGCGTGGACGTGAAGGGGCAGGTGGAGCCGGGCCTGGCTCTCACGTACCTAGGCAAGCCTGTAACCGTCGATAAGGATGGCAAGTTCACGCTCACAGTCAGCCTGCGCCCCTTGGAGGAGAACCGGGTGATTCTGCAGGCTACCAAGGGTGGAGAGGCCGTCGGGTTCCTGGAGTACAGAGTGACCAGCGCCGTTGCAGTCGACTCGGTGAAGATGCAGTCGAACGGCCGGCTGCGGATCTCGGGCCGGGCCGCGAAGGGCTATCAGGTGTCGGTGGACTTTGCGGTTGCAGAGCCTGCGGCCGACGGCACCTGGTCCCTTGAGGTAGCCCCCGGAGGACGCACGCAGCTACAGCTCAACGTCAGCGGGCCGAGCGGCTCGCAGTCACTGACGGTCGACGTTCCCAAGTAAGCAGGCGGGCCCCACTCCAACATCGTGGAGTGGGGCCCTTCCGTGTCTATGGGTTACCGGGTCGCCGCAGCAAGCGCCTGGTCCAGATCAGCGATGATGTCGTCGATGTGCTCGGTGCCGATGGAGAGCCGGACCAATTCCGGGGTGACGCCGGCCGCACGCTGCTCCTCGTCGGAGAGCTGCTGGTGGGTCGTTGTGTTGGGGTGGATGGCCAGCGACTTGGAGTCGCCGACGTTGGCCAGGTGGGAGACGAGCTTGAGGCTTTCGATGAAGGTCTTGCCGGCCTGGGCGCCGCCCTTGATGCCGAAGGTGAGGATGGCGCCCTGCCCCTTGGGCAGGTACTTCTTGGCCTTGGCATACTCCTGGCTGGTCTCCAGGCCCGGGTAGTTGACCCATTGCACGCTCGGGTGATCCTGGAGGTGCTTGGCCACGGCCAGGGTATTGCTGGAGTGGCGCTCCATGCGGAGGTGCAGGGTCTCAAGGCCCTGGAGGAACAGGAAGGAGTTGAACGGCGAGAGGGCGCCGCCCAGGTCGCGCAGCAGGCTGACGCGGGCCCGGAGGATGTAGGCCAAGTTGCCGAGATCGGCGTACTTGAGGCCGTGGTAGGCAGCGTCGGGCTCGGTGTAGAGCGGATGCTTGCCGCCCGCCCAGTTGAAGTTGCCGCTGTCGACGATGATGCCGCCAATGGCCGTGCCGTGTCCGCCGATGAACTTGGTGGCGGAGTGGACAACAATGTCGGCACCGTGCTTGATCGGCTGGCACAGGTACGGGGTCGCAAAGGTGTTGTCGATCACGAGGGGCAGGCCGTTGTCGTGGGCGATCTTGGCGACGGCCTCAATGTCGAGGATGTCGCACTTGGGGTTGCCGATGGTTTCGGCATAGAGCGCCTTGGTCTTGGGGGTGATCGCCTTCCGGAAGTTCTCCGGGTCGGCGGGATCGACGAAGTGAACGGTGATGCCCATGCGCGGCAGGTTGTGGGCGAAGAGGGCGTAGGTGCCGCCATACAGGGTGGCCGAAGCGACGATCTCATCGCCGGCCTGGGCGAGGTTGAGGATCGCGTACAGCTCGGCGTTCTGGCCCGAGGCGACGCCGAGGGCGCCGACACCGCCTTCGAGGGCAGCGACCCGCTTCTCGAAGACGTCGGTGGTCGGGTTCATGATGCGGGTGTAGATGTTGCCGAACTCCTGCAAGGCGAAGAGCCGGGCGGCGTGGTCGCTGTCCTTGAAGACGTAAGATGAGGTCGCATAGATCGGGACTGCCCGGGAACCCGTGGTGGGATCCGGCTCTTGACCGGCGTGGATCGCAAGGGTCTCCGGGCGGTAGTTCTGTTCGGACATTGCTCTCGGTCCTCCCCTTGGGCTGCTTGGATATTAGTGCCATGCTATCACCCGAGAGGAGACAGGTCAATTAAGTGTACTCTCACTATAGAACAGTTTTCAGGCAATAAGAAAGGCCGCCTGCTTTCGGCGGCCTCCAGGGCTGGTTCACATGCGAAGGTCCAGCAGCATCCCTTTGATCTCGCCGATTCGTTCCAAGATGGCGAGGCGGTCCTGCTCCTGGCTGACGACCATTTCTGTGAGCTTTTCGAGCTCCTGGTCGACTGTGCGCATGATGACGAGGGTTCGGTGCTCCCACGCCTGGGAATCCCACTCCATTTCGGTTTTGACCTGCACCATATTGCTGGTGAGGTCCCGCATGAGGGAGGCGATGGCCTGCTTATACTGGCGCAGGTCGGACAGGCTGAGGCTTTCGCCGAGACGCTGCCCGAGGGTGTCGATTTGCTGGAGGGCCTTGTCGATGCGCTCGTTGAGCTGGCCGGCGTGGGCCTTGACCAGGGTGTCGCGGAACGACCCGTGCCCGACGCCGCTGGCCGGACGGTCTGTGCGTTCGCGGGAGGAGAGGTTGGTGCGGATGTCGGTGGCGGAGCGTACACGGTCCATTGGCATGGCTGTCGTTCCCCCTCTCCCGTTTAGGCGGATGCCCCGTCGATGGCGGCCAGGATGACGCTGGTGTCCGGTGCGCCCTCGGCGGCAAAGATGATGCGCCCTTGCTTGTCGACGACAAAGACACAGCGTTGAATGCCGCCAAGGAGTTTGCGAGCCCCGTAGGCTGCGGCTACCGTGCGGTCCTCATCGACACAGAGGGGGAACTGGAAGCCCGAGGCGGTTGCCCACGCCTGGTGGGACTCAAGGCTGTCTGGATTGACGGCCACGACTTGGGCAGAACGAGCTTCGTACTGGTTTGCCGCGTCACGCGCGGCGCTGAGCTGCCGGTTTCAGCCCGGGGTATCGTCAGCCGGGTAGAAGATGATGACGCCGTATTGGCTCCCGCGCAAAGCTGAGAGCGTGAAGGTGCCCTTCGTGCTCTCCAACGTGAAGTCCGGGGCAAGTTCTCCCACCGCGATCATGGAAAGCCCTCCCGAAACAGCGATGTACTGGAATTCGCTGACGGGTGAAGTGAATCCTTTTGCAGGCTTAGTGAACCCCGTTCCGGTTGAGGAAGGGGGCGATATGCTCGGCGAACCGGGCGGATTCGTACACGGCGGCCAGGTGGCCGTTGGGCGAATCGATGACCACCATATCGGCGGTGCCGCCATGGGCCTTCACGGTCTCCACCAGGGCCTTGTTGGTCTCCGGCGGGAAGAACAGGTCGCTGGAGATGGGGAGCATGAGCAGCCTGGCCCGAATGCGCTGGGCGGCCACCTCAAGACCACGGTTGCCGTAGCCGATGTCGTGCAGGATCGAGGCGCGGGCCGTGTACAGGTAGTGGTTCGCATCGAAGGCCTGGGTGCGCTCCCGGGCGATCTGTTCCATGTCAGCCTGGAAGGCGAAGCGCCCCTCCCGGTCAGCCCGGGGGTGGGCTGAGGCTGTGGCCGTTTTGCGCTCCCACTTGCCGTGAATCCAGTCGTTGGAGCGGGAGAGCGTGGTCAGCAGCAGGGTGGCGCGGGTCAGCCCCTGGACGGGGCCTTCGGTGCCATAGTAGTCGCCGCCCTGATAGGCCGGGTCCGCCTGGATCGCGTCGATTCCTGCCTGGCAGGCCGCGAGGGCGAAGACGGGGGGCGACTGGGGCGCCGAGGCGACGGCGATCACCTTGCTTACCATATGTGGATACGTGACAGCCCACTCCAGGGCCTGGAAGCCGCCCATGGAGGGACCTGCCACGCAGAAGAGTCGGTCGATGCCCAGGGACTGCAGCAGCTGGTGCTGCAGACGGACGTTGTCACGGATGGTTATCTGAGGGAAGCTGTTGCCGTACGGGCGCCCCGTGGCGGGATTGATCGTCGCCGGTCCTGTGGTGATCACCAGGGGATCCCGGACGTTCAGGTTGCACAGGGTGTCGACGGCAATCACGAAGTACTGATCCGTGTCGAACGCCTTTCCCGGGCCAATGAGCGCGTCCCACCAACCGGGGCTGGCATCCTCTTCGTGATACCGTCCCGCGGCATGGCTTGTGGCGCTGAAATAGTGGCAGATCAGGATGGCGTTGTTTCGGGTCGGGCTCAGTTGGCCGTAGGTTTCGTACCCCACGGCAGCCGAGATGGATTCGCCCACGTCGAGGTCGAGTTTCGGCGTATAGAAGAGTTGCTTGCGGACGATCACGGGCATAGTTCGCCTCCTACGGCGATGAGATTCCCGCTGAAGGCGAATTTCACCTCTTCAGGAGCCTCCGTGGGATTCTGGAAAGCAGACTGGAGATTGGTGCCCTTACGCCTTGACTTTACCAGCGGCAGTGCGCTTGCCCGCCTTGGAGACGCCACTTTTGGTAAGGCGCTGGCTGTCGGCCTTGGCGGCGCGGGCCGCGTTCTTCTGGGCGCTCTGGCCATACTTACAGAGGTCCAGCAGCGGGCACTCGCTGCAGCGGGGCTTGCGGGCGTCGCAGACCTGGCGGCCATGGTGAATCAGCCAGTGGTGCGCCGGGCTCCACTGCTCCTTGGGGATGCGTCGCATTAACTGCTGCTCGGTCTGTTCGACCGATTCGGCATCGGCCAGGCCCAGGCGGTTGGAGACCCGGAAGACGTGTGTATCTACGGCGATGGCTGGGACGCCAAAGGCGTTGGAGAGCACGACGTTGGCGGTCTTTCGGCCCACGCCCGGAAGCTTGACCAGCTCTTCCATGCTGGGGGGCACCTCGCCGCCGTGCTGGTCCAGCAGGATTCGGCAGGTCTCATGGATGTTCTTCGCCTTGCTCTGCCAGAGGCCGCAGTCGCGGATCATCTCGCCGATCTGGTCGGGCGTGATCGCCGCAAAGTGCTCCGGCCGGTTATGGGTAGGGAACATGCGCCCGGTGACGATGTTGACCCGGGCGTCGGTGCACTGGGCGGAGAGCATGGTTGCGATCAGCAGCTCGAAGGCGTTGGAGTGATCCAGGGCGCACTTGGCGTCCGGGTACATCTGGCTGAGCCGTTCGAGGATCTCTTTGGTGGGGATCCGCTTGGAGGCCAATTCACGATCACCTCGGATACTGCTTTTTCTACACGCTTCGAAAGAACCCTGGTATGATGGTGTCAGTGATTTTTGACAGGGGAGGCTGCCGCTTGTCACTGAACCTGGAAGGGATTCTCACCGATCTGAAGGACTCGAATGAACAGGTTCGCCTCTCCGCCGCGCAGGCGCTGGAGCAGGCGCTTAAGGAGGAGCTGGAGGCCGGCCGGGCGGATTGGGAGCCGCTCGTTGCGCAAGCCCTGCCCACGCTGATTCAAGGAATTGGCGATCCTAACAAGGGCGTGCAGGTTCATTCGGCCACATGCCTGGAGTTCCTTTGCTACCAGTCTGCGGCCGTAATTCCCGCCCTGCGGGCGGCGATGGCCGGCCCGGATTCCTGGCGGGCCTGGGGCGCCGCCCTCGTGACCGCCCGCATGGGGACCTGGTTCCCGGAGTCGGCCCGAGCGCTCAGCGAGGCCATGGGCGCCAAGGACCGGGACGTGCGCTGGGCGGCGGCGGGCTTCAGCCTCCAGTTGGGCCGCAAGTACACCGAAGCGGTGGACATGGTGAAGGCGACCCTGCGGTCGGAGAACCCGCTTGCCCGCAAGATGGCGGCCTACTGCCTGGGCGCCGTCGGGCAGTATGCCCCGGTGGAGCCGGAGTTGGCAGCGCAGTTGGACGACCCCGAACGGGACGTACGCCGGGCCGTGATTCTGGCCATCGATAAGCTGCCACAGGTTTCCTCCGAGGTGCAGCATCGGATAGCCGGGATGCGCAAGGACCCGGACGAGTTCATCCGGCGCACGTCCTCGGCGGTGGCGGCAAAGTTCGGGATCGCATGAGGCGGGCGCCCTCCGAGTGGGGGGCGCCCGTTTCGCATCTATTTCGGCTGGTGCATCTTGATGAGGGCGTAGATCACCTCGGTGACCGGGGTGGGGACGCCGTGCTTGCGCCCCAGGCGAACCAGGTGGCCCTGGAGGGTCTCGACCTCGGTGCGCTTGCCGTTCTCCAGGTCGACCAAGAGCGAGGCCTTCAGGCCGGGGGCGTGGGTCCGGGCCTGGGCGACCAGGCTGTCCGGGAAGCTCTCGCTGAGCGGGATCCCCTCGGCCCGAGCCACGGCTACCACCTCGGCGGCGATGCTGCGGTACAGGGCGAAGGTCTCCTCGCACTCCCGGATTTTGCCGATGGGGGAGCGGGTTGCTCCGGTGATGCCGCTCATGGCGGTGATGAAGGTGTACTTCTTCCAGAGGTCGACCACGATCTCCGTGGAGACCTTATGCGGGACTTCGGCTCGCTGCAGCGCAGCGGCGAAGGCGGCCGTGCGAGCGCTGGGCGCCCCGTTCATCTCACCGAAGACGATCTCCTTGAAGTCGCTGTTCAGCTTGATGACGCCCGGCGCCCCAATCTCGGCGGAGATGCGGCAGAGGCCGCCCACCACCTTTTCGTGGCCATGTAGGGCGCCCAGCCGGTCGTAGCTGTCGACGCCGTTCTGGATCGGCACGATCATGGTCTGGGGGCCGACCACCGGGCGGATCAGTTCAGCAGCATCGTCGGTGTCGTAGGCCTTGACGGCGAAGAGGATGACGTCCGCGGGGGCCAGGCCGGCGGGGTCTGAGACAGCCTGGACCGTGGGCAGGTGGAACTCCTCCAGTCCGGTGATCTTGAGTCCCTGGCCCTGCATGGCCTGAAGGTGGGCGCCCCGGGCGATGAAGGTAACGTCCTCACCGGAGCGGGCCAGCTTGGCCCCGTAGTATGCGCCTGTACCGCCGGAGCCCATGATGAAGATGCGCATGCGGTTCACCTCGTGAGTAGTTCTGCGACGAGTTCCGGGAAGGAAGAGGTCAGCTTGCTCTTGGCGACCACTTTGGTGGCGCCCGCCTGGAGCGCCTTCTCCCGCAGGGTCAGGTCCACGTGGGGTCCGAAAGCCAGGGCAGGAATGCCGGCCCCCTTGGCCGCCCGAATGGCGGTGAGGGCGGACTCGCCGGCTTCCAGGTCCGCCAGGAGCAGGTCGGCGTCCGAGGGCAGGGGCGGGGCGATGTCCAGGCTGACATCGACGACCTGGGAGCGGTGTCCGAGGTGGTGAAGCCCGCTGGACAGGCGTTCGGCAAAGAAAAGGTCATTCACAACGGCGAAGACAAAGGCCACAGGGGGTCCCCTCCAATCGCTATGGCACCAGTATACCACCATTGAGCAGAGCCGAACTTTCGTCAGGGCGGCCATTATGGTATCTTGGGAAGAGGTTTTTTGTGCGATGAAGGAGGTCCCGCCTTTGAGCCGTTATAGCAAATCCGAAACTCTGTATGATAAGGCACGCGCCCATATTGTGGGCGGCGTAAACAGCCCGGCCCGTTCCTTCAAGGCGGTGGGCGGCGGCGCCCCGGTCTTTATGAACCGAGGACAGGGCGCCTATATGTGGGATGCGGACGGCAACCGGTATATCGACTACCTGGCCGCCTATGGCCCGGGCATTCTGGGCCATGCCCATCCCGAGATCGTGGCGACGATCATTCGGGCGAGCCAGAACGGCACGCTCTATGGCACCCCCACCCCCTGGGAGGTGGAGCTGGCCGACCGGCTCTCTGCCCTGATTCCGTCGCTGGAGCGGGTCCGCTTCGTCTCCAGCGGCACCGAGGCGGTCATGAGCGCCGTCCGGGTGGCCCGGGCCTTCACGGGGCGCCCCAAGGTGATCAAGATGGAAGGCTGCTACCACGGGCACAGCGACTTTGCCCTGATCGCCGCCGGGTCGGGCCCCTCGCAGCTGGGCCAGCCGGACTCCGCCGGGGTGACCGAGTCGGTGGCTCAGGACGTGATCACGGTGCGGTACAACGACCTGCCGGCCCTGGCCGAAGCCCTGGATGTCTGGGGCAAGCAGGTGGCCTGCGTGATTACCGAGCCAATCGTGGGGAACTTCGGGATTGTGAACCCTGAACCCGGCTATATGCAGGGGGTCCGTGACCTGACCCACAAGCACGGTGCGCTGCTGATCTTCGACGAGGTGATCACGGCGTTCCGGGTGGCTTACGGCGGGGCGCAGAACATCCTTGGGGTGGTTCCGGACCTGACCACCCTGGGCAAGGCGATCGGCGGCGGTGTAGCGCTCGGCGCCTACGGCGGCAAGGCGGAGATCATGGACTTCGTCGCCCCGCTGGGCCCAGCCTACCAGGCGGGCACGCTGGCGGGCAACCCACTCTCCGTGCAGGCTGCGCTCACCTCGCTGGACATTCTCGGGCGCCCGGGCGTGTACGAGCGGCTGGAGAACGACGGCGCCTACCTGGCGGGCGGCCTGGTCAACATCGCCCACAAGCACGGGCACAAGGTGCAGGTGGGTCGCAACGGCTCCATGTTCACCCTGTTCTTCACAGAGCGGCCCGTGAAGACTTACGCCGATGCGGAGGCGTCGGACCCCGAGCGGTTCGCTGCGATGTTCCGGGGCTTCCTGGACCGGGGCATCTGCCTGGCGCCCAGCCGCTTTGAGGCCTGGATGATCTCAATTCAGCACACCAGGGCCGACCTGGACGAGACCCTACAAATGGCCGAAGAGGTCTTCGCCAGCATGTAAGCGTGAGAAAGCCGCCCGCTCTGCGATAGAGCCGGGCGGCTTTCGTACTAGTCCCGTTGGCGGAAAATCAGCTGGCCCTTGGCGTTTACCTGAGCGGTCAGGCGGGCGACGGTCTGTTCGATCACCTTGCGCTCGGCCCCGAACTCAAAGGAGGTGCCAAGCTGGGCCTCTTCCACCTCGAACTTGGCGGCGCTGCGCAGGATGACCACCGAGGAGGACTTGTTGCCGCCCAGAGCACCGACCTTGATCTCGCCGCCGGCGGTGAGCTCGCAGTGGCCCATTGGCGTGGTGGGCGATGCGCTTCGGATGTTGCCGCCAGCGTAGAGTTTGCTCCCCGTGGCGCCATCGGTGACCGTGATGTCCCTGCCGGCCCAGAGGGTGCAGTTGGTGATCGTGCCGACCCGGATGTCGCGCCCAGCCTGAACCGACTGCTCCGCCTGCTTGATCACCTTGCCGATCAGCATGAAGAGGCGCCCCACCGTACCCAGGTCGAGGGCGGCGATCCCCTGGGAGCCCATGAAGACCTTGGTGATCTCCTCCAGGGTAGGGTGGAAGTCGGGGTGGTTGATACTCAACTGCTCGACCCGGCGGCGCAGGCCCCGCACGAAGCCCTGCACCTCCCGAAAGTTGTCGTCGGACACCTTCTTGTTCTGCTGGAGGACCTCTCGCAGGCTCTCCAGGCGGCTGAGCAGCCAGCTCAGTTCAGCCCGGAACATGGCGAAGTGGCCGGGAGGAATGGTCTCAACGGTGCAGTCGGTGGCGGCGCCGTGCATGGTGACGACCTCGCCCCGGATTTCGCTGTTTTCGGCGTTGCCGATGACGAGCACCTCGCCGGTGCTGGTCACCTTGGCGCTGCGGAGGTTGCCCGTGATGATCAGGTCCGCCTGCGCCTGGAGCTCTCCTTCTACATCGCCCTCGACTTTCTGGGCGGGGAAGATATGTACCCGGCTCCCCTGCGGCGCCTGGACCGCACGGGCCCGGCCCGAAGCCGATGCGACCAGCTTGCCGCCAGGAACGATGCGGGTGCCGTTACCGGCGAGGTACCCGGGGGGCGGGGGCACGTCCTCGTAGACCTTGGAGCGTACGCCGAGAACGGTGATCCGCTCACGGTTGGGCTGCTCCCCCGTGTACTCGGCGATGACCTGTCCCGCCTCGGCGATGGAGAGCTCATCAAGGCGCCAGACCCACTGTCCGGTGACTGGCGCTTGAGGCTCCTGCCCCCGGGCAATGACCACGGCTTGCCCAGTGCGGTCGGCGATCTCCCTTTCGATGGCGGCCTCATCGATGCCGTAGATAATACCCTGGTTGCTCAGGTGCTCCAGCACCAACTGCTTGGGCCCGGCGGGGCGGTTTTTGGCGCGCGGCGAGTAATCCGGCTGAAGGCGCACCCGGTGATGGCCCGAGATACTGACCGTGTCGGGGACTTTGATGGGATCAGCAATCAACATCATTTCGGCGCGCATGCCGTCCTCCGACACGCTCACCTCGAAGAACTTGAGCGGGTCGGCATCCACCTCGAACCGGATGTTGTCCGAGGCCGTAACGGCAGTGGCGTCCCGGACCTCTTCGCCGTTGACGTACAGCCGGACGCCCCCCTCGGGGGTGATGGTGGCGTAACGCCCGTCGCTGACGGGGTCATGGACCACCAGCTTGCCGCCCTGGAACTCCACCCAGCCGTCGTTGCCGGAGACAGGCGGTTCGGATAGGGTCGGGGCTTTTTTGGCGAACCGGTCAAAGATGCCCTTGAAGACCATTGCTCCTAGCCCCCCATCGGAACCCGAAAGGTTTATCTAGGAAGATTTCCTGGTAACTACACCAATTCCTGCTCCCGCATCCATTTCAGCAGGTCGCCGAAGACCTCGTCGTGCCCGGGGTCGTTGAAGATCTCATGGTACTTTTCCGGGTAGAGCTTGAACGTCTTGCTGGGACCGGGCAGCATGTCAAAGACTTCGCGGGTGGCCTGCGGGTCGACCAGCCGATCCTCGCCGGCCTGCATGACGAAGACGGGCAGCCTGCAGGAGGTCGCCTTCTCAAAGCTGACACGCTGGGCGCCCTCACACTCCAGGAACCAGCGGGGGGTGAGCCCCTTGGCGACCAACGGGTCCTCCCGATAGGCTCGGGCTACCTCCGGGTCCCGGGAGACGTGCTCGGGCTGGATCGGGGCCGTCATGCGCAGCTTGGGAGCGATCACGGCGATAAGCGGGGCCAGCGCTTTCTGAACCGGGTTGGGCTTCACCCTGGTGCGGAACCAGGGCGAGGAGAGCGCCAGCGCCCGGATGGTTTCCGGGTAGGCCAGGGCGTAGCGGAAGGCGATCAGGCCGCCCATGGAGTGGCCGACCATGAGGGGTTTGCCGCGTGCAGCCGTGACGAGATCGACGAACTGGCGCAGGTCGGTGAGGTAATCCTCGAAGCGGTCGATGTATGTACGGACGCCCTCGGATTGGCCGTGTCCCCGGTGATCCAGCGCGTAGACCGCCAGCCCAGCCTGCTCCGCAAAGTAGCGGGCCACATGGCCGTACCGCCCCGAGTGCTCGTTGGCGCCGTGGACCAGGACAAGGCTCCCCTTGGGCTGCTCGGGCGCCCAGCTTCGGAAAAAGATGCGCAGGCCGGAATCAGTGCTAAAGGAACCAGTCTCCTCACGCATGACTGCAAGTTCCCCCCATGGAATACCATATCGGTGCTTCTGGTTTCGTGCTGAACAGGCATGCTCCTGCAAGCAAAACACCTGGTTGGAAGGAATCTCTTCCATCCTGAACGAAAGGATGAGCCAACCATGGCGAATCGGGAGGCAACCGGATGAAGCTGAACTGGAAGAATACGTTTGTCATCGGTCTCGGCTTTTTCGCGATCGGTCTGGTCTGGCCCATCTACAACTCGTACATGCCTCTCCTGTATGCCAAGTACATCGCCAACAAGGCTGATATCGGCTGGGTCATGACGCTCGACAATTGGCTGGCTCTGACCCTGACTCCCCTGGTCGGTTATCTCAGCGACAAGACCCGCACCCGGTACGGCCGCCGCATTCCTTATCTGCTAGTCGGCGCCCCGCTAGCCGCCATCTTTATCTTCCTTATTCCCTTCGGGTGGACGTCGAGCCTGGCGCTGCTGATCTCCGTAACCATTCTGATGAACCTGTCGATGGCCTCGTTCCGGTCGCCGGTCATCGCCCTGATGCCGGATGTAACACCGTCGGAACTGCGAAGCAAGGCGAACGGCATCATTAACTTTATGGGCGGCCTCGGCTACATTGCCGCCACCTTTGGCGGTTCGCTGCTCTACAAGATGTACCCCGGCTACCCCTTCTACGCTGCAGCTGCGCTGCTTGTGGCGGTTGCGTTGATCTTCTTCCTGTGGATCCGCGAGCCCGAGAGCTCGGCGGAGAAGGCTGAGCGCTTTACCGTCGGGCGCATCCAGAACTCGAGCGTGCTGTTCCTCTGCCTGGCGATCTTCTTCTGGTTTATCGCTTATAACTCGGTGGAGACCTGGCTGACCACTTACGGCACGGAACATTTGGGCCACGAGGCCTCGAAGGTAGCTGGCCTGTTGACCTTCTCCGGCGGAGCCTTCCTGCTGATGGCCATCCCTGCCGGCTTTGTGGCAGAAGGGACCAAGCGTTGGAAGGGACTCGGGCGCCGCTGGACAATCCTGCTAGGCCTGGTCGGCATGTCGGGGGCTTATCTGTTGATGAATGGTATGACCGACCTGACGAAGGCGGTACCCATGTTGCTCCTGGCCGGTTTTGCATGGGCCCTGGTCAATATCAACTCGCTGCCGATGATCGTACAGATGGCTGGTCCGGGACAGATTGGTGCCTACACCGGACTCTACTACCTGTTCTCGAGCGGCGCCAACATCGCTGGCCCGCCCCTGTTTGGCTGGGTTTTTGACACGTTCGGGTACCAGTATTTCTTCCCGCTGGCAGTGCTCTTCATGGCGCTGGCCATCGGGTGCATGCTCCTGGTGCGCCGGGGTGAGGCCCCCCGCCAGAGCAATACAACGGCCGCATAGTCTTCTGCATGAAACGGAGGTAGCCTCATGCGCCCTGAACAGGTGCCCCGTTAGTCTCGAGGACCCCCTTCCTTCTCGTGTTTTCTGAACGATTCGCTACAACACGAGAAGGAGTGGGCTGACTTATGTGGCCTTTGACGATTGACTGGCAGGCTTTGCGCTTTGGTGTGGAGATTGAGTTCGTCGGTGGCGACCCGAACGCTGTCGCAGTGCTGCCCGGATGGAACATGGCGCTGAATGAGCATCAGATAGATGAACGGGGCGAGGGTTCGGGCGCCGAGCTTCAGTCCCCGCCGCTGCGCTGGGAGGACCGGGAGCAGATTCGTGAGATGCTGAACCGGCTGCGGGCGACGGGTGCGGAGGCTAACTGGAGTTGCGGGCTGCACGTGCACGTGGGTCTGGAGGCGTGGGGGCAGTCGATGGTGGTGCCGCTGCTGGACGCAGCGGTGGCGAGCCAGGAGGCGCTCCAGGCGCTCTTTCAGACCGCTGAGGACCGGCTGATCTACTGCCCGCCCGTCCTGCCTGAGATGAAGCCCGAGTTCCTGGCCAACCCGGTGCGCGACTCCCTGGTCCGCAAGCTCCGGCCCCAGTCACACCGGTGCGGCATGAACGTGGGCGCCTGGTTCGACAACGGCACGGTGGAGATTCGTTACGCCAACGCCTCCCTGGACTACGCCGAAGTGGAGCGGACAGTTGAGCTCTGCCTGCGCTACGTGGCTGCTGTGGGAGCCGGGACCCACCTGCCGGGAGAACCGGTCGCTTTGGCTGAGGTGCTTGGGGCGCCTACAAACGGGTACCCGGCGCCGGCGCCCGCACCGCTGTGGCACCGGGAGCGGGTGTGGCTGGAGGAGGCCCTGGTCCCTGTGCTGACCCCGCTGGTGGAGACCGCCGTGCCCGAGGGTGAGATCCTGCAGATTCGCCCGACGGCCAAGGGGCTGATCGTGACGGTCGAGACGCCTGACCAGAGCCTGGCCCGGTTTCTGGCCCGCCCGGCTTTGGATGGCTGGACCCTCGAGCGGCAATAAGACGAGCCGGTGCCACTGCGGTGGCGCCGGCTCTCTACGCTGAAGAGCTGGTTACCCCCCATCCGGGGGGATGGGGGGCGCCAGCCGCTGTGTGTGTCAGTTTGCGTCTACTTGGATCACGGCTTCTCCCGTTGTGCCGCCGTGCCCAGAAAAGATGATCCGGTAAGAGCCGGGCTCCAGATTCTGTGGAATCGTGTAGAGGAGAATCTGACTGGCTTTAGGACCATCCATCCTGGCGACCTCCTTGCCGTCCCCTGCACGGGTAATACGGATCTGGCCGTCGCCTTCATCGGTAAAGATACCGATCGGAAATCCAACCCGTACCTTGCTTGGGATCACTACAAAACGTCCATCTCCCTGGCCAACGGCCACGCTGTTCTGATTTTGGGGAGGCGGAGTCATCGCGAGCGACTTCTTGAGCGAGCTGATCTCCTCATCCCTCTGTTTGATCTGCAGTTTCAGATCAGCGATCTCGCCATCCTTGGCGGCGACTGCGGGATCTGTGCCAGTGGCACTGCTGCAAGCGGAGACGAAGAGCCCGACCACGGTCACAAAAGCTACCAGCAATCTGCGCACATGAACCAACCTCCTCACAAGAGGGACGCAGGATTAGTCACTCAGGTTTCGCACCAGGGCTATGCCAGGGGCGAATTCCGGTACGGACTGATAGCGTAGCTCCAGCAGGGTTTCCCGTCCAGGCGCCACCAATACCACGGTGCCTGTGATCGTCCCCTCGTGCTTCATGCCTGCGACTTCCACCAGGTATATGCCCGGAATGGAGTTGCTGATGCGGAACATGCCATCCTGATTGGTCATGGTCTGATAGGGACCCATGCTGACTGTGGCCGTCGGTACCGGCTCACCGGCAGAATCCCTCACTTGGCCGTAGACTGCACCCTGGGAAGCCGGCAGAGCAATCATGCGTTGGTAGACCTGCTCTACGGTCAGGTCCGGTTCCCCTGCCCACATTCGGGCAGCCAGACCCGTCACCTGGGCTGCAGCCTGTGAAGTACCACTCATGCGCCCGTGTCCAAGAGGAAACCCATAGCGGGTCGCATATACCGGATAGGTCGGCAGGGCGGCCTCCACTTCAACGCCCGGTGCCATTGCTCTGATGTGGATTCCCCGGTTGGAGAAGGTGGCAACACCCCCTTCGGCTGTGCTGGCGCCTACGCCGAGGGCGTACAGATTTCCGGCCGGATAAACCACCTGTTCCTCGCCATGATTGCCCCCAGCGGCAATAACGAGTGCATTGTGGTCCCATGCGTAGCGAACCGCCTCCGCTAGTTCCGGCCGGTAGAAGAGAATGCCTGAGCTGACGCTTATCAATTGAGCACCTTGGTCGACAGACCAGCGAATGCCCAGGGCGATATCGCTGGCGGAGCCTCGACCGTCAGCGCGGAGGACTTTAGCGGGCATAATTTGTGCATTGCCGCCTGCATTCGTTAGGACAACGCTAGCGATGTGCGTTCCGTGTCCATTTTCGTCAAAAGGCGGATGGTCGGGGGAAACGAGATTCAGTCCGAGGAGTTCACCATTTGAGGCACGGGCCAGGTGCCCTTGTAGAGCCGGGTGCTCCAGGTCTACCCCAGTGTCTACTACCGCCACGAGGACAGTTCTCTTGGACTGGTCTATTCCAGAAGCAGCACCAACGCTGCATACTGGCGTCGACAGCATCAGAAGCACAATGAGCATGCGCTTCATCTTCTCACACCTCATGCTAGCAGGAGCGGCCGAGGGTTGGCCCGGACCGCTCCTGCTGGCAGCACCTACCAAGACTTGCTGATCGAATAGGAGGCATCACTCCATGTGTGGACCAGCACGTAATAGGTCGCACCCGGTGTTGCTGTCCATGAGGCCGTGTCCGAACCGTAGATCTCCGACTTGGTGATCAGGCCATAGGCGGAGCTGTAAATGTAGATGTCGGGGTCACCCGATGAAGCAGTTATGGTCGCCGAAACCGTAGCGGAGCTACCTCCCGAGTAGGTAAACCTGAAATACTGGCCCTGCCCCTTAATCGAGGTGTACGACCCAGTGCTCGTGTAGGGCAGATTGAAGTCGTCACCGGTCTGCTTGGTCCACCAGGTCTTGTGGGTGTAGCTACTCGCGTCGGTCCACCTGCGCCAGTACCTCTTTGCGCCCTCGAACACATCGCCGGAGACATTGGCCTTACTTGTCGTTGACTCAACGGTTTCGATGCCCGTTCCGTCCAGCTTTCGACGGTCGTATTCAAATACATGACCGCTGTTTACGAAGAAGTCCATGGGCTGCAATCCGCTATACGAGCTGAAAGAGCCGTTGTTGCCCACGGTGTTTGAAACGGTGGTGCCATCGGCAGAGAGGTGGCTGGTGCCCGGCTTGGTGCCGCTGAAGGAGTAGGTCCAGACGGCAGCACTAACAAAGCCGGAGCAGTCGACTCCGGAGGTACCGCTGTACCAAGTCGTGCCGGTGTTCCCAACCAGAGGTCCTTTGGTACTATAATACGTAAGGGATGCGCCCCAGTCGGACCACGGTTGACCGTCGGAGTGGCTCCAAGGGGTATCCCAACCCCCCCAGGTATAGGGAATGCCTACCTGACTGGAACTGCTGGAGGCGGAGAGCTGAGTCGGCCGGTAGGCGTTGGCAGGTCGCGCGTTTCCGTTCGAGAAGTAGTCGAACTTGGTAGGGCTCCAAGTCCAACTGTAGTCGGCCATCTGGTAGGAACGGCTACGAGTGGTAGCTCGGGGGAGCGGAGAGCCAATCCAGGTGGCCATAACTTGGGCTTCAGCCTGCTCCGCGTACAAGCTCGCCAGTCGGCTTTGCACGGCAGGCAGGTCACTCACATACTCACGGCCTAGCTCGACCCGATAGACGGTTACCTGCGTCGCAGAAGGAACCATTACGTAAACGTCGCCATTAGGCGTCACGTCAACCGGGCGATTGGGGTAAGCGGCAAAGTCCTGCCCGGAGAGCTTGGCTACGCCGGTTTGAACGCCGTGCCTATCGTAGCGACGAATCGTGATCTCAGTGGATACCACGGGAGCTGGATCGGCCAGTTCCTCCACGACGGCATATAGGTTAGAAGCGTTATCAAAGGCCGTAATCATTACGGAACCGAATGCTTGCTGCGTAACGATCGGGATGTTGACAGACCCGTCGAGAGAGTAGACCTCACCGCCGTGCAGGTCAACGACCTTGCCAACGAAGGACCGACCGTCTTTGTTCTTAACCCCGCGCCCCTCCGGCTTTTTGGCTTTTTCCGAGAGGTTGGCCGAGCGAGGCATCGAGGACAAGGGGATCTCGACGTAATTCTCCGCCCAAAGCACAATGTCTCCGTGGCTTTCAGCCAGTCTGTAGACCGACATGCTACCCATGTCCTCGGGCAGGCGGTGCGTTGTGATTAACTCGCCGTCCATGGATGTCTCGTAGACAACAGCGTTGCTGTCCAGGATGAACAACCGGTTCTTAGCTACGACAAGGTCCCGGGGATACTCGGTAAAAGGAACTGCTATGGTCTTCTCGATGGCCCCATCCTTGTCCACGACGAGCACCTGGCTCTGGGCGCTGTCCAAGAGATAGATGCGGCCGTTCGGCGCCACGGACAAGCTCTGCGGACCATCTGGTGTTCTTCCCTCGACAGTTGTATCCACAACGATTTTGTCCGGACCTATTCCTACAGGGACTGTTGCTACCGCAGTCATTATGGCTACGTTGGGGGTGTCTGCCGCGATCGCTGCAAGGCTGCTCATTAGCACGGTGGCCAACACCAGTATCATGCTGGTCGCTAATGCGATCACACGGTGATGCTTGCGGTTCATGGGCATTTCCTCCTTTCTGATATTGACTACCCTCTGGGTCTGACTTAGTGCGCCAAGGGTTCCACCCCCGATGCATTGAATTTCATTCTTACGTTAGCGCCCTCAACTTTCGTAGGTATGGTGTTCAACGTTCAATTTGTTTGTAGTCGAATTATAAGCCAATAATAAAGTAGAATTTGTCGAATTATGACTACATAAAGAAAAATAGGACTAAAGTCCCGGGTAGGTAGCAGAGTAACGATAACCCTACCGTATGACACTGATTCGGGGCATGAAAAGCTAAGCTGCGCCTTCCGATCCTCCCTGTGGGAGAAGTCGGAAGGCGCAGCTTGTTGATAACCTTGTAGGCCTCCATGTGGGCATCCCGGCACACACGGTACATGGAGGACTTTCCTGGCGGCGGTGGTCTGGGGCTGGGCGCCCTCCCACACGCAGGTCACGCCCCGCTTCTCCAGGGTGGAGGCCCAGGAGCCGCCGATCGGCCGCCATGCAGCTCCACCCGCTCGGTGGCGGCGCCGGCCCTCTTTACTTAGCTGGTGTTAACCCATTAGGGCGTAAACCGTTTCCAGTGCCCCTCGGAGATGACTTTGACGGTGCCGTCGACCACTTGTATGGCGGTCTCATCGTCGATCGCGTACGCCGGACCCGGGATGCCGGCCGCCCATCGTTCTGCGTGGGCCATGGTGTTGTACGGCAGCATCTCGTGATCCACATGCGGAAAGATCGCAAAATCAACCATGCCCAGCGTTTCGTCGCCACCGGTGGGCGGCTTCCAGCCGACGAACCACTCCCCGATGTTGGGGGTCATCACCATGCTCCCGGCGCTCAGTCCCACGTAGACCATCTTGCTCAGCGACGGCAAGAGGTCTGCGAGTCCGGACTGCCGCATCCAGTAGCACAGATACAAGGGGTCGCCGCCATTCACCAGCAGAACGTCAGTCTCCCGGACCATGGGGATCCAAAGCTCTGCATCGATGGTAGGCAGCGCGGTGAGCTCCAGCACGCCCATGGACTTCCAACCCAGCTCGACCATCGGTGTCCTTGGCTCCTGTCCGCTGATGAACTTCCATGCCATGCCAGCACCGCCGGGCAGGGCGTATGACCCGGTGGTGATGCAGAGGGCGCTGCACTCGGCAATCGGTTTCCCCAGGAGCTCAATGAGCGCGTTGTGGATACTGGGGTTCTTGATGCCAGCCGAGGTGAGAAGATACTTCATGCTGTCACTCCTTTTAGATTGCACTTAACACTATTGCAGGCCGCCTACCCCTCACCCCTGAGCAGGATGGCCTCAGCGAGCTCCTGGGTTCGCAGGGCCTCGGCGGCGCTGGTCTGGGGATGGGCGCCCTCCCGCAGGCAGGTCAGGAAGTGCTCCAGCTCGGGCAGGATCCCCCGCTTCTCCAGGGTGGAGGTCCAGGAGCCACCGATCACCTCGGTCCGCTCCTTCCCGCCCTCCCGGATGTAGAGCGTCTCCATGGACTCCACGACCACGGTGAGCCCGCCCCCGTGCAGCTCCAACCGCTCGGTGGCGGCGCCGGCCCCGTAGGTCTGCGATAGCTGTACGACAGCGCCGTTTGGCGACGTCATCTGAGCGGCCGTGAGACCGACCCGGGCGTGGGAGGTCTTCAGCGAAAGGTCCGGCCCGGCCACGAAGCGTGCCAGGTCGATGATGTGGATCGCATCGTCCATGACGATCTGGCGGAGGCCCCAGCCCGAGTGGTCGCCGTTCCGATGCTTCTGTATGTAGGCGTACTCGACCGGGCGGTCCTGGAACAGCGCCAGAGCCCGCCGGTAGGCAGGAGCGTAGCGGCGGTTGAAACCGACCATGAGCAGGCGGCCCGGTGCCGCAGCGGCGGCCGCAATTTGGCGGGCGCCCTCCAGGCTGTTGGCCAGCGGCTTCTCCATGAAGACCGGGATGCCGGCCTCCAGCAGGGCCACGGCTTGCTCCGGGTGCGCCTCGGTCGCACTCAACAGGTAGGCGGCCTGGGGCTTCAGAGCGACCGTTTCTTCAAAGGTGCGGGCCTGCAGGGAGAGGCGGTACTGGGAGGCCAGCTCATCGACCCGGGCGCCGCTGCGGCTGGCCAGAGCCACAATCTCGACGCCGGGGTGGGCTGCGAGCACCGGCAGATGGGCCTTGCGAGCGATGGAGCCGAGCCCCACCACGCCCATTGTGGTCTTAGTCGCTTTCGAAGGGTCTTGGGCTTCGATCAGTGTCATTCGTGTTGGTCACCTCGTCAAAGCCTATTTAAGCACCGCAAGGAGGGTACCCACAAGTGGCGCCCTCCTCAACGTGGTGACTGCCCGCCGGACCGGGCACCTTCCATTCGAACGAATGTTCTTATGGATAGTGTACTTGGTAATCACATAAATGAAAAGGGGGCTGCTGGCAGACTGCCGGGCAGCCCCGCTTTCTGTTAGTGGGAGACCCGCCCGCCTACAGGAGCGCCAACCTTGTTCGTGACGCCCGAGGGGACCTGACCCATCTGCGCCTGACGGATCGCTTGGTCGACCGCCTGGTTCAACTGTTGGGTGGTGCTGGTCGACCCACCCATGGCCATGGAGCTCTGCTGGGTCTGGGCCTGCTGGCCCTGGCCGGGCGGAAACTCGCCCTGGCGCTTCTGGAACTGGGTGAGCGCCGTGGCAATCGACTGGGCATCGGCCACGGGCAGCCGGTACCAGCCCTTCTTGAAGGCGGTGTTGAAGAGCTGCCGCTGGACCTGAATGCAGGCGTCGTGGTTCTTCTTGAGCACCTGGAAGAACTGATCGTGGCTGGCCTCCTGCATCGACACGTTGTACCCATGGGTCATGTACTTCTCGGTGGCGAGCAGGTCGATCAGCCGGTCACGGTCGTTGACGTTGGAGTCTACCGTGGAGGGAAGTCCCGTCGCCTCCTGGTGGAACATGACCAGGTGTCCGCCCTCGAAGGTAAACTGCGGCTGGACCTGCTGGCTGCCGGTGTTTTGCTGCTGCATCGCCGACTTCCCTCCCTTACATCTGGATGGTCGCCGTAACCGGCTGACCACCGCTGACAGTGCTTTGGACGGTCTGCTGTACGTGCTGCTGCAGGTGCTGCATGATCTGCTGGCAGTTCTGCTCATGGGTCTGAGCGACCTGGAACATCAGTTGGCGGCACTCGGGCTCCAGGGTTTGATGAGCATACTGGTACGCCTTTTTGGCCGCCATCAGCTCCCACGAGAAGTGATCCTTTGCGAACGCAAGGTCCTTCTCAGTCAGGGGCGGCATCTGGCTAGTGCCGCCTTGCGCGGACTGCTGGACGGGAACCTGGGTGTTCGCTTGAGTTGCCAAGGTTAATCCCCTCCTTAGATCGCGGTCCGCTGTTATGTTCACCGATTTCTCAGCACGACATGCGCCTTCAATGAAACCAAGCGAACAGAAAAAACCCCGCCGAAGCGGGGTAAATGCGCCTTGATTAAAACCGGCCAGATCCGCCTTGACGGGGCTGTGCTTCGTTGACGACCAGCGGGCGACCGCCGACGACGGCGCCGTTCATGGCTGTTATGGCCTTCTCGGCATCGGTTTCAGCGACTTCAACAAAGCCGAAGCCGCGGGAGCGTCCCGTTTCGCGATCGACGATAATTCGGGCAGAAAGAACCTCGGCGTGGGCGGCAAAGGCCTGGAGCAGGTCGTCGTCCGTGAGCGCCCAGGGCAGGTTGCCAACGTACAGGGTCTTTCCCAAATCGATTCACCTCGCACTTACTCAAAGCGGCCATCCAACCGGGTCTGTACAAAATCATACTACGCAAGATCACGCTCAACAAGACGAATAATTCAATCTCCACGCATCGGCGGGGCCTCAAGACCCAGCACCCAGAGCCCCCGCCGCAGGGCGACTGCAGCGGCTTGAACCAGGCTGAGACGGGCTTCCCGAACCCCGGCCTCGGCCCGGAGCACCGGGCATTCGTGGTAGAACTTGTTGAGGGCCTGAGCAATTTCCAGGACTGCCCTGGCTGCAATGTGCGGCTCGCAGCGTTCGGCTGCGCTGCGGACGGCGCCCGGAAGCCGGCCGATCGCCCCCGCCAGCGCCCACTCCAGCTCGCCGCCCAGGCACGCATGTGGCGCCGCCGCCGGCTGGGCGCCCGCCTTCTTCAGCACGCTCTGGCAGCGGGCGTGGGCGTACTGGACGTAGGGTCCCGTCTCCCCGTCGAAGCTGATGGCGGTCTTGGGATCGTAGTCGATGTCGTTGTTCCGGTGCTGCTTGAGGTCGTTGAAGATGACGGCGCCGACGCCGATCGCCCGGGCGACCTCCTCGGCCCCCTCCATGCCCGGGCTGCGGGCCTCCAGCTCCTCCCGGGCCATCTGGATGGTCTGGCTGAGGACGTCGTCGAGGTAGACCACGTCGCCTTGCCGGGTCCGCAGCCGCTTGCCCCCGACCAGCATGACCCCGAAGCCCACATGCTTGAGGCTGTCGGCCCAGGGTTCGCCCATTTTCTCGAGCACGCCGAAGACCTGCCGGAAATGGACGGCCTGGCCGTTGTCGACCACGTAGAGGCTCCGGGCCGGCTGGTAAACCTCCTGCCGGTGCAGGGCGGCGGCGACGTCCCGGGTGGCGTAAAGGGTGGCGCCGTCAGCCTTCAGCATCAGGCAGGGGGGCATACCCTCCAGCGGCACCACGAGGGCGCCCTCGCTCTCCACCAGCAGCCCCTGGGCCTTCAGGCGGTCCAGGACGCTCTGGTTGTGGCTCTCGTAGAACGCCTCGCCGTTGTAATCATCAAAGGAGACATCGAGAAGCGAGAGGGTCTTGGCCATGGACTCCAGGCTCTTCTGCCGGATGAACGCCCACAGTTCCCGGGCCTCGGGGTCGCCATCTTCGAGCGCCTTGAAGGCCGCCCGGCCCTCGTCGTCCAGGGACGGGTTCTCCTCGGCGGCATGGTGGAACTGCACGTACAGCCGCTGGAGTTCGGCGATGGGGTCGGCGCTCAGGGCGTCCCGGTCGCCCCAGCGCCGCCAGGCCAGGATCAGCTTGCCGAACTGGGTGCCCCAGTCGCCCAGGAAGTTGATCCGCACCACCTGGTAGCCCAGCGCCTGGTGGAGCCGGACCAACGCTTTGCCGATTACGGTCGAGCGCAAGTGGCCCAGGTGCATCCGGCGGGCCACGTTGGGGGAGCAGAAGTCGATGCATACCCGCTGGCCGGCGCCCAGGTCGGAGCCGCCCCAGTCGTCGGGCCGGGCGATCACCTGGCTCAGGAGTTGAGCGGCAGCGGCGGGCCGGTCCAGGTGGAAGTTGAGGTACGGCCCGGCCGCTGTAACCCGGGCGATCGGGGCTTCTGCCTTGATCTGAGCGGCCAGTTCAGCCGCGATGGCCAGAGGCGCCTTGCGCAGCGCTTTGGCCAGGCTGAAGCACGGAAAGGCCACGTCGCCCAGGTCGGGGCTTGGCGGGTCGCTGAGAAGCTCGGCGATGGCGTCGGCGCTGAGGGGAACGTGGGGCGCCAACGCTGTTACGATCAACGGGTAAAAGTAGGCCACTGATCAATCACTCCCTTGTGCTAATGACAAAAGCCCGCCTCTCCATGTTCGGAGAGACGGGCTAACCCCGCGGTACCACTCTGCTTGCCCTGTTTGGGCCACCTTTGTATGCGCTGTAACGGGCGCAGGCCGACCCACTCTACGCAGGCTGCGGGCGCAGCCGTTCGAGCGGCCCCTCCGGGGTGCGCTTCAGCAGGGCGGATCGTTCCGGCTTGCACGCTGTCCGGAATCGCTGGGCCACCGGGGCCTGCTTACTCTCCCCATCAACGGGTTGTGTTTACGATTTCCCGATATTATGGCACGGTTCCGAATCCTGGTCAAGTAAAAGGGATCAACGAGTGCTCGGCGAATTTCAGCGGATATGCAAGGCTATTTATCTATTATCATTTCGATGTTGATTTGGGGCAGCGTGGGGATCTTCGCACGCCAGGCGGGCACGGAGGCACTGGTGACGGTCACCTTCCGGGTGATGTTCGCCGCACTGGCGCTTGGTGCGATCGCCTGGTACCAGGGGGGCCTGCGTTCCGTGGTGCCTTCCACCTGGCGCAAGCGGTCCCTGCTCCTCTTCAGCGGACTGGCTCTGGCGCTGAACTGGCTGTTCTTCTTCAAGGCGATGGATTCCACCACCGTCAGCAACGCGGTGCTCTCGTACTACGCCTCGCCGGTGATGGTCGCCCTGACCTCCCCCTTCCTCCTGAAGGAGCGGCTGGAGGGACGGACCCTGGTGGCCACCGCCCTCTCCTTCGGCGGCATCTTTGTGATGATGTACAAGCCGGGTGAGGGTCTGAGCGCTGCGGACCTGGTGGGCATCGGCTACGGCCTGATTGCCGCCTGCTTCTACAGCATGGTGACGATCTCGGCCCGCTGGCTGGCCGACATTCCGGCAGCCCGGCTGGTGCTGGTCCAGTGTCTCTCGGCAGCGTTGGTGCTGGTGCCCGCGGTGCTCCTCTCCGGCGGGACGGCAGCCTTCGCCGTACCTCCTCTGTCCCTGGGGCTTCTGGCGGTCGTGGGCGTGGTCCACACCGCCCTGGCGCTCTTTCTGTACTTCCGGGGGCTGCGGAGCGTCAAGGTGCAGCATGTGGGCGTCCTTGCCTATCTGGACCCGGTGAGCGCCGTTCTGTTTGCCTACCTCTTCCTGGGCGAACTGCCCACCCCGGCCTCCCTGATCGGAGGGGCCCTGGTCCTGGGCGGATCCGCACTGCTCCTGCGAAGGACCGCATAAGAGCCCCGTCCCGCCTCCCCGGCGGGACATTTCATTTCCGTGACCTTCGAACCCAGCCCCTCCCTGGTTCGTCGAAACATATATAAACCTAGATCAAATAGTTGGAGTGATGCTATGTGCGCGTGCGAAACTGGCTTGTGACATCGCTGATTCTGGCCCTGTCGGCGGCGCCTGTGAAGGCTGCTGCGGCTTCGGCATCCGTCTACCTCAACGAACGGCAGCTCTTTTTGCCGGCACCGACAGTGATCAAGGATGACCGACTGCTCGTCCCCATGCGGGGCTTTATTGAGTCGATGGGCGGAGAGGTGGAGTGGACGCCCCCCGGCCGCATTACGGCCCGCCTGAACGGCCAGACCGTCACCATGACGATCGGAAGCCGGGAGGCGACGGCAGGCCGGCGAACTGTTCAACTGGATGTCCCGGCGCAGCTGATTGGCGACCGGACCTATATTCCTGTGCGCTTTATGAGCGAGGGCCTCGGCGCACAGGTCGCCTGGGACGGCGCCGCCGTGCGCCTGTCGTACGCCGCCAAGCCGCAGCTGCAGGTGATCGACGGGCCGCTGAATGTGCGGTCGGCCCCGAGCATCGCTGCGAGCGTACTGACGTCGGTCCCGGTCGCGACCCGCTTCGAGATGCTGGCGGAGCAGGGCGCCTGGGCCCAGGTGCAGCTCCCTCGCGGGCAAACCGGGTGGATCTCGACCCAGTATACGCAAAAAGTAGCCCCGCCCCCCTCGGCGGCAGCCTACGAGAAGCTGCTGAGCCAGGGGACGGGGTACTTGGAGGTGCAGGGGACCTGCCTGGGCGCCGTCCCGATTGTGGACGGCAAGCTCTATGTGCCGGTGCGCCCGGTGGTCGAGCGCCTCGGTGGGGAGAGCCGCTGGGAGGAGGGCGCCACCCTGGTGCGTTACCAGGGCCGGGAGGTCCAGGTCAACCCGGACACGAACCTGGCGGTGGGGGATCAGATCCTGACACCGGCCCGCGAACTGGCTGATGCCCTGGGCGTCCAGCTCGACTGGGACGCTGCCCGGTCGACCGCCTCCGTTGGCGGCGTGGGCTCATCCAGCCCGTGTAACCCCAAGCTGTCGGTGGCCGCCTACTACATCATGGATGCAGGCACCGGGGTGGTGCTCGGCCAGCAGGCGGGAAACCAGGCGCGCCCGATCGCCAGCACCACGAAGATCATGACGGCGATGCTCGCCCTGGAACGCAGTCGCCTCACCGATATGGTGACCGTCAGCCCGTTTGCGGCAGCGACGGACGGGACCCGGATGGGGCTGAGAAAGTGGCAGCGGGTCTCGATGCAGGAGCTGCTGTACGGGCTGATGCTCCCGTCGGGCAACGATGCGGCTGTGGCGATTTCCGAGTTTATCTCCGGGTCGGAGGCTGCCTTCGCTAAGCTGATGAACCAGCGGGCGGTGCAGTTGGGCGCCGTCGACACGCTCTTCTACACGGCCTCGGGCCTGGATGACTTCGTGAACCCGTTCAGCACCGCCCGGGATCTGGCTGTGATTGCCCGGGCCGCCATGGCGGACCCGTACTTCCGGACGTTCGCCGGTGCGAAGCAATACACGCTCACGACCGGGAGCAAGCTGGTCAACAAGAACGACTTCGTCCTTAACTACGCCGGCGCCACCGGGGTGAAGAACGGCTGGACGGAGAAGGCCGGCCACACCCTGGTCGCCTCGGCGACCAAGAACGGGGCCGAAGTGATCGTGGTGGTGCTGGGCGCCGCCAGCCGGGAGATGCTCTACCAGACCGCCTACTCTCTCATGGACCGGGGCTTTGCGCTGCGGGCGGGCGCCTGGTGGGCGCTCTAGGCTCGAGCACCGCCATCCGCCGCAATGGCCCGGCGGACTCGGCTGCGCTCACGCAGGATGAACCAGGCGAAGCCGAAGACCGGCAGGAAGGCGAGGGTCCAGCCCATCCAGAGGGGCAGGCCGGGCGGGCCCTCCACCGGGATGGACTCCAGGGCGCCGACGCCCCGGCCCTGGGGGCCTTCAACCTGGAACTCCATGCGCCACTCGCCGGGGGCGCCGAGCGAGTAGTTATAGATGGTCCAGGTGCCCGGCAGCTGGGCGTGCGAGATCAGCGGGGTGGCCCGTTCGACCAGGGTGGTCCCCGGGGGCGGGATCACCCGGGCGAAGATCTTGGTGCCCGGGGCCTCGTTCTCCAGCTGGACTACCAGGTCGACGTTGGTGTTGGCCTTGATCGGCCATACGTTGTGCTCGACGGTGAGGGTGTACGGGCCGGCCTTGACCTGCTGGCTGCTCATGACCACGTGTCCGGGATGGGCGAGGGCGGTGCCTGAGAGCATCGCCAGGATCGCAAGGGCAAGGGTCAGCTTGCGGAGCATACAGGCACCTCCTTACTTCTCGGTGTAGCGCAGGTAGACGGCGAAGTTGGCGCCCAGCCAGGCGGTGAGGGCGCCCAGGACCGCCACGGCCGCGAAGGTCGGGTAGAGGGCGCCCTGGTGGGCGCTCAACATGGCCTGCTTAATGTTGCCGAACTTGGCTACCCAGGGGAGGGCGTCCAGCGCCCTGAACCAGGGGCGATCCACGGCAAAGAGCGCCACGGGCGCCAGGACGCCAGCCAGCACCGCCGCAACCATGCGGGACGTGTAGCGCTGACCCAGCGAATAAACCAGGTCCACCACCACGCCCGCCAGGAGAGTCCAGGCGGGCGTCGCCAATACCGTGAGGGTGAAGCCCACCTTATCCGGCTTGTAGGGCAGCCCCTCGAACCGGGCCTGCCAGTCGACCATGAGGGGCGGCAGGACCACCGCCACGAAGCGGATGGCGGTGACCAGCAGAGCGGTCAGGGTGGCGGCGCCGGGCATGCGCAGGAAGGCGGCGGCGAGCACCAGCACAAAGGCGACGGCGCTGCCGGCCATGAGCGGGTAGAGGCTGAACGGGCCGAGCAGGAGCTTCTCGGTCATGGCCGGCGGCGTGATGACCGAGGTGTAGAGGATCAGCAGGGCCAGCGTCGTGACGAAGCCGATGACGGGGACGCTGGAGAGGCGCAGCTCCCCGCGGGCGCGGGCCCGGGAGACCTCGGAGGCCATGGCGTAGACCGCGCCGAAGACGCCCACGATGCCGCTCAGCAACAGGCTGACGTGGGGCGGCGACCACAGGGTGACGTCGAAGCCGTACATGCCGTGCCAGAACTCGTCAAAGCCGCCGGACATGAGGAAGCCGACCACGCCCACGCCGCTGAGGATGAAGCCGAGCGGCGCCCGGAAGATGCCGAGCCACGGGGTGGTGTTGGCCTTGGTGACACCGGGGGCGCCCCGGCGGAACTTCACGGTGGTGGCGACGACCATGTACAGCGAGACCAGGCCGGCGACGGCGACGCCGCTGTACATCATGGTGTGCGGGGCGGTCCAGAAGCGGTCGGGGCCGACGTCGGAGTGCCACATAATATCCCAGCTTGTGCCGAGGAAGAGCAGGAACCAAAAGAAGGTCAGCACGCTGGCACCGACCAGGCGGAAGGTGGACTCCCGGCGCTCAGCATCGACGCCGGTCAGAGCGGCAGCGGAACCGGTAATGGCAGACATGGCGGGCGCTCCTTTCCTGATGCGCAAGTCGCAGCTTAACGGGGCCGGATGCCGTCGACGAGGATCCGGGCGACCTGCTGGGCCATGCCGGACCGGATGGACTCGGGTCCATCGATCAGGGCCCGCAGGATCAGCCCATCAATCACCGCAGTGTAGAGCGTGGCAATGACGTCCGGGGAGATGCCGGGCGCCAGCCTGCCGGTCAGCTCCAGCTGCCGGGCCCGGTCGACGATCAGTTCGTGCATGGCCCGGTACAGGTGGCGCACCTTCTCCCGCACCTCCGGCTCACGGCTGCTGGCGATGAACTCGAAGAAGAGGCGGCCCCAGTCCGGGTCGCTCAGGCAGTTGTCGAAGAGATTCTGGAGGGTGGTGGCGATGCCAACGGCGGGGTCGCCACCCGGCGGGAACAGGTCCTCGCCGGTCGGGGCCCGCTCCATTTGTTCCCGGATGCGGTGCTCGAGCAGGGCCGTGAGCAGGTCGTTCTTGTTAGCGAAGTGCCAGTAGACGGCGCCCTTGGTGAGGCCGGCGGCGGCAGCCACCTCGTCGAGGGAGGCGTTGGCCAGCCCACGCTGGGCGAAGACCTGGCTGGCGGCCGCAAGAATGCGGGAGCGGGTGTCCGGGGCCGCTGCGGCGTCGCCAAGTTCGGGTGCCAGCAGCTCCAGGAGCTTCTCCCGGCTGCCTACATGCCGACGCACGGTGGGCCAGCTTACCCCCGCGGCCCTGGCCACTTCGGTGAGGTTGATTCGCTCGACGGCGCCCTCGGCAGCCAGCCTCCGGGCGGCCGCCAGAATTCGGTCATGAATGCTCACCGGTTCACCCCTCTTCGCAGCAGGCTAGTTTCGATACTTTCTCGTATTTGATTACAATACTATTGGGTATGTCGATTAAAATGTACGCCCGATGGCACCGCGCTGTCAACGGGAAAAAGAATCAGCCCGCTGCGGTGAAAGCAGCGGGCCGTTCATATGGTTTAGTACTTCGGTGGAGTCATGCCCTTGAGGCGAAGATAGGCGACCAGTTGCCCCCGGTGATGCGCCTCGTGCAGGAGGAAGGAGGTCGCCAGCTGCAGCAGGGGCTCTACGGGCCCCCACCCCGTCTTGATCGGGCGGAGCATCTCCGGTTGCTCGAGGTTCTCGTAGAAGGCTAACTCCGTGGCGTGCATCTCATCGAACTTGCGAAGAATATCATCCAGGGTCGGATAACTTGCCAGGTCGACGCCGCGTTGCCACTTCCAGTCTCCGGTCTGGAAGGCCTCCAGCAGGGTCTCCTGCGCTGAAATCATGTGCAGGGCCTGGGCGCCGAAGCTCATCTGCTCGCCGGTGGGGCGAAACTGGACGTCTCCGTCAAGCAGGGCGGCGATCGTGTCGCGCGTCAGGCGCCGCTCTGTCAGCAGATTCCCGAGGTGGATCGATTTCAGGTCCACGCGAACTCCCCTCCGCAGGTGGTTGTCCATGTCACTTCGTTTGTGGGACAGGAAAGACCTTCCGGCAGGGTGAGCGATAGGAAGAAGAGAAAACATAGGGATACAGAAAAGCTTACAGAGGGTGGCTGTCCCCGACCATGACCAAACCCACATTCGCCTATGGCCTGGTGATTCTGCCCCCACCAGACCTTTATCGGGACCTGATGCTCCTGCGGGAGCGCCATCCCATGCTGCGGACCCCTGCCCCGCCTCACATTACGGTAAAGTCGCCATTCCTCTTCCGCCAGTCCGGGGCGACGGTGGTCGAGAAGGTTGAGGCCCTGTGCGAGGAGTGGGAGCCCTTCGAGATTCGCCTGGGCGGCCTGGGCGTCTTTCGGAACTCGATTCTATACGTCAAGGTGGGCGAGTCGGAGGAGTTGAACCTGCTGCACCAGGACCTGGTGGAGTCGCTCGACGGGTACGTAGAGACCTTGAACGATCGCTACGATGGCTCTGCGTACAACCCACACCTGACGCTGGCCGACAAACTGGCCCCCGATGACCTGGCCGAGGCCCGCCGGCTTCTGATGGATCAGCGGCTCCAGCGCCGCTTCGTGGTGGACCGCATCCACCTGCTGCGCGGCAAGGGCGCCTGGAACATCGCCCGCAGTTTTGTACTCGGCCAGACATGAATGAACGCCCCCTCCGATGCTTTGTGCGTCGAAGGGGGCGCTTCCTACTTGCCGACAGCCTTCAGTTGCTTCAGCAAGTCGTTGAGTTCGGCGGGCGGTGAGCCGCCAGTGCCAACCTGAACGCTGAAGTCCTTATCGGGTGTCAGGATCTTGATGTTTTCGAGGATGGCATCAGCGACCTTGGGGTCTATGTACGTTGGCTGCAGGTCCCGCCAGGGGACGGCGTCGATGGTTGCCTTAAGCCGCTTCAGGTCGCCGCTGCTCAGTTTGCCTTTGACCGGAGACCTGCCACGCTCGGTGACCGTGAAGGCGCCATCGGCGGAGAGGGCGACCTTGCGGTCAAAGCCGGCGATTCCCCCGGTCATGTGGTAGGTCAGCTCGGTCCAGGCGACGCCGCGGGAGGGTTCACCTCCGCAGCCAGTGAGCAGAAGGGCCAGAACGGGTACCCACAGCCAAAGCCTCCGCATGCTCTACCTCCCCAGGTAGCGTCCAGCAGCCCAACCAATGCCCAGGAGAATAATTAGTGCGAGGATCTCAACGCCGGCGCGCTCGCCGACTTCCAGGGCATCTTTCTCACGGTCGCGGCCGCGCCAGATGGCCAGGGCGGGGCCGATGGTCAGCACAGCCATCATGTAGGTGGCGGTGAGGGGCCACTTCAGCAGGAGCGATGCGACGGCGCCAACGCCGGCGGAGGACCAGAAGGTCCAGAAGACGATGGCGGCGGTTTCACGCAGGACTGGATTCACGATAGTTCTCTCACCCCTGCCTATTGTATCCTGAAACCAATCGGAGTGGAATGGTGCGAGCGAACGTGCTACAATCGGCCCATGGAGCACACAACCCTTTATGAGCAGATGGGCGGCGAAAAGACGATTCGCGCCATCGTGGAGGCATTCTACCCACGAGTTCAGGAAGAGCCCGCGATCCGGGACCTCTTCCCCGCAGATATCACCCCGGTGATGGAGAAGCAGTACCTGTTCCTGACGCAGTTCTTCGGCGGCCCGGCTCTCTACAACGAAAAGCATGGCCACCCGATGCTCAGGGCCCGCCACATGCCGTTCCCGATCAACAAGGAGCGTGCCCTGGCCTGGCTCCAATGTATGCGTGCCGCAATCGACGAGGTCGACATGGACCCGGAGGTGCGCCAGCAGGTCTTCTTCCGCCTGGCCTACACGGCGGAGCACATGATCAATACCCCGTCCTAACCGAACGGCAGCCCTTGCGATAGCAGGGCTGCCGTTTGCGCGTCAGGGGGCGACTCTCCCCTTGGCGATCTCGACGATCAGGTCGCTTTGGTAGGTGTGGGCGCCGGGGCGGGCCGCTTCGGCCGTTCTGAGCATCGCCCCGGCGACGTCGGCGGCCTGGATGCCACGGTACTTGCGGAGCGGGCCCACCATGAGAAGGTTGTAGACCGGCGACACCGCCACGGCCACGGCCTCCCCGAGGCGGAACTGCTTACGGTGGCCAAGCAGCAGCGAGGGCTGGAAGATGTGCAGGCTGCGCAGGTTCATCCGTTTGAGTTCCGCCTCCACCTCGCCCTTCACCCGCATGTAGAAGTACCGGGAGCCCGGGTCGGCGCCCAGCGAGGAGACGATGTAGTACGCCGCTCCCGCCTCCCTGGCCAGGTGGGCGAGGCGCACGGGGTAGTCGAAGTCGACCTTGCGGAACGCCTCCTGGCTCCCGGCCTGGCGCATGGTGGTGCCCAGGCAGCAGAAGAGGTCGGTCGGGACGGCCGGCAGGGTGTTTGCACCCAGGGTCGCGAAGTCCGCGACCACCTGGGTCAACTTCGGGTGGCTAACCGGCATGGTGCGGCGCCCCACGGAGATGACACGGTCAAAGAGGGGACTCTCCAGCAGCCGGAGCAGCAGGTGGCCGCCAACGAGGCCGCTGGCGCCGGCGATCAGCGCAGTTCGGGCCATGATCTTTCACCTCTGCGGGGCCGAGCGGTGATCACAAGGTCGGTCACGGCGGCGCCGCCGGGGCCGGCCTTTGCCGTAATCCGCTGGGCGCCGTTCTTGAAGCGCCGGTGAATCAGGGTGAAGGACTCCGCACGGACGGGGATGGTCTCATCATCCACGATGATGAGTGCCTCGCCCTTCACAGCGATGCTCAGCTCCAGGGGGCCGGTGCCGCCCCACGCCCATGTGCGGGCGGCGCCCTCGGTCAGGCGGTACATGTGCTGGTCCTCGAGCCAGCTGTTCAACGCGCCCCCGATGGGCGGCTCTTCGTTGGAAGGCCGCTGCTCTTTGAGGACGCCATCGACGAGGACCCTCCGCATGCCCTCCGCCTGGATGGTCTCGAGCCGGCACCCGTTCTCCCAGACCTCGTGGTGCCAGTGGGGAACCTCGGGGTCGTAAACAGGGCCGGGCGGGACCGGCTGGCTGATCTCGGTGGGGCCGGGGATCTCCAGGCGGTCGCCGGCCCAGAAGAGGCGGTCCAGGTGGACCTTGCGCCCCTTCTCCCCCGGGATGTAGCCGTGGTAGACCGCATAGGGCGTCACCCCGTCCGGTCCAACCACCACACAGTGATGGCCCGGGCCTTTGATCTGGCTGGCGCTCTGCAGGATCGGGTTGGACTCGTACTTGGTCCACGGGCCCCGGGGCGCCGGCGCCGTGGCAAAGCCCACGCCATAGGTGTCGTCGCCGAAGAAGCCGCCACTGTACATCTGGTAGTAGGTGGACCGGCGCTTGAGCACGAAGGGCCCCTCGTTCCAGTACCAGCCGCCGCCCTTGGAGCCCTCCCAGCGCTCGGAGGGGTAGGCCACCTTGGCCTGGACACCCTCCAGCCGTTCGGGGGTCAGCATGCGGTCGACGACGTTGCCGCAGCCGATGGTGCCATCCTTGTAGCGGGTAGCCCCGGTGCGGATGTTGTAGAAGAACCAGACCTGACCGTCATCGTCCCGGAAGGGATGGCCGTCAATCGACCACTCCCAGCGGACGATGGGGTCCTTGAGCCATGTGAAGGGGCCCTCGGGGGTCTTGGAGGTGGCGACGCCCTGGCGCCGGGCGTGGTCGTCGCCCTTGCCGGGCTCGGTCTCCCGCGTACCTGCTACGTACATGTAGAAGGTCCCCTCGTGGAGGAAGACCTCGGGCGCCCACAGGTCGACCTGGGCCCAGTGATCGGCCCCGCCGGCTTCGAGGGCGGCGCCCCGGTACTCCCAGCGGACCAGGTCCTTGGAGGTATACAGGGAGACCTTCTTGAGGCCGGTATGGTACAGGTAGTAGGTGTCGCCGTGCTTTAAGACAAAAGGGTCGCCGTGGTCGGCGCCCTCGTTGTCGGTGATGATGGGGTTGCGGAAAAGCATTCGTCAACCGTCTCCTTAGCTTAACGAACAAGGATGCCGGGCTGCCCGTTCACCAGCGGCCAGTCGGGCGTGGCGGTGAGCACCTCGAACCCGGCGGCGGTGGCAAGGATGGTGTCCTCGACCTTGGCGCCGGTGATGGAGGGGTTCCAGGCGAAGGCCTGCCGCTCCTGGACCACCTCGTCGATGGCCGGGGTGGCGAGGTACTCCCGGGGGGCGTAGCCGATCGCTCCACCTTGATGGTGCAGTTGCCACTCCTCAGGGAACCCGTTTTCACTGTAGGCGTTGATGGCCACCTGGAGCACCTCTGCCACCGGGGTGCCGGGCTTTGTGGCGCCCTGCATGGCCTGGTGGACTCGGGTGACGGCATCCAGCCGAGCCGAGATCTCCGCCGGGACCGGACCGAAGTGGACGAAGCGGGTGACGGCGCTGTGCAGCCCCCACCGCTCACCCACCAGCACCACCATGAGGTAGCGCATGACGGGGCGGTTGGTCGGGGTCGGGTGGCGGAAGCGCTGGATGCGGTCGTCGGCCGCCACCAGGACCACGCTCGGGGTGACTAAGTGGGGCGCCAGCAGGGCGGCGAGGCGCCCGGCCACCTGGAGCTCGGTTTCGCCGGGCTGGACCTCCCGGCAGACCTGGTTGACCGCCTCGGCGCTCACCCGGCAGAGCCAGCGGTAGCGCTCCTCCTCGGCTGGGGAGAGGCTGTAGCGGAGACGCTGGAACGCCCGGCCTGCTGGCTGGGTCCCTTCCAGGGGGATGTCCGCTGCGATCCGCCCGGCCAGGGTTTCGCGGAGCAAGCGGGTGGGGTCTTCATACCACGCGCAGGAGCGCACGGCAAAGCCCAGTCCCGCCAGCTCCTCCTCCTCGACCCGCCGGGCCTCGCTGACGTTGGTGAAGGCGTAGCGCCCCTCCCTGGTGATCGCCAGGTAGACCGGGCCGGCCTCCTCGGTGGCCACGATCCGGCTGGTGCCGCCGGCGGTCAGCCAGGCGAAGTTCTCATGGCGGGCCACCACCAGGGCGCCGAGCCCTTGCTGCTCCAGATACCGGTGGATGCGCTCCTCCTTGAGGGCGATCTCAGTCGGGCGATCCATCGGCATTGGCCTCCTTGAGCGCCTGGTACAGGGGCTTCAGGGTCTGGTACGACTTGGCCCACACCGGGTATAGCTCGGCGTAGCGGCGCTGGAGGGCGGCGTCCGGCGCCTCCCCCTCCCCGGTCTTGACCATGGCGGCGCAAGCTTCGGCCACGGTCGGGTAGGCCCCGGCGCCCACGGCAGCCAGGATGGCGGCGCCGAAGGCCGGGCCCTCGTCGATGGCCATCTGGCGGAGGCCGGCGCCGAACATGGCGGCCATGATTCGCCGCCAGGCGGCGCCCCGGGCGCCTCCTCCCGTAATGCGCAGCTCGTCCGCAGTGATGCCCAGGCCCCGCATTAGCTCAAGGCTGTCGCGCAGACCGAAGGCGATGCCCTCCATGGCCGCCCGGGCCATGTGGGGCCGACGGTGGTGCAGGCCGAGGCCCACGAAGGCGCCCCGGGCGTCCGGGTCCTTGTGCGGCGTGCGCTCACCGGTCAGGTACGGGGCGAAGAGCAGCCCCTGGGCGCCAGGCGGCACACTCTCAGCCTCCGCACCGATCGTGTCGTACGAGGTGTCGGTGGTGTACAGGGCGTCACGCACCCAGCGGAGCGAGCCTCCCGACGAGAGCATCACACCCATGAGGTGCCACTTGCCGGGCACCGCATGGCAGAAGGCGTGCAGGCGCCCCTGGGGCTCGGGGCTGAAGCCGTCGGAGACGGCGAAGACCACGCCCGAGGTGCCCACGCTGACCGAGATCTTGCCCTGGTCGACCAGGCCCACGCCCACGGCGCCGGCAGCCTGGTCGCCGCCGCCCGCGATCACCGGAATCCAGGCGGGCAGGCCGGTCAGAGCCATGATGCCCGGCAGGATCTGCCCGGTCACCTCCGGCCCCTCGTAGGCCTGGGGCAGCCACTCCAGCGGAATCTCCAGGGCCTGGCAGACCTCGGCGGACCACTGGCGCCGGGCCACGTCGAACAGCAGTGTGCCCGAGGCGTCGGCCACGTCGGTAGCGTACTGGCCCGTCAGACGGTAGCGGATGTAGTCCTTGGGGAGCATCACCTTGCGGACCCGGTCGAAGTTCCAGGGCTCATGGTTGCGCAGCCAGACGATCTTCGGGGCGGTGAAGCCGGTCAGGGCGGGGTTGCCGGTCAGCTGGATCAGCCGCTCGGCGCCCACCTTCCGGGTGATCTCCTCGCACTCAGCCGCCGTGCGCTGGTCGTTCCAGAGCAGGGCCGGACGGATCGGCTGAGCCGCCTCGTCCAAGAAGACCGAGCCGTGCATCTGCCCGGTCAGGCCGACGCCCTTGATCTCCTTGGCGCGGGCGCCTAACTGCTTGACGACCGCCTGGATCGCCTTGACGGTAGCGTTCCACCAGTCCTCGGGGTTCTGCTCGGTCCAGCCGGGCTGGGGCACCAGGAGGGGGTAGTCGCTGGTGGCCTGAGCCACCAGCGTCCCCTCCTTGTCCACCGCGATCACACGGGCGCCGCTTGTTCCAATATCAATACCGACGAAGAGCATGGATGCTCAGTCCTTCTTGGCGTACTTGGCCTCGACCGACTTCTCGAACTCGGGGGTAAGGCCCAGGGCCTTCCAGAAGGAGCGGTAGGCGCCGATGGCGTCCGCCTTAGACTGGGCGGCCTGCATGGTCTCGTCGGCGAGGGTGCGGTTGGCGACCTCCAGCATGTACTCCCAGTGGATGACGCTGCGGCGGACGGCCTCGACCGCATCCTCGGTGTAGGGGTACAGGTCGAAGCCGATGCGGCCCTGGTAATTGCCCTTGACCAGCTCACGGGCCAGGTCTACCTGCTGCTCGATGAACTGGGTGCCAACCATGTTGTCGTCGTCGAAGGAGCCCCAGCCGGAGTTGCCGTGCTGGTGGCCCAGCAGGCCCTCGGCCAGCAGCATGCCGGCGTACTCGCCCAGCGGCTCGCCGTTCATGATCAGGTGCTGCCAGTCCATGTTCACCTTCACCCGGCTCACGTCGGTGCCGAGCTCACGCAGCTTGTGGATGATGTGCAGCTTCATGCCGATGTTCCGCATGAGGATCGCCATGGCGGGCTCGGAGTTCTTGTGCTCCAGGAAGAAGTTGACGCCCTTGCTGTTGGCGTGCTCGACCGCCTGCTGGATGCCGTCGATGAACCAGCCCCAGGTGGTGGCGTAGTCACGCTGCATGGGGTAGTTGTAGCCCTCGTTGCCCGGCCAGTAGATGTAGTTGGCGCCCACGGCGGCGGCCATGTCGATGCCGGCCTTCATGTGCGCGACCGCCTCGGCCCGGCGGGCGGCGTCGGGGTTGATCAGCGAGCCCAGCTTGTAGCGGGGATTGGGCACCAGGCCGTAGCAGATGCAGTAGATGTCGTGCTCCTTGCCCAGCGCCGCCTGGATCTTGGGCAGGTTCTCTTCGGTGATCTCGGTGCCGTAGTGGAACTCGTAGCCATCCATCAGGTTGCCGAGGCCCTCCACGGCGTACTTCACGCGCTCCTCGGTCGGAACGCCCACCTGCTCGGGATGGTATCCACCGGGCATAAACCGAGTTCCTGCGGGGCCGAACGCCCAGATACCAACGCTCGTCTTCCAACGTGCCATTGTTCAAGTCCTCCCTTATTGCATTCAGGCATTTTTTCGCCGCGGATGCGCAGATGTTGCCGATTACGAAACAAGCGCGGATGGGGATATATATTAATATTCTTCATCCGCGTCGGTTCGGAAATCCTTGAAATCAGCGCATCCGCGGCCATATTCTGTCTTCAATCCCCAGCGACCTCGCGGTACTGGGCGGTAACCAGCTCGTAGTAGTACCCACGGCGCTGCATGAGTTCTTCATGGGTGCCGGTCTCTACGATGCGGCCGTGGTCGAGGACCACGATCCGGTTGGCGGTGCGGATGGTTGAGAGCCGGTGGGCGATCACGAAGGCGGTGCGGCCCTTGAGGAGCCGTTCCACGCCCAGCTGGATCTCCCGCTCGGTCTCGGTGTCAATGTTGGCGGTGGCCTCATCCAGGATCAGGATGCGGGGGTCGGCCAGCAGGGCCCGGGCGAAGGAGATCAGCTGGCGCTGGCCCATGGAAAGGCGGGCGCCGCGCTCCTGGACCTCGGTCTGGTAGCCGTTCGACATCCGCATGATGAAGTCGTGGGCCCGGGCCGCCTTGGCGGCGGCGATTACCTCGGCGTCGGTGGCATCGGGCCGGCCGAACCGGATGTTCTCCATGACCGTACCGGCGAAAATGAAGGTCTCCTGAAGCACGATGCCCACCTGCCGGCGGAGCGTGCGGACCGCCACGTCACGAATGTCGTGGCCGTCCACCAGCAGGCGCCCCTCGGTCACATCGTAGAAGCGGCAGAGCAGGTTGATCACCGTCGACTTGCCGCTGCCGGTGTGGCCCACCAGGGCGATGGTCTCACCGGGGTTGACCTCCAGCGAGACGCCGTTGAGCGCCGGCGGGCGGTTCGGGTCGTAGGCGAAGGTGATGTTCTCCAGGGTCACCCGGCCCTCGATGCGGCCCAGTTCCATGGCGTCCGGCTTGTCCGGCACGGTCGACGGGGTGTCCAGGAACTCGAAGACCCGCTCTGAGGAGGCCATGGCCACCAGGAGCTGGGTATACATGTTGGATAGCCGGTTGATCGGCTCCCAGAACTGGTTGGTGTAGGTGCCGAAGGCGATGATCTGGCCGACCGTCACCTCGCCGGCCCCGACCAGGCGGGCGCCGAAGAAGTAGAGCATGCAGATGCCCAGGGTGCCGGTCAGGTCGACCATGGGGCCGAAGATGGCGTTCAGCCGGGTGCCGACGTACCAGCCGTCCCGGGTGCTTGCGTTGACCGCCGCAAAGAACTCGGCGTTGCCGGGCTCCTGCTGGAAGGCCTGCGTCACCCGCATCCCCTGAATCGCCTCGTTCAGGTGCGAGTTCATCCGGGACTGTCGGGTCTGGACCACCTGCCAGGCCCGGCGCACCTTCTTGCGCAGCTTGGTGGAGATCAGCACCAGCAGCGGCCCTGTCACAAAGCCGATCAGCGCCAGGCGCCAGTTCATCCAGAACATGATGCCCAGGATGCCCACCAGCGTAAGCGCATCCAACACAATGCTGATCAGTGCGTTGGTGAAGAGGTTCTGGAGGCTGTTGATGTCGTTCTGGATCCGCACGAAGATCGACCCGGCGGACCGGGTGTCAAAGAAGCGGAAGCTCAGGCCCATCACGTGGCGGTAGAGGTCGCCCCGCAGATCTTTGATGGCGGCCTGGCCGACCTCGTTGGTCTGGGTCACTCGGTAGCGGGCTGTAATGAAGTTGACCAGCCAGATCCCGAGCAGCCCGAGGAAGATCCACAGGAAGATCTCCCTGTTCTTGCCCAGGATGCCCTGGTCGATCGCCAGCTTGGTGAACTGCGGACTGACCAGCCGGACCATCATGCCGGCCACCGTGGCTGCAAAGCCGACGATCACCTTGTGCTTGTAAGGCTTCAAGTAACGGAAGAGGCGGAGGATCTGGGCCCAGTTCAGGGGCCGCTCGACCACCTTTTCCTCCGTGTAGACAAACCGCTCTGCCACTAGCCAGCCACCTCCTGTCGGTCGGCGTACTGGACATCGTAGATGCGGCGGTAGTGGCCGCCCTTCTCCAGCAGCTCGGCGTGGCGCCCCCGCTCCACGATCCGCCCGTGCTCCAGCACGACGATCTCGTCGGCGTGGCGGACGGCGGAGATGCGGTGGGCGATGATGAAGGTGGTGCGGCCCTGCATGACCACCCGCAGGGCCTGCTGGATCTCAGCCTCGGTCTCGGCGTCCACGGCGGCCGTGGCATCGTCGAGAATGAGAACGCGGGGGTTGTTCAGGATTGCCCGGGCGATCGCCACCCGCTGCTTCTGGCCGCCGGAGAGGCCCAGGCCCCGCTCACCGACCACGGTGTCGTAGCCCTGGGGCAGGTCGGCGATGAAGTCGTGGATGTTGGCCAGCCGGGCCGCCCGCTCGATCTCATCTTGCGTGGCGTTCGGGTTGCCATACCCGATGTTCGCTCGGATAGTGGCCGAGAAGAGGAAGGTCTCCTGAAAGACGATGCCGATCTGCCGGCGCAGGTCGGCCAGCTTAAGGCTGCGCACATCCTGGCCGTCGATCAGGACGGCGCCGTCGGATACATCATAGAAACGGGGAATTAGCTGGACGAGGGAGGACTTGCCGCTGCCCGTGGTGCCCAGCACGCCGACCACCTTGCCGGGCGGGGCATCGATATCGATGGAGTGCAGCACGGTTTCCTTGTCGCCGTAGTGGAAGCTGGCGAAATCGAACTGCACGTGGCCGGCCATCTCGGGGAGGGGTTTGGCGTGAGAATCATCCTCCACGCCCCGGTTCATGTGCAGCAGTTCCACGAGCCGTTCGCCGGCGGCATGGCCGCTGGTGAAGTTGTTGACGTGGCCGCCCACGTTCCAGAGCGGGTTGATGATGTTCCACTGAATGCCGAGGTAGCTGACGTACTCGCCGACGGTGACATGGCCAGTGGTGGTCAGGTAGCCGCCGTAGGCAACCACCACCGCCGCCGCCACCTGCGCCCAGAGCTCCAGCAGGGGAAAGTACTTGCCCCAGAGGGCTGCCGCCTCGTTGTAGGCGACGGAGAAGCCCTGGCTGCGGGCCTCGAACTTGGCCTCCTGCACATCCTCACGGGCGTAGGACTTGATCGTCCGAATGCCGCTGACGCTCTCCTGGATCGCCGTGGCCAGGTCGGCCACCGCCCTGCGTGTCAGGGCGTGCCGCTCCCGGGAGAGCTTGGAGAAGCGCAGGATCAGGTAAGCGAAGACCGGGGTGGCCACCAGGGTGACCAGGGTGAGGCGCCAGGAGATCCAGAACCCCATGCCGATCCCCAAAACCAGCGACATCACGAAGTTCAGGGCGCCCGACGGGCCATTCGAGAGAAAGTGGCGGACCGCTTCCGTGTCGGCGGTGACACGGGACATCAGATCACCGGTGCGAGCGGTGTCGTAGAAGGAGAACGACAGCTCTTGCAGCGCCCTATAGAGTTCATTTCTCAGGTCATAGACGGACTTAATGCCGAAGCGCTCTTTGAGGAAGCTCTCCAGGAAGCCCATGACGCCACGAGCCGCAGCGATCGCAAATACGAGGCCAGTAAGTGGTAGGGCCATGCCGTAGTCGCCCCCCACCAGCACGTGGTCGGTAATGTACCCGATCACGCGGGGCTGGGCCAGGGCGAGCGCAACCGTGAGGGTCATGCACAGTTCTGCGCCAACCCAGTACCAGCGGTAAGGCCAGTAAAAGCGGCGCAGGTGTTTGAACACGTCCAAGGCTTCCTAATCCCTCGCTTATGCTTAGTCGATGAACCCCGGTACCAGGGTCGCCGCTCCGATGGCGCCAGCGTCGTCGCCCAGCTCGGCGGCAACGATCTGAACGTGCTCCCGAATGCCGGGCATGAGGCGTTCCACGCAGATGCGCCGGGCCGGTTCCAGCAGTAGGTCGCCGGCCAGGGAGACGCCCCCGCCTACGATGACCGCCTCGGGGCTCAGTAGGTTGTAGTACGCAAGGATGCCGAGGCCCAGGTCTGAGCCGATCTCATCCCACAGGGTGTTCGCCAGGATGTCGCCGCTCCGGGCCGCCTCGGCCAGGGTGCGGGCGCTGATCTGATCCTCGGGGAGGCGACGCAGGGAGCTCATGTGGCCGTCCCGGTTGTCCTTCAGGGCGGCCAGGGTGCGCCGGCGGATGGCCGGCCCGGAGGCAAGCGCCTCCAGGCAGCCGATCGCGCCACAGCTACAGGCCGGCCCCCGCTGCGGGCGCAGCGGGATATGGCCGAACTCGCCGGCGGTGTTGTACGGCCCACGGTAGATCTGGCCGTCCAGGACCACCGCACCGCCAATGCCGGTGCCCAGTGCCGTGAACAGGAAGTTGCGGAACTGCCGGCCGGCACCGAAGTGCATCTCGCCGAGGCAGCCCACCCGCACGTCGTTGTCCATGTGGACCGGGAGCTGGAACTCCCGGCGGAAGGGCTCCAGCACGGGCACGTTGCGCCAGCCCAGGTTCTCCGAGGTGATGGAGACCCCGGTCTCCCGGTCCATGAGGCCCGGGATGCCCAGGCCGATGCCAACGACGGGGGCCGGCGCCTGGGCAAGAAGTTCGCGGGTCATGGTGAACATGCGGTTCAGGACGGCCTGGGGGCCCTCCTGCGCCAGGGTCTTGGCTTCGGCGTCAGCCAGGACCTTGCCCTCGCTGTCCACGAGGGCGCCGTAAATCCCGGTGCCGCCCAGGTCGATGCCGATCGCGTACCGCATTATTGACCAACCTTCTTCTTGAAGAGGTCGATGATGGCGACGGGGGTCGGGTCAACGCCCTTCTCGATGGCCATGTAGCAGGTGACGAAGTCAGCCAGGACGACCAGGGAGGTCATGCGGGCCAGCAGAGTCTCGCCTTCGCTCCAGACCTCGACACAGGCGCCGGCGCGCTCCTCAAGGATCTCACGGGTGGCGGTCCAGCGCTTGACCATCTGCTCGGACTCGCCCTGCTTGTCGCGCATGAGCACGAAGGCCAGCTGCCCGATCAGCTCGGGCTGCATGTCCCAGCCCACGGCCTCGTCGTGGTGCAGGTGGGGAATGGTGTTCCAGAAGGCCATATACTTGGAGTTCTCGCCGAGCTGGTTCTTCATGCGCCAGGCCACGGCGTCGAAGTGGTCGCTGAAGCCGTAGATCACGGGGATCTTGCCGGCGATCGCCTGGGTGACCTGCTTGGCCAGGTTCTGAGCGACGGGCGAATCCGGGCCGTACTGCTTGCCGAGCTTCTCCATGATGGCGATCGACTCGTCCAGGGCCTTGGTCTGGTCGCCGCAGATGCCCCAGCGCTCCAGCATGACCAGGATCGGGGCGAAGATGTAGCCAATGGCCACCCGGGGCATCATGCCGCCAGGGACGTCGAGGTAGGCGGCACCGACACGGGCAGCAGTCTCCTTCAGGCGGCCGCCGGCGCCGAGGGCCACCAGGGTCGCACCCTTCGCTGCGGCCTGCTCGAAGGCAGAGTTGATCTCCTCGGTCTTGCCGGAGTGGCTGCAGGCGATGACGATGGTGTTCTTGTCCACAAAGCCGGGGGCGTTGTAGCCCTGGACGACGTGGATGGGCACGTTGGCCTCGCCGAAGAGGTAGCTCCGGATCAACTGGCCGCTGGCAGCCGAGCCGCCGCCGGTGCCGAAGATGACGACCTCGTGCAGGTCCTGTGGGGCGTTCGGGAGGGCGAAGGCCCTTGCACGTGCGATACCCTCTTCGAACTGGGCGGGGTAGTCCATCTGCAGACCGAGCATGTTGAGCGTGTCGAGCGCCTTGACGGCATTCGCGTCGTTGAGATCAACCTTTGGCATGTGAGTTTCTGTCCTTTCCGGAATTTTTTACGCTGATTACGCAGATTTTTATGATTACGCAGATACCAAGCAAGACCTCTTGGCATTTATATAAATATATAAATATCTTAATCTGCGTAATCTGTTAAATCTGCGTAATCTGCGGTAAATTGAACCGTCTCTACGCCCGACCCGAGGAGCCGCAGACGCGCATTTTCGCACGCACGACTTCCTGGACGGCCTTCTTGACGGGGGTGAGGATGGGGCGCGGGTCGTATTCATCGGGCTGCTCGGCGAGGCTGGTGCGGAGGGCCTTGGCCCAGGCGTCCTTGGCCTCGGTGGCGACGTTGACCTTGTGGATGCCGCGGGCGATCGCCTTGCGGACCTCGTCGTCGGGAACGCCGGAGCCGCCGTGCAGAACCAGGGGGACGGGAACGGCAGCCTGGAGCTTGGCGAGCAGGTCGTGGGCGAGCTTGGGCTCCCACTTGTAGAAGCCGTGAACGGTGCCCACGGCCACGGCCAGGGCGTCTACGCCGGTCTCGGCGACGAACCGGACGGCCTCATCGACGTCGGTGTAGGTCGCCTCGGCGTCGCTGACGGAGATGTTCTCTTCCTTGCCAGCCACACGGCCCAGCTCGGCCTCGACCGAGACGCCGCAGGCGTGGGCCAGCTCGACGACCTTCTTGGTGGTCGCGACGTTCTCGGCGAAGGGCTTCTTGGAGGCGTCGATCATGACCGAGCTGAGCCCGGCCTGGATCGCCTTGACCGCCAGCTCGTAGGAGCCGCCGTGGTCGAAGTGAAGGCAGACCGGCACCGAGGCGGTGCGGGCGAGCTCGCCGGCCATGACCCGGATCATGTCGTAGCCGCAGAACTTGAGGGTCCCTTCAGTGAACTGCAGGATGATCGGGGAGCGCTCCTGCACGGCCACCTCCACTACCGCCGGGATGACCTCCAGGGAGTGGACGTTGAAGGCGCCGACGGCGTAGCCGCCGGCCTTGGCGGGGGCGAGGATCTCTTTGAGGGTGACGAGGCTCATTGGTAGCCCTCCTTGTGATACAGCGGACGCAGCGCCGGGGCGAGGCCTGCGTAGGTGGCGTAGAGTTGGTTGTAGGTCTCTCTTTGGTTAGATCGTGGCGTTATGGTGCGCTCGGTGCGGCGGATGGCGTTTGACGCTGCTTGGGGGTCGGCATAAATGCCGCTGGCGACGCCAGCCAGCATGGCCGCTCCGAGCAGGGTCGCTTCGGCCACCTCCGGCACCGACAGCTCCCGGCCGAGGATATCAGCCTTCAGCTGGAGCCAGAGCGGGTTCTTGGCATGCCCGCCGGTCACGACGATGCGCTCGAAGGGAGCGCCGGTGAGCTGCTCCATGGCATCCACCATCCGGCGGAGCTCGAAGCAGGTCCCCTCCAGCACCGCCTTGACGATCTGCCCGCGGGTGGTGCCGTAGGTCAGGCCGACGATGGCGCCCTTCGAGGCGGGATCGACGGCGGGTGGGCCGCCCCCGCCCAGGTGGGGCAGGTAGAGCAGCCCGGTGGGCCCCTCGCCGGCGCCCTCCGCCAGGCCGGTCAGGTCGGCGTAGCTGGAGCCCTCGAAGAACTCTCGCTTCAGCCACTCCAGGGAGCCACCGGCAGCGGAGGCGCCGGCCTGGAGGCCGATCAGGCCGGGGACCGGGAGGGGGCCTTGGCTGATCTGGCTGTGCAGCGCACCGGGTGTGAGCAGTGGCCCGTCGACAGCACCGATTACCGCCTCAGCGGTGCCGGTGGAGTCGAGCATCTGACCGGGGCCGGTCACCCCGGCGGCCAGGCTGGCGCAGGGGTGGTCATGGCCAGCCAGGGCTACGACCGTGCCTGCTGGCAGGCCCGTCGCCGCTGCTGCGTCAGGCGTTACGCCGCCCACAGGGGCGCCTTCCTTGGTCAGCTCGGCGAACAGTTCAGTGCGAAGGCCTATGTCTTGGATGATGTCGGTGGCCCAGGCGCCGGCGGTCAGGTCGTAGCCCAGGGTCCGGGCTGCCAGGGTCGGGCAGGAGGTGCGGCGCCCGGTCAGCTTGAAGGCGATCCACTCGGCCATCGAAAGCCAGGCGGTGCCGGCGGCGTAGGCCTCGGGCCGGTTCTCCTTGAGCCAGAGCAGCTTCGCCAGCCCGTGCTTGGGCATCACGAAAAGGCCGGTGCGAAAGTACAGGGCATCCCGGCCGGGCGCCCGGCTGAGCGCCTCAGCCTGGACCCGCGTGCGGGGGTCGAACCAGGTCATGGCGGGGTGAGCCGCCCGGCCATCAGCGGTGACGAGGACCCCAGCCTCCGCCATGGAGGCTACGGCCACCCCGGCGACCTGGCCGGGCGCCGCCGCCATGACCTGGGCCAGGCAGCGGGCGATCCCCTGCCAGAGCGCCTCCGGGTCGTACTCGGCGCCGCCGTCGGGCAGGCGATGGGTGGGCGTCTCCACGTGGGCGATCGCCACCTGCTCCCCCGCCTCCGTGAAGGCGGCGGCCTTCAGGTGGGTCGTGCCCACATCGATTCCAATCAGCAGGGCCAACTGCCCTACCTCCTTTCCCGGACCGCCTGCACCGCAAGCCGCAGAGCTGCGGCGGCCTGGTCCTGGGCGTTCAGCGCCGCATTGTAGCAGGCGAGCCGCCGTTCGGGGATCGGCTTCCAGCCGCGGCCGTCGCTGTTGTCGGCGAGGAGCAGGTACTCCTCCGCCTTCGCCAGCGCACCGGCGGCGTCGGCGACCGGGTGACCCAGCGCCTCCACCAGGCTGATCATCGCACGGGCCATCTCAATTTGGCGCCGGGCCTCGTCACTCAAGGCGTTCAGGCGGGCGTTGTCGGGGTCGACCGTCCAATTCTGCAGGTCGGAGAAGCGGGCGCCCGCCCCAGCCTTCAGGTAGACCTCTTCCGTGGCGGGGTGCTCTGTCAGGAAAGCGCTGGGCAGTTGGAGAGCCACGGCCTCCCCAAACACGGTCAAGCGATGTGGCGCCAGGCTCCCCTGGGGCGGCAGGTCGCCCACGAACTCCATGTCTGCCGGAGCGAGGAGGATGAACCCATCCCGCTCGGTGCAGAAGCGTTCGGAAAGACCCTTTACATAAGCTTCAACTTCGCCCCGGGAGGCCCGCCCATCCTTCCACTTAAAGAGCAAATCGTTAGGTCCCGGCATATTCCAGGTGAGCGCCTGGAGCCAGCTACCCCGGGCGCCCTGGATCCGGAAGGGATGGCATAGCGGCTCGGCCACATCGAACTCCTCCTGCGGCGGAATCCGCTGGAGGGCGCTGTTGAGCAGACCCTTCTTGCTCACCTTGTACTGCCCGCTGCTCACGATCGCCCACTCGTAGCCATGGCTGCTGATCAGCTCGGCCACGGAGGCATCCATCGCGTACTCCTGGGTGTAGAAGCCCCGGGGGCGGTGCTTCAGGTCGCCGAAGAGCCGCTCGTAAATCTCCAGGAAGCGGAGGATCTGCCGGCTGCCGTCGGCGGGGGGAATCAGGGGCAGGATTGGGTTGGCGTAGGTGGAGCCAATCAGCTCCGCGTCACCCCGGCGCACCAGGGTGCGGACCTGCTCGATCACGTGCGGGGCATTCTCTGCCAGCCACTCCAGGGTGAAGCCGGAGAACTCCAGGGCCGCCTTGAGGCCCGGGTGCTCCAGCAGGGTCTGGAGTGCGGGAGCATAGCTGCGGGCGGCCAGGTCGGGCAGCCGATCGATGGGAATCTCGGCGTAATGCATGTTGGCATGCAGGAAGAGCGAGCCGTACAGGCGTCCCATACCTTACCTTGCCCCCAGCCGCTGCAAATGATCGATCGCCTTGAGCACGAAGTCGGGCGCCCCGAAGGAGCCGGACTTGAGTACCAACAGCAGGGGCCGGGCGCCGGGCACCAGCGAGGAGGGCAGGCCGGGCTGAATCTCCTCCAGCACGACGGTCTCAGTGATCCCGAGCTGCCGGCAGACGGCGCCGGAGGTGTCCCCGCCGAGGGTGATCAGCCGTTGGGAGCCGGTCGCAGCCAGCACCTGGTCAGCCACCTTGGCCAGCGAGGTGGAGATTCGCTTGCTTACGGCAACGCCATCCATGCCGAGCTCGGCGCCGAGACGCTTGGCGGCATCGACGGCGTCGGGGCGGTTCTCGGAGCGCACCACCGTGTTCTTCCCGGCTTGCAGCGACGCTACCGCCTCGGCTGTCAGCCGGTCGACGGCGCCTTCCGGGTCACGAAGCGCAGCGTCGTTGGTAAGCGTGAGAATCGTCGCCCCCGCCGCCTCCAGGGCAGCGATTTGGGCCTGGGTCTGGGGCATGACGGAGGCCGCGATCACCAGGGTACCTCCGGTCCCGGCCAGGTCGAGCCCGGCCAGGGGATCGAAGGGCTCCGGCCGGGTCCAGACCCCCGGCAGCTCCTCCGCCAGGGCCGAGGAGCCCAGCAGCACCTGCTCGGTCCCCACCGCCTCGGCAATGCGCCCCAGGTCCTCCTGGGTCTCGGCGTCGCAGATGGCGTAGTTCACGCCGGCGCCCCGCGCCTCGGTCAGCGCCGACTGAATGGCGGCGGCGCCGTGCCGGATGGTATCCAGCGGCACCAGGCCCACCTTGCGCTTCGTCTGCCGGGAGACCACCTTCACCAGGTCGGGCTCGGTCATCGGGTGGACCGGGTCCCGGGCGAACTCCGACTCGTGCAGCGGCTTGCCGTGCACGAAGTGGAGCCCCTGCCGTGTGCAGCGGCCGTTCTTCGGAAAGGCCGCTATCGCCACACCGAAGCTCTCGCCGAGCTGGTCGAGCATGGCGTCAAACTCGGGCCCGACGTTGCCGCGAAAGACCGAGCATGTCTTCTTCCAGAACACCTCGCATCCGGCCTTCTGCAGGGCAGCGGTCGCCCGCTGCACCTTGGCGTAAGCCACATCGGGCTTGTCCATGCGGCTGTCTGTGTCCACGATCACCACGTCGGTGCGCTCGCCCCGGAGACGCTCGGGGAGCGTCTCCAGGTCGGTCTCAACGCTGAAGATCCGCACGGCATACCCGTGCTTGGCAAACATGATCCCGATGTCACCGGAGCCCGTAATGTCGTCGGCCACGACGCCCACGAACGGCCGCTTGGAAACCATGGGCCGCACCTCCTTAGATCATCCGGCCGAGTGTCACCCCGGGTCGGAGCTTGGGCGTCTGGGTTCCCGGCGCCACAACGGCGCCGAACAGCGGCTTGGACATCGCCAGCTCCTCATCGGAGAGGATGCGGGCCTGGCCGCCGCTCGACAGCCACACCTTGATGTTCTGCTCCAGCTCCTCGGCGATGTCGATCGCCTGGTCAAGCGAGGGCGCGTAGGTGATGACGCCATGGTTCTGCAGGAGGATGGCGTTGACGCCCGCGCAGACCTCGCCGATCCGCTCTGCCAGCCGGGCGGCGCCCGGCGGGACATACTCGATCATCGGCAGGCGGCCGACGCGCGTGATCGATCCGGAGGTGATGGCGGGCATCACGTTGCCGGTGTCGGTGGGCTCCACCAGGCAGCTCAGGGTGATGGAGGCCGGGGAGTGCAGGTGGACGATGGCGTTGGCCGTGGGCTTGTTGCGGTAAATGATCGCGTGGAAGATCGACTCCTTGGACGGCTTGGGGCCGGCCATGGTCGGCTCGCCTTGCAGGTCGCAGGGCACGAAGTCGCTCTGGACCAGGCGGCCGAAGGAGGTGTTGGTCGCCGTGATCAGAAATCCGTCGCCGTACCGATGGCTGATGTTGCCGCCGGTGGAGTAGGTGTAGTTCCGCTCAAACAGCGAGCTGGAATGGTCGATCATCGCCTTGATGGTGCGCTCCCTGCTCACGATAAGGCCTCCTTCAGACCAGCCTGAGTCTTCGGGCGGAATGCGGAGTCAACGACACGGGTCAGCAGGGCCGCCATGAGGGACTGGGCCGCCGGGTGGGCGCCCAACGTCTCGGCCAGGCGGAAGGTGGTGACCAGCACGGCGCCGTCGCCCAGGCGGAAGCCCGCCACCGTGGCTGCCGGGGCCTGGATCCAGCCCAGGGTGTAGCCGGCGAGCCAGTCATCCTGCGAGTCATAGCCCAGGATCATATGCTCGGGGAGCACGCCGGCCCAGGGCAGGTCGAGCGGGTTCTCCAGGGCCGGGGTGGGCAGCAGGTCGGGGCTGAGCCAGTGGAAGCCCGAGGCCCAGTCGCCCTGCCAGGCCTTCTCCTTGCGCTCCACAATCCGCACCGGTGCGGAGCCAGGCTGCTTATCCCAGTGCTCGGCGTCGGCCGGCGCCCAGGGGAGCGCCTCCCGACTAGATGCCAGCAGCAGCACCCGGCCGCCGGTGGTGGCGAAGGCAGCGACGGTATCATCCAGCTTGCAGACCACGGCGACCTGCCCGGAGGCGGGCTGACCGCCGATGGAGACCTGGTAGCCCATCTCCTTGAGCGGGCCGCTCAGGCCGGAGAGGTCCACCGGGAGCCACAGGCTACCGGTGCCAGAGGGGGCGCCGAAGACGACGAAGTCCTCGTAACCGCGGCCGACCTCACGCCCGACTGCGTCCACCAGCACCAGGTGCAGGCGCAGGCGCTGAGCGCCAGCAGGAGCCTGGAAGACCAGTTCGCCGGCCTCGGCCACGTCGAAGGCGGGGAGGGTCACATCGGTCAGCACGCCCTGGACGGCGCCCAGCGCAGGGGCGGCGCCCGGTGCGGGCAAGGCCGTGGTGACGCCGGTCTCCAGCCACCAGCGGACCCGGTAGCCCTCGGCGCCCGTGGCGGAGTCGGAGGCCACCTCCACCTTGACCGAGACCGCCTCGCCTGGGGCGAAGGCCCAGCGGCCCAGGGCGGGACGGGCGATCAGCTGGGTGCCGGCGATCACGTGCTTGTACAGCTCATGGCCGGCCTTGGGGTTGCGCATCTGATCCACCAGGCCGTTGCACTCCCAGTGGATGTCGGTGAACTCGGTGATCACATAGCCGTTGAGGGCGCCCTGCTGGCGCATGGCCTCGATCTCGTGCTTGAAGGCACGGAACTGCTGGACCTGGGTGGCGGTCACGAACTCCTTGTAGGAGCCGAAGGCGGTGGGCAGCGCCGAGCCGGCGAACCGCTCCTGCACGCCCTTGGGATGCACAATGCCCCAGGACCACTCATCGCCGGTGTTGAACCACCAGGGCTCCTCACCGTTCTCATCCACCAGCCCATTTGCGTCTGGCAGGCCCCAGTTGCCGAACTCGGAGTTCATGAGCGGTTCGGTGCCCTTGGGCGCCGCATCGCCGTGGGGGCTCCAGAGCCAGGCGGGACGGGAGGCCAGGTCCTTTACCCACGCCTCCCACTGGTCGAAGTGGTCGGGGTAGGCGTAGTAGCTGTGATAGTCGGCAATGTCCGAGGCCATGTGGAAGTTGCCCGGGCAGGCCGAGTTGTCGCAGATGATGCGGGTGGGGTCGACCGTCTTGAAGTGGTAGTAGTGCTGCTTCAGCCACTCCCGGTCCTTCTCGCGGCTCAGGTTGAGGCCCCAGCTCTCGTTGATCACCGACCAGATGATGGTGGCCGGGCGGTTGAAGTCCCGCTCGATCATGCCTTCCAGGGTGGCGCGGCCCAGGTCGCCGGCCCGGCCCTCCAGGTGGCTGAAGTTGCCGTACTCCTCCCAGACCAGCATGCCGAGCTTGTCCGCCCAGTACAGGTACCGGGGATCGGGCACCTTGATGTGGCAGCGCAGCATGTTCAGGCCCAGGTTCTTGGCCAGAATCACCTGGTCTTTCAGGAAGGCGTCGCTGGGGGGCGTCCAGAGGGTGGTCGGGTAGTAGTCCTGGTCCAGCGCCGCCCGAATGTAGAGCGGCTTGCCGTTCAGGTAGATCCGGTTCTCCTTCACCTCGACCCAGCGCATGCCGAAGTAGTCCTGGTAGAGGTCAACCGGGCGCCCGTTCGCCAGGAGGATGACGCTGAAGTCGTACAGGTTCGGGTGCTCCAGGTCCCAGAGCGCCGGGTTGGGAATGGACACGCTCGCCCGGGCCTCGCCGCCGTCGACGGGCGCCGGGGCCGAGGCAAAGGTGGAGCCGTCAGGGGCGGTGACCCGTACCTGAACCGCAAGACCCGGAGGCGCTGCAACGACCGGGCGCCCCTCGGGGATGGTGGTCAGGGTCGGGGCAGCGTTAGGCGAGAGCGGCCCGTGGGGTCCGGCCAGAATCACCCGGAAGTGGGCCTGCTCGCCGGCCACGTCCGGAGTAGCCATGGCACGGTAAACGTAAGTCGCGCTGCCGGCCTCCAGGGTCACATCCTGCCAGATGCCGCCGATGGGGCCGTACCAGCTCTGCTTGCCGTGCGGGTGCTCCTTGAAGGAGACCTCGGGGAAAACCCGGTACTCCCTCTTCGGGTAAGCCGCACCGCCGGCGTCGGTCACCCGGACCACCAGCCGCTGCTGCTCACCGGGGCGAATCACATGGGTAATGTCGAAGACGAAGGGCAGGAACATGCCCTCGTGGCGGCCGATGTAGAAGCCATCGACCCAGACCTCGCAGAGCAGGTCGACCGCACCGAAGTGCAGGCGCACCGCCCGGCCGCCCCAGGAGGCGGGCACGGTGAAGGTCCGCTCGTAGAAAACCACGTCGGCGTAGTCACGCAGGTCCTCGAACTCGGCCTGAAAGCAGCTGGGGACTCGAATCTCCCGCAGCTCATCGGGCCTGGCGGGCATCTCTTCGGTCAGGTAGGCGGCGCCCGGGGTCGGGGCGAACTGCCAGGTACCGTTTAGCGAAATCCGATCACGCATCTGGTCACTATCCCTTCAGCTCGTCCGCCGCCCACAGGCAGCGCCGTGCAAACTGATCTACCAGGTCGCCCCCGACCCAATGAAAGTTCTCGCGGGTCGAGAGGATCGTATCAAGGGTGGCGTCCCGCAGGGCGGGGATGGTCGGGTCGGCCGGATTGGCCAGCGCCCGGCTCAGCACCGAGACCGCCAGGCTGCCCACCTCCGCCCAGCCGGCCAGCTTCTGCGACCAGGGCTTCAGCTCGGCCTGCAGGTAGACGTTCTCCATGGGCCCCAGCAAACGCTGGGCGGCCTCCTGGAGCCGGCGGAACTCCACGGCCATGTCGTCCAGCGTACCCTGCCGATCCATCGCGGCGACGGCGGCGTCCGAGGCGGGCGGGACCTTGTCCAGGTCGGGGCCGGCGGCAGCGGGCACGTGGCCCCAGCGCTGCCAGAACCGGGCCAGCTTGGGCGCCAGTGTGTTGTACAGCCCCCTGCCCCGCTCCAGGTCGGACCAGCGGGCCAGGTCGCCCAGGGTCAGCACGGCCTCAGCGTCCCGCTCGTTACCGCACAGGTCCAGGGCCGCCTTCTTCCAGGCCGCCTCCGGCTCGTAGCCGTGCGGGTCGGCAAAGTACTGCCCATAGGTGTACAGGGCGATCTTCGTGATCTCGGGCTGGAGCGCCCCGTTGGCGACGATGCCCGAGCAGGCGGTGTACAGGTCGGCGTCACGCCCCTGGATCGGGCGGATGTGCGGGTGGAAGCGCATGTCCAGGTCGTTGACCGGGTAGTTGTCCCAGTACAGGACCGGCCGCTTCAGCGAAGCGCTGACCCGCCTGGCATCCTCGGTCCGCAGGGTCGGCGAGCAGATATCGGTGCCGGTCCAGAAGATCTCGATCTCGGGGCGCATCTTCTCGCCCAGGGCCTCCAGGTACGGGGAGGCGCCCTGGCCATGGTACTCGGTCGGGCAGAACATCAACTTGCGGAGGCCGCCGAGCGCCTCAAAGTGCTCCAGGACCCGGTTGTTCAGCCAGGCCTGCGCCCCGGCGAGGGAGCCGAAGCGCTCCCCATCATCGGGATAACGGAATTTGTCCGGCATGTCGTCGAGCAGCACCGTAAAGCTGCGCACGCCCCGCTCGTACAGCGGTAAGAGCTTGGAGATCAGCACGTCCCAGTACTCCTGGCTGCTGTAGTGGTACTCCAGCGGCGAAGTGCCAAAGACGAAGTCGATCCCCTTCTCCTCGCAGCGCCGGGCGAGCTTGGCGAAACGGTCAATCTCCTCCGGCAGGTAGGGCTCCCGCCAGCGGCCCCGGTGGATGGGGTCGTTCTTGGGGCCGTAGACGTAAACGTTATAGCCGTGCTGGCCCATGAAGTCGACCATGCGGTCCCGCTCGGCCCATGACCAGGGGCGCCCGTAAAAGCCTTCAATCACGCCGCGAATCTTGAAGTAGGTCACAGGACTCCATCTCCCTCAAGCACGTTGACGAGCGCCTCGGCCCGCTGGCCGTAACGGACGCCGCCAAGCGTAATATCTGTTGCCACCCTGGCGCGGCGCCGAGCCGGGCCGGTCGGGATTACCTCAAACGTTGCGGTCCCTTCGGCGCCGGGCGCCAGCTGCACCTCGGCAGCGCCGGGGGTCACCAGCCAGCCCTCGGGCGCCGCCAGCCGGACCAGGGCGGTCTCGGTGCGCTCGAACGGGTTGGCCACGGTCACCATCAGGGTGACGGGCTTGCCCGCCTTGGATGGCACCTGGTACGGGTTGATCCGGGCGCCGAACGTCAGCTGCTCCTCGGGCAGCAAGTCCACATGCCGCCGCTCCAGCTCGATCCCCCGGTCCAGCGCCTGCTCGATGAACTCCGGGGTCACCTCTTGCCAACCCCAGTGCCCGGTCAGGATCACGTCCGGCTTGAGCTCCCGCAGCAGTTCGGCGGTCTCCCGGTAATCGAAGTGCCTGAAGGCGTTCTTGTAGGCGTAGTTCAGCCCGGCGGCGTTACCGTCGGCCCACTGGTCGCCGGCGAACATCACCCGCTTGCCGTCCACCTCGACGAGGATTGCCACAGCATAGTAGGTATGCCCCGGGAGCGGGTAGAGGGTGAACTCGTACTCCTCCCAGCGGATGGGCACGCCCAGGGGCAGCTGCCTGTCCACCGGGATCGGGTCATAGAAGCTGCAGGGCAGGTCGTAGTGCGTTGGCCGCTCCAGCACATCAGCGAAGAGCTGCGGACACCAGTGCTCCGCCCCCTCCACGTCCCGCAGCAGGTTGATGCCCGCCACGTGATCATCGTGATAGTGGGTCGGCAGCACCACGTCGATCTTGTTGACGCCCCACTCCCGCTTGAGCACGGGGATCGTCTGGAGCCACGGACGGCGGGAGGCGCGGTCCTGGCCCATCGCCATGCCGAACATGAAGTCATAGCCGAAGTCGATCATCATCGCCTTGCCACAGTTGGAGAGCAGCACGTAGGCATCCGAGAACGATGTCCGGTTCTTGAGCAGGTGCGGGCTGATCTCCTCGTAGGGCGTCTCCCGCAGCAGGAAGAGGCGGGGGTTCTGCCGCCGCAGCTCCCGCAGGCCTGCCAGCCGCTCCACCGTCAGGTCGATGGCGGCCCGTGGCTCCTTGATCACATCGCCGTGGGAGGGAAGCAGCAGGTCCGCCTCCTGCTCCCTGACGTCCAGCAGCGAGAGAATGCTGCCCGGGATGCCTTCGCCGCCGTTGTAGCTCCATTGGGTGGCCGCCAGCGACCACACCTTGCCCGGTCCGGCGATCAGGTCGCCGGTGAAGGCCAGCTTCAGCCCGTCGATCAGCACCACCAGCGTGATCGAGCCGGTGGTGTGGCCGGGCGTGGGCAGCACGGAGAAGCTGTGCCCTCCGAACTCGTAGACAGCGTAGTCCTTGAGCGTGCCCGACACCGGGATCGACTCCAGCAAGGAGAAGCGATCCTCCCGGTTGTTGTAGCTGTTGGTCACCTCACGGGCCTGCCAGAACTCATCGGCCGAGTGGAAAAGATCCTGCTCGGTGTGCGGCGCCCAGATGCGGGCGCCCGCCTTGACCGCCAGGTGCAGCCCCTGCCCCTGATCCCGGTGATGATGGGTCATCAGCACGTCGGTCACCCGATCGATGCCAAGGGCAGGCAGGCGCTGGAGCACGCTGCCGTCGCCGAAGTCGACCAGCACGGCATCCCGGCCGTTCTTGATGATATAGACGTTGCAGGTATCCCGGTGCAGGAAGACTGACGGCGTAACGTTGATCACGGGTTACATCCTCCCCAGAATCCGCTGCCTCAGGGCCAGACTGATCACGTGATGGAAGACCACATGCACATCCTCGATCTGCTCCATCAGGGTGAGCGGCGCCTGCAGGGTGATGTCGCACAGGGCCTTGATCTTCTCGGCCTTGGGCTGCTGCCCCGTGAAGCCGATGTTGACCGCGCCCTTCTTGCGGGCGTACTCCATCGCCCGGAGCACGTTGGGGGAGCCGCCGCTGCCCGAGATGCCGATCACCACGTCACCGGGGTTCAGCAGGTTCTTGATCTGCTCCAGGTAGACGTCGTCGTAGGAGACATCGTTGCCGTAGGCGGTCATCAGCGCGACGTTGTCGGACAGGCCGATGATGCGGAGGCGCTTCACGTTCGTCACCTCGGTGCCGGCGCCCAGGTCGCCTGCGGTGCCCTTGCCCAGGTCGCAGGCCATGTGGCTAGCGAGGGCGGCGCTGGCGCCGTTGCCGAAGGTGAAGATCTGCTTGTCGTTCTGATAGGCCGTATAGATGGCGTTAACCACGGCCTCCAGCTCGGCGGGATTCAGCTGGCCGATCGCCTTCTGGACCGTGTTCAGGTACTCGGTGATGAACTGCTGCAATGACAGCGCCCCCTAAAATACGAGTGCGGCAGCCCCGATCAAGGCGGCCTCGTAACCCAACGCGGTCACTTCGATCCGCGGCGGCCGCTCGGGAAGCAGGATCGCCCTCTCCCTCACGGCCTGCGTCATGACGGGCAGCATCAAGTCGATGCTCCGGGAGACACCCCCGCCGATCACGACCAGATCCGGGTCCAAAATGTTGTAGCAGAAGGCGATGGCCCGACCGAGATAAAGGCCGGTCTCCTCCATCACCTTGATGGCGACCGGGTTGCCCTCCCGGGCCAGCTGGGCCACGGCGCCGGTGTCCGGGACGTTCAGCCCCGCCTCCTGTGCCCGGCGCAGAATGGCCGGACCAGCCGCAACCGCCTCCAGGCAACCGCGGTTCCCGCAGCCGCACCGGGGACCGCCCTCCTGGACCACCAGGTGGCCCAGTTCGCCGGCGATCCCGCCGCCGCCCTCGAAGATCTCCCCGTTCAGGACCAGGCCGCCGCCCACCCCGGTGGATACGGTCATCCAGACCAGGTTAGACACGCCCCGGGCGGCGCCAAAGCGCTGCTCGGCCAGGGCGCAGGCGTTGACATCGTTGGCGATGCGGGCCGGCAGGCCCAGGCGCTCCGACAGCATGGCTGCCCAAGGCACATCGCGCCAGCCGTGGGCCGGGGCGTAGCGCATGACACCTCGGGCGCCGTCCGCCAGGCCGGGAACCGTGGAGCCCACGCCCACGCAGTCGGCCAGCCGGCTGCCTGCCACCTGCCGGAGCATGGCGGCGGCCGCATCAGCCACACCTTCCGGCCCAAGCGCCCGGGGCGTCGGCACGGTTTCGGAAACCAGGACCTGCCCCTCCTCGGAGACCAGGCCAACCATCAGCTTTGTGCCGCCGAAGTCGACGGCCGCTGCGATTCGTGTCATCGCTTACAACACATCCTCGATCCGACGTTCAATCGGACGCGGGCGCCCGTGCTTCCACGGCACCTCTGCCGCCGCCACCGTCCAGAAGCCCAGCAGCACTGCCACCAGGGCGATGGACGCCACCGTGGAGAACTGCGCCGCCAGCCCCAGCGCAACCCCTGCGATGGCGACGTGGGCATGGCTGTAGATCGGGTTGGCGAGCACCTGCCAGGCGGAGGCCTTCAGGGCCGGGACCCACGGCTTCTCCTCCACGGTCAGGTACTCCAGCAGGTAGGGCTGCATGGCCACCAGGTAGAGAATGGCGTAGGTCCAGGCGATCTGCACCATGGCAACGCCCATGGGCGGCAGCAACTGGGGCCATACCTTCAGCCCCATGGCGGCCAGCCCGATCACCACGACCCACCCGGCCAGCCAGACCAGGCCCTTCACTGCAAACCGGCGCATGGCCTGGAAGAAGCGGGTGTAGGGCTCGTTGCCTTGCCCGTCCCGCACCGAGGTAGCGATCCACCAGTAGGCAGCCAGGGTCGCCGGCCCGATCGTGACGATCGGAAATCCAATCACGAACCAGATCAGGTTTAGGATGATGAGCCGGAGCACGTTTGCCCAGACCATCTTGCCGGCCTGCTTCCAGGCCTTCCAGGCGGCACGCATGGCTACACCTCCCAGGAGATCGTCAGGGGCGCCGTGTTCCAGCCGGTCACCGTGAGCACCAGCGGGCCTTCAGCCTGACGGCCGTGGGGCGCATCGGTGTCGGCCCGCTCGTGCCGGGGCCGGAGGGACACGGTAATCCCGATCTCCTCGCCCGGGGCCAGCAGGGGGCCGTTGTCGCTCAGGAGCCAGTGCCAGCGGGGGTCGTCGATATCGACCATCGGGAAGAAGGCGTAAGCGTTGCCCTCGTTCCTAAGGTACAGCGTGTCGCCCTCCCGGCGGGCGCTGAGGGTCACCTGCGGCAGCGAGAGCAGGCTCTCAAAGCTGGGCTGCGGCGCCCGGCTGAAGAGATACGGGTTGGTCTGCACGACCTGCCCGGCCCCGTCGAGCAGGGTTAGCGTCACGATCGCCACATCGGGCGCCTCCGCCGGGATCGGGTACTCCAGTGCGGCCACCTGAGCGGCGCCTTGCACCGACACCGGAACATCCTGCGTGTGCCAGGTCCGAGCAGCCACATCCGAAACGCGAATGCGCAAGACGCCATCAAATGCCCCATCGGTGACCACGAACGCCGAAGCCCGCACCACCCCATCTGCCACGACGGGAGACTGATAGCGCAAGCTGCACGCCACCGGGGCGTACGCCTTCTTCACATAGTAGAAGGCCATCTTCGGCCGCAGGTAGTAGTCGACGCAGGTCGTGCAGTGGCTGTTGGGCCACGGCTCGTTTAGCTGCCAGATGATCGCCCCGCTGCACTCCGGCCAGCGGCGCCGGTTCGACTCCACGCCATAGCGCAGGTTCTCCGTCTGGAGGAACTGGCTGAGCGGCAGGTACTGGTCGATGTTCTCGACCGACTCGCCGAACAGCTCCCGCACCCGGTGTTGCTGCATCCACCACGCCCCGTGATGCACCCAGTTGGGGTTGGTATCGTTAGGCGGCCACATCTTCTCCTCGGACATGATGCGCCGCAGAGATGACTTGGCGAGGGCGCCCTGCGTCCCGAACTCGCTGTGCAAGAGCGCCCGGGAGGAGTTATAGGGCAGGTAGGAATCCACCGGCCCCCGGTAGTGCCAGGGCCCATGGACATCGTGCTGATTGACCAGTTGCTCGGGCGCCGGGAAGTCATCGGTCCCGAAGAGCGGGCCCGAGGGCGATGTAGGCAGGAACGGCCGGTCGGGATCTAGTTCGGTCACCACGTTGGCGAGCATCGCCAGGGCGGGCTCCTTCAGGGTGGCGGGCCGCTTCTCCCAGTCGGTCAGCTCGTTGCCGCCGCACCAGAGCATCAGGCTCGGGTGGTTGCGCCGCAGCCGGACCGATCCCCGGGCCTCCCGCTCCAACATCGCGAGGTACTCGGGATCGGTCGGGGGCACGTTGTCGGTACCGGAGGAGGACATGAAGAACTCCTGCCAGACCATAATCCCCGCCCGGTCGCACAGGTCGTAGAACAGCTCGCGCTCCAGCAGACCGCCGCCCCAGACCCGCAGCAGGTTAACCCCCGCCGACTTGGCCCAGGCGATCAGCTGCTCGTAGCGCTCGGTCAGGTCGGCACGGCCATACATATGGTCAATCGGCACCCAGTTCCAGCCCTTCACGAAGAGCCGGCGCCCGTTCACCGTGAAGGTGTACCCGAGCGGCTTCTCTACATCCGCCGGAACGGGCACGCCTGGCTGGGGCCACAGGTTCTGCTCCAGGCTGAAGGAGCGGAAGCCAAAGGTGACTTCCCGCGTGTCGTAGGTGATATCGTCCGGTCCGCTAATGCGCACCTCGCACCGGTAGATCGGCTGCTCGCCCATGCCGTTGGGCCACCAGAGCCGCGCCTCCGGGACCACGAATTGCTTGACCACACGTGTCGCGCCGCCGGTGACGAACTCGCCGACCAGGTTTCCCTCGGGGTCCAGAAGACGCACCTCGACGCGAGCCGCTCCATCAAGCTGCACAGTCACCTCAGCCTCATGGTCGCGGGTGCGTACATGCACATCCTGGATCGCCACCGGCCCGGTGGCCTCCAGCCACACATTCTGCCAGATGCCCAGGTTGACCAGTCGGGTGGCGAAGTCCCACCAGTAGCCGAACCGGGCCTTGACGGTCTGCACGGTGGAGGTGCGGCCCAGCTGGGGCCACTCCCTGGGGGCGTCCTTGATCACCACCGCCAGGTGATGAGTCTGCCCCGGCTTTACCCGATCTGAAACATCAAATCGGGCAGGCAGGAACATCGAATCGTGGGCGCCGAGCCGCTGGCCGTCGAGGAAGATCTCCGACTCGTAGTCGATCCCCTCGAAGAGCAACGCCAGCCGCTGGCCCTCCCCCTCGGCCGGGACGGCGAAGTCCCGCTTGTAGACCCAGTGCCGCTGATGGACCCACTCCACCAGCCGGCTGTTGCGCTCAAAATAGGGGTCAGGGATCTCCCCCGACTTGAGAAGATCCCAGTGTACGCTGCCCGGCACGGTGGCCGGGAGCCAGTATTTGACCCCTGTGTCTTTCTTGAACGCCTGGCGGAACTGCCACTCTTCGCCGTGGAAGCCTGCATAGACCCAGTCGGTCCCGCCCAGGTCAATCCGCATCGACACGCGCACTCGCTCCTTGATTAGGCTCGGTTGGCGGACAGGACGAAGTTCTGGATCTTGTCCTTCGCCTCGGCCTTGACCGCGGCCAGGCCCTTGGCGCGCAGCTCGGGATCCAGAGCGTCAAGCTCCGCCGAGGTCATGCGCTTCAGCCCGCCCATGGCCGCCAGCAGGGCGTTCTCCAGGTCGGTGGCGATGTTCATCTTGCTGATGCCGCCGCCGGGCAGGGCGATCGCCTTGTGAACGGTCTCGGACGGCAGGCCGGAGCCGCCGTGCAGGACGATGATCTTGTCGGGCCCGATCAGCTTGCGGATGGCCGCCAGCCGGTCGAAGTCGATCTTGGGGTTCTTGACCATGTACACGCCGTGGGCGGTGCCCACCGAGACGGCCAGGGCGTCGCAGTTGGTCCGACGGACGAACTCGGCGGCCTCCCCGGGGTCGGTGTACATCTCCTCGTCGTTTTCGGCCTCCAGCTTGTCGGTGGTGGTCAGCTTGCCCAGCTCCGCCTCGACGTTAACGCCGTGGGCGTGGGCCATAGCCACGACCTCCTTGGTGGTGGCGATGTTCTCCTCGAAGGGCTTCGTGGAGGCGTCGATCATCACCGAGGTGAAGCCGGCCTTGATCGCCGCTTCGATCACGGGCAGCTCGAAGGTGTGGTCCAGGTGCAGGGCGAAGGGCAGGTCGAACTTCAGGTCCTTGACCACCTTCTCCAGCTCATCCCGGAACTCCTGAGGGGTCAGCTGGAACCAGCCGAGCTCACGCTGGCTGATCTCCACGATCAGGGGGGAGCGCAGCTCCAGGGCCGCCTCGACCACGGGGCGGATGCAGGCGCGGTACCGGGCAGAGAAGGCGGCTACAGCGTAGCCTTCCCGCTGGGCCTTCGGGAGGAACTCAGGCAGCGTCAGGCCGCCGGGAATCTTATAGTTCATGCTGGTCTATCCCCTTTAGAGTGCGGCGCCGGCAGCCTTCAGGCCGCTGGCGGGGCTGGTTAGAATGGGTACCCGGGGCGGCTGGGACAGGGAGCCAAGCAGCCGGGCCATGGAAGCCTGAGCGAGCACCACCACGTCGGAGCGCTCCAGCAGGCTCTCCAGCTGGGTCGTCACCAAGCGGTCATGCTCGGCACCGTTGCCATTGATGAGCGCAGCGTAGGCACCTTCCACGAGCACGGCCTCCACCTGTACAGTCTTCCCCATCTCCTGCGCCTTGCGGCGGATGAGATTGGCGGTCGGCTCCAGCGTGGTCTTCACCGTGGCGATGACGCCGATGCGGGCGCCGGTGTTGACGGCCTCGACGGCCATGGGCTCATCGATACGGAGCACGGGCAGGGGAACACCCGCCCTGGCCCGCTCGACGGCCTCGCCGATGGAGGAGCAGCAGGACATGACCGCGCTCGCCCCAGCGACCTGAGCCTGAGCCACATAGGCCTGAATCCGGGCCTCCACCTCCTGGGTAACGCCCCCGGCAGCGATCACATCCTGCAGCAGGCTGTCATCGAGCAGGTTGATGATCCGAACCCCGGGGATCTCCTTGCCGGCCAGCTCCTTCATGCTCTGGACGGTGACCGGGGTCGTGTGGAGCAGTGCTAACGTCTTCATGTTGCGCCCTCCAGACATTTTTACCGCAGATTACGCAGATTTGTGTGATTACGCAGATTCATATCATACGAATCACGATAATCTGCGGTTAGGTTAAAACTCCAGAGCCAGGGTTACAATCTGCCAAGCCTTCGCCGGCACCGTCACGGAACCATCTGCGGCTACAGGCAGGTCCCCTCCTGCGACAGGCTCCTCACGCAGGTTGACCAGGTAGGCCTTGACCGGCTTGCGGATGGGCTTGACCTTGGCGTGCGCCGCAGCTGTGCCCTCGTTGACGAACCGGATGACCAGGGCATCCCGGTCCTCGGCCTTCTTGAGGGCGCTGAGCAGGAGGTCCCCTTCGACGGCCACGAGGCTGCCGACCGGTGCCAGGCTCTTCTCGTACACAGGGTAGTGAGCCCGCATGGGCGCCTTCTGGGTGACCAGCGGCACGGCGTTCAGCGGGGCGTTGAAGTCGTGCGCCTGCTTGTATGCCTTGGCAGCCTCCCAGCTCCCGGCATGCGGGATGATGGAGTACTCGGCCACGACCGGGCCCAGCATCTGCGCCTCGGGGGTTCGGCTGGTGGGGCCGGCGCCGCCGATGCGGACCAGGAAGTCCTCCCGGCTCAGCCAGCCCACGGCACGGAGCACGGTCAGGCGGATGGTCCCGGTCTCGTCGTCGCTTACCGAGAACTCCGGCAGGCCCTTGTTGGCGATGGTCAGGCCCCGGGCGCCGTCGGTGACGCTCACGAAGGCCATCTGCGGGTGCTCGTGCACGGCGGGCTCAGCGCTGCCGCGCTCGCCCACGGGGAGGCCGGTGGGGCGGTCGACCACGCTGAAGTGGCTCTCCGCGCTGGACTTCTCCACCTTGGCGCCGAACGGGAAGAGCGCCTGCAGGCGATGATCCTTGGCGGTGTTGTTGAAGTGGGCCTTCACATCGACCCGCTTGACGCCGGGCAGCAGGGTGATGTCGCTATGCAGCTCGAAGGGCACGTAGCTCGGTGAACGGCTTTCCCGGTCCTCGGTCAGCTCGGCCGGCAGCGACCAGGGCCAGGTGACCCGCAGGGTCGCCCGGTTGGCGCCGTACTCGACCCAGCTCAGCCGGGGCTGGACGTTGCGAGTCGAGAGCACCTGGTCGCCCATGGGCCAGGCGTAGTTGTAGGTGTCACCGGCGTCGCCGCCGTCCTCGAAGGCGTTAAGGCCCGAGTACAGAGCACCAGTTTCCTTGTCGGTCACGGTCAGAGACCCGTCGACCGTGGAGACCTCGACCTTCAGGAACTCGTTCTCCAGCAGGCCGGGGCCGAAGCGCAGGCCGGTGGTCTCGGCGGCGCCCTTCTCCCGGGCGACCACGCCTTCGACCGTGTAGTTGCGAATGCGCACGGGGAGCCTGCGCTCCCGGGGCGCCAGGTAGTAGGTCTTGTAGCCCACGCCGGGCACACCGCTCGCCGTGAAGAAGACCTCGGTCACCTCGTTGGCGGACTTGTCGACGTACTTTCCGGGCGGGGCGTTCAGCCAGCCAAACCGCTCGTACTTGTCCACCAGGGCCTCGGCCCCACGCACCTGGAACGGCACCTCGTTGCCGTCGCTGTCCCGCAGGACCCAGGTCAGCGGCTCAATGCCGAAGGCGGTGTTCATGTGGACCTTCACCTCGTCGGTGCGGGTCCAGGAGAGCGGGTTGAAGACCACGAAGGGCTGGGCGCCCTCCGGCACAAAGCTCATGTCGATCCGGGCAGCGATATCCTCCTGCGCCGTGTAGGCCAGCAGATCGGCCACCTGCTTGGACTCGTCGAAGCGGGTGATCATCTCGCGGTGGACCTGGTCGACCGAGCAGCCGCAGATCGAGTCGTGCGGGTGGTTCTGGATCAGGCGCTCCCAGGAGTGCCAGAGGAAGTGCTCTTCGTACTTGCCGCCCAGCAGCCAGTTCAGGGCCTGCAGGGGCTCGGCGTAGCGCTCCAGGGCGGCCTGGCAGTCCCGGTTGTACTGCTTGAGGTAGAGGCGGGCGCTCAGCACGCCCGGCAGAATGTGCGCCTTGCGGCCAAAGGCCCGGCCCTCGCCCTTCCAGGTCACCTTGAAGTCGGGGTTCTCCGACTTCACGGCCCGGACGAACTCCTCCAGGGAGCCCAGCCGGTACTCGATATTGTCGCCCTTCAGCCCCTCGTTGATCTGCCGGATGATGCGGGGCAGCCGCTCATCGGTGGGCAGGTGGTCGCCGCCCATCGGCTCCAGCAGGAACCGGGTGGTGGCGAACTCCTTGTAGTGGGCCACGGTCTTGCGGGCCCGGCCCACGGTGGCCTCGTACGTCGCCTCGGGGTCGCCGGGGAACTCCTTGTAGTGGCCCCGGTAGTACTCCATGGGCAGGTAGACGCCCATCACCCAGGAGCCGTCCGGCGACTGCCACCGGAACTCGCTCTGCATCCGGTCGGGGTACTGCTCGGCGTTGTACAGCGGCGGGAAGAGGTAGCCATCCGCTCCGACGTAGCCGGTGCCGGGCTCCTCGTGGCCCCAGGGCGGGGCGCCGAACCCACGCCAAACCACCGCGCTGTCGATGCCAAAGCCCTGCAGGATCTGCGGCATCTGGGCAGCATGGCCGAACTGGTCGGGCAGGTATCCGACCGTGCTGTTGCGTACCCCAAACTGGCGGGCCGTCCGCTCACCGAGCCACAGGTTGCGAATGTGCGCCTCGCCGCTGACCAGGAACTCGTCGGGCAGAATGTGCCAGGGCCCCACGAAGACCCGGCCGGCCCGAATGTAGCCCAGCAGGCGGTCCCGGTTCTCGGGGCGGACCTCGAAGTAGTCCTTCAGCACAATGGTCTGCCCGTCGAGGGTGAAGCTGAACGCCGGGTCGTTGTCCAGGTTCTCCAGGAGCTTATCGACAATGTTGACCAGGCGGAACCGGAAGTTCTCAAAGGTGGTCCACCACTCACGGTCCCAGTGGGTGTGGTGGTACATGATCACCTGGGTCTTCTTCTCCATGTGCGGCTCCTTTCGCGGGAGGGGGCAGTAATTTTGCCGCGGATTTCGCAGATGACGCAGATTTCCGAACCAGACTGCGAAATCCGCGGCGATAAAAATGTCTTCTACTTAACCTTTGGCCCGGTGCTCAGCCCAGACCGCCCGAATGAGCGCGTAGTCCTCCGCCTCCAGGGGCTCCATGGAGTCCAGGTGGGTGGCGAAGTAGAGCGAGGGGATGCCCAGGTCGTTCTGGATCTTCATGTACTCCCGCCACGCGGCCCGGTTGGGCATGGGCCAGTTGTCCGTGTCGATCAGCACGTTCGGGCAGGCGGCCTTGGCCACCCGGGCCCGGTGGGTCATCTGCGAGTTGACCGGGCGCCCGGTGTTCACGTCGTTCAGGCGCACCATGTCCACGATGTTGGAGAAGTACGGGTTGGGGCAGTGGCACATCACCAAGGCGTCGGGCTTAACCTTCTTGGCCTCGTCCCACAGGATCCAGAGCAGCTTGTAGAGCAGCTCCACGCCCCACTCCTTGCCGTGCCGCACCAGGCCGGGGCCGCTCGGGGTCCGGGCGGAGAAGTCCACCTTAAAGCCGTCGGCGTCGTAGCCGTCGGCGGAGAGCATCAGCCGAATCGCCTGGCGGAGCGTCGCCTCGTAGGCCGGGTTGGACGGGTCGGCGCCCACCGGCATGCCGGCGAAGTTGCGCACGCACTGCTCAAGGGGCAGGCCCTCGGGATCCCAGGCCTTCCACCACAGCAGCACCTTCTGCCCGTTCTTGTGGGCCTTGTCGACCCAGCCGCGCAGGTCGGGCCACTTTGCCGGGTCGGCAATGCAGGTCCCGTAGTCGCCGGACCACTTATCATCGATGACCAGAACGCCGGGCTTGAGGCCGTTCGCCTCCAGCGCAGCAAGGAAGCCGTCATAGTTCTCCTGGGTGCACACGGCCGGCGCCCGCTGCTTGGTGGCGTTGCCGACGTAGCACTGGGCGCCCCACCCGCACTGGATGGGCTCGTTCCACCAGGCCGGGCGGTTCAGCCGCGGCTGCAGGTTGACCAGGCCCAGTTCCTCCAGCGCCCGGACATACTGCTCCAGGCCGGTGTACGGGTCCGGGTTGCCGAACTGAATCAGGATCGCCGGGGACTCGAACTCCCCGTCGATCGCCGTCTGGCCCTCGTAGGCCAGGCGGAAGGAGAAGGCGCCCTCGGTCGCGTCATAGTGGAAGCCGGAGAAGTTATGCTCACCGGGCTTGCAGGCCAGGCCGAAGGTCATCCAGGGGCCGGCGGGCAGCTCACCGACCGTTTCGGCCTCAACCGACGTACGGCGCGCGCCCTCCTCCCCCACCGGCGTCCCGCCCTGGTCGGCGCCCACCGAGGCGCCGCCGATCGCGGCCCGGGCGCCCTCCACCGGCGCCTTGCTGACCCCGTAGCAGAAGGGCGGCGGGGTGAAGAACCAGTGCAGCTTGCCGGGCACCGAGGTCCCCATCACGTCCTGCACGGCCGACTCGTTGGCCGGAATCGCCCTGCGCTCGGCGCCCGTCGGCTCGGGGTTAAACAGGCTCTGGAACCGGGCGCCGCTCATGAAGAAGCCGCTGCCCCAGCGAATATGGCCCGAGTAGTAGCCGCCGAAGATGTGGACGTCCGTCAACCGGCCCCGCCCCTTCACCTTCACATGCGCCCGCACTGAGTCATCCAGACAGGTAAAGACCAGCGCCTTCTCCTGCCAGTGGCTGCTGACCGACTTCACGACAATCCGATACCCGCCCTCGATCTGCTCGGCCACGGGGGCCTCCAGCTTGGCGGTATCATCTAGCATCTCGCGGGTATGCAGGCTGCTGGGGAGCGCCAGCTCCGCCCAGCGCTCGCCGTTGGCATCATCGAGCATGGCGTAAGGACGATCAGCCGGGAAGAAGAGCCGGTACGACCCGGCTTCAACACGCAGCCCGTCCTGCGCTTGAGTTACCTGAACCATGTGGTAGTTGGCCTCCTACAACCCGTTGCGGGCGATAACTTCCCGGTACCACAGCGCGCTGTCCTTCGGAATCCGCTGCTGGGTCTCGTAATCCACGTACACGATGCCAAAGCGCTTGGTGTAGCCAAACGCCCACTCGTAGTTGTCCATCAACGACCAGACGAAGTAGCCGCGCAGGTTGACGCCGGACTCCATCGCCTTGTGCGCCGCCGCGAAGTGCTGCTTCAGGAAGTCCACGCGCTTCTCGTCGTGCACCTGCCCGTCGGGGGCGACCACGTCGTCATACACCGCACCGTTCTCGGTGATGTAGACCGGGATATCCCCATAGTCGGCCTTCAGCCGGTTCAGCAAGTCGGTCAGGCCGAAGGGCACGATCTCCCAGCCCATGTCGGTGGTCGGCTTGTCGCCCGTGCGATCGTGGACGATCCAGCCCAGATCGTGCCCCGGCGCCGACTCGATCATCCGGCGGTGGTAGTAGTTTACCCCCACGAAGTCCATCGGACCGGCAATGGTCTCCATATCTCCCGGCTGAATGTAGTCCAGCGGGCCGACCAGGCGCTCGAAGTTGGCCGCCGCATCGGCGGGGTAGGCGCCCTTCGTGGCCGGGTCAAGGAACCAGCGGTTGGTGTAGCCGTCGGAGAGACGGGCGGCCTCCCGGTCCGCATCGGTATCGCGCAGCGGGTAGTGCGGGAACAGGCTCAGCGTGATGCCGATCTGCCCCTTCTGGCCCGTGGCCCGGTAGGCCTGAATCGCCTTGCCGTGGGAGAGCAGAATGGTATGAGCAGCGATCAGGCCCGACTTCAGGTCCTTGATGCCCGGCGCATGCACGCCCCGGAAGTGGCCCAGGAAGGAGGAGCACCAGGGCTCGTTGTGGGTGATCCAGAGCGGAACCTGGTCGCCCAGCGCCCGGAACATCGTGTCAGCGAACTCCGCAAATCGGTCCGCCGTGTCGCGGTTGAGCCAGCCGCCCTTGTCCTGGAGGGCCTGCGGGAGGTCCCAGTGATAGAGCGTCACCGCCGGGGTAATGTCCTTCGAGCGCAGCTTGTCCACCAGGCGGCGGTAGAAGTCCAAACCCTTCTGGTTCACCGGCCCGGTACCCGTCGGGTAGACCCGGGGCCAGGCGATCGAGAAGCGGTAGCCCTTCAGGCCCAAGGAGGCCATCAGGTCCACATCGCCCTCGAAGCGATGGTAATGATCGCACGCCACGTCGCCCGTGTGGCCGTTCACCACGTTGCCGGGAGTGCGGCTGAAGGTGTCCCAAATCGAGGTGCCACGGCCATCTTCATGTGCAGCTCCTTCAATCTGATAAGAAGCAGTGGCCGCACCCCAGAGAAAATCCTGCGGAAAGCGCATGCTACCCATCGTCCCCCTTCGCTTCGTCTATTCCACATAATAAGTTCTGCCGTTTCAGGGAGCTTTCTTCCGGCCGACACGAGGAGAAAACGGGAACTTAGTCTAATACATGAAGTAAGTCTTCGCATCAGCCGGAGTAAAATCCTCTAAAACAGGAAGATTTGAACCCAGTTGAATCAGGAAGGAGCCACCTCTCTTGGAGAACAAGCGCAGCAAGGACCTCACGTTTATCATGGTCGGCCACGCCCATATCGACCCGGTTTGGCTATGGGACTGGCGTGAAGGGTACGAGACCGTCAAGGGTACCTTCCGTTCCGCGATCGACCGCCTGGCCGAGAACCCGGACATGGTCTTCGTCCACAGCTCCGCCTCGCATTACGCCTGGATGGAGGACCACCCGCAGATGCTCGCCGAGATCCGCGACGCCGTGCAGCGGGGCCAGTGGGAGCCCGTCGGCGGCTGGTGGGTCGAGCCCGACGCCAACATCCCCTCCGGCGAGGCGATGGCCCGCCAGGGCCTCTACGGCCAGCGCTGGTTCCAAAAGCACCTCGGGCGCCGCGCTAAGGTAGCGTTCCTCCCGGATACCTTCGGTCATCCGCAGACGCTGCCCCAGCTGTTCAAGCAGAGCGGGCTGGATTACTTCGTCTTCATGCGCCCCGGCGCTAATGAGGTGGATATCCCCTCCAACCTCTTTACCTGGGAATCCCCCGACGGCAGCCAGGTGCTCGCGGCCCGGGTCGAGTGCTACAACACCAACCCGGTCATGGTCCAGACCTCCCTGGAGCGCAACCTCTACTGGCGCCCCGAGGACGCCAAGGAGTGGATCTCCATCTACGGCGTGGGCAACCACGGCGGCGGCCCGACCAAAAAGGCGATCCAGTCGATCCGCGACGTGGCCGCCTCCCCCGACTGGCCCACCGTGAAGTTCGGCAACCTGCAGTCCTTCTTCGAGCGGGCCTCCCAGCGGCAGCATCCCGTCCACAAGAATGAGCTGCAGCACCATGCCCGCGGCTGCTACGCCGCCTACTCCCCCATCAAGACCCTCAACCGCCGCGGCGAGGAGACCCTGGTCGCCGCCGAGAAGTGGAACGCCCTTGCCAGCTTCTACGGCTACCCCTACAACAGCGAAAAGTACCAGCACGCCTGGCAGCAGCTGCTCTTCAACCAGTTCCACGACATCCTGGCCGGCTCGTCGATCGCCTCGGCCTATGAGGACTCCAAGAACGAGATCGGCGAGTCGATCTCCATCGGCCACCGGGCCATGTACGGCGCCATGCAGACCATCGCCCAGCGCATTGACACCCGCCGCGATCAGCGCAAGATCGAGGAGCCGATCCGCCGGGTCCGCTGGACCATGGAGGACTGGACCGTCGACCTCGGCGACGGCGTGCCCGTGGTGGTCTTCAACCCCAACCCCTGGCCCCGCACCGAGATGATCGAGGTCGAGAACAACGACTGGGGCGCCGAGGAGATCCACGTCATGGACCACGAGAACAAGCCGGTGGTCCACCAGCTCGGCCAGCCCGAGTCTGCGACCGGCGCCCGGCCCCGCGTCATGTTCATGGCCGAGGTCCCGCCCATGGGCTACCGCCTCTACCGCGTGGTGGACGAGCCCGCCGCTCAGCTCCCCGCCGACGCGCCCATCCTGAACGCCTCGCAGACCGTGCTGGAGAACCAGTGGTGGAAGCTGGAGCTCGATCCCAAGACAGGCGCCCTCTCCGGCATCACCGACAAGAAGCAGAACCTGCAGCTGCTGGCCGGCAACGGCGCCCAGCTCGTGGTCATCGATGATCCCACCGACACCTGGGGCCACGGCATCGTCTCCATGCGCAACATCGCCGGCGTGTTCAGCAACCCGGTGGTCGAGCTGCTGGAGGCCGGCCCGCTGCGGGCCACCTGGCGCATCAGCACCACCTACGGCAACTCCACCGCCCGCCAGGAGATCTCGATCTACCGCAACAGCCCGGCGATCCACGGCAAGCTGTACGTCGACTGGCACGAGCAGCACAAGGCGCTGAAGCTGATGTTCCCGATGGCGCTCGCCGACGCCACCGCCACCTTCTCGGTGCCCTACGGCCACGCCGTGCGCCCGAACGATGGCCAGGAGGAGCCCCTGCAGCAGTGGTTCGACGTGACCGGCTCGGTCCGTGACGCCCGCGGCGTGACCCATCCCTACGGCGTTGCCCTGCTCAATAACTGCAAGTACTCGGGCCATGTCCTCGGCGGCGAGATGGGCCTCACCATCCTGCGCAGCCCGGTCTTCGCCCACCACGATCCCCGCAAGCTGACCCCCGGCGTCCTCTACCAGTATCAGGACCAGGGCGCCCAGGAGATGCGCTGGCAGTTGGTGCCCCACGCCGGCAGCTGGCAGGAGGCGGGCGTCGTCCAGGCCGCCCACGACCTGAACGCCCCCATGCCCTTCATCCGGGAGTTCGCCCACGCAGGCGAGCTCGACAAGCAGCAGAGCTTCGTGGAGGTCACCCCGCCCGGCGCGGTGGTGGTCTCGGCCCTCAAGCAGGCCGAAGAGGGTGACGACCTGGTGCTCCGCCTGTACGAGCCCCACGGCAAGGCCGCCAAGGCGACCATCAGCCTGCCTCTCGCCAAGGCGACCATCAACGTGGAGGCCGGAGCTCACCAGATCAAGACCTACCGGATCAGCCGCACCGGCGCCGTCCGTGAGGTCAACTTCCTGGAGGATTAGCCGTGCACTTCCGCACTCAGCCGCTCAACAGCGTCGGGCCCGTCCCGCACGCAAAATCGCTGGAGGCCCTGGACATCCAGGGCCTCCGCGCTATTGCGATCGACGGCATGTGGGGCGTCGACTTCGACCGTTATGCCGCAGCCTTTCCGGGGTTTCGGACCGTCCGCACCTGGGATTACCTCAAGCCGTCCGCACAGCTAGAGGCTCAGTTTAGGCCATGGCTGACCGATAACCCGGTCTTCGGCAAGGTTTGCCAGCTCCCACTCTCCTCCTATTTTGATGTCGACCGCCTCAGCGCTGCTATTCAGGAGACGCCGGTGTTGGTCGTTGGCCCCTGGGCGCTCGGCGCCCTGCCCAAGCCCGACCTGGCCGTCTACTGCGACCTGCCCCGGGCCGAGGCGATCGCCCGGCTCCCTCAGCGCGGCGTCAGCTACAAGGATGCCTATTATGTAGAGTGGCCGCTGCTGGAGGCCCACCGGCGGGAGCTGCTCCAGGGCGCCCGCTTCGACTACTATGTCGATGTGACCGGCGTGGTCGTTTCCTTCGATGCGCTGGTAACAGCGGTTGAGAGCGCCACCGAGAAGCCCTTCCGCTGCACCCCCTTCTTTATGCCCGGCGTCTGGGGCGGCCAGCGCTTGCGCGAGGTGGCCGACCTGCCCAAGGAATGGCCCAACTGCGCCTGGGACTTCGAGATCGTGGCGCCCGAGAACAGCCTCCCCATCGACCTGGGCGGGGCGTCGATCAACGTGCCGATGAACGCCGTGCTCAACCTGCGCGCCCGGGAGCTGATGGGCGAGCTGAACTACCGCATGTTCGGCGAGTACTTCCCCCTGCGGGTCAACTACCTCGACACCATGGGCGGCACCAACCTGAGCCTGCAGGTCCACCCGCACCACACCTACATGCGGGAGAACTTCGGCGAGCCCATCGGGCAGGATGAGAGCTACTACATCGTCGAAAAGGGCGAGGGCGCCAAGGTCTACCTCGGCCTGCAGGAGAGCGCTACCCGGGAGAGCCTCCGGGAAGCCGTCCGCAAGGCTGAAGAGGCGTCCGTCCCCTTCGAGATCACGGATTACGTCAACGGCTTTGACGCCAACGTCGGCGACCTCTTCCTCATCCCGGCGGGCACCGTGCACTGCAGCGGGACCAACAACCTGGTGCTGGAGATCAGCACCACGCCCTACTGGTACACCTTCAAGATCTACGACTACCTCCGCCCCGACCTGTCCGGCAAGCCCCGGCCGATCAACTCCGAGCACGGCTTCAACGTGATCGATACCACCCGCAAGACCGAGTGGGTCAGGCGCCACCTGATCCCCGAACCCTACCTGCTCCGCAAGGATGCCGGCGGTGAGGAGCACCACATCGGGACCACCGGGCTCACCTTCTACAGCGTCCACCGGCTCCATATTCAGACCGAAATGGCCGATGCGACCGACGGCGGGTTTCTCCTCCTGACTGTCACGGCCGGGGAGGGCGCCCGCCTGCTGGACCAGGCCGGGCAGCCGGTGGCCGAAATTGCCTACCTGGAGACCTTCGTGGTCCCCGCCGCCTTCGGCCCCTTCCGAATCCAGGCGGCCAACGGCCCCTGTCAGGTGGTGAAGACCTATGTCCGGAAATAATCCGGTCGTCGTCGCACTCGATGTCGGCGGCACCTCCGTCAAATCAGGCCTGGTCGACGAGGCCGGCAACCTGATCGAGGAGTCCACGGACTGGGACTCTCAGAGCAATCGCGACGCCGCCACGATCCTGTCCCGTTTTGAGCAGCTCCTGCGCGCCCTTTGGGCAGCCGCGGGCGACCGGCCGATCGTCGGCATCGGGGTGGGCTTTCCCGGCCCGTTCGACTACAAGAACGGCATCAGCCTGATCAAGGGCTTGGGCAAGTACGACCAGATCTACGGCGTCAACCTCCAGCAGGACTGGCGGCGGCGCCTGGGCTTGCAGCCGGACTTCCCGATCCGCTTCGTTAACGATGCGGCTGCCTTCGCCCTGGGCGAGTCGATCTACGGCGCCGCCAAGGGGCAGGAACGGGTGCTGGCCATCACCCTGGGCACCGGCTGCGGCGGCTGCTTCGTGGAGCGTGGCCAGATCCTGACCGAGGGGCCTGGCGTTACCAGGGGAGGCGAGGTCTATCACCTCCCCCTGCGCGGCGGCATCATCGATGACTGGATCTCCCGGCGGGGCATCCTGCGGCTCTGGAAGGAGCTGCAGCCCGACGCTCCCCCGGCCGATGTGAAGGACCTCGCGGCCGCTGCCCGCCACGGCGACCACCGTGCCGTCGAGCTTTTCCACCAGTGGGGCGCCCTCATGGCCGAGGCGCTGGGCCCCGTGGCTGAGGGGTTCCGCCCCACCTGCATGGTAGTAGGAGGGCAGATCTCCCGCAGCCTGCCGCTCTTTGGCGATGAGCTCAAAGCCCGCCTGGACGCCATCGGCTGCAAGCTGGTCGGCTCGGTGGACCCGGTGGCCGCTGTGCGTGGTGCGGCCAGCCTGATCTGGAAGGGCGCCCAGGCATAATCTCAGTGCCCGGAAAAGCACAATAGTGGGGTCGCTCATTTCATTGCCAGGAGGGGCACCCCACTTATGGAGCAGCGTCTTCAACCGCCCAGCGAGAGTCCAGCCGCCCAACTGACCGCCACCATGACCAACCTGAGCAACTTCCAGGGCACCTTTAACCTGGACAAGGTCGGATATAACCCCAACATGCCTGGCCACGCTTCCAGCCACGCCCAGGAGTTGGTGACCCGTCAGCACCCCCGCACCGTGAAGCAGGTCGGCGCCGGCATCGGCCTGCCCTTCGAGGTGCGCCAGGAGATGGCGCTGCACCTCGACGACCACCAGTGCGCCCTGACCGTCGCCCTGCACCAGTACAACAAGCACCACTGGATGTCCGAGGGCGCCGAGGGCTTCCTCAGCCTGCACCTGCTGCTTGAGGAGCACATCGAGAAGACCACCAAGCACATCGACGAGGTCGGCGAGCGCGTCGCCCGACTCGGCGGCGTGCCGACGGCCCACCCGGTCACCCAGCACGAACTCTCCTACATCAAGCACGAGGTCGAGGGCCGGCACAGCATCCGGGACTTCCTGCGCAACGACCTGGAGCACGAGCTGAAGATCCAGGAGATGCTGCGCAAGACGATCCAGCGTGCCCACGAGCTGCGGGACTTCGGCACGGTGGAGGTTCTGGAGGATATCCTCGTCGATCGCGAGGACCTGGGCTATCACCTCTACAGCGTGCTGGAGGACGACACCCTCGTCCGCGGCATGACGCACCTGGTCGATGGGCAGAACGACCTGGCCGTCAACCGGCCGCTGCCCCCCGGCTCCAAGCTGCAGTAACCCGTCTCAAAGGCGTCGCCACCCGGCGGCGCCTTTTCATGTATCGATCTTGAAACCATACCCCGGTATGGTATACTGATGCCAACGAGGTGAGCAGCATGTTTCCATCCTGGGTCCCCCTTACAGCGGTTCTTGCCTACTACGCGGTTACGTTCTTCCTGCGGTCCTGGGTCCAGTACCGGCGCACCGGCATCAACCCGTTCACCCTCCTGCGCGACCGGGAGGACACGCTCTACCGGTTTGCAGGGCGGTGGATGTCCCTCACGTCGGTCCTGATTATCGCCGAAGCAGCCGCCTGGTCCATCAACCGCCCCCTGACCCACCTTCTCTTCCACCCAACCGCCACGACCGCCCGGGCCGGCGCAGTGCTCATGGCCGCCGGCACCGCAATCACCCTGGCAGCCCAGGCACACATGGCGGATGCCTGGCGCATCGGCATCGACAATCAGCACAAGACCCCGCTGGTCACCACCGGCCTCTTCCGCTACAGCCGCAACCCGGTCTTCGTCAGCATGCTCCTCGCCCTGGCAGGATTGGTGGCTCTGGTCCCAACCTACCTGATGGCGGGCGCCCTCGTAGTAAGCATCGTGGTCATCGGCGTGCAGGTCCGGCTCGAAGAGGCCTTCCTGCTCGAACAGCACGGCGAGCCGTACCGTACATATCTCCGGCAGGTGCGGCGCTACCTGTAAACCCATGGGCTGGCGCAATTGGGCCGTTGGCACTCCTGAATCTCAGGACCCTCTGTCCTCCCTGGTGCAAAAAGTGGACCAGATTTCAGCCTTCGCTGAACAGTTCTAGTTTATAATCAAGGCGAGGGGCTGCATGCTCAGCTGGCCATCGGGGTCATCATGCTTGGCATAACGGAGAGGCAGGCCTCACCGGATGAACAGGTCACTTTCAGGGGGCCGATGAGATGCGCTGTGGTGCGGTTATGGTGCTTGCGATGCTAACGATTGGCGGATGTGCGAAGGCACCGCCGCCTGCGCTCTCCGTTACAGAGACGGCGCCCGCCGCCACCCCGGGGACGGCTGCCTTTCACGGGCTTGGCCGCCGGGCTGTTGTACGGCATGGAAGACTATTCGTTCTGGATGGTGCTACCGATACCCAGCGGGAGATCGTCGGCGCCGACCTCGCCGGGGCGCCCTCCTGGTCAGCCGACGGCAGGTGGCTCTCATTCACACATGGCGATAACCAGCACAAGGTCGTCGACGCCGCTACCTGGCAAGTTCACGACATCGCTGGCCTGCCCGGCCCCGTCGTCTCGCTCGCTTGGGGGCCACAGGGCCACGCCTTGGCCGTTGCCACGGAGGACGCCATTTGGCTCTTTGATGACCCGGTGAACGGGAAGCCCCGCCGCCTGACGACGACAAAGGTCACCGCGCCCGGCGTCCTGACCTGGGCGCCCGACGGCAGCCGCATCGCCTTCGTCACTGCGGGGGAGAACCGCGACGAGGTACTGCGTGTCCTCCCCATCAGCGGCGGAGAAGCGGCGCCCTGGTACGTGGCAAGGGGGGCAGCGGTCGAGCTTGGCCGCTGGTGGCCCGACGCCAAAGGCATTCTCTTCTGGGTCCGGCCCAGCCACTGCAACTCCTGTGCGGTGGATGGGCTCCCGCTGTTCTCGCTTGCGGCCGGCACGGACAAGCCCGTTACCTTACCGGATGCCCTGCTCCGCACCGACTGGCTTTCCTGGACGCCCGATGGGGAGCTGCTTATGGTCCGAGGCGGCGGTCGGACTGCCTGGCATCAGAAGCAGTTGGCCTACTGCAAGGTCACTACTGGCGCTTGCAGGGATCTGCCCCAGCCGGAGACGGCTGTGACCCTGGACCCGGCCGTAGCGCCCGACGGCAGCCGCATCGCCGCAGTGCGTGCGGAGCGTCGGCCAGTCACCTGGACCTTTACACCGGAAGAGCACCTCGCCTGGCAGACCAGCCGAAGCCTCTGGCTTATCAGCCCCGACGGCACGGCTGCGACAGAACTAAAGAGCGCCGGTACCGGCATCTCCGGCCCGTCGTGGGCATTGGATGGCCGTCATCTCCTGTACGCAGCCGGATCCACCCTCCGGGTTATCGACGTTGATACAGGTGCCAGTGAGCCCGTTTTCGACTTCGGTGAGGTCGCCGGACAGGGCTACTACGGCCAACTAGACTATTCCTGGTACTACGCCTGGTTCCGGCAATGAAAGAGCTCTCTGTTGGGCCGATCACGTTGTGAAGACCAGGGCGTTCACCCTGGTCTTCCTTTGTTTTTGCTGGGCGCCCTGGTTCTCAGTACCGTGATCATCGGCGAGCAGGTCAGGCTCGAAGAGGCCTTCCTGCTAGAACAGCACGGCGAGGCCAACCGTACATATCTCCGGCAGGTGCGGCGCTATCTGTAGGGCTCACTCCCATTCTCGAAGCAGGCCTTCACACTAGATTGCGCACTGGGCTGACTCTTAACGGGAGCCCCGCTTCTGGTTCACGAGCATAGCACCTGCGAATCCGATCAAGGCGATGGCTGCAACCACAACTGGGCCGGGGCCCGCACCAAATGCCAGGGCTGCACCCAACAGTGCCAGGACAGATACCAGGGCAATCAAGTACACGCTCCATTTCCAAGAAGGCGTCTTGTTGGTTTTCACTCCACTAACTCCCCTCGTTGACAACGGTTCTGACTGCCACGGTGCCATTACAGGCCAGAAGGAACCATGTCGCCGGGCATTGTCACACTCTGGACCAGGTGGGCCAAGTACCCTTCCTCTGCCGGAAGAATGCCAAGTCGGTTGTTCGTCAGATGGACGTACTGAAAGCAAAGCGCTGATGCGTCAGGCTTTACTCCAGCTTCCTGGGCCAAACGTATAGCCGTTCCAATGACATGTCGATAAGCCTCTACCCGTTGTCTGACGCTCGGCTCACCGAGGAATTCCATGCAGCGCTTTTGGACCCAGGCTGCGCGCTTCTGGGCTGCCGCTGCGAGACCAGTACGAAAACTGGTCGCTCCAGCATACTCTCCGCCCGACCAGTACCAGGCATAGTGCTCCCAAAATCGATCTCGCCCCGAATGGGGGATTGCTTCGTTAACCGCTGCTGCCATAAGCAGGAGTGCCAGAATCGCCCTGGACGACATATCCAGTGGTTCATGGCACAGTGCATCTAGAATTAGTGTACTCGTCTCCTCAAAACACCGTTCAGCGATATCGATCCCGACTTCTCCGCCAAACTTGTCGTACTCCGGCTCGTAGATACCTAGTTTGTACCCGGTGTAGGCCGAGAGCCCGCTGAGGTCAGATCGCAATGGGATCAGACGCCCCATAGGCACACGCGGTCTTGAGGCTTCACTGGCCCCCACCAGGACTGCGGAACCGAGGCCACACACAAAAGCAACAGCATCGATCTCGCCAAGGCACTCTATTGGCAGGGAAACTGTGCACTGGCCCGCGAGGAGTTTGAATGGGCCCAGCGCTTCTACCTCAGGGCGATCCCGCACGCCAGCGGGCGCAAATCACTCGCAGAGTTGCTGACCAAGCTGAGGCTGAACCTGGGCAGCAGCCTCTACCGCACCGGTCAACTAAGTGAGGCCCTGGAGTCATATCGCCTCGCCAAGGACTCCACAGTAACGCCATCCCTGCGGGGCGCCGCCTGTCCGGGGCTGGTTATGACACTTCGGGCACTTGGCCGGACCCACGAGGCCGAAGTGGAGTCCGTGGAGAGCCTGCGGCTGCTCACCGAGCCCGAGCATGCCCTGTTGGCAAAGCACAACTACGCCGTCGTTCAAGCCGACACTGGCAAATGGCTGAGCGCCCGGGATCTCTTTGAAGAATTGGTACGGGCGTACCAACAGTGCGGCGACATAGTACGTCAAGCCGCTGCGCTCGAAGAGGTGGCGCGCTGCTGCCTTCATCTGGGGCGGCTCTCGTTGGCCGAAGAGGCGTGCTGGCGGGCGGTAGGCCTGCTGGAGCAGTCCACCTCCTGGGTGACCAAAGCCCGCTGCTACCGCATGCTTGGTCAGATCGCCATGGCCAGGAAGGAGTTTCGGTCGGCACAGCAATGGCTCCGAATGAGCCTCGACCTCTCCCAGCGGCTAGGCGCCTCCGAGGAGGTCCGGGTAACCATGCGAGTGCTGGAGGAGGCTATGGACCAACTTGAGTCCGATAGTGGGCCGACTTGCGACACCCCCACTTTGTAAGGGCAAGGTCCAGTCAGCCACAATCGAATCATTCGAAAAGGTTCACGCGGTTTTCTTCGAAAATGAAAGACCAGGGGGATCAGCCCCTGGTCTTCCTTTGCTTTATTGGCTCTTGCCCACGTACAGAATGTCCAGCTTAACCTCATCCTTCACCGACACGAAGTTCAGGATGTTGGGCGGGTTGACGCCGAAGTCCGTCATTTTGAAGGTGCTGGAGGCAGTCAGGGTAAGGGTGTCGCCGCTCAGCTTCGCCTTGGCGTCGAAGGTGAGGGGCTTTTCGGTCCCCTTGATCTTCATGGCGCCCTGGAGCTTCAGCGCAGTCTCCTGCCCTTCCTTGATGACCGGATTTCCCTCCGCCCCGGTGATGCTGTAGACCGCCATCTTGTGGTTGGCGGTGTCGAGCGCCCGGCGCACCTGGTTGTCCCGCCGGTCCTCATCGCTCTTCAGCAGGCTGAGGTCCACCTGCACCACCGACGGCTTGATTACGCCGCCATCCAGCACGATCTCGCCCACGAAGCCCGAGGTCTTGCCCACAGCGGTCACGTCTGAATCCTTCCCAAAAAACCGTTCCCCGACCGAGTATGAGGCGGTGGAGCTCTGCGCCACCACAGCGTACTTCTTCCCCGAAGATGATGCAGCCGGCGCGGTGACTGGCTTCGAGGCGGTCTCCTGCGACTGCGATTGCGCCGGCGCACTGGTCGCAGCGGGCGGCGGGGTCTCGGCGGGCTTGCTGCCGCAGCCTGCGGCCACCACAGCTGCTACCGCCAGTCCGGCGATCAGCGCCTTCGTATTCATCGATGATCCCTCCTACAAGACATAGCCTACATAGTATACCAGAAAGCTTAGACAAACCTGAGAACCTTGTGAACATGTCAGTCACAAAGCAGAGACACTTTGTTCACGCGCGTTTCAGTCCCGATTCAGGTTCATCCGTCATGATGAACGTGTCCCCCACAACAACACGAAGAAAGGTGATTGACATGATGAACCTCAAGAAGATCGGTGCCCTCGCTGCTGCAGTGCTCGTTTCCGGTGGCATTCTCGCCGGCGCCGCTTTCGCTGCTGAAACCACCACCCCTGAGACCCCTGCTCCGGCCGCCGCTGCCCGGGGTGAGAAGGCCGCCCGCCCCGAGCTGACCGAGGGCGAGAAGAGCCTCCTCCAGAAGCTCCAGGACCTCCGAAAGTCCTACATGGACAAGCTCCAAGCCGAGTCCAAGACCCTGGTCGACGCCGCCGTCCAGGACGGCTCGGTGACCCAGGAGCAGGGCGACCGCCTGCTGAACCACGGTGGCCGTGGCGGCAAGGGCGGCCCTGGTGAGGGCTTCGGCCGTGGCGGCCGGGGCGGCAAGGGCGGTCACGGCTTCGGCTTTAAGGGTATGACCCAGGAGGATCTGAAGGCCAAGCTGGACGCTGACGTCTCTGCCGGCAAGATCACCCAGGAGAAGGCCGACGAGATGCTCAAGCACTTCGCCGAGGAGCAGGCCGAGCATGCGGCCCGGCGGGCCCCGGCCGCCCCGGAGACCTCGACCGACAGCAGTTCCAAGTAAATAAATGCCCAACCGCACTGCCATCCCTCAGGCAGTGCGGTTTTCTTTCGAATATCCGAAGGATTTGTGTATAAGAAGAGTAAATAGCTTAGAAACCCAGGTGAAGGAGGTCGGAGGGATGGCTGACTTCGAGGCGATCCCCCATTTCAAGGAAGCCCACGGTGTCGAACATCCCGGCGCGCAGCTGGAGGCGATCCGCCAGGCCGTTCCGGCCTTCAAGGCGTGGTTCAGCGCCAAAGGCACCGCCGCGGCCTTCCGTTCCTGCGACCTGATCACCCTGCCATACCCGGTGCGGTTCGGTCTCTGGCGGGCCGCCATGACCCCGGCGCCCTACCTGTGGTTCACCAACCGGATGTTCATCGTGCAGTGGGAGAGCGGCGGACGCCGCTGGACCCTGCTCAGCGAGCCCACCGATTTCGAGTTGGGGGCCAATACGCCCTACTTCGCCGGGCTGGCCCGGCGCTTTGGCGACTTCCTCTCCAACCGGGTGCTCAGCCGCCGCCACAAGACCGTGATCCAGCACCTGGCCGAGGTAGGACTGAGCCCGGACGAGATCGACTTCATCACCTTTGATCATCTACATACACAGGATGTCCGCCGCTGGCTCGGCACCACCCGTCCCCAGGCAGATATCAGCCCCAGCCGCCCGCTGGAGCCCCTGTTCCCCAACGCCCGGCTGATTGTGCAGCGGCTGGAGTGGGAGTCCCTCGCCTGCCTCCACCCGCTCCAGCGCGCCTGGTACCAGCCCGAGACCTACCGGGACATCCCGCCCTCACGGGTGCTCCAGGTGGAGGGTGACTTGCTCCTCGGCCCCGGCGTCGCCCTGATGTTCACACCGGGCCATACCTGCGGCAACCACTCCCTGGTGGTCAACACCGAGTCGGGCATCTGGGTCTCCAGCGAGAACGGCGTGGCCGCCGAGTGCTATGCGCCCGAGGCCAGCCGGATCCCCGGCCTGCGCCGTTACGCCCGGGAGAAGCAGCTGGAGATCGTCCTGAACGCCAACACCATCGAGTCCACAGCCCGCCAGTACAACTCGATGATGCAGGAGAAGTGGGTCGCCGACCCCAGCAAGGTCGATCCGCGCTTCCCCCAGGTCTTTCCCAGTTCAGAACTCAGCCCGAGCCCCCTCTCGCCGGGCACAGCCCCCACCTTCCGGCACCGCAGCGTCAGCTTCGGTGAGCTGAAAAGCCGTGTCGCCGGCCAGAAGGGGGGCGCCGCCTGATGGCCCTGCTGGAGGGCAAGACCGCGCTGATCACGGGCGCCGCCTCCGGCATCGGGCGGGCCACGGCCCTGCGGATGGCCCAGGCCGGGGCCGCACTCGCCCTCATCGACCGGGATCCGGCCGGCCTGGAGGCGGTGCGGGACCAGGCGGCTGGGCACGGCGCCCGGGTCATCACGGAGACCGTGGACCTCACCGACCCCACCGCCACCGAGCAGGCTATCCGACGCCTGTGGGGCGAACTCGGCGGAATCGATATCCTGCACAACTGTGCGGGGGTCCTGCGCCTGGGGCCGTGGGAGCGCATGAGCCTGGACGATTACCGCTTCTGCATGGAGGTCAACTACTTCGGTACCCTGCACTGCATCCAGGCCGTGCTGCCGCTCATGCGAGGGCGCGGCCGGGGGCACATCATCAACATGGGGTCGATGGCGGCGCTCCGGGGCCTGCCAAACCTGGGCGCCTACTCCGCCAGCAAGTTTGCCGTCTTCGGGCTATCGCAGGCACTGCGGGATGAGCTCCACGGCACCGGCATCTCCGTCTCCGTGGTCTGTCCGCCCTCGGTCCGAACGCCCATGGTCACGGATCAGGCCGAACTGCCGCCCATCTACCGCCGCTTCGCCTGGGCGGAGCCCGAGGCCGTGGCGGGCGCCATCATGCGGGCGATCCGCAGCCGGGAGTTCATCGTCCTGGTCGACCTGAACACCCGGGCGCTCCTCTGGGTCCAACGGCTCCTTCCGGGCCTTGCGGACTACCTCATGCGCACCTGGAGCCGCTAAGAACTCCTTCGACATGAATTATGCCCTGCTTAGAAGAGGTGCGTAGGATGACTCGTTACCTGTCTAGAATCGGCGCCGTCCTTGGCTCCGCCCTGCCGGCTGCCCTGGTGTGCGGCCTGAGCCTCCGGCTGATCATGCGTGCAATGATCCTTGCTTTTCCCATCGACCAGCCTCATTTCACGCTCGGCGGCACCATGTTCGTGATGGTCACAGGAATCTTGCCAACCTTGCCGCTGGCCCTCCTGTACGCCGCCGTCGAGCGGCGCCTCCCGGGGCGTCCCTGGGCGAAGGGCCTGCTCTTCGGCGCCCTCTTCGCCGCCGTCGTCGGTGTGCCCCTCCTGATCGTCGATCCCGGCGAGCTGCTCCTCTTCGACCGCCAGCGCTTCGGTGTGCCGGGACTGACTGGCCTGACCCTGTTCGCACTCATGTTTATGCTCATCGGCACGATGGTCGGCTGGGGCCATCATCGGCTGACGCCCTGGATCGCCCGGCACCCCCGGGCATCGACCGCCGTTGGCCTGGTCCTGGTCGCTCCGTTCGCCTTCGGATGCCTCTTCCTGGCATCCACCGTGGTCAGCACGGTATGGAAGGGGCTGGGTGGTATTTAATGGCTGTCTGCAAGACCGACCGGCTCTACCACTACCTGCTCGGCGGCGACTCCGTGCTGGACTCGATTCGGCAACAGGGGCTCCTCCCTCTGAGCGACCTGCCCCCGGTGGAGCACTGGCACGAGACCATGGCCTTCTACAGGGCTCTCTATGAGGGGCTGGTGCAGCCCTACCTGAAGAAGCCGTGGGTCAACTCCGGCGTCTTCCTGACCCCCATTGACTTCCGGGCCATCCCGGGCTCGCTCCTCGCCAACCGGACCCGGGTAGCCGTGCCGCTCAGCGCCATTCCAGTCGACAGCGCCGTGCTCACCTACCAAACCGATGGACCCCGCACCGGCATGGCTTGCACCGCTGAAAACCTGAAAGCGACCGCCGACCGCTGGACCGCTGAGATGGTACAGACGTGGTTTGGACGAGATCGCACCAAGCTCTTCTTCCACGTGCCCCAGGTAGCCGTCTACCAGCTGGGCGGCCTTCGTATCGATCCTGCCTGGATTGAACATCCAGCCTAATACAAGACCAGGCGGGGCCCCAACAAAGGCCCCGCCTGGTCATTTTAACAGAACATTCCTTAAACCTTAATACTACCTCCCTGGAACAGCCCAAAGCGTTACGGTACGCTGAAGGTGAACCAGGAAGGAGGAATGCAAATGACGCTTCTGATCATCCTGATGGTCCTGCTCGTCTTCTCCCTCTCCGAGCTGGAGCGGAAGGACCGCCGCCGGCAGTACGACTACACCGTCGACCACTCCGTGTACGTCTCCACCGGCGATGACGGCTGCCCGGACATCAGCGGCGCTGATGGCGGCGATTGCAGCTGCGACGTAGGGGACTGCGACTCCGGAGGCGGAGACTGCGGCGACGGGGAGTGACCCACCAGAACATACGCTGGCTGTCATGGGACAGTGCAGCGCTTTTTTTATGCCCGCTCTTCGAGGAAGTTGACCTCGGTGACCTGTCCGCCCGCGCTGATCCGGAAGCTCTTGATCTGGTTGGCGCCGAGCTCCACGTTCATCGCAGCCTGCGGCAGCTTCACGGTGGCAGATGTCGCCACACCGTTGGGCTCATAGAGTCGCAGGATCCAGTCCTCGCCCTCCTCGGCCTGCTTCAGCGCCGTAACCACCACCGCGTGGGGCGGGTCGATCTGAAGGAAGCTGTGGACCTTGGGGAGGGCGCCGGGATGCGCATACTCCCGAATGAAGGCCAGCGGCTCGTTGAAGTCCTGCGCCGCCTGCGGCACCGCCGCCTCCTGCCAGGGGCCGGCGTGGGGCACCAGCGCCCAGCGGACCTCCTGGTAGCCCTGGTCGATGAACTTGTCCCCGGGCCGTGCGGGGTGGGTGTCCCGGTTGCCGCCGCCGTGGGTCGGGCTGCGCAGAATCGTGAGCCGGGCCTCGCCGCCCAGTGCGTCGGCCCCGTACTTACAGTCGTTCAGCAGAGCGACGCCGTAGGGCTTGCCATCGACCTGACCGGTGACGTCCATCCACTGCTGGCTGGGCTCCTCCTGACCGCCGGCCGGCCGCTTGATGTGCCCGAACGGCACCGTGAAGGTCGCCTCGGCGCCCTCCATGGCGAAGGGGAAGGCCAGCTTCAGGGTGCGCCACTCCTCGTGCCAGTCGATCTCCAGCTTGCCGTGGATCTGCTTCAGCTCGCGGTAGAGCGTGATCAGCTGGCGCACCTTCGACTGGCCCCAGGTGGTGGTAATCGCCCAGGTCGCCCGCACGGGCCCGTTCTCGATGATCTCCACCTGCGGGTCGCCGAAGACACCAACCAGGTTGCGGATGTAGTCGCCCTGGCCCCACGGGTTGTAGGGGTCCTCCATCACCAGCAGCTGGGCGCCGGCGCCCGCCAGCAGCTCCAGGTTGCGCTCCTTGTCCTTGAGCGACCGCAGCGCCCCGGTACGGGGGTCCAGCTCCAGCCGCCACCAGGTATTCTCCAGCACCCGGTCGCTGATCTCCAGCTTGGGCGCATCCTCGCCGTAGACCGCCGGCGGCCGGTCCACCAGGCGGTAGACCCGGTAGCCCATCGGCGGGACCTCCACCACGAAGGCGGCACGCTTGCGGGGCGGATGGGACTCGGGCTTGGCAAACTGATGGACCACCGGGAGGTTCTGGTCGTCCAGTACCTGCATGTCGGCGATGTGCCAGTCGTTGACCTCTACATCGATCACCTCGCGGCGGGGCCAGGGGCTCGCGTTGAAGACCACCACGGGCACGCCGTCGCCCAGGTCGGCCACGGCGTTGCCGGCGCCCGTGCGGACCCGGCGCATCGCCTCCTGGACCTGGACATCCTCGCCGCTGCGGGTGTCGATCTGCTGGGCGATGGTCATCAGGGCGCCGTGCAGGGTCCGCTTGCCGAACCCGATCGCCTCGCCCATCTCCAGGCGCACATCCTCGTAGGCGGTGGCGATGCTGGTGCCGCACAGGATGTCATGGAACTGGTTGAAGAGCACATGGCGCCAGGACTGCTCGAAGCGCTCCTTCGGATAGACCATGCCGAACGGCGTGGCGAGCGTCGCCCACTTCTCAGCGGTTGCCAGCGCCAGCTCGCCCTTGCGGTTGAGGCGCTTGACGTCCGAGTGCGAGGTGTAGCAGCCGCGGAAGGTGTACTGCAACGGCCGGTCGAACACCGGGAGCCCGCTGCGCTGGACCATCCGGTCGAAGAACCCCTCCATGCTCCCCATCTGAATCGTGGGCCACTCGGGGGAGGCCATCAGCTCGCGCATGTTGGCGATCGCCTTCTTGGTGGGGCCGCCGCCGTGGTTGCCCACCCCGTAAAGCACGATCCACTCCGGCGAGTCCGCCGGGCGCCAGTCGATGCTGGCGTTGAGCGTATCCACCACCTGGTTGGGGCTGGAGTTGTAGGTCTCGATCCGGGCGCTCAGGATGCGGGTGCCGTCCGGCCCCTCCCACCAGAACAGGTTGGAGGGCAGCTCGATCTCCGGGCCGACCGGGCGCCAGAACAGGAAGTACTCCAGGCCACAGTGCTTGAAGATCTGCGGCAACGTGTACGGGTGGCCGAAGGAGTCAGGCAGGAAGGCCACCCGGCTGCGGCGGCCCAGGGTGCGCTGGAAGTAACGCTGGCCATAGAGCCCCTGGCGGGCCAGCGCCTCGCCGGAGGGGATGTTCATATCGGGCTCAACCCAGAAGCCGCCGGCGGGCTCCCACTGGCCCCGCTGGGCCGCAGCCCGGATCTCGGCGATCAGCTCGGGGTGGATCTCCATCCAGGCGTACTGGCCGGCAGAGCTGTGTGCGAAGACCAGGTCCGGATTCTCCTGCATGCGGTCGAGGGCGGAGCGGAAGGTGGCCTTGACCGTCTCGATGCCCTCCTGTCGGTCCCAGAGCCAGACCGGGTCCAGGTGGGCATGTCCCGTCATGGTAAAGCGAAGGTCCTTGCTGCGTTTCGGGTCCATTCCAAGGCGTCCCTCCATACGGCCCTAAGAGCCGATTGTACAGTTATTGTACCTTGATCTGGCGATAAATGTGGGCCGACTGGGAAAAATGGTCTCTGAAGTGAAGCCAAGGAGGGAGCGCATGTATCCGTCCTACGATCAGGTCCAGGAAGCCAGGCGCAATTTCGGCCAGCTTTCCCTTGAGCACTGGTATCACGACGACCTGTTCACGTGGAAGTGGTGGCTCTTACTCGCCCTTACCGTGCTCCCCTACATCCTGTGGTGGCAAATCGCCAACAAGCGCCGGGCGCACGAGCTGCTGCTTTTCGGAATGCTCACGGCGGTGTTTGCCATTGTGTTGGACAATCTTGGTACCGAGCTAATGTGGTGGGGCTACCCGGATAAGCTGGTGCAGTTTGCTCCCCCTCTCTTTCCTGCCGACCTCGTGCTAGTCCCGGTGTGCCTCATGACCGTGTATCAGTTTTTCGGAGAGGACCTCCGCCGCTTTCTCATTGCCATTACCATCTGGGGTGCCTTGCTGGCCTACATCGGCGAGCCGTTCTTCATCTGGCTCGGGTACTATCAGTTGATTACCTGGAAGCTAACCTACTCACTGATCTTCTACGTGGTGGCCTCCACCCTCGCCCGGTGGATCGTCCGTGCGACTCGGCACGTGCCAGAAGCGGGGCGTGATCCAAATCACCTATGAATGTTGACTGACTACCCCTATAATAAAGTACATACAGCCTATTCAAACTAGGGAGGCACCCGAATGACCACAGCCCGGCGCCACTTCCGCTCCCCGCTGATCGCTTTGCTATCGCTGCTCTGCCTTCTCCTCGCTGCGGTGCCTGTGGCCCAGGCTACCACCCCCGACAAGATCCAGGCAGCCGGTGAGCGCATACGCGACCATGGGCTCGCCAAGGGCGTCGACGCCAGCGGGGACCTGGCTCTGGGCGCCAACATCACCCGGGCCCAGCTGGTGACGATCATCGTGCGCGCCTTCGGTTTTGATAAGGAGGCCCAGGCCCTGAACGGCCAACCGGCGTTCCCGGACACGGCGAACCACCCCTGGGCCAGCGGCTACATCGCCCTGGCCAAGCGACTGATCGAGGAAAGATCCAACGGGGCTGAGGTTGTAGGCCGGCCGGACGGAACGTTCAACCCGGACGGCAATGTGACCGCAGCCGAATCGGTGGCCTTCCTCATGAAGTTCCTTGGCGTAAAGAGTGACCCGACCCTGGGCTGGCCCGCCAACTACATCCAGGGCGCCCTGAAGGCCGGCCTGATCACCGCCGAGGACTAGAAGAACCTGACCTCTATTCAGAACACCCCCGCCACACGGGGCCTCGTCTTCTACCTGGCAGACCGCGCCTTCAGCACCTACGAGCTGCCCGAGGGCGGCACCGTATACACCAAATACGTAGACCCCAAGCCGTCCACGCCTGCAGCAGCGGCGCCCACGGTCTACATCGCTCTGCCCGAACCCGGTTCCGTTTTCATGTCCCCCCATAATATCAAGGTGTCCGGCACATACACGGCCCCCGGCGGGCTCCACAGTCTCCAGATCAACGGCCAGGAGGCCCAGGTGCATGACGGCAAGTTTGAGGCGACGGTCAACCTCCACGAGGATGGAATCATCGAGGCAGTCATCACCGACAACGCCGGCCAGACGGCCATGGACTCGATCTACATGACCCCCGGCCCGCACCCGGCCATGCTGGACCTGACCGTCAGCAACGTCAGCCCCAAGCCCGGAGAGACCGTCACCATGACGGTGAAGTTGAACGACGCCTTCGGCCGCCCGCTGAAGGCCGCCGGTCACCAGATCAAGTGGTTCACCTCCACCAGCGCCTCGGGGCAGGCCACGGACAACAATGACGGCACCTACACCGCCCAGTTCACGGTGCCCGAGAGCGGTACCATCTTCATCTACGTTGACTTCAATGGCATGCCGACGCCAGCCTCCGCCACCCTCACCATCAAGTAGATCATGAAGAGACCCGGCAGGGCGCCAAGCCCGCCGGGTCTTTCCATCTTTGTTATTCCTGATGACCGGGCCAGGGACGGGCTGCCGGCCCGGACTGCACGCCGCCCTTCTCCTTGCAGGCGATGCTGGCGTGGTCCCGGGCTTCTTCCGGGTTCTGGCTCGTGATCGAACCCGAACTGTTGTCGCCGCAGGTGAAGTCGTAAGTCGTCTGCTGATTCTTTCTCGACGCCTTGTCCATGCTGTTCACCCCGGCACTCAGTATGCCCAACAGCGGGGCTATCCGTTTCCGACCTCAACACCGATCCGCCGCAGTTGTGCCCGCAGGTCCCAGGGCAGCGGCGCGCGCTCTCCAAACCAGCGGGCGCCGCTCTCCAGCCATTTCTGCCGGTAGTGCAAGGGATTTACGTCGTAGATCGGCTGAAATCCGCAGCACGGACAAATCTCCGTGTCAACCTGCCGGTCCCAGGGCCACCCGCAGGACTCGCACAGGCCCTCCAGCGGTCCTGACTTACGATGCCGCACGATCTGGGTGGTCAGCGTTACCCGCTGCATCTTGTCCAGCTTGCGCTTGGGCAGCGCCTCAATCTGACCGATGTGATGCAGAGCGTGCCCGCCCGCCTGGCGCATCAGCTGGCGGACGTCGGCCCTGTAGCCGCTTGGCCAGCTCACCCAGCGGTCCAGCGCATCTGGGAGGCGCCGCACCGCCTCCATCACCCAGTCGTGGGCCGCCCGGAAGAGGGCCAGCGCCGGCCCAGTGTCACGCTCGTCACACTGAAGGCCGGCCATCCAGTCATCCGGGTTCCAGACATCCGATTGGATCTGACGGCCGGGCATCGCCAGCGCCAGCTGGATCACCCGGAACGTTTGCATGTCCGAGTCGACGATGTGATGGACGATCTGGCCCACCGTCCACTTGCCGGGAGCCCACGGCACGTCTGCGATTTCCCCGATCAGCGCCGCCTCCAGCCGGTCAGGCGCCGTCTGGTAGATCGCCAGGATCTCCCCGTCCAGCAGCGGCAGCGACTCCCAGAAGGTGACCACATAGCCGTCCGGGTCGGTCACCTGGAGCTGCTGATAGCCCGGGTAGGTACTCACGGGCTCCCCCAGTTCGACCAGGTTCGGCCGGTGCAAATAGACCCAGGCGCCCGGGCCTGACCGGGACACCGCCTCGTACCCGGTCAGGTCGGCGCCCGGCGCCGCCAGCAGCAGCTGTGCACCGCCTGGCCCCGTAACTACGGCCCATGAGGGCCCGGAGCGGTCCACCGCAAACCCCAGCGTGTTGGCATAGAAGGCCAGGGATTTCGGCAGATCTTCGACCTGGAGAATGGTCTGGAGCATCGATACATCACCGCGTTTCTGTTAGCTCAAGGAACTCCTGCACGTCCTCCAGGAGCACTGCGATCGCGCTCTCCCAGAAGTCGGGCCGGGACAGGTCGGCGCCCAGATGCCTCTGCGCAATCTCCTCCACGGAAAGTCTTCCAATGTCGGCGATCAATGTGGGGTAGCGATCCGCGAAGCTCGCCCCTTCAGCGCTCCAGCGGGCATAGAGCCCGGCGCTCAGCAGCAGAGCCACGGTGTACGGGAAATTGTAGAACGGCACGTGCGTCACCATGAAGTAGGGCGAGACCCAGCCGTAGGGATGCGCCGCCCGCAACGTGCCCCTGGTGGCCTCGGTCAGGGCGTTGTGATACAGGGAGCACAATGGCTCGGCACCAAGCGGCCCCTGCAGCCGGGCCTCGTACATGGCCTTCTCAAACAGGAAGTGCCCACGGCGGACACAGAGCTCCAGGCCCGCCATCATACACAGTTCGTCCAGCCAGGCAATTCGCTCCTCCTTGGAGGAACTATCCCTTACCAACGCCTTTCCGACGAGAATCTGACTAAAGGTGGAGGGCACCTCCAGCAGCGTCATGGGCCATTCCTGCATTCTGGCGAAGAGCCCGCTGTCCCACAGGGATCGGCAGCTGTACGCGTGCCCCGTTTCGTGCGCCACGAGCGTGGGCGCGTGCTTGTGATTGAGGAAGATGCGGCTGGTGCGGCTCCGTGGGAATACGAAGGCCTGACTGATGCCTGGCTGGCGCCCCGGGCCGTCGCCCAGGTCGAAGCAGCCGCCGGCGAACATTTCCCGGCCGAAGGTTCCCATGTCGGGGCTGAACCCCTCAAAGTAGCTGGTGATGCGGGCAGCGGTTTCGGCCCAGGTCAGCGGCGGAAGTTGGCTGACGGGCTTCAGGAGATCGTGGTAGGCCAGTTCGCTGGTACCGAGCAGGTTGGCCTTCCTCCGAAAGTACGCATGCAGTGGTGCCTGATGTGCCATCGCCACCGCCCACATGGTCTGCAGAGTCTCTTCCTTCAAGCGGCCGAAGAGCAGCGCCTCCTGCAGAACCGAGTCCCAACCCCGCAGCCGATAGCTGGCGACGCGGAAACCTGCCCGATGATTCAGCGTGGCGGCGAGGAGTGGCGACTCCTGGGCATAGGCCTCACCGATCTTAGCCGCCATACGTTCCCGCATGGCGGGGTCTTTCATGCCCGGAAGCATGGCCTGGGCCGTGGTAACGGGCAGGGAGCGGCTCTCCCCATTCTCCTCCCAGGAGATGGTGGTCCGCCGGTTGACAGTCTGATAGACCTCCGTCCAGCCTTGGAACCCGTCGGTCGCCAGGGCCTTGATGGCCGCCTCCTGATCTACCGGTACCCCGGTGGTCCGGCTGCGCCGCTCCCTCAGAGCATCCGCAAGGCCGCCGGAGGAGACCAGGTCCAGCAGTTGGTCGAACTCCTCCGGCGAAAGCCGTGTGAGGAGCCGGTCTACCTGGGTGAGGAGAACCTGAAAGGTGCCGGCCAATTGCTGCACCTGACCGCTGGCGAGCCGGGCATGACCGTTCCCCGTATCCGCCTGCAGAACCAGGTTGGCGAACGACATGGCCTCCGAGAGGTCTACCCCAGTCTGATGAATGCGGTCTGCCAGCGCCGCCACGGCATCGACTCCCAGGTCAACGCCAGCCTGCAGTCGAGCCTGAAACTCGGCAACATCGGACCGGATTGCCGTCAGGCGGGTAGTGAACAACTCACCGGCGAGGCCTCCCGGAAAGATCCCATCGAGGTCTAGCTCCTCACGAACAACAAATGCTACCACCTTGTACCCTCCGTTCATTGCGAAAGTAAGTCACATTTAGATGTGTCTGAATGTAATTCCTTTCGCACCGGCACCCCCTTGCCAATGACCAGCACTTCGACTATCATCGAAGCATCCCTTCCACTTCGATGGAGGTCGAAGTCATATGTATCAAGTTGATGTTCAATGGGCGCCCGCTCATGAGCTGATCGTGAGCCTGGCCGCCTTTGCCAACACACGCACCCAGAAAATGACCGACCTGGGCGCCGCCTGGGCGGCCAAGGTGAAGAGGCAGCTTCACCCCACCCTGCTAGACGACCTGGCTGAGATCAAGGACGGGCATCTTCCGGGCATCATGCAGTTGCTGGTCCCCCTCTGCCCCGGGACCAGCGTTGATGAATTCCTGGCCTGGGTGCGTGACCTCTCCCCCGGCTTCGTCTATGAAAAGGTCGCTCAACACCTGCACGAAGGATCCAAGCCCCTGCCTGCCGACCTTCGCACCTCGCTCGCTTATCATGCGGACCTGCTCGCACGGTGGAATGAGCAGTACTTCAGGAAGATCGATCCCGCCATTCTGGCAGGGTTGGCCGCCGAGGCAGAGGCCCGTCGCCTGCTCGTAACCACCCAGTCCCCCCAGGAGGCCGTGGAAGCGGCCACCAACGGCATCGTCTTCGAGCCGAATCAGGAGATACAGCGAGTGATCCTGGTTCCCATGTACCACCACCGACCACTGAACCATTTCCTGCGCTTTGGTGATTCCGGCATGTTCATCTACTCCACCCCGGATGCCCCCACCGGCCCCAGCGAGACGCACCCGGGCCTCATGCGTATCCTTCGCGCCCTGAGCGACGAGAGCCGGATCAAAATTCTTCGCTACGTGGCCCAGGACTCCCGCAGCTTCATGGAGATCGTCAAGCACAGCGGCCTGGCGCTCAGCACCGTGCATCACCATCTGGCAGCCCTGATGGCGGCCGGACTGTTGCGGATCCATGTGGTCAGCCTCAACCCCGGTACCGGACAGAACACAACTCGCTACACCTTCCGCCCCACCGCTGTGGACGGGCTCGGCCCCCGCCTCATCGACCTCATCCAAGGAGGAGCCCGCTGATGAAGATCCCCTTACAAGCCTACGGGCGCCTGCTCAGGCAGTACCTGGCCCCCCACAAACCCCGAGTAGTGCTACTGGCTCTCTGTCTTATCCTTGCCGCCGCCCTACAGCTCGCCGTGCCGCAGGTGATGCGAGCTGTCATCGACATCTCTATGGCCAGCGGCATGACTACAAAGCTGATCTGGCTGGTGGTCCTCTTCTTCGCACTGGCGCTGCTGGAGCAGGGCATGACCACGCTGGCGACCTACTTTGGCGAGGATATCGCCTGGAAGACGACCAACCAGATGCGGGCCGACCTGACCCGCCACGCCCTCCAGCTCGACCTTTCCTTCCACAACGGCAAGACCCCCGGCGAGTTGATCGAGCGCATCGACGGCGACGTCAGCGCCCTGGCCAACTTCTTCTCGGCCTTCGCGGTGCAGATTCTCGGCAGCGTGCTCTTCCTGGCCGGCGTGCTGGTGGTCCTCTTTGTCCAGGACTGGCGGGCCGGTCTCACAGTGGCCGGCTACGTCCTGGTGAGCCTGGTGATCCTCAACCGCTTCCGCAGTATGGCCGTGCCGCACTGGGCCGCCTCACGGCAGGCCACCGCCGACCTGTACGGCTTCCTGGAGGAGCGCATCACCGGCGCACCGGCCATCCGCAGCAGCGGCGCCACCGCCTTCGTCATGAACCGCTTCTATGACCTGACCCGCAAGGCCTGGCACGTCACCCTGAAGGCGGCGCTCATGGCCTCCACCATGGTGAATGTCAGCTGGATCATCTTTACGGTCGGCAACGCCGCCAGCCTCGTGCTGGCCGCCTATCTCCTCAAGGAGGGCTCCGTCACCATCGGGGCAGCGTATCTGATCGTCCACTATGTCCTCCAGCTCGGGCGCCCGATTGACATGATCAACCGGCAGATGGAGGATGTGCAGCGGGCCGGCGCCTCCATCACCCGGATCCAGGAGCTGCTGGAGATCCGGACCAAGGTGCCCGATGGCCCCGGCGTGGCGCTCCCCGAGGGCGCCCTGGCCGTCAGGTTCGACGGCGTAAGCTTCAGCTACGAGGGTGAGCGCACCGTGCTGGACGACCTCTCCTTTGAGCTGAAGCCGGGCACCGTTCTCGGCCTCCTGGGCCGGACCGGCAGCGGCAAGACCACCATCACCCGGCTTCTGACCCGGCTGTACAACCCGAGCCAGGGCGCCGTCCTCCTGGGGCAGGCGAACCTGCGCCAGGCCCGCCAGGCCGACCTCGCCAGCCACGTCAGCATGGTGACCCAGCGGGTGCAGCTCTTCAACGCCTCCCTGCGGGACAACCTGACCTTCTTCGACCCCGCGGTCCCGGATGAGCGCATCGTCCAGGCCCTGGAGGAGCTCGGCCTCGGCCCCTGGTTCCGCTCCCTGCCCGAGGGCCTCGACACCAAGCTGGCGCCGGGCGGCGGCGGACTTTCTGCCGGTGAGTCGCAGCTGCTGGCCTTTACCCGGGTCTTTCTGCGCGACCCCGGCATCATCATCCTCGATGAGCCCACCTCCCGCCTCGACCCCGCCACCGAGCAGGTGGTGCAACGGGCCGTGGAGCGGCTGCTGAAGGGCCGCACGGCCATCGTCATCGCCCACCGACTCGCCACCGTGGAGAAGGTCGACGAGATCATGATCCTGGAGCAGGGCCGGATCAAGGAGCGAGGTCTGCGCAGCGATCTGGCATCCGACCCGGGCTCCCACTTCCACTCGCTGCTCAAGACGGGGCTAGAAGAGGTGATCGCATGAGTGCCTGGAGGGCCACGTGGCGCCTGATCGCCTACAACCCCTGGTTCTTCCTCTTTATGATCGTCGCCCGCATGGGCGTCTTCACGGCCGCGCCCTGGGCGGTAGGCAAGCTGATTCAACACTTCTTCAACCAGCTTTCCGGTCCCGGCGCCGCCACGTTCAACCCGTGGTGGCTCGCCGCCCTCTGGGTCGGCATCACCCTGGGGCGCACCATCTGCGTGCTAGGCGACCTGACCGCCATTTGGACCTGGGACTTCCAGATCTCCTCGCTCCTGCGCAAGAACATCTTCGCCTTCATTCTGGAGCATCCGGGCGGCCGCCACCTGGCGGGCGCTTCGGGCGAGGCGCTCAACCGCCTGCGTGACGACGCCAACGTGCCGTCCCAGTTCCAGAACCAGCTGGTCTTCCTGGTCGCCGAGGTGCTCTTCGCCGTGATCGCCCTGGTCATGATGTTCCAGATCGACCCCCTGATCACCGGGGTGGTCGTGCTGCCCCTGGTGATCATCGTGGGCGCTGCCCAACTGGCACGCAACCGCATCCAGAAGTACCGCAGCGCCAGCCGCAACGCCACGGGCCAGGTGACGGGCTTCCTGGGCGAGCTCTTCGGCTCGGTCGAAGCGCTGAAGGTTGCCGGCGCCGAGCAGCGGGCGCTGGGCTACCTGGACAGGCTCCAGGAGGCCCGCCGCTCCACGACGCTCAAGGACCGCGTGCTCGAGCAGGTGCTAAACGCCACCTTCCGCAACATGGTCAGCCTGGGCACCGGCGTCATCCTGCTGCTGGCAGCGTCGGCGCTTCACACCGGCCGCTTTACAGTGGGCGACTTCGCCCTTTTCATGCTCTACTTGGACCCGCTCTCTCGCACCGTCGGCTCGGTGGGTATGGTGCTGAGCCGCTCCCGGCAGGTCGGCGTGTCGCTGGAGCGCATGCAGAACCTGATGCAGGGCGCCGAGCCCGGCAGCCTGGTCGCCCACAGCCCGGTCTACCTGCGGGGTCCCCTGCCCGAGGTGCCCTACACCGAGCGGCGCCCCGAGCACACCCTGGAGGAGCTGACCGTCTCCGGCCTTACCTACCGCTACCCGGGCACCGCGAAGGGTATCGCCGATATCAACCTGCGCCTGCGCCGGGGCACGTTCACCGTGGTGACGGGCCGCATCGGCTCCGGCAAGACCACCCTGGTGGGCGCCCTCCTGGGCGTGCTGCCGAAGGACTCGGGCGAGGTCCGCTGGAACGGCCAGCCGGTCGAAGAGCCGGGTACCTTTATGGTCCCGCCCCGGGCCGCCTACGCCCCCCAGGTCCCCATGCTCTTCAGCGACACGGTGCGCGACAACATCCTGATGGGCCTGCCCGAGTCCAAGTTCGACCTGCAAGGCGCCGTCCGCCTCGCGGTGATGGAGGATGACCTCCGCAACATGGATGACGGGCTCGATACCATGGTCGGCGCCCGGGGCACCAAGCTCTCGGGGGGCCAGGCCCAGCGCACCGCCGCCGCCCGCATGTTTGTGCGCAACCCCGAGTTGCTGGTCTTCGACGACCTCTCCAGCGCCCTGGACGTGGAGACCGAGCAGCGGCTCTGGCAGCGGCTCTTTGAGGCCCGGGAGGCCGCCGCCCAGCCCCAGACCTGCCTGGTGGTCTCGCACCGCAAGGCGGCCCTGCGCCGGGCGGACCACATTGTGGTGCTGAAGGATGGCCGGATGGAGGCTGAGGGCACCCTGGAGCATCTGCTGGAGAGCTCCGAGGAGATGCGCCGGCTCTGGGAGGGCGACCAGGCCGATGCCGCGGCTGGAATCGACGCTGCGGATTAGTGGGACGCTACCCTCCATGAGGAGGGGTCGGCTTGACCAAGCGTGTCGAAGGAGCGGGGCTGAACCTGGAGCAGGGGCTGAACACCAAGTCCCCGGACGCCATGCGCCACACGGCGCCCGGCATGGCCAATTTCAACATTTACAACGGCGGGGTGGACGGTTCGCCGCCCGCCGGCGGCGTCGGAGCGGCCTCGGCCAGCGAGGAGATCTTGCAGGGGGAGAGCTTCGCCGAGCAGACCCCTATGCCGGGGCAACAGGGCTAGGCTTGCACTTTGATGAAAACCCCGTGCTGCGCGGCACGGGGTTTTGCCGTATTTCCGCACCGGAAAGAATGGATCATAGGAAACATTCCGATTGACGGGAAGGGCTGTACCCCATAGGATGGAATCATGTGACTCTCTGCGTGTACAGGAGGGATTAACCGTGCTACTCGCCGTTCTTGTTGCGTCGCTCGAACACTCACAATGAGCTAGCTTGGTGCGCGTCCACTCCATACGCACGGGCCAGGTTCGTTGTTGAGTTGGTCGGAGTCGCATCCGCCGTCACAACCAACCGAAAGGGGCCTATTTTTTATGTCTATAAACGGGGCGCTCCGCTTTCTTTGGACCTATCTCAAGCCACTGGGCGCCCGGCTTCTGCTGCTCGTCGTACTCATGCTAGGGGCCACCGGCCTGCGGCTCCTCTTCCCCCAGTTCCTGCGGACGCTGGTGGATGAAGCGCTGGCGGGCGCGCCGCTCCCGGCTCTGCTGCTCCCGGCTGGGCTCTTCCTTGCCGGAGCGATTCTGATTCAGATCCTGCGGGTAAGCGCCATCATGCTCTCGGAGCGCATTGCCTGGGCGGCGACCAACTCCTTGCGCTTCGACCTGGCCCGGCACGTGCTGCACCTGGACATCGCCTTCCACAAGGAGCACACCCCCGGTGAGCTGATCGAGCGAGTGGACGGCGACGTGACAACACTGGCCGGCTTCTTTTCGCAGTTCATCGGCCAGGTCGGTACCTCGCTGGTCCTGATTCTTGGCGTGCTGGTCTTCCTCTTTACCGAAGGGTGGCTCCCCGGCCTGGTGGGCCTGGGTTCCTTCCTCCTAAATAGCGCGGTGGTCTTGAGCGTCTCGTCGATCACGGTGAAGGCGTGGTCGGGCATTCGGGCATCGGCGGCAGAGATGTTCTCCTTCGTGGAAGAGCGGATCGCCGGCCGCGAAGAGGTAAAGGCTTCGGGGGCGGCCTCCCACGTAGTCCGCGAGCTGGTCGCCATGTCGTCCAAACACTGGCGGCTCCGCCTGCGGGCTCGGTTCCTGGAGTCGACCGCGTCGAACCTGACCGTGGATGCCTGGGTGCTAAGCCAGTTTGCGATGTTGCTGCTCGCCTATTTCCTGTACCGGAACGGCGGCATGACGCTTGGCACCGCGATGATGCTCTTCTTCTACACGGACCTGCTCAATGAGCCGATCATGACGATTCGGGAGCAGATGAATGAGCTGCAGCGCGCCCGGGCGGCCCTTGGGCGCCTGGTCAAACTGAAGGCGGTGTCGCCATCGATCATCGACGGCGAGGGCGCCGTCCTGCCCAGCGGACCGCTGGCGGTAACGGCTGACCAGGTCGCCTTCCAGTACGAGGAGGGGCGCCCCGTTCTGAAGGATCTTTCCTTTCATCTGGAGCCCGGTCAGGTGCTGGGACTGCTCGGGCGGACCGGCAGCGGGAAGTCGAGCCTGATCCGCCTGCTCTGCCGCCAGTACGATCCACAGGCCGGGGCCGTCCAGGTGGGTGGCGCGGATGTCCGGCGCCTTCGGCTGGACGACCTGCGGAGCCGGGTGGGCCTGATCACCCAGGAGGTGGGCCTCTTTGGCGGCACCCTCCGCGAGAACCTGGCCCTCTTTAACCCGGACATCACCGACGAGCAGATCTGGCACGCGGTGACCAACCTTGGCCTGACGGAATGGTTCGGGCGTTTCGAGGCGGGACTGGACAGCCGCATCGGCCCCGCGGGCGGCGGGCTTTCGGCCGGGGAGGCCCAGTTGCTCGCCCTGGTCCGGCTTTCGCTCCGGGACCCCGGCCTGATCATCCTCGACGAGTTTACGGCCCGGATCGACCCCGTCACCGAGGCGCTCCTGCAGACGGCGGTGGACCGGCTCCTGACCGGCCGCACGGCGGTCATTATCGCCCACCGGCTGACCACGGTCGAGCGGGCCGACCAGATTCTCGTCCTGGAAGAGGGCGAAATCGTTGAGTGGGGCGCCCGGGCCCTGCTCGCCCAAGACCCGGAGTCCCACTATAGCCAGCTGCGCAACGCTGGCCACAAGGAGGTGCTGGCCTAGTGAGCGCTGTTTCCTTTGTGCGGCGGATGTACGGCATGATGCTGCCCGCCGCCCTGCTCACGGCCCTCGGCTTTGGCGTCGGCTCCGGTTTGGGCGCCCTGGCCACCATCATGACCTCCCGCTTCTTCGACTCGCTGCCGGGTACCACCCAAGTGCCCGTACGGTACGCCTTCGCCTTTCTGGTGGGCCACATCGCCTCCATGCTCGTGGAATACGTCTGGATGTACGGCATCACCCTGATGGACCGCTTCTCCACCACCCTCTTGCGGGTCAACATGCTGCAAGGCGTCTACCGGCGGCCCGGCGCTTTCCCTCTCTCTGTCACCCCGGGCGAAGCGATCACCCGCTTCCGCGACGACGTGCAGGAGAGCAGCTTTCAAATGAACCGCTTCGCCCTGTCGCTCGTCCACCTGGGCACCGCCCTGGGCCTGTTCGCCTATCTGTTCACCATCCAGCCGCTGCTGGCCGCCATCGGCTGCGCCACGGTGGGGGTCATGTTCCTGATCATGCGGCGGATTCAGCAGAGAATCGTCATCTACCGCGACCAGGTCATGGAGCGCACCGAAGCGGTCACAGGCTACCTGGGTGAGATCTTCAGCGCCGTGAGTGTCCTGCAGGTGGCTGGCGCAGTGCCCGATGCCCTGCGGCGGTTCCGGGAGGTCAACCGGGACCGGGAGGAGGTAGCCTTGCGCGAGCGGCTCCAGTGGGGGTTGCTCATTGCCATCTCCCAGAATGGGTTCTACCTGGGCCTTGGCCTGGTGATTCTGGCGGCGGCGCCCATGCTGGCCGCGGGCCAGTTCACCCCGGGCAAGTTCGCCCTCTTTCAGCTGCTCCTCCAGCAGATTGGCTGGCGCCTGTGGGGCATTTCCGAATCGGTCGCTCAGTTTCAGGCCATGGGCGTCTACCAGGCCCGCATGGCGGAGATGGCTGGCGGCAATGAGCCCCTGTTGACGAGGCTGCCGCTGCACTTCTCGGAGGAGTTGGTGCCGGACCCGCTACCCTCGCGGTCCACGGCCGACCGGCTGCAGGTGCTCAGCGTACACGATCTGACCTATCACCATGCCGATTCGGGGCGGGGCATCGGGTCCGTCTCCTTCACCATCCCACGGGGCTCTTTCACCGTGATCACGGGGAAGATCGGTTCCGGCAAAACGACGCTGGTCCGAACGCTGCTCGGCCTCCTGCCAAAGGAGAGCGGCGAGGTCCGCTGGAACGGCCAGCCGGTCGCCGAGCCGATGGCGTTCTTCACGCCGCCCCGCATCGCCTATACGCCCCAGGTGCCCAAGATCTTCTCGGGCACGGTCCGCGGGAACATTCTCATGGGGCTCGACCCGTCGGCCGTTGACCTTGAATCCGCCGTTCAGGCTGCCATTCTGGAGCCCGACCTGGCCCAGTTTCCGGCTGGCCTGGAGACGGAGGTAGGCTCCCGGGGCCTGAAACTCTCAGGCGGCCAGGTGCAGCGGACGGCGGCAGCCCGCATGTTCGCCCGGCGCCCGGAGCTGCTGGTGCTGGACGATATCTCCTCCGCCCTTGACAACGAGACGGAGGCGCAACTCTGGAACCGCCTCTTCGCCCACGAAGGTGCGACGGTGCTGTGCGTATCGAATCGCAGGGCAGCTCTGGAGCGGGCCGACCAAATCCTGCTCGTGGATCAAGGCAGGCTGGTTGCGGCAGGGTCGCTGGCTGAACTGCTGCAAACCTCGCCGGCCATGGTGGAACTGTGGGCGGCGGTGGCCCCGGAGGACGCGGCCCATCCGGTCTCGCTCGTCGGGTAAGAATCAATGAAAATGCAGCCGGAAGCGTCTTGCCACCGGCTGCATTCTTGTATCACCTTGAAAGGGGCCCTTGGGGGTAGGGCGGGACGTTGGGCAGGGGCTGATAGGGCGTCGGCGGCAGGGTTACACCCAGCTCTTCGCTCCAGCGGACGAACTCGGTCAGAATGTCGGCGTCGAGATACTTGGCCGTCATGATCATGTGGCCGAGGAAGTAGGCCAGGCTCCGGCGCATCTCGGCGAGGAGTTGCTCAGGCGGAGCGCCCCCGCCCCACTCCCGCCCCCGCACCTGGTGGAAGTACGCCTGGGCGCGGGCTGCGAAGTTACCGGCATCCTTACTGAGGAAGGCTGCCAGGTCAAGCACCTGCTCCTCCTTCGATAACCCTTCCAAGCCGTCGTTTCCCGGGAGCCCTTCGGTCTGAAACCTCACGATCTCTCCCCACTGCAGGCCGTCATACTGCCCCTTCAGTTGGAATCCCTCCCTGCCCTGATTGTATCAGAACAGATGTTCGTGGTACAACCGCGACATTCACCGATAAGTTGCCAAGGTGATGCCGTCGGCGGCCAGGGCTGCTGCGACCTCCGCCTCGGTGAAGGAGGCCAAGCCGGCATCGGTCAGAATCTGAAGGTCGGTGCTGTGCAGGGCGATCTCATCGAAGTGGGCCCACCGTGCCCCATCCACGTTGTCACCCTGGAAGTCCGGCGGGATCTCCCCGCTGCCGTCCGCCCGAAAGCACATCAGGATGAAGTGGTAGCCGCCGTCGCCGGAGGTCCCGCGAATCTCGTGCACACCCACAAACCGCGGGTTTTCAATCACGATGCCCGCCTCTTCCTGCACCTCCCGGGCGACCGCCTCGACGGCGCTCTCCCCTGGTTCAATCTTTCCCCCCGGACAGAGCCAGGCGCCCGCAAACGGCCCCCGCTGCTGCTTGATAAAGAGGACTCGTCCAACGGGGTCCTTCACGACCCCGATCACACCAGTCACGATTTTGGTCAAGGTTCTCTTCCCTCCGTCCTGCCGATGCTTCCAGCATAACATGTCGACATCTGGCGATGAAAAGGAGAAACGCACTCTCAGCCTTCGACAGGCCGACAGTGCGTTCCATTGAGGTTGACGCTATCACGCTGATCCTCTTGGTTCTGAACCCGCTGGCTTACTTCGCTACCCGGTAGCGGTTGGCCCAGGACTGAGAAGTACTGGCCGCCGTCACGGATGTAAGAGGCGGCGACCCTGGCTCCTGAGCGTCCGTGTATGCGGGCGCTCTTCCTCATTGTGGACCAAATCAGGTGGTTCTAAATCTCCCCTCCACCAGAGATTCCAAGAGGACAGCCACTCCGTCCTCCATGTTCGACAGCGTCTCCCAGCCAGCAATCGCCTTCACCCCGGGGTGGGCGTTGGCCATGGCGACGCCCAGTCCTGCGGTTTGGAGAATCTCCAGGTCGTTGAGGTAGTCGCCCACGGCGAGCGACTGCTCCACCGGAATTCCCAGGTGCTCCAGCAGGGTGGTGAGGCCCCGGCCCTTCCCGCCCTCGGGCGGCAGGATCTCCATGTAGGTGGTATGCGAGCGAACCACCTGAACGGGGGCGCCTGACGCCACCAGCGCCGCCTCCGCCTGGTCCAGTACCGGCTGCTCGGCGATGGTCAGGACCTTCACCACGCCCGACAGGCTGGCCGGACTCATGGCGGGCACCTCCTCCGCCGTGATGCCGTCGAGCCTCAGGTGCTCAGCGATCGTATCGTTCATGCCGAAGATCAGCCCGCGGCGCGAGCCGTGGACCACCATGTCGAGTTTATGCTCCAGCAGAATCGGCCACACGGCCTCCAGCACCGGCCGGGGCAGTTCGTGGCGGAAGATGTCCTCACCGGTGACCGGGTCGTAGCCAAGGCATCCGTTGAGCAAGATCAGCGGCGTGCGGGTCTGGAGCTGCGAAATGTAGCGTTGCATGGCCGCCACACCTCGGCCCGTGGCGATGGTGAAGCGCCCACCTGCCGCCTCAAAGCGCTGGACGGCCCGGACGGTGCGCTCTGAGATCGTCTTGTCATCCCGGAGCAGGGTACCGTCCATGTCAGAAACTACGAGGCTGTACTGCAATGTTTCGTGTCGCCCCCAGGTCCATAGTCTGCCGCAATCGCCTTCAGCTTAGCAACGAGCGTAGGATCACCCCATAGCTCATGGGCGCTCCCCCCGTGCACAGGTCTCGATTTCGGCCATGGCCTCCTCGTAGGTGACCCGAGGCCTGTACCCAAGCCTGCGGGCCTTCTCCGTGGAGAAGTGCCATCGACGGGGAATCCCGCCCGGCTCAGGGGTGACGCCTACCCACCGGGACATCCGCCCCCAGTACTCGTCGTTGGGAACCTCGCCGTCCACCGCCGTGTAAGCCTGTCCCACAGCTTCCGGGATGCGGATGGCCAGCAGGGTCAGATCGACCAGGTTCTCCACATGGACCCACTGGAAGAGCCCCTCGGGGTGCCAACGAATCACACCGTCGCGCACCTTCTGAAGGGCGATCGGCCCCCAGTAGGAGGTCGGATGGGCAGAGAGCACGTTGCACGGCCGGATCACCAGCACCGGGAGCCCCTGTTCACTGGCGCGCCAGACGACCCGCTCGGCTTCCGTCTTGGTCGCCTGGTACGGGTTCTTGGGGTCCGGGCAAAGCGGCGAGGTCTCATCGAACGACGTCTCGTTGTACAGGTCGTACACGGAGATCGTGGAGATGTGAACGAACAGTTCCACGCCGGTCCGCATGGCCGTGTCGACCATGGTCTGTGTGCCGTGAACGTTGGTCTTCTCCGAGATCGCCGAATCTCCCCCGATGTAGGCGGCGGAGTGAATCACCAGCTGGACCCCGTCCATCGCTGCCTGCACCGCTGTAGGGTCGGTGATATCCGCCTGTACCCACTCCACGGGCTGTCCCGCGAACTCGGGCAACGGGTCCGGGCGCCGCACCAGCGCCCGCACCTTCAAGCCCTCCGAAAGAAGACGATGTGCAATCCGGCTGCCAACCGTACCCGTAATGCCTGTAACAAGGGCTAGCTTGCCGATCAGTTCCATGAAGACCCTCCAAGAACGGATAGTCCGTATGATTTCGTGATGGAGAGTAGGAAGCCCCTGCCCCTTGGATTACGGATTTGCCCGGCTTCAATCCAAAAGAAACAGCCCTGACCGACCAGGTCAGGGCCTTCGCTCACACGCCAACTCAGGAACTCGTCCGGAACCGCTCCGTTTGCCGGTAGGTGGCCTCTGCCACCCGGGCCATCTCGGAAGCGGAGGCTGACAGTTGCTCCGTCGAAGCAGCGTTGCCCTGGGCGATCATCGACAGGTCCCGGGCATGGGCGCCGATGGCCACCAGGGTCGCACGCTGCTGCTCCATCGCCGCAGCGGTGCGGGTCAGCAAGAGGCTGCTCTCGCGGGCCGCCGTCTCGATCCGATCCATGTCAGCCGACAGTTCCCCGACGCTCTCTGCTGCCTGCCTGGCGTCGTCGACGGCCTTCTGGACCAGAACGGCGATCTCCTTGGCGGACATGCCTGCGCTGGCGGCCAGCTTGCCCACCTCGGTGGCAACCACGGCGAAACCACGGCCGTTCTCTCCGGCGCGGGCCGCCTCAATCGCCGCGTTCAGCGACAGCAGGTTCGTCTTGTTGGCAATGCCCTCAATCACGCCGGTGATCCGGCTGATGTGTTCGCTGCTGGCGGCGATCGACTGCACCACCTCGACCATGCGGGCCATCTTCGCACGGCCTGCGATCACGCTCGAGACGGTCTCCGCGGACTTGGTGCTGGCGGTGGAAGCGCTGGCAGCGATCTCCGCGATGGTCTGGCCGGATTCCTGCACCGAGGTTGTCACCTGATCCACGGTGGACATCTGGTCCCCCGCACCGGCTGCGATCTCCTCGATCGCCCCGCTGATCTCGTTGGTGGACTCGGCCACCTGGCGGGCGTTGTCCCGTACATTCTCCACGGTCTCGGACAGGGAGGCCAGGGCGGTGTTGAAGTGGTTACAAAGCTCGGCCAGCTCCCCACTCGCCTCCGTTCGGATCGGATGGGTCAGGTCCCCCTGAGCCATGGCCTGGCTGGAGGCGACCATCTCCCGGAGCAGGGCCGAAAGCCTTGATGCAGCGTTGATCGCATTCTCCTGAGCATCCCGGAACTTGCCCTGGGCAGTGCCAATCGCTGCGTCGCGGACCTCCAGGCGGCCATCGGCAAGCGTGGCCAACTGGGCGTTCAGCGCGGCCACGGTCCCCTCGATCTGATCGGCGGCATGGTTGGCGGCGGCCTTGATGCGCCCCAGTTCACCGGGGAGGGTGGCGACGATGCGGCGCCCGAACTCGCCGCGGGCCATGCTGCCGAGCATCTGTCCCATGTCGCCCAGGGCGACTTCCACCCCGTCGAGGGCCCGGTTCATCACCCTGGCCATCTCAGCGAAACGGGAATGCCCGACGATATCGGCGCGGGCGGTCATGTCGCCCTGGTCGAAGGCGTCAAGGGCCCTTGCAAGCTCCTCCAGCGGTTCAGTAAGCCAGCGGCGGACGGTCCGGGTCAGCCAGTACGCCGCCAGTCCGCCCACGGCCGCCACTACCCAGAGGAGCAGCGACGGCACGCCCAACTGAGACCCTGCCAGCAGCAACAGCGCGAGCAGCATCGGCCACCCTGCAACCAGGGCGACTTGGCCACTGACGCCGATCTTCTGGCCAAAACTCATCTTGCGCTTGGCGGCGGCCAGGGTGTCGACCAGCCCCTTCTCCCCGGCCCACATGCGCTTGTAGAGGTTTTCAGCCGCAGCGATCTCCTCACGGGTGGGCCGCCGACGTACCGAGCGGTAACGAATGATGCGGCCATCTTGCATCACCGGGGAGACAAATGCCTTTACCCAGTAGTGGTCGCCGTTTTTGCACCGGTTCTTGACCAGCCCCACCCAACGCTCGCCGGCCTGAATGGTCCGCCACATGTCGGCAAACGCCTCCGGGGGCATCTCGGGGTGGCGAACGAGGTTGTGGCTCTTTCCTACCAGTTCATCCTGGGAGAAGCCGGCGATTTCGCAGAATGCAGTGTTTGCCGTGGTCACGATGCCCTTGAGGTCGGTCTCGGAGATCAGACGCTCCTCCGGCGGGTAGTGACGCTCGACGTTGGTAATAGGGAGGTTCTTCTTCACGGCGATTCCTCCAGGGCTGTCAGTAATCCAAAGCTACTAATGAATGGGTCCCGAGTCCATCCGACCAGGGTACGATTTCTCGCCCCGATTTGTAGCTATATGGGCTACTGCATTAACCATGTGTCGCTATCCTCTGGTACACTGTAAAGGCAGATTGCGGCTTAGGAGGATCTCCGTGAAGAACATCGACTGGAACGAAGCCGTCGCCGAACTCGTGGCAAACCTTAGTACCCTACTTCGTTTTGATACGACCAACCCGCCCGGCAACGAGACCCCCGCCGCTCAGTGGATCGCTGAACTGCTTCGGAGCGAAGGGATTGAGGCGGAGGTATACGAATCCGCCCCGGGCCGCGGCACCACCATCGCCAGGCTGCGCGCCCAGGGACCGGTGGATGGCGAGCCGCTACTGCTGATGGGCCATACGGACGTGGTTCCCGCTGACGATGCGCCGGACTGGAAGCAACCGCCCTTCTCGGGCGCCGTCGTGGGCGGCGAGGTGTGGGGGCGCGGCGCCCTTGATATGAAATCCACCGTCGCCACCTGGATGAGCCTGATGCTCCTCGCCAAGCGCTCGGGGCTACCGATGAAGCGCGATATCATCCTGATGGCCAATGCCGATGAGGAGACCGGCGGCGACGTGGGCGCCCGCTGGATCGCCGAACATCACTTTGATCAGGTCAAGGGCGCCGGCGGTCTGTCGGAGGGCGGCGGCACCCTGGTCGAGATCAACGGACAGCAGTACTTCACCTACCAGGTGGCCGAGAAGACCTCCTGCAAGTTCCGCATGGTAGCGAAGGGCGCCGGCGGGCATGCCTCGGTGCCGAGCCCTGACAACCCGGTGCTCCACCTGGGCCGGGCCATCGCCGCCCTGGGCGACAACCCCCTGCCCGTCCACATTACGGAGCCCTTCCGGGCCTTTGCCGAGGGTGTAGCGGCGCACCAGCCGGAGCCCAGGCGCTCGGCCTGGCTCAAGCTCGCGACTGACCCCGCCGGCGCCGAGGAGCACCTGGCCGCCGCCGTGGAGGATCCCCGCCAGCGCCGCAAGTTCCGTGCGATGATGCGCAACACCGCCACCCCGACCATGCTGCAGGCCGGCAGCAAGATCAACGTGATTCCGTCCACGGCGGAGTGCATGGTGGACTGCCGTATCCTCCCCGGACAAACCAAGGAGAGCGTGGAGGCTGAGGTGCGGGCGGTCCTGGAGGAGGCCGGCGTGCTGCAGCATATCGACCTGGAGTGGATGGTGCGCCCCATTAAGAAGGACTCCCCGGTTCAGAGCCCGCTGGTTGACGCGATGCGCTCGGCTCTGGCCAAGCACGCCCCCGGCGTGCCGCTGATCCCGCAGATGAGCACCGGCGGCACCGACAACGAGTTCTTCCGAGACAAGGGGATGCCGATTTACGGCTTCGTGCCCCTGCCCCAGGGCGAGGCGCTGTCCACCGTGCACGCCGCCGACGAGCGCATCACGGTGAAGGGGCTGGAGTTCTCCCTGAAAGTGACCTGGGACGTCCTCATGGCCTTCTGCGGACGCTAGATAGTTTCATAATTCATGCAGGGTACCGCGCCTTTCTGTAGAAGAGTCTCAAGACGGGACTCTGCGAAAGGGCGGTACCCTGCACTTATGAAGACGTTTGCGTTGTTCTGGATCCTGTCATGGCTGATGGGCTCTGCTACGGGCCGGCTTTTGATCGCGGTGGCAGTCCTTTGGTACCTCGATAACCGGTATGTCGGCCTGCTGGCCTCCCTGTGGGCGCCTGTCGTCCGAGCACAACGGATATCGGGCCTGCGCCACGCTGTTGAGGTCAACCCTTCCGACGTCCGTTCGATGGTCGAGCTTGGCGACCACTATCTGCACGCCGGCAGGCCAGGCGCCGCAGCCGAATACCTGGAGAAGGCGCTCGACCGGGGGGAGGACAGCGCCCGGGCGATTTACCTGCTGGGCGGCGCCCTGGTGCAGCTAGGCCGTCACGCCGAAGGCCGCGCCCGCCTGGAGGCTGCCGTGGCCCAAATGCCGACCGTGGGGTATGGCGAGCCCTACATCTTCCTGTTGCAGGAGGCCGTGAAGACCGACGGCCCGCAGTCGCAGCGGGTCGAGGGTGTGGTCGCCCAACTCGACCAGTTTGACGGTGTGGAGGTCCTGACCCGTGCGGGCCGCGTTTGTGCGGCAGCCGGACGCAAGGACCTGGCTCGCCGCCTGTTCGAGGAAGCGATCCGCAACTATGGGTATATCCCCCGCAAGATGCGGCGTCGGGAGCGGCGCTGGCTGTTCCGTGCCCGGCTCGGCCTCTTGAGCTCCAGATAGGGACAGCGATGCCAAATGGCAGCTACTGAGAGATCATCAGGAGTACAACATCAGACCGGAAACTGTCACTTCCCAGTCCGATACCAGCGCATCGAATTAGCAAATATTACCATTAGCCACTGCACGCGCAGATCGTGTTAGTGAGTGTTACTTCCCACCTCAATGCGCGCAGAGCGTGTGAGTAAATGTTACTTCCCTGCCCGATCATGTTCGATCATCTCCGACCGATTCCGATCAAACTGCTTCGAATTCCCTCGTGCGCTATCGAACCTCCTTCGACAATTTTCGTTTATATAAGTGCAACCAGTTGTCGAGGAGGAGGAACCTTGATGCCCAAGAATGTGGAGGAGGCGGCTGCGACCGCCATGAATCAGGCCACCCAGCGTCCGGCCCTGACTGGCGGAGATCTCGACATCGCGAAGGTGGACGAGGCGACTTCCGTTCAGCGGCTCGACCCCATGGTGACGATTGGCCGGTGGTTCATCAGAGGGAACACCAGCGCTTATGAGAGGTGGGTTGAGCTGGCAAAGGCTCAGTCGACCGATCATGCGGAAACTCCGGCCCAGGCGATTATCGCTCACAAACGCATCGACGGCGCCAACTTCCTCCTCCTCCGTCCCTGCAAGAACACCGAAACCGGTCTGCAGGTCACCTATTCGAAGAAGGCCAACACCTTCCAGATCAGCAAGCTGCACCTATTCTTGAAGCGCAACAAGCTGGTTCCCACCGCTGCGACCGTCTTTAGCGGCCCGTGTGCTCCCGGCACCGACAGCCACCTTGGCGACTGCCTGATTATGAACGTCAGCGAAGCCAAGGAGCGCCCCGTCGAGAAGAAGCCGAAGAAGCAGGACGCCAAGCCGGCTCAAAGCCAGAGCACACCCGCCCCCGGCCCGGCGCCCGTGACGAACGTGACCTAACACGAGGGGAGCCCTGCAAAGCTGCAGGGCTCCCCTTCTGTCTCCAACTAGCGACCCTGGGTCCCCTGGGCGCCGCCCGCACCGCCCGCGCCGCCCTGCTTCTGGCGGGCGCCCTGAGCGTTCTCGACGCCCTCGTCAGCCAGAGCGCCTCCGGCCAGCGCGCCAGCGGCCGTGCCAGCAGGCCCGAGCAGCGAGCCCAGAGCCGCACCGCCGAGGCCGCCACCGGCCCAGGCGGCGCCCTCCGCCATGTCAGCTCCGCCAACGTTGGCGTTCAGCATGCCCTGATTCTGGTTCTGGTTCTGCTTCTGATTCTGTCCCTGATCCTGCGCCATACGCCCTCACCCTTTCGGTTTGTCTGAGGCCCGCATTATCGTGCTCTTTGCGGCGGGAGCGTATCCGCCCATCGCCACGGATTGTTGTGTTCCCCCGGAACCGTCCCAGTTCCGGCAAAGATTCTGAAGGTGATTAATTAGAACATCGTGTATATGTAAAGTACCGCTTCCACGGAGGGATCGACTTGAAACGACTCTTGACCTTCTTGCTTACCGCGACCCTTCTGCTAAGCTCGTTTGCACTTGCCGCCGCAGAGCCGGCCCCGATCACCGTCGTCATTGACGGTAAGGTCCAGACCTACGAACAGCCGCCAGTCGTGGTGGATGGGAGCACCTTCGTGCCGCTGCGGGCCATCTTCGAGGCCCTCGGCGCCAAGATCGACTGGGATGCGCAGACCCGCACCGTCACTGCGGTCAAGGGCTCGAAGACGATCTCCCTGACCGTGGGCAGCGACCTTGCATACATAAATGGCGCCTCGCACAAGCTGGCGCAGCCGGCCCGGATTATCTCCGACCGGACCATGGTGCCGCTCCGATTCGTTGGTGAGGCGCTCGGCGCCGAGGTGCGCTGGTACGGCGAAACCCGCACGGTGGAGATCACCTCGAACGTCGGTGGGGTCATTAGCTTCGGCGTTGCCACCGAGCCTGACTCGCTTGTCCCCATCCTTAGCACCAACACGAACGCAAGCCTGGCTCTCGGCCTGATCTATGACTCCCTGCTCACACTGAACGAAAAATACGAGACCGGGCCGGGCCTCGCCACCTCGTTTACGGTCGAAAACGACCGGGTGTACACCTTCCAGCTCCGCGAGGATGTAAAGTGGCACGACGGGCAGCGGTTTACGGCCCACGATGTGGCCTTCACCTTCCAGGCCATCGCGCATCCCGGCTATACAGGCGTGCGGCAATCGAAGATGGACTACGTCAAGGGTGCCGCCGCCCTGTTCAAGGAGTACGAATCGATTGACGCCGCTCGGACCTCCGGCAAGCTGACGTCGTCCGAGGCGCAGGCTGCCAAGCTCGCCGCCTGGGAGGCCTGGAACAAGACCGGGGGCATCCGGGTGCAGGGCGATTACACCTTCGTCATTGAACTCGACCAACCGTTCGCCCCGACGCTGATCGACTTTGGCGCCCAGTACATCATTCCCGCTCACATCTGGACGAAATACCTCGGTGAGGGTATGAAGTCTGCCCCGGCTGCCAGCAAGCCCATTGGTACCGGCGGTTATCGCCTGATGAGCTGGGAGAAGGGGAAGCAGATCGTTCTGGAGCGAAACCCGGACTGGAAGTGGGGCCCCATGGGCACCCACAACCGCATTGAGCAGATCGTCCTCAAGGTGATCCCCCTGGCGCAGGGGCTTGCGGAGGGGGTCATGCTGGGTCAGGTGGACGTGGTGACCGTCAACACCGACTACGGCGATTACATCAAGCAGAATGTGCAGTCGGTGAAGGTGTACGAGTACGCTTCTCTCCAGTACACGTTCATCGGGTACAACTTCAAGGATCCACTCGTTTCTGACCAGAACATTCGAAAGGCGATCGCCCACGCCGTGAACCGGGACGCCATGCTCTCCTCCGTCGTGGGCGGGCATGGCACCAAGGTGAACAGCCACGGCCACCCGGCCCGCTGGGACTTCAACCCCGCCGTACCTGCCATGGAGTACGATCTCTCGAAAGCCGAGGCGTTGCTGGACCAAGCCGGTTGGAAGCTGGACAACGACGGCTGGCGGCGCAAAAACGGCCAACTTCTGCAGATCGAACTCGCCGTGAACAATGCCAAGGTGCGGACCGACGCTGCCGCGTTCCTGCAGTCGGCCCTCAAGGCGGTTGGCATCAAGGTCAACGTGAGGGTGATGGAGTGGAACGCCTTCCTCGATTACATTGATTCCGACCGGGAGCAGGCGTTCGTACTGGGCTGGAGTATGGGCTTCGATCCTGATTCGCATGACATTTTCCATTCCCAGGGCGCCTTCAACCGGACCATGCAGGCCTACAGCAATCCCCGGGTGGACGAGCTGCTGGAGCGTGGACGTACGGTGACCGACAGGGCAGAGCGGATCAAGATCTACCATGAGCTGCAGCAAACCCTCGCCGAAGAGCAGGTGTACACCTGGCTGTATGCCGCCAACACCATGAGGGCCATCAGCAACCGAGTCAAGGGTGTGATGGCCGATCGCCTGGGCAGCGTCGGGCCGGAGTGGCACATCGAAAACTGGTATGTCTCCGACGACGAATGACCTCCTCGCAAACATGCTCGACGCCGTGCTGAACACAGCACGGCGTCGAGCTTTCACTGGGTCGTCCTAGCTACCTTGGTGTCCGTGAAACCCTCATCCACCGACAGCGCCCCGGGCCCTGTAAAGGCGAGTGCGAGGCTACCCAGCATGATCAGGTACTCGAGGCGGATCTGGTTGAAGTCGAGCCCGCCGGCCCGGGTGGCCGAAGCCCACTTGGCGGAGAATGTTGCGACCACCATAATCACGGCAAACAACACCCCGATGATGCGGGTGCCGAGCCCGATGATCAGAAGGGCGCCGCCCACCAGTTCGGCGTACGCGACGAACGGGGCCATAATGCCGGCCGCCGGAATGCCGATCGAGGTGAAGAACCGGGTCACACCGGCCAGACCGGTCACCTTGGCGTAGCCTGACAGCAACATGATCACGCCGATGCCCAGGCGCATCAGGAGCGGGCCGTACCGCTCATAGCGATGAAGTCCCGATAACATGAGAAACCCTCCCCGGAGAATGGCTGTTTCCAGCATTCCCCGAGGAGGGCGTTTCCATTACCTACCGGTACCAGTCCGCCTGGGCCCGGAACAGTGCAGCGTACTCGCCGTCGGCCGCCATCAGGTCGTCGTGGCTGCCCGCCTCCACAAGGCGCCCGGCCTTCAGCACGAAGACCCGGTCCGCCAGACGGGCAGCGCCCAGTCGGTGCGAGATCAGGAAGGCGGTCTTGCCCTGGGAGAGCTCCTTAAAGCGCCGGAAGACCTCCAGCTCAGCCATGGGGTCCAGGGCTGCAGTCGGCTCGTCGAGGATCAGTACGCTGGCCCGGCGCATGTAGCCCCGGGCGATGGCCACCTTCTGCCACTGCCCGCCCGACAGCTCCTCGCCGCCAGCCCACTGCTTGCCCAGGATGGTCTCATACCCCTGGGGCAGCCCCGCAATCACCTGTGCGGCGCCCGATCCGGCCGCCGCGGCCTCGATGCGCTCGCTCTCCCCCACGCAGGCCGTCTCGCCCACCCCGATGTTCTCCCCGGCCGGGAGCGAGTAGCGGACGAAGTCCTGAAAGACCGAGGCGATACGGGCCCGGAGCCCGGCGCCCTCCTGGCTGTTTGGATCGACCCCGTCCAGCCGGACCTTGCCGGCGGTGGCCGGGTAGAGACCCATCAGCACCTTGACCATGGTCGATTTGCCGGCGCCGTTCTCACCCACCAGGGCGATCAACTCGCCGGGCTTGACCCGGAAGCTTACGTCCTGAAGCGACGGGTGCACGGCCCCGGGGTAGGCGAAGCTGACGTTCTCCCAGACCACCTCAGCGGGCTTTGGCTCGGCCGTGGCAGCCGCCTCGGCCTCAGCGTCCGGGTCCGTCGTGGAGTCCAGGAACGCCCAGAAGTCCGTAGCGAAGCCGCCACCCCGGCGAAGGTTCGCCGACATCCAGACCAGGCCGCCCAGGTCGTTCTGAACATCCTGCGCCACCTTCACGGCGGCGGCGAAGGCGCCCACGGTGAAGCGCCCGGCGAGGGCAGCGAAGCCCAGGAGCACGACCGACACCGCATAGGCGCCCGTCACCAGCAGCCCGGCGACCGTGTCCCGGAGCGCCACTCGCTCCAGCAGCGCAAGACGCTGTCTCATCGGCCCCAGGGTGTACGCACGCAGCAGCCTGACCAGCTCTTTGCCCAGGCTGAAGAGGCGAATCTCCTGCGCAGCCCGGCGCTCGGTCAGCAGCTTATAAACGTACTCGGCGCGGCGCCCTTCCTCGGTCTGGGCGAAGTAGAGCTCATAAAGGGCCCCGGCCGACTTCTGCCGCAGGTAGGCAGCCGGCACGGAAGCCACGGCCATGACCAGGGCGGCCGGCCAGTAGGTGACGGCCAAGGCGACCATCACGGAGATGAGGCTGACCGAGTGCAGCGCGACGAAGTTGACCTGCTCGATCGCCATAAAGATGTAGCCGCGCATACCGTTGCGGGCCCGGGTGAACTTGTCGAAGAACTCGGGGGTCTCCATGTCGACCAGGGGCGCCCTGCCGGCGCGGTCGAGGAGCCGAGCCTCCAGGACGAACTCGGCATCCTGCCGGAGCCGCTCCCAGAGGTAGGGCGAAACCTCCTTGGTCATCTCACCGAGCAGGTACGCGCCCGCGAGGGCAGCGATCCAGCCGGTCGCCGACTGCCATGCAAACCCGGCCTGCAGGTGGTCGACCACGTAGTTGATCAGCCCCTGCACCGCCATGAACTCCAGGGCGGGCACCACACCGCCGAGCAGCGTGGTCACGCCGATCAGCACCGAGACCCAGGGGCTGGTTTTGACGACGGCCCACATGAAGCGGGCAAGGTTGCGGTAGAAGAGCATGCTAGCCCACCTCCTTCTCGGTGGACGGCGCTTCATCGACATACCACTGGGCCTGCATATGGAAAAGCTCGGCGTACCGGCCCCCGGCGGCCATCAGCTCGGCGTGAGGGCCGTGCTCCACCACGGTGCCGCCCTCCAGCACGATGATCCGGTCCGCCATCTTGCAGGAGCCCAGCCGGTGGGAGATCAGGATCGCTGTGCGGTCCTTCACCAGCTCCACGAACTTGCCGAAGACCTCCAGCTCAGCCCGGGGGTCGAGGGCCGCCGTGGGCTCATCGAGCACCAGCACCTGGGCGCCGCGAATAAACGCCCGGGCGATCGCCACCCGCTGCCACTGCCCGCCCGAAAGGTCCTTGCCGCCGATAAACGACTTGCCCAGTTGGGTGTCGTACCGGCGCTCCAGCCGCTCCACCACATCCTCAAGGCCTGCCGCCCGGGTCGCTGCAACCACCTCATCCAGGGGGGCGCCCAGCTTGCCGACAGCGATGTTCTCGCCCACCGTGAAGTCGTAGCGCACGAAGTCCTGGAAGACGCAGCTCAGGTTCTCCCGCAGCGACTTCGGAGCGATGGACTGCAGGTCCACCCCGTCAAAGAGAATCCGTCCGCCGGTGGGCTGGTAGAGGCCCAGCAGCAGCTTGATCAGGGTCGACTTGCCCGCCCCGTTGTGCCCGACCAGCGCCACGGTCTCTCCGGGCTGAATCTCCAGATTGACGCCGCTCAGCACCGGCCTCTCGGCACCCGGGTAGGCGAAGCTGACGTTCTCAAAGCGAATGCCCTTCGTCAATCGGGGGAAGGAGACCCCCTCTGAATCCGGGCGCGTCACCCCGGGGAGAGCCAGGAACTGCCGCAGCTCCCGGACCGGGAGCCCCTGCTCCCAGAGCACGCCCGTCTCCTGCGCCAGGTTGGCCATGTTAGCCTGAAGCAGCCGGGCGGCGCCCACCAGGGCGACGATCTGGCCGGCGCCCACGGCGCCGCTTCCGGCCAGGTGGGCCAGGATCGCCAGGGCCGTGCCCATCAGCAGGGCGCCGACGATCTTGGCCATCCAGCCTTCCCGGACGCCGGCCCACCGGACGACCAGGTGGTCCTCCCGGCGCTGCTGGAAGCTGTGGCGCCACTTCGCCAGGAAGAAGTCGACCAGCTGATACGCCCTCAGCTCGGTGGCCGCCTCCCGGCTGCTGAGCATGTTGCCCAGGTAGGCGGTGAAGCGGCGCCCGGGGCTCTGCCGCTTGTTCAGGTCGTACCAGCGGGCGCCCTGCCGCACGCCGGCCCAGGTAATGGGGAGCGCCACGGCCATCGCGATCACGGCGATGATGGGGGACACGGCGCCCAGCAGCGCCAGTGCCGAGGCGGCGCCCAGGGCCAGGGCGATCACGTTGATGCTGATGAAGCTGAGCCGGAAGATACGGGCAACGTTGCCGTCGGAGGCCCTCTGAATCAGGTCGTGGGTGTTCGGGTCGTCGTACTCGGCGAGGGAGAGCGTCAGCGTTCGCTCCACGACCATCTCGCCGACGGTCGGGGTGAGCTTCTCCCAGAGCCGCCCGTCGATGAACCGCATCGCTGCGGTGCCCAGTTCCGAGAGCACAACCGCTCCCGCCAGCATGCCCAGCGGGGGGATCAACTCCGCCGAGGTACCCCCGGCGGCCACTGTGTCGACGACGCGCTGCAGCATAAGCAGGGCCGCGGCAGGACCGACACGGCTGAAGAGCATGGCGAGCCCCAGGGAAACGGTCTCGACCGGAGCCGCCCTAAAGGCGACGCTGATCGCCCAGGGAACATGCGGCAAGGGGTTTTTCTCTGACATGCATCCTCCGTAAGATTAGGTGCGGCGGACCCAGACGGGTGACGACCAGGCCATTTCGTCGTCGCGCTGGGTCACCTTGAAGTAGTAATAGTTGTCGCGCCCGTTGTCGAGCGCCTCGTCCACCCACGCGACCGACTCCCGGTTGAAGTTCTCGCCGTGGCACTCCTGGCGCCAGACCACCCGGCCGTTCTTGATGATCTCCAACGTCTTGAGATGAGTGGTTCCGGTGATTTCGGCGGTGATCAGCGGCTTCCTGCCAACCTGTGCGACTGCCAGTTCTTCCCCCATCAGATGGCCGGAGACCCGGAAGTCCAGCAGGATCGGATCGCCGGTGACGGCGTAGCAGCGCCGGCCGTGGAGCGCCTCCAGCACCGACTCCCGGCTGAGGTCGTGCGCCAACACTGCCGTGCGGCCGCTGCCCAGGTAGTGATACAGGTGATGATGCTTGAAGTCCGGGCTCTGGGCGTTGCCGGGGTTGCCGTCGTGCCCGTCGCTGGAGGCCACAAAGCCAAAGCGCAGGCCGGCGTTCAGGACCGACTGGACGTAGAGATGCCCGAAGCGGTCGGCGCCGCAGCCCTTGAAGCGGTTCTCTGGGAACTCGCTGGAGCCCCAGGAGGAGTAGATCTCCACGAAGCGGTCGTACTTGGGGTTGAAGTAGTTCCAGTTCAGTGGATGGGACGCCGCCGGGGCGTGGTGGGGCGCGGTCAAGCACATAACGCCGAGGTCATCCAGCTTGCGCCACAGATCGTGAGGGCTGTCCACATCGGGAGCCATCGGCCGCCGGTTCTTACCCGACAGCGCCTCCCCCCAGGAGAGAAAGAAAGGCTGGTTGGCGTCGGCGTAGTAGACGTTCCGGTGGCCGTAGACCAGCGAGGTCCACTCAAAGGAAGGGATCGTGGCGAAGCGACCCGGGCGGTTGTACTCCTCCACCTTTTGCATCAGGCGGTCCCAGTGGGCGGGGCCGGTCTGCCAGTCGTGCTCGGTGAGGGCGTAAAAGTCCAGGTTAGAGACGTCGCGGGCGTACAAATAGTTCTCGTCCACGGTCCCGGCGCCGCAGCAACCGTAGCCGTCGGCCGACTCGCCGCTGTGGTTGTGGATGTCGCCCCAATAGACGTTGTACTCGCCGAGGCGCGGCGCCACCCGCCCTCGCTTGAGCGCCTCCAGACCTGCGTAGTAGTTGGTGTGGAAGCGCACGTTGGTGCCCTTGTCCACCTTGAACCACTGGGTCGACTCGGCCCGGTTGAAGGGCCGGACTTCAAACACGGCAGGGCCGACCGGCACCCGCTCCCGGGGGATGCGCACCAGCAGCAAACCAAAGGATGCAAACGACTCCTCCCGGAGCACGGCGTCCAGGATGAGCGCCTGCCCCGGCGCCGCCGTCTCCAGGCGCTTCACATCGTAGTGGACCAGCGCATCGCCGGTCTCCCAGGTCTCGGAGTGCTTGACCACCCGCAGTTGGGCGACCCGCTCGCCGTTCAGCAGCAGATCAAAGCGCCCGGTGGGCTGAGGCAGGGCCGAGCCGTTGCCCAGGCCGACCGAGAGCATGAATACCACGTAGGGCGCGCTCGTTGCCGGCACCGGGGCAGTCTCCCACCGGAGCGAGCCGTTGCTGACGTACCACGCCTCGTAGGGGGTGAACTCCCCGAAGGAGGCGACCCGCTTCGGGTTGTGCACGGCGTTGCCCGTCATCTCCATAATGCGGTCGAAACCGTTGACCAGCGTGCAGCCGTAAGTCTGCTCAACGAAGCGGACCGCCTCGTCCATGGTACGACGGCGGCCCGTTTCGGGGTCGAAGGGGAAGAAGGACATGCGCTTGCCCCCTATGCGAATTGCGGCAGGAACCGGGCGTGGGCCTCGAAGAGCTCATCGGTCATCTTGCGGATCTCGCTGAGCGAGCAGGCCGCGGCGGTGAGCGGATCGAGCGCCACGGCGTGGCGAATCAGGTCTCGGTCACCGGAGAGGGAGCCCTTCACGGTCAGCCCCTGCGCCAGGATGTTGGTGGTGTTGATGGCCGCCAGGTGCGGCGGGAGATCGCCCACGTAGCAGGGGCGCATGCCGTTGCGGTCGACGACGATGGGCACCTCGACGCAGGCGCCCTGCGGCAGGTTGGTGATCAGGCCGGTGTTCCTCACGTTGCCGTTGAAGACGAAGGGCCGGTTGGTCTCCACCGCAGCGATGATCGCCGGACCATACTCCACCGAGCGCTCCACCGGGATCGGCACCTCGCCGTTGATCCACTTGGCACGCCGGGGCGGGGCGGTCTCAAGCTCCCGGATGCAGTGGCGGTAGTAACCGCCGCCGCGGCCCCAGTCGAGCCAGTCGGCGCCGGGGTCAGTGAACTTGCCCACCAGCTCCTCCATCAGGTCCGGACGCTTGCGGAACCAGGGCAGGTACTCGGAGAGGTGGCCGCTGGACTCGGTCATGAAGTAGCCCACGTGGCGGGCCATGTCGATGCGCACCGGCTCCTTGCCGTAGATGGCCGGGTCCTTCAGGGCCTGCCACAGCAGGGGATAGGCGTCCTTGCCCTTCCACTTGAACTCCAGGAACCAGGCCATATGGTTGATGCCCGCCGCCTGGAAGCTGATCTCTTCGTAGGGGGCGCCGATCCACCGGGCCATCAGGCGGGAGGTGCCCTGAATGGAGTGGCACAGCCCGACCGCCTTGATCCCCGGGCTCGACTCGCTGATCGCCCACATGTTGATGGCCATGGGGTTGGCGTACTGCAGCAGGTAAGCGTCCGGGCAGATCGCCTCCATGTCCTGAGCGATCGCCTGGAGCACCGGGATATGGCGCAGGCCCCGGAAGATGCCGCCCGGGTTCAGGGTGTCGCCCACGCACTGGGAGACGCCGTACTGCTCGGGGATGGCGATGTCCTGCTCGTAGGCCGACAGCCCACCGACCTGGAAGGTGGTCAGCACGTAGTCGGCGCCCTGCAGGGACTCCCGCCTGTCGGTCGTCGCTGTGATGGTGCAGCGGCTCTGCTCCTGCTCGAGGATCTTCTTCGCCAACCGCACGCTCATGTCGAGCCGGTCAGCGCTGATGTCCATCAGGCAGATCTCGCACCCGTCCAGCTCTGGGTACGTCGTGATATCGCCAACCAGGGCCTTGATGAAGGCCATGGTGCCAGCGCCGATGATCGTGATCTTTGGCATTTATGGTCAGGCCTTTCCGGAGTTTTTATGGCCGCGGATGCGCGGAGTACACGGATTTTAAGGCAATCGCTGATACCAGGGAAGTCCTCCCGGGTAAATATAAATATATATTTTACTTGGCAGGCGTTTCCAAGCCATCCGCGATTGACCGGAAATCAGCGTCATCCGCGCATCCCGAGCACGGCGCCGCAGAGCGGCGAGGCCGTGCGGGGGACGAAAAGGCGTGAAATGCCGAAAAGTCCGCGGCCATTACCTGTCTCAATCCCAACGTACAGCCCGGATCGAGTCAAACTGCGCCTCGTTCCCTTCACCGACAAGCCCGACCTGGCCGCGGGCGATCTGGATGGTCCGCTTCTGGACCTCCTTGCCGTTCAGGATGACCGTGAACTCAAAGCCGTTCTTGATCACCGTGACGGTGTTCCAATCCTCGGGGTTGAACTCGATGGGTGTGGCCTGCTCCTCGCCGGCCTTGCCCTTGAGCACGGGCCGGGTGACCAGGCGGCGCTGTGAGGGATCGAGGTAGACCTCGACGTAGTTCTTGGCGTCGGCGTAGACGGCGTACATGCCGTACTTGGTGGGCGAGCTCAGCGGACCTGGCACCTGGCGCAGGCTGGCGGTGAACTCGTAGCTGGCCCAGTTCGTTTCGCCCTTGAGCACCGACATACGCCGGGCGACGGCCGGCTTGACCAGGTAGCCTTGCTCGGACAGGGTGAACTGCTCTGTGCCGTTGCCCTCGCCGAACTTCCAGGTCATGGGGCCGGGCGCCGGGAAGAAGTCCTCCCAGCCGTGGGTGAGGGCGACGCCGTCGAATTCAGGGGTCCCGCCGGAGGTGGCCAGGCCGACCTGGCCCACGCCCTCGTAGCCGAAGACCGCGCTGCCCAGCTTACGGTCATCCACAAAAAAGTCGAAGGCCGAACCATTCTTCCTCACGATGACCTGGTGCCACACGTCGGTGCGGAAGCCCTCGGGCAAAGCAAGCGTCTTTGCCGGCGTGGCTTTCCCCTGGTCATACGCGGTCACAGTGAGGGCCTTCGGCCCCAGCATGGCCACCACGTAGTTCTTGTCATCTTTCCAATAGGCGTAGACCCCGGCGCCCACCCCGCGCAGGTTCGCCTCGAAGAGGTACTCCGATGCCTGGAAGCGGGAGACCAGCGCACGGCCGGCGACGTTCGCATCCAGCTGATGGGCGGCGCCGTTTGCCACCTCCCAGCGGCCGGCGTCGATGCGCCACTCCTTGCTGCCCAGGTTCGAGGCGCTCTCCCGGGCAAACAGGTCCCGGAACTGGGGCAGTGCCGGCCCAGGCTGGGCCTGGTAGGTGGGCGCCCCCGGGAGCCAGAAGCGGTCCTTGCCCCACTGGACCGGGTCGATGCGCAGCCAGCGGTCCCAGTCCTCCCGGGTGATGCCGCGGCCGTGGTAGATCGTCCAGTCGTCCAGGTTGTTGGGCGCCTTGACCCAGGAGCCGCCGCCAGGCCCGTCTACCTTGGCCTCGACGGTCTTCAGGATCTGCTCCACCCGGCTCCAGGTAGTGTCCTCCATGCCGCCGGTGCCCAGCGGCTTCGTCGACCGGACGTAGCCCTCGCCGTAGGAGGCGTTCTCATAGGCCGCACCGCTGTACTGCATGAAGAACTGGCCGTCCCGCTCGATGGTCGAGGGCCCTTCGAAGATGCAGCGCCCCCTGCACTCCCAGCCCTCGGGATGGGCGACCAGGGTGGTGTTCCCGGTGACCTTATCCATGCCGACCAGGCGGTCGCCCACGGTGGGGTTGCCGAACCGCTCCTCGGTCCAGTAGAGGTACTCGGTGCCGTCGGAGGCCATGAAGTAGTCGGCGTCGTAGGAGTAGCGGTTGGTCACCGTCGCCTGGAGCTTGAAGGGTCCCAGGGGCGATTCGCTCGTGTAAAGCCGCACGCGGCGGCGGTGCTCGTCGTCGGGCAGCTCGGTGGAGAGGTAGGCGTGGAAGAGACCGTTCTTATAGACCACGTCCGGCGCCCAGCAGTTGACCTTCTCGGCCAGCATGGGGCCCTGGTACTTCCAGTTCACCAGATCCTCAGAGCGCAGGATCAGGCACGGGTCGCCCGTCACGTAGGCGTAGTACTCGCCGTTGAACTTGACCACCATCGGGTCGGCGGCCTCGGGGAGGCCGTCCTTCTTGCCGACGTAGACCGGGTTGGTGAAGGCGGGCGTCTGGCCCTTGATCTCCTTCGGCCGTCCGATAGCGCACCCTGACGCCAGCAGGGCCAGCGCCAGGGTCACCGCCGCGATGCGTTTCACAGTTTGAGCTCCCCTTCGTATGGCAGCGCAGCCCGCGAGGCGTACAGGGTGACCCCCACGCTCCAGGAGTGCGACAGGGTCAGCATCATGCCCTTGGGCTGGAAGCAGTTGGTGTTGTAGTAGCGCTCCGTCACCATGCCCTTATATGCGTTGAAGTCGCCGTCGGCCCGGGCGATGAACTGCAGGAAGCAGGCCAGGTTGTCCCGGGTCCGGTCGAGGTAGTACCGATCGCCGGTGTACTGCCAGAGGCGCAGCATCTCGGGGGTGGCGAAGAGGCCGTAGTTGTGCAGGTGCTGGTTGGACGGGCTCGCCTGGTCGGCGCCGCGGGAGCGGAAGTCGTAGAAGGCAAGCATGGACGGCTCGGGCCATGCCAGGTTGTAGGTCCAGCGGAAGGTCATGGTCCAGTCGGCGGCCTGCGCGGCCAGCTTCAGCCAGGTCTCACTGCGGTCGGCCTCGTAGAGCGATACGTAGGCCACCACGGCGTTGTAGCCGTCCTCGGAGGTCGGACAGAGGTGGACATCCTCCGGCGCCCCGTAGATGAACTCATCCTCGACAAAGCGGCGGTAGTACTCGCCGGCCTTCAGGGCCGAGGCCCGGAACCCGGGTTCGCCGAAGAGTTCGGCGCCCTCCAGCATCGCAGCGACCCAGAGGATCCCGCCGGCCCCCTCCCACTCCATCACCTCGCCGTTGTCGGCGAAGTAGTAGGCGCCGTAGCTGCCATCCTCCCGCTGAATGGAGGAGATGTAGCGCAGGTTGGAGAGTGCGGCCTCCCGCCAGTCGGGGTGGCTATAGCCACGCTGCTCCTCGAAGCGGATCGCCCGGATCATAAAGAGCGTCGCCTCGGAGATCGTCCGGGCCTGGATCCACTTCTTGTTGGGCGTCCAGCCCTGGCTCCAGCCCCGGTCGGCGCGCCACTCGCCCCAGAAGCAGCCGCAGGGGGAGACGCCGGAGGCGATCTTGCTGAGCACGTTCTGTGCGGCCTCGACGTAATTCGGCTCGGCATGCTCCCGCCCGTGGGCCAGCAGGGCGAAGGCGTACGGCGCACCGCTGACCCAGCCCACGTGCATGTTCTGCCGGTCGGCCATACCGCCCTCCCGGTCGAAGGCGGCGGTCTCCATCAGGATCTGGTTCTTGGGCTCGTAGTGCCAGCGGTAGAGGCCCCAGGCGGTCAGCTCGGCCGCCTTGCGCAGGCCCATCCACGGGTTGAGCCCGTGCTCCTGCTGGTCGAGGGCGTAGAGTTCCCGCACGAAGGGGTCGTAGGCGTGCAGGTCGGGCCCGCCCAGGTAGACACGGTAGCGCAGGGTGACGGCCTCGCCAGGCGCCCACCGGTAGAGCGGGCAGTCCGCCGGGCCAGGCTTGCCGGGCGCCAGGAAGACCACCGGGTCCTCCCGATAGGGGAAGTTCAGGTAGAGGGCGGTTCCCTCGGCGTTGCCCTTGAAGCCTACCCCGGTGATGCCCATCGGGGAGGTTTCGGCGGTGGCCAGCGCCGCGCTGCCCTGGGCGTTCCAGGCGAAGACGGCCGGGAGGGCAGTCCGGTCCGACCGGAAGGCCCAGGCGTCTGAGACCAGCTGCTGGGAATCCCCGCCCTCGAAGTCGTAGCGGGGATAGATCCGGGTGCAGTGGCTGAGCCGGTTCTCCTTGTAGAAGGCGCCGGGGATCATCCAGGTGGGGCGCCCCTCGCCGGCCAGGTCGAAGGCGACCTGCACAGCGGTATCGGTGATGCCGGCGCCCTGGTAGCGAATCTGCACCTCGACATCGAAGTAGGCGCAGCGCTGACCGTCGCGCTTGGTCCAGGTCGCCTCCACGGCGAAGTCGTGGGCGCCGCCGAAGAGGCGCAGACCACCGTCCTCGGCCTCGGCGCCGGTAGTGATGGGGACCTCCCGGACGCCGCTGCGGTCCATCAACCGGATCAGGGAACGGCTGCGCAGGTAGGCGCCACCGAACGGGTGACCTACCCGCAGCTCACCATCCTTCAGGCTGACCTTGGTCTCACGCATGGATCGTCGCCCCCGTGTTCCACCCGCTGATGGCGACCTGGCGCTCGCCCTCGGGCGCACCCGTCCAGTCGGCCCGGACGGTGCGGCTCTCCCCGGGCAGCAGGCTGAAGTAGTTATCGGTCACGAACAGGTAGCCGGTGCGCGAAAGCAGCTCCCGCGGGTCCTCCAGTCCGACCTGCAACGCCGTATAGGCCCCGGTGTTGGTAATGCGGAGGCCATCGTTGGTGCGGACGACTTCCAAAGCGGTTGCGGGGGCGCCCAGCATCGGCTTGAGGGTTTTGCCGGTGGTGAAGAGGTAGCGGTTCTCGGCAACCAGGGCGCCGGTGCTATCCGCGATGCCCAGGTCGAGGAAGAACAGTTCCTCGCCGATCTTGGCGAGCGGCAGCGTCACACGGCCGATCTGGCCGGCGCCGTTGGCCGCCACGTCCACCGTGTGCTGCTCCTTGAGCAGGACCTTGCCCGAAGCCCCGACGATGCGGACGCTCAGGCGGGCGCCGCCGATGGGACCCACGTGGGAGTTGGCCGCCCAAAGATCGGCCTGGAAGTACTCCCGGCCTTCCCAGGCCTGGGTCTCGAACTTGGCCGAGACGGAGACCGGGGCGTAGGCCCGGGCGACGGCATAGTAGGCCGCCTTGGGCTGGGCGTAGTAGTCGACCGCTGCAGTGCACCAGCTGTTGGGGTAGGGCTCGTTGAACTGCCAGAGGATCGAGCCGGAGTTGCGCCACTGCCGGCGCCGATTGGACTCCAGGGCGTAGCGGAGCGCCTCGGCCTGGAGGAACTGGCTGGCCCGGGAGAGCGTCGCCACGTTATCGATGCCGGCGAAGATCTCCTGAACGAGCGGCTCGTTGATCCACCAGGAGCCACGGTGGAAGTAGACCGGGTTGTCCCGGTTGGTCGGCCACTGCCGCGCCGTGGAGATGGTGGCGTTCAGCGTGTTGAGGAACGCCATGCCCTCGGCGCCGAACTCGCTGTGCAGCAGCGAGGTGCCGTTGTTATAGAGGGTGTACTGGCCGGTCAGGCCCTGGTGCTCCCAGGGGCCGTGGACGTCGTGCAGGCCGTCCGGGTCGTTCTTGATGTTCTCCAGCGTGTTGCCGAAGACCCGGCCGGTGGGCGAGGTGGCCAGCCAGAAGCGGTCGGGATCAAGCCGGTTGACGGCGTCCTTGAGGGCTGCGAGCACCGGCTCGGCGTCCGTGAGTGGCTTCTCGTCGAGGCCGGCGAGCTCGTTGCCGCCGCACCAGAGCACGAGGCTGGGGTGGTTGCGCTTGCGGGGGATGATCTGCTCGGCTTCCTTGACCATCATGTCAATAAAGCCGGGATCGGTGGAGGGCTTGTTGGCGATGCCGGAGCTAGACATGATGAACTCCTGCCAGACCATGATGCCGTAGCGGTCGCAGAGGTTGTAGAACGCTTCCTTCTCAATAAGGCCGCCGCCCCAGATCCGCAGCAGGTTGACGTTCGCCTGCCGGGCCATGGTCAGGAGCCGGTTCAGCTTCTCGGGGCGCTCGACGCCGTACATGACATCGATGGGGACCCAGTTCCAGCCCTTGATGTAGATGCGTTTGCCGTTGACGACCAGCACGTAGTTGAGGGCGGTCGGATCGGGGGTGTCGTTGCCGGCCATCTCAATGCGGCGGATGCCGAAGCTGATCTGACGGGCATGGTACTCATGGGCGCCCTCGCTGAGGACGGCTACCCTCGCTTCGTAGAGCGGCTGCTCGCCGTGGCCGTTGGGCCACCAGAGCTTGGGCTGATCGACCGGCATGAGCAGGTTCAGGCGGGTCTCGCCGGGGGGCAGGGCATGCTTGGTTTGTGTGGTCGCCACTACTTGGCCATCGAGGGTGATGGTCGTCTCCAGCTCCACGGTTTCCCGGGTAGACGACTGGAGCGCCACGGAGACCGACAGATCGGCCCGGGAATAGTCATCGTTCAGCACGGGCCGGACCCACAGGTCGCTGACCTGGACCGGACCGGTCACCTCCAGGTAGACATCGTCCCAGATGCCGATGTGGGGCATGCGGGGGCAGAAGTCCCACCAGTAAGTCATGCGGCTCTTGTGGGTGTCGACGTAGCTGGTCTTGCTGACCTGGGGCTCCTCGTCCGGGGCGCGGTCGATGACCACGGCCACCAGGTTCTCTCCGTCGTAGCTGACCAGATCGGTGATGTCGAAGGAGACCGGGGTGTACATGCCCCGGTGGGCGCCCAGGGGCTTGCCGTTGAGGAAGAACTGCGCCGAGTAATCTACGCCTTCAAACCGCAGGGCGACGGTCTGCCCCCGCCACGCCGGGTCGGCGGCGAAGCTCTTCTTATAGATCCAGGTGCGCTGGTGGACCCACTCCACCAGCAGGCTGTTGCGCTCGTAGTACGGGTCGGGAATCTCACCGAGCTGCCACAGGTCGTTGTGGACGCTGCCGGGAACGGTGCCCTTATTCCACCAGCGCACGTCACGGGTGCCGGGCTTCTCGCCGTTGCGCCAGAACCAGTCCTCGCCGAGGTAACCCTTGAAGAGCCAGTCGTTCCCGTTGAGGGAAATCCGCATTTCTCTAACCCCCATGAAAAGATCGGGCATATCGCCCTCAATCTGTGACAAAACCCAAGGAAAAACGGCAAACTTAGTCTAATGAATGTAGTAAGTCGTTCGCCTTTGCGGTGGATAAACCCTTCCGGAACCCCGAACTCGGGCTGACAAAGGAGCCTCGTTTTCCCTTATGACGCACAAGGCCTTTACCTTTTTGATGGCCGGCCACGCGCACCTGGACCCCGTCTGGCTGTGGGACTGGCGCGAGGGCTACGAGGCGCTCAAGGCCACCTTCCGCTCTGCGCTGGACCGCATGGCAGAGAACCCGGACATGGTCTTCGTCCACAGCTCGGCGGCCCACTACCACTGGATGGAAGAGCACCCGGCCCTCCTGGCGGAGATTCGGGCTGCCGTGGAGCGCGGTCAGTGGGAGCCGGTGGGCGGCTGGTGGGTGGAGCCCGACATGAACATCCCCTCCGGGGAGTCGCTGGCGCGCCAGGGGCTCTACGGGCAGCGGTACATGGAGAAGGCCCTGGGCCGCCGGGCCACAGTAGCCTTCCTGCCCGACTCCTTCGGTCACCCCGGCACCATCCCGCAGATCTTCCGGCAGACCGGGCTGACGCACTTCGTCTTCATGCGGCCGGGCGCCCACGAGCGGGAGCTGCCGTCCAACCTTTTCTGGTGGGAGGGCGCCGACGGCACCCGCGTACTGACCGCCCGGGTCGAGACCTATAACACCAACCCGCTCAACGTCGCCCAGTCCCTGGGGCGCAACCTTGCCTTCCGGCCCCAGGGCGAGCCCGAGTGGATCGCCCTGTATGGTGTGGGCAACCACGGGGGCGGGCCTACCAAGGCGCTGATCCAGAACATCCGGGATCTGAATGCGGACCCGGCCTGGCCCTCCGTGCAGTTCAGCGGGCTGGGACCCTTCTTTGAGCGTGCTGAGCAGCGGGAGCATCCTGTCTACAATGGCAGCCTTCAGTATCATGCCCGCGGTTGCTACTCCGTCTATTCGGCGATCAAGCAGCAGAACCGGGAGGCCGAGGAGACGCTCCTGGCCGCGGAGCGCTGGGCTGCCGTGGCCTCCGCCTTTGGGCGTGGGTATCCCGTGGAGCCCCTGACCCGGGCCTGGCGCCACCTGCTCTTCAACCAGTTCCACGACCTGATCGGCGGCACCAGCATCAAGAACGCCTACGCCGACGCTCACCACGAGCTGGGCGAGGCGATCGGCACGGGGCGCCGCACCCTGTACGGGGCGCTTCAGTCCATCACGCAGCAGATCGACACCACCCTGAAGGGCAGGCCCTACGCTGAGGCCTACCGCCGGCCGCGCAGCGGGCCGGGCGACTGGGTGACCGACATGGGCGACGGGGTGCCGGTGGTGGTCTTTAACCCGAGCAGCTGGCCCCGGCGCGAGGTGATCGATGTCGAGGTGGCCGACTGGACGGCGCCCGACCTGCGGGTGCTGGACGAGGAGGGAAACCCGGTCCTCCACCAGAACGCCCGGACCGAGGCCGCGGTGGGCGAGCGCCGTCGGGCGGTCTTCACCGTGGAGGTCCCGCCGCTGGGGTACCGGACCTATCGCATCATCGACGAGCCTCCGGTCGCTGCGGATGACGGTGGGCTTGCGGTGACCGAGACTTCGATCGAGAACCGCTGGTGGCGCCTTGAGCTGGACCCGGCGACCGGCGCCCTCCGCTCCCTGCGGGACAAGGAGCGCGGGCTGGAACTGCTCGCGGGGGGCGGCGCCCAACTTCTGGTGGTGGAGGATCCGACTAACCCCTGGGGCTTCCGGGAGCAGCAGTTCCGGCGCCTGACCGGCACCTTCGGGGAGGCCCGGTTTCGGGTGCTGGAGAGCGGCCCGGTGCGGGCTGTCGTCGCCGTAACCACCCGTTTCGGGGCGTCGACCGCCCGCCAGGAGTTCACGCTCTACCGGGACGTGCTGGAGATTCATGGCCGGTTGCGGGTGAACTGGCAGGAGCAGTTAAAGACCCTGAAGCTGGCCTTCCCGTTCGCGCTGGGCAACGCCAAAGCCACCTTGTCCGCGCCTTACGGCCATCTGCCAGCCGCCGGGGACGGCCTGGAAGAACCGATCCAGCAGTGGCTGGACGTGACCGGCGAGCTCCGGGACGCCCGGGGCGTTGCCCATCCTTACGGGGTCGCCCTGCTCAACGACTCCAAGTACGGGGCGGACATCCTGGGCGGTGAGATGCGGCTGAGCGTCCTGCGCAGCACAGTTTTTGCTTCGCACCGGCCCGATCAGCTGGACCCGGAGCTGGGCTACCCCTTCACCGACCAGGGCTGGCAGGAGATGCGCTGGGCGCTGGCGCCCCACGCGGGGCCGTGGCAGGATGCCGGCGTAGTCCACGCAGCCCACGCCTTCAACTCGCCGCTGCCGTTCGTGCGGGAGTATGTCCATCCCGGGACTCTGCCGCCTTCTCAGTCCTTCCTGACCGTCACCCCGCCCGGGGCAGTCGTCGTGACCGCCCTGAAGCAGGCGGAGCAGAGCGACGACCTGGTGCTCCGGCTGTATGAGCCGCACGGTCGGGCAGCCCAGGCCGAGGTGTCGCTGCTAGGTGTCAGGTTTGCTGTGGAGGTCAGGCCGCAGGAAATCAAGAGCTTCCGGGTCAGCCGGTCTGGGCGGGTGACCGAGGTCAACATGCTCGAAGATCCGTCGTGATCCTCCTTGTCCAAATCTGAGACTCTCCAGACCCGAGAAACAGTCTCAGAATTGGATGAGTTGCTCACATGATCCTCATTTGACACCCCCTAGGGGTATAAAAATCTGGAAGTCCAAACCTTTTTTCTGCTTCCCCCATGATTGTCACAAGACTCATCCAAACGTGAGACTCCCTCTGGCCGGAGAACAGTCTCAGGATTGAATGAGGTCGTTGTTTGTGCCAGCAACCGGCCAAAATGACCAACCGCCTCTCACCGAGAGGCGGTTTTGCATGGGGGGTATCCCGTCTATCCCCTTTTGGACCACCACCTCATGTAGGGCAGGTGACGAAAGACCGGGGATGGCGGGCGTGAAATTGCCCACCATCCCCGGTCTTCTTACGTCGCTATGGCTTGGCATGGTAGGCCATGTTCATGTACAGGTCGCCGCGCTCCAGCTCGTCGAGCATCTGGGCCAGCCGCTTCTGCTGTGTCTCGGGTCGCTTGCCCCGGGAGATCCACCCCACGTAGTCGTTTTGCTGATAAGGCGGACGGCTGTGGTAGGCCTCCATGAGCCCCCGCTCGACCAGCGCATCATGGACAAACCCCGGCATGGGATGTAGGTCACGCTTCAAGGCCATGCTGATTCCCCTTGCTTTAGCCCCGCTTGGCGGGGAAGGAGCCCTGCATCTTTCGGATCAGGGCGACCTGGCCGGTGTGGTAGGAGTCATGCATGATCCAGGCCAGCAGGGTGTCCTGGAGGGTGCTCTCGCCAAACGGGCGGGCCAGATCCTCGTCGGTGAGCTCGGCCAGGAGGTTGCGCCAGCCTTCTGCCACCTCGCGGGTCTTCGCTACGACAGCCTGCCAGCCCGCCGCGTCGTCCGGGCTGCCGTTCTGGCCAAAGGACTCATCGTTGTTGGCCACCGCGGGGCCTACCGGGGCGCCGGTCAGCCGGTTCAAGATGCGCTCGTTGTAGTAGTTCAGGTGGTTGACGGTCTCCCAGATGGTGTTGCCCCCGCCAGGAGGCTGCCAGGCCGCCTCAGCCGGGCCCACCCCTTCCAGGGCTGCCGCGAGGGGCAGGAACCAGCTCTCCTGGTCCCATGCGTAGTTCCGCAACGTGGCAAACAGGTTCAAACGGTCCCGCGTCATGCAGAAACCCCTCCCGATGTGTAACTGGCGTTTTTGCCTTTCAAGCGTTACAATAGAATCGTTGGCTCAACATGCGATGTAACCACTAAACACATTTAAGGTAGTTACAACTCAAAGGGTATCACAGGATCACCCTGGGGTCAACATCCATTGGAGGATAACTGTCATGAGTTTGCTATGGACCGACTTTTGCAACAGCGAATGGCGGGATTGGCGCGGAAGTGGCCGGATCACCGACCGTCTGCAGGACCCAGAGTTCCTCGCCGAGTTCCTGAAGGCCCGGCATCTCGCCGCACCGGTCCCGCCCCTGCCGACCGATATGGAGGCCCTGCTGGCGCTGCGGAGCTTCCTGCGGCGAATGGGGCAGACCTTGGCGGAGGGCCGCGTCCCCGCCGATGAGGACCGCCAGCTGATCAACAATGTGATGTCCGCCGGCCCGGTCTTCCGCCAGCTCTCCGCGTCCGAGGAGGGTCACCGGCTCGACCTTGTGCCACTTCACCAGGGCTGGCCCTCGGTCATGGCAGAGATCGCCGCATCCTTCGCCCAGACCCTGGCCCGGGGCGAGAGCAATCGGGTGCGCATCTGTGACAACCCGGACTGCATGTGGATCTTCTACGACGACACCCGCAACCGCACCAAACGGTTCTGCGACGACAAGCTCTGCGGCAACCTGATGAAGGTGCGCCGATTCCGTGCCAAGCAGAAGGGTCAGGAAACTACCGCTCCATAGCAGAACCCCCGCAGCGATCTGCGGGTGTTCGTTGCTTATGGGAGAGGCCGCAAGACGCCGTTGGCGAAGTTCAAGCGTACCTGGTGCGGGCCTTCCGGGACGGACTCCGTCTCCCAGAGGGTAACGTCGCCGCGCTTCAGGTTGAGCTGCGAGCGGCGCCCGCCGAGGGCCGTGTCCGCATAGATCGGGCCGGACGAGATCCCGAAATACCGCGCGAAGGCATCCAGCGCACCGCCAAGGTTGCGCACTGCGACCACCAGCCCCAGGCGGACATCCCCGGCGGCGTGCGGGGCAATGGCGCCCCGGGCGGTCAGGTCCGCCTTGCGCGCCTCGTCGGACTGTTGCCACTGGATCAGGAAGGGCATTCGCAGGCCGCCTGCGGGCTCGGGGAAGGCCAGGCGCCAGGCGAGCACGCTGCCGTCCGGCCGGGTGCGGCGCCCCTCTATGGGGCCCTCCACCGCCACCCCTTGTGCCCGCAGCCGAGCCACGGCGCCGTCCAGTTCGGCGGTGCCGAGGGCGAAGGTGGTCAGCCCGCCCCCAGCCCTCGCACGCTCCAGCACCATGCGTCCAAAGTTGCTCTGCATGGCGACCGCGGGGTCCTGCACAGCGATGAACTCCACATAGGGCAATCCGAAGTAGCTCAGGCAGTTGTGGGTGCCCCACTGGGGGTGGCTCCCGCCAGCCACGACATGCAGGCCCCACTGCTTGTGAAAGCGCTGCCGGGCTTCTTCGAGGTCTGGCACCGCGTAGACCAGGTGGTCCAGGGTCATCTCCACAGCACACCGCCCGCCTTTCTGTACTCTCTACAGTTCAACCGGGCGGGGTGCATTGCCTTCTGATAAGCACGGGGGCCTAGTCGTCGTTTCGGTCTTCAACGTTGTTACGGAAGGTGGTGTTGGTGACGATCTGACCGAGGTCAGCCTCGAAGTGGATACCCTCCACCGCGAACTCGATCACTGCATAGTCGATCTGGTTGTCACCGCCGGCGTAGGTGGTGAAGGTGAGACCCTGCCAGGTGCCGGCGCGCCGCACCTCCGAGGTGAAGGTGACCGGCTTCTCCTGGGTTCCGGCAACCTTCAGGCTGCCGACCTCGTCGTTGTACCCCACTTGGATGCCGTTGTCCTGGGTGAAGATCAGCTTGGTGCCGGCCTCAATGGTGACCACGGGCTGCTCGCTGCCGCCGATCCAGGTATCCCGGCTGAACCGGTACGGGATGCCGTGGTTGAGCCAGGTCTGGCTGGTGGTAACAGCGCCGCCGCTCATCGCGTAGGTCTGCACGCTGATCCAGTCCTTGTCGTTGCCGGTGAGTTGATTGCCGGCCTCCAGCATCCCGATGTGCTGGGGCTCCAGCCGAATGGGCCAGCCGTTGCCCTTGAGGATGTTGCCGGTGGAGCCGGGCACCAGGCCTGCGTTGGTCCCGATCAGCTCGAGGCCGCTCTGGGCGGCGCCGGTGATCAGGCTCTTGACCAGCTGGATCTTGACCGGGGTGTCGTTCCGGCCTTCCACCACGATGCCAGCCTGCTCATCGACCTTGCGGCCGGCGTTTGCCACCACCACACCCGAGAGCTTGCTGCGCTCGCCAGCCAGGTCGTAGAAGTGCAGACCGCTCCAGAAGCCACGGTTCGGGGTGGCGCTCCAGGCGCCGAAGACGATCGCCTTGTTCTGTGCGAGAGCGGTGGACTTCGGATCGGCGAAGAATGCCTTCAGGCTGTCGGCGGCGGACTGCAGGGCGGCCTCGTGGCCGGCGCCCAACTCCTTGGCGGCCTCCGCCACCAGCGTGCCAGGCTGCTCGTAGCCAACGTGGAGGGAAGTCCCGGTTGCCCACAGCGTTGCAACACCGGGCTCCAGGGTCAGGGTCGGGGTAGAGGTACCGCCAACGAGGATGTCGCGGTCGATCGCGTAGGGGATGCCGAGGTTCCGCCAGGTGGTGTTCTCGGCGATCTCAACCCGGCCCGTCGACTCGGAGGAGATGCGCACGGCGTTGAAGGCGTTGCCCTCGTACTTGCCCTTGGGCAGGTTATGGCTGCCGGCGGCCTCAGTGGTTATGGCGTAGCCGCCCTTGCCCTCGACCGCCTGGGTCTCGGTGATGGTGAGATCCTTGGTCTGGGCCGACAGCCGGGCGTTGCCCACCAAGTTCAGACCGGCCTGGAGGCTGCGGCGCAGCTCGACGTTCTGCAGGGTGATCTCCACCCGCTGCTCGGCGGCCCGCACGGTAATGCCGCCCTCGCTCTCATACCGGCCGCCGGCGTATTCGATCCGGGCGTGCTGGAGGGTGCCGTTGCCCTTCAGGGTCTGCCCGTAGAAGTTGATGCCCCGCCAGAAGCCGGACTCAGCGCCGGCGGTGTCAGCGGTCAGGACAACGGGCCGCTCCGCGGTGCCGTTGATCAGGAGGCCGCCGGGGAGCCGGTCGCCGATCTCGAGGCTGGCGCCGTTCTCAAAGCGGACGACCGCACCGGCCTCGATGGTGAGGATCGGGCTGTCGGTGCCCTCCACCCGGAAACCACCGGCGACGATATGCGGGCTGCCGCACAGGCCCCAGGTCTCGCCGCCGGGGGCGATGGTGCCGGTGTGCTTCTGACCGCCCGGCAGGCTGCATTCGAGGCCCGACTTGACCACGACGGTGCGGGTCTGGCTGTCGAAGTCGACCTTCAGGTCCAGCGCCTCAACGATAAAGCGAACGGGCACGTAGGTGCTGCCATTGATGATCATGGGGGAGACTGCCAGGGTCACGGGCTTGCCGTCAATGAAGGCCTCGGTCTTGTCGACGGTAAGCTGAATCACCTTGGTGCCCTTGCGGGCGGTGACCGTGCGCGTCGGACCGTCCCACTCGATCACGGCGCCGACCGCCTCGAAGATCGCCCGCAGCGGGGCAACGGTCCGGTCATTGACGATATAGGCGGTGGCCTGAAGCGTGTTGCCGTCGACGGTCACAGAGACGGGGACCAGGTCGGCGGCGGAGACGGGGGCCACCAGGGCCATCAGGAAAGCCAGGGTGGTCAACAGCAGGGCCAGAGACCGGCTACGCGACACGAGACTCCCTCCTTGTAGTGAAAAACCACCGATACCGGTGGGCGGTTTGCCGGGGCATGGTTGCCCGAACGAACGTAGGACAGTATAGCAACCGGATCGTTCCGGGATCGTTCTCTGTGGCGTTCCCTGCTGGTAGAACAGAAAGAGCGGCGTTCCCTGTTCACACAGGAAACGCCGCGTGGCTGCCGAAAAATTTACGCCAGAGCTACTGGGAGCCCCGGCGATCTTTTGACCCATTCCCAGCCGTTGTCGCAGGTGCGGCAGGGGGGTTCGGTTCCCCTCAACCCGCCCGCAAAAGCTGTTCCCGCGCTGAGCATCATCGCGGACAGGAGCACACCGACCACCAGCAGTCGAACCAGTTTCATGATTATACCTCTCTTTAACACCTATTAGCCGTCACTAGGCCGATAGTCTATCTTCAAAATCGGCAAAATGCAACAATCATTTTTTCACGGGAGGTGGTCACCCCTGCGCGAAACCGTTGTGGCCGTAGCTGGCCCGGTTGAGTCTGGCCCTTTCCCGCAGCAGTTGCTGCGCTTCGAGCACATCGCTGCAGCTGTGGAGGCCGCCCTGCGCCTTCGCAATCAGGATCATCAACTGACGCTCCTACTGCACGCATCGGACGGAACCATTTCGGAGAGCGACATACGGCGGCAATGCGGCTACCTGCTGCAGTTGGGCGCCCCCGGGCAGATCCTGGTCTCGGAAGAGGCTGCGTCGGACTGGCTCCCCTCGATGCCAATCACCGATCAGGGGTGGGTCCGACTCCGGGACCTTATATCTACGGTCCGGATCTACACCCTTCCTCCGGACACCGGCATCCGGCTGAAGTCGCTGGATCGCCTCCCCAACAACCTGCCGCCGCAGTTCACCGGCTTCGTGGGCCGCGAGAAAGAGATGGCGACCGTTAGCCAGTTGCTTACGAGCCACCGCCTGGTCACGCTTACAGGTCCGGGTGGGGCCGGAAAGACCCGTCTTTCCCTGCAGACGGCCGCCGCTCTGGTGGACCGCTGGGAGGACGGCGCCTGGTTCGTGCCGCTGGCCGGTGCCTCCGACCAGGACAGCGTGGCCCAGGCGGCCGCCGCCGCCGTGGGTTTCACTGCGGGGCTGCGCGAAACCCCAAGCGCCTCGCTGTTTGAGGCGATGATGGAGACCTACGCCGACCGCCGCTTTCTGCTGATCCTCGACAACTGCGAGCACTTGGTGGCTGACTGTGCGGCTTGGGTGCGGACCCTGCTGTCCGTCTGCCGGCACTGCACTGTGCTGTGTACAAGCCGCGAGCCACTGGGCGTCCCAGGGGAGGTCTGCATGGAGGTCCCCTCCCTGCCGCCCGACGAGGCCAGACGGTTGTTCCTGGCCCGGGGCCGCGCCGCTTTGCCCTCATTCGACATAACCAGCGACAACGCCCGCGCCATCGCTGAGATCTGCCAGCGCCTGGATGGGCTTCCGCTCGCCCTCGAGTTGGCGGCCGCCCGCGTCAGGCTTCTGCCTCCCCGGGATCTCGCCCGGCGCCTGCAGGATCGGTTCCGACTGCTCACCGGCGGCGACCGGTTGGCCATGCCGCGCCACCAGACGCTGCGGGCCGTGGTTGACTGGAGCCACAACCTGCTGTCGGAAGGGGAGCGGACCCTGTGGCGGCGGGTCTCTGTCTTTGCCGGTCGGTTTACGGTAGAGGCAGCTGTGGCGGTCTGCTCAGGGACGGGCCTGGAAGAGGAGACGGTTCTCCCGCTGCTTTTGGAGCTGGTCGACAAGTCTGTCGTCAAGGTCGAACCGGCTGGCGAGGTGGGGTATTACAGGCTCCTGGAGACGATTCGCCAGTACGGGCTAGAACGGTTGACCGAGTCAGGGGAGATGCCGGCGGTCCGGCAGCGGCACCTTGAGCACTACGCCGCCTGGGTGCGGCAGGCGATGCGGCAGTTCGGCGGCGCCAACCAGCCCGAGCTGTTTGACCGGCTGGAGAACCAGTTTGACGATCTTCAGGCTGCCCTGAACTGGAGCAAGCAGGACGCCGGAAGCGCCGGCACCGGGCTGTCCCTGGCGAACGCCCTCGACCCGTTCTGGGTGGTGCGGGGGCATGTGCGAGAAGGGGTGCGCCACTACGCCGACCTCCTGGCTCTTCCTTGCCGGGAGCGGGCCCCGACCGTGCTGGGCAAGAGCCTCAGCATAGCCGGGTCGCTCAACTTTACCCTGGGTGATTACGGCAAGGCCCGTGCCTACTGGGAGCAGGGGCTGATGATCGCCCGGGAACTCGGCATGGAAGGGCCGATTGCCGCCTGCTTGAACAACTTGGGCCTGCTGGCCTACAACGAGGGGAAGCTGATGGAGGCCCAGCCCCTCCTGACGGAAGCGCTGGCGATTCGGCGCCGCCAAGGCATGCCGCGGTACGTCGCCAACACGCTGATCAACCTGGCGGACCTGGCCCAGGCCGCGGGAAACCTCGCGGAGGCCGCCGCCATGTACGAGGAGAGCATCGCCCTCTGGAACGCCCTGGGGGACAGCCGGGGTGAGAGCACGGCTCTCCTGGGGATGGCCACGCTGCGAATCGGGCAAAGGGAGCTGGCTGCCGCCATCCGCCTGCTCAGCGACAGCCTGCGGCTTGCCAATGAAACCAGGGATGCCGAGTTGTGCGTGGTTGGTATTGAGCGGGCGGCCGGCCTGCTCACAACGCAAGGTCGGGCCCCCGCTGCGGCCCGGCTCCTGGGCGCCGCCGACGCGCAGCGGAAACGGCTGGGGATGAAAGTCTGGGAGGCCGAGCGCCCAGCCTTCGAGCACGACCGGCGGGCCACCGAGCAGGGCGCCGGGGAGGCCTTCCACGCCGAGTTCCAGGCCGGCGCCGACCTGGGGCTAGAAGCGGCTCTGGAGCTGGCGCTGGACTCGCTGGCTTTGAGGGTCGAGCCGTCCGCCCCCGCCCCCGGCGGGCTCTCATCCCGGGAGCTCGAAGTGGTGCAGTTGGTGGCACAGGGCCTGCCGGACAAAGAGATTGCCGCACGGCTGTACCTGAGCAAACACACGGTCAACAACCACCTGCGCAAGATCTACGGCAAGCTGGGGATCTCTTCCCGCACCGCCCTTACCACCTGGGCTCATCAACACGGAATCTAGGCCTGAAAGTACCCGAGCTAGCTCACTGTGAGCTAGCTCGTTTTGTGTGAGGAAGATACCGTAAGATGACTTACATAAGTCATGCCTAAGTCGTGCTGATTCGGTAGGATTTTCTCATCGAGGACCACGTGGAGGTGAGGAGTCCTGTGCTGCAAGTAAGACTGCTTGGCTGCCTGCAACTCTGGATCAATACGGAGCCCCTTACGGTTGCTTTGCCGGAGCGGCAGCAGGTGCTCCTGGCCTACCTGATCCTCCACCGGGGCGCCCCCCAGTTCCGCCGCCACATCGCCCACCTGCTCTGGCCCGACTCCTGCCATGACCAGGCGCTGACCAACCTGCGAAAGGCGCTGTTCCACCTGGCTGAGGCGCTCCCGCCGGTGACGCCCTATATTGAGTCTAACCGGAAGATGATCTACTGGCGGACCGACCTGCCGCAACGGATCGACGTGCTGGACCTGGAGGAGGCAGCCGGCGCCACCACCCCTGCCCTGCTGGCCAAGGTTCTGGACCTGTACCAGGGCGACCTCCTGGCGGGCTGTCCCGCCGATTGGCTTGTGCCGCTTCGGGAGCGGGTGCGTGAGATGTACCTGACCGCGCTCGGGCGCCTGACCGGCCTCCTGGAGGCCCATCAGGATTACACGGCCGCAATCCGGTGCGTTAACCGGCTGATTCAGGCCGAACCTCTCACCGAGCAGCATTACCAGGCGCTGATCCGCCTGCGGGCCCTGCAAGGCGATGTCGCCGGCGCCCAGGAGGCCTACCGGAGCTGCAGCAGCATCCTCCAGAAGGAGCTTGGTGCCGAACCCGCCAATGCGACCCGTGAGGCATACCGGGCGGTGCTCCGCATGGGCCGTGGCGGTACACCCTCGGCGGCGTTCGAGCCCCAGCTGGTCGGCCGCACGCGGGAGTGGAGCGAGCTGACCTGCGCCTGGCAGCAGGCTGCGGCAGGGCGCCCGCACATGGTTTTGCTCTCAGGTGAGGCCGGGATTGGCAAGTCCGCCCTGGCGGCCGAACTGCGCAGTTGGGCCGCCCACCAGGGCGCCCTGGTGCTGGAAGCCCGCTGCTTCCCCACCGCCCGCCCCCTGCCCCTGGCACCGGTCACGGCGTGGCTGCGTGAACTGGGCGGGGCTGTACCGGAGATCGAGAACCCCTGGCAGTTGGGCCGCACCTACGACACGGCGGCCAGGACGCTTCTGCAGGACCGGCCGGTGCTGCTGATGATCGACCACATGCAGCTCTGCGACAGCGAGACCTTACAGTTCCTGCACTTCCTGCTGCGCTACGGCGCAGGCGCCAAGGTGATGGTGCTGGGCACCGCCCGCTCCGAGGGGCTGCACGATAGCCACCCCCTCCGCCAGTTCCTGCGCCAACTGCAGCAAGATGGCACGGGCGCCGAGATCCATCTCCATCCCCTGCGCCCCTCCGAGCTGGAGCAGGTGGTGGCCCGCAGGCTCGGGAAGGGCCGGCAGCCCCGGGACGAAGAGCAGCTGCACGATTACACCGGCGGGAACCCGCTCTTCGCCCTGGAGACCGCACGCACAGGACCGACCCACGGCGGAAAGGTCTCGCCGGTGGTGCAGGCCGTGGTGGGTGCGAAGCTGGCGGAGCTCTCCCCTGGCGCCCGCACCCTGGCTGACCTGAGCGCCATCGCCCCGGGGCCTCTCTCCCTGGAGCTGATGACCGGGGTGGTGGGTTGCACGGAGGACGATATGTGGGGCCTCCTCGATGAGCTCTGGGCCGTTAACCTGATTCGGGAGGGGCAGAACGGCACCTACGGACTGGCCTGCGGCGTGGTTCGGCAGGCTGTGCTGGCCGACCTGAGCCCCATCCGCCAGCGGCAGTTGGGAAGGCGGCTTTCCCGCTGCAACAACGATCAGGAACGCCCAGTCCGGCAGACCGCCTTCCGCATGCCTGCGTTGGCACAGTAGATCGACTTCGGAGGTGTCCCATGGTTGGGACTGCAGGCTCAGATGCGACCGGGACTTCGGTCGCATCTTTCTACGCCTATAGGGAAAACCGATTACAGAAGAGAGGATATAATCTAATCATACGGAATTGGCAGTGTGCACCTTTCCCAAATCACCGTAGGGGGACGGATGATGCACGTGAGGAAGAGACGGTACACTGCCCTGGTTGGGACCCTGGCCCTGCTCGCGTCCCTGGTTTCCATGCCCGCTGCCGCCGAAGACGGCGTCCAAGCCCTGGATCCCCTCAGCGCTCCCCCTTCTGCCGAGACCGGCGCCCTGCTCGATGAGACCCCTGGCTCCTTCCTCGTGGAACTGTCCAGCTCCCCCGCCGCCGATGGAACGGACCGGGCCGCGCTCAAGCGCGAGCGGGAAGCCTTCCGGGCGGCTGCCAAGAAGGCCGGCCTTCAAATGAAGGAACGGTACGAGTTTGACACCCTGTTCAACGGCGTCTCGGTCACCATTCCCGCTTCCCAGGTGCCCAAGCTCTCCCGGCTGGAGGGCGTGAAGGCCGTATATCCCAACGAGACCGTCTCACTGCCTCCGACCAGCCCTGGGGAGATGCCCGAACTGAACACGGCCATCAACATGACCGGCGTCGGCGTCGCCCAGTCTGAGCTGGGGCTGACGGGCCAGGGCGTGAAGGTGGCGATCATGGACACGGGCGTCGACTACCACCACCCTGACCTGGGCGGCGGCTTCGGGCCTGGCTTCAGGGTATTCACCGGGTACGACTTCGTGGGCGACGCCTTCAACGCCGACCCCGCCAGCCCCGCCTACAACCCGGCAACCGTGCCTGACAACGACCCCGATGACTGCCAGGGCCACGGCACCCATGTGGCTGGCATTGTCGGTGCCAACGGCACGGTGAAGGGCGTCGCCCCCAACGTGACCTTCGGCGCCTATCGCGTCTTCGGGTGCGAGGGATCCACAACCTCCGACATCATGATCGCCGCCATGGAGCGGGCACTTGCTGACGGCATGCAGGTGCTGAACATGTCGATCGGCTCCTCCTTCCAGTGGCCCGAGTACCCGACCGCCAAGGCGGCCAGCCGCCTGGTGAACAAGGGCATGGTGGTCGTGGCCTCCATCGGCAACAGCGGCGCCAACGGCCTGTACGCGGCGGGCGCCCCCGGCGTCGGCGACAAGGTGATCGGCGTCGCCTCCTTCGAGAACAGCCATATCGTGCTGTCGCAGTTCACTGTGACGCCTGACGATATGAACGTCGGATACGTAAGCGCCACGGCGGCGCCCGTCGCCCCGACGAGCGGCACCTTCGTCCTGGTCCGCACCGGTACGCAAACCAGCGCCGCCGACGGCTGCGCGCCCATGCCCGCCGGCAGCCTCGCCGGGAAGGTCGCCCTGATCCGGCGTGGCACCTGCCCCTTCTACGACAAGGCCCGGTTCGCACAGGCAGCCGGCGCCGCGGGTGTCGTGCTGTACAACAACCAGGCTGGCAGCGTCAACCCGACCGTTGCAGGCGCCGTGCCGATTTCCATCCCCGTGGTGATGATCTCCCAGGTGCAGGGCAACGCGCTCGACTCCCGCCTGGCCGCCGGTCCGGTCTCCATGACCTGGACCGGTACCCGGGGCTCCTATCCCAACAGCCTGGGCGGCCGCATCTCGGACTTCAGCTCTTACGGCCTGGCGCCCGATCTCAGCCTGAAGCCCGACATTGCGGCTCCGGGCGGCAACATCTACTCGACCTACCCGCTGGAGAAGGGCGGCTACGCCACCCTGAGCGGCACCTCCATGGCCTCCCCGCACGTGGCGGGCACCGCCGCCCTGCTGCTGGAGGCCAAGCCCAGGACCCCGGCGCAGGCCGTCCGCACCATCCTCCAGAACAGCGCAGAGCCCAAGAACTGGTGGGGCAACCCCGCCCTCGGCCTCCTCGACCAGGTCCACCGCCAGGGCGCCGGCATGGTCCAAATCGACCGGGCCGTTCTGGCAGCGACCCGCGTGGAGCCCGGCAAGCTCTCCCTCGGTGAGAGCGAGGCCGGTCCGGCAGTACGCACGCTGACCATTGAGAACAACGGCAGCTCCGAGGTCACGTACACCCTCTCCCACGCACCGGCGCTCTCGACCGGGCCTGGCGAGTACACCGTGGGCGCCCTGACCGGCTTCGCCTCGGTCAGCTTCAGCGCCCCGACTGTGACGGTCCCGGCTGGCGGCAGCGCTTCGGTTATGGTCACGATTACCGCCAACCCGGGTCTGGCCGAGCGCTCGATTTTCGGCGGTTACATCGTAGTTACGCCCGAAGGCGGCGGCCTGCCGGTGCGGGTCCCGTACGCCGGCATGAAGGGCGACTACCAGTCCGTGCCGATCCTCACCGCCGGCGGCACCTTCGGCTTCCCCTGGCTGGCCAAGGTGAGCGGCAGCACCTACTACAAGCAGGCGGCGGGCGTCACCTACACCATGCAGAACGGCGACATTCCTTACGTGGCGGTCCATGTGGACCACCAGGTCCGCCGCCTGCGCCTTGAGGTGAAGGACGCCACCACCGGCAAGTCCTGGCATCGTGCCTTCCCCGACGAGCAGTACCTGGGCAAGAACAGCACCTCCACCGGCTTCTGGGGCTTCGCCTTCGACGGCACTACCGTGAACGGCAACAAGACCAACGAGGTGCCGGATGGCACCTACGTGCTGGTGCTCTCGGTGCTCAAGCCCCTGGGGGACGAAAACAACCCCGCCCACTGGGAGACCTGGACCTCCCCCGCCTTCACGATCGATCGCCCGTAAACCGGGGAAGATGGCAAGGCCCGGCAGGTGGTACACCTGCCGGGCTCTGCTCTGGCCATGAGGGAACTGCTCCACTTTTCGCTGCGTCCTATCTGCATCGCATTTTTGTACATGCTTGGAGGTTTCGTCGTGCGCCGCTTCGTTCTCATCATGTTGCTTATGCTTGCCCTGCTCCCTGCGACGATCTCAAGCGCCGCGGCCCCGCCCCGGATCGTCATCGACGGTCAGGAGCTGCCCCTGCCGCCCGGGCGGGAGCCCGTCCTTGAAGATGGTCGCACCCTGGTCCCCCTCCGGGCGATCTTTGAGGCGCTGGGCGCCGAGGTCAGCTGGGACGGCGAGACCGGCACGGTCACCGCCGTGAAGGGCACGACCACGGTGACCATCCAGATTGGCTCCTACGTGGGCTGGGTTGGAGACACCAAGGTCGGGCTGGAGGTGCCGCCCCGAATTTTGGAGGGGAGCACCTACGTGCCGCTGCGCTTCGTCTCCGAGTCGTTCGGCGCCGCCGTCGCGTGGGACGGTGCGACCCGGACGATCAGCATTACCCCGGCGCCTTTAGCTGACACCGTTCCGGTCGTCCGCGTGGAGAACGGCCCCCTGAAGCACGTGACCTATGGACCGGGCGCCACGGTCCAGATGGCCGAAGAGGGCATCTACTGGATGAAGGTGCAGACCGGGGAGATCGAGGGCTGGCAGATCCCCAACGAGGACAAGCTCGCCAGTGGCTTCACGCCCTCACCCGACAACCTGTACGCCCGGGTTCGGACGGAAGAGCGCAGCTACCTAGTGGTTCGCTCGTCGGGCGAGGTCTTCACCTGGGACCGGGCGAAGGTTGAGCTCGTCGGGGCGCAGGGGGACCGCTTGCTGTGGCTCAAGGGCCGGGATGAGTTCATCATCACCGACGCCAACTTCCGGCACATCTCCGCATTCAAGGTCCGGGGCGCCGGCGAAGCGCAGCAGGTGCAGGCGTTCTTCGAGCCTTCGGGGCGTAAGGTCGCTGTGCTCACCAGTGCCGATCTGCTGCTGGTGGATGTGGCCACCGGCAAGGCAGAGCGCCTGAGTGACGGCAGCGGCAACCTGCGCTACTTCGGCACGGGGGACGGGTTTGTCCATCAGTCCGTGTCGAACGGCGCCACGTACCAATACGACTGGTCCGGGAAACTGGTGGGGAAGTATCACCGTGCGGTGGGATTCCTGTCGCCGGACGGCTCCACCTATGCCTACTCCGACCTAGTAGCTGGCTTTCTGCCGGTGATTCATTTGACCCGGGCCGGAGAGGTACAGCCATTCGCCCGCGTCCTCGACGCCAGCGCCTGTTACGGCTTCGGCAGCTCGAACCACTGGGTCTCCGCCGGGGCGGGCCTGCTGGTCAACACCAAGCAGGGCATCCGCATCCTGGAGAACGGAAAGCTCAGCCCGGTCCCGGGGCTCAGGAACGAAGCCTATGTCAACCCGCTTCCCTCCCCCGCCGGGGATGGCCTGATCTTCAACAATGCCTGGGACGGCAATTCGGACACCCAACTCCTTGAGGTGCTGGATGCATCCGGACGGCAGCTGAGCCAGGTAAAGATTCAGCGGGCGCACAACGCCATCAATCTGTACCGGAGCCTGGACCCCTGGGGGCTGAGCACGGGTCAGGCGCCGACCGAGGTCCGCTTCGCTGCCGCACGGATCGGCGGCACGGGCGGTCCCTGCGGTGACTTTGGCCCGCTGGTGGCGCCGAAGTTTCAGGGCGTCCCGTTTGGGGATGTGCTCGTCTTGGAGGTGCAGGGCACCGGAGACTGCCTGAACATGCGGTCGGCGCCCGGTCTGAAGGGCGAGGTGGTGGCCTGCCTCAAGGACGGCGCCCGCCTGACCGTGAAGGTCCCCACCGGCGGCCCTAGCAGCTCGCACTGGTGGGAAGACGGGCACTTCTGGGTTCCGGTAGTGACCGGAGACGGCGTGGCAGGCTGGGTGGCGATCACGTCGGGGTACCTGGAGTGGGCCGACTAGTAGGCCGGTAGGAGCGCCACAGTCTCGCCGCCGCAGCGGCGGCGGAGCAGGTCGGCTTCCCGGGCCGCCACGGCGGCGCCCAGCCAGGGACGCCAGTAGGCGTGCATGGTCGCTGCGACCAGCTCGGTGGGGATTCTCTCAGCCGGGTGGCGTGGGCAGTAGAGCAGGTCCATATTGGTGATGGGCTCATGATTGTCGGGCTGGTAGTAAGCGACATCCACCTTGCGGAAGCCCAGGGCGTGGAAGATGCGCCGCCGGGCGACGGGGTCCGAGCCCACGGCCCGCTCCCGCTCCCGTTCCGCCTCACTCAGCCGTTCAGGCGCCACCACGTCGATAAACACGCCGTGGACGGGCGCCTGTTCTGCTGCTTCCCGGTCGAGCGCGGCAAACCGGGCCTCATGCAGGCGCCGGGCCACGCCCTGGCCCCGTACCTCGGGCGCCACCGCCAGAAAGCTGGAGAACCCGGTGTTGACCCCCGGGAAGTAGTGGAAGAGCGCCCCGCCCACCACCTCGGCGCCCGCCTCCGCCACGATCATCAGGTTGCGGCGTTCCGCCGTGCGGGTGGCGAGCATGCGCGGGAAGATGCTGGGGGGAATCAGCAGCTCGGGCTCGGGAAAGGCGCGATCCTGCAGGCGCCCGAAGGCCGCGATCGCAGGGTCGGCAGGGTCGGTAATCTGTCGGACTTGAATCTCCCTCAACCTCCTACCTGATCAGCTCCCGAACGGCCTCTACGATCGCTTCCGGCCGCTCCAGCGGCACGCCGTGCCCGGTGTCCGGCAGCATAACCAGGCGCCCCCGGGAGGAGAGGTGAACCAGGTCGGCCTGGGACTCTTTCTGGAGCCGCCACAGCTCCTCGACCTCGGCCTCGGAGAACCCGCCACCGGGCTTCATGTCGCGGCGGGCGGCGCTTAGCACCAGCAGGGGTTTCTCCCCCAGGCTGCCTGTCCCCCCGATGCGCCCGGCCAGCCCGTCCAGCTCACGCCACTCGCGGTCGACGGTGTGCCACAGCCGGTGGTTCACGCTCAGCGCCACGATCTGCGCCTGGACGGCGGCCGGGAATCGCCGCAACTCTGACTTCATGCCGGTCATAAAAGGCGCTGCGAGCCGGGCGACGCCAAAGCGGGAGACCAGGTTCATCATCGGGCCGAAGCGGTCCTGCATCGCCTTCACTTTCGGCGGGTGACGCCGGATCTCACCCTCGGTGTAGGGGTCCACCAGGATGATGCCGGCGACCTCATCCGGGTAGCGCTCGGCGAAGCACCGCATGTAGAGTGCCCCGAGGGAGTGGCCGACCAACAGGTACGGCCCGGGAATTTCGGCCTTCTGGAGCAGCGTGTGCAGGTCCTCGGCGACGCGCTCCCCGGTCCGGGGCGCCGCATCGGCATCGCTCCAGGCGTAGCCGGCCCGGTCGTAGGTGACGACCCGGGCGAACGGGGCGATGGAGTGCTGCACCAGGGTCCACATGAGCGAGGTGTTGAAGCGGCCGGGCTCGATCACCACGGTTGGGCCGGTGCCGGCGCCCGTCACGTGGATGTGCAGGCGGCGCCCGCCGATGTCGATGAGCCGGCCGGTGGGCGGGTAGCAGCGCAGGGTCGCGGCACCAGCCAGGGCTTCGTAACCAGCTGCAAGCAGGAGCAGTGCGACGATGCCAAGGAGTACCCAGATCAGCGTTTGCATGGGTTGATCCCCCCTCAGCTCCATCGTAACCCCGCATAAGTTTTGCGTCTAATGAAATAAGGTTGGCTTATCAATTCTTGTTACGAATTGCACAAACCCCGCTATCCGAGGGTGGTATCCAGGGTCATCATCACAATGAAGCCAACCAGCAGCATGTAGGTGGCAACGCGCTCGTTGCCCCGCTGGTGCGTCTCGGGGATGATCTCATCGCTGATGACGAAGAGCATCGCGCCTGCGGCAAAGGCCAGGGCGTAGGGCAGCACCGGCTTGGCCAGGGTGACGCCAGCCACCCCCAGCAGCCCGCCGATCGGTTCGACCAAGCCGGTAAAGAGCGTGATCCAGAAGACCTGGCTCAGGCTGTACCGCTCGCCGAGCAGCGCCAGCGCCACGGCCAGCCCCTCCGGGACGTTCTGGATCGCGATGCCCATGGCGAGGATGACACCGTTGGCGACGTCGCCGCCGCCGATGCCGACGCCCACCGCCAGGCCCTCCGGGAAGTTGTGGATCGTGATGGCGATGATAAAGAGCCAGATGCGCTGGAGCGTGGAGCTGGCCGTTCCCCCCTCGGGCCCCTTGATGAAGTGGCGGTGCGGGGAGTACCGGTCTACCAGGTCGAGGAAGAGGCCGCCGAGGATCAGTCCGACCCCGGCGGTGAGGGCGCCCCGCAGGCCGCCTCCGGCGTGCTCCATGGCGGGGATGATCAGGCTGAAGACGGTGGCTGCCAGCATGACTCCGGCGGCGAAGCCCAGCATGCCGTCGTACAGGCGTGGCGAGAGGCGCCGAGTGAAGAGTACCGGGATCGCCCCGATGCTGGTGGCGAGCCCGGCCAGCAGGCTGGCGATGAGTCCGAGCACCATGGGATGGAGATGTGCCAGTGAAGAGAGCATGGTCGAAAAATCAGCCTCCACCCACAATTCTACCACCGATTGCTCCGGGGCAACCAGCGAGCGATCAGCACCTGATTTACTTGAAGTCGCCCTTGGTCTGGGAGATCAGGGTTGCGGTCGTCAGGTCAGCAGACAGCTTCCATTGCCAGTGGAGAAGCCCATTGCGGGACGCGTTAAAACCCGACGATCCGATGGTATCGCCGCGTATCGCCGGAGGCTCGCCAAAGCCCCGAAAGAGTTCCGTCGCCGGATAGGTGCCGGTCGCTGCGATCACCGGTTGCAGGCGCCCTTCCTTCAGTGCGAAGAGACGCCAGGCATACATGTCCGCGACGATGTCCGGTTGTCGGACCCAGTAGCCCTGAACCCCGCCGGGCAACTGGGCCCGGTCGATGATCCCCTCAGCCTGGAAAATCGGCCCGAGACGGATACGTTGGGCCTTGGCGCCCTTCTCCGTGGGCAGGTAGTATAGATCGTACGGCCCGCCCTTCCCGTCCTGCCACAAGCAGAGGGCTGCCTCCCTGAGTTGAGCGCAGCTCGGGGCCAAGTCCGCCGGCACGTCCTTGACATCGAAGTCGAACAGGGCGGCGACCGCCGACCGGTGCTGGGCCAGTTCCTGGGCGACGGCGCCCAGCCGCTCCGCCTCTCGCAGGTAGTGGCTGGCCAGAGGGCCGTTCTGCAGCGCTTGGTTAGCCCGAACCAGTCCAACGTAGGGTTCATACCTGTCGGGCTGCAGGGTGGAGGAATGGCTCAAGTATCCTTCAGCTTGTGATGGCTCTCCCAGCTCAAGCATAGCCATGCCGACGTTGTACAGGGTGCCCGCGTGTTGGTTGTTAAGCTTGAGCGCCTGTTTGCCCGCCTCTGCGGCGAGTTTGTACTCCTTCCCGAGGAGGTAGGCATAGCTCAGGTCGTTATAGGTATCGGCCGTAGGCTCTGCCGTGGCTATCTCCTTGAGCAGGGGCGCCGCTTCAAGGGGCTTGCCTGCGCGCAGGAACTCCATCGCCCGCTCCCGAGGGGGCGTGGCTGGCGGCGGGGCGGCGCCCCCCTCGGCTGGGGGAGCCTGCGGGGCCGGGCTCGGGACTGGAACGGGTGATGCTTTGCTGCATGCGACAAGCATCAGCGAAACCAGTACGCTGGCTGCAAGCTTCTGTGTGCGATGGTAAGCCAAGAACGATGCCCCTCCTGCGTTCAATTCGTGTTTTGGACGATGGAATGGTTGAGAAGGTTCACCCAAGAAACAATGTGGCCAGGGAGTCGCTCCCTGGCCACGGTTGTTCATTTGGCAGAGCCGGTCTCCTTGCTGCTCTCCTTCGCGCCTTCCTTCTTGTTGTTCGGGTTGGCACGCTTGACCAGCGAGACGTAAAGAGACAGGAACAGGCAGCGGTCTCCTGCCGGATCGGCTCCCTGAGACACGACGCACTGCCGCTTCTCGACCGGGCGGAGGTCAGGCGCGTCCTCAAAAATGTCCTCCAAATAGAGCGTAACGTTCTTTCCGTCCTTGTTCCACCGGACCGCGGCGGAGTTCGGGGTCTTTCTCTATGCACCCGAACGCCACCGAGGCGCTAATTCGATGAAAAACGACGTCATATAACCATTTGTCGCCGTAAGATGGCTCTCACTCCTGAAGCAGGGACCAGCAGCGCTGTTACCACGCTGCAAGGTCCTTTTCACACCGCTGCAAACGCCCACTCATAGCCGCAAAATCTCAGGCAACGATTTTCAGTCTGCGACCAACGCCGCTACACGACCAACAAAGGTGGCGCAAACGCACATAGGCCCCGCGCGCGATACGCGGGGCATGCATGACCGTAACGGTTAGCGTCCTCCGGGATCCATAATCGTGGGCGCTCTACTGCTACGCACCCAAGATTTGAGCCATGTAATTTGACCCTGGTGCCACACCGAGTGCTCGGTCATGTGCCAAAGAGCCCACCTGATGGTTACCTCTGAACCGCCACCGGTCGGCACACTGTTCAGCAGATCCTCATCCCTCAAGGTACGCGAATAAGCTTGCACCATCCCGTGGACCCTCGAGTACGCCTCTAATATCTCATTTACCCTTTCCCCACGAACAACAGGGATACGACCATTTTGGTCCATCCATGGGCCGAACAACTCGATCAATTCGGTCGGGATGGCCTCACGTTGGAAGGCATAGAGCCACCAAGCATCGGTCAGTGCGAGGTGATTGATCAACATGGCCGTGTTGTTACGGTCCCCAGTCGGGCCCCGATAGTCTAGTTCAGGGACGGTCATATCCTTGGTCAGTTCAACAAGGCTTTTGAACGCTATGTTCATCTGAGCGAACAATAACTGCATCAGTGGCGGCTGGATTTCCGCCGCTTCCTGTGTAATTAGATCCAACCGGCCCACACTGCATCGACCTCCACGCGAGGTTTTCTTGGCTAAGTTCTTATCCGTTGGCCCGCGCAATCCTGCTGTCAACGACTTCGGCCCCGCGCTATTTGCGCGGGGCCTTATGGTCAGTTACTTTTGGCTGAGCAGCGCTTCCACCTCGGCCAGCAGCGCCTGCGGGGACTTCGTCCCGGCCTTGAACTGGCGCTCGATCTCATCAAGGGCTGCCAGCTTCGGGGGATTTACGTTCCAGTACAGGGCGCGGGTGCGCTCAATCTCCTTTTCCAGCCTGACCGCGTCGGTCAGCGGATCAACCATCTCGGCGTACGCACGGGCCACCTGGATGTGCAGGTCCTTCACCTTGGCGCCCTGCTCGGCATTCTCTTGCACAGCCTTGGTGTACGCCGCCTCCCCTACCTCTTCGAGCTTGGGTAGGGTCATCGCGGCGAGCTTGGCCTCTTCGCTGTCTGCTTCCGCCTTCAGCTTGTCGAAGCGATCCTGCAGTCTGGCGCGCTCGGCGGGGTTCCGCTTCGACTGCGGGATGGGGGTCCCGGTGGAACTGTCGGTCGGCTTCAGGCCGGGCACGGTGTACCAGATGGTTTCGGCGCCGCCCCCGAACATGCCCTCGCCAGGGGCGTAGGTTACCACCTGGTCGCCCTGGAAGCCAACGTACCGGTTGGGTATCAACTGGAGCATGGGGATCTCTGTGTCGACGAGCGGACCATTCTGGTAGGACGGGACGGTCTTCATCTCGCAGGCGACGCCCACTACGTCGGCCTCGTACCAGCGCAGGACATCCTTCAGGTTCCAGGAGTAGCGGTCCAGCGCTTGCGACCGGTAGTACTCCTCCTTGCTGATCTTCGGTACCAACGTTCTGGCGCTGCTGATCCTCACCTGTCCGCTTGCCGCCGCAGCGCCAAGCTGCGTGAGGATTTCGGGGATCTGCGAGCTCTCAGTCAGTTGGCCCCGCGTAAAGCGGAAAGAAGTAAATCCATAGCCGGGGTCCTTCATTGACTCTCCGCTCCAGGTGGAGAGAAGCGCCTCATCCCCGACGATCTGAAAGCCGAGCCGGCCCTGCGCCTTGCTTGAACGAAAGCCTGCTTCGCCGCTCTCGGCATAGTAGGCGGCCTGCCTTGCGGAGTCCTCGGGTCTCTCCTGTGTCAAGCTGATCTTCGCGGACGGCAGCGGGAGCGTCTGGGCAGCGAGGCGCAGGTTGTCGAGGATGGCGTCCCGGTAGCCGCAGGCGTCCGGGTTCAACTGCACCTCTTCCGCGGGGTGGAGGTTCCGGTAGGCCGCCATGCCCACAATGCTTCCCAGGAGCACGCATGCCGCGGCCACCTCAATCACCTTTCGGAGCACCGGGCGCCGCTTCTGAGGTGCCTGCGCCGACACCAGGTTGGCCACCCGATAGAGCTCGGGGGGAACCTGCCCTTCGACCTGCGTGCCAAGGTTCTTGAGCGTGGTGCGAATCTCTTGCTCAGACATTGCGGGTTCCCTCCTCTATGCGGCGCCGGGCTGTGTGGAGCCGTGACTTGACCGTGCCCTCGGCGATCTCCAGAACCGAAGCGATCTCGGCAATCGAAAGCTCCTGGTAGTAGTGGAGCACCACCACCGCCCGATGCGGTGGATCAAGTTGCTGAACTGCGTCCCACACCGCCTGCCGCCGTTCAGCCCGCAGGAATTGGCCCTCGGGGTCTCCCTCCCGTGATACAGGCTCGGGCACATCCTCCGTGGCCACAACGACCCTTCGCCGCAGTGCCCGGCCCTGGTCGAGCGCCCGGTGGACCACCAGCTTCATGAACCACGGGCGGAAACTGCTGCCCATCCGAAAGCGGCCGATGCTGCGATAGGCTTCAATCAGGCCCTGTTGTACGGCGTCCTGGGCGGCATCGTAACACCGGGTGATGAGTGCCGCGGTACTGTATGCCCCGGGCAAATGGGGCGAAACCAGTCGCTCAAAGGCGAGCGCATCGCCTGATTTTGCTTGTCCAATTAGGTCTTGCTCAGTCAAGGAGGAGAGCCCCTCTCTACGGGATGCTAGCTGCGAAGTAGTAGGCTTGTCATTAGTTATTCGACGCGTCAGGCGTTCCGGTTCATGATCCCCTTGCATAACCTCAAAAAAACAAGGCGGCCCCGGAACCCACACGGGGTCCGGGGCGTCTCGCTGTCTTGTCTATGGCCGGAGCCCCTCTGCTCTATGCGCCAGGACGCGAAGCGTGGCAGGGAGTGCGAGGCCCGCTGCCGCTGCAAAGAGCAACGGACCCAGGTTGGGATCGCTCACGGTGTTCACGATGCCGATGAAACCGACCAGCCCAACCGTTCCCGCCAGGGTGTAGCGGGCCCAGCGTGGCCACGCCCCGCTGCGGTAGCGGATTCCCAGCCCTCCGATCATGCCTGCCAGAGCGACGGTGAATGCGCTCATGCCGTTGCCCCCGCCATAGGTGGAGACGGTGGCCTGGGGGATGTACCAGGTGTTCCGGCTGCCGTCGCTGTACTCATACCCGGTCTCCTTCCAGGTGACCCGGCCCGAGGCCCTCGTCGAATACCAGGGCAGCAGCAGCGCCACGAAAGCGATGACTGCCGCCACGATCAGCCAGACGTGGAGCGGCTGGCCCATGACCCGATGCTGGGGCGCCGGCGCCGGGGGCTGGTAGCCCGGGTAGTAAGCCTGTGGCTGGGGCTGTGGCTGGTAGAACGGTGCAGGCGGCGGGGCGTACTGCTGCGGAGGCGGGCCGTACTGCTGCGAAGGAGGAGTTGGCTGCGGCGTGAGCCCGGTGCCGCAGTTGGAGCAGAAGCGTGCGCCGGGGGGAAGCAGTTTTTGGCAGCGTGGGCACTGCATGGGGTCACACCAGCCTTTCAAGTTCAGTGCTTCACTGTTTCGGCCACGACCCTGCGCACCCCTGCTGCTCGGGAGCCCTCAGACACGAAGCCCCACCCAAACAGCAGTTGGGTGGGGCTTCTCGCTATACCTCGTCGAAAGGGTCAAGCAGGTCCCAGCCGGCGGGCGGCTCGCCCAGGTGTGGGACCTCAAGCTGGGCGCCGCCCAGCTTGGCCGACTCGTGGGCGATCAGGCCCGCAATGGTGTACTTGGCCGCTTCCCAGGCGTTGATCAGCGGGAGCTTCCCGGTGACGACCGCCTTGCAGAAGTCGTCCACCAGGAACTGATGTGAGCCGATGTGCCCGTTCTTCTGGTTCCAGAACTCTCGGGGCAGCCGCTGGAAGGGCTGCACCTTGGAGTAGCGCTCGTGCACCTCGTGCCAGGCCACCTCCCGCTCGGCGGGGTTGTAGCCGATGGCCCGGGGATAGGTGAGCTTGTCAGCCAGGTTCGTGACCTGCTTGTTGTTGGTCAGATCGGTCCAGAACTGGCCGCCGGCGCATTCCTCGTAGGCGCCCTTGGTGCCGAAAATCGACATGGGCAGCTCGCTGACGATGCCCTGCCAGCCTACCCGGCGGAACTCGTTGATCCGCACCATGCCGCCGTCGGAGGAGCGCATCAGGGCCGACTGGTTGCTGAAGGGGTTGTCCCAGAGGTTGCCGCCCACCCGGAAGATGCCGTCCTCGTGCTTGTCCTCCCAGCCCAGGCAGGAGACGTGAGTCATGCGGGCGCCGGTGACCGAGAGCACCATGCTGACCGAGTGGGTGCAGTAGAACATGGGAGGGAAGCCGGCTACCTTCTTCCAGTCGGGGCCACCGGAGTTCTTGAAGGCATCGTAGAACCCTTGGCTCATGTCGTGCAGGTAGGCGCCCTCGCCGTAGACGAAGTCGCCGAACTCGCCCCGCCTGAAGCGATCCCGGCAGTAGAGCACGTTGGAGTAGTAATAGCTGGTCTCCGCCGTCATGTAGGTGAGGCGAGTGTTTGCAACCAGCTCCGTGATCTCCCGGATCTCCTCGATGGAGGCTCCGATCGGCACGGCGCACCAGACGTGCTTGCCGGCCTTCAGCGCCTTGATCGTCATCGGCCCGTGCAGGTGGCGCTGGGTGAGAATGGCCACGGCGTCCACATCGGACTCGAGCAGCTCATCGATTCCGGGGTAGGTCTCGGTGATCCCGTACCAGGCGGCGGCTTCCGCCAGCCGCTCCGGCACGATTTCAGCCAGGACCACCTCGCCGACCAGCGGATGGGCCTGGAACAGGGGGATGAAGGCGTGAGCGAAGCCGCCGATGCCGCAGACGCCGATCTTCAGCTTCTTGCCCACAATCCTAGGCCTCCGTCCACTCCAGCAGGTTGGTCTCGACCACCGGCTTGGAGGCGTCGGCGGGCACACGGAACGTCTTGATCTCGCAGGGGGCAAACTTGGCCTCGATCACCCGGTTCCACTTGGGCAGGGTGATGGTGGCGGTGGTCTGCACCCGGTTGGTCTCATAGGCGCGAACGATCAGGTCGTCGTTGTCCTCAGCGAGCTTGACCACGCTGACGATCACGTTCTCCTTGTCCACGCTTAGGAAGGAATCGGTCTGGGGCAGAGGCCCCTCATGGTAGGTCTCGAGCAGAGCGATCGGCTTCTGGTTCAGCTCAGCCGCCCGCTTGACCGTGAGGCCCTGCTCCCAGCCGCCCTCGTGGGGCAGCAGGGTGTAGGTGAACTTCTGCACGCCCTGATCCATGTAGGTGTACCGGCCTTCGGGGGTCGGGACGTACGGATCGTGGTGGGCGTAGATCGGGCTGCGCAGAACGGTGATCGACATCTCCTTCTCGTGGATGGAGAAGCTGTACTTCCCATCGTTGAGGATGGAGAGGCCGTAGATCTTGTCGGTGCCGCGCACGACGCCGGAGAGGTCGATCCAGTTCTGGCCCGGCTCCTCCTCCCCGTTGACCGGCCGCTCGATGTGGCCGTAGGGGATCTCGTAGGTGGCCTTCGGGAAGTGCAGGTTGGTGGGGAAGCGGAGCTTGAGCACCTTGTGCTGCTCGTGCCAGTCGACGGTGACGTTCACGTCGATGTGCTCGAGCTCGCGGTACATGGTGAAGTCCTGGGTGACCGTGGAGTTGCCGTAGGTGCTGATCACCCGGATGACCGACTTGACCGGGCCGTGCTCCACGAGCTTGACGCTCTTGGCGGTGAACGAGCCGATCTCGTCGTTGAACTGGAGCACGCCGTGGCTCCAGGTGTCGGACGGGTCATGGATGACGGCCGGACGGGCGCCGCCGCCCTTGATCAGGTGGAAATCGGACTTCTTGTCGACCAGGCTCTTGATGTAGCCGGTCTCGGGCTCGATCTCCAGGCGGAAGCGGCGGTTCTCCAGCACGGTGTCGGTGGCGTAGATCGGGCTGACGTTGGAATGCTGGCCGGTGGGCATCAGCTTGTAGACGCGGTAGCCCAGGGCGGGCAGGTCGGCCACGAAGCTGATACGGCGGCGCCAGCCGGTAACGGTGGCGAAGGAGCGGATGAACTGGTGGGGGACCACGTTGCCCTGATCGTCGACCAGGACATGCTCGTCCTTGACGCCGCCAGTCTCCATCTCTACGTTCAGCTTGGCTGCCCAGGAGTGCGGGTTGAAGACCACGATCGGCTTCATGCCCTCGACCTGTTCGATGTTGACCTTCCAGGCCAAGGACTGGATGGCGTGGTTGAGGGTCTTGGAGCCGATGGTCATCGCCTCGCCGTGCCAGTTGCGGGCATCGTCGTAGGCGACCTCCAGCGAGGTGCCGGCGAGGATGTCATGGAACTGGTTGAAGAGCACGTTCTTCCAGGCCCGGGCGAACTCCTCGGTCTGGTACGGCTGGCCGGTGGTGCGCTGGGCGACGGCGCTGAACTTCTCGGCGGTCACCAGCAGGTTCTCGGCCTCGCGGTTCCACTTCTTGATGCCGGAGTGCACGGCGTAGCAGCCGCTGGCGTGGTGTTGCAGGTCGTCGTGGATGACGGGGATGGGGAGATCCTTGCGGTCGAGCATGGCCTGGAAGTAGCGGTTGGGGCTGCTGAGCTCCAGGGTCGGGAACTCGGGCAGCTCGTTGATGCGCTTGATCGAGAAGAGGTTCTCCTTGGTGGGGCCACCGCCGTGGTTGCCCACGCCGTAGAAGCACATCAGCTCGTCGAAGGGCTCCTTCAGCTCACCCATGCACTTGGCCACGTGGGGCTCGACGTCCCGGCCCCAGGTCAGGTACTCGAAGGGGATGCGGAAGGTAAGTACGCGGGAGCCGTCGTCGGACTCCCACCAGAACAGGCGGGTCGGCAGGCCCTTCTCGTGGGGGCCGGGCCGCATGAAGACGTAGTAGGGCATGCCCTGCTTCTGCAGGATCTGCGGGAGCATGCCGTGGTGGCCGAAGGAGTCCGGGTTGTAGCCGGCCTTGGCAGTGACGCCGAAGCGGCTCTGGAAATAGTGCTGGCCGTAGAGGCCCTGGCGCACGAACGACTCGCCGGAGGGGATGTTGCAGTCGGGCTGAATCCACCAGCCGCCGACGATCTCCCAGCGGCCTTCCTTGACCCGGGCCTGGATCTGCTTGAACATCTCCGGGTCGTTCTGCTCCACGAACTCATAGAACGCCGCGGAGGAGCCGGTGAAGACGAAGTCCGGGGACTCGTTCATGCGATCAAGGACCGACCGGAACGTGGCCTTGATCTCCTGGAAACCTTCCTGCCACTGCCACAGCCACACCGGGTCGATGTGGGCGTTGCCAATCATGTGCAGCTTCTTCTGCTTCACTGTGGGGCTCCTTTCGGTCTGGCATTGGGGCATTTATATCGCCGCGGACTTTTCGGCGTTTCACGCCTTTTCGTCCCCCGCACGGCCTCGCCGCTACGCGGCGCCGTGCTCGGGATGGCGCGGATGACGCTGATTTCCAATCACAATCGCAGATGACCCGGCAAGTCTTACCCGGTACATAAAAATATATTTTTATTTCACCTGGTTAACCAGCCCGGTCATCCGCGTATGGATCGGAAATCTGCGAAATCCGCGCATCCGCGGCCAATTAATGTCCGGAAAACTCAACTCTCACCGTAGTCAGGCCCCACGGGGAGACAGACACATGCACACTTCCATCCGCACGCACCGGAATCTGCTTTTCGGTACGTTCCAGCAGATCCGTGGCAAAGGCACGCTTCACAGGACGGCCTTCGAAGGCGATGGGCACATCCGTTGCAACCGTGCCGGCGATCTCCTGCAACCGGACCAGGTATCCGGTGCCAAACCGGGCAGGGCGAATCGTGACCAGGGCCACGTTCTCAGACCCAATCGTAGCCAGGGCGCCGCCGGCGGGCGAGGCGTAGGGCTCACGGACCGGGCGGAAGTCCTGGAAGGACATCCGGTGGGCGTAGAGCGGGCGCCGGGCCTCCCAGCCGAGGCGGTAGGCGTCAGCCTTCTCGACGCGAGCGCCGCTGGTGATGGCGTAGCGGAAGGTGATCTCGCCGCCCTGCGTGCCCTTGTAGTTGGTGTGCCAGTAGTTGTTCAGCACGTAGCTGAGCACCCGGCCGCCGGTCAGGTCCAGCTCCTTGGGCCAGTGACCCTTGACCACGTCCCGCACGCAGAAGAGCGGGATGTCCGGCGAGGCGATGTGCACCGTGGCGTCGCCACTGCTGACAAGGATACCCGTCTGCAGCGGCAGCCACTCCTTGCAGCCGCCGGGCAACTGGTCCTTGTCCCAGTCGACCCAGCCCAGGTGCGAGTCGGACTCCACCTTGGCCCCGGCGCCCAGCGAGGTCGGGAAGGCGATGTAGACCGCCTCCTTGGCCGTGGTCGCCTGTTTGCGGTAGGTGCAGCGCAGCTCCACCTTCTTGACCTGCTCTGGCAGGCTCCATTCCATCTCCAGCTCGCCGCCGGGCACCTTTCCGACCAGCACGAGACGGGCGCCCAGCTCATCGCGGGTGACCCTGGACGAGATCAGCTCAAAGGCGGTCGAGACGGTCGGATCCACCTGAGGCAGGTCCGCCTGGTTGGAGATCAGCCGGCTATTCTCACCGCCAGAGGCATAGAGGAACTGCCCAAAGCCCCAAGCGTCGGAGCCATCCACGAGCTCCCGTCCAAGTTCCTTGTCAAATAGACTGACCACGCAACCACGCTTCAGGTCCACGCGAAGCCGGTAGGACCGATTCTCCAGTGTGTCATCTGCGCCATCTGCGTCATCTGCGGCAGAAAAACTGCCTCGAGAAAGCACAAACCTCCGATAGGCCATCCCGGGCAGCGAATCGACCCAGAACTCCACCGTCTTCTGCGAGGAGAGCGCCTGCACCGTTCGCTGCGGCACACCCTCCACCCGCTCGTTGGGCTCGATTTCGACCAAACAAGGACCACTGACGGTCCAGGAGTGCGGATTGTAGACGATAACCTCGCGCCCGTCGTTGTTCCAATTCAGGCTGTGCCGGACCGCAGCGACGTGAAGAAGCCGCTTCGCCCAGCTATGAGCGCCGTCGGCGAAGCCCTCCTTGACCTCCCATTGGTCACGGGTCAGCCAGGCCTCGGGCTCCCGGGCGCTCATGAAGGCCCCCCAGGTGTGCTCATCGTAAAGCAGTACCTGGCGCCAGGCTTCATCGAACTGCCCCGCGGGGAAGGCCCAGCCCGGAGTGTGAATCGCCGCCAGCGACTCCAGCCGCTCGGCTGCCGGGAGGCTGGCCTGCGCCTCGCGCACCCGGATGGTCGGCTCGATCGAGGAGCCCACGCCATCCTCCCAGTAAGCGCCGCTGTCGCCGCGCACGGTCACGAACTTGTCCGCCCACCGCTCCTCCACGTAGTGGAAGAAGGAGCTGACGTCTGAAGCGATCAGCTGCGGATAGGCGTAAGTCGCATTCCACTGCCGGACGAAGTCGATCGGCTGCGGGTCCATGTCGGTGTTGTCGGCCTCCTGGCCATACAGCAGCACGGCGTCCGGGGCGTAGCCCTCGTGCTCGTACTCCTGGAGCCACATCTGGAAACCCTGCTGCGCCGAGTACGGCACCGGCGGGCTGCCGCAGACCTTGCGCAGTTCGCAGTACATCTTGGAGAGCCACACCAGCACCCGGCCGCCGTTCACGCCCTCCCACCAGAAGGGCGAAACCCGGTTCAGCCCCCCGTTGAGGCGGAACGGACCACGGTCCTGGTTGTCGGCATGGGCGATGTAGCGAATGCCGGCGCCCTCCAGCAGGGCGGGCATCGATCCGGTGATCGAAGCGACGTCGACCACGGCGATAAAGTCGCTGGTCGCACCCTCAGGGCGAATCATCGCTTCGGTGGTCTCATGATTGCGAATGAGATCCTCCAGGGCGCTGGTCTGGGTCAGCAGGTCGACGTAGTTCGCCGCCACGCCGATGCGGCCCGCCTTCACGGCGGCGAAGAACTGCTTCCGCCGCTCGGGGCTGCGGGTCGCCAGGTAGGTCTCCAGCACCCACGAGGAATCCAGGTGATAGGTGAAGGACCCGGTCGTATCTGCGGCAATTTGATCAAGTGCGAAGTCGACGTTGCGGCAGAGCCGCTCCGCGACCTCCCACTGGCGATGCGTGTAGCCGATGTCGGTGTGGGCGTGCGGGGTGATGAAGACCTTCCACTTCCGGCGGCGCTCAAAGGTGCCGCTGAAGCGGCCAGCGTCGCTGATCAGCTCCCAGTCGACGGCGCCGTCGCCATCGAACAGGTCGAAGGGCAGCTCCAGATGACCGAAGGATGTCGCCGGGACATCGAACGTGATCCAGTCGCTGTTGGCCCCATCCCGCAGGCCGAGGCGCCATTCGCCCGCAGGCAGGGCTTCGGCGCCCAGCTCCACGTACAGCCGGCACTGCTCGACCATGCCGCCGGTGGGCAACTTGCGGTAGACCACCGTGGGCTGAATCTCGGCGCGACAGACCGAATCCTCACCGGCGAACAACCCGATCCACTGATAGAGGAAGCCAGCGCCGTTGGCCATGCGGTCGAGCCGCTTGATCGCCTCAATGCGCTCGACCACGATGGTCTCGCCGGCGTCCCGGGCGATCAGCTCGAGGCGGTTCTCGCCCCGCTGCAACATCGACGCGGGAATGACGACCTCGCAGACCCCGTCGGAGTAGATGGTGGTATGCAGGCCCGAGAGCAGCCGGATCTCCCCAGACTTGGACGGCGACGGGCGCAGGTAAGCATGCCCGGTCACCCCGTTCACCCGCAGCTCCAGAGATGCCAGCCGGGGAGCGATCACCAGGTACTCAATTCGAAGCACGTATGCCCCCTGGGGCTCAGCCTCCAGGGGGAACAGAATCGTATAGGGATGCAGGCGGTACCCGGCCTCCGGATCAGCCTCACTCGGATGAAAAAGGGGCCAGCGCTGTGGCCCCTCCCCCGGAGATGTCCCGACCCGCCAGACCACGTCGCCCAGCATGTTGGGGTCTTTGTAGTTGTCTACCAGCTGCTCAGAACGGCCATCGTGCGAGCCGATGGACCATATGAGCCGGGACGTCTCGTTCGCCATCTATTGCACCTTCCCAAGTACCCAATCGTCGATGCGCTCGCAGATCATGTGGATCATCAGGATGTGCATCTCCTGGATTCGGGCGGTAGTCGTGCTGGGCACAACCAGGGCGTGGTCGGCCACCGGGGCGACCTTGCCACCGGCGCCGCCGGTCAGCGTCACGGTGACGGCACCGCGGGCCTTGGCAGCGTTCAGGCCGCGCAGAACGTTCTCCGAGTTGCCCGAGGTGGTGATGCCCACCACCACGTCGCCGGCCTCCACCAGCCCGTCCACCTGGCGGGCGAACAGGTCGGCGAAGGAGTAGTCATTACCAATGCAGGTTACGGCCGACGGGTCGGTCGTCAGCGACATGGCCGGCAGGGGCTTGCGCTCCCTGCGGTACCGCCCGACCAGCTCAGCGGTGAAGTGCTGGGCGTCGGCGGCGCTGCCGCCGTTGCCGAACGCATAGATCCGACGGCCGTTGGCCAGCGCCTGGCACATGGCCTGGGCGATCTCCTCGACCTTGGGCAGGAGGGACTCAATCTGGCGGGCGACCGCCAGATGCTCTTCCAGATAGCCGCGCAGCTGATCAGACACCGGTCTTTACCTCCTGAGGCTCCAGGTTCAGGCGCTCCAGCGCCACAGCGACGGCCCCGAGCACGCCAACCTGCCCGCCAAGCTGGGCCGGAACAACCTCCACCACCTCGGCCAGGGGGCCCATGACCCGCTGGGCCGCAATCCGGCGAATCGGCTCAAAGAGCAAGTCGTCGCCGAAGTTGGTGATACCGCCGCCGAGGACGACCCGGCGGGGATTAAAGATGTGGATCACGTTGGTAATGCCGGCACCGAGAATCTCCACAGTTTCTGCCCAGACCCGGAGCGCCAGGGGATCGCCCTGCCGGATCGCGGCTTCCACGGTCTCACCGGTGATGGCCTCGGCCGAGCCGGCCAGCGTCACGAGGGACGAAGGCTCGCCGGCCAGGACGGCCTCCCGGGCCCGGGCGGCAATGTTGGTGCCGGAGGCGTACGCCTCCAGGCAGCCGCGGCTGCCGCAGTTGCACGGACGGCCGTTATAGGCGACAGACATGTGGCCGATCTCGCCGGCGTTGCCGTTCTCTCCCTGGTAGAGGCGGTTGTCGATGATTATGCCACCGCCCACACCCGTGGAGATCGTCAGGTAGACCAGGTTTGCGACACCGCGGCCGGCGCCGAAGCGATGCTCGCCCAGCGCCGCAGCGTTGGCGTCGTTGTCCAGGTAGACCGGCACGCCGAGAGCGTCTTGCAGGAGCTGTACTAGGGGGACATCCACCCAACCGGGCAGGTTGGGCGGCTCCTTAATCAGACCCAAATGGGGGTCCAGCGGTCCGCCGCAGCCGACGCCCGCCGCCAGAACCTGCGACCATGAAACCCCCGCCAGGTCTACCACCTTGCGGCAGAGGCCGATGAGTCGGTCGATCACCCGCTCGGGCCCCTCCGAGGCGTAAGTCGGAACACGGTCCTGCGACAGTTGCTCACCCGTCATGGTGACCACGCCGGCCGCCAGCTTCGTGCCCCCGATATCAATGCCAAGGATATACTTTGGTTTATTATCGGCGGTGGCCATGGGACGCCTCCTCTTAACCCTTGATGCCGGTAACTGCCGCGCCTTCGACGAAGTACTTCTGGAAGGCGGAGAACAGAATGATAATCGGAAGCATGACCACCAGCGAGGCGGCCATCAGATGCTGCCACTGCGTGTCAGAGGTCGACTTGAACATGGCCAGACCGATCTGGAGCGTGTACTGCGACGACCGCTTCAAGTAAAGGACGGGGCCAAGGTAGTCGTTCCAGGCGCCCTCAAAGCTGAAGATCGCCACGGTAGCCAGGGCGGACTGGGAGAGCGGCAGGATGATGCGCCACCAGATCCAGAGGTCGTTGGCGCCGTCGATACGGGCCGCTTCCGACAGCTCCTGCGGAATGCCCATGAAGAACTGGCGGAGGAGGAACGTGAAGAAGCCGCCGGCAAAGAAATGGGGCACGATCAGCGGGAGGTAAGTGCCTACCCACTTGAGCTTGGAGAACATGATGTAGTTCGGGATCATGGTGACCATGCCGGGGATCATCATGGTGGCCAGCACGACGCCGAACAGGAAGTTACGGCCGGGGAAGCGGAGCCGGGCGAAGCCGTAGGCGACGAGCGAGTTGGAGATCACATCGGCTGCCACTACAACCAGCGCGTAGAGCGTGGTGTTGATGGTAAACCGGGTGAAGTCAACCGAGGTCCAAGCCTTGGCGTAGTTTGACCAGACGATCGGGCTCGGAATCCAGTTGGTCAGGGCGACCTGATCGTCCGGCTTGAGCGACGTGGAGATCATCCACAGGGCCGGGAACAGGATGAAGATGCTGACCACTGCCAGGATAGCCATCGCCAGGCCCTTCCACGCCCAGGTGACCAGGAGTTTCCGGCGGCGGCTGACCACCATTTCACGAGTCATTGCAGCATGTTCAAAGTTGGTTGCCACGGCCTTTTACCTCCTCTCTCCTTCGTAGTAGACCCAGCGGTTGGAAGCCCACATCTGAATGGCCGTAAAGACCATCACAATCGCAAACAGCATCCAGGCCATCGCCGACGCATAGCCCATCTTCAGCTCACCGAATGCCTGCTTATACATGTACAGGCCGTTGAACAGGGTGGAGTTGGAGGGGCTGCCAGGCGGGTTGGTCACAATCAGGGCCGAAGACCAGTACTGCATGGCGCCGTTGATGCCCGTGATCAGCTTGAAGAAGATCGTCGGGGAGAGCAGCGGCAGGGTCACCGCCAGGAACTGGCGGAAACCGGAGGCGCCGTCGATTTCAGCAGCCTCATAGAGCTGCTTGGGGATCGACTGCAAACCGGCCAAGTAGATGAGGATGCCGCTGGTAGCGCTCCAAGCCGACATAATAATCAGCGCTGGCTTCGACCATTCAGGGCTGGCGAACCACAGCGGCGGGTTGTCAATGCCAATGGCCCGCAGCGCGTTATTCATGATGCCGTCCTGCGGGTTGAAGATCCACAGCCAAAGCAGCAAGACCGAAATGCCGGTCAGCACCTTGGGGAGGAAGAAAATCGTGCGCCACATCTTCTGCAGGGGCAGGTCGAGGTTCAGAAGTACTGCGGAGACTACGCCGACGAGAATACCGATCGGCACGGCAAAGACGGTGAAATATAGCGTGTTGCCCATAGACTTCCAGTACAGCGGGTCATCGAACAGCATCTTCTTGTAGTTCTTCAGTCCAACCCAGTCCATCTGAGACGTGACATCGTAGTTAGTAAAGCTTGCGTAGAGCGAGAACAGCATGGGTCCGGCGACGAAGACGAGGAAGCCGACGATGAACGGCAGGATGAACAGATAGCCCGTGATCGCCTCCCGGGTCTTCGCGGTCATTACCTTGCGGGTGGGTGCAGATGCGGATGCCATATCTCTCGGTCACCTCCTGCGTTCGGAAAGGCGTTAGGGAGGCGAGAGACGCCCCGGGACCGGGCCCCGGGGCGTCGCCTCTGTTACGGTGGAAACTTACTTGCTGGTGTTCTCCTGGACCATCTTGGTCACGGCGCCCTGAGCGGCACCGAGAGCGTCCTTGGAGGTCTTCTTGCCGGCGAGGGCGTCGTCCACGGCCGGGTTGATGGCGTCAAGGTAGGTCGGGGCGAACAGCGGCACGGGGATCAGGCCGGTGTTCTTCATGTTGTCGGCCATGCGCTTGAACTCAGGAGTGGTGATGGACTCGCCGGCCTTGTTGTAAGCCGGGAAGTCGTTCTGCTCCTTGGCCCAGGTCACAGCAGCCTCGGTAGCCCAGTACTTGGCGAACTGGAAGGACTCGGCCGGGTTCTTGACGCCGACCGGGATCTCCACCGCGAAGCCACCGCTGTAGGCGGCGTTCTGGTGCTGCTTGCCGTCGGGGGTCGGGATGGGAACGATGCCGTACTTGACGTTCGGGCCGTTCTTCTTCAGCTCGCCTTCCCAGGTGGCGGTCTCAACGATCATCGAGACCTTGCCCTGGACGAACGGGTGCTGCGGGCCGCCGCCGAAGCCGCCCTTGAAGGCCGAGTAGGCGTCAAAGCCGTAACGGTCGGTCCACTTCTTCATCCAATCAAGCACTTCGACGTTCTTGTCGGCGTTGATGGTCGGGAAGTTGCGGTTGTCGAAGAACAGGCCGCCGGCGTTCCAGACCCAGCCATGGAAGCCCATGTTGCCGAACATCGGGTGGAAGCCGGCGCGGGTGATCTTGTTGCCTTCCTTCTTGTCCAGCTTGTTGGCGAAGGCTTCGAGGTCAGCCCAGGAGACAGGGCCCTTCTCAGGGTCAAGGCCGGCTTCAGCGAAGTGGTCCTTGTTGTAGTACAGGTACTTGGTCTCGCCGACCCAGGGGAGGGCGTAGGCCTTGCCGTTAACGGTGACGGCGTTCCAGAAAGCGGGGTAGAACTGATCCTTCAGGGCGTCGGCGCCGAGGGAGCTCAGTTCCATGGCCTGCTTCTTGTTCGCACGGGTAGCGACGGTGAAGATCTCAGGGCTGGCGACAACATCAGGCGGGTTGCCAGCGGCGACGGAGGCCAGGTACTTGGTCATCAGGTCGCCGAAGGGAACGAAGGTGTACTTGACCTGGATGTTGGGGTTCTTGGCGTTCCAGTCACCGATGATCTTGTTGATGGTCGGCATGCGGGTAGCCGAAGACCACCAGCCCCAGAACTCAAGCTCAACCTTCTTGGCGGGAGCAGTGGTCTGGGTGCCGTCGGTCTTGGGAGCTTCCTGCTTAGCAGTACCGCAACCAGCGATGACCGAGGCGACAACGGCGGTGCTCAGGAACGCAGCGGTTGCTTTGCGCCAGTTCATCCTAAAAAGTCCTCCTCTGTACTGTATGGTAATAAACTTCCCCCAGAGAACATGGAACCCCCCAGTGTGTGTGGAGCCGGGACACCACCTCCTGAAAGGCGTTGTCAAGGTTGAATCACGCTTCCGACGGAGCAAACTCGACCGGTCCACGGAAGAGTCTGGCCAGAATTAAGGCTGCCGCCCCGGCCATGAGGAACCGGTCACCCAACGCCGACGTGACAATCCGCACGTCTTTGGAGAGCACCGAAAACGCTCTGGCACGGCCTAGCTCCTGTGCTCGGGCGAGAACGATCGGACTATTGGCCAAGCGTCCGGCGAGGACGATTAGCTCAGGGTTATACATGTTCACGGTATTCGCAACAGCGATTCCCAGGGTCCGGCCACATTCATCGAGCAGGTCCTGGGCGAGCTTGTCGCCGGCAGCCGCTGCACTGAGGAGTTCGGCTGCTCCGATGGCCTCCTCCGTGTCTCCGACGCTGGCGAGAGCGGAGCGGACGCCCCTCCGGATCGCCTCCCCGGCCTTGCGACCAAGCGCAAAACCTGACGCAATCGCTTCAAGACACCCATAGTTTCCGCAACTACACCTTGGACCATCCACATCTATCGTAGTATGTCCAATCTCGCCGGCGCCAGAGCGGCTGCCTCGGTAAAGATTGCCGCCACCCACAATCCCAGCGCCGATGCCCTGATCCACGATAATGAGAATTAATTCCCTTACGTTCTGACCGGCCCCGAACCAAACTTCACCAAGTGCGGCAGCGTTGCCGTCCTTTTCTAGAACTACCGGCAAGCCCGTGGCCCGTTCCAACATGTCCCGGAGCGGAACATTGTGCCACCCTACCATATTAGGCGGGGTGAGCAGGACGCCGCGAGCGCTGTCCAGCGGACCGGGAGCAGCGACGCCGAGGCCCTCGACGGACTGCATGCGAACGCCGCCGGCCGACACAACCTGCCTGATCCCTTCTACAATGCGATCGACAACTTGCTGGGGCGTGGTTTCCGGCGTTTTGGGCTGGTTGACCCGCCCGATAAGGTTCCCAACCAGATCGAAGAGGCCGATCACCAACTCGGTGCTCTGAAGCTCGCAGCCCAGAACATAGCGGGCGGTCGGATTGAGCGTTAGAAGCACTGGCTTTCGCCCGCCGCTAGAGGTGCCGAGGCCAACCTCTTGGACAAGCCCCTCGCCTACCAGGTCTCCCACGGCGTTGGTCACCGTGGTGAAGTTGAGCCCGGTAATTCGCTTGACGTCGGCCCGGGAGATCGGACCCTGACGACGAATCAGGTCGAGCACGAGCGATCGGTTCAACTGACGAATTAAATCGCTATTTCCCGTAACTAACGGCCGACTCAAGCGGGAGTCACCCTTTCTCTATCGGGAGTAGTAAACCATCCAGAATCTGCGGGTTTCTCGGCGGTGAGCGTTGGCAAAACGGGACTTTTGCCTCATACTTTCTCTAGCGAGTAGATTAATTGGCCGTTCCTACGCCAATTCCTCCTGGATACCCGGGGTCCGCGTTAATTTTTCACCTTAACAAAGTCCGGGACTGATTATTTTGCAATGACGGACTGCATTGCGGACTGGATGCGCAGCCGCCAGATCAGGCACAGAACCGCCGAGATCAGCGTGGAGCCAATGAACAGCGCAGGCAGATGGGTCCCGGTGAGCGGGCCGGCCAGCACCGGGGTGACGAAACCGGCGATACCGCTAACGGTGGCAAAGAAGGCGAAGTAGGATCCCCGGTCTTCCCTGGGCGCCAGGTGCATGGTCAGGGTCTGATTGGCCAGGCCGAGCCCGCCGGCGGCCGTTCCCTGGAGGAGGTGGGCAACCACCAGCAGCGGCATGCCGCCCCACTTGGCCGCCAGATAGAGCGCAGGAACCACCGGCAGCACGGCGGTCAGCAGGCTGATCGCCTTCGCCTGGCCGATTCGGTCCTGGAGCCTGCCGATGTACGGCATGGTGACAATGGAGGTGACGGCCGAAACGGTGGACAGAATGGAGATCCCGGAGAACGAGATGCCCAGATACTGCTGCAGCGCAAGCGGGTAGAAGGGTGCAGCGAGCCCCTGGGCCAGGGTCCAGGCGGCGAAGAAGTAGGCCGCTGTCTGATGCGGGCCCCGCTTGGCCAGGGGAATCCGGATGGTCTGCCAGAAGGAAAGGTTGGAGCGGGTATCTCCCTGGGGCAGCTCGGGTAGCATGAACCAGGACGCATAGTTCAGGGCTGCTGCCACGAAGGCGGCGTAGTAAAGCCAGCGAAAGCCCGGCGCGCCCGGCCACTTGTCCAGCACCCAGCCATAAAGCAGCACCGAGGCCATACCTGCAAAGGCGCCCCACGAGTTCCGGGTGGCAAAGTAGCGCCCCCGGACGTGCGACGGAATCAGGTCGGTCATGTAGCCCTGCCAGACCACCGTCGAGGGACCCATGAAGCCCCAGGCGATTACCTGCAGAGCGACGAAGATGATGAGTGCCCACTGAGAGGGAAGCAGCCACAGGGCGAAGAGGCCGGCCAGTGCGGCGCCGAACCGCTGAATGGCAGAGAAGGTCGCTAGGAAGTTCCGGCGCTTCTGGAGCCCGGCGACAAACGGAGCTGATAGTAGCTGGAGCATGGTGGCGAAGTTGGGCAGAGCCCCGAGGATGCCAAGTTCCAGACCACCGGCGCCCAGGAAGAGCGCCATGGCTGTAAGGTAGTTGCCGTTGACAGCGCTGGACCAGAGGCTGAACATACAACCCTCAACAATGGAGAAAATCATGCCGCGCCTGATCTCTTTCGAGGCTGAGCTGAACACGAAGGTCAATACCCCCCATTTATCTAGTGTGCTGTAAGTGTATCACCACAACACTACGTATTCCATACATGTAACTTTTCGTATACCATGGGGAAAGCAAGGACTCACGTTGAGAGGAGAGGCAGAAAGCTGTTGGAGTTTAAGAAAGTCGACGCCGTACACCTCCGTCCCACTAAGAGAGAAGATGACGCCTGGTTTGGAGATGCGGTGCCCTTCTATTGGGAGGGGACATGGCACCTGTTCTATGTGTGGGACCAGGGGCACCTGATTTTGCCCCGGGTTTGCCATGCGTGGGGCCACTTTATCTCGAAGGACCTGGTGCACTGGGAAGAGGCGCCCATGGCGATCGAGCCAGGCGAGGAGGCCTCGTGCGGCACCGGCACCGTCATGGAGAAGGACGGGGTTTTCCACCTGTTCTACTTGGGGCGGTACTTCTCGACCAATGGCGTGATGTCCGAAACGATGTGCCACGCCACCAGCACCGACCTGGTTCATTGGACCAAGGATCCCAAGAACCCGTTCTCCCGTGCGGACCTGACGCGCTACTCGGTCAAGGACTGGCGCGACGGGTTCCCGATTTGGAACCCCAAGGCGCAGGAATGGTGGATGCTGCTGACCAGCTCCCTGAAGGATGGGCCGGAGCCCTTCCGGGGCAGCGTCGGCTTGCTCGCCTCGAAGGACTTTGAGAACTGGGAGCCCCGGGACCCGTACTGGGCGCCCGCCCTGGGCCGGCACCTGGAGTGCCCGGATCTGTTTGAATGGAACGGCTGGTGGTACCTGGTCTTCTCCGGCGGGTATGGTCACGCTGTGGGGACGCTCTACCGGAAGTCCCGCAGTATGTTCGGCCCCTGGGAGTCAGCGACCATCGATACCTTCGACGGACCGTGCTTCTATGCCGCCAAGACCGCCGGCGACGCCAACCGCCGCATGATCTTCGGCTGGACAGGCACCCGCAAGGGCGACACCGATACGGGCGGCATGCAGTGGGGCGGCCACGGGATCATGCGGGAGATTGTGCAGGATGTGGAGACCGGCGACCTTTGGGTGAAGATGCCCGAGGAGCGCCGCACCATGGGCACGGTCCTGGACACCCCGGCCCTGGCTCCGCAGATGGGCCAGTGGAGCATCGCCGGTCAGTCGGCGACCGCTGAGCACACCTATGACCTCGCCTTTGCGACGACGCCGGCGCCGACCAACTACATGGTCAGCTTCACGTTCAAGCCCTCGGCCAAGACCCAGCGCTTCGGCATGTTGCTGAAGACGGACCCCAACCTGACCCAGGGCTACCGGGTCTCCGTGGAGCCATTCCGGCAGCGCCTCATGATCAGCTCCTACGGGCCTGAGGGCAAGTGGCGCGGGTACCCCCTGGAGCGCCCCCTCCCCTGCTCTCCCGACCAGGAGTTCTCGGTCCGCGTGGTCTTCTCGGACTCCATCCTGGAGGTCTTCGTGAACGACAAGGTCGCCCTGGCCGGGCGCTACTACGATCACAAGGGTGGCCACATCGGCCTCTTTGTGGAAGAGGGCGCCGGCACCTTTGGCGACATTCAGGTCCGCCAGCTCCCCGACGAGACCTGGTGATTTGCGGTGAAAGATCACGGGCGCCCGACCAAAAAGGTTGGGCGCCCGGTTTCGTTTTACTCCGGTTTGACTCTGTTCTCAACGTAGGCGTTCTCCCGCGGGTGCTCGCCCTGGGTGTACTGGCCGCCGCCCTGGCTCTCATCCTGGATGCCGGCCTGGTTGGGGTCGGCGTCTTGCACGCTGCTCTTGATCTCCCTGGGGTCTGAAGAGACTCGCTTTCCTGGCATGGCTTTTTCCCTCCTCGCGCAGGTTAGCATGTCCTGCCCGGGTAAGACTAACACGGCCCGTTGTTGACGGCAGGAACCAGCCCCCTCCCGCAGGGAAGAGAACGGGAAAGGAGTGGGCTGGAGATGCCGGAATGGCCGGACCTGCATGTACTTAGGATGCGCCTACAGGGCGCCCTCATCAACCGGGGCGTCGTCGCTGCAAGTGTGTTCAACCCGCTGGTGGTGCGCTCGGTGCTCCCCTTGCCACAGTGGATGGAAGGGCGACGCCTGCATGCTCTATCTCACCGCGGGAAGTTCCTGACCTTCCACTGGGACGACGGGTCGCTGATGGTGGTGAATCCGATGCTGACCGGGGTGTTCGCCATCAGCCCGCCGGGGGCGAAGCGGACCAAGGACACCGCTTTCAGCATCACCTTCGAGGGCGATCTCCAGTTGCGTTACCGTGACGAGAAGCAGATGGGCAAGGTCTACCTGTTGCGGGGCGAGGACCCGGCGAAGGCGGTCCCCGGCTTTGCAGAGCTGGGTCCGGAGGCCGACCCGACAACCTTGGACGAACAGGGGTTCATCGCACGGGCCCGGAAGCGCCAGTACGAGGTACGGAACCTGCTGATGGACCAGGAGATTCTCGCCGGAATCGGCAACGCCTATGCGGACGAGATCCTCTTTGAGGCCCGCCTGCACCCCAAGCGCAAGTGCTCTTCCCTTTCGGCGGATGAGTGGCAGACGCTGGCGAGAGCGGTCCGGTCCGTGATGGCCGAGGGGGTGCGGGCCGTGGAGCAGGGATTGCCCCCCGGGCTTGGCACCAAGGTGCGCTCCCACATGAAGGTGCGCGGCCGGGAGGAGACCCCCTGCCCCCGCTGCGGAACCCGCATTGTCCTCAGGAGCCTTGGCTACATGGAGACCAACTTCTGCCCCGGCTGCCAGCCTGCCCCGCCCGGACAGCTCTATTGACAGCTACAACGCCCCCGCATGATTCCGTGCGCAAACGGGGAGATTGATGGCTGGGAGCGTGATCTTCGGATGCGTTTGCGGTTCGTCAGTCTCTACGTGAGCGACGAGGACAAGGCGATTGATTTCTACACGAACAAGCTTGGCTTTCGATTGCTGATGGACAATCCCACGCCATTTGGGGCGCGGTTTCTGATGTTTTCCCCGCCCGAGGGCGGCGCCAACCTGGTGCTCAGCAAGCCGCTGCCCGGGCGCCCGGAGACCAAGGTGGGCGGCTTCACCAACATCGCCTGGGAGGTCGACGATATCATGGCGACCTACGAGCGGCTGAAGGAGAAGGGCGTGCAGTTCACCGACGCACCGGTCAAGCAGCCCTGGGGCGGCTACCAAGCGATGTTCGCAGACCAGGACGGAAACGTGATGCAGTTGCATCAGGGCGGCATGTAAGCGCAGAAACTCCTGCCATCCATCAAGGTTGGCAGGAGTTTTTGAACCTCGCACAAAGTAATACTTGACTAATCAACTATTGTCCAGTAAATTGTTGTCGTGATCGGTAGTTATCCATTACATATGTCTAGGAGGCTTGTTAGAATGATGATTGATGTTGCGCTGCTGATTCTTCGGCTGATCTTTGGCCTGACGTTTGCTGCACACGGCGCCCAGAAGCTGTTTGGCTGGTTTGGCGGTTACGGGATCGCGGGAACCGGGGGATTCATGGAGTCAATCGGCCTGAAGCCCGGTAAGTTCCATGCCGCTCTGGCCGGTCTGGCCGAGGCGGTAGGCGGCCTGTTCCTGGCAGCCGGTCTGCTGACCCCTGTCGCAGCGTTCTTAATCACTGCGACCATGCTGGTAGCGATCGCGAAGGTCCATATCAAGAGCTATTGGGTCACACAGAACGGCTGGGAGTACAACCTGGCGATCATCACCGTCGCCATAGCGGTGGCCCTGATCGGCCCCGGCAGCTACACGGTCCTGAACCTGGTGAAGTAAGGCCAACCCCCACCACCCATGGCGGTCGACTCCATGACCCGGCGGACGGTAGTGCAAAACGAGGGGCTTCTGCAATGTCAGAGGTTCTTTGGTCCGTTTCGCCCGTACTTACGTAGACTGGGGAGAGGGGGCAACCCCCTTTCACTGTAGTGTAGGTGGACGGCCATTAGTGCTGGGGGGCAAAAACATGTATAACCCGCAGGGTTGGATGGGCAATCCCGGTATGTGGGGCGGTAAGGGTATGGGCGGTAAGGGCATGGGCGGAAAGGGGTGCTGCCCGTGCCCCACCGGAATGGGTTGGGGCGCCGGCATGGGCGGCTGGGGCCGGGGAGACATCCGTATGAGCCCCACGGGCCGTAGCGGCGCTGGTGCCGGCGGAGCCGGTGCTGGCGGCGGTGGTATGAGTGGCACCGGTGGCCAGACCTGGGGCAATGGCTGGGGCAGCGGCTCCGGCATGGGCAACGGCTGGGGCAACGGCTGGGGCAACGGCATGGGCAGTGGCAATGGCTGGGGCAACGGCATGGGCAATGGCAATGGCTGGGGCAACGGCATGGGCAACGGCAATGGCTGGGGCAACGGCTATGGCATGGGGAATGGGAATGGCAACGGGATGGGGAATGGAAATGGCTGGGGTAATGGATACGACAATGGTTGGAGCAACGGCAACGGCAATGGGTGATAACCCGGTCGCGTAACGGACAGGAAAGGGCCCGCCACCGGAACTCTCCGGGGCGGGCCCTCCTCGTTGCGTAGCCTATCCTTGCCTTGACTGGCTCCGGTACACGTCCGTGTTGAGGTACTTCAGGCCGGAGTCCACCATGAGGGTGACGACCTTGGCCCCCGGCCCCAGCCGCTCCGCTACTTGCAGTGCGGCCAGGACGTTCGCGCCGGAAGAGGTCCCTGCGAAAAGCGCTTCCTCCCGGGCGAGGCGCCGTGCCATCTCTTTTGCGTCGTCCGTCTTGATCGGCAGGATCTCGTCTACCAGCGATGGGTCCCACAGCGGCGGGACGTAACCCACCCCAACACCTTCAATCTTGTGGGGTCCGGGCTGTCCGCCGAGCAGGACAGACGATTCGGCCGGCTCAACAGCCACGATCCTAATGCCCGGCTTGTGCCGCTTGAGCACCGTAGCCACCCCTCGCAAGGAGGCGGCGGTACCCACGGAGTGTACGAAGGCATCAATCTCCCCGTTCGTCTGCTTCCAGATCTCCTCGCCCAGGGCGTAGTAGCCGGCGATGGTGTCCTCGTTGCTGAGCTGGTTGGTCCAGTATGTATTCGGCTCCTGGCTCAGCTGGCGGGCAGTCTCGATCATATCCAGGATCAGCTTCTTGGTGGTAAGACCGCCCTCGCTCGGCACAAGCGTGAGCTCGGCGCCCAGGGCGGTCATCTGGTCGAGCTTTTCCCGGCTGAACGCATCGGAGGTTACGATCTTGAGGCGATACCCTTTCGCTGCGCACACCAGCGCCAACGAAGCCCCCGTGCTGCCACCCGTGTACTCCACCACGGTGCCCCCGGGCTTCAGCCGGCCGTCAGCCTCCGCCCGTTCGATTACCGCCTCCGCCATCCGGTCCTTCATGCTGCCGGTGGGGTTCTCCCACTCGAGTTTGGCGAAGATCCCTGCGTGCGTAGAGGGCACGACCTTCCGGAGTCGGACCATCGAGGTGTTTCCGATCGCTTTGAGAATGTCCATACGTTGGTCCCCTTTCTAGGTACGAACACACGCTACCTAGATTCGGAACCAATGGGCCGTTCCCCTGTCTTACTTGATGGCGCCCGGGTCGACAAGGTACAGGTGCTGCGTGTAAACCGGACCGAGGCCCGGCAGTTCCATGGGCTGGCCCTCGGGCTGGTCGAACCAGGGCGCCCAGCCGGCGACAGCCGGAACCACCAGTTCAAACCCGGCGACCATGCCAGCGTTGTCCACCATCACAGTCAGGTGGGGACCGGGGACACCCACGTGGATCCCCATGTTCGGCACGAACTCGGAGATCGGGCCGTACTTGGTCAGGGACGGGTTGAGCTGCTTGAGCCAGTCGTAGCGGATGCCCTTGAAGTCAACCGTGGCAGCGGCAGTGAGGGTCGCCTGGTCCCAGGTCAGCGTCCCGCCCAGCAGTTCCACGGCCGGACGCAGGGGGATGTACAGCCTCACGCCGACCTTGTGGGCCTTCAGGCCGTAGCCCGTGCTCAGGTACCGCCCGCCAATGATCACCGGCACGCCGGCGTTCTGCTCCACCAGCCCGGCGGAGTCCGTGAGATAGAGGTGCTGGGTGTAGACCTTGCCGGCGCCCTCCATCTCCATTGGCTGGTCCTTGGGCTGGTCGAACCAGGGCTGCCAGCCCTGCTCGGCCGGAAACAGCACCTCGACGGCGTTCAGGGTGGACTCGTTGGAGGTGGAAAGGATCAGCGCCGGCCCCGGGATGCCCATATGGATCCCCATGCCCGGGATGTATGGGCTGAGGGGCTGGTACTTGGCCAGGGCGGGGTTTAACTCCTGCAGCTGGGCGAGCGTCGGCACCCCCTGGCCGGCGAACTCGATCCGGTCGACGCCCTGGCTGTCCTTGGACAGCGTCGCACCGATGGCGGCGGCGAACCCATCGGCCGGCACGTAGAGATGGTCTGCGAAGACGGTCACTCCCGTCAGCTGCTTGCCGTTGACTGAGACATGGTGGGCGGTGGTCGGCACGGCGACAGGGGCATGGGTATGTGCGGTTTCGGCCATCACGGAAACGGGGGCCAGGGCCATGATGAGGGCGGCGCCAATGGCGGCCGCGGCACGGACGTTGATCAATCGAATCGCTCCTTAGTGTAGGGTTTCCAGGAAGGTCACTACAGAGGTGATCTCCTCGTCGGTAAAGCGGAAGTTCGGCATGCGGGAACCGCTGCGAACTGCCTGCGGGTTCTTGAGCCAGGTGCGAAGCCACTCCTGGCCGTACCGGTCGACCACCCCGTTCAGGTCGGGACCAACCTGGCCGCCGGCGCCATTGATCGTGTGGCAAACCATGCATCCCTTTTCTTTGACCAGTGCGATGCCGTGGGCCAGATCGGGGTCAGTCGGGCTGGTTTCCAGCGACACGGTCCGCTCATTGGCGTTCCAGGTGACGTGGAGGCCCATGGCCTGGGCTACCAGCCGGAGCGGCACCATTGTGCGCCCGTCGACGATGATGGGCGGGGCGTCCACCTTGATGAAAGAGCCACGCCACTCGACCACACGGCTCCCGACGGTCAGGACCAGGGTGTCGGCGCCTCGTTTGGCGTGGACGGTCTGCTCCATCGGGTCCCAGGTGACGTCGGCGCCCAGCGCCTCGAAGATCGCCCGGAAGGGGACCAGCGTGCGGCCGTCACGGATCTGACCGGGAACATCGAGCCAGAGCGACCGGCCGTCGATGGTGACGTGCACATCCCCCTCCTCCGCCCGGGCCAGGGCGGTGTTTACGAAGAGTCCCAGCGCCAGCATGATCAGGAGTGCGGCGCCGTTGATGATGCGTCTATGGTTGATCCGTCCTGGTCTCATCAGTCCGCCGCCGTTCCCTCGCCCATGGAGAGCGGGCCGAGAATCTCGAGGCCGAACCGCTCGGACTGCTCCATGACCTTCACCATGTCATGGGGCTTGAAGGGCGGCAGGGTGAGGCTCTGGGCCGGCTCGCTCAGGGCGACGAAGAACTGCTCGAAGCCGGCGGGGAAGACCCAGATCAGCATCCGGGCTGGGCGGTCGCCGACGATTCGGAACCCGTGGGCGATCTTCCGGGGCAGGAAGACGAATGCGCCCGCAGTCGCCTTGATCGTCCGTCCCTGCGTGACGAACTCGGCGTCGCCATCAAGCAGGTAGAAGCATTCGTCCTCGTTGTTGTGGATGTGATAGGGCGTCTCATAACCGACGGGGATCAGGTCTTCTACCAGGCCGAAGGCGCCACCCGTCTCCTCTCCGGTAGCCCGGATGGATGAGAGTGAGCCGGTGTACCAGATGTGTTCGGCGTCTTGATAGGCCATAACCAGGGGCTTGAGCATCATGGGTTCCTCCTTTGATCTCGTGACTACGATTGAGATCATACAAAACAAAGGGGAGGTCCCTCATCGGGAGACCTCCCACATTTGGCGCGCACGCCGTTTGCGTATCGGTGTCGTAAATTCCCCATTACAGCAGTCCAGCGCGTACGGCATATGCGCCAAGCGCGCTCCGGCTGCTGATACCCAACTTGACGTATACGTTGCGCAGGTGCCGGTCGACCGTGCGCGGCGAAATGAAGAGCTGTGCACCGACCTCTTTGTCCGTGAGGCCCTGTGCCACGAGGCGGATGATCTCCTGCTCCCGTTCGGTGAGCCCATCCTCGGCGGGTCGGGCACGACTCACATCGGGGTCGCCGGCCAGGGCTGCCTCGGCCCGGCGCAGCGCAGGTGCGGCGCCCAGACTGGCGAGGGTCTCCCTGGCCGCCAGCAGGTGCTCCCGGGCGCCGGGCACGTCAGGCAGCAGCGTGCCGAGCGCCAGCTGGCTCAGCGCACCCTCGTAGGGCACGTGCCACTGCTCCGCCAGCGCGATGGATTGCCGCAGGTGCTGCTCTGCCATCTGCCGTTCTCCCAGCGCAGCTGCCAGTTCGCCCGCCCTGCGGTGACCGGCCAGCTGCCAAAATGACGAGGACTCGCAGGCCGCCGGGTTGTCGAAGGCCGCGTTGATCGCAGCGTAGGCCCTGGCCGCGTCTCCCTCCATCATGTAGAGGCGCGCCCGAGCGCCTTGCATGGCGCCCCGCCACGTGGCCGTGTTCAGGTGCGACGCCCACCTCTCCGCCAGATCGATCCACTGGGCGGCCTGGGCCAACTCGCCCATGTCCATGTACAGCTCAGCCCAGGCTGTCAGCAGCTCAATATTGATGATGACCGGCCCCGCCGGTTCGCCAGGGTTGTACGTCTGAAAGAGCGCCAGCAGAGAGCGGGCGGTTTCAAGATCGCCCAGGGCCATGGCCAGTTGGGCTGCCGGCACCCGGCGAAGGATGCGGTCCTCCTGCGGGTAGTGCTGATAGTACTCCAGCAGGTTGCGTCGGGCGCCTTCCCAGTCGCCGCGGAAGAACTGCAGGATGCCCAGGGGCGAGTAGCCCCCCGGCGTCGTGCCGTCCCCCGCCCGCTCGATCGCCTGACGTTCATAGGCCTCCAGCGTCTGGGCGTTCTCATCAATGTCGGCCAGGCGCTCCGTCCGGAAGTAGAGCAGCGAGTACAGGCGGCCAAACTCCATGGAAGCGGCCAGGCGGTACTGCCGCATCTGCACCCGGTAGTCGCGCACCTGTCGGAGAATGGCGAAGGCCCGGTCCCACTCCCCGGCCCAAATCAGAATCGGCAACTGAGAGTAGATCAGATCGGCCAGGTGCGGGCCGGGGGGCACCCGCTCCTCGATGGCAGCCACGACAGCCCGGGACTCCTGCTGGCGCCCCACCCAGGCCAGGGTTCTGGCCCGCTCCCCAGCGATGCGGGGGAAGCCGCAGGGCTTGCCAAACAGCTCGCCCTCCAGCTTAAGATACCTTGCATCCTCCAGCAGCCGCTCCTGCCAGTCCTGCAGCGCCGCTAGATCGGCCAGGCACCGTTCGTCGGTCTGCTGGTAGTTCGACCGCCAGACCAGTTGCAGGTGTCGGGTCCACGCCGCGACGGCGTCGTCGCTGGTTTCGGTTGCTACGAGGGCCGCTTCCTCCCAGTACTGGTGAGCCTGCTCGGTGTTCTGGTTGGCCGTGGCGTGGCCCAGCTTCAAGAGCAGCTCGCCCCGCCGCAGATCGGGCGACTGGAGCATTTGCAGCGCACGCTCGTAGAGCTGGCGGGCTTGGGTGAGGGCGCCCAGCCTCAGGGCCCGATCGCCCGCGGTCAAGAGCCAGTCCACCGCCCGGGGGTCGTCCGCACGGCTCAGGTGGAGCGCCACCCGGTCCGGGTCGGGCTGCGCCGCTTGCATTAGCGCCTCGGCGATGGCCCTGTGCCAACGGCGGCGGCGGGGGGCGATCATGCGGCTGAGCAGCGCCTCACGGACCAGGGCGTGGTCGAAGAGAAAGAGCTCGCCCTGCTCCCCGTCCACCCGGATGATGCGCAGCGCCAGCGCCTGCTCCAGCGACTCCGCCACCACATCCTCCGGCTGGTCGGCGACGGCCGCCAGAAGGCTATACTCGAAGCGCTCGCCAATGAGGGCGCCCACGCTGATGATCGACAGGCTTTCCGGAGAGAGTTGCCCCAGCTTCAGGTCGATCGCCTGGAGGACGGTGTCGGGCAGCTTGCCCGGCTCGGCGCCCTCGTGGGCCATGGCTGCGAGCATCTCTGCAAGGAAGAGCGGGTTGCCGCCCGTGCGGTTATGCAGACGCCGGGCCAGATCCCCCTTGGAACCCGGTAGAACGGCCTCGACGAGCCGGGCGACGCTCTCGTAGTCCAGGCGCGACAGCAGCACCCGCTGGGCGCCGGTGCGCTGCAGCCCCGGGAGGAGCGACCAGAGCGGGTGGTCTCGGTTCAGCTCATCGTTGCGGAAGGTCGCCAGGATTAGCACCTGCGATTGCCGGAGCAGCGGGGTCATGTGCCGCAACACTTCCAGTGTGGACGGGTCGGACCAGTGCAGGTCTTCCAGCACCAGGATGAGCGGCGTCTCCAGGCGGCTGAAGTAGGCCAGGAGGGCGGCGCCCACCTCGCGGGCGTCCCGGTTCTCCGTCCCCAGCGGGTGATCCGCCTCACCGTCCCTGGCGTGCAGGCACGACAGGATCTCCTGGAAGGGCCCGAACGGCGGTGTCTCGTCCGGACCGGGGCAGCGGCCTACCGCTGTGCGGGCATTGGTCGCCTCCGCCAGGAAGCAGGACAACAGGGTCGACTTCCCCACCCCGGCTTCGCCGCCGATCAGCACAAGACTCCCATTCCCCGCTTGGGCCGCAGCAAGCCTGGCCCGCAGCAGCCCCAGTTCCGCGTCTCTCCCGACTAGAGGAGTGGTGGTCTCCATGGTTCGGCTCACCCTAACTGTTCCTTAGTAGTACTTGTAGAATATACACCTTCACCATATATTTGTATCTACTTTTAGGAATGCGGATATTCCAACTCACCCGCTACGAAGTGAACACAGGAGTGCCGCCGTTGTGGGGAAGCACTCCTGCATCGACCGTTTATCCTCTCTCACGCAGCTCACGGGTGACGGATTGGGCAAAACGCCTACCCGTGTCCTTGGGCGCTAGCCTTTGTGGGCTGAACTGTGCCAAATGGATGCTCCGGAGGGGCATAGATCACGTAGACCTTCAGCGGCCGGTTGCCAGTGTTGATGATATTGTGCCATTTTCCGGCAGGGATCATGATGGCGTAGCCATCGTAGGCCATCTGCTCGAAATCAACCTGATCTTTGCTGTTGCCCATCCGAACAAGGCCTTGGCCGTCCTCAACACGTATAAACTGATCCGTTGTCGGATGGATCTCCAAACCAATGTCCTCTCCGACACCTATGCTCATCAGCGTCACTTGAAAGTACTTACCTGTCCACAAGGCGGTGCGATAAGTGTTGTTCTGCTTGGTAGCTAGGTCGATGTTGACGACAAAGGGCTGCGACCCATAATCTCTGATGCTGGGCCGGTTGTGATCAGTACTCCATTCGGGACCCCAGTGCAGGGGATAGCTGTAGGGATGCTGTTGATACTGCAGTGGATGATGCCATGGATAGGGATAAGCCAACTTGTTGTACACATTCATGCTCCTCTCGGCGGTTTGCCTCCATCCTATGTCACCTCGTTGTCGAACGAGCAGGAGTCCGATGGTGTGTACAGGACAAAAAACAAGGAGGCGGACCTTCGCCCGCCCCCACTCACGTATTGAAAGGTCGCACCCATTAGCGCGTAAACAGTTTCCAGTGCCCCTCGGAGACGACTTTGTGCGGTGCCGTCGACCACTTCTATGGCGGTCTCATCGTCGATCGCGTACGCCGGGCCTGGGATGTCGGCCGCCCATCGTTCTGCGTAGGCCATGGTGTTGTACGGTAGCATCTGGTGATCCACATGCGGAAAGATCGCAAAATCGACCATTCCCAGGGTTTTGTCGCCACCGGTGGGCGGCTTCCAGCCGACGAACCACTCCCCGATGTTAGGGGCCATCACCATGCTCCCGGCGCTCAGTCCCACGTAGACCATCTTGCTCAGCGACGGGAAGAGGTCTGCCAGTCCGGACTGCCGCATCCAGTAGCACAGATACAAGGGGTCGCCGCCATTCACCAGCAGGACGTCAGTCTCCCGGACCGTGGGGACCCAAAGCTCTTCACCGATGGTGGGCAGCTGTGAGTTCCAACACGCCCATGGACTTCCCCCCCAGCTCGCACATCGGTGTGGTGGCTTGTCCGGTGAAGTACTGCCATGCTTTTTCAGGACCGCCGGGTATGGCGTATGACGCGGTGGAGATGGCGAGGGCGCTGGCCTCGGCGATCGGTTTGCCCAGGAGCTCTAGGAGCGCATTGTGGATACTGGTGTTTTTGATGCCAGCCGAGGTGAGAAGGTACTTCATGCTGTCAACTCCTTGCAACCGCTTCTCGGAGCCGGACAGCTTCACGTCGAAATCTACACAATTGTGTCCGTTAGCGTATTATATGGCATACATGTATCAGGTTCAACTTACTCATTGCTGAACCTTCAACCGTTGCCCTCACGCTCCACCAGAGCGACGCACTCCACGTGCGCTGTGTGGGGGAACATGTCCACTGGCTGCACCTCGACGGTTCTGTACCCGAGCGTCCCCAGGATGGCCAGGTCACGCGCAAGGCTCGCCGGATTGCACGAGACGTAGACGACCCGGCGAGGTCCGACCTTCGCCATTGCGTGCAGCACGGGCTCATCACAGCCCTTGCGGGGCGGATCTACCACGATGACGTCGGCCCGGGTGCCCTCTTCGGCGAGGCGTGGCATCTCCACGGCGGCGTCTCCGCAGACGAAACGGGCGTTGGTGATACCGTTGAGCTCAGCGTTGGCCCGGGCATCCTCAATCGCCGGGGGCACAACCTCGATGCCCACGACCTCCTTGGCCTGACGGGCCAGGTAGAGCGAGATCGTGCCAATGCCGCAGTACACATCGAGAACCGTTTCGGTGCCGGTCAGGCCAGCGTACTCCAGCGCCTTGCCGTAGAGCACCTCGGTCTGTTCCGGGTTGACCTGGAAGAAGGAGACCGAGGAGATCGCGAACTTGAGGTCCCCGATAAAGTCCGTAATCGAGTCTTGGCCGGCCAGCACTCGGCTCTTCCGACCGAGGACCACGTTGGTCCGCTCCGGATTGATGTTCTGCACCACGCTGACCAGCCCAGGGACCCGCTCCATGAGGGCCTGGGCGATCTTCTTACCGTTCGGGAAGTCAGGGCCGTTGGTGACCAGGACCGCCATGACCTCCCCGGTGCCCCTGCCCACTCGGGCCAGCACATGACGCAGGACGCCCTGGTGCGTCCGCTCATCGTAAATGGGTACGCCGAACTTGGCGGCCAGCTCCTTGACCTCCTGCATCACGCGGTTGCCCAGGGGATGCTGGATCGCACAATCCTCAATATCAATGATCCGGTGGGAGCTAGGCGCGAAGAAGCCGGCCACCACTTTGCCGCTGCGGAGGCCCACGGGGAACTGCGCCTTATTGCGGTACTGCCAGGGCGTCCCCATCCCAAGGGTGGGGTGCACCGTGACTCCCGTCAGCTTGCCGAGCCTCTCGAGGGCGTCGACCACCTGCTGGCGCTTCAGGTCGAGCTGGGCGCCGTACTCAATATGCTGGAGCTGGCATCCGCCGCACTCTCCCACGAACGGGCAGGGCGGGGCCACACGGCTGGGGGACGGCAGTACCACGTTCATCAGTTCGGCTCTGGCGTAGTTCTTCTTGACCTCGACGATCTTAACGCCCAGCGTATCACCCGGCACGCCGCCAGGGATGAACACGGTGAGCCCCTCATGCCGTCCGACGCCCTCGCCGCTGTGGCCAAGGCCGTGGACATGCAGTTCAATCCGCTGCCCCGGACGAAGCGGGGCGGTTTCTGTAGTACTCATGCGTGTAGTGTACCACAAAATTGGATGAACCGACGGGACAGGCCCGCCCGTAATCTTTCCAAAGGGGAGGAGTCGAACGATGCGAAAGTGGATGGGGCTACTACTGGCGGGGTTAACGGTTTCAGCCTGGACTTCGTTGGCAACCGCTGCGGATGCACACGGCCAGCTGATCTTCCTGCCGATTGGCAAGAACACGGTCACCGTGAACGGTCAGGCGACCAAGATTGACGCCCCGGCACAGATCATCGGGGACCGAAGCATGGTGCCTGTCCGGTTCATCTCCGAGACGGTCGGCGCCACTGTCGGGTGGGATTCCGCAGAGCGCAAGGTCTCCATCGCCCTGGGCGGACGCACAGTGGAGATCTGGATCGATAAGACCGACGCCCGTGTCAACGGCCAGCCCGCCACCCTCGACGTGGCGCCTCAGATCGCCAGCGACCGCACGATGGTGCCGCTGCGCTTCGTCACTGAGAACCTCGGGCTGACCGTAGGCTGGGACAATGCTCTCCGAGGTGTCTACGTAGTGAGCGGTCACGTGGAGAACGTGGTGCTGATCGAGGAATACACCTTCGGGACCGGCACGCTCACCGCCAAGGTTGGCCAGCCGCTGGTCTTCATCAACCTGGACAAGGTCCGCCACACGGTGGACGCCACCGGCGGCGCCTTTGGCAGCGGCACCATGCGCACCGGCGACGCCTGGACCTTCCAGGCGGACCGCGCTGGGTCCTACGAGATCTACTGCGACCTGCACGAGGACATGACGGGGCAGATTGTGGTGCAGAACTGACGTTGCACGCGGGTCAGTGGTTATGTATACTCAGGGCAATGCGTACTCTATCTCTGCCTGACGGCGCCCTGGAGGGGCGCATGAGTTGAAGCCGCGGTCCGCCCTCATAGGCTGGACCGCGGCTTTTCCGCGCCCTCCGCCCTATGTTTCTCGCACTCTGCTGCAAAACATCGGGAGGGAAGCCATTGAACATAGCAGCCATGGATGATCGTATTCGAACCGAGATGCTCCGGGAGAAGATCCCCGGTATGGCCGTCGCTGTCGTGGCCCAGGACAGGGTGATCTGTTCGCGCGGTTACGGGACCACGTCGGTGGAAGCAGGCGGCTGCGAGGTGACCCCGGATACTCTCTTCCGCGTTGGCTCAATTACCAAACTGATGACGGCAACGGCCGTCCTGAGCCTGGTGGAGGCCGGAAAACTCGACCTGGACGCACCGGTCACCCATTATGTGCCATGGCTCGAACTAAGTGAGCCTGGCGGCGCAGAGGGGATCACTCTGAGAATGCTCCTGGCCCATTCATCAGGCTTGCCCACGGATATCGCCGAGGTCGGCGCCCGTGATCCCGAAGGCTTGGTGCGCTTCTTACGTACCGATCTTAGGCATTACCCGTTAGCGGCCAGCCCTGGCCGACTCTTCCAGTACAGCAATCTCGGATACAGCCTGCTCGGGCACGTGGCGGAGACCGCCACTGGCCAGTCGTATGCTCAGTTGATGAACGACCTGGTGTTCATCCCGTTGCAGATGGACCGCACTACTTTAGATCCCACCCTTGCGATGACCTATCCGCTCTCCCAGTCCCATCGCTTGGGAGCCGACGGCAGCCTGCACGTAGTCCGTCCGTTCGCCGACAACACGGCATTTGCCCCCGCCGGCTTTGCTTTCTCGACCGTGCTCGACCTGGCGAAGTTCGCCCAGTGGCAGTTGTCGGCTGCGCACTCCGTAGAAGTGCCCACATATGGCGCTGGCGGGGGCGGGCGGGGCCTCGGGCCGTTTCTAAGCCCCCACCCCGGGTCGGGGCTGCCGCGGGTTGGACATTTCGGAGGAATCTCCGGGTTCAGGGCTTTACTTGAGATCTACCCGATGAGCAAGGCCGCTGTAATCGTGCTGATGAACCGCGCGGCGTCCGTTGGGCTGATTCGTGACATCCTGCTCGAGGAGTGTCTCGGCCTGCCGGTTTCGGGGTGGGCGCCCGCCTATGTGGAGCCGGACTCTGCGGCGTGGCCGGCTTATGCCGGAACCTATGTGAGCGACTCACGAGGGATGGCAGAGGTCTCCAGTTCAGGTGAGGACCTAACGTTGACATGGAACGGTGACGAGTTCTTACTTCGGTGCATCGCTCCTGATCACTACGCTTCAAGCTGGAGGCCCGGCCTTCATCTCGGGGTAGGCTTCGTGCGAGACGATCGTGGCCAGGTTGACTTCCTGATGGTCGATGAGGCTCCCTTCCGGCGAATTCGACCCCCAGACCCGTCTGCATGCCTTGGCCACTGGCAGAAATATGCCGGATCCTATCGCCTCAAACAGCCGCCCATGACCGTTCGGGTCCAGGACGGGGCTCTGCTGCTTCACTCGGCGTTCTATGGTCAGGAGGTTCGCTGCGTGCCGCTGGGCGGGCACGCCTTTGCCTGTAAGTGGGGGCGATTCTCTTTTGTCGTTGGCGATGACGATGAGGTCCAGGGCATGCGCTGGCCAAATGGCCTCTTCGTACCTCGGATATAGCGCGCAAGAACCCACCGCATGACATGCGGTGGGTTCTTGCGATAAATAGTTTGGGCGGCGACCTACTCTCCCACGTTCAAGACGTAGTACCATCGGCCCTGAGAGGCTTAACGGCCGTGTTCGGTATGGGAACGGGTGA
>JBOZRQ010000034.1:0-273448 GCA_050789255.1 Symbiobacteriaceae bacterium
ACCCACCTTCGCTTATAAGCCATCTAAATACCCCGTAAACGAGAAGAACCCTCTCAACGGACCCTTTTCAGGTGTCCATTGAGAGGGTTTCAGTTCAGGTCTGCCGGTGGGCCGCTTTGCGGTATAGGAAGCCCCGATTCTCCAGATCGTCGGCCAGGAGGTCGTGTCCACGCAGGTCCCGGAAGGGGAGCAGGGCGCCCACCTTGCGCCGCATTCCCTCCAGGCTGAGATCCTCGCTGTGAACCACGACCAGCTTGATGCCCCGGTAGTAGCAGATGCCGGCCTTAATCAGGTCGCGGAGATGCTGTTGCCTGGCGTCCTCGTCGCTGGGGTACCAGTCGGTGGCGCCGTAGTGCTGCGCACCGTTATATTCGAAGGCCACGCCCGGCGGATAGAACCGGTCAAACCGGAGGTGCTCCTGGGTCACGGGGTTGACGAGAAACGGCGGGGCGGCCTCGTCATCGAAGGTGTCGCAGTCAACTAGCAGGGAGAGGAACTCGCGCATCAGCTTCTCACCCTTGGAACCGGGCTTGCGCAGCCGGCGCCTCGCCCGGACCACCTCCAGGCGCTGTCGGTAGTGATCGGGGTCCAGGAGCACGAAACGGGGCGGCGTGGTGTGCTTTTCCCTGGTGATCCTGAGCCAGCCGGTCTCGGCCAGCTCCTGCACTGCCAGCTTTACGGTGTTGGGGCTGGCGTCAGCCAGGGCGCCCAACTCGGCGTAGCTGGTGGAGGTGCTGCGGCCTTGGAAGGCGGGGGTCAACTGCAGCAGCCCGTACAGCAACTTGGCCCGGGCGCCGACCCGGCGCTCGCTCAGCAGGGCTGTGGGGATGGCAGCCGTCTGGCCCGCCGGGGGCACCTGGGAGTTCCAGGCGGAGGAGGCAAGTTCGGCCTGCCCCTTGCGCACTGTGTTGTATGCCAAACTGACATCGGGCGGTGGGCTGGCCTGGGACGCGAGCCAGAGCAACTTCGCTGTGCTTGACAGGCAACGATCGGTCAGCAGCAACGCAGGCGCCGCAACGATACTCACGCACCTTGCCCTCCCTGACAGCCGAGGTGCATCATATCTTCGACAGCTGAGATGGGAAATCCTGGGTCCGTCAGTTTTTGAAATGCCAACTCGCCTAGGCTCGCTACGATATTGACGATCCTGCCTTGCTCTGAGTGCTGACCTACCCCGCCGGGGTAGGTTTGACTGGGCGGCGTCTGTCGAAACAAATCACTGCATGGGGAGTTTTGTCGGATGCCAGGGCGCTAGCCACGCCCAAGGGGCTCAACGCACGCTGCAACGGGCCAGGATCGTCAAAAATCAGGCGTCCGAAAGTGGCCGCCGGTTTCAAATCTTGACGGAACACGGCGGAACAGGCTTTTCGGTCGCCTTGGCCAGGGGATACCCCCCTGTGCGGTGGCCGCCAACGCCGTTGTACAATCTTTTACGATCTTTTACGGTTTTTCATTGCGATGTGGACCCGCCGCGCAGAGAGGAGAGACGGCTGCGAGCCCTTCCGGCAGGGCGCATTCCGGCATTGCGACTCGGGCCATCATTCTGCCTAGCCGCACTTCGGGATGTCTTGACCCTTCCATACGCATTTGCGGCTCCCTGGAGATAAAGAGTCGGCAATGGCTCTCCAGTAGGCGTGTTCAGGACTCAACAACAGGGGACGGGATTCATCATGACGTCGTCCCCCATAGTTTCACGGTTTTTTCTGGTTTTTCCCGGTTTTTCATTGATGCCTAAGGGACAAAAACGCCCCGCGGCCGCAGCCGCGGGGCGTTCCATCATCTAGTGACTCAGCGTCGCCACTCAGAAGTGACAGCGAAGGTGATCTTGGCCGCTTCAGCCCGGGTCAGCACCCGCTTGGGCGCAAAGCCCCGGCCGTCGCCCTTGACGATCCCCAGCCCCTGCAGCAGGGCCACGGCGTTGGCGTACCGGGCGCCGATCTCAGCCCGGTCGGGGAAGCTCATCTCCAGCCGGCTGGGCAGGTCGGCAATGCGGCTGTAGCCCATGGCCCTCACCGCCCAGAGGGCGAAGAGCTCCCGGCTGACGGTCGCCCCCGGGTCGACCTCGCCGCCGAAGTCCTCCGGACGGATGATCTCGTACTGGAAGGCGGCGCCGAAGTACTGGGCAGCGGGCGATGCAGCCAGCCGCTCGCCGGCGGCGGGCGCCGCCGGGAAGGCCTTGTTGAAGTCGTAGCCCGGGTAGGGCATGTACCCCCGGGAGAGGACCAGCCAGCGGGCCGCCTCGGCCACCGTAAGCGCCTTGCCCGGCTCAAAGCGGGCGTCCTTCAGCTCAAAGACGCCCCGGTACCAGAGCATCTCCACCTCGCGCTGGGCCCAGTGGCCCTGCATGTCCACCGGCGCCCGGGCGGTATCCCGCAGGTCCTGGCCCTGCCAGTCAATCGGGGCGCCGCTCAGGGCGTCGATGGCACTCAGCTGAATGTCGGCCGTGGGCATCCAGACCAGCTGGGCGTCGGTCTTGAGGGTCGGCCGCTCCATCATCTTGGGGTTCGGCTGCTCCCAGAAGCTCACCCAGACCTGCTCCAGGCCCTGGTTGGCGAAGAAGGCATCGAAGGCATCCGAGGCGCTGATCATCCGGACCGGAACCGGCAGTCCGGTCAGGTCCTCCGGGAGGTCGCCGCCATACAGCGAGCGCACGTCGCCGGTTCGCATGTCGACCTGCACCGTGCCCTGGTTGGCCCGCAGCGGGATGCCGTTCACCAGGTGCGTGACCTGGAAGAGGTAGCGGGTTCCCCGCCAGCCCATCTTCTCCCGCATCAGCGAGTTGCTGTCGGAGGTCAGGGTGATCTTGCCGGCCAGGTCGGGCCGCTGGGCCTGCAGGAAGGCGATCGCCTTGGTCCGGGCCTCCTGCTCGGAGATGGCGGGCTCCTCGCCCTCCTTCAGGGGCTCCTCGTTGCCCCAGTTGTCCATGCTGGCGATGACGCCGCGCCCAGCATCCACGCTGACGCTGGTGTTGTACTGTCCGGCGCCGAGCGGCCCGTCGGTATACCAGGAGAAGTCGTAGTACCGGCTCACCTTCTCCTTGCCGAACTCCCGGTAGTTGACGCTCGTGGGAGCATCGGTCCGGCCAGCGACGGCCTGGGCCAGCTTCAGCGCGGCCTCCTGGGTCAGCGGCGAGGCGGGCGCCTGGTAGGGCTTCGCACCTGCCGGGACCACCTGGTCCTGCTCAAACAGCCCCATGTCGATGGGCTGCCCATCGAGTGACATCAAGCCGCCGTGGTGCCCCAGCAGCGGGTAGAAGCCGGTCGCCGGGTGGTAGATTAGCCGCCACTCGGGCTTGTCCGTCGCGGGCTTGAAGAACTGCTGATAGTAGGTCCGCATGGGCAGGAGCTTGCGGTAGGTCGCCTCGGCCTCCTTGGCGCTCAAAGTCTTCATCGGCTGGGCGAAGGTGCGGTCCGTCTGCCAGGAGCGCCAGTAGGAGGCCAGCTCGCCGGTCCGGGCGTCGATCTCAATGGAGATGCTGTCGCCCAGGACCCGATAGCCCTGCTCCAGGCGGTCCCAGCGGAACTGGTAGGTCGCCCGCTGCCCCTTGTAGTAGCCAGCGGGGGCCAGGTTCTCCGCCAACCGCAGGGAGCCGTCTGCACGGGGGACCAGCTTGCCCAGCCACTGCCGGGCCACCCCCAGCGCCTCGCCCCTGGTGTAGCTAAGCGCCCCGGTGGCGGGCTCAGCCGACCAGCGGTTGTAACTGGTGATCTCGCCGGTGACGCCGTCCACCCCGACCTGGATGCTGAGCCGGTCCGCTTTGGGGTCAGACCAGTTGATCATCCAGACGGCGCTGCCGGGACCCTGGGAGACCTCGGCGTTGGGCGCCCCCAGGGAGGCGGGGATGGCGAAGGCCTTCACGGCGAGGGCAATTGCGTCCTCGCGCCCCACCTTGATCTCCGGGAGGGGTTTTTCCGGCCCGGACGAGATGGGCGGTCGAGGGGGTTCGCCGGGCTCCGGGCTAGCGTAGACCGACACGGCGGGCAGGGAGAGGGAGGCGACGGTAACCAGGGAGACGAACGCATGGGCAAGTCGTCTTCTCATGGGTCTCCGCTCCTTATTTGGAAATAACTTCCAACAATTAGAACGGAGCACGGCCCCATTTGGTTTCAGAGTCGCATCAAAATGATGAACAGAGCGCTCAACCCGACCCCGCAGGTGTATGCGAGGCGCATCAGTTCACGCTGGTTCTCCCGGGGCGACTGCCTGCGAATCCGGCGGTGCCAGCGGCGGGCGCCGACCCCCGCCGCAGCCACGATCCCACCAGCGGCGACGAGACCGCCATACTCGCCACGCATTACCAACACCGCTGCGATGCACGCTCCGCCGAGCGCAGCCCCCCACCCGGCGAAGGCAAAGCAGCCATCAATCCCGAGGCGCACGGCCAGGGTCCGCATCCCCCGCTCAGCGTCGGCGGTGATCTGGTAGACCCCGGTCAGCGGGTAGAACCCGGTGGTGATCAGGGCGCCGCCCACCGCCCCGAGGAGCTGCATGGGTCCAACCGCTCCACCGGCTGAGACCAGCCCCCACAGCACCCCCAGCAGCCCCTGCCCCACAAAGATGGTGAGCGCCGCGAGCCAAGGCCGCTCCTTCCAGCGGAAGCGGCCATGGGAGTAGAAGAACGACAGTAGCAAAGCCAGCGCCACCATCCCCCCGAAGGAAGGCCCGACAGCGAACCCGCCAACCAGAGCCAACCCTTGACAAAGCAGCGCCACCGCCAAGACGGTGCGGTCCACCGGCGGCGGATCAACGAGGGCGCCGATCGGCCCCTCATCCCGGTCCCAGCAGGAGTTGAAGGCGTTCATCCCGCCGTAAAGCAGGACGTGGATGACCAGGAACGCCGCGAGGTTGACCGTACCGCCCCCCAGGTAGGCGCCCCACAGGAAGAGCGGGGCGAGCACCACCGAGAAGGGCAGCCGCAGGTGGAGCAGCGCCCGCCTCACCGCTGGCCCCCCAGCGCCCGGGCGATCTCCTGCACGTCGTCGAGCGGCCGGTGCCGGCCCCGGGTCGCACCCAGCAGGTACTCGGTCAGCACGGGAAAGCCCCGGCCCACCGTCAGCAGCACGTCGGAGAAGCGGCGGAACATCAGGATCGCCTGGAGGTTCCTGCCTGTGCGCAGCACGGCGTCGAACTCCCGGTGCCAGGCCTGGGTGTAGGCGTGCCGCCAGCGGGCCAGCGTGAGGCGCCCGCCCAGGTACTCATGGGCCAGCGGAGCGAGGATCTCGGCGGACCTGAGCGCCATCGCCATGCCATCCCCGCAGAGCGGGGGGATTACCGCGGCCGAGTCCCCGATCTGGGGGACCAGGCCCCAGGGCACGGGCGTCTCGCTGGTATTCACCCCGCTGATCACCACCTCGGTCCCGTCCACCACCCGGGCAGATCCCAGGTGGGCGCCCAGCGCCGGGTTCCAGCGGCGCACGGCCTCCAGGGCGCCCTCCACCGTACCGCCGGCCCGGGAGAACGCCTCCTTCGACAGCAGCCCCGAGAAGTTCACCCGCTCGCCCGGCACCGGCGCCATCCCGGCATAGCCGCCGTCAAACAGGCCCAGTTCCACCCGGGGCTCCATCTCCACGCCCTCCAGGTGGCACTTGACCCCCACAAAGGTGCGGCGGCGGGGCGCCTTCGGCTGCTCAGACCGGAGGCCAGCCATCGGCTGGCGGCCCCAGGCGCCCACCACAGCCCTGGCCCGCACCGCCTGGTCGCCCTTCAGCTGTACCCTGTACCCATCATCCTCCTGATGGACGGACGACGCCGTCATGCCCGTCCAGAGCTCCACCCCGGCGCCCCGGGCGGCGTCCAGCAGCGCCAGGTCCAGGGCGAAGCGGCTGATGCCCCAGGCTGGCTCGGGCATGGGCACCGTCACCGAGATGCCGCCCACCGAGACCAGCCGCACCGACCGCATCGGGCAGGGCTCCATCTCCCGCACCGCCCCGTAGAGCCCCAGCGCCCGCAGCGAGGCCTGCGCCTCCGGCGAGAGAAACTCCCCGCAGACCTTGTGGCGCGGAAAGTTCCCCTTCTCGATCAGGAGCACATCCCAGCCGAGGTCCGCCATCACCTTGGCCAGGCCGCTGCCGCCCAGGCCGGCGCCCAGCACCACCAGATCACGCATAGCTCTCGTTCCCCTTTCCCGGCAGCACCGCCAGGAACCGAAAGAGCGGCCGCCATCCGTAGCGGAGCCCCTCGAGGCCGGGCGCCGTCCTCAGCGCCTGGAAATCAGCGGCCGTGAAGCCCCGGGCCACGGAGAGGGGGGCGTCGCTCCTGATCATCCGATTGCGGGAGAGCAGGGCCGTCGCCCCCTTGATGAAGGACCAGGCCAGCCAGTGCCGGTGCAGGTCGTTGACCACCACGCCCAGCCGGGCCGCCCCAGCCATACTGCCCAGCGCCCGGGGCAGCTCGGCCGTCGGGATGTGATGGAGCACCATCGAGGCGGTCACGATATCAGCACAGCCGCGGTCCAGCGCGAACAGGTCCGCCTGCCGGGTGGCGACCCGGGGCTCACCGCACCAGTACCGGGACGCCGCAGCGCAGGTCTCGGGGTTGAGGTCGGTCAGGGTGAGCAGCAGGTCGATCCCCGCCCGGTCGGCCCAGCGGAGCAGGACGTGATTGTTGTCCCCGGAGCCGGCCCCAACGTCCAGCACATGCAAACGCCGCGGGCGCCCCGCCTTCACCCAGAAGCGCGCCACGCCCTCCAGCGTCGGCCAGGCGGCGCCCAGCAGGCCGTTGATCCGCCGCAGCTGTGCAAGGGCCTGCTCCAGCTCAGGGCCGCCAATGGCCAGGTTATCCATCAGCTCCGGGTCCTCGCACCGCTGCGAGAGATCAACGATGCGCCAGGTGCGCAAGCTGCTCCTCCTCCCGCCAGGCTGCGCTCTCCACCGGGGCGACGTAGGTCAGGGCCGCCATCTCGGTCACCAGGCCGGGGCCAAAGGCCATGGCCACCCCGGGCATTCGGCGACCGGCGGGCAGGTCATGGCCCATCTGGCGCGCCAGCTCCGCCAGCACAAAGAGAATGGTTGCAGACGAGAGGTTGCCGTTGCTCCTCAGCACGCTCCGGCTGGCGCCCACCTGAGCCTCGGTCAGGCCCAGCACGTCGGCCAGCCGGTCGATGATCGCCCGACCGCCGGGATGGATCGCCCAGAAGGCCGGGCGGGCGCCCTCCCCGAAGAGCTCGGCCAGCTGCCCGGGCACCTGGCGGCCCAGGTAGTTGGGGACCCGGGGCGACAGGCGCAGGGCGAAGCCGTGGTCGCCCACCTCCCAGACCATCGCCTCGGAGGTGTCGGGGGTGATGCGGCTCAGGAAGCGGTCCAGCTCAAAGTACCCGCCGACGGCGGCGCGGGCGGGGTCGGGGCGCCCCACCAGGGCGGCGCTGGCGCCGTCGGCGAAGAGGGAGGCGGCCACCAGCCCCTCCCGGTCGGTGCCGGGCTGCAGGTGCAGGGTGCAGAGCTCGACCGAGACCACCAGCACCAGGGCGTCGGGCGCCCCCGCCACGATCTCATCGGCCAGCCGCAGGGCGTTGAAGGTGGCGGCGCAGCCCATGAAGCCGACCATCGTCCGGCGCACGTTCGGGGAAAGGCCCAGCCGGCGGGCGATCGCCAGGTCCAGGCTCGGGGCGAAGAACCCCGTGCAGCTGACCGCAATCAGATGGGTCACCTTGGCGAGGTCGCATCCCTCCAGAGCCAGGCGGGCAGCTTGGGAACCCAGTTCCACCGACTCCCGGCGATAGATCGCCATCCGCTCCGAGGTGCGGGGGCTCTCCGAAGCGGGGCGCCCCGGCGCGAAGAGCTGCGCCGCCGGGGAGTGGAGCGGGTCGCCCAGACAGGTGTGCCGCCGCTCGATGCCCGAGCGCTCATAGACCCCCTGAATCCACTGCGCCAGCGCCGGGTCCGAGGCCAACGCCTGCGACATCCAGCGTCCCAGTTCCTCCTGCTCCATCGCGTGGGGCGGCACGGCGGTACCGATGCCCAGAATCGCCGCAGTCATGAGAGCATCCCTCCCGATCTACAGCGATAGCATCTCCCGTACTTACTGCACCAATCCCTCCACGTACCCATAGTATACATAAGTGATTCCTCGCGCCCGGAGGGAGGAGAGAACCGTTGGCGAGGAGATGGATGATCCTGATCCTGATCGCCCTGGTGGTCGCAGTCGCAGGCTGTGCGCCGGCCAGAGGCGAGAAGGCGATGCAGCCCGCCGCCAAGGTACGGCTCGGCTACTTCGCCAACGTCACCCACGCGCAGGCGCTCCTGGGCGTCTCAGGCGGGCGATTCGCCCGCGCCACCGGGCTGCCGGTGGTGACCAAGGTATTCAGTTCCGGCCCCTCGGCGATCACCGCCCTGCTGGCCGGCGAGATCGATCTCTTGTATGTAGGCCCCTCACCCGCAGTCAACGGCTACATCCGCTCCCGGGGAGAGGCGCTGCGCATCATCGCCGGCGCTGCATCCGGCGGGGCGGTCCTGGCCGTAAGGCCCGGCGTCGATCCGCAGCACCTGGAGGGCGCCCGGCTTGGCACACCGGGCATCGCCAACACCCAGGACATCGCACTGCGTTACATGATCTCCCAGCAAGGGCTGCGCACCCGGGAGCAAGGGGGAAGCGTCCGGATCACACCGGCGGCGCCCGCCGACCTGCTCAACCTGTTCCGCCAGGGCGAGCTCGATGCCGCCTGGGTCGCCGAACCCTGGGGCGCCCGCCTGGTCCACGAGGCCGGGGCGACCATCGCCATCGACGAGCGCGACCTCTGGCCGGGCCGGCGATTTGCCACGACCGTGTTGGTGGCGTCCACGCCCTTTCTGCAGGCGAACCGCGAGGTGGTCAAGGCCTTCCTGGCCGAGCATGTAGCGATCACCCGCGAGTTGCAGGAAAACCAGAGCGAGCTGATCCAGCCGCTGCAGAAAGAGCTGGCGCGCCTGCAGGGGCGCCCCCTGCCCGACGAGATCATGCGGGATGCCATCTCCCGAATTGACTTTGTGACCGATCCGCTGGCTGACTCCGTCAGGGAGCAGGCACGGCGGGCTTACCGGCTGGGCTACCTGGGCGCCCGCGAGCCGGACCTGAGCGGCCTGTTCGACCTAGAACTCATGGGGGAGGTCAAACATTGAGATCTGCACCAGCACAGGCGACCCACCCGCATCTGCAGCTAACGTCCATCTCCAAGCACTTCTACACCCAGCGCGGCAAGCTGCACGTGCTGGAGGACGTCAATCTGGATGTGCACCGCGGCGAGTTCCTTTGCCTGCTCGGGCCGTCCGGATGCGGGAAGTCGACCCTGTTTAACATCATCGCCGGGCTGGAGCGCCCGGATTCCGGGGAGGTCCGGCTGGAGGGGGAGTCCGTCGGCGGGCCGGGGCCCGACCGGGTCGTGGTCTTTCAGGACGGCGCCCTCTTTCCCTGGCTGACCGCCCGGGGCAACGTCGAGTTCGGCCTCTCCATGCTGGGGCTGCCGGCCGCCGAGCGCAAGGTGCGGGCGGAGGAGGCCCTGGAGATGGTCCGGCTCGGCAAGTTCGCCGACTCCTGCATCCATGAGCTGTCCGGCGGCATGCGCCAGCGTGTCGCCATCGCCCGGGCCGTGGCCATGCGGCCCAAGGTGCTCCTGATGGATGAGCCCTTCGCCGCCCTGGACGCCCAGACCCGCAACGTCATGCAGGAAGAGCTTCAGCGCATCTGGGCCGAGACGGGCAAGACGATCATCTTCGTGACGCATAACGTTTCCGAAGCGGTGCGCCTGGGGGACCGCGTGGCGGTCCTCTCTTTCCGGCCGGGCCGGGTCAAGCGCGAGGTCTCGATCCGCCAGCCCCGGCCCCGCCTGCCGGACGACCCGCACCTGATCGCCATCCGGACCTTCCTGGTGCGCGACCTGAAGGCCGATGTGCAGGCCGCGGTAGAGGAGGAACTGGGGCATGACGAATAAACTCGGTACCCGCATCGGCGGCATCATCGGCCTGGTGCTGCTCTGGCAGCTGGTGGCCTGGACGGAGATCTGGCCGCCCTATCTGATCCCCTCGCCGCTCGATGTCCTGGTTACCTTTAAGCGCCTGGCGCTCTCGGGAGAGCTGGCGGTGGGCCTTGCGACCACCGTGGGCCGCATCGCCCTGGGCTACGGCATCGCCGTGGTGGGCGGCGTGGTGCTGGGGATCTTGCTGGCGCGCTCCAAGAAGCTCTCCGAGGCGATCAGCCCCATGGTGCTCGGACTCCAGTCGCTCCCCTCGATCTGCTGGTACCCGCTGGCCATCCTCTGGATCGGCTTGAACGAGGGGGCGATCCTGTTCGTGACCACGGTGGGCACGCTCTTTGCCATCACCGCCGGCACCGAGGCGGCGATCCGCAACCTGCCGCCGTCCTACCTGCGGGCGGCCTCCACCATGGGCGCCAAGGGCTGGCGACTGTACAGCCGGGTGATCCTGCCCGCCTCGCTCCCCTCGCTGCTCACGGCCCTGCGGGTCGGCTGGTCCTTCGCCTGGCGCTCCCTGATGGCCGCCGAACTCCTGGTGATGAACCTGGGCCTCGGCCACCTGCTCGGCATGGGCCGGGAGCTCGCCGACGCGGCCCAGGTCGTCGCCATGATCTTGACCATCCTGATGGTGGGCCTCGCGGTCGACCGGCTCTGCTTCGCCCGCTGGGAGAAGTCCGTGCGCCAGCGCTGGGGGTACGAAGCCGCCGCCTGACTCGACACAGAACGAGGGGCGCCCTGAGTGGGGCGCCCCTCATCACGCGAAAACCGGCGGTTCATTGGCCTGACTGCCCCCGATTTTCAGGGATTCAACGAGAAATTCCTGCCACAGCACGGTACGCGGTGGGAATTTATAGTGGAACATCGACAGGGTGGCACTAGGCGAGAACGGGATGAAGTCATGAAAGTCGGGTCACACAGCCGGGGCGAGGTCTCCGGGATGGGAAGGCCACCAACTATCACCACCTGCAATTCTGCATTTCCTGCACATCGCAGTTCGAATGCTATGGGCATGAGAACTGCAATAACCGCTCTAACCGTCGCTCTAGTCACGCTCTCTGCATCTGCTGTGCAGGGAAAGGACATTTCTGAACAGATGATTCAACGGCTCAACGCAATGACTCCGGAACAAGCCGTCGCCATGAAGTATGGGTGGGATATCCCAGGGCAGTACGTGTACTGCGCTGGTTCCCTCCCAATCCGAGAATTGGAGGTCCCCGTCCTGGCTTGCCAATGGGGGCCGGGAGCGAACGTCATTACGGACCGATATCTCTTTTGGAAAGTAGGCAGACAATGGCGTTCAGAGCCGTATCCCCGGGAAGGAATTCGGGGGACTGCCGGGTTCACACGACTGTATCAGAAGGGGAACGACCTTGTGGTGGTCATGAACGTGGGGATTGCCCAGACCCGGTATGCGGAACAGCCGCAACTCCTCCGGAGAAGTAACGGCGGATGGCGGCTGATTTGGGTTCCGCCGGATCAGGAGTGGAGCGGATCTAGTTCCACGGTGCAGTTTGAAGGGGACTCCCTACATCGGTTTTCTGTGTCGACTGACCGATCAGTCCTGCCAAAGGAGCAGCTCTGGCCGTTTGCTGGTGAGTTCGGCCTCTATTTGGAGCGGTGGCAGCGCAGTGGTGATAAGTACGTAAGAATCAGCCGAACGGAAGCGCCCCAACCCGAACTCGCGTTGGTTCACTTTGTCCAGGCGTTGGGACGTGGGAATGAGGCCGAGGCAGGGACATGGGTGACGGATCCTCTGATCGTGCGGAAGGGCAAGGTTCAGGGCATCCCCAAGGCAGCGGCCACTGGGTTCGTTCAGCCCAAGGCCGTTCACCAAGAGAACGGGAACGTGACCTTTGAGTTGACCACCAACAACTATGAGAGAAAACCCAGTTGGCTGGTAACCGTGACGTGGCACGAAGGCAGGTGGTTAGTATCCGATATCCGTCCAGGGGTAGGAAATCAGCCTGAAAGGCGCCCCTAACGAGTGGTGCTTAGAAACTGCAGGGACCTCATGCACGTCTCACAGGAGGAGGAGGCGTTGCGCATGCGTTTCTGGGTCCTCACTGTCGTTCTCTCCCTCTTGCTCGCTGGTTGCACAACTCCCAACCCTGCCGAACCTGGTCCCTTGGCCCCGGCACCCGAGCAACAAACCGTGCCACCGGCCACCCTCACCGACGTTGCGCTGGCCACGCCCCAGACCGGCTTTGCCGTCGACAGCGGGGGAAGCATCTACCGGAGCGATGACGGCGGCCGCCAGTGGACCAAGCTCTTCCACGACCCCTCGGCGAGCCTGTGGCAGATTCAGTTCCAGGATGCCCAGAACGGCTTCACCAAGGGTTTTGCCCGGTGCGACGACGTGTGTCCTGTGCTCTATACCACTGGCGATGGGGGAGCGCACTGGAATCTGATCAAACCATCGCTTCCCCCCGGCCTGGAAGAAGCCTGGGGCGGCGCCACCACCTTCCCAACCCCGAAGGTTGGCTATACCGTGAACCGGTTCGGGATCGAAGGCGGGGACGGGGATCCGAACCGTCTCAAGTTCGAGCAGATGGTCCTGGCTACCACCGACGGCGGCCACGCCTGGGAGGCCCGCCCGCTTCCCGACGGGTACCGGGCCACCGGCGGCATCAGCTTCGTCGATGCCGACCATGGCTTGATCACCGCCACCGGATCCAAGGGGGATGCCATTCTCCAGACCACCGACGGGGGCCGCACCTGGAAAGCCGTCTTCACCACGGAGGGTACCCCCGCGGGGGCGCCGCTCTACACCGTCCAGTTCACCTCGCCGCAGGAGGCCGTCGCCGCCGGCGGGTGGTATCTGAAATGGGGGCTGAGCCCCATGCAGTTGGTGCTGGCCTCCCACGACGGCGGGGAGACCTGGTCCGAGATATACCGAGGCGACGATCGGGAAGCGGCCGCTATCGTCCAGCTTCGGTTCACCGACCCGCAGACGGGCTGGGCCCGCACCGGCATAGCCACCATCGGCGCCAACGGGACCATCCCCGGACGGCTGCTGCTCACCCGTGATGGCGGCCGGACGTGGCAGAAGTCGGGAGAGACGACGGAACGTGTTTCGCAACAGGCCCAGCGCCTCTCGGCAGTTGGACAGGCCGTATGGCTGCTCGACCTGCGCTACCCCGCCGGTTCCCAGCGGGAGGAGACTGCCCTTCTGCACCTGACGCAGGACAACGGCGCCTCGTGGCAGACCGTCTCGGACCTGTTCAAGCCTTCTCGTTTATAGGGTATACTGTCTTTGCACCACGCAAGCATACCCGCGAGAGGAAGAGCCATACGATGCCGGCCAACAATCAAGTTCAACTCATTACGTACCCAGACTCGCTGGGAGGCGACCTGAAGTCGCTGAACCGGGTGCTGCTCTCGCATTTTGCGGATATTTTCAAGGGCGGCGTCCACATCCTGCCGCCGTTCCCGTCCTCGGGCGACCGTGGCTTCGCCCCGCTCACCTATTTGGAGATCGAACCGACCTTCGGAACGTGGGAAGACGTCAAGGAGATCGGCCAGCGTTTCGACATCCTCGTCGACCTGATGGTCAACCACATCTCCCGGAAGTCCAAGTACTTCCAGGATTTCTTGAAGCACGGCCGGGAGTCCGAGCACGCCGACCTGTTCATCACCCTCGACAAGGTCTGGAAGGACGGCAAGCCGGTCCAGGAGGACATCGACAAGATCTTCCTGAGAAGGCCGCGGCCCTACTCGACCTTCACCATCGAGAAGACCGGCGAAGAGGTGGCGGTCTGGACCACCTTCGGCAAGGAGGACCCCTCCGAGCAGATCGACCTGGATATCAAGTCCGAGAAGGTCATGCAGCTGCTCAGGGAGTTCTTCGCCAACTTCAGCGAGAACAACATCAAGATCGTCCGGCTGGATGCGGTCGGCTTTGTGATCAAGAAGCTCGGGACCAGCTGCTTCTTCGTCAAGCCGGAGATTTTCGAGTTCCTGGATGAGATGAAGCGCCTCGCTGACTCGCAGGGCATTGAGCTCCTGCCCGAGGTCCACGGGCAGTACGAGATCCAGAAGGAGCTGGCCGCCCGCGGCTTCTGGATCTACGACTTCATTTTGCCGTTCACCGTGCTCGATGCGCTCCTGAACGGCTCCAGCGAGAAGCTGACCAGCTACCTGAAGGTCCGACCGAGCCGCCAGTTCACGATGCTCGACTGCCACGACGGCATCCCGGTGCTGCCCGACCTGCAGGGCTTCATCAACGTCGCTGACGCCCGGAAGGTCGTGGATATCTGCGTCTCCCGCGGCTCTACCCTGAGCCGGATCGTCTCGGACGAGCACAAGGCGGAGGGCGGCTTCGACGTGCACCAGATCGGCGGCACCTACTACGAGGTGCTGGGCCGCAACGACGACGCCTACCTGGCGGGCCGCGCCATCCAGTTCTTCGCGCCGGGCATTCCGCAGGTTTACTACGTCGGCCTGCTCGCCGGCGAGAACGACTACGAAGCCGTGAAGGCGACGGGCGAGAACCGCGCCATGAACCGGCACAACTTTACAATCGATGAGGTTGAGCAAGCGCTCCAAAAGGATGTCGTACAGCGGCTGCTGAGGCTGATCCGGTTCCGCAACGAGTACCCGGCCTTCGGCGGGCAGTTCCAGGTGCTCGATTCCGCCAAGCACGAAGTCCGGCTCCAGTGGGCGCAGGGCGACAAGCGCTGCACCCTGTTCATCGACCTGACCACCATGGCGACGGTGATCGACTACATCGACGATGCCGGTCAGGCGGCGCAGTACCGCGTGTAAGCTCCAGGCCAAGAGGCTGACCGTAGATTGCGAGGAGCGGCGGTCAGCCTTTGGCATCAAATGACTGGTTGACGATAATAGGCACGCATGATAACATCAATTCCTGTCACCGCTCCGAAGAGAACGGACGGCCCCATCGTCTAGAGGCCTAGGACACCGCCCTTTCAAGGCGGTAACACGGGTTCGAATCCCGTTGGGGTCACCATCGCTTGGTCAATGGCTCGGTAGCTCAGTTGGTAGAGCAGTGGACTGAAAATCCACGTGTCGCCGGTTCGATTCCGGCCTGAGCCACCATTTCACTGCGAGGGTAGCTCAGTTGGCTAGAGCACTCGGCTGATAACCGAGAGGTCCCGGGTTCGAATCCCGGCCCTCGCACCAGGAACCCACCGCCTCGCTGCGGTGGGTTCTTTTCCGTCTGTCCGGGAAACCTACACGCTGTCTAGCGAACCCATGCAACTGCGTGAAGGGGGCGTTCCTGAGATGGCACAGAACGATGGTCAGGGGGCCGTGCCGGCGGGGCTGATGGGGAGCGGTGACAAGGCCCGGCGGCAGAGGGCGGCCGAGTTTGGCGCCAACGAGATCTCCGATGCGCTGAGCACGCTGGGGACGGCGGACGCCAGCACGGGAAGCGCTCGGATCGGCCAGAACGATCAGCGCACCACTGCTGACCTGCAGGGCGAGTACCGCCCGCAATAAGGACCGGCGGGGCCTGGTTCTGCACGACAGAGCCAGGTTCTTTGCTTTCCCCGCACCCATGCCGAACCTTTTTGGACTGGCGCCGTACTACTACATAAAGCGGGTTTTCCTACGAGAGAAAACCCTATCCGGGGGGCGATCATATGCGCCTGTTCTTGGACGAGCGCGAGGGGGCGGGCGCCATCCCCTGCCCCGACTGCGGCAAGCCGCTGCTCCTGGCAGCCGAGCGCCGGGGCCGGTGGGTGGTGGGCTTCCAGTACCTGCACCTGCGTCCGGGCCGGCAGGCCATGCTGGTCTGTTCGGACATTGGTTGCGACTACCGGGAGGAGGTGCAAATCGTCGACACGCCCGATGACGCGGTCATCTTCAGCTCCTCCAACGCCGCCTCCTTCTGGAGCTGGACCGAGCGCTCCCACAAGCTCACCATCGGCGATCTGCACACCAAGTTGGATCAGTTGGTCACCCTCTACGAGCGCACCGAAAATCCCAAAATCCCCTCGGCGATCCGGTTCTGGCGGGACCGGTACCGCTTTACCTACGGGTCCATCAAACACCACATCAAGCGCTGCATGGAAGACGGCACCGAGGTCTACCTCACGGGGAAGGGGCTCATTGAAACCGGTACCGTCAAAGCGTTGCTGGAGACCGCCGTTGAGCTCGAAAAGAGCGACGGGGGCGGCACCACGCTGATCCGGTTGGCCGATCTGCACAATGCCGCCTGCTACAGCCGGCGCCTCTTCAGCGAGCGGGTGCGGTTCGACTTCGGCGACCAGTCCGACATAACGCTGGGCAATCACACCATCCACACCCCCGATCGCTTTGCCATCGTCTACGGACTCAAGGTCGCCATCGACTCGGTCACCAGCCACGGCCTCTGCCGCGTGCGCACCGACGATCCCCAGGTAGCCAAGGCCCTCTTGCTGCACCCGACCTTTGAGCACTTCTACACCGGGGAGGTACCCGCTGCCTTTGTCGAGCGCTGCTACAAGCTGGTCCGCCATGCCTACGTGCAGGGGTACCGGCTCAGCTTCATCTCCCTCACCAGAGACCCCAACGTTGTGCAGTTGAGAACTCGCGACATGGAAGCTGCACGGGCGCTGAAAATGCGCCAGGAGCGCATGTTCTGGATGGGACAGAAGAAGCGGCTGCGCTGGCTGAGATTCTTCCGCTTATCTGAAATCGACCGCTTCGAGGACAAGCACATCCCCTTCGATATTCGGGACATGATCGAGGCCGCCAAGCCCCGCCGCCGTCGGCGTCGGTAGCGGCAAAAAACGCGCATACTGACACAGAGAATCTGCGGGGGAGCGTGGTCCTGTGCCAGAGCGCGACGAAACGACCGAGGCCCTGTCGTACCGCATCAACGCCGTAAACCTGAACAAGCTGGAGCTCTCCATGAACCTCATCCCCGGTGCGCCTGACAACCTGGAGGAAGCGGCTGCCCGGGCCATTCGCGGCGAACCTTTCATCAAGGAGGAGCCAGAGCAGTCCACCGAGAAGCAGTAGGCCTGAACCTGGACTTCCAAGGAGGGAATCAGGCTGACTACTCCGTCGGATGTCCTGCCCGTGGTGGCCGAGGCGGGCGGACTCCTCCTGCGCTGCGGGGCCGACGTCGCCCGGGTCGAGGACACCATCACCCGGATTGCACGGGCCTACGGAATTGAAGAGGTTGAAACCTATGCGACGCCCACGGGATTCTTCATATCCCTGGGCGCCTTTCCGCGCGTCACCATGGTCAAGCGTGTCACCGGGCGCACCATGGCCCTCGACAGGGTCAGCGCCGTCAACGCCCTGTCCCGCCAGTTGGCCCAGCAGCCGCTGGAGCCGGCGGAGGCCCTAAAGCGAATTCTGGCGATTGAAACCCAGCCGCCGCCCTTCCCCGGCTGGCTCGATGTGCCCATGAGCGGGCTCGCCGCCGCAGCCTGTACCATGCTGGTCGGAGGCACCCTGCGGGAACTGATTCCGGCCTTTGCCGCCAACCTGCTGGTGCAGGGCACCCAGCGCTTTACCCGCTGGATCGGCCTGCCCGAGGCGATCGCAGACTTCCTCGCCGGGACCGTCGCCGTGGCCAGCGCCATCCTACTGAAGGCGTGGGTGGGGTCGAGCGTTGCCGCCGTCGTGGCGGGCGGCATCATGGTGCTTGTGCCCGGAACCGCCTTCACCGCCGCCGTGCGCGACGCCATGGCCGGCGACCTGGTCAGCTCCGGCGCCCGTGGTCTGGAAGCGACCATGAAGGCGGCCGCTCTGGCCTCCGGCGTCGCAACGGCCCTCTACCTGACCGGCGGGGGTGGGCTGCTGTGAGCTACCTGTTTGCCTTTGTCACCTCGGCGGCGATCACCATCTCTTTCCGGGGGCCGCGCCGGGCGATTCCGGCATCCGGGCTGACCGGTCTCCTCGGCTGGACAGGGTTTCAGCTCGTACTGGCGTTGCGGGGGCCGCAGTTTCTGGGCGCCTTCGTGGGCGCCATCCTGGTTGGGATGGCGGGGGAACTGCTGGCACGCAGGCTCAAGGAGCCTGCCCTGCTCTTCGTGGTGCCCGGGCTCTTCCCGCTGGTGCCCGGCCTGATGGCCTACAATGGCATGCTCTTTCTCGCCCGCGGCGAGATGACGGAAGCCGGGCAGCTCCTGACCCGCACGGCCTTCTATGCGGGCGCCCTCGCCGCCGGGCTGGCCATCCCCCCGGCGCTGCTGCGGCGCCGGCGATAGGACCGAACGAAAAAGCACCGGCGCTGGCCGGTGCTTCTGCATTTACCCGGTAATCCGTGGGGCCTCCTGCGCGGCCGGCGCCCAGAGCTGCCAGAGCAGGACCACGCCCGCCCCGAGCCCGGCCACCACGGCCGCCACCGCAAAGGGCGGCGCCACGGACGCCAGGCTCTGTGAGACCCACGGCCCCGCCACGGCGCCGGCCGAGAAGGCGGCGGTTAGGACGCCGAACGTGAGGCCCTGGCGCTGCTGTCCCGCAGCGTCGGCGCTGAGGGCCGAGACCGCCGGGAAGACCAGCCCGAAGCCGAGGCCGTAGGTCAGCAGGCTGACCGCCATCTGCCAGGACTGATCGCCAAAGGCCAGTCCGAGCAGGGCGCCGGCCGCGATCGCCAGGCCGGCCAGGAGCGGCCGACCCCGGCCCCACCGGTCCGACGCCCGGGAGAGCGGCGGCACGAAGGCCAGCACACTGCCCACAGCGAAGGCGCCCAGCAACCCGCCGATCGACGCAGCGCTAAAGCCCAGTCCCCGCGCCTTGAGCGGGAAGGCGTAGAAAAGCACGTTCTGGCCGAACATCAGGGCGAAGGCGACGCAGCCCGCCACCAAAGTAAGTACCGGGTCCATGCTGCGGGGCGGGGCCGCCATGGGCTTTGCAGGTACAGCGGCCCGGGGCAGGGCGCCGCCCAACAGCAGGCTGACCAGCCCCACCAGCGCCAGTCCGCCGGCCAGCAGTCCAACCGCCATCGACAGGCCCAGGTGGGTGGCCAGGCGGCCCGTCAACGGCGGAGAGATCATGCTGGAGATGGCAATGACCAGCCCGACCCGGGCCATGGTCTCGCCGCGGCGCCCGGCGGGGGTGCCGGCGGTGACGGAGGCCAGGGCCGCCGGAGCGATCGCCGCCGCGGCCAGGCCATGCAGAAACCGGACGCCCACCAGCATGGCGGGGGAGGAGGAGAGCAGGTGCACCCAGGCGGTGGCGGCCATGGCGACCAGGCCGGCGCCGGCCACACGGTGCCGGCTGAACCGGTCCGCCAGATGCCCGAAGAGAAGGTTCCCGCCGAAGTTGGCCAGGCTGTAGGCGCTGGCGGCGGGTGCGACCGCCTGCGGGTCCCCCGCTGCCGTGGCCAGCAGCACCAGGATCGGCGTCCAGGCGAGCTGTTCGTAGAAACTGGTCCAGATTAGCAGAAACGATAGGCGGCGCAAACGCATGCCTCGGGTCCTCCCGTTGCCGGGGCCAAGTAATAGAAGGAATGGCCCCGGGTCACTGATGTCCATGATACCGCCGTTCCCCCAGTTGCGACAAGTGCGACTCCTTCGCGAGGAGGAGGCTCTCTCCGAAAGACCAACCCATTCAGGTGCTTGTTCGTACTTTCACGAATGACGCCAAAGATGGATTGGCTTGCACGGCCGTTCCCCCTATACTGGGAACCGGGGCAATTGTTCTCGATTTCACGAATAGACGGAGGGACCGCCGATGTTTCTCTTTCAGATCACCCCGGAGAACCGGATCCTGGTCGAACTGCTGGTGATCGTCTTTGCGGCGCTGATCGCCGTCGTGATCGAGAACCCCGGCGCCCCGGCTCCGAAGACCGAATCCGCCGCCAGCAACATCGCCCAAGTCGCCCCAGGACATTAAGCGTAACACAGCATCTGTCCCCTCGGTAAGAGCGCGCCAGGAGCCTTAGGGGCGTGTTGAAAAAGGGTAGCCGGACTTCGTCCTGGCTACCCTTTTTCCGGTCTTTGTGGGCGGATCGACCTCAGTAGGGTGTCTCCTTCGGAGAGTGGATCCATGTAGCCAAGCACCGTTCTAGATTGCAACATACAGGAGGGCGATCATGGCCCAGCAGCCCAAACCCCAGAGGGCAGCCGCCTTGCGAGCTTTTGGCGTCAAATGAGGGCTGTCCGGCACTCTGCCCTTCCAGAGCGCCACCGTGGACAGAATTCCGCCCGCCAGAGCGGCGGGGAGTTGGTCCGCCAGGATCAGGGGAAGGAACAGCAGCGCCGGCGCACCAAGGAAAGTCTCGCTGGTGTTACGGAGGAGGATGGTCAACGCGATGGGTGGCAGGGGCCATGTCAGCATACCACCCCACCAGCGGTTCAAGATAGCGGAGCCAACCAGTGTGAGGCCAGCCAAGGCCAGTGCGATGACCAGATCTCCCATGGACCGTTGCTCCTCTCATGAAGCGAGCCCCTGCGGGTTGATTTTCGGGATGATCCGCAGCTTGCCGTCCGGATGGACGAAAATTCGCTCAACATATCGACGGACAGTCGCTTGCTTTTGTTCCGGTGTGTAGTTTTCCAGCGGCTTCTGGCGCTTTGTCCTTTACTTCGTTCCGTCACCGATCTCCTATGCGCTATAATGGGGCGAGCCTCAAGCGAAGAGGTTACAAACAAAAATCACGGATGACGGGAGCAGATTATGTGGCCACGCTCTTACTTTTGGTCATCTATCTGGCCTTTATCAGCCTTGGACTGCCCGATTCATTGCTCGGTGCTGCATGGCCTGTTATGCGGCTGAGTCTGGGAGCCCCGCTCGGGATGGCGGGGTTGTTGTCGATGACGGTAACCGTTGGCACGATCATCTCCAGCCTGGTGAGCGGCGTCGTTGTGCGGCGGCTCGGCACGGGGCGGGTCACGCTGGTCAGCTGCCTGATGACGGCCGGAGCGCTGCTTGGGTATTCGTTGGCGCCTTCGGTGGCCTGGCTGATCGTCTGCGCCATCCCGCTCGGCCTCGGCGCAGGGTCCGTCGATGCCGCGCTCAACCATTACGTGGCGACACACTACAAGGCGCATCACATGAGTTGGCTCCATTGCTTCTGGGGCGTGGGTGCGACCACCGGCCCGATGATTATGGCCGCTTTCCTGTCCCGAAATGGTGCCTGGAGACACGGGTACCTGACCGTGTCCGGCATTCAGTTCTCCCTGGTGGTCTTGCTGGGCATCACGCTTCGGTTATGGGAGCGTCCGGGGGCGACGGAAGGTGCGGCCTCCGATCCAGCACAGTCCGCAGCCGAACCGGCGGTTGGAACCAAGGGGGCGACCCAACCCAGGGGCCTGGCGTATGCCTTGGGCACGTTCTTGTTCTACTGCGGGGTGGAAACGACGGTCGGCTTGTGGGGCGGCAGCTACCTGGTGAATGTGAAGGGGCTACCTGCCGAACAGGCTGCCCGGTGGGTGGCGATTTACTATGCGGGCATAACAATCGGGAGGCTGGTCACCGGGTTCGTCGCGTTCAAGGTGAGCAACCGGCTGCTCATTCGTGGTGGCCAGCTTACGGCGCTGGCTGGTGCACTGCTCCTGTTGCTGCCGCTTCCGACCGGCTTCGCACTGACTGGATTTTTGATCACGGGTTTGGGACTTGCTCCGATCTACCCGTGCATGATCCATGAGACCCCTGTTCGCTTCGGCGAGACGCACGCATCACGGATTATCGGGTATCAGATGGCCGTTGCCTATACGGGCAGCACGGTACTGCCGCCATTGCTCGGATTGGTGGCCGGGTTCTCGACCATGGGCATATTCCCGGTCTATATCGCCGTGGCGGCTGCGGCGATGCTGTTGCTCACGGAACGCTTGAACGTCCTTCTTGCCGGGCCGACGGCTGCGCGACCCTACCACAAGTTCTAACAGGAACATAACAGATCGGAAAGGAAAATTCCGAGTAGTTATTGAATTGAGTCCTCCCGATATGCGAGGGGAGGATGAACCGCATGAGCGAAATGCCGTGGCTCAAGCACTATCCGCAGGGAGTCCGAGGCGCCCTCGACTACCCGCAGGTCCCCGTCTTCCGGCTACTCGAGCAGCAGGCCGTGCAGAACCCCGACCTGCCGGCCATCAACTTCTATGGCCATAAGCTGACCTTCCGGCAGCTCGCCGGGGCGGCGAATAAGTGCGCCAACCTGCTCAAGTCCATGGGCGTGAGCCCGGGCGATCGGGTGGCGATCATGATGCCCAACTGCCCGCAGTTCGTCATCGCCTTCTTCGGCGTGCTCAAGGCGGGCGGCATCGTGGCCCAGGTCAATCCTATGTACACGGAACGGGAGATCGAGTACCTGTGCAATAACGCCGGCTGCCGTATCATGATCGTCTCTGACCTGCTCTACCCCAAGGTGCAGAACGCGCTGCAGGGCACGGGCCTCAAAGAGGTGCTGGTCAGCAAGCTGAAGGGCGAGGTGGCCCTCGGTCCCGAGGCGCGCTCCTTCGACGAGGCCCTCACCACGGTTCCGCCCACCGACCCTGGCGTGGCGGTCAGCCACGAGGCGGTTGCGGTCCTTCAGTACACCGGCGGCACCACGGGCGTCTCCAAGGGCGCCATGCTGACGCACTTCAACCTGGTCGCCAACGTCCTGCAGATCGCGGAGTGGTTCGCCCCCATGCGGCAACCGGGGGTCCAGGAGCGGATTCTGACCGTGCTGCCGCTCTTTCACTCCTACGGCATGACGGTCTGCATGAACTACGGCATCTACACCGGCGCCGAGCTGATTTTGCTGCCCCGTGCCGATATGCAGGAGATTATGCAAACGATCAAGACGACCCAGCCCACCAGCTTCCCGGGCGTGCCGACCATGTACGTGGGGGTGAACGCCTTCCCGGGCGCCGAGGAGTTCGGGGTCTCCTCCATCCGCACTTGCTTCAGCGGCGCGGCACCGCTGCCGGTCGAGGTGATGCACAGCTTCGAGAAGCGCTTTGGGGCCACCATCGTGGAGGGGTACGGGCTCTCCGAAGCCTCGCCGGTTACGCACTGCAACCCGCTGGCAGGGATGCGCAAGGCCGGCTCGGTCGGCCTGGCCTACCCGGACACCGACTGCCGGGTGGTGGACCTGGAGACCGGGACCAGCGAGCTGCCGGTTGGCGAGCAGGGCGAGCTGATCATAAAAGGGCCGCAGATCATGGCCGGCTATTGGCAGATGCCCGAGGAGACCAGGAACACCCTGCGCGAGTGGAACGGGGAGACCTGGCTCTACACCGGTGACATCGGGCGGATGGATGAGGATGGCTACTTCTATATCACCGACCGCAAGAAGGACATGATCATCGCCAGCGGCTTTAATATCTACCCGCGCGATGTGGAGGAGGTCCTCTACCAGCACCCGGCGGTCCAGGAGTGCGTAGTCGCCGGGGTCCCCGATGCCTACCGCGGGGAGACGGTGAAGGCGTACATCGTCTTGAAGGCGAACCAGAGCCTGACGGAGGCTGACCTGGACGCCTTCTGCCGCCAGCACCTGGCGGCGTACAAGGTGCCGCGCCTCTTCGAGTTCCGGGCCGCACTCCCCAAGAGCATGGTTGGCAAGGTGCTCCGGCGGGTGCTGGTGGAGGAGGAGAAGGCGAAGCTCACGAAGGCTGCAGCACAGGCCTAGTCAATCGGGCGGGCGCCCCCAATCAGGGGCGCCCGCTGTTTTGACAATTGAATCCGACGCTGGTATGATAGTTCATGGTCTTAACTATCCATCTTAGGGAGTTGTGTCATGCGATACGACCCGCTCTATCATCCATATCCTTCCCGGCGAAACTCCGTGTACGCGAAGAATGGCATGGTGGCCACCTCCCAGCCGCTGGCGGCCCAGGCGGGCCTGCGCGTCCTTCAGAAGGGCGGCAACGCAATCGACGCTGCCATAGCGACCGCGGCAGCCCTGACGGTGGTCGAGCCCACCACCAACGGCATCGGTGGTGACGCTTTCGCTCTGGTATGGGCGGGCGGCAAACTGCATGGCATTAACGGCAACGGCCCGGCTCCGCAGGCGCTCTCCGTGGAGGCGCTGCAGAAGGCCGGCGTGACCGAGATCCCCAAGTATGGCTTCATTCCCGTGACGGTGCCGGGCGCCCCGTCGACCTGGGCGGAGCTGTCGGCCAAGTTCGGCCGCCTGCCCCTGACCGAGGTGCTAGCGCCAGCCATCGAGTACGCCGAGCAGGGCTATCCGCTGACGCCGGCGCTTGGTACGCTCTGGGCACGGGCGACGGCAAACTTCAAGCAGGTACTCAGCGGCGACCAGTTCAAGCACTGGTTCGACACCTTTGCGCCCGGCGGCAAGGCGCCGGCCATCGGGGAGATCTGGCGCTCCCAGGACCACGCCGACACCCTGCGCCTGATCGCCGAGACCAAGGCCGAGGCCTTCTACCGGGGCGAGCTGGCCGAGAAGATCGACGCCTACAGCCGTCAGTACGGCGGCTACATCCGCAAGGAGGACCTGGCGGCGTACCGCGCCGAGTGGGTTGACCCGATCGGGGTCAACTACCGCGGCTACGACGTCTGGGAGATTCCGCCCAGCGGCCAGGGCATTGTCGCCCTGATGGCGCTGAACATCCTGAAGGCCTTCGAGTTCGACGAGCGCGACACCGTGCAGACCTACCACCGGCAGATCGAGGCGATCAAGCTCGCCTTCGCCGATGCCAAGCGGTACGTGGCCGATCCGCGGCATATGTCCGTGAAGGTCGCCGACCTGCTCTCCGACGCCTACGCCGAGGAGCGCCGTCGCCTGATCGGCAAGACCGCCATCACCCCGGAGCCCGGCACCCCGCCCCGCGGCGGCACCGTCTACCTTTGCACGGCCGACGGCGAGGGCAACATGGTCTCCCTGATCCAGTCCAACTACATGGGCTTTGGGTCCGGGCTGGTGGTTCCCGGCACGGGCATTGGCCTGCAGAACCGGGGCCACAACTTCACGCTGGAAGAGGGCCATCCCAACCAGCTGGCGCCGGGCAAGAAGTCGTATCACACCATCATCCCGGGCTTTATGACCAAGGACGGCCAGGCCGTAGGCCCCTTCGGCGTCATGGGCGGCTTCATGCAGCCCCAGGGCCACTTGCAGGTCGTCATGAACACCGTCGACTTCCATCTGAACCCGCAGGCCGCGCTGGATGCGCCCCGCTGGCAGTGGATGGAGGGGAAGGCTGTCGAATTCGAGCACTCCACCCCGGCACACCTGGTCGAGGCGCTCGGCCGGATCGGGCACCAGGCCCGGTGGGCCATGGGCTCCGGCGGCTTCGGGCGCGGCCAGATCATCTGGCGCCTGGAAAACGGCGTCCTGGTCGGCGGCACGGAGCCCCGTGCGGATGGTCAGATCGCTGCTTGGTAATCACGCAAATGACAACAGGCTGGGCGTAATGCCCAGCCTGCTGCTATTTATTTGGCCTTGGCGGAGGGGGCGCTGCCGTCGGAGTCGGTGCGGCCCTTGCGAATGGCTGCGCCCCGGAGGTTGATGATGACGCAGGGCTTTCCTTTCTTGTCACGGCTGAGTTTTACCCCGCAGAAGGTGTCGCCGGCCGGTCGCAGGCTCGGGTGCTTATCGAAGATGTGGCCGAGGTGGAAGGAGATGACGGTCTTGTCCTTACTGAGCTTAACGGTGGCAGCTCCGGGTTCGCCCTCCTTGGCCAGGTAAGCGGCGACCAGGCCCCTGGGTCCGTTGGCTCCGAACTTGAAGGTCATCAGGTCGGAAACCTTTTCGCCTGCGGCGGTGACGAGCTTTACAAACTCGCCGGTACCGTTGACGTTCGTTGCGGTCCGACCGGTGCGGGCGACGGCGGCGCCGGCGCTCCGCCTGCGAACCTCAGCCGAAGAAGTGTAGGTGTCGGTGACTACCTCGAACTCCAGGTCCTCCTGATTCTCAGCATCAGGCATCCACTCATCAGCCACTCTGTTTTCTCCTCCATTCATATAGGGGTCAATAGGTAAGAACTGGATCTGCATTCAGTATATTCTCCCCCGATGTCCTTGTCAACAATATTTGGGAGAGATGGAAATAAATTCTGATACCGCTCCATCACAGGTGGGTTCGGGTGGTGAAACGAGCTCCAAGCTACCCAAAGTAACCCCAAGTGGCTTGAAGGAACTTGGGGCAGCCACACTGGTACACATCCGATCGGCTGCGCAATGGGAGGACCGAACGGTGTACGCCAAGAACGGCGGGCGTTGTAGGGTTCTTAACACTCGCAACCATCAGATTGGCGCCCACACCAAGTGATGTGAAAACCAAAGGGCCGTAGGCAAATCTAACTGTCCGAAAGCAAGAAGAAGCGGCTACAAGTAATTTGAAGTCCCCCGAAGCGAGATGAAGTCCCCTACACCGTCCGCACGTGTTGTTATGAATCTGTTATGGTCAGGGGCGCCGCACTTATTTGACTGTTAGCTTCGGCGGATAGGATAAAGGGAGAGACTAAAACCCGGTCCGGTGGAAGAAGGTGGACCATGAGGCTGGCGGTGCGCTTTCAGACGCGCCTGACCCTGATACTCGCCCTTGCGGCGTTGCTGCCGATTCTGATGGTCTCCCTGCTGCACCTGTGGGAAATCCGAACTGCAGCGGCAACGGAGCGGCAGCAGGCCGCTGCCGGCGCCGAGATGGTGGCGCGCCTGGTCGAGCGGGAGCTGGCGGAGGCCAGGTTTGCCCTGGGCGGCATGGTGCCGGCGCTGGACCAGCACTCCCTGGAGGCGGTCTTGGCAGATCCTCGATATCGGCCGTTCTTCCGGGCGCTCTATGTCACAGATTCACACGGCGACGTACAGCGGTACGCCGCCAGCGGCAGCGCGGCGTACCGTGTGCACTGGGACCTGCCTGCCCAGGCGCAGCAGGATGAGTTCCTCCTGGTAGGCGCTCCCGTGGCCGCCCACCCCGACCTGCCGGCTCTGGCGCTTGCTCGCAGGACAGGGGGCGCCGTCCTGGTGGCCGAGCTGGACACGGAGGCGATTCGGTCCCTGCTGCGGGACTTCGAGGCGGTAAGCCGCCAGACGCTTGGGCTCGCAGGAGCAGGTGCGACCGGGGATCAGCCGGCCGTGATCGCAAGCGCCACGATCGCAAAGACGCCCCTGGTGATCCAGGTCATACAAACGGCAGGCGACCTGCAGGGCACCGGCTGGCGTACGCTCTGGCTCACGCTTGCGCTCGGCGCCCTTAGCGTTACCCTGTCCATCGCGGTCGCCCGCGGCGCGACTGAGCCGCTCAGCCGCCCCTTCGTGACCCGGATTGCAGAGAGCGAGGAACGGCTGGAGCAGATGGCCCGTCGGCTCGGCCAGTCCCGTGAGACGCTCGCCGAGGTGAGCCAGCAGCGCAGCGTGGATCTCGTCTACAGCCGGGCGACGCTCTACGCCGTCATGGAGAGTTTGAACGACGGGCTGGTGCTGATCACCCCGGACGACCGCATCCGCTACATCAACCGGCACACGGAGGAGCTGCTCCGGCTGGAGGAGGTCTTCTACCCCGGGCGCCCGGCCGAGGAGCTCTACGCCGCAGTGGCGGCGGCTTGCGAGGACCCCGGGGAGACCAGGGGGCAGCTCTCGGGCAGTGCCGTCCTGACCCTGCATTCGGGCGGGCGCTCCCCGCGCTATGTGCGGTGGCAGACCTTCAGGATCCGCAACGCCACCGGCGCCAACCTGGGGCTTGGCCACCTGCTGACCGACGTGACCCAGGAGCGGGAGATCGACCGGGTCAAGTCCGAGCTGATCTCCACCGTCTCCCACGAGCTGCGCACCCCGCTCACCGCGATCCGGGCCAGCGCCAGCTCGCTGCTCCGGCCGGGCGTAGAGTGGGACGAGGAGACCCGCCGCGACTTTCTGACCATGATCAGCGAAGAGTCCGGCCACCTGCAGGAGCTGATCGAGAACCTGCTCGACATGTCCAAGATCGAGGCCGGGGTGCTCCGGCTGGAGACCTACCCCGCCGAGGTGGGGCGCCTGGTGAACGAGGCGGCTGCCCGGGCGAGAGCCCTTCACCCCGACATGGCCCTGACCGTGGCCGTCGCCCCCGGCCTGCCGTTGATCGATGTGGATGCCCGGCGCATGGAGCAGGTGCTGCTCAACCTGCTCGACAACGCCGTCAAGTATGGCGCCGGCAACCCGGTGGTCGAGCTCCAGGCCCGCCAGCAGGGCGGCGAGGTCTGGCTCTCCGTGCACGACGAGGGGATCGGCATCCCGCCGGAGCATGTGGATTTGATCTTCCAGCGGTTTCACAGGGTGGACAGCCGGCTCACCCGGGACACGGGCGGCAGCGGCCTCGGGCTGGCGATCAGCCGGGGCATCGTGGAGGCCCACGGCGGACGCATGTGGGCCGAGAGCGAGCTGGGCCACGGCTCCACCTTTTTCATAGCGCTGCCCGCGGCGCGAGAGGAGGCTGACCGAAATGAAGTACAAGGTGCTGGTGGTGGAAGATGAGGGGCGAATTGCCCGCCTGATTCGGGCGAACCTTACTGTGAGCGGCTACGTGGTGACGCTCTGCCAGAACGGCGAGGAAGCGCTGGAATTGGTCGACCGGGTCGACCCGGATGTGATCCTGCTCGATGTGATGCTGCCCAAGATCGACGGCTTTGAAGTCTGCCGGCAGATCCGGGAGTTCTCACGCGTGCCGATCATCATGGTGACGGCCAAGGACGATCCCTCCGACCGGGTGATGGGCCTGAACCTAGGCGCTGACGACTACCTGGTGAAGCCCTTCGTGGTGGAGGAACTGCTGGCCCGGGTCAAGGCGGTGATCCGCCGGGTCTACGTGGCCGACGAGCCCAAGGCCGCCACCCACCTGGAGATCGGGCCGCTCTCGATCCACTTCGCAGAGCACAAGCTCTACAAGAACGGCGAGGAGATCAGCCTCTCGCCGACGGAGTACCGCCTGCTGGCCCACCTCGCCAGGAACCGCAACCGGGTCCTGACCCACGACGACCTGCTGACCCGGGTCTGGGGCCCGGAGTACCGGGGCGCCCTGGAGTACCTGCGGGTGGCGATCGGCCGGCTGCGCAAAAAGATTGAAACCGACCCATCGCAGCCGGAGTTCATCCTGAATACCCACGGAATTGGGTACACTTTTAGGGCGCCGTAGCGCTGTTATGGAACTGTCACGAATGGCAACCGGCCTGTTATGCGGCTGTTATTGCCCGACTGTTACCCTGTAGTCGGAATCAAGCAAGCAAGGAGGCCACCTCATGAGCGCACTTCTCTCCGTCTTGCCTGTCGTCGTCGTCCTCGTCCTCATGTTCCGGCGCTTCAACATGATCCTGGCCGGTTTGATCGGCGGCGTTATGGCGCTGCTCATCGGTCAGATCGGCATTCCCCAGGCCAACAAGATCTTCCTCGATGCAATCCCCTCGCTGCTGGGCGCCTCGGTGACCGTGCCGATCATCAACTCGGCCGTCGCCACCGCCGTATTTAAGTCTGGTGGCTACACCTCGGCCCTGACCCTGGCCAACCGCGCCGTCAAGGGCCGCGTCGAGTTCCTGGCCGTCTTCATCGTCCTGCTGCAGGCCCTGGCTACCTACATGTCCGGCATCGGCGGCGGCAGCGCCATGGTTATCGCCCCGCTGGCCTTTGCGGCCGTTGGCGCCATCCCTGAGCTGATCGCCGGTATGTCCATCGCGGCTGCGGCTGGTTTCGTCACCTCGCCCGCCTCGCTGGAGACCAGCATTGTGACCAAGCTGGGCAACATCCCGCTCGACTCCTACGTCGCGACCATGCGCCCCTACTGGATCGTCTTCACCGTGCTGGCCATGGCCCTGGCCTTCTGGGGCGCCAAGCGCCGCGGCAGCCTCGCCACCGGTAAGACGGACGAAGCGATCGCCAAGATGAGCACCGCTGAGCTTTGGAAGACCACGATCCCCGCCCTGTTCCTGCTCTTCGCAGTGATCGGCGGCGCCTTCATCAACAAGGCAGTCGGCTGGCCGGTCCTTGGCCCGCTGGTCTACACGGTGGTCACCATCCTGCTGATCGCTGTCTGCACCAAGTTCTCCTTCAACCAGGCCTTCGAGTCGCTGGTCTCCGGCGCCGAGTATATCCTGAAGGCCCTGTTCTCGGTCGGCGTCTTCATCGGCTTCATCAACATGATCGGTGAGATCGGCGCCTTCAAGAACATCGCCGGCATCGCCAACGCTGCTCCCGTCGCCCTGGTGGTCCCCGCTGCGATCATCGGCGGCTTCCTGGTCGGCTGGCCCGCCGGCGCCTACGTGGGCTCGTTGCTCTCTATGGTGCTCCCGGTCGCCATCGCCCTGAAGTTCCCGCCGGTCGCCCTCGGCTTCGTCGCTCTCGGCGTCGCCTTCGGCAGCCAGATCAGCTTCGTCAACATCACCATGCAGGCGCTCTCTGCAGGCTTCCAGATCCCTGTGGCCAAGGTCTCTTCCGGCAACCTCAAGTGGATCCTTTCCTGCCTGGCGCTGCTGCTGGTGATTTCGCTGGTTGTAGTCTAATCCCAGAAGGAAGTGCTTTGTGATGGACCTGATTCTTCGTAACGTCCGCCTGCGCGACGGCGAGCCCCTGCAGGACGTCGCCGTGCAGGGCGGCAAGATCGCCGCCATCGGCCAGAACCTGGCCGAGAAGGCCGCCGAGGAGATCAACGCCGAGGGCCGGGTGCTGATTCCTGGCCTAATCGAAGGTCATATTCACCTGGATAAGGCGTTGATCGCCGACCGGGCGGTCAACCGCTCCGGCACCCTCCAGGAGGCCCTGCGCGTGACGGCCGAGGTGAAGACGACCTTCACCAAGGAGGACATTTACGACCGGGCCACCCGGGCGCTGAAGATGTGCATCAGCAACGGCACCACCCGGATGCGCGCTCACTCGGAGTTCGACCCCTCCGCTGGCTTTGGCGGCTTTGAGGCCACCATGCAGCTGAAGCGGGAGTACGCCCACGCCATCGACATTCAGGTGGTGGCCTTCCCGCAGGAGGGCATCATCAAGGCGCCGGGCACCGAGAAGATGATGTACGAGGCGATGGAGGCTGGCGCCGACGTGGTCGGCGGCGTCCCCTACAACGACTCCGATGCGTACAAGCACATCGACATCGTCTTTGAGATCGCCAAGAAGTATAACAAGCCGGTCGACCTGCACCAGGACTTCAAGGACGACGCCGACGGCATGACGATCGAATACGTCTGCCGAAAGGCGATCGACGAGGGCTTCGTCGGCCGGGTTGCCGTGGGCCACCTGACCGCCCTGGGCGCCCTGCCCCCGGCCCGCCTCGCCGAGGTGGCCAAGCTGATGGAGGAGGCCGGGATCAGCGTCTTCAGCCTCCCGCAGACCGACCTGCACCTGGGCGGCCGCCGCGATGAGTACAACGTCCGCCGCACCCTGACCCCGATCCGCAAGCTGCGGGACGCCGGCGTCAACATGTGCCTGGCGACGAACAACATCCGCAACCCGTTCACCCCGCACGGCACCGGCGACGTCCTCCAGATCGCCCTCCTGGGCATCCAGGCCGCCCACCTCGGCGGCGCCGACGACCGGCCCACCGTGCTCCCCATGGTCACCACCAACGCCGCCAAGGCGCTCGGCCTGACCGACTACGGCCTGGAGGTCGGCAAGACCGCCGACCTGGTCCTCCTGGACACCAAGGTCGCTGCCCACGCCGTGATCGACCTCCCCGCCCGCCTGCTGGTCCTCAAGTCCGGCAAGGTCACCGTGCGCCGGGAGATCAAGCTCGAACTGAACATCTAAGTCCACCGACGGGGCGGGGCGGTTTTCGCCCTGCCCTGTGTGTGTGGTCGTCTGGATCATTTTTACCGCAGATTACGCAGATTTTCATGATTACGCAGATTACCGGGGCGGAACCTCGGTTTATAAAAAATATATTTCTTATATGCATTAATCCGTTCAATCATTATAATCTGCGTAATCTGCGGTAAATGTTCGTTTTCCCGCGACAAGGGGGGCCGAAGGTGAGCGAGCAACGGACCGGGCGCCCGTGGATGCGGCTGGTGTTGGTGGTCGCATTGGGCGGAGCGGCCTACGTGGCGAACTGGTTCCCCGTGCCGCTCTCATTTGGCCTGCACATGCTTTTCGGCGGGGTGTTCGCCATCCTCGCCGCCATTCTGTACGGGCCCTGGGCGGGCGGCTTTGTCGCGCTGTTGAGCTCGCTGCCCACGATCCAGCTCTGGGGCCATCCCTACGCGGTGATCTCCATGACCCTGGAGGCGTGGGTGGTGGGCTACGAGGCCCGGCGGGGCAGGGCTCACCACACTGAGACCGACCTGATTTACTGGCTGCTCGTGGGGGGGCCGCTGGTCACCATCACTTACAGCCTGGGCGCCCACATTCCGCTCATGGCGACCGGGGTCGCGGCGCTCAAGCAGGCCGTCAACGGCCTGGTCAACACGGCGGCGGCGTCGATGGTGGTGCTTGGCCTGGTCGTTTGGCAGCGGGGCCGCCGGCAGATGGCCCTGCAGGTCTTCCTCACCAATCTGATCAGCTTTCTGGTCCTGACCCCGCTGGCCTTTTCGCTCTCGCTCACCGCCCGGGAGAGCGGGCAGCACCTGCGCAACCAACTGGCCGGCGAGGCGGTGCGTGCCGGTGAGGTGGTCCGGGCCGGCCTGGCCCAGGAGCTCGCCGACCTGCACCAGGCCCTGGCTGCCGTGGCACAGTGGGGCGCCACCGGCCCAACCCCCGCCGGCCTCTCGCAGGTCTGGCTGGCGAACCCGCCAGCCATGCCGCCCGGGCCGGTGAGCGGAGTCACGACGCTCCTGGGCGCCCCGGGCGCCACCGTGCTCCTGCGGGAAGGCGCGGGCGGGGCCGTGGCCGCCGTCGATCTGGACAGGCTCTCCCGGCGGGTCCTGGGCCTGGTCCAGGCGATGGAGATGGAGATCGTGGTCACAGACAGCGCCTCGGTGGTCGCCCTCTCCTCCTGGGAGGGCGTGCAGCCCGGGACCACCTTCATCAGCGAGGTGGGGGAGGCCACGCTGTTCCGGCCGCCCGGCCTTTCCTGGCTGCCATCGCTCACCGACGGCGGCGCCCCCGAGAACGCCAGCCTCCGCCAGGCGGAGAACGTGGCCTCGGTCCAGCGGGTGGCGCTGCCGGAGCTGGGCTGGCAGATCTACATTCGAAAGCCCCTCGGCGAGGTCGAGTACCTGCTCTACCGCTCCTACCTGGGCAGCTTCGTCACTGCACTGGGGCTGATGATCATCCTGCTCGCGGCAATCCGGGTGGCTGCCTACACGGTGACCCGGCCGCTGGTGCAACTGGCGGGGATCTCCGTGAGTGCAGACGGGGAGATTGCCAACCTGCCGCCCACGCTGCAGATCTGGGTGACGGAGGTGCGGGCCGTCGCCGCCCACCTGATGGAGGTGGCGGTGCGCATCCGGGGGCTGATCCAGTCGCTGCACGAGACCCAGCGGGAGCTTCAGCGCCACAACGTCGAGCTGTCGGTGGCCAACGTCCACCTGGCCGACGAGGCGCTCCGGGACGCCCACACCGGCCTGCTCAACAAGCGGGCGTTCTGGCAGCAGATCCAGATCTGGGTGGAGGAGAATCAGCCGTTCAGCGTGGCGCTGGCTGAGCTCCAGGGGCCGGGCGCACATCGTTTCGCCGCGGCCGAGGAGCAGGTGAAGGGCCTGGCTGCCGAGCTGCAGCACTTTGCAGCGCTGCATGGCGGCGAGGTCTACCAGTATGCCGCCGACCGGTTTGCCCTGCTCTTCCCCGAGTCCAGCGAACGCCTGGCGAGCCGGCTGACGCTGGCCCTGCCATCGGTCGCGGTGATCGGCGAGGCCGAGCTCTCCCTGGCGGCGGGCGTGGCACGCTTTCCGGAGGAGGGCCGGACCGGGCCGGAGGTGATCCGGGAGGCGGAGCAGCGTCTGACCCACAGTGTATCGTCATGACAACGCCGAGGGGGAAGGTTTCATGCGAGATCGGAAACGACTCCGTCGGATTTCGGCATTCCTGATGGCCCTGTTACTGCTTGCCGGCTGCGCCAAGGGCGGCCAGCCGCAGCCGGGAGAGGAGACGGTCCTCCGGCTCGGCGCATCGATCGCCCTGACCGGCGGGGTGGCCAAGGAGGGCCAGCTGGTCCGGGATGGGTATGAGTTCTGGAAAAACGCCGTCAACAGCCGAGGCGGAGTTGAGGTCGGCGGCAAGAAGTACCCGGTGGAGATCGTCTACTACGACGATCAGAGCAACACCCAAGCCGCCGCCAAACTGGTGGAGAAGCTGATCACGGTGGACGGGGTCAAGTTCATCCTCGGCCCCATGTCCAGCGGCATCACCGACGCCACCAGCTCCATCAGCGAGAAGTACCGCGCCCTGACGATCGCCCCGGTCGCCAACGCCGACGCCCTGTACAAGCGGGGCTTTAAGTATCTCTTTGGCGTCCTTCCGCTGGCGAGCACCTACCTGGACGCCCTGCTCGACATGGCGGCGACCATGGAGCCAAAGCCGACCAAAGTCGCGATCATGTCCCCGGACGACCTCTTCCCGCTGGCCGCGGCGGAGGGCGCCCGGGCGAAGGCGGCCTCCCTTGGGTTCGACGTGGTTGCCTTCTCCCGGTACCCCAAGACCGCCAAGGACCTGTCGCCCGTGCTGACCGAGCTCAAGTCCAAGAACCCGGATATCGTCCTCTCCACGGGCTACGTCTCCGACGCCATCATGGTGGTCAAGCAGATGAAGGACCTGCGGTTTGCGCCGAAGATCCTCGGCTTTACCAACGCCACCGCCATTCCCGACTTCCGCACGTCGCTGGGCAAGGATGTGGAGTACCTCTACGGCTCGGAGTGGTGGACCCCCAACATGACCTGGAAGGACGACTTCTTTGGCTCATCGTCCGAGTTTGCCCGGCAATTCCGGGAGGCCTACAAGTACCAGCCGACCTACCATAACGCCAGCGCTGCCGCTGCCGGTGAACTGCTGGTAAAGGCGATGCAGAAGGCGGGCACCATATCGGATGTCAAGCTGGTCCGTGAGGCAATGCTGGGGCTGGACACCGAGACCTTCTTCGGCCGTGTTCAGTTCAACGACAAGGGCGTCAATATCGCCGGCGCCTCCGGTGTGGTCCAGATCCAGCAGGGCGAGTTGGTGGTCACCTATCCCAAGGCGATTGCGCAGAAGGCCCCGATTTTCCCAATGCCAGGGTGGGATAAGCGATGATCCTCCTTCAAAATATCGTAAACGGCTTGCTGATGGGCGGCCTCTATGGCCTGGCCGGGGTGGGTTTCTCGCTGGTCTGGGGCGTCATGGGCCTGATCAACCTTGCCCACGGCGCATTCGTCATGGTGGGCGCCTATGTCGCCTTCGTGCTCTTCGACGCATGGCACATTGACCCGTTTGTGGGGATTCTCCCGGCGATGGCCGTGCTGTTTGTGGCCGGGTATGTGCTGCAGCGCTGGCTGATCCAGCCCATCATTCGGTCGGGCCTGCTCTTTGTCCTCATGCTCACCTTTGGCGTCGACCTTGTGCTGACGAATCTCGCCCAGTGGCTCTTCACGGCGAACTTCCGCACCATTACAACCTCGTACTCCGGCGCAGGCATCGGCCTCGGCCCCGTGGTGATTCCGAACACCCGCCTGGCCGCCGGTGTCCTCGCCGTGGTGCTGGCGGTGGCGCTGCACTACTTCCTGCGCTATACCAGAACGGGCCGGGCGATTCAGGCCACCGCCCAGAACAGCGAGGCGGCCCAGCTGACCGGGGTGCCCGTGAAGTCGATCTACGCGCTCACCTTCGGCATCGGTGTGGCCCTCGCCGGCGGCGCCGGGGCGATGGTGGGCTCACTGCAGACGATCTACCCGTTCATGGGCGCTAGCTTCCTGACCAAGGCCTTCGTGGTGACCGTGATGGGCGGCCTCGGTCACGTGACGGGCGCCGTGGCCAGCGGTCTGATCCTGGGGTTGGCGGAAAGCCTGGGCGCTGCGTTTATTGGCCCCGGCTACTCGGAGGCGATCGGGTTTCTGCTGCTGATCCTGGTGCTGATCGTGCGGCCCAGCGGCTTCTTCGGGAAGCCGGCGTCCTGATGCGGAAAGGAGGTGCGGCTATGTCTCTGGGACGTCTGCGCCCGGCGCTCTTTGCCGGGGTGATGGTGCTCCTTGCCACGGCGCCGTTCCTGGTGTCGGGCTATTGGCTGCGGGTCCTGACCGGGATCTTTATGATGGCGATCTTCGCCCAGGGAATCAACCTTGTGCTTGGCTTTGCAGGGTACCTGGCCATGGGCAACGTCGTGTTCTTCGGCACCGGCGCCTACGTCACCGGCGTGCTGATGGTGCGCCTGCAGTTGCCCTTCGTGGTCTCGCTGCTCGTCGCTGTGCTGTGGGCGGGGCTGTACGCAGCCCTGCTGGGCCTGCCGATCCTGCGGCTGAAGGGCGGTTACTTCACCATCGCCACCATCGGCGTCAATCAGGCGACGAGAGAGATCGTCACCAACCTGCCTTGGACCGGTGGCGGGCGTGGGCTCGGACTGCCTTTGATCGACGCCGAGCCCGGGGTCGTCTTTGGCGGGTTCTACTATGGGTTCTTTGCGATCATGCTCCTCTCGCTGCTGCTGATGTGGTGGATCAACCGGAGCCGCTTCGGCTACGCCCTGCTGGCCATCCGGGACAGCGAGGAGGCGGCGCGGGTCATGGGCATCGACACCACCCGCACCAAGATCCTCGCCTGGTCGATCAGTGCCATGCTCGGTGCGGTGGCCGGCGGCATGTATGCCTACTACATCTCGTTCATCGAGCCCGGCCTGGTCTTCGACGTGACGCTGTCGGTCAAGGCCGTGATCATGACCCTGCTGGGCGGCATGGGATACGTGGCGGGACCCCTGCTCGGCTCCGCCACCCTGGAGGGGGCGACCGAGATGGTCTGGACGCACCTGCTCAACTTCCACATGCTGGCGCTCGGCCTGATCATCATTTTGGCGGTACGCCTGCTGCCCCAGGGCATTCCCGGCCTGTGGACCAAGCGGAAGAGGGGGGCTTAGCATGCTGCTGAGCGCAGAGAACATCACCGTCCGCTTCGGCGGCGTCACGGCCGTCAATAACGTCAGCTTTGCCATCCAGCAGGGTGAGATCGTCGGGCTGATCGGCCCGAACGGCGCCGGCAAGACGACGCTGCTCAACGCCATCAGCGGGCTGGTTCCTGCTGCGGGCACGCTCGTTTTTGATGGCGAGGATATATCGCTACTGCGGGCAGACCGGCGCACCCATAGGGGAATCGCCCGCACCTTCCAGGTGGTGAGGCCGTTTCAGCGCCTCACCCTGCTGGAGAACACCTCCATGGGGGCGATGTTCGCCGGTGGCGTGCACGGCCGTGGCATGAGCGTCGCCGAGGCGCAGGAGCAGGCCCGTGTCGCACTGGCCCGGGTCGGCCTGCAAGGGCGCGAGTCCGCGTACAGCACCGAGCTGACCCTCTCGGACCGCAAACGGCTGGAGGTCGCCCGGGCCCTGGCCATGTCGCCGCGCCTGCTCCTGCTCGACGAGGTGATGGCGGGGCTGAACCTGGTGGAGGTCGAGGAGATCATGACCCTGATTCAGGAGCTGAACCGGGAAGGGATGACCATTCTGTTGATCGAGCATGTGCTCAAAGCGATCATGGCGGTCTCCCATCGGGTGATCGTCTTCCACCAGGGCGCCAAGATCGCCGACGGCGTGCCCTCGGCGGTGGTGCAGGATCCCACCGTCATATCGGCCTACCTGGGACGCCGGTTTGCCCAAAAGTCGGGGGAGGTGTTGGCATGACCGCGCCGATCCTCGAAGTTGCCGGGCTGCACACGGCCTACGGCGATGTGCCCGTGCTGTGGAATGTCAACCTGACTGTCGCGCCTGGCACCATTGTTGCCCTGGTCGGATCGAACGGGGCCGGCAAGACCACGTTAATCAACGCGATCTCCGGTCTGGTGCCTGCCAAAGAAGGTGAGATTCGCTTCGAGGGCAAGTCCCTGACCGGGGTGCCGCCCGAGGAGCGGGTCCGCCGCAGAATCGTGCAGGTGCCCGAAGGGCGCAAACTCTTCGCCGGCCTCTCGGTGATGGACAACCTGCTGCAGGGCGCGTTCACGCGCCGCGACCGTGACGGCATCAAGCGGGATATCGATTGGATCGTCTCGCTGCTGCCGGAACTGAAGCCCCTCATGCAGAAAGCCGCGGGCAGCCTCAGCGGCGGTCAGCAGCAGATGGTGGCGGTCGGGCGGGCGCTCATGGGCAGCCCGCGCCTGCTGCTGGTGGACGAGCTCTCGCTGGGCCTGGCCCCGGTGGTGGTCGACCGCCTGGTCGACCTGCTGCGGCAGATCAACCGCGAGTCGGGCGTCACCATTGTGCTAGTCGAGCAGGACATCCAGGTGGCCCTGGACCTCGCCACGGAAGGCTGTGTCGTTGAACACGGCAGAGTGGTGCTGTCCGGGCCTGCCTCGGAGCTGCAGGGCAACCCTGCCGTGCGGGCCGCGTACCTGGGCGCCTGACTGTTATGCGTTTGTTACTGCCCATTCCGGGCGTGTTATGCGTTTGTTACTGAGCAGTTGGTACACTAACGGCGTAATGGAGCCCAAAGGAGGGAGTTCCCCTGCTTCTCAAGACGATCATCAAAAAGGACACCTATCAGGACTCTGTCTCCCTGATGCTGCTCTCTACCAAGCTGCAGAAGCTGGCCGGCGTCAGCCGGGCCACCGTTATGATGGCTACCCAGGCCAACATGGCCATGTTTGCGGCGGCAGGGCTGCTCACCGATGAGGTGAAGGCGGCCAACCCGACCGATATGGCGATCGTGATCGAAGCCGAGAGCGAGGAGGCTCTGCAGGGCGCCCTCAAGGCGACCGAGGAGCTGCTGAAGGGCAAGGGCGGCGCCCGGGCTGCGGGCGGTGAGGCGTTCGCCACCGTGCGCACGCAGCAGGCGGGCATCAATACCCTGCCCGAAGCGAATATCACCCTGATCTCCACCCCCGGCGCCTTCGCAGCCGCTGAGGCCCGCAAGGCCCTGGACAACGGCCTGCACGTCTTCATGTTCTCCGACAACGTGCCCCTCGAAGAGGAAGTCGCCCTCAAGCAGAAGGCCGTCGAGAAGGGGCTGCTGATGATGGGCCCGGACTGCGGCACCGCCATCATCAAGAACATCCCGCTGGGCTTTGCCAACGTGATCCGCAAGGGCCGCATCGGCATCGTCGGCGCCTCGGGCACGGGCATCCAGGAGGTCACCTGCCTGATCGACCGCCTGGGCGAGGGCATCACCCACGCCATCGGCACCGGCGGCCGCGACCTGTCCTCGCAGGTCCAGGCCCGCACCGCCCGCCTCGGCCTCGGCGCCCTCATGGCCGACCCGGCCACCGAGGTGGTCGTAATGATCTCCAAGCCCCCCGCCCAGGAGGTCGAGGAGCTGATCCTCGCCGACCTGCGCAAGACGGACAAGCCTGTCGTGGTCATGTTCCTCGGCAGCGCCCGCGTCGGTCACGAGGGGAACATCTACTTCACCAACAGCCTGCGGGACTGCGCCTACGCTGCGGTGGCCCTGGCTCGCGGCGAGCAGCCCGGCGCAGTGACCACCGCTGATGCTCCCTCGGGAGCGAAGCGATCCGGGTGGATCAAGGGCCTGTACTGCGGCGGCACCCTGGCCGGCGAGGCCGCCCAGATCCTGGCGGAGATGCTGCCCGGCGAGGGCGGCAAGGGCCACCTGGACGACGGCCACATGTTCCAGCGCGAGGGCCACGAGATCATCGACTTCGGCGATGATGTCTACACCCGGGGCCGGGCGCATCCCATGATCGACCCCCGCATCCGCAACGAGAAGCTGCTGGAGGTCGGGCGCCACCCGGAGACCGCCGTCATTCTGTTCGACCTGGTGCTGGGCTACGGCGCCCATGAGGACCCGGCGGGCTCGGTGGTCGAGCTGATCCAGACGCTGAAGAACGAGGGCCGCCCCGTCACCATGATCGCCTCCGTCTGCGGCACCGAGGGCGACCCGCAGGGCTACAGCGCCCATCGGAAGATCCTGGAGGGCGCCGGCGTCCTGGTTGCCGCCAGCAACGCCGAGGCGGCGACCTGGGCCGCCCAGATTGTGAACGGGGAGGCGAAATAACCATGACGGAAGCGATCAAGCGGCTCCTGACCGAGGGCCCCAAGGCCGTCAACGTCGGCCTCAAGGGTTTCGCTGAAACGCTGGCCAAGAGCGGCGCCCCCACGATCCATGTGGACTGGCGTCCCCCGGCACGCGGCAACGCCCGCCTGGCCGAGATCCTGGAGAAGATGAGCCAGCCCGAGATCGCCGCCCGGATCGAGGCGGCCAACAAGCAGGTCGTCCAGCGCATGATCGACGCGCAGCCCGTGCTGGTTGACGTGGTGCCGGCGCACACCAAGGCGCCCGTGCTCAACGGCAAGGTGCTGCTGCACGCCGGCCCGCCCATCGCTTGGCACGAGATGACCGGCCCCATGCAGGCCTCCTGCGTGGGCGCCGCGATCTTCGAGGGCTGGGCCGAGACCTACGGGGCGGCCCAGGCGATGCTGGAGGCCGGCGAGGTTGAGTTCGTTCCCTGCCACCACGTGGGCGCCGTCGGCCCCATGGGCGGCATCACCTCCGCCCACATGCCGTGGGTCGTCGTGCGCAACGCCGTCGCCGACAACGAGGCCTACTGCACCCTGAACGAGGGCATCGGCAAGGTGCTCCGCATGGGCGCCAACGGCCCCGAGGTAATCGACCGGCTCCGCTGGATGCGCGACGAGCTGGCCCCGGCGCTCTCCAAGGCCCTGGCGACCATGGAGGGCGGCCTGAACCTCCGCAACATCATGGCCCGGGCGATCGGCATGGGCGACGAGTTCCACCAGCGCAACATCGCCGCCTCGGCGCTCTTCCTGCGGGAGATGGGCCCGGCGCTCTCCGCCACCGGCGCCTCGGCGAAGGTCTTCAAGTTCCTCGGCGACACCGACCAGTTCTTCCTCAACCTCGCCATGGCGGCCGGCAAGGTCACCGTGGATTACGCCCGCCAGATTCAGGATGGCACCATCCTGACCACCATGACCCGCAACGGCGTCCGCTTTGGCATCCGGGTCGCAGCCTGCGGCGACCAGTGGTTCACCGGCCCCGTCGGGACCCCGCAGGGCATGTACTTCAGCGGCTACTCCGCTGAGGATGCCAACCCGGACATTGGCGACTCGGCCGTGACCGAGACCGTGGGCTGGGGCGGCATGGCCATGGCGGCCTCGCCGGGCGTCATTCGCTTCGTGGGCGCCGGCGGGTTCGAGGACGCGGTGCGCATCACCCGGGAGATGGGTGAGATCTCGATCTCCAACAACCCCAACCTGCAGATTCCCACCATGGACTTCATGGGCACCCCCATCGGCGTCGACATCCGCCGAGTGGTCGAGACCGGCGTGCTGCCGATCATCAACACCGGCATCGCCCACAAGGAGCCGGGCCGGGGCCAGATCGGCGCCGGCACCGTGAAGCCGCCGATCGAGGCGTTTGAGCAGGCCCTGATCGCCGTGGCTCACCAGCTGGGGCTCTAGCTATGATCAAAGCCCAGCGGGTAGCGGCCCAGGTGAGCGCATGGTTGGGGAAGAGCCGTGAGGGGCGTGTCCACAGCGTGTTCGCCAGGGCGGTCAACCTGAGCTGGGGGGATGCGCTGATCTCCCTGGTCCAGCCGGAGCACGGCATGGTGCCCGGGGGAATCAGCGCGGCGTTCACTGAGCTTCCATGCCGGCAGGGCGATCTTATTCAGTGGGACCCTTCCTGCGGGCGCCTGGGCTGCATCGATCTGTCCGGCGCGGTCACTTGGGAGAACAGGGCGCCGCTTAAGCGGACGGTATCCCCTGCAGTGATCGCCCAGCGGGTGGCGGAGGCCGCTGCGGTGGTAAGGGCACAGGGCCGGGGCGACCTGGCCCGGGTGCTCGCCACAGACCCGCCCGCCTTCCCGGTGAGCGGGGACCGGCTGCGCTGGTCCACCTATGCCTGGGCGCCGATGCAGGCGCTCCTGCGGGCCGTCGCCCTCGGGCACGAGGCGGGGTTCGCCGAGCCGCTCCACGCCCTGATCGGGCTTGGCGAGGGACTCACCCCCTCGGGCGACGACTTTGTGCTGGGGCTGATGGCTGTGATGCATTACGGGCAGAGGCCGGGCGCCCGGCGTTTGGGTCTTGAGGCGAGCCGGTTCGCCGGCGGCACCACGCCTGTCAGCGCCAACTACCTGCGCCTGGCGGCCCGGGGCGGGTTCAGCGAACGGCTCGAGAACCTGGCGTTGGCCCTGTTGTCCGAGGGCGGCTGCGAGGTGGCGGCTGCGGCCAGGGCTCTGGTTGAGACGGGACACAGCTCGGGCACTGACTCGCTGGTCGGGGCGCTGCTTGGAGCGAGGCTACTTTACACGAAACACGAACTTAGGAGGGCAGCCTTATGAGCACCGTAGTTATTGCCCTCGGCGGCAACGCAATTCTGCAGGCCGGCCAGCGGGGGACCCATCTAGAGCAGCGTGAGAACATCCGGATGGCGGCCGAGTCGATCGCCGAACTGGTCAAGGCCGGCCATCGCGTCGTGGTGACCCACGGCAACGGTCCCCAGGTCGGCAACGTGTTGATCCAGCAGGAGGAGGCCGTCGGCGTGGTCCCGGCGATGCCGCTCGATATCTGCGGCGCCCAGACCCAGGGCATGCTGGGCTACCTGTTCCAGCAGGAGCTGAGCAACGCTCTGCTGCGCCGGGGCATTACCGCTCCCGTGCTCACGGTCGTGACCCAGACCGAGGTGCTGGCGGACGACCCGGCCTTTGCCGAGCCCTCCAAGCCGGTGGGGCCCTACTTCACCCCGGCCCGTGCGGAGAAGAGCATGGCCGAGAAGGGCTGGCGCATGAAGGAGGACGCCGCCCGCGGCGGCTGGCGCCGTGTGGTCGCCTCGCCGACCCCGGTGCGGATCGTCGAGCGGGATTCGATCCTCGGGCTCGTGCAGGGCGGCGCCCTGGTCATCGCCGCCGGCGGCGGCGGCGCCCCGGTGGTCCGTCAGCCCGACGGCACCCTCCAGGGCGTCGAGGCCGTGATTGACAAGGACCTGGCCGGCTACTGCCTGGCGGGCGACGTCCAGGCCAACGTCTTCATGATCCTGACCGATGTAAAGCACGTGGCCATCAACTTCGGTCTGCCTGAGCAGGAGAACCTGGGGGTGGTCACTTCCGAGCAGCTCCGTGGCCACCAGGCCCACGGCCACTTCCGGGCCGGCAGCATGGGCCCCAAGGTGGAGGCCTGCTTGCGCTTCGTGGAGGCGACCGGCGGGCGCGCGGTGATCGCCGCCCTGAGCGAGGCCCTGGCCGCCGCCGAAGGCAAGGCCGGCACGCAGATCATCCCGGTCTCAGCAGCGGTTCCAGCCGTATAAGAAGAGGGGGCCGGAGCTCAAGCTCCGGCTCCCCTTTTTATTGTTCTCCTCTCATTAACTGGGAAATGCCTCACAAGATTGACAGAGGCTGGATTGCTCGATAGACTAAGGGTAAGCAAGCCGACCACCACCGTTTCTCGAAACGGGGTGGCTTTCTGCTTTTTCTAGGGAGATACCATTTAATTGAAACACCAAGAAAGGAAGTGGCGTCCATGATGTTCGGTCATCCGCCCCCAGCTCCCGGTTCTCTGCGCACCAGACTGATTCAGCGCCTCGCTTACCTGGATCGGCTCCTGGAGGTCGGCCTCGACGAGTTCTTATCCAAGAAGGACCCGGCAGCCTGGCTGGCCGCCCGGGCTCGGATTCAGGAGTACATCGCCTTTGTGGAGGGCCTCGTCCGAGGAACTCCCAGCGGCACCCCTACATATACGGACCAGGTTCTCATGGATGTCCCGGTCTGTGTCATCGAGCAGGAGACCGGCACGTCGGAGTGGTTCGTCGTGGTTGGGCCCGATCAGGTGAACCCGGGCGAGGGATTGATCTCGCTGCTCTCTCCCCTCGGCTCGGCCCTGCTCCTGAGGCGCGTGGGTGACACCTTCGAGCTCAACGCCCCAGGCGGTTGCTACCACTACCGCGTCGGGACGATTGGCAGCGAGCCGCCGAAGGCATCCTAAAATAACGACCCGGCAGGGCTGCCGGCGCTTCCGGGGCTGTCCACCCAGGCTTACCTGGATCTGCTCGCAACAGCCGCAAACCACCTGGGCCGGTGATCCACTGGTCAGCATCTTTGCGGCGCCCGCCGGACCGCGACGCACTGCCTGGAGTCGCCGTACCAGAAGGAGTATGCCCGGCGGGCCTACGGAGACTCCATGGTGGCCCGTCGTGGTCCACGGCAAGGTGGTATGGGAGCGGGAGGGCGGGGCCCGGTGCGTCAGCGAGGGTGAGGTAGCCGAACGGCTGAGAAGCCATATGGAGGCTCACGTCCTACCTGCCCGGTCTACCCTGGCGGAGCGGGTCCGGGACTACTACGCCTCATGGCCTGTTCAGAGCACCCGGTGCCGGTAGGGTCCACACGCGAAAAATTGGCGCCGAGGACGATGTCCTCGGCGCTATCGTCATCCCGACCTAGCCGGGCTGCTTCATCACATCGTGCTGGACGTGCCGCTTGCCCTGCACGTCGCTGATCAGGCCCACGGCGACCTGGGCGCCGTGCCCGGCCGTGATGATCGTGTGAGCGCTGGCCCCGGCGATGATCCCGGCGGCCCACACCCCCGGCTCGTTGGTCCGACCGTCGATATCCACCTTGAGCACCCGGGCGTACCGGGGCTCCCGGCCCTCGGTGAACTCCAGGTTCATCGTCTCGGCCAGGCCCATCGCCGCGCCGGTCGCCAGCAGGACCTGTTTGGCCCGGAAGCTCTGCCCATCCTCGGTGGTCAGAGTGAAGCCATCATCCTCCCGGGCGACTCCGGTCACCTGCGCGGTCACCCACTCGGCGCCGAGCCGCTTGGCCTGCCGCTGGCCGGCCTCCACCAGGTCGGGCCCGCCGATGCCGCTGTCGAACCCGTAGTGATTCTCCATCCAGGCCCGTCGGGTCTGCCCCTTGTCGTTGTCCAGCACCAGCGTCTTCAGCCCGGCCTTGGCCAGGAAGATGGCGGCGCTGCCGCCTGCGGGCCCGCCACCCACGACTGCCACTTCGTACATACCTAACCCCTCCGCTCAAGGAAATAGCCGTCGCAATTTAGACTGCCAGATGGGGCGATTGGCTACTCCACATGACCCATACCTTGGGCAGGCTAGAAACAGTCCCAAGTGTAGCAGCCAAACCAGGGAAAGGCGGGGGACTGTCATGACAGTGATGCGGGTCAAGTTGATCCACGGGCCGATCGGCGAGCTTGAGGCGGGTATCAACGACTGGCTGGAGTCCAATCCGGAGGCCGAGGTGCGGGACATTAAGATCACCTCGGGCGCCGGCTCCACGGCCACCGCACTGATCACCTTCTTCCAGCCCAAGCAGCCCAAACGGCTCGGCTTCGGCCATCAGGAGTAGGGAGGCCGCCTGCGTTGCAGATCGTATCGATTGAGCCCACGCCCAACCCAAACAGCATGAAGATTACGCTCGATGAGGCTCTGCCTGAAGGCAAGAGCCTCCGTTTCGCGCAGACCGAGGCCGCCATGGCGCCGCATCACCTGCGGCTGCTGCTGGGGGTGGAGGGGGTCCGGAGCGTCTACCAGGTTGAGGACTTCATCGCCCTGGAGCGGCAGCCCCAGGCCGACTGGAAGCGAATCCTGGCCGAGGTGCGGGCCGCCTTCCGGGCCGCCGGCACGGCGGTGGCCGAGGAGCCCCCGGGGCGGGTGGGCGTCTATGTGCAGGTCTTCCGGGGTATCCCCATGCAGGTCAAGCTGCGGACGCTCACCGAGGAGGTGCGGGTGGCCCTGCCCGACCGGTTTGGCATGGCCGCGAAGCAGGCGGCCGCCACCTCGCCCGATTTCCTGGCCGAGCGCAGGTGGGAGGAGCGGGGCGCCCGGTACGGCGACATGGCCGAGGTCGGGCGTGAGGTGGCCGAGGAGATCGCCGCCGCCTACGATGAGGAGCGGCTCCAGCGCCTTCTCCAGCAGGCGCTGGAGCAGGGGCCGGGCGCCGTCCCCGAAGCCGCCGAACCCTTGTCCCCTGCCGAGGTGGCCGAGCGGCTGGATGACCCCGACTGGCGCCACCGCTACGCCGCACTGGAGCGGCTCGAGCCGGCGCCCGAGGCGCTTAAGGTAATCGTGCGGGCGCTGCATGACGCCAACCCCTCGGTGCGGCGGCTCGCCGCCGTCTACCTGGGCGAGATCGGCGAGCCCGAGGTGCTGCCCCACCTGTTCGGCGCCCTCAAGGACCCCTCGGCGGCGGTTCGCCGGGCGGCGGGCGACTGCCTGTCCGACATCGGGGACCCGGCCGCCACGGGACCCATGGCCGAGGCGCTCACCGACCCCAGCAAGCTGGTGCGCTGGCGGGCTGCCCGGTTTCTCTACGAGGCGGGCGATGCCTCCGCCCTGCCGGCGCTGCAGGCAGCCGAGAACGACCCGGAGTTTGAGGTCCAGCTTCAGGTGCGCATGGCGATCGAGCGGATCACCGAGGGCCGCGCCGGCGTGGAGCCCGCCTGGAAGCAGATGACCAAGCAGATCTTCGGAGAGTGACGCACCATGAGGCTTGTCCGCCTGGGCTTAGGGATCGTCAACGCCTACCTGGTGCAGGCCCACGGCGGCGACGTTCTGGTGGACGCCGGGCTCCCCGGACTGGGCTGGCGGCTGCTCCAGCTGCTTGAGAAGCACGGAAGCTCGGTTGAGACGCTGAAGCTGATCATCATCACCCATGCCCACTTCGACCATGTAGGCGCCCTGAACGCCATCCGGGAGCGCACCGGGGCGCCGGTCCTGGTCCATCAGCTGGACGCGCCCGTCTTGCGCAGCGGCGAGATCTCCCTGCCCGCCGGCCAGACCATGCTGGCGCGGGGCCTGATGGCCATGGGCGCCGCCACGACGGGCCGGTTTCGCCTGCGCGGGTGCGAGCCGGACATCCTCGTGGAGGATGAGTTTGACCTGGGCGCCTTCGGAGTAGCTGGGCGCCTGATCCACACGCCCGGGCATACGCTGGGCTCGATCAGCCTGCTGCTTGACTCGGGCGACGCGGTGGTCGGGGACCTCTGCCAGTTTGGATTCGGCTTTGGCCTCGGCATGGGCCCGATCATTCCGCCCCTGGCCGACGTGCCCCGGGCGCTGGCGCCCAGCTACCGCCGGGTGCTGGCCGCCGGGCCGCTCCGCATCCACCCGGGCCATGGCGTGCCCTTCGAGACCAAGCATCTGGAAGCTACACTGGATAGGATCGAGGGGCGCCCGTGAGGCGCCCCTTATCTATTTGGGATAGAGGACCTCGCCCAGCGCCTCTACCTGGGGGATGGTCAGGGTGCGGGTGCCCACCTGCTTGAGATCGCCCCAGGAGACCTGAATAAGCTTCTCCAGCTCCAGATTATCTTTGTAGTGGCCCACGACGAAGAAGTCGAAGGCCTTATCCTTCTCCGCTTTTTTGTGATTGGTCTTCAGGGCCGGCACCTCCACCCGATGGGTGGTGGTCGCCTTCAGGTTGTAGCGCTCCCCGGTGCGCACGGTGGCGTCGTAGCCCCAGGTCCCCGGCGCCGTCAGGCTGAGGGTGGGCAGGTCCCGCTGGCTGGCGAAAAACTCCTGGATCAGCCGCTCGTTGTAATCGCCGAAGTAGTGGTGGGTCCGGAAGATATCCCGCTCCTTGAGCGCCCCCGCCACGATCTGAAAGAGTTTGAGCGCCTCGTGGGGCGGGCAGGTCTTCAGGTAGGCCGCCAGCTCACGGGGCAAGGACCACGGCGACCCGGCAAAGGGGTCCAGCACGCTTTGCTTTGGCATGACTCCTCCTCCTGCCCGGTGGGCGCGCTAGATTGCGATTGGATGGCCGGGCGTCGGCACAAGCAGCCGGTCTGCCTGAAAGAACTCCGGGGTCAGGGTGTGCACCGGCATCACCGCCCTCGCACCGATCGCCTGCACCATGGCGGTCAGGTCGCTGCTGCCCATGTGGCCCGAGGCGTGAAAGCCCGGCTCGGCCACGCCGACCACATCCAGCGACAGGAACTCGGCCCAGGCCAGCAGCCGCTCCAGGTCCGCCTCCTGCTCGGGGCTGTAAGGCCGGTGGTTCGAGTAGATCAGCCGTCCGCCCGGGCGGACCTCTACGCCCACCAGCTCGACCATGTCGCTCAGCCCGAAGCTGATCAGGTACTCCTCCGGGTGGCGGCGCAGGTAGGTATCGCTGCCGCAGGCGCAGGTGGCGCGGCGCCCGGGGCGCCGCCAGAAGCGGTGCCACTCATCGTCGGTCGCCCTGGGCCGGTAGTAGACGCACAGCCACGGATCGCCGTCGGGGTCGGGCAGGTCTGGGCGCAGCGGGCGCAGGTGGCGCAGGAAGTCGGCCTCCCGCTCGGTGATCAGCAGCTGCCGGCCCGCCGCCCGGGCCACCTCGTACAGGCTAAGCAGGCGGTCGGTGTTGCGGGCCGGGGTGTTGACCACCACCATGCCAGTGGTCGAGCGCACCGCCTCCAGGAGGCGCTCCCTGACCTCGAACTCACTTGGGGAGGGAGGGCCCTCATGTGAGGCGTTGGTGCCCTCGGTGATCAACAGGGCGGGCTCCAGGGCGGCCGCAGCCGCCACGAAGGAGTCAGTCAGTGCGCCGTCGCGGCCATGCCGCCGCAGGTCCCCGGTGTAGATGACCCAGCCGGCTTCAGTCTCCACCCCGAAGGCCGCCGAGCCCACCATGGAATGATCGACCGGCCACAGGCGAAAGCGCAGGCCGCCAGCCAGGTCCGACCGCACCGGGTCGGCGCCCGCCCAGGGCTTGTCGCCCGCCGGCCGGCTCCAGGTTCCCGCCACGGCGTCCCACGGCTCCCCGGGCGGGATCAGCGCCGAACGCAGGCGCCGCTCCGCTTCGTGGCGGGCCTGGGCGGCCATCAGCGCCCCGTGGCGCATCACCCGCCGGCGTACGTAGCGGTACTCGCCTTCCAGGCTGGGGTGACCCCAGTCCTGCAGGTGCGCCAGGACCATGGCGGTCTGGGCCGTCATGGCGACAGGGATCGCAGGGTCGACGAAGGGGAGGTTGCCGCAGTGATCCTGGTGCGCGTGGGTGAGCAGGATGGCGTCCACCCTTGGCTCCCGCCACCCGCCAGGGGCCTCGCGGGGCGCCCAGCCCGGGGGGAGCAGGTCCTCGCGGTAGAGCCCCCGCAGCGGCGGCAGCAGGCCCATCAGCAGATGGTCATGCAGCCCCCGGCTGGCAGGGGGCGCTCCAAAGCGGGTAAAGAACCGGCTGTATGCCCCCAGCGGCTTGCCGAAGTCCAGCAGTACGGTGCCGCCGGGATCCTCCAGCAGCAGTTGGTTCCCGCCGATCTCGCCCGCCCCGCCGAACACGGTGATCCGGGTCAACCTGGGCACCCCCTTGTCTCAGTTTACGTAATAAGACTTCCGGGGGTGCAGGGTTACAAGGTACGGAGAGCGAACTATAGCCACTTCCCGCAACTCTACGCAGCAAAGGATGACATACTGCAAATGCAGCTGTACCTCGTCCGGCATGGGCAGTCCAGGGGCAACGTTGTCACCTACGACCTGCCGGACGGCGATCTGACCCCGCTGGGCCTGCGCCAGGCCGAGGAGACCGCCGCCCGCCTCGAGCGGGAGGGAATCGAGCTGATCATCTCCAGCCCGCTGCGCCGGGCCATGCAGACCGCCGATGCCCTGCGGCGCCGCATCGGCGTTCCGCACGAGGTCTGGCGGGACCTGAGCGAGTACCGCGAGCAGGAGCCGGCCCGCTTCCTGGGCAGAAAGGCTGTGGCTGAGCTCTTCCCGCTGGCGCTGTGCGACGAGCAGATTCCGGACGACGGCTACGAGCTGGGCCTGGAGAACCGAGAGCTGGGCCACGGCCGGGCCGTCCGCCTGGTCGAGCGCATCCGCAGCCGCTTCGCCGAGACGCCCATGCGGGTCGCCATCTTTGCGCACGGCACGCTCAACAGCTTCCTGATCATGGCGCTGGCAGGGCGCCCGGTCGGCCCGGGCTGCTGGTTCGACCAGAACAACTGCTGCATCAACCGGGTGGTAGTCGAGCCCCAGCGGGTCCGGTTCCTGGGCATCAATGATGTGAGCCACATTACCGAAGTAAGCTGACGGGGGTTGTTTCGTTGAATGCAGTGGTGGAAGCGCTCCGGGGGCTCCCCCCGAGCCTGATCGTACTCATCGTCGCAGCGCTGCCCTTAGTTGAGCTGCGTGGAGCGATTCCGGTCGGTGTGCTGCTGGGTCTACCGGTCTGGCAGGCATTCGTGCTGGGTATCATCGGGAACGTCATCCCCATCCCGTTTATCCTCCTGCTCCTGGGCCCCATCCGTCGGATGGCGAACAGGTGGCCGCTGGTGGGGCCCTTCCTGCGCTGGGCGGAGGAGCGGGCGAACAAGCGGCGGGAGCCGATTGAGAAGCACGGGTTCTGGGGGCTGCTCACCTTCGTGGGCGTGCCCCTGCCGGGCACCGGCGCCTGGACGGGCGCTCTCATTGCCGTGTTGCTGGAGATGTCCTTCTGGCGGGCCTTCCTGGCCTGCGCCCTGGGCGTCGTGGCCGCCGGGGTGATCATCGCCGCACTCTCAGCGGCAGGGCTGATGGTGCTGACCTAGAAAGCAAGAGCCGGGCTGCCTCTCGTGGGCGCCCGGCTCTTTTGTTGAAGTTCATGTCCGGCTTTTCCGGGTCGGCGCATTCCAATACCGAAGGAGGTATCGGGATGAGCAGGTGGAAGCGCGCACTTCTGATCGTGGCGGGGACGGCCTTAGCTCTGGCCGGTCTGTGGCTGGCTCAGCGGCAAGTTGGGCACGCTGAGTCACTGAACCCTGCGTCAGTGGCCGAAGCTCTAGAAAGCGTGGGCCTCCACGTGGATAGGACCTTCGAGACCCACCTGGAGGCGTTCTTCGACCTGGGTCGGGGCGGGTCCACGGCCTACGCGACGGATCTTGGCGTCATCGACGTGGCATTCTTTTCGCACACGGTCGAAGGCCGGGTCTTGGTTGAAGAGGTCGGGAACTTTCAGTGGCGGTTTCACGGCCTGGGGAAGCCGCGAGAGGTGGGCTCAAACCACCAGCTCTACTTCATCATCCACCGAAATGTGGTGGTGGTCGTACACGAGGAAGAACTCCATCAACGAGTTCAAGAGGCCCTCAACCGAAAACACTAAGCGCTGAGCACCTACGGCTCGTGCATGCTCACACGGGGGGTACCCCTGTGATTTTGCCCCCGAACGGGGTGGACGGGAACGAATAGTAAACAGATTTCCACCCCCAGGCGGGACTGACTGGAAAACCAGTTCGTATCCGGTTCCCGAACCACCTGATTAGGCCTTGTTCCACGGGAAAAAGGTAGTTAGACCCAGGAATAGAAGCTGTGACCATACCCCGGAGGCGTATTTCTCGGGCGAAAGGCCGTCGGCATATGTAACGGTTTTCCATTGCACCCTCAACCCGACTGGAAAGCGATTTACTATTCTCAGGAAAGAGCCGGGCTGCCCCATGGTGGGCGCCCGGCTCTCTGTTCGTGTTCGGTTGCGCGTGGCGCCGGGGCGCTCGGTCAGACCTCAGGCGGCTCCCAACGGACAACCTCGGATTTGTGCGGAACCCTGGCAAGGGCTGCCACCCAGTCGGTGATCACCCCGACCAGGATGGTGATCACCCCGATCGCTCCCGCGTCCATCACGCCGCTAAAAGGGCGGATGAAGTAGAGCAAGCCTAACCCAGTAAAGAGATCCGTAACGACGACCATGCCGGCGATGGTCAGAGCGATCCGCCCCCACCGCTCTGACCACTGCTGCGGAACGAGCGCCCAGAAGCCCAGCCATATACCGATGCCATGCATCAGCAGGCGCACCAGGGACCCGTTGGCGTCAGCGGATGGCAACAACCGGACATCGGTAGCAGTGATCCGGGTCGCCCAGATGACCAGACTCATGGTCGTGACCACTCCCGTGAGCCCGCCCCATCGGGCGGCGGCCAGGAGCCGGCGGTCTTTCATCCCGGTTTCCCGTGCCCAGTGCCAGTACAGACTGACCGCTCCGAAGTAAAACGGAAACGTCACGATCGTTAGCCACAACTGCCAGCCCTGGTGGGCAAAGAGCCCGAGCGGGACATAGACGGCTTCGAGAGCCGTCACCAGGGCTGTTCCGATGGCCACCCCGAGCCAGGGTCGGAAATAGGCCACCAGTACCACATTCAGGGCCGGAAGGAACACGAACTCCCCGAGAAAAATACCCCATGCCGTATCATAATGACGGTCGAGTGAGAGCCCGGTGTGGTACCTATACAGGTTGAAAATGCTGTGGGCAAACCACTCAGCGATGCACACAAGTCCCCAGGCGACCAGATAAACAGACAGAAGTTCGGCCCTGGCCTTGCTGCGCAGTACAGTGAAAATGACGGCCCCGATTCCGAGCAGCGCCATTAGCACATAGACCATGCATCAACCCCCGAGCCTGAGCAGAATAGCACCTTCGACAAAGTCTTCTCAAAAGCTTAACGCCCAATTCCTGAGCGCAATTGGGGCCTGGTCGGCCAGCGTCAGGCGCCCAGCGCCTCCGCCACGGCCGCCTCCGAGTGGAGCCGGGTGGTGTCGAAGAGGGGCACGGTGGCATCCGCTGCGCCAACCAGCAGCCCGATCTCCGTGCAGCCGAGAATGATGCCCTGGGCGCCCTGCCGGACCAGGTCCTCCATGACCGCCCGGTAGGCCGCCCGGGACTCCTCCCGGATCACGCCCTGACAGAGCTCGCCGTAGATGATCTGGTGCACCGTCTGGCGGCCCGCCGCATCCGGCACGAGCACTTCAAGCCCGAACTTCTCGGTGAGCCGGTCCTTCATGAACCCGTCCTCCATGGTGAAGGCGGTTCCCAGGAGGCCCACCCGGGTCAGCCCGGCCGCCCGGATGGCGGCGCCCGTCGGGTCCGCGATGTGCAGCAGCGGAATGGCCACGGCGCCCGTCACGGCATCGGCCTGCTTGTGCATGGTATTGGTACAGATCATCAGGAAGTCAGCGCCGGCGGCCTGCAGGTTGGTGGCGGTGGCAGCCAGCACCTGGCGGGTCTCATCCCAGCGGCCGGCGTGCTGGAGCGCAGCGATCTCGGCAAAGTTGTAGCTGTCCATGAGAATGTGGGCGGAGTTCAGCCCGCCCAGCCGGGCCTTTACGCCCTGGTTGATCAGCCGGTAGTACTCGATCGTTGACTCCCAACTCATGCCGCCGATAAGACCGATCGTTTTCATGATAGATACCTCCTGAGAATCACACCCAACCGGGCGACCCCATCCTGGATCTGCTCGGGGGTGACGTTGCTGAAGCTAAGCCGCATGTACGGGGCGGGCGCCGGGCCGGGAAAGAACAGGTCACCGGGGGCGAAGGCGACGTCCGCAGCGAGCGCCTCACGGTAGAACTCCACGGCGCTGACCTGCACCGGGAGCCGCACCCACAGGTGCATCCCGCCGGCGGGGGCGCTCCAGGAGCAGCCGGGCGGGAAGTGGCGCTCCAGGGCGCCAAGCAGTTGCCGCTGGCGCTGCTGCATCTGCGGGCGAAGCGCCCGGACGTGCCGCTCCAGATGGCCTTCGGCCATGAAGGCTGCCAGCGCCATCTGCAGGACCATCGGGCTGAAGACGTCGGTCGCCTGCCGGACCCGGGCCAGGTGCTGCACCTGCTCCGAGCTGGCGACCAGGTAGCCCAGGCGCAGGCCGGGCATCAGCGCCTTGGCAAAGGAGCCCACGTGGATCACCGGGCCGCCCAGGGCCGCCAGCGCCGGCGGGGCGGGGGTGTCGAACTCCAGCTCGCCAGCCACGCCATCCTCCAGGATCGTGAACCCCCACCGGTCCGCAATGCGAACCAGGCGCCGGCGCCGCTCCAGGGTCAGGGTGGTGCCGGTCGGGTTCTGAAAGGTCGGGTTGGTGTAGAGCAGTCGGGGCCGGACCCGGGCGCAGAGCGCCTCCACCTGGTCCGGATCCAGGCCGGCAGCGTCCACCGGGACTGCCTCCACCTGCATCCCGCAGGCCGCAAAGACCTGCAGGGCGCCCAGGTGGCAGGGCGACTCCACCAGCACCACATCCCCGGGGCGCAGGAAGGTCCGGACCACCAGGTCGATGCCGTTCTGGGCGCCGGCCGTCACCAGGACTTGTTCCGGCACCGTGGAGATGCCCCGGGTCGCCAGGTACCGGGCGATCATCTCCCGCAGGGGCGGGAATCCCTCGGGCGGCCCGTAGGAGTAAGCCTGCGCCCCCTGCTCCTGCAGGGTCGCCCGCAGGGCTCGGTTGAAGGCCTCGGTGGGGAGGAGGTCGGGCGCCGGGGCGTCCAGGTTCAGCCGAATCAGGCCCGGCCGGTTCGCCAGGCGCAGCAGGTCGTAGAGCGCCCCGGCCTGATCCCTGGGCGGCCCGGGATCAGGCGGCTCCGGGCGCCGCCGTGGGGGCTGCTCGCTGGAGCCGGTCACCACGGTGCCGGCGCCCACCCGACCCTGTACCAGGCCTTCGGATGCCAGTTCATCGTAGGCGAGGCTGACCACGGCCTTCGACACGCCCAGCCGGCTGGCCAGCGAGCGAATCGGGGGCAACGCAGAGCCCGGCGGCAGGTTGCCGATCCGGATCTGCTGGCGCACGAAGCGGGTGATCTGCAGATAGATGGGCACCCCGCTGCCCCGGTCGATCGGAATCTGCATCCGTGGCTCCCCCCATAAGGCTATTGTAGGTGTGAGATGATTACCAAGACAGAGACAATCAGACCCTTCGTCATGCGCGGATTGTCCTAGGACAATCTTAGATCAGAAAGGCGCCCCCGCCAACCGCCAAGGTTGACAGGGGCGCCTTTGGGCTATGTTCGCTTCCAGTGCTTGTTGATGAACGTCTCGCGGCCCGACCCGATCTTGTAGCGCTTGTAGTGCTCCGGGTTCTTCTTGTGGTACCCCTGATGATACTCTTCGGCGGGGTAGAAGGCGGAGGCGGGGAGGATCATGGTGGCGATCGGCCCGGCGAACTTTCCGCTCTCCCCGAGCGCCCGCTTGGATGCCTCGGCCACGCTGCGCTGCTGCTCATCGTGGTAGAAGATCGCCGTCCGGTAGGAGTCGCCCCGATCGAAGAACTGCCCGCCCGGGTCCGTCGGATCGACGTTCTGCCAGAACAGCTCCAGCAGGCGCTCATAGGCGACCACGGCCGGGTCGTAGGCGATCTGGACCGCCTCGAAGTGCCCGGTCGTATCCTCGCAGACCTCACGGTAAGTGGGGTTCTCCTTGTGACCGCCGGTGTAGCCCGAGGTGACCGACAGGACCCCCGGCTCCTCCTCAAAGGGCGCCACCATGCACCAGAAGCATCCGCCGGCAAAGGTGGCCAGCGCAGTGGTCATCACACATACCTCCCTCTGGACCGTAGCTTATAGTATGGACCGCAACAAGGGCAACTTCCGCAGCAGATGGCTGAGAGCGAAGGTCAGCGGCACCGCCACGGCGCCGGTGACCAGGAACTTCGCCCACGGCCCCCAGCCGGTGTTCAGCACGGCGTACTCCAGCGCTGCCAGCACCGGTACGTGGAAGATGTACACCGCAAAGGCGTTCGCCGAGAGCCAGTCCCAGACCGCCGAGCGCCGGTTGACTTTCTCCTTGAAGAGCGTCAGCAACCCGAGCACCAGCCCCACGCAGACCAGGTTCTCCCACAGGAGGATGGCACCGGGGATCGTGTAGAGCCCGATACCGCCAAAGGCGAACTCCGCCCAGCGCAGGGCGACGGCGCCCAGGCCCACTGCCAACCAGGTGTAGCCGGTGCTGGCCTTCAGGGAGTGCAGCCAGCCCTTGCGCGCCGCCACGAGCCCGAGGACGAAGAGGCTGGCATACTGCGGCAGGTGAGCAATCTCCGCCTGGATGAAACCCAGGATGCCGATCCAGCGGTCTATGGGATACCAGATGCGCACGACGGCGTTCACCGCGGTCAGCGCCAGGACGTATAGCAAGATGGCTCCGTGCCCCGGGGGCTCGGACTCGGTCTGAGCGACCGGGGCGCCGCGCCTAAGCGCCCGCCACCCGGCGTACAGCAAGCCGTAGACCAGCAGGTGCTCCACGAACCAGAGGTGGGCGAACTGCATGTCCGGCCAACTCGGCCCCGTCCACCCGGCGGGCTTTCCGCCGGCGCCGAAGAAGACGTCGACCATGTACGGGAAGAACGAGAGCGTCCCACCCCGGAAGTTCAGGTAGTAAGCGTACATGAGCGCCGGTATGATGGTGAGAAAGCCCAGCACCAGGGGGATGCCGATCCGCTGAAGCCGGTCCCGCAGGAAGGCGCCCGGCCCCTTGCGGTCCACCGAGCCCGGCAGAAAGACGGCCGAGATGAAAAAGAAGAGGCCCATAAAGAACGAGGCGTTGGTGTGGAAGAAGGGACCCAGGGCCTGGACTCGCTCAGGGTTGGGGACGTACCACCAGCCGCCGGGGCCATAGGGCTGGCCGGCGTGGTGGAGGACGACCAGGATGGTGAGGCAGACCTTCAGGGTGTCCAGGTAGTGCAGTCGAGGCTTGGGTTGGGTTGCAGGGGTGATGGGTGCGACGCTTGCCACGTATCTATCTCTCCTCAGGACTGAAAAAAAATACGCCCTTATGACGAAGGGATGGCTCTACCAGGGACCGTCTAAGGGAACTAGAGTGTTTACTAAATGTTGATCTCTCGGGGATAATGCGTTGACGTCTCTTCGCGATAATCATTCCTGAGAGGAGGAGGAGCGGCCATGACGACGGGAATGGTTGAACAAATGATTGCGGTCGCAGTGGCCGGCCTTCTAGAGGGAATCGGCGTTCCCTGGCCGGGCGCCATCGTAGTAGCAGGCGCAGGCATCGTCGCCGGCGGGGGCTGGCAAGATGTGCTCCTCCTTACGGCTGCCTTTGGCTTCAGCTATTGCCTGGGCGCCCTTATGCAGTACGCGGTCGGCCGCTTCCTCGGCACCCGTGCCCTGGCCTGGATTCCCGCCAAGTACCGGCAGCGCATCGACACCATGATGACCAGGTACGGCAGTGCAGCGGTGCTCTTCAGCCGCCCGCTGGCGATCGGCAACTACGTCTCCGCTCCGGCCGGCATCATGCGCATGCCCCTGCGGCGCTTCCTGCCGACCACATTCCTGGGCATCTGCCCCTGGGCCTTGGGCATGCTGATCGCCGGCGACGCCATGGCCGTCATGCTGGGCGGCGCCCAGGAGGCGATCCACCAGTACTGGCTCCCCGCTGCGGCCCTGCTCGGCGCCGCCATGCTGGTCAGGCCGGTCTGGAAGTGGCTGCGGTCCGCCCCGGCGCCCATGCACGGGGACTAGGCGCTTAATAAAACAGGTCCCGCGCTGCCTCACCGGAGGTAGCACGGGACCTTTTTTCATGTCTGTGGTGCTCGGTTACTTCAGTAGCTCCCGCAGTTCGGCCGACATTGCCTCCACCAACTCCGGCCGGCCGTGGAACTGGGCCGGGGTGTTCTGGTAGAGTACGACCTGCCACCGGCCCTCGCGGCGGGCGGCGACCACCGTGTGGTGGACATTCACTTCGGGCTTGATGTCGGACTGCCCCGGAGGGACCATGCCGGCGATGGCCCGCAGCATGGCTACATCCGGGCTCAGGAACTGCACGCTTCGCACTTTGCTCACGTAAGCCGCAGTGGGGTGGTGGGCAAAGATCGGCTCCAGGTGGGCCACAATGTCCGCTCGGCCGTTCATTTGGCTGCCGTCGAACCCGATCACTTCACCGTCCGCCGCGAACGGCTCGGCCATGGCAGCAGCGTTCCGCCGGTTCCAGCCATCCAGCATGCGGGTGTATAGCTCCCGAACTTCGGACTCCACCGAATCCATGCCCATCTCCTCCTAAGGCGTAGTGATCTGAACCACGTTCCGGGCGCCGTCCCACGTAACCGATGCCCCGAAGGCCTGGGCCAGGAAGCGCACCGGGACCATCGTGCGGTCCTGCCAGAGCACCGCCGGCTGGTCCAGGGCGGTCTGGCCGCCGCCCACAAGGGCGCCGTGCTCGCCCAGGGTTACCTGCACAGGCATGCCGTCATACCACACCTGAGCGGTGCGGCTCTCGCCGTGCCACTCGACCGTGGCGCCGAGGGCCTCCGCAATGGCCCGCAGGGGGACCAGGGTGCGGCCGCTGCTCCGGGCGATGAACGGCTGGACGTCGCTCACGATGACCTTGCCGTTGACCTCCACGGTGACCGTGGCGCCGACCTCGGTGGGACGGAGCTGGTAGGCCGGCCACGGCGCCGCAGGCTTCAGCGCGGCCTCGGTGTAGACGTTGGCGGCGTTCCAGAGCAGCCACCCATCGTACCCGGCGTCGTAGGCGGCCTGAATCTGGGCCCGGACCTCGTCGGGGCCGTAGTCGTAGCCCCAGGAGAAGTCCTGCAGCCAGGGGCGCACGCTGGTTTTGCCGGACAGGCCGGCCTCCGCGATGCGATCCCGGGCGTCCTCCAGGGAGCGGTAGACCGTCTCGTACGGCATGGCATTCGGGTTGGCCACGCCGAGGTTGCCCTTTTCATAGTGGCTGGGGTACAGCATGGGGGAGACAAAGTCCACGGAGGCAGCGATCTCCTCCAGATGCTGGCCGATGCCCATGTCGTCCCAAGCGCTGGTGACCAGGCCGAACACGTCGGCGCTGATCGGCACGCCCTTGGCCGCCAGGCGCTCCCGGGCGAAGGCCAGGAAGCCGGCGATCACGTCCTGCTCGGCCCGATTATCCTTACCGGGGTAGCGCAGGTTGGAGAGCTTGCCATCGGTCGGGAAGCGCACATAGTCGAACTGAATCTCGTCGAAGCCGGCGTCCGCGGCCGCTTCAGCGATGCGGACCACGTACTCCCAGCTGTCGCGGCTGTAGGGGTTGAGCCAGGGCACCCCGTTGTAGTCCCGCCAGATGCCGCCGTTCACGTCGGCCGCCGCCATGTCCGGATAGGCCGGGGCGACGATCGGGTCCTTGAAGGTGACCATCCGGGCGATCAGGTAGACCCCGCGGGCGTGCAGGTCGGCGGTAAAGGACTTGATATCGTGAATGAACGGGCGCACGGCGCCGGCGGAAGCGGCGACACGCTCCGTGGCGGGGAAGGTGATGCGCCCCGAGTCATCCTTGACGTCTAGCACGATGGCGTTCAGTTCGGTCCGGTCGATCAGGCCGAGAATCTCCTCCAGCTTCTCGGGGTCGGCGGCGTTCCAGGGGGTCAGGTAGACGCCGCGAACGGGCTCTTTAGAGGCGGCAGAGGCGGGGGCGGGCAGCAGGGCCGCGGCGAGCGCCACAAGCAGGACGGTGGCGAGCAGGCGGACTCTCTTCATTGTTGATTCACATCTCCTGTATGGGGGTTATTCCCATTTTCGAGACGGTGCGGCCGCTTTCCTTGTGGACCGGGAGGATCGAGTAATATTTGGTCCAATACCTTAAGGGTGATAATGGTTTCCCTAATGGGAGGATTCGTGCATGGCCATGCTGCGGAGCGAAGTCCCGGCCCAAGAGACCTGGAGTTCGGAGGATATTTTTGCGACCCGGGAGGCATGGGAGGCCGAGTACCAGGCGTGTGAGGCGGAGATTGCCCGCCTGCGGGCCGAGGTGGGGAGGTTCGCCGTAGGGCCGGCCCAGGCCGCTGCAGTGATGAACGCCTGGGATGAACTGACCGGCCGCGTAAACCGGGTGACCTACTATGCGAACCTGCTCTACAACGAAGAGACGACCAACCCAACCTACCAGATGATGAACGGGCGGGGCGGCTACCTGGCCGCGGCCTATGCCCAGTTGACCTCACAGCTCCAGTCGGTGGCGCTTGGGCTGCCGGAGGGCGCCCTGCTTCAGTGGCTGGACGAGGAGCCCGGCCTGGCGGACTTCCGCACGATGTTGGAGCGCATTGCTGCCTTCAAGCCCCATGCCTTGGCCCCCGAGGCCGAGGCCGCCCTGGCCGCCGTGGGCCAGACCCTGAGCGCCCCCTTTGGGGTGTACAACGCTGTGACCAGCGCCGACATGAAGTTCGAGACGGTCCAGGACAGCAAGGGCAATGATGTGCCGATTTCGCTGTTCTTTTACATGACGCAGGTGGAAACCTCGCCGGACACCATGCTCCGCCGCCGCGGCTACGCCGCCCTGACGCGGGGCATGGAGCCCTACAAGCACGGCCTGGCCGGCACCTTCTCGGCCGAACTCCGCAAGAATGTGGAGCTGGCCCGGCTACGGAAGTACGACTCGGCGATTGACATGCTGCTCAACTATGATGGGGTCGGGCGCCAGGCCGACGGCATTGGCCCGGCGCTCTTTCACCAGGTCCTCGACATTTTCGTGCACGAGCTGGCCCCGCACATGCAGCGGTACGCCCGGCTGCGCAAGCGGGTGCTGGGCCTGGACAAGCTGCTCTTCTCGGACGTGAAGGCCCCGCTGGATCCAGAGTTTGACCCCCGCATAAGCTTCGAGGAAGCGGGGCGGATGCTGTGTGACTCCGTAAAAGTGCTGGGTCCTGAGTATAATGCCACCATGGAGCGGGCTTTCACCGAGCGGTGGGTTTACCGTGGCAACAATGAGGGGCGCGGCATGATCGCTTTTGGCGGCGGCGCCTACGGGGTGCACGGCTACTCGCTTTACCCGTGGGGCGGCAACCTCTTCGACGCCTTCCTGCTGGGCCATGAGCTGGGCCATTCCGCCCACTACGACCTGGCGATGCGCAACGTGCGAGCAGCCAACATGGCACCATCCCGGCTGTTCGTGGAGTCGCCGTCGACCCTGACCGAGCACCTGATGGTCCAGCACGTGCGGGCGACCACCAGCGACCCCCGGCTGCACCGTTGGCTTAACATGTACCTGATGATGAGCTACCACCACAACTGCGTGACGCACATTCTGGAGGCTGAACTGCTGCGGCGGCTGTACGCGATGGCGGAGGCGAAGCGGCCCCTCACCACCGCGACGATCTGCCAGACGAAGCTGGAGATTCTCCAGCAGTTCTGGGGCGACACCGTGGAGCTGGACGCCGGGGCGGGCCTGACCTGGATGCGGCAGCCGCACTACTACATTGGGCTTTACCCCTACACCTACTCGGTGGGGATCTCCGCCGCCACCGTGATGGCTGGCCGCATTCAGCGGGGCGGCCAGGCGGAGGGAGAGCGCTGGGTGGAGGTGCTCAAGGCCGGCGGCAGCCGGACGGCGTTGGACCTGTTCGGGATGGCCGGGCTCGACATGACCTCCCCGGACATGTACCGCCAGGCCGTGGCCTATGTGGGCGCCTTGGTCGATCAGTTGGAGGAGAGTTTCGCGTAACGGTCAGTCCAACCGGGTAGAATAAGGGACGCGAGGGGAGCCGCTGCGGAAGCCCGTACAGGGACGGGACGCTTGGAACGGCTCTAGTTGAAGAGAGAGTGGAGAAGGAGCCCCTTTGCGGGAAAGGTCTCTCCTCGTTGATCCGCTTTTACCAAACGAACACCCCTTCGGCTTGTCGAAAGCTGAAGGGGTGTTCGAGCATTTGTTCGCCAAAGTTCGCGCCAGCGGGCCCTACCGGCGATTCTTCTTCATCCCGTCTGCCTCGCCTTCATAGTTATTGCCTATGGATGAGGAAAAAGGGTGGGGCGTGGTTCGGTGAAGGACGACACTGTAAGGAGATTGGTCAAGGCGCGGCGGGAGACGGCGGTTTCGGTCCTGTGGGGCGTGCTGATGCTCCTGGTCGTGCTCGGGCTCTTCGCTTCCTTCATCGCAGACCCCAGCCTGCGCTGGCTCTGCTATGCCTTGCTCGCCATGACCGGGCTTGCGTTCGCCAGCGCCCTTGGCAGCGAGACCCGCAAGCTCAGTCGGGACCTGCAGGCCCCGCCTGTGACGGAACGGTGCCGGCTGATCTACGTTGAACGCCTCCCCCGCGCACGCAGCGAGACCTGGTGCGTGGAGACCCGGGACGGGCGCCGGCACATGATCAACCTGACATCCGTCCCCGGAGCCGCGCTCAAAGGACGCTGGATTCTGCTCACCTATACACCGCACAGCCTCTTGATCCTCGCGGCCCGTGCCATGGAACAAGATTGAGCGGCTACAGCTTGTACGTGTCGACCACCTTGGCGATATAGCGGAAGCCGTCCACGTCGTAGCCCTTGCGGTCGGCGATGCGCTCCGCCAGCATCTGCAGCGGGATCACCGCGGTGAGCTGCCCGAGCACCTCATCGCCGAAACCGTGCACCTGCAAAATGCGCTGCGGAGGAATCCGGTCGCTGACCACCGGGGCGTCGGCCACCAGGTAGACCTCGGCGCCCAGCGATGCGAAGTACTCGCCATGCTTGACCGCCTCTGCGCAGGCATCGGCCGTCGAGGCCAGCAGCACGATCGGCAGCCCGGGCCGCACCACCTCAATATTGCCGTGCCGGAACTCCGAGACCGACATCCCGCTGGCGTGGATGAAGGTCTTTTCCTTCAGGAGCAGCCCGCCCGCCTCGGCCGTGACGCCCAGGGGGCCCATGCCGAGCAGGTAGATCACATCCTGCTCCAGCAGCTCCGTGGCCCACAGGTCGGCCACCGGGGCCGCCGCCCCGAGGGTGGCTTGAATGCCCGGGGCCAGCGGGCCGGTCTGAGCGCCCTTCGCCAGAAGGCAGAGCAGGCCCAGGGTGGCGGTGTAGGTCTTCGTCGCTGAGCTGACTTCGGATCCCGCATCCATGAAGAGCAGCTCGTCGGCGCCCTTCCCCAGGTGGGAGTCGCGGTTGTTGGTGACGCCCCAGAAGGGGATCTGCCGCTCCTTGAGCATCTGCACCGCCTGCTGGGTCTCCAGGCTCTGGCCGGACTGGGAGACCAGGATCACCAGGGTCCCCGGCTCGGGGTGCACGTAGCCCAGCTCGGCCGCCGGAAGCACGTGCGGCAGCAGGCGGGCGTGCTTCATGAAGGCGTAAGCGGCAGCGCGGCAGGCGTAGAGCGAAGCCCCCGTCCCGGACAGGATCAGGCGCTTGACATGGCCGAGCTGCCGGCTCAAGCGCTCCAGGTGCTGAACCTGCCCCTCCACCCGCTGCATCACATCATACTGGTCCTGGATCTCCTGCCACATCTGGCTCGTCATGAACTCACCCTCATCAGGTTGAACTTGCGGGCGCCGTCCGCCACAGCTTGGGAGCCCAGTGGAACCTCAAGTGCGAGCAGCAGGGCGCCCACCACGGGCTCATACCGCGCCTCAATCAGGGAGGCCGACGGCGCCGCCGCCAGGATGGCTTGGCTCACGGTCTCCCCCAGCCCGGGCAGCCTGGCCTTGAAAATGCCGCCCGAGAGCACGACCTCCACCGGCAGGCCCGCCATGTCGAAGCGACGCAGACCTGCGGTGACATAGCGGGCGAGCCGCTGCCCAAACCCGGTCACGATCTGAGCCGCCACCGCGTCCCCGCAGGCCACGGCCTGCTCCAGGATGGGCACCATCGCACTGGTGGGGCCGAGGCGCCCCTCGACGTACTGTCTCAACAGCGCGTCCACGCTCGGCTGGGCGAAGTGATCAAGGGCGATGCGGGTCAGCGCAGTGGCCTCGCCGATGCCGGACTCAGCGGCCCACACCGCCCGCAGGGAGAGCCGTCCCAGGGCGGTGCCGCCCTGGTCATCGCCGTTGATATAGTACCCGTAGATATACGATTCCCCGGTCGGGCTGACCACAGCCACGTTCAGCCCGGTGCCGGCGCAAAGCACCGCCCCGCACCGGCTATCGGTGCCGGCCCGGTAGGCGATCATGCAGTCGTTGACCACACGCACATCAGCCACGCCGGTCGCCTGGCGCAGGCTGGTCTCCAGCAAGGCGTACTCGTCGGGCCAGTCGGCGCCGCTCATGCCAGCCGAGATTCGGTCCACATCCCGCCAGGACAGTCCCGCCTGCCGCAAAGCCTGTTCCGACGCCGAAAGCACCGCTGCCATGGCGGCTTCCATGCCATCGCTCGCATGGACGGCGCCGGCCCCGTAGCCGACGCCCATCATCTGACCGGACCGGGCCGCCACCAGGGCGGCCGTTTTCGTGGCGCCCTGATCGAGAGCGAGAACGTAACCCATGGGCTAGCGGAAGAACTGCGGGAGGTACTCCCGGTTCGCATTCAGCAGGTCGTCCAGCAGCGGGCGGGCGATCTCATACTCCCGCACCAGCGGGTTGGCCAGCAGCGCCATCAGGGCGGTGCGCCGGTCGCCGGTCACCGCAGCCTCCACGGTCAGCTGCTCGTAGTTCTTCACCGCAGCGATGATGCCCCAGAACGCAGCGGGCACGGAACCCACGGCCAGCGGCTTGATGCCGTGGGCGTTCACCATGCAGGGGGCCTCTATCACGGCATCGTCGGGCAGGAACTTCACCACGCCCCGGTTGGGCACGTTGACCACGGACCAGGTGTCCTTGTTGCCGGCAATAGCCGCCATCAGGCCCAGGGCGACCTCGGAGTAGCCGCCGCCGCCGCGCTTCTTGAGCGCCTCGGGCTTGGTGGAGATGGAGGTGTCGGCGTAGGCCGCGAAGACCTCCTTCTCCAGGATCTGGACCTCCTCGCCACGGGTGCGGGGCGCCTTGCGCGCCTCGTCGACCCGCTTGGCAGTGTGGTAGAAGTACTGCATGTACGGGCTGGGGAGCACCCGCATCTCCTTGATCATGTCGTGGTCGACGCTCCAGACCTTATCGGCGATCAGGTCGAACTCGGCGTCCGTGACCGGGCGCCCGTCGACGGTCACGTTGTAGGCGAAGTTCAGGTGGTTCAGGCCCACGTAGTCGTAGCGGACGCTCGCGGCGGGCACGCCCAGCGCCCGGGAGGTCCACAGCTGCGGGAAGAAGCCGCCGGAGCAGAGGCCGGCGACCTTCGCCTTGCTGTGCTTGGTCACGGCCTCGGTCACCAGGCCGGCGGGGTTGGCGTAGTTGACGATCCAGGCGTCCGGCGCGTAGCGCTCCACGTCCCGGGCGATATCGAGCATCACGGGGATGGTGCGCAGGGCCTTCATCATGCCGCCGGCGCCGGTGGTCTCCTGGCCGACCAGGCCGTAGCTCAGGGGAATCTTCTCATCCTTGACGCGGGCGGCGTTTCCGCCGACGCGAATCTGCGTGTTGATGAAGTCGGCGCCCTCAATGGCCCGCCGGCGGTCGGTGGTCGCGGTGATGGTAACCGGGAAGTTCAGGTTCTCGGCGAAGCGGCGGCAGAAGCCCTCCATGATCCCGAGCCGCTCTTCGTTGATATCCATCAGGCGGATCTCCCGCACAGGCAGGGTCTCCCGCAGCTTGGCAAAGCCCTCGATCAACTCGGGTGTATAAGAACTTCCGGCTCCGATTATTGTTACGGTCAAGTCGCGCATGTGCCCAGCTCCTTTTGTTCGTGGACGGCGTCCCTCAAGACTTCGTGCTTTGCCGAACATACTCCTTTGAGACTGCGGTTGCCCATCGGAACGCGAAAATGTCTAGACATGTCTAAATTATAGACGATTACCATTACAGGAAAGTGGTTCCTTTTTTCATGAAGATATTGTAAAGTGGTGCCAGGAGGAGGAGTTCGCATGCGGCTTTCACTAACGAGCAAACTCAGTATGGCTTTCGGCTTCGTCGCGCTCATCACATCCATCGCCGGAATCTATCTGGCGCTAACCCTTGGCACCTTGAAGCAAGAATATCAGGAAGTGTTGAGCCTCTCGAAGGCCAACAGCGACGCATCGGAAATCTTGTATGGCGCACAGGGCCAGCAAAACGCACTGCGCGGGATGGTCCTCTACAAGAACCCGGCGATGAGCGAGGCTTACACCTCTTTCGCCACACGGACGGAAGAAAAGATCGATGAACTAACCCAGCAGCTGGCTGAATCCGGCCTCGCAGGGGCAGGCCACGATGAGACCCTGGACGAGCTCAAGCGGCTGAACGCCCAGTACGCCGAGGTCGGGCGTCTGATCACCGGCCTGGTCAATCAGGGTGATTATGCCAACGCGACGACCTCGCTGCAGGCAAAGGGCGTTCCCATCATGGACCAAGTGAATCTCCTCAGCAACAAGTTGAAGGACGTCATCAACAAAAACACTGCCGAAGCAGTCTCTGCGATTGAGCAGCAGATCATGCGGACCGAGTGGATGGCTTTCGGCGCTGTCGCAGTAACCATGCTTCTGGCCCTTACCGTCGGGCTGCTATTGGCCCGGGGCCTCTCCCGCCCGGTGCAGCAGGTGGCCCGGACCGCCCGGCGCCTTGGCGAGGGCGACCTGACGGTCGAGCAGCTGCAAGTCGCCAGCCGGGATGAGGTCGGCGACATGGCCGCCGCCGTCAACCAGATGGTGGACAGCCTGCGGGCGCTGCTCTCAGGGGTGAATGCCAGCGCCAACTCGGTGTTGGCCTCGTCCCGCCAGCTCTCCGCCGCCGCCGAGCAGGCAGCCGGGGCTGCGCAGGACGCCGCCCAGGCCGTGGGTCAGGTGGCCGGCGGTGCGGGCGAGCAGTCCCGTTTTGCCGACGACGTGCGCCAGACCATGGCCGAACTGCAGCAGACCATCCAGCAGGTGGCCGCAGGGGCCTCCACCACGGCCGGCGAGGTCAGCACCGCCTCGGGCATGCTCGGGGAGATGGTCTCCGCCCTGGAAACGATGGCCGGCGACGCAGCGAACGTGGCCAAGGGCACCGATGCGGCAGCCCGGACGGCCAGGAGCGGGTCCGAGGTGGTCGACCGCACGCTGGACGGCATGGAGCGCATCCGCCAATCGGCGAGTGTCTCCGCCGCCAAGATCAAGGAGCTCGAGAAGCTCTCCAGCCAGATCGGCGACATCACGACCGCCATCGGGGAGATCGCCGATCAGACCAATCTCCTGGCGCTCAACGCCGCTATTGAGGCGGCCCGGGCGGGTGAGCATGGCCGGGGCTTTGCGGTGGTGGCAGAGGAGGTGCGCCGGCTGGCTGAGCGGGCCTCGAACTCCGCCAAGCAGATCTCGGGCCTCATCGGCTCCATCCAGGCCGAGACGGCCGATGCGGTCCGGACGATGGAGGCAGGTACCGCCGAGGTCGAGAGCGGCAGCCGCCTCGCCGGCGAGGCTGGCCGGGCCCTGGCCGAGATCCTGCAGACCGTGGAACGCACTGCCGCTGATGTGGCCGGGATCGCCAGGGCGGCTGCCCAGGTCCAGCAGGATGCCAAGCGGGTGGTAGTCGCCTTTGACTCCATGGCCGCCGTGACCGAGGAGAGCACCGCCGCATCCGAGCAGATGGCCGCCAGTTCCAGCCTGGTGACCGACGCTGTGTCCGGGATCGCCAACCTGTCCCAGGAGAACGCAGGGGCGGCCCAGGAACTTTCGGCCTCGGTGGAGGAGCTCTCCGCCTCCTCCGAAGAGGTCTCGGCCTCCGCCAGCAGCCTGGACCTTATCGCACAGGACCTGCAGAGCCAGGTGGCCAGGTTTAAGCTGTAAACGACGCCAACGCCCTCCGCAGCTTGCGGAGGGCGTTGGCGTCTAGACATGTACAATGATTATACATAAAGGAAACTGAGTAAAATACTTCCTTTCAACATCGATTTGTAGTACGTTGATGCTGATAGGAGGACTAAAAATGCGCTTGTCGATTACGAGCAAACTGAGCCTGGCCTTTGGTCTTGTCGCCCTCATTACTTCTGTCGCCGGTATCTATCTGGCCCTAGCCCTCGGCACCGTCAAGTCCGACTACAGCACAGTCCTCACGCTCTCTGCCGCCAATAAGGCCGCATCGGACATCATGTATGGCACTCAGGGGCAACAGAGCGCCATCCGCGGCGTGGTTGCGTACAAGAATGAATCCCTCAAGGAGAGCTACGCTCAGTTTGCGAAGGTGACCGAGGAGAACATCGACGCCCTGTCCAAGGCGATGCGGGCAAGCGACCTCTTCTCCGCTGAGGAGAAGGCGAAACTTGACGAACTCAAGCCACTGAACGCCCAGTACGCAGACGTAGCAAAGCGCGGCTTCGATCTCACCGCCAAGGGCGACTATCAAGCGGCGGCGGCCATGCTGCAAACCGAAGGCCCTCCGATCGCCAGCCGGATCGACACGCTGAGCAGCCAGCTGAATTCCTTGGTTGAGGCCCAGACGGACAAAGCCACGGCGGTCATCGAAGCACAGATTGTCCAAACCCAACGCATTGGCTACACCGCCTCGGCGGTCAGCATTCTGTTGGGCCTGGGCGCCGGGCTCCTGCTGGCCCGCAGCATCTCCCGCCCGGTGCAGGAGGTGGCCAGGGTTGCCCGGCGCTTGGGAGAGGGCGACCTGACGGTCGAAGAGTTGCAGGTCAAGAGCCGGGACGAGGTCGGCGACATGGCGACCGCCTTCAACCAGATGGTGGCCAGCCTGCGGTCGCTACTCACCGGGGTGAATGCCGGCGCAGCCTCCGTCCTGGCCTCGTCGAGCCAACTGTCCGCCGCCGCCGAGCAGGCAGCCGAGGCTGCGCAGGACGCCGCCCAGGCCGTGGGTCAGGTGGCCGGCGGTGCGGGCGAGCAGTCCCGTTTTGCCGACGATGTGCGCCAGACCATGGCCGAACTTCAGCAGACGATCCAGCAGGTCGCAGCCGGGGCCTCGACCTCGGCCAGCGAGGTCAGTAGCGCCTCTGCGATGCTCGGGGAGATGGTCTCCGCGCTCGAGGAGATGGCCAGCGATGCTGCGAGCGTCGCCAAGGGCACCGATGCGGCGGCGCGGACGGCCAGGAACGGGTCCGCGGTGGTCGACCGCACGCTGGACGGCATGCAGCGCATCCGCCAGGCGGTGGGTGTCTCCGCTGCCAAGATCAAGGAGCTCGAGAAGCTCTCCAGCCAGATCGGCGACATCACGACCGCCATCGGGGAGATCGCAGATCAGACCAACCTCCTGGCGCTCAACGCTGCCATCGAGGCGGCCCGGGCCGGCGAGCACGGCCGTGGTTTCGCCGTGGTGGCTGAGGAGGTGCGCCGGCTGGCTGAGCGGGCCTCGAACTCCACCAAGCAGATCTCGGGCCTCATCGGCTCCATTCAAGCTGAGACCGCCGATGCGGTCCGGGCGATGGAGGCGGGCACCGTCGAGGTCGAAGGCGGAAGCCGCCTGGCCGGGGAGGCCGGTCGGGCCCTCGCCGAGATCCTGCAGACCGTGGAGCGGACCGCCACAGATGTGGCCGGGATTGCCAAGGCCGCTGCCCAGGTACAGCAGGACGCCAAGCGGGTAGTGGGCGCCTTCGACTCCATGGCGGCGGTGACAGAGGAGAGCACAGCCGCCTCCGAGGAGATGGCCGCCGGCTCCAGTCAGGTGACCGACGCCGTCGCCCGCATCGCAGACCTTTCCCAGGATAACGCCGGGGCGGCCCAGGAGCTTTCGGCGTCGGTGGAGGAGCTCTCCGCCGCCTCCGAGGAGGTCTCGGTCTCCGCCAGCAGCCTGGGTACGATCGCCAGGGACCTCCAGAGCCAGGTGGCCAGGTTCAAGCTGTAGAACACGAAAACGGCGCTCCCCGCGGCCTGCGGAGGGCGCCGTTTCCAATTCGGTCTAAAACCAGGGGAGCAGGGTCTTCAGCGTCGCCCGTGCCTCCTCCAGGAGGCTGGGGTGCTGCGGCTCCGGCGACGAAAGCATCAGGACCAGGCTGCCCACAAAGGCCACCAGATTGTGATCCCGAGCCAGCAGGTGCTCCTGGTATGTCGGGGCCACGGCGAGGTCCCGGAGCCACCCGGCGACCCAGTCGGAGCTCAGCAACCCCCGCTTTAGCGCCGCCCGGACCGCCACAGTCAGCCGGTACTCCTCCTGTGCAGCGAAGGCGTAGGGGGTGGGGGTGCCCACCTTCTGGGTGATCGCGCTCAGCATGCGCTCCAGTCCGTCGGTGCCCACGATCGGGTGCGCCGCCAGTTGGCCCAGCAGGTCGGCGCAGTGGGCGCCAGCGTGCGCCCAGCCCTTGCCGGGCACGAAGCCCCGCAGGTCCTGCTCGGCGCCCAGGTAGCGCAGGGCGGTGTCCAGGATCCTGTGTATCTCGCCCTCCGGCAGGAAGGGGCGCCGGGCGTCCCGCCGGACCAGCTCGGCGAGGATCAGCGCCGAGAAGGTGCGCAGGAAGACCGAGTCCGTCTCCGTCTCGCCAAGGCCGTGCTGGAGCCCGGCCAGGCAATGCTCGAGGATCGGGCCCAGATCACTGTCGCCCAGGACGTCCCGGGCGATCCAGGTCCCCAGGACCCCGTAGCCCACCTCATCCCGCAGGTGCGGGTCCGGGGAGGCCAGGTACCCGAGCAGCTGCTCAACGGTATACGCCATTACTTCTTGACCTCCCGTGGGTCATCCTTGCTGCGATGAGTGGTGAGAGCGAAGCTCACAGTAGAGCAGCAGTCCTGCGGCGATGGCCAGGGGGATGATGTAGTAGATGAGCCGGAAGATCAGCAGCGCCGCCGCCTTGGCTTCCGGCAGCTGCCCGGGCGACAGGGTCATGATGGCCAGGTCCAGCACCCCGATGCCCCCGGGCACCTGGGCGAAGGTCACTGCGATGATCGCCAGCAGGTAGACGCCGAGGAACTGGGCGAAGGTGCCGCCCCAGTCGCCGGGCATCAGCACGTAGAGGGCGCCCGCCGCCACGGTCAGGTCGGCGGCGGTGATGGTCATCTGGAGCAGGGCGGTCCGGGCGGGCGGCACCGGCAGGTGCCACTTGAAGACCGGCAGCGGCTTGCGGCGCACCACGGTGAGCACCAAGTAGGCGCCCGCCAGCACCAGGGCGCCGGCGCCCAAGCGGTGCAGGGAGCCCACATGCAGGATCGAGAGCGGCGGCACCGGCACCGCCAGGAAGACCACCCCGGCGAGCGCCAGCATGCCCAGCCAGAAGGTGAGCACCACCATGGCCAGCACCTGGGCGACCTGCATGGCCGTCATGCCCCACGAGGTGTAGAGCCGCATGCGGACCGGGGTGCCGCCCAGCACGGGGCCTAAGTTCATCGCTGTTACGTGGCCCGTGAAGGCGGCCAGCAGCACCTTCCGGGTGGGGAGGTCGCTGCCCAGCGCCCGCACGGCGACCAGGTCGTAGCCCATCAAAATTGCGTAGTTCAGGGCCGTAAGCCCTACGCAGAGCCAGATCCGCCACGGCGGGATCATCAGCATGCGGTCCCGGATCTCGCTGAGGGAATAGTGGCGAAGCTCCCGATAGAAGAGCCACCCTGCAGCTATCATCACAATGAGCATCAAAATACGCCCTGCGATACGCAGGGCCTTGGCCGACGTCACTACACTAGCTCCCCGCTTCAAATAGTCACTTGGTTATTCGCCGATTTTCCTAAACATCCTTTGCCAGCGGCCAGACCCACGCCTCCACCAGGTGCAGCGCCTCGTCGACGGCCTTGCGGCAGGTTGCCTGGAACTCGGGGCTGTAGCCGTACCGCTCACCGGCCTGCTGGAACTCCTCCTCGTCCACGACCTTGGCAGGCTGCCCTACGTACTTCAGCACATCCAACTCGTAGTCGTGGTAGCGGATCTCTCCGGGCGAGAAGGTTGGGGTGGACGCAATATGTACATAGAGCCCGGAGCGCTCTCGCTCGGGGGCCAGGAACTCGCCCAGGTTGTACATCCGATCCGACCAGTAATAGGTGCGCACGGAGACCCGGGCCAGCCAGTTCCCGTCGGGCTGATAGACCGTGCCGCCCGCCGGCGAGAAGGTGACCACGCAGTCGGGGGTAACCGCTTCCACAGTTGCGTCCCACCAGCGGTAAGGCGTGCCGTCGTACCGCATCGCCGTAACTCGGATGCGCTCCCCTGGGACGAACGGATAGGCCGGGGTGTGGTGGTCGAGCTGTGGCATGTGATCGTCCTCCCGCTGTTGGTGTATCAATAGTTTAGCACAAGCAACACCACGAAAGTGAGATGCACTGACACGCAGATGTCACCCCTTCCCGGTACGCTGAGAGCAAATCAGCGCAACGCGGAGGGGTTTTCCATGACCATCGCCCTGAAGACCCGCCTGACCCGGTCGGCCATTCCCGAGGGGGAGGAGGCGCGGCTCTACCTGCTGGTCCAACTGGCCGGCGCGGCCCAGGTGGGCGGCGACCGCCCGCCCCTCAACCTGGCGGCGGTGATCGACCGGTCCGGCTCCATGGCGGGGCCCAAGCTGGCTTACACCAAGCAGGCGCTCCGCTTCCTCGTCGACCAGCTGGCCGAGCCCGACTTCCTGAGCATCGTCGCCTTCGATGACCAGGTCGGTCTGGTGTTCCCGGCCGGACATGTGATGAACAAGGAGGCTCTGAAGGCCCGGGTCGGGGCGTTGGAGGACGGCGGCTCCACCAACCTGAGCGGCGGCATGATCGAGGGGTACAAGCAGGTCAGGAAGCACCTGGCCCCCCGCCAGGTGAACCGGGTCCTGCTCATGACCGACGGCCAGGCCAACGTGGGCGTCACCAACCCCGACGCCCTGGTGGGGAAGGTGACCGAGCTCTGCGAGCGGGGGATCCAGATCTCGACCCTCGGGGTGGGCGCCGACTTCAACGAGGATCTGCTCACCGCCATGGCGGGCGCCGGGGGCGGGAACTTCTACTTCATTGAGAACCCCGACCAGGTCCCGGCGATCTTCGCCAAGGAGCTCCAGGGCCTGCTGGCCACCGTGGCGCAGGGGCTGGAGGTGGTCTTCAGCCCGGCGCCCGGCGTGGCTGTGCTGGGCGCCGCCGGCATGAGCCTGCCGGACCTCTATGCCGGGGAGGTCAAGTCCCTGATCTTCGAGCTGGCGGTGGAGGCCAGCTTCGCAGGAGAGCGTGCCCTGGGGCAGGTCTTGCTCACCGGGGTAGCCGCAGCCGATGGTTCCGACCTGGCCCTGACCCAGGACCTGAGCATAACTGTAACCGGGGACAGCCTGCTGCTGGGGGCGCCGGAGGATCCCGAGGTGCTGCGGGAGGTCTACCTGGCCCGCTCGGCGGAGGCGCTGGATCAGGCTGTGCAGCAGGCGGACCGGCAGAACTTTGCCGCCAGCGGCGCTGTGCTGCGGGAGGCGGTGGCGCCCATGCTCGACCTGGCCCTGGCCACCGGCGACGAGGAGCTGCTGGCCCGGGGCCGGGAGCTGGCCGACCGGGCGGTGGCCATGGAGGGGCGCAGCTACGACGCGGTCGCCCGCAAGCAGATGAAGGCCCAGAGCTTTCAGACTCGCACCGGGCGCCGCCCCTAGGCAGGAGATCGGTGCCCCCCGGCGGTATGTTTCATTACATACTGCAAACGGGGGGCATCACCCATGTCCAAGGGCGCCATGGTGACCCGCTGGCTCCGGCTCGTGATGGCGATCCAGGGAGGGCGCGCCTACTCGGTGAAGGAGCTGGCACAGCGGACCGGCGTCTCCACCCGCACGATCTTCCGGGACCTGGGCGGCATGCAGGAGGCTGGGGTCCCCATCTACTTCGATGATGCGGCGGGCGGCTACCGCCTGACCGAGAACTTCCAGATGCGCCCGCTCCAGCTCTCCTCGGACGACCTGAACACCCTGGTGGGGGCGCTCAGCTTCATGCGCCGCACCTTGCCCCTGCGCTCCCGCAAGAACGTCGACGCCGTGATGGACAAGCTGCTCTCCGGTCTGCCGGTCAGGCAGCGGGAGGAGGCGGGCGCCCTCGATCGCACCCTGGTAATCGACCCCCTGGGCGGCGCCCGGGGCCTGGAGGATGAGCGGGTGGTCCAAGCGCTGGAGCAGGCGCTGAGCCAGAGGCGCAAGGTCCACATGCGCTACGCTGCCTTCGCCCACGGCGGCGAGGAGTCGGAGCGCACGGTCCGGCCCTACGGGCTGGTCTACCGGGGGACGTCGCTCTACCTGGTTGGGTTTTGCGAGAGCCGCCAGGATATCCGCACCTTCCGGGTCGGGCGGGTCAGGGCTCTGACCGTGCTCGACGCCGGCTATGCGATGCCAGCGGACTTCGACCTGAATTCGTACCTCACCGGGCTCTGGGGTATTACCGAGGGGCCTGAGACCGAGGTGCGCCTGCGCTTCTGCAAGCCCGTGGCCCAGCTGGCCCTCGAGACACGCTGGCACCCCAGCCAGAGCAATCAGCCCCAACCCGACGGCAGCGTCCTGGTCACCATGACCACCCGGGGCCCCGCCGAGCTCTCCCGCTGGCTTGCCGGGTACGGCGGGCATGTGATCGTGGAGGAGCCTGCCTCGCTCCGGGACGAGGTGCTCCGGCTGGCCCGAGGGGTGCTTGTGGCCCATCAAGATTCGACAGCGCAGAACGACAAGCGAACCGGTGTTTGAGGTGGTATCCTGCTCTCAGGAACAAATGAGATGGAGGGGGAGCGGGGAAATCGGCCTGAACATGTCCAGTTTCCTCCAGAGAGCTCGTTTCAGGCCCCAAAACGCACCAAAACGGCTCGCTCTGGAACAATGTGGACATACTTTCGGCCATTTGCGGCTCCACCCCCACATCCCAAAAGTTACGGAGGGCATGCAAAGGTGGATACCGCTCAGGTGAGGGCCCCTGTGTCCCTGCTCCTGGACCGGGAGTTACCTGCCTCAGCCAAGGTGATCTGGCTGATGGGTCAACTGCACCAGCGCACTGGCGAGATTCAGGCGGCCACGGGGCTCTCCCGCATGACCATCATCAGAGGGAGGGAGCAACTGTCCTCTCGTAGTTGGTCCGATACGCCTGCAGTAGTGCTGCCCCAGGATTTTCTCGAAGACAGCGGCGTTATCCCCTCGGGCAAGGTCCTTTATGGTATCCTTCAGCTCACCCCAAACTACAGGCCTCCCACGGGACTCTTCACCTACGAGCGCCTCAGCACCTTGGCGGGAGTCTGTCACCACACATTGAAGCGAGCCGTCAAGAACCTGGCAGACACGGGCTGGCTCCTAGTCTCACAGAAAAGCCGGGTCTCTCCCATCATCTTCACCCTCACTACTCCGGAAGATGAGTCCCAGCGCGAGGAGGCCCACCGCGCCAAGCGACGTATCCGTCGGGCGAAGAACACCGGGGAGCGGATCATGCAGGAGTACCTCACCCTGCTCGCCGATGACCAGGACTATATGGATGGCGGCTACGCCAGCGTCCTGACCAACCCCTTCACCGGCGAGCCCCTGCAGTTCGACCGGTACTACAAGGTAGGCGTGGCCTTCGAGTTCAACGGCCCGGGTCACTATGAAGGAGAGGTAGCCCTGCAAAAGGCCAGGGACTACCTCAAGCACGGCATGTGCCGGGACGCCGGAATCAAGCTGCAGGTGGTCCACCCGAGGGATCTCTCCCTCAAGGGCATGCGTGCGAAGATCGGCGACCTGCTGCCGACCCACCCCATCCAGAGCAAACACCCTGTAGCCCGGGCGCTGGAGGCCGAAAGCCGCAGGTACTTGGCCACTGCAGGAGACTGGACGGGACCGACGAAGGCCTGACAAGAGGTGACTGAGACCATGGATGAGCACTCCCACGATGAGGTGGCCGCCACAGCTGCCCTGATCCAAGCGCAAAATGTGGACCTCACCGACGAACAGAGCGCAGCTGTAACCCACCCCAACGGGCGCCCCGCCCGGGTGCTGGCCGGCGCCGGCACCGGCAAAACCCGGGTCATCGTCGCACGCTTCCACCACCTGGTCGGGCAGGGCGCCCGCCCCGACCGTATCCTGGTGCTCACCTTCTCACGCCCCGCCGCCGCCCAACTGCGGGAGGAGATCCTCAAGGGCCTCACAGCGACGGGGCGCCTGTGGGTCAGCACCTTCCACTCCTTCTGCCTGCGCATCCTGAGCGAGGAGCTGGGCGAGGCGCCCCGCCTGGTCCAGGAGCCCGAGGCGAGGGCCATTCTGGCCAGCCTCATGCCCCAGGCAGACCTTCGCACAACCCAGGAGGCGCACGCCTTCATCGGTCAAGCCAAGGACCAACTGCTCACCCCCGCCCAGATCAGGAGCTACGCCCAGGCCGCCGGCGACGCCCGCCTGGCCGGACTCAGCGACCTGTACCAGCAGTTTCAGCACCACCTCCAGACCCACAACGAAGCCGAGTTCGCCGACTACATCTACACCGCCGTCGAGCTGCTGCGGAGCAACGACATCGCCGCTGCCCGCTGGCAGGACCGCTTCGACCACGTCCTGGTCGACGAGTTCCAAGACACGAACACCGCCCAGTTCGAGGTGCTCAAAGCCCTGACCGCCCGTCACGGCAACCTCTTCGTCGTCGGCGATGACGACCAGGCGATCTATCGCTTCCGGGGCGCCACCGACCATTACATGCGCCACCTCCCGGACCTACTCGGGAAGGTCGCCGACTACCCCATCCGGACCAACTTCCGCTGCCCCGCCCCGGTGATCGAGGGCGCCAACCGCCTGATCGGGCGGAACGCCCCGCACCGGGTCGAGAAGTGGCTGCGGACCGAGACCAAGCTGACCGGCTTCCCGCCCATCGCCCATTGGGAGGCGCCCACGGAGCGAGAAGAGGCCGACGCCGTCGCTACCGAGATCCACACGCGCATAACCCAGGGCGGCTCGCCGAAAGACTTCGCCATCCTGCTGCGAAGCGTGAGGCGCAGCGCCGGTGAGTTTGCCCGCGCCCTCACCGAGCGGGGCGTGCCGTTCCGCATCCTCGGCGAGGAGGCGCCCCACCCGGTCATCACCCAGACCATGGCGCTCCTGCGACACGTGGCGGGCGCCGCCACCCGGGACGACCTCCTGGCGGTCGCCGCCGCCCTCAAGACCCCCGCCGACCTCTACGAGCTAAACCGCAGCGGCAGCGACCTGCCCGAGCTGAATGCCTGGCTCCCCGGCAAGGCGAGCCTGCCCCTCGACCAGCTGGTCTACGAGGCGCTGCTCTTCCTGGGCCACCTGAGCCCCACGCAGGACCGGACCCGCATCGAGGCAGCCCGCGCCCTCACCGATGGCGCTGCGGCGGCCGGAACCCTGGCGAACCTCCTGCAGAGCACCATCGAAGCGCAAACCACAGCAGGCGGCGGCGTCGCCATCATGACGATCCACGCCGCCAAGGGGCTCCAGTTTCCGGTGGTCTTCGTCTCTGGCCTGGTGGAGGGCCGCTTTCCGGTTGATGTTGACGCCTCGCCCGCCTATTACATCACCGAGGCGATCCAGCAGTACCTCACCGACGGGCACGTCCACGCCCCGAGCGCGACTGACCGCCTGGCCCAGCACCTCCGGGAGGAGCGTCGCCTCGCCTACGTCGCCCTCACCCGGGCTGAGCAGGAGCTGATCCTGACCCGGGCCCGGAGCTACGGCGGCGAGCCCGCCCTGCCCTCCCGGTTCCTGGCCGAACTCGGGGCGCCAGAAGCCCGGCACACCCAACCGGCACACACCACCGGTGCAGCCCGCGCCTATCTCCTTGGCGTGGCGGACGGGGCCGAGCGCCCGCACCCCGACCGACTCACAGCGGCGGCCCGGGCGCTGAAAGATGACCCCACGGCGGTCCCCATCCGCAAGCAGGCCGCCCCCGTTCCCTTCACGGGCGCCGACTCCCTGCGCCTGAGCGCCTCCGCCCTGGAGACTTACCGTGACTGCCCCCGTCGCTATTACTACGCCTACGTCCTCGGACTGCCCGAGGAGGACAACATCTACACCTCCTTCGGCTCCGCCCTGCACGCTGTGCTGGAGGCATGGGGGAAAGACCCCGCCAAGAGCTGGCCGCAGGTCGAAGCCCTCTGGAACGACGCCATCAAGCCGGATGACTACGAGAGCCAGGCACAGTTCCGCCAGCTGCGCGACCGGGGCCGCATCTTCTTGCACCGCTACTACCTTTGGGCGGCCGCCAACCCCCGGGAGATCATCTCCGTGGAGGGCGCCTTCCAGATTCCCTACGTCGACGGCAAGGGGCGGTCCCACACCATCCGCGGCCGGTACGACCTGATCGTGCGGGGCGCCGACGGTCAGGAGGAGATCGTCGACTTCAAGTCGGGCACCCGGACCTCCACCGGCGTCAACAAGCGGCCGACCAAGGGCTCCGAGAAGAATCCCGACCGCAAGCTCCAGCTTGGGCTCTACTACCTCGCCCGACACGGCGGCGCGGTGAAGCCCGGCGCCAAGGTGACCTACATCTTCCTGCGCCACCCGGACGACAAGCCGCCCCGCCACTTCGTGGAGGGCTTCAACGAGGGCGGCGAGCAGGTCATCTCCTGCGAGCATACCGCCCAGAGCCTGGCCGTCATCCGTGAAACCATCGACGGCGTCATCGACGGCATCCTGACCAACGACTTCACCCGGAAGCCTGATGACTGGAAGTGCAGCAACTGTCCCTTTAAGGACCCCTGCGAGGTGAGCCGCCGTGCCTACTTCTAGCTGGAACCCGAATCCCGCCCAGCAGCAGGCGGTCGACCACGGGCATGGCCCGCTGCGCATCCAGGCCGGCGCCGGCAGCGGCAAGACGACCACCCTGGTCCAGCGGATCAGCGCCCTGGTGGAGCGGGGCCTCTGCCGCCCCGAGCAGATCCTGATGCTCACCTTCACCACCAAGGCCGTGGAGGATATCCGCCGCAAGGTTGGCGATCAGACCCGGGTCGAGACCTACCACGCCTTTGCCCTCTCCCTCGTCCGGGAGTTTGCCGACCGGCTGGGCCTGCCCCCCGACCCGGCGCTGCTGACCGAGGGGCCGCTCAAGCTCCTCGTCCGCCAGCACATCGACCGGATGGGCTTTGAGACCTTCGACCTCACCCGTCCGGACGCCGCCGTCGCCCGGTTTCTGGAGTTCGCCTCCTGGTACCGCCACGAGGGCGCCTACCTCCGGCCCCGGGAGGAGCTCCTTGCCGCCCTCACGCCCGAGGACGACGCCGAGCAAATTGAGGATCTGATGGGCGCCTACGATGCCTACCGGGCGCTGCTCCGAGAGAAGGGCGCCGTCGACTACGACGACCTGATCGCCCTGGCCGTGGAGTTGCTCACCGCCCATGCCGATGTGCGTGACGAGGTGGCGGGGCGCCATCCCTTCTTATTGGTAGATGAGTACCAGGACACGGACTTCCTCCAGGGCCGTCTTATCCGGCTCCTGGCTGGAGATGCAGCCAACGTCACCATCGTGGGCGACCCGGACCAGACCATCTACTCCTTCCGCGGCGCCGCCATGACCAACATCATGGAGTTCCACAAAGAGGGGCCGGCGCCCGCCGACGTGGCGATGGTGACCAACTACCGCTCCACCCCCGAGATCGTGGCGGCGGCGAACGCGGTGATCGCCAACAACGTGCGGCGCAAGGATGACTTCCTGGTCGCCGACCGGCCGCCGGGCGTCCGCCCGGTGCTGGCGACGGCGCCCGACTGGGAGAGCGAGGCGGCGTGGGTGGCAGCCGAGATCCTGCGGCTGGGCATCCCGTACGCCGATATCGCCATCCTGGTCCGCAAGAACACCCACAAGCTCCCGCTCTATGCCGCTCTCACGGAGGCCGGCATTCCGGTGGAGGTGGTGGGGGGCCTCGATCTGTTCGATGACCCCGAGACGGTGCGCTGCATCGGCTACATCCGGGCGCTGGCCAACCCGGACGATGACGGGGCCATGACCGTCGCCCTGTCGATGCCCCGGTACGGCCTGACCGACCGGGAGATCGCCGCCCTCGCCCGCAGTCGGAGCGGCAAAGAGCCCCTCATCCATACCGCAGCCGGCTCGAGCGACCCCCGGGTGGCGCTGTTCCTGGGGGAGTTCTGGCCCCTCTACGCCCGCCAGTTCAGCGAAGGTCCCGTCGCAGCGGTGCGCAGGGCGATCGCCCTGCATGCGTCGTCGCTCAGTCCCCAGGCCCGGGCCAACGCCGAGCAACTGATCCTCCTCGCCGAGGGGCTTTTCGCCCGACCGTCGCTGTTCGTAGCCTCCACCACCGGGCTGCCGCTCTTCACGGCCTACCTGGGCGCCCTGCGCGATGTGGGCGAGCGCATGGAGGCGGTGCAGATCGACTCCGAGCGCCAGGCGGTCAAGCTAATGACCGTGCATTCGGCCAAGGGTCTGGAGTGGCCGGTGGTCTTCCTGCCGCGCCTGACCGAGCGCGACTTCGCACCCGCCGGCGGTGACTGGAAGATCGGCTTCCCCCTGGCCTGGCACCACGACGAAGCGTTCCGGGCGAACCCCGCCGAGATGATGGCGGAGGAGGAGCGCCGCCTGTTTTACGTCGCGGTCACCCGGGCGAAGGACCGGCTCTACCTGAGCTTCGCGCCGCGCCTGTACCGGAACAAGCCGACCGCCCCCAGCCCCTTCCTGGCAGAGCTTGCCGCCTGTTGCGACCCGGTGGAGATCCCTGAAGCGGCGGCCAAGACCGACGTGGCGATCGACGGGGTTCTGGACGCGTTGGTCTCCGATGCCCCCGCCGCGCCCCACCAGGCGCCCGTCCCCGCCGACGAAACCGAGATCCCGACGATGCTCAGCTTCTCCCACCTGCACACCTACCAGCTCTGCCCGTACCGGTTCTACCTCCAGTATGTGCTGCGGGCGCCGGGGCGCCCCAACCGGTCCGCCGATGAGGGCGTCCGGGTGCACGCTGCCATCGAGAAGCACGGTGGCAGCGGGGCGCTCGAACTGTACGAGCCTGACGTCGACCCCTATGAAGGCGAAGCGCACAGCGGGCTGCAAGATCCACTGAAAGCCTACATTGACAGTGAGTACGCCACAACCCCTGCCCTCGCCTCGGAGGCGGAGTTCCACCTCAGGCTGGGAGAGGCTGTGCTGCGAGGCTTCATCGACCGGGTCCACCGGCGCCCCGCCGACGGGGTGGTGGAGGTGGTCGACTTCAAGACCTACAACCGGCTCATGTCGCCCGACGAGGTCAAAGCGGGGCTCCAGTTGCCGCTTTACATCCTGGCCGCCCGCCAGGCGCTGGGACTCCCGGGCGTTTCGGATGGAGCGCTCTTCTTCCTCAAGCACGGCGAAGTCGTCCGGGTACGGTACACCGAAGCTGAACTGGCCGACCGACTCGCCGAGGCATCTCGCCTGGTGGCCGCGATTCGCTCCCAGTCCTTCGACCCGGCGCCCGGGCCGGTGTGCAAGCACTGCCCATACCAGGCCACCTGTCCGTTCTGAGCAAACCCCAAAACGAAGTTCGGAGCCCCGGGCAAACGCCCAGGGCTCCGATCCTTTCTCACGCACTCACTTATGGATTTGCACATTGCCACCGGTCAGGCCGCCGTCGTAGCTGTAGATCACCTGGCCGGCGGCGTCCCAGATCGTGATGGCGAAGCTGTCCCCCTTGCCGCTGGGCTCGCCCAGGTCCCGGACCCGCACCTGGAAGGTGTAGCCCGATACACCGTTGAGCGTGCCTGTGCCAGCGAAGACCGCCTCCGTCTTCTCCGGGTTGATGCCCAGCCCGGTGTAGCGCTCCGAGTGGAAGTTCCACTTCAGCCCGTGGTCCTGGAACTGGAACTGCCCGGTGGGCGCCGCCCCCGCACTGTCCGCCTGAATCACGAACCCAGCGGTCTTGCGGCCCGTGTCCTGCTCGATCACCTGCAGGTTGCCGGACGTCACCTTGCCCAGCGAGTTCACCACGGTCACCACGGCCCCGGCCTGGCTGCCAAGGTAGAAGGGGTCCTCCGCAAAGGCCGCCGTCAGCGTGTAGGTGCCAACCCCCGTGACCGGCAGCACCAGACCCGCCGTCCCGCCGGAACCGTCCGTGACCGCTACAGCGCCAGCCCCGGTCTGGAGCGCAAAGTGCACCGGCTTGCCACCCAGGTTCCCAAGCAGGGGATCGTGCTCACCCAACACAGCAGCCACATGCAGACCGCTACCAAAGGTAACGGTGCTCTCCCCACTGTAGGTCAGCACCGTATCCTCCTTGCGCAGGTCGAAGTCCACCCAGGTCCGGGCAGGCGCCAGCTGCGGGTCGCCCATCCACCGCGCCTCAAAGCCCATCTGCCCAGCCGGGTTCATCGGCCGGATCACCGCGGTCGCCACCCCGTCAGGCCCGGTAACCGCCGTAACGAACTGGCCCGGGAAAGTGAACTCGACCTGCTTGCCCGCGACCGGCGCCCCGCCCCGGGTCAGCCTGGCCGCCAGGTGAACCTCGTCCGAATACTGCCCCTGACGGTCTCCCGTGTAAGCAATCTCAACCGGAGGGGGCGCCGTGCTGGTGACGACGAAGCGGGCGACGCCCTGCCCGTCGCAGGTAAGCGCAACATCCTGCACGGCAGGGCTGACCCGGACGCCCGGGTCGTCCACAAAGGCCTCAACCCGGTAGGCGCCCACCATGAGGCCGCCCGCCGTCCACACCCCGTTGCCCACAAAGCTCTCCACTGGGCCAGCCGGCCCGCCGGCGACCGGGGTGACCCGGACCCGGGCGGGGCCCATGTAGGGCAGGCCGTCCGGCGTCACCAACTGCGCAGTCAGGCTGGCCTTGCCGTAGGAGGCCCAGGTCAGGTAGATGCCCCGGTCCGCCCCGCCGATGTTGTCCAGCCGGTAGTGCCCGTCGGCCTCGATCAGCACCGACCAGAGGCCGGGGGCGGCGCCCGGCACCGCAATCGTCTGCGTGGCGCCGGCTCCCGGGACCAGGTTGCCCGCCGGGTCGTACACCCAGACCGACGTCTGCTGGGCTGGGGCGATCTCGCCCGGGTTCACCTGCAGGCCCAGCGACTCACCGGCGCCCACGGCCACGAACCACCGGGTGGTGTCGTGCTCAAACTGGCGCAGCATCGGGTCAACCCCGGCCAGCGACGCCCCCTCGATCCGCAGCCGGTAGTGGTGGGCAGCCGCCCCCTCAACCGGCGGGTTCAGCGTCACTCGCACGGCGTAGACCTGCCCGGCCGCAGTCCCGCCAGCGGCCAAAACTCCCTGCGTTTCACCGCTGGCCGGGTAGCTCAGGGTGACGCTCTGCACAGGGGCGCCGCCCCCAGGGGGGAGGAGCTCGGCGGTCAGGGCGCCGGTCTCCTCGGGGTTTACGGCCACGGCGGCCACCGTTACCTGGAGCACGCCGGACCCGTCAGCCTGTGCGTACCAGGTCTGCGAGGTCTCCAGGTTCATGACCGTGGGGGTACAAATGACACCGCCGGGTGCGGTCTGCGTGAACGCGGGCTGAGCCAGAACCAGACCACGTAACCCCTGCAGTACCATCAGGCATGTGAGCAAGGCGACCCAGAACTTACGCATGATTACTACCTCCGCATCGATTAGTAGGAGCGGTCGGTGAATTCGGCTGGACGCTGTCCAATGACCTCCCGATTTATTCCAACGATCCGTCAACGTTTTTCCAACTGTTAGTCAACATAGAATTAATATAAAGGTTTATCTTCTAATATCGCAGAAATCGGAGGTAGTAGACCTAAACGGTGGAGGGGTTGGACGTGGGGGGCGAACTGATTCTGGTCGTCGAGGATGATAAGCACCTGGCTGAGCTGCTGCGGCTCACCTTGACCCGCTCAGGGTTTCAGGTGGCGGTGGCAGAGGCCGGTGAGAAGGCGCTGGCCATGGCCCGGGCAGCCAGTCCGGCGCTGATTGTGCTGGACCTGTCCCTGCCGGGGATGGACGGCCTGGAGGTCTGCCACGAGCTCCGCCGGGAGAGCCGGCTGCCGATTCTGATGCTGACCGGGCGGGGCGAGGAGATGGATCGCGTGGTCGGGCTGGAGGCCGGCGCCGACGACTACATGGTCAAGCCCTTCAGCCCCCTGGAGCTGGTCGCCCGCATTAGGGCGGTGCTCCGCCGCTCCGGCGAGACCGTTCCGCGGCGCCTGGAGTTCCCGGCCCTGCTGATCGACCTGGACCGGCGGGAGGTGCAGGTGCAGGGCCAGCCCGTGGCCCTGACCCCCAAGGAGTTCGACCTCCTGACCGTACTGGCCCAGAAGCCCGGGAAGGTGCAGTCCCGGGAGGAATTGCTGAAGCGGGTCTGGGAGTACGACTACCCGGGCGAGGGCCGCACGGTCGATGAGCATCTGCGCCGCCTGCGGGCCAAGATCGAGCCGCTCTCCCAGCCCTACCGCTACTTCCGCACCATCTGGGGCGTGGGGTACGCCTTCGAGGTCATGGTGTGAGCGGGCGGCCTTCTCTCACCCTGTTTTGGCGCCTCTTCCTGACACACCTGGGCGCCGGGCTCCTACTCCTGCTGCTCGCCGCCGCCTCCGCCACGGTCCTGGTCGAGCGGCAGCGGCAGAACCGCTTCCAGCACGAGCTTCCCCTCCTGATCGCGGCCGTCAACCGGCCAGACCTGCCCACCAGCGGCCCCGGCGGCGAGGCCCGCGCCTACCTGGCCCGCACGCCGGCCGGGCGGGTCCTGCTGATGGACCGTTCGGCCTTCGCTGCGGCGGCCAGGGGGCGGCTGACGCCCGCGGTCTTCCTCGCCGGCGGGGAGTCCCGCCTGGAGCCCGAGGAGGTCACCCGCACCCTGCTCCCCGTCATCCGGTCGCTCACCGATGCGGAGATCAACCGCCTCCTGGAGATGGCCCATCAGCTCACCCGGTCCGTGCCCATCAACGGGAACGGCGGGCCGAAGGAGACCATCCTCTTCGCACCCGTGCCCGACCACACCCCGGTGGAGCGGGTCGCCGTCGCGTTCTTCCCGCCCGGCCCCCTGGAAGCGCTGCTCTTCGAGGGGGAGCAGTGGCTCTGGCCCATTGCGGGGCTGGGGCTCCTCCTCGCCGCAGCGTCCGCATGGCTGCTGGCCCGGTCGATCACCTGGCCGCTCGGCGAGGTGAGCCGGGTGGCGGAGCTGGCGGCCCGCGGCGACCTGAGCCAGCGGGTGCCCGTTGCAGCGCAGGGCGAAATCGGCCGCGTGGTTCAGATCTTCAACCTGGCCCTCGACCAGCTCGCCGAGGCGCAGGTGCGCTTTGAGCGGGCCGAACAGTCCCGGCGCGACCTGGTCGCCAGCGTCAGCCACGAGTTCCGCGCCCCGCTCGCCAGCCTGCGCGGCTACCTCGAACTGATCCGGGACGGGGTGATCGGACCGGAGGAGCAAGGGCGCTATCTGGATGTGATGCTCACCGACACCCTGCGGGTCAACCGGCTGGTCGAAGACCTGCTGGACCTGGCGCGCATCCAGGCCCGGCAGGTCGGGCTCCGCCTGGTGGCGGTCGACCCGGCTCAGGCGATCCACCGGGCTGTGGAGCAAATCAGCTGGCGCGTCAGCGGCACCGAGACCCGACTGGTCGCCGACCCGCAGCCAGACCTGCCGCCCGTGCGGGCCGACCGCGACCGCCTTGATCAGGTGCTGACCAACCTGCTGGACAACGCCCTGCGGTACGCCGGCGCCACGGGCTGGGTCCGGCTCTCGGCGCGGCAAGATGCGGGCTTTGTGATCTTCAGCGTCCACGACTCCGGCCCGGGAATCCCGCTGGAAGAGCAGGGGCGCGTTTGGGAACGCTTCTACAAGGTGGAAAAGGCCCGCACCCCGACCAACGTCGGGAGCGGGCTCGGTCTGGCCATTGTCAAAGAGCTGGTGGAGGCGATGGGCGGCCAGGTCGGACTGACCAGCCAGCCCGGACGGGGCGCCGCCTTCTGGCTCACCATTCCGATCGCATCGCCCGACCCCAGCTAAAATGCGGATGCGGTATGGCGCGAATGGTTACCCTACAAGGGTGTTCCAGGACGTCGAAAGGCTGGTTGGGCAATGTTCAAGAAGCTCCTGACGGCCCTTCATCGGTTCTTCGACCCCGAGAGGGCGGGCGTTGAAGCCAAAGTGTTCTCGCTGGATCATGACCGACGGGACACACCCGAACCCCTGCAGTCCAAGCTGCCGGACCCGGAGGTACCGCCCGACACCCCGCTCGAGCGGCTGAAGATCCGCACCGGGGTGGCGTCGGTACGGGTCGACAAGGCCCTTGATGCCCTCACAACGGACCTGGACGCCGACTTGGAGGTGACGCTGGGCCGCCTCAAGGATGCGTGCCATGCCCACCTTCAGGCGGACCTGGCGGTGCGCGCCTTCGACCTGCCCTTTGCGCAGCCCGTCAAGGCCTACCTGGTCTTCTTTGCAGGCATCGTCGACTCCCAGGAGATCGACCAGGCGGTGCTCCTGCCCCTGATGCGGTTCACGCCGGAGATCCCCCAGCCCCGGGGGCTCGACCTGCTGGAGATGGTCGACCGCAGCCTGGTCCCCGGGCGCTTCACCGTGAAGACCTTCAGCCTGAAGCAAGCCGCCCTGGGCTTGGCGGCGGGGCAGACCGCGATCCTGCTGGACACGGTGCCGGGGTTCCTCATGGTCGACCAGCGCAAGTACCCGAGCCGGGCGGTGGAGCAGCCGACCGCCGAGCAGGTGGTGCGCGGCCCGCAGGAAGGCTTTACGGAGGACATCCTCACCAACACGGGCCTCCTGCGGCGCAGGCTGAAGACGCCCGACCTGATCTTAGAGCGCGTCGACATTGGCCGCCGCTCCCGCACCACCATCAACATCGCCTACCTCAAAGGCGTGGTCAACCCGAACCTGCTCGCCGAACTGCACCGCCGCATCCAGTACATCGACGTCGACTCGCTGCCAAGCAGCGGTGCGTTGGAACAACTGCTTGAGGACAGCCCCATGGGGGTCTTGCCGACCCTCCAGGACACCCAGCGGCCTGACCGGGCCGCTGCCGCCATCAGCGAAGGGCGGGTCGTCATGCTGGTGGAAGGGAGCCCCTTCGTCCTGATCGCCCCGGTGGTCTTTTGGGACTTCATCCACAACCCCGAGGACTACAACATCAAGTGGCCGTTCGGGACCCTGCTGCGGCTCATCCGGTTCTCCGGGCTGCTGGTAACCCTGCTCCTGCCCGCACTCTACATCGCCATCGCCAACTTTCATCAGGAGATGATCCCGCCCTCCCTCCTGCTGGCGATCGCCTCCTCCCGCGAGGCGGTGCCGTTCCCGGCTCCCCTGGAGGTGGTGATGATGGAGATCGCCTTCGAGATCATCCGTGAGGGCAGCCTGCGCATCCCGACGGTGCTCGGCCAGACGGTAGGCATCGTCGGGGCCCTCATCCTCGGTCAGGCGGCGGTGCAGGCCAACATCGTCAGCCCGATCCTGGTCATCGTGGTCGCCACCACGGCGCTCGGCTCCTTTACCATCCCCAACTACAGCATGAGCTTGCCGATCCGCTTCGGCCGGTTCGCCTTCATCCTCCTGGCAGCCAGCTTCGGCCTGTATGGCATTTCGGCAGGGCTGCTGTTCTTCTCAGCCCATGCGGCCTCCCTGCGCAGCTTCGGCGTGCCGTACATGGCGCCCAGCGGACCCAGAATGAAGGGCAGCCAGGACGTGCTCTTCCGGGGGGCGTGGGCCCAAATGGATCTGCGACCCGGCTTCCTCCAGACCCGAAACAAGCGCCGCCAGGCGCAGGGGGTTATGGACTGGCAGCCCAAGTGAATCCCGGGAAAAGGACGGTAACAGTTTGGAGCAGAGGCTGATCGATCCGACTGGTGCTACCTGCCTGTTGGCCCTGACCTTTATCGCAAAACTGCTGACGCCCGAACCGCGCATGCTCGCCGTCCGGGTGGGCAGCGGAGGATGGTTCATCGCCTTCGTCTCGGGCGTCATCGCCCTCGGCGGGTATTGGTTCTTGGCCCGCCTGTTGCGCCGGTTTCCCGTCACGTCGCTGACCGGCATCAACCGGGCCCTGTTTGGTCCTGTGGGCGGCGCCTTACTTACCGTACCCTATCTGTTCTATTTCATCTTCCTGGCCGGCATCGCCCTGCGGGAGTTTGTCGTGGGCTTCCGGCTGGCCGTCATGCCACACACCCCCGCCAGCGCGCTGGCGCTGGTCTACATCCTGGTGGTCGCCTTCATCGCGGTGAAGGGCATGGAGACGCTCTCAAGGATTACCGCCTACCTGTACCCGACTCTGGTCCTGCTGTTCGCCTTCACCCTCGTGGGTCCGATCCGATTTCTGGACTACCGCGGGCTCTTCCCGGTCCTCGGCCTGCGGGCGAACGAGACCCTCTGGCTGAGCCTCCCGGAGACCTCTCTGTACAGCGAGGTGATCATTCTGGGCGTCCTGGCTGCCATGCTAAAACCCGGCAAGGTCGTGGGGGTGGGCCTGAAGGCTGTCATCAGCGGAATCATCGGCCAGACCGCCGGCTGGATGCTCTTCCTTGCCGCCTTCCCCCATCCGATGATCTCACGCCTCTCCTTCCCCATGCTGGAGGTGGTGCGGCTGATCGAGGTCAGCGAGATCATCCAGCGGTTGGAGGCGTTCTTCGTCTTCCTGTGGTTCTTCGTCGCAGCCCTGAAACTGTCGCTGCTGTTGCTCTGCGCATCCCTGACGATCACCGAGATGCTGGATCTGAAGGACTACCGACCGCTGATGGCTCCCGTTCTCTCCCTGGTCTATTCCATCAGCTTTATCCCACCGAACGACGTCGCCCTCGTCTGGCTCGACTCCTTCACCCTGCGGGTCTGGAGCTGGCCGATCAGTTTTGCAATGCCCGCCCTGACTCTGCTCTGGGCGGTCGTGAGCGGGAAGCGGGGTGAGTCCCCTGGCGCGCCGGGCAACTTCGCCGGGTAGGTTCCTTGCCCTGCTCCTGGTCGTCCTGCTGGTAGGTTCGGGCTGCTGGGACCGCAAGGAGATTGAAGATATCGGGTTCGTCCTGGGCATGGGGCTGGACCAGGGGCCGGACGGCACCATGGAGATCACGTTCCAATTGGCCAACCCGCGCGCGATTTCAGGCGGCGCCGGCGTCGGAGGCGGTGCCGGGGGGGGAGGGCAAGAGAAATCGCCGCCCCTGCTGGTGGAGCGGATTCGGGAGACCACCGTCCATGAGGCGGTCCGCAGCCTGGAGGTCAAGACCAACCGCCGCGTCAGCCTGGTCCAGCTGCGTGTGCTGGTGATGGGGCGAAAACTGGCACAGGCCGGCCTTGCAGCGACCGTGGGGGCGATTGTCCGCAGCCGTGAGGTGCGCCAGACCCTGATGGTGATGATGGCCGACGGGACAGCCGAAGAGATCCTCCGGCTCAACCCCGCCATGGAGCGGGACCCGTCGCTCTTCCTGGAGGACCTGACCCGCCGGGCCTACGAACGAACGGCCTGGGCGCCCCGCGTCCACCTGCACGATTTCATGGTCGGCTACGAAACCCTCGGCAAGGAGCCGATCCTGCCGATCGTGCACGCCTCCCGGACCGATCCCGCCCTCAATGGCGCGCCGGCCGACACCAAACCCGAACTGCGGGGTACCGTCGTCTTCAGCCGCGATCGCATTGCCTGCGAACTGACCCCCTCAGAGACCGAAATGCTGCTCATGCTCGCCCGGCGCTCCCGCTCCTTCGTCGAAACCCTGCCGTTGCCCGATGAGCCTGGCCGACTGCTTTCGCTGGAAGTGTCCACCGAATCCCAGCAGGTGGCCGTCGACCTTGCCGGAGCCGAGCCGCGGTTCACCATCCAGGTGAGGCTCGAGGGCGAGATTCGCGAGGCCGAGGCGCTGCCCGATCGCTGGGCCACGCCCGACGGGATTCAGCGCCTTGGCGATGCCCTTACGGACCGCCTTGCAGGAAAGGCGAACCGGCTGCTCAAGCGGCTGCAGCAGGACTGCAAGGCAGACGCCCTGGGCCTGGGGACGCGCCTGCAGACCCGCTTCGTCGACTATGGTGCGTGGGAGCGCTACGACTGGCCGTCCCACTTCCCGCGGGCCACGATCACAGCCCAGATCCAAACCTACATACGCCGCACCGGCATGACCGTAAAGACACCGGTGGCCCGGTAGCCTATCGGCCCAGCAGCAGGACGCCCAGGGGGAACAGGAAGGTCAGCGCAGCGAGAATCCCGACGCCGATCGCCCCGCCCTTGTTGCCACGGCGCCATGCCACACGCCCGATATTGATGGTGTACCAGGTCACGGCCGCTATGATTACCATCGGAGCCCAAGTCATAACAGAACCACCCCTTCGGGAGCATTCCCGGAGGGGTGGTTCTGAATACGACGGGAGATGCTCAGCCCGCCGCCGGTTTCCGGCGGCAGCCGGCAGGAAGCGGAATCCGGAGCTGAAGCACCGTTCCCTGGCCGGCAAGGCTGCTCAGGTTGTAGCTGCCGCCGACCGCCTGCACATAATCCTGCATCATCGTCAAGCCCAGTCCGGCCCGGGCCTCCGCTACGTCGAACCCACAGCCGCGGTCCTCCAGCGACAGAACCAGATCCTGCCCGTCCGAGATCTCAGCTGTAATCCGAACGGCCGCGCTCTGGGCGTGTTTGAGGGTGTTGCACAAAAACTCCTCCGCAACCCGGTGGAGCACCAGGCAGACCAGCTCTGACTCCTTATCCCCCGGGGCCGGCAGCGCCTCCACATCGGGCGAGACCAGCAGGTCGACCTCGAAGGCGCCCTCGAACTGATCCCGGAGATAGCCCAGCACAGCCGTCGGGCCGAATCTGACCAGGGCCGGATGCAACCGGTGGCTCAAGGTGCGCACCTCTTCATCCCGGAGCCGGTCCAACTGACCCGCCACGTCCCGCAGGATCTCCTCGGCGGCCGGCGGATCCGCCAGCAACTGCCGGGCCTGATTCAGCCGGTGCCCCAGCACCACCAGCCGGGACTGCACCGTGCCGTGGAGCCGCTCCGACACCTGCCTGCGCACCGACTCCTGGGCCTCCAGGATCCGCCGGCGGGATTCCGCCTCCCGGGCGCTCTGCCTGGCCGCCGCCAGGTCCGTCATCAGCCTGCGCACATAGAGCATCGCGTAGACACCCAGCCCCTCGGTCAGCGCCAGCATCAGCACGTACATCAGGGTGCTTCCCAGGGTCTGCAGCGGCGGCGTGTCACGGGTGGCCACGCGGTAGAGGGCCCCTGCGATCGCCAGCGCCCCATGCAGGCCCATGAACGCCACACCGGCCCGGTCGCCCACCGCCCCTGTCGCAATCACGGGGATTAACACGGCGCAGATCGCAAGGCTGAAGGCCGCCATGCCGGCGTTGGCCAGCAGCCAAAACAGCGCGAGGCTCAGCGCTGTCAGGTGTGAAATCAGCCGCTGTCTGGCCGATCCGACCGCAGGGAAGACCCAGTGGGCCCCAATGTTGTAGGTGCAGATTCCCAGGACAAAGATCTCCGCAGCGCTCTGCGACACGAGGACCTGCGGGGAGAGCAGCAGCGGCAGCGCCATCACAAGCAGCGCCAGGGCCCAGGCCCATGCCTCCATCAGCGACTCCATCCAGCGGAGCGTCGTCTCCCGGGTGGCAGCCCCGGACTGCGCCTGACGCCTCACCACGCAGCGCATTCGAGCCTCGGTGGCAAACAGCAGCCCGGCCGCCCACGTGACCCAGAACGCCGTCCCGGCCCAGTGCCTCGACTGGACGGTCAGCACCGTCATCACGACGCAGAAGAGGGCGCCGACCAGCCGAGCCGCCTTGCCGGCACCGGTCTCCCACGAGCGGGACGTGCCGTAGCCCAGCAGCAGGCCGCCGCCGGAGAGCCCGAGGATGCCGATCGCCGCAAGCATGGCCGGTGATATGGCCGCAGTCAGCATTTGGAACATGGCAGGCCAGGCGAGCATCATGGCGCCGACCGCCAGCTGGGCCACCCCGATGCAGCGGCCGAACAGCCCCCACCGGAACGGGGCGCCTGGTCCGGTGTGCGGTAAGGCGGGCGCCGCCAACACCGCCGCCGCCGTCAGGCCGTAAATCACCGCCGCGCTGCCATATCCATCGGCGGCAAAATGGACCGCCACAACCCCCGTGGGGATCGCCGCAGCGAGGGTGAAGAGCCACGCCAGCCAGCGGCCCAGGTCGTAGCGGGCCTGGAGGAAGAGCAGCACCCCGCCGGCCACCATGCCGGCCGAGAGGGGCGAGAACCAGGGGAGGATCTGCTGGTAGATCGCAGCGTTGAACTGGCCCGGCACCGAGAACAGCGTCAGGCCCAGGAGCAGTTCGGACACCCCGGTCACCACGTACAGTGGCAGGTCCGGCGAGGCAGAAGGGCGCAGGTGTGACACGTCGCCGCCCTCCTTCCTACAGCTGGAGGGAGACGATGGCGCCGGCGTCCTGCGTCTCCCTGAGGTAGGTTAGCACCGCTTTGACCCGGGGATGGATCGGCTCGCCCTGCATCCCTATGCCCAGCTCCCGGTAAATGGCGGTCAGGTAGTTCTCCACCGACTTTTCGGAAAGGAAGAGCCGCTCGGCAATGGCGGCGTTGCTGTACCCTTCGGCCAGCAGCCCCAGCACCTCGAACTGGCGCGGGGTGAGCCGGCCCACGCTCGATCCCCGCCGGGGGCGCACGCCGCTGCTGATCTGCGGGTCGAGCACCACCAGGCCCAGGCTCGATCCCTGGATCGCTCGCACCAGCACCTCCAGGTCGGAGACCGACCGCTTCAGCAGGTAGCACCACCCCGCGGCGGCCTCGGCCGGAATCGCCTGCAGGTACTGCCGGGCGTGGTGGTTGGAGAGCAGCACGACGCCCATCGCCGCATGGATCTGCCGGGCGCGCCGGCCCAGGTCCACCCCGTGCATGCCGGGCCCCAGCTCAATGTCGGTGAGCATCACATCCGGCCGCAGATCCTGCACCGCCCGCAGCGCCGACTCGCCGTCGCAGGCGACGCCGACCACCTTGACCCCCGCCGCACTCTGGAGGGCGATCTGGAGCATCTGCCGGTACAGACCCTCGTCCTCCACGATCAGCACACGAATCTGGCGCATGGTGACCAGGTCCTCCTTGCTGTAAAGAAAGCGTAAAGATTGCAGCGATGGGCGCCAAACAGGGGGCTAGCCCCCTGGTGGACAGGGGATACCCCTATTTCTCCGATGGTTGGGACATGCGACACTAAAGTATACGTCCTGTAGCACTTTTGCACCTGTCGTTGCCTCAACCTTAACACTATCCTGGGGGGACTTCTCGTGCGTCTGACCGTCCAGCGCAAACTGATGGGGAGCTTCGTGCTGGTCCTGATTCTGATGGGCGCCGCCACGTACATGGGCATCAACGGGCTCCTGCAGATGGCGGACTCCTGGGACCGCATGCACCAGCTCAATAGTGCGGTCAACGCCGCCAGCCGGCTGGATGCGGCCTTCGCCACCATCCTCGCCAACAACCGGGGCTATATGCTCATCCAGAGCCCCGACTACAAGCAGGGCTTTGAGAAGGCGCGGGCAGACTCCGAGGCGATCATCAAGGAGCTCTCCGACCTCGCCGCCGGGGCCGAGACCGCCCCGATTCTGGAGCGGATCAAGCGCTCGGCTGCCGACTTCGGGCGGGTCTCCGCACAGCTGTACACCCAGCAGTCCTTCACCCGGGAACAGGTGCAGGACCAGCTCACCCGGGTTCTTGCCGGCCCGCGCCAGGAGCTGGTCAAGGAGATCGAGGAGCTGACCGCGGTCCTGGCCCAGCTGGAGAAGACCACACAGGATGAGGCCGACGCCGAGAAGCTCTTCGACATCGAGGCGTCCATTGGCGCTGCGGTGGTCGCTGCGATCCTCGGGATTCTCGTCTCGTATATCATCTCCCGCCGCGTCGCGGGCACCGTCACCCGGACCGCCCAGGCCGCCCAGCGGCTGGCCGAGGGCGACCTGTCCGTGAGCGAACTGACTGCCACCGAGAACGATGAGATCGGCGACATGGCACGCGCCTTCAACGAGATGCTGCGGGGCCTGCGGACCCTGATCAGCCAGGTGACCCAGTCCTCGGTCACCGTCTCCAGTGCGGCCGACCAGCTCTCCGCTGCCACCGAGCAGATCGCCGCCGTCGCCGGAGGCGTCGCCCAGGCCGTGAGCCAGGTGGCCCAAGGCGCCAGCAGCCAGTCCACCGCCGCCCTGGAGTCGGCCCGGATCGTCGGCGAGGTGCGTGCGGCGATCACCCAGATCGCAGCCGGCGCCCAGGAGCAGGCCCGCGGCGTGCAGCTGGCCGGCGGGCAGGTCGCCGACATGGTCTCCGCCTCGGCGGATGTATTCGCCAAGGTATCCAGCGTGGCCTCCTCGGCCGATCAGGCCCTGTCCGCCGCCCGCAGCGGCAGCGCCGTCGTCGCCCGGACCGTCCAGGGGATGGACCGCATCCAGGATCGGGTCATGGCCACCGCCGAGCAGGTGCAGAACCTGAGCAGCTACTCCGAGAAGATCGGGCTGATCACGGGCGTCATCACCGACCTGGCGGGCAGGACCAACCTGCTGGCGCTCAACGCCGCCATTGAGGCGGCCCGGGCGGGCGAGCACGGCCGCGGCTTCGCCGTCGTGGCCGACGAGGTGCGCAAGCTGGCCGAGCAGTCGGCCGCCTCCGCCAAGGAGATCGCCTTGCTGATCCAGTCCATTCAGGCTGCCACCGGTGCGGCGGCGAAGGCGATGGAGGAGGGCACCCAGGAGGTGCGCACCGGCGCCGGCCTGGCCGCCGAGGCCGGGGCTGCCCTGGACCGGATCTTGACGGAGGTCGAGCGGACCAGCCGCGACGGCGAGGCGATCCACAGCGCCGTCGAGTCGATCCGGCGGGCCACCGGCAAGGCGGCCGAGGCGGTGGAGTCGGTGGCCTCGGTCACCGAGGAGAACACGGCAGCCACGGAAGAGATGGCGGCCGGCTCCGAAGAGGTCGTGCGGGCGGTGCAGGAGATCGCAGCGGTCTCGGAGCAGAACGCCGCCGCCGCCGAGGAGGTCTCGGCCTCCATCGAGGAGCTGAACGCCAACAGCGAGGAGATGGCCGCCTCCGCCAAGGAGCTCTCGGGGGTCGCGAAGGCGCTGCAGGCCCAGGTCTCCCGGTTCCGGCTGTAAGAGTTGCATGCAAAAACAGGGTGGCAAGGACTTGAGTCCTGCCACCCTTTGTGCTTTGTCGGGCATACTAGCCGTGACACGCAATCATTCGAGGTGCACTGATGCATTATCTGCTACTGACCGGGTTCGCCCTGCTTTTCGGCTATCTGAGTTATCGCCGCGGCTCTGGCCCGATCTGGGTCGCCAGCGTGATGGGGATGGCAATGTCGCTGGGTGTCACCGATACCTTGGTCGCGGGGCTCCTGCGCCTGTATGAATTCCGGCCGCACCTGGCCCCCACGGTCTCCCAGGACAACCCGGTGGGCTTCTTGCTATCAGACTTTGCGGCGGTGCCCTTGCTGTACGCCGCCGGCGCTACCTTTTTCCCGCGCAGGCGGGTGCTGATGAGCCTGGGGCTGGCGCTGCTCCTTGCCGGGATTGAGCGGTGGTTCCTGCACGCCGGGGTCTTCGTGCACCATGCCTGGTCCACCTGGTACTCCGTGGTGCTGTTCTCCTTGCGCTTCCTGGTGGCGGCCTGGTGGGTCCCCCGGCTGGAACGGGTCGGCTATACGAAGGGGTTCCGGGCCTTCCTGATCGCGGTCAGCACCAGCTTCGCCTGGTTTCTCTGGACGATCCCGGTCAGCAGTCTTCTGCGGCTGTGGACCGTTCGCCCGGGCCTTCTGGTGGGCGCCGACCCCGACCGCGTGCTCGGGATGACCTTGTATCACGGCCTTCCCTTCTTTGCCATCGCCTTTTTGGCCGTATGGCTGGAATGGGGCCGGACCGTCCGGGGGTCGCTGCTCACAGCCGGGCTCCTGGTCGCCTACCTGTACTGGCTTGGCGGCAGCGGGCTTTGGCGGCAGGCGCCCGGCTGGAGCCCCTTGCTGGAAGGGGCGGCCCTGACCGCCCTGGTGGTGGCGGTCTCCTACCTCGACCGCTGGTTTGCGGCGCAGCTGCCCGTGCGGGAGCGGACCGGCGTGAACGGCGGGTAGCCGCATGTACTACCTGACGTTAGCGGCGCTCACCTGGCTCGCAGCCATCTGGGTCATTGACTGGAAGCGATGGCGGGAGCTGCTCATCTACGGCCTGTGGGGCGCCCTGGTCGCCCAGGTGGAGAACGAACTGGGCGAGAGCCTCGGGCTGTGGGAGTACCGTGATGTGGGGCCAATCCGCAGCCACGACGCCATTTCGCTGTTGATCGCCCTCAGCGCCGCCCCGCTCTTTGCCATGGCCTTTGCCCAGGCGCTGAAACCCGGCCGCCCGTTCCCCTGGCTGCGGTCCGCCTTCACCACGGCACTCGCCATGCTCCCCGAGATCGTTGCGCTCTACACCCGTAACATTGTTCACAGAGGGTGGTGGTCGACGCCGGTCTCGGTGATCGCCTACCTGCCGACCTGGTTCACGATCTGGCTGCTGCACCGATGGATGACTCGGCCGAAACCTGGGTAGGCCGCCGGAAGAAGCGCCACCAGGTGAGCAACGCCAGCGCCCCCGCCAGGCCCAGGGCGCCGTCGATCAGGTAGCCGTCCCAGGGCCCGAACGTCTCGGTCAGGGTGCCGCTCAGCAGCGCCCCGGCCGGCGCCACGCCGGCGAAGACCAGGTTGTACAGACTCATCACCCGGCCCCGCAGGGCGTCCGGGGTGGTCGTCTGGATCGCTGTGTTGCAGTTGGCGGTGAAGAGGATCTGCGCGAAGCCGATCACAAACAGGAGCGGCATGACGCCGTACATGCTGCGGACGCCCCACATCGACATGGTCGCCACGCACATGGTGAGGGCGGCGCCCAACACCAGCCCGAGCGGCGGCTGCCGCCGGCTCGTGAAGGCCAGCAGGAGCGACCCGACCAGGGCGCCGGCGCCCAGCGATGACATCAGGAGGCCGAAGCCCTGGGCCTCCATGCCCAGCCCGACCTTGGCCAGCACGGGCACGAGCACGTTGTAGTTGATGACGAAGACGCTGACCACCATCAGCACGCCCATCAGCAGCATCACCCGGGGGGTCGCCAGGACGAAGGCGATCCCTTCCTTTATGTCCTGCACCATGCTCCGGTCCTGCCGGGGCCGTGGCAGCCCCTCGGACCGGATCGCCAGCAGGGCCAGAATGACGGCGATGAAGCTGACGCCGTTCATGAGGTAGGCCGTCGCCACGCCGTATTTTGCTACCAGAATGCCCGCCACCGCGGGGCCAAGCAGCCTACCGCCATTGAAGATGGCGGAGTTCAGCGCGATCGCATTCCCCAGGTCCTCCTTGCCCACCATCTCGACGACGTAGGCCTGCCGCAGGGGCACATCCAGGGTGTTGACCATGCCCAGAATCGTGGCCATGACGGCCACGTGCCAGTACTGAATGGCCTTGGTGTAGACGAGCACGGAGAGCACGAAGGCCAGCAGCATGAGGGTCGACTGGGTGATCACCAGGAGTCTGCGCTTGGGCAGCCGGTCCGCCAGGGCGCCGGCGAAGAGGGAGAAGAGGAGGATCGGGGTGAACTGGAGGGTGCTGATCAGGCCCAGCTTGAAGGGCGAGTTGGTCAGCTCCACGATCAGCCAGGACTGGCCGAGCGACTGCATCCAGGTGCCGATCAGCGAGATCAGCTGGCCGGTCCAGAAGAGGCGGAAGTCCCGGTGGCTGAGAGCACGGAGGCCGGTGGGAAGACGCATGCCTGAAGACTCCTCTCATGGCTGTGCCATTCGAGAATACTTCAGGTCACGAATGATTTCAAGGGTGGAGTAATCCTTAACCCAACGTCCAGAAAATGCCCGAGCGCCAGCGGCCCAGTTGTGCCAGATGTGGGTGTGGTGACCAGGCCGAAGAACTGCAGGAGTCAGACTATTCCTCCCGAATTCACCCATCAACTGGATGGTTGTGGGGTGAACTATTAGGATATGTCTGGCCACGATGATCCCTTTCCCTTTGCGGTCAGTCAACTACAACAGGGCGACTGGTCCATCTATGGACCCGAATCGTTTAAGGGCGAGTATCTCCGCAAAGCCGGGCTGGCCGGGAGAGAGGGGAAAACGGCATCATACATCTCGGTGCAGTCCCTCGGAGACCTGAAACCATCACTTCGGCAGGCTGAGGCCATGGTTTTGCGTCTTGGCAACTCGGCAGATCGGGCTGGTACTACCCAGTTTGTGGTCATCGGAACGCCCGGCAAGCTCCACGACTTCTTTCTGATCGATAGTGCGATCTTCTCCGATGGCGCCCCTGAGACGTACCACCCTGAAGTGAGCTCCAGCGGGCTGCTTCCCTACTACATATCTCCTCAGATCACCGAGAAGTCCGCCGTCAACCTTGCACTGGCGTCGGGACTACTGGGGTACGCCCTTGCGCTGGACAAGCCATACCCGACAGCTGCACCGGCCACGGGAAGCGCCACATACACGTTTCGGTTCCGACCGCACTCGGCCATGCCCAAGGAGATCTGTCAGTATCTGGTCCACGACAACGGCCAGGTCGAAATCGACGCCGTGTTTGTGGGTCGGCGGGGGGGACGGGATCTGCTATTTGTCCTGGAGGCCAAGACCGAGGTGAAGGGGCATAGGTCCCAGTCCCTGGCTAAGCACAAGCTGGTCTACCCGGTGCAGTCCTTACGGGAGTCGGTTCCGCCAGGCATGCCGATTGTTCCGGTCTATCTGCGGGCATCGGTGTCTGACCAAGCGGTGACCTACAGGATCGTGCAGTGTGAGTTTCCGCTCGTGGCTGATCGAATACCCAGCCTGGATGACCTGAGGCCAATTGCTGCGAGTGCTGTGAACCTATCCCTATCAATTGACGGGCAGGCCGCACAAGGAATTTCGGGTCTAAAGGTATAAGAGAGGAGTGAGATCCTTACAAGAAATTCCAAGAGGGGTTGAGGGATGTGCGACGCATCCCGGGACAGCTTTGGTTGCGCGGGCTCTGCCTCCTGCTCGTCTTCACGATTGCCTTGGGTGCTTCGCCGGTTAGTCTAGCCACAACGATTGACTGTTCCACACCCTCGCCGGTAACGTACTGCCCCGAGTCAGGGACGGAGCGGGCAGGCTCAACCGATGTTCGGCTTGTTGTCAACGGGACACGGATCTCGCCGTGGCCACCTCCTTTGATGGACGGGGGCCGCGTGCTCGTGCCGCTGCGGGCTTTGGCCGAGGCTTTGGGCGCAACCGTCGAGTGGGTGCCTCCTCAGCGTCAGGTCCGTGCGTATCTGGGCGAAGGACGTTACTATACGATCGTTCGTGTTGACCACGCCTACGCCAGCTCGGATGGTTGGGGGTACCGCCTGGATGTGCCTGCGCGCATCATTGCCGATCGGGTTTATGTGCCACTCCGATTCATTGCGGAAGCACTCGGCGCTTCGGTTCAGTGGGACCCGTCGACTCGGACCGCACTCGTCAGTACCGTGGACGCACCTTCGGTGTCCGAGGCGGAGGTCGAGCAGGCCCTCCGTGATATTGCACCGCACTTGGAGAGGTGCTTAGTTCCCAGGGCGGATGGTCCCGAGGAAAAGGTCCTCTGCCTAGATTCTCAGAAGTACTGGATCGACGTCTCACCGGCGGTGTTTCGACGGGCCCTGTGGCACATGCAGACAGCCAATCTGGTGGCACGCCAACTCGGCCCGGCACCGGAAGAGGACTACGACGTCCAAACTGTTGAGCCACTGGTCCGGGCAGTGGCGGCTCCGGTCTGGCAGGCGCCCGCTCCGCCGCCGGCGTTGCCCAAGGCGACCCCAGCACCCTCGGCACCCCTGGTCGCGCTGCTTGTTTCCCTGCTGGGAATCCTTTCTGGAGACACCGCTGAGCCGGTCGAAGTGATCAACCAGGCCCAAAACTGGCAGGTGAGAAGCGGTTACAGGGCGGATTCTTTTTCAGCGTGCACACTCAAGGCGGGTACGGTGATCTACGGAGGCCATCCCGGTCAGAGCCACTGGTACACCGACCAGGACACGCTCGACCGATCGGAGTTGGATGCCGCTGTGCTGTGGCGGCTACTCCAGGTGCCGCCTAACCAGACGTTTGGCGGCTATCGCCCCGCCATGCAAGCCTATCAGGTTCTCAAGGATGTTGTGGTAGCATGCGGGAAGGTGGGGGCGAACAAGGTGATCAAGACCAAGGAAGGCGAGCTTGACAACGGTGAAGGCGGGGGTAATCAGTACTTTCTCAGAGAGATCGATGCAAGCGTCCTCCGCCCGGTGGGAGACCCGATTGCGCTGACGAACTGGTCCGTGTCTGACGCGGCCTGGGAAGTGCTTTTGGTTGGGAGGTAGGAACATCTGAAAATGCCCTGCGAACATTTGGCGCCAATCGTGGCGTATCTCCAAGCGGCCGGGAAATCGTTTGGCGAGGGCGAGGCGTGGGGGAAGATTGTCCTGAAGCTGGACTGTGCGAGCAGCGTCGACCTGGACCAAGTCCGGAAGCATGTAGGTCTGGCTCCGGTGGTCGAGGTCTGGGAGCAGGATCATTACTGGTTTCCGCGGGAGCAAGGGTTTGTGTGTAAGGAGCACAATCATGTGCTGGCATGGCCTCTGGAAAAGGATGGCCATAGCTAATGCAAGCCTGCTCGGTGGTGCGGGTGAGCCATGTCGAGGCGGAGCTGGGCGCCCCGGGTAGGGTTTGCTGATGTATGTGCCATTCGGGAATAACTCATGCCACGAACTTCAAGGGTGAAGTAATGGGGGCACACCTGGTTGGGTGTGCCCCCGTTTTGTGTGGGTCTATCTTCGCCCGAACCAGTGTCCGGTGATCGCGCCGAGCAGAAAGCCCGCTACCGCAAAGACTGTGCCAAGCGAGGCGGCCTTGCCGGCGCCCAGGAGTTGCTGCACGGTAAATGTGAACGCAGCCAGAACCACGAGAGCGATGATCGCCTTGGCCTTGGGGTTCAGTCCTGCCATCTCCTTTACGAAGCGCATATGGCACGGGCGCCGGCGGACAGGCTCAGGTCACAGAAGCCGGGGACTGGAAACCAGTGCTTGCCGATTTGTACCCACCCGGTCTTTCCACGTTCGAGTGGGCGTAGGGCACTCTGCGGAATCCAGATGTCCAAACTCCCGTCGTCGTTCTGCTCCGCCCACGAAAGTGTCAGGACGGCAATTGTAGCCACGCCCCCAAGAACCACCCCAGCACCGCTTGATATGACTTCGGTTACGACCAGGGCTCCTGCCAGTGTGTCCGCACTTACCCATCCCATGTTCGTGATGAAGCTGACGTCGGTCGGTGATAGGTGGACGCGGTGCGCATTCGTGCCGCTTTCGGTCTCCACAAAGCTGTCATGCCAGAAGGTCTGCTTGGACTCTGCCAGGGCCGTAGACCCCACTGAAAGCGTCAGAATTACCATCATCATACCAGATATCCACCTGGAACAGCGACCCATTTGTTTCGTTCCCCCTCGGCACCAGGTCTACCTTTGGGTACGTAAGGGTACCGGAGAGGGGATGTTGTTCTTGACCGTATTGGCTAGGGGCTTAGAAAACGTTGCAGTTCTGCGTTCTACCCCGGCGCCTCGGTCCCCAGGGCCGAGTTCGTGAACATGCTAACTGTCGCGGTGAGCCGCCAGACGCAGATCGCCCCCCTGCATGCGTCGGGCATCCCGGTGGAGGTGGTGGGCGGCCTCGGTCTCTTCGATGATCCCGAGACGCGCCGGTTCATCGGCTACCTGGGGGCGCTGGCGGCGACGGGGGATGTCGGGGCCGTCTAGGTCGCGCTCTCCATGCCCCGCTATGGCCTCAGCGACCCGGAGATCGCCGCGCTGGCCCGGTCCCGTGGGCATCGGCAGACCCTGCTGGATGTGGCTGCGGGTCATCGGACGCACGGCTCGTCGCCTTTTACCGGGAGTTCTGGCCGCTCTATGCCACGCAGTTCAGCGAGGGCTGCCTGGCGGCGGTCCGGGCTGCGCTGGCGCTCCACGGTCCGGCAATGGGGGCGCAATCGCGGGCGAACGCCGAGCAGCTACTGCCCCTGGCGGAGGGGCTGTTTGCGCATTCCGCCCTGCATGCGAGTGAGGCGACGGGCCTGGCGCTGCTCGTGGAGCATCTCTCGGCGTTGCGCAGGGTAGGTGAGTCCCTGGAGGCGGTGGCGGTGGACCTGAAAAGCTAATGACGTGCACGCCGTGAAGGGCCTGGAGTTCCCCGTGGGCTCCGTGCCGCGGATGGCCCACCGCGACTTTGCGCCTGATGGGGGCAGGTGGGACAAGGCCTTCCCTGGAGTATCACCACGACGCCTCATACCGGGGGAACGCCTCCGCCATGCTGGCGGAGGAGGAGCACCCCCTCTTCCTCAACTGGGCTCCATCGGACCCTGACCGGGCCAAGCCGTTGGCGCGGGGCCCGTTTTTAGATGAGGTGGCTGGGCGCTGTGACGCGGTGGCCGTAGGGGCTTCTGAGTCTGTGGTCGCCGATGAGGTCGACGTGGCTGCGGTGGTGGGGGAGCTGTTTTCCGATACGCCCGCCGCCGAGGTCGCGGTTGGACCTGCAGTGGCTGCCGGGCCGACGGTGCCGATGGTGCTGTCGTTCTCTCAACTGCACACCTATCATCTTTGCCCGTACCGGTTCTACGTGCAGTACGTGCTGCGGGCGCCGGACGAGGGCGTGCGGGTGCACGCGCTGATTGAGCAGCACGGGGGGGGGTTCGAGCCTGATGCTGCCGAGCTGCTGGATGAGGTTGCTGTGCTTCATGGCGAACCGTCTGGGCTGATGGACCCGCTGCAGGCGTACGCCGAGAGCGAGTACGCGAAAACCCCCGCCCTGGCCTCGGAGGCGGAGTTCCACCTGAGGCTGGGCGGGGCGGTGGTGCGGGGCTTCATCGACCGGGTTCACCGCTGGCCGTCCGACGGGGCTGTTGAGGTGGTGGACTTCAAGATCTACAACCGGCTGATGACGGCGCCCGAGGTAAAGGCGGGGCTGCAGTTGCCGCTGTACATCCTGGGCGCCCGCCAGGCGCTGGGGTACCCGGAGGTCGCTACGGGGGCGCTGTTCTTCCTCAAGCACGGCTCGGTGGTGCGGGTGAGCTATACCGAGGCGGAGCTGGCTGAGCGGGTGGCCGAGGCGGCCCGCCTGGTGGAAGCGATCCGGGCCGGGCAGTTCGGGCCGGCGCCTGGGGCGGTGTGCGGTTACTGCCCGTACCGACATGGGTGCCCGGTGGTGGGCGCATGACTATCCACCATTTGCGTCTAACGTCACCCGGTAGTAATAAAACTTAACCACCTTCCGGCGGTGTTGAAGCTGGTGAACCGGAACCCTCATGAGGTGTACAGATGGGTGAGCCCGGTGTCCTGTGGGAGACTCTCCGGGATTGCCGCGCATCACCCGTCAGCTTCGAATTTGCGCCACAATACTTTTGGCGCCGGTAGGGCGGCGGGTGCTGGCGCTCGGCAACTGTTATCGTAGGGCGGAAGGAGATGGTGCGCCACCTGCCCCCGGGTGTGGACATGGGCCTTCAGATTGTGATATGGACGCTGGCCATTTGGCTGGTGAGCACCGGTATGGACCCGGGGCCCACTGATCCCGATGTAGCGGCTTGCTTATGGTTCTGGTCGAGCGGGCCAGAAGGCGTTGAGGTAGAAGATTTGGAGGACTCAAAAGATGGGAGGACTGGGTCCTCACCTCCTCTTGCATTGTTCGGTCTGCCCACGGTGCTGGTGATAGGGGGATCTCCCAGTCATCCCTTTGTCGTGGTCCGCTGCTAGTCAGCAGCGCCAACGCCCCCGCCGGGCTTAGACTGCCGTCGATAGGGTAGCCGTCGCAGGGCCCTAATTTGATGGTGAAGCCCAGAAGGGAGCCGATGGGGTGACTCGGCGCAGGTCGTCAAGAAGGCGGTGTTACGGTTGACGGTGAAGAGGAACTTAGCGAAGCCGATGACGACGAGCAGCGCGACGATTGCCATACAAGGATCCGGACGCCCCAGATTGTCGCAGTGGCCGCGCACATGTTGGGCGATGCCCACCATCAGCGTTAGCTGCTGATTGCAGGAGGAGCGAGGGGCTAAACTTACGTGCGCCCAGCGCTGACATCAACACACCAAAGCCCTGGGCCTCCATGTGCAGCCCGGGCTGGGCCAGCACGGGCAATACGCTTCAAGAGTTTTTTGTTCGTAGGTGTAAATTCCCGACCTTCCAGTACGTTCTTAGATTTAGAGAAGGGAGGGGTGTTCGATGAAAAAGACCACAGCGGTGGTCAGCATTACAGGGGTGATCGCCGCGGGCACAATTACAGCCTTGGCAGTCGGTCATGCAGAACTCGTGGTTCCCATTCTGGGGTTGGGAACTGCAGCTCTTGGTGCCCTGATTGGGCGTGATCATAGCGCAAAGGGGGGAAGTGGTGGAGTCGACGAATAGGGTAACAACCGAGTAGAGGTGGAGACGTGAGCCCTCCACCTTTTCCGGTGATGTTAGGCAGCGATGCTTTATGCAGAAATATTTTGTTTCAACCGTAAAACTACATAGGCGTTAATCGTCATTGTTATTGTGAAGGAGGTGACAGCGCATGGACACCAAACGGCGTCAGGTCTCCGAAGTAGAACTGCGGCGATGGTTCCTCGGGCAGACTGAGCAGAGCCGCCTGGGTGAAGAGCTCAGCAAAGAGATCTTTCCCATCTGTATGAAGTCCGCCCACCAGCGATACGATGCAGAGGATCTGACACAAGAAATCCTCATCAAGGTGCTTATCACCAAACGAGATAAGTATCGACAAGAGGTTCCCTTTTTGGCTTGGGTTCGACGAGTGGCTATCAACCACTGCACGGACTTCCACAGGCGCAAACTTCCGATGCCAGATGCCCAGATCAAGGAGCGTCCGGATGATTACGCCGCTCAACAAGTGGAAGATATGGCGCTAAGAAGATCGGTCGATGAAGCAGCCCAACAAGCCCTGTCCCATGAACAGCAGCAAATCTTACGCTTATACCGGGCGGATCGGTCGTACCACGAGATTTCTCTGGTTACTGGCCTGAGCGAGTCAGTGCTGGGTGGACAGATTCACCGAATAAAATCGGAACTACGGGGATACTTCAAAAGAATGGAAGGGAGTGATCGCGGATGACGCACTTAAGCAGGGATGTACTGGAGAAGTATATAGCTGGCGAACTCAGGGACCGTTTCATGGACAGAGTCTCCCTGCACCTTAGGCACTGTGAGTCTTGCGCAGCTCTACTCCACCGGATCGAAGCAGAGGATGCCGACCTGGCAGACTGGTCGTCGCTTACCGAGGAAGATTGGACTTGGTTCGAGAGCAGGCATATGCATCTGGTCGGCACAGTGTTAGCGCACATGTCAGGCGTCGAACATAGTCAGGAGAAGCCCGGGCTGCCAGAGCCGCCCGGGCCCCTGGATTGCGCCTTGTCTGTCCAACAAGATGTTGCATATACGGTGGTGCAGGAATCCATCCAAGAGACCGATCCGACGACCCAAGTAAGGAGTTGCCTCTACAAGCGTCGGGAGGTAACACATCCTCCAGGAGCCACAGAACTTCAGGACGGTGCTGTCGGACTATTCGAGTTGGACTCTCTAATGGAGTGGCTCTTCACGGAACCAGTGTCCTGTGCAGGCCTATGGAGGAGTCAGTCATCGTCAGCACGGTTGAAAGGGCGGCGTACGCAAGACTATCGCAGGAGACTTGCATGTCTATGCACTAGTGAACATGAGATCGAACAATTATCGACCATGTTCACACAATCAGTAGCACGCGCTGATGAACCACCAGACGGACGGTTGGTTTACTCTCGGTTCCGTCCAACCGAGGGTCATGCCCTAAGAGCAGGGACACGCCCTGCAGAAGTCATAACAGCGACAGGAAATTCTAGACATTTACCGCCACTACCAACAACAGTTTTTTCAGCCGACAACATGCCCGTTTCGGCGTTGGTGGACACGCAGATTACCTGGAAAAGTCTCCCTATCGGTGAAAGGGAGAAAATGTTGCACTCCCTGTGGGACTTCGTGAGGGAGACTAGATCCAAACGGCCCATCGCACCAACACAACAACTATTTGCTGAGTTCACACACCGAGATCGTTTTGCTAAGTCACTCAAGAGAGTTGAATTCGACGCCTATCTGGCCATACTTCAATTGTGTGGAGAGATATGGCAGACTTTCAGAGGCGAATATTCTGTGCTTTTGCCTGAGTTAATCGCCGTGTTAGGCAGAGAGTTGGTTAAAGCCGCGGTTCCTCAACCAGACGGAACAGGCGTTGTCCTAGAGTCGGTCTTGAACCAGGCAGAGTTGCCTCCGCAGATAGACAGCGACCAACGAAGTCTGCTGATTGATGTGGCACTTGAGGACTTTCAACAGAGAGATCTCATCCGAAGAGACCCTGACCGAAGCCAAGGACAACTAATACTTCCAGGGCCTTTACTTGCCGCAGTGGAGCATTAGAGAGGAGTTGCTTCCGGCTTTTGCTGAAGTATTTAATGTTCGGCAGGCGATGACCCCTAAATGTATGGTCGCTATTGTACACGAAGTTCACGCGTGTGTGCGCGCCAGCGGACGCAATACGGTTATTGCTGGTATGGGCGCGACCTTGTGAGGCGCCTCGGAAGGCTGGTGTAGTGTTAGCATTAGGGGCAAGCCGAGACGGTTTGCCCCTTTAAGTTTTGGCGATGTCACTGCCGGTGTTAAATTGACCCTGTAGTGCCGAAATGAAATTGACCCACCCCCATCGAATGTGACTGGCCGGCCCCATTCACGTCTCGACGGTCTTAGGGACCGACTGATCCTAATGCCTGGTGAAGGCTGGGCGACTGTCGCTGGGTACTGCAAATCTGGTTCTTGGGTGTTTCGCCAGTTCCCCCCTTTTTTCCAGTGACACTCTGTTGTCAGTCGGGCACAGTAAAATGAGATAAGAATGTATGGAATATGTGTGGAAGGTATATAGTGGACATACGGCAAATAGACTCAGGAGTTTGTAAGAGTATGAATCATTCAGAGTTCTACCCTTATGATGAGATGAAGGAAGTGTGCCGGTGAGGACGAAGGACCTCCCCCCGTATGCAGCGTCACTTATGGAGTCTACACGTGCAATCGGCTACACCTTGGAATCCGCCATCGCCGATGTTATTGACAACAGCATCGCCGCACAAGCATCAAAAGTATCCATTGAGTTCTTTCCAGTCGGGGATGCATACCTGGCCATTCTCGATAACGGGACAGGGATGGACGAAGACGAACTAACTAGCGCTATGCGGTACGGTGCAAAGAGTCCCACCGACGTGCGCAGCGCCGGCGACTTGGGTAGATTCGGACTCGGTCTCAAGACTGCTTCCCTATCGCAGTGTCGCAGGTTGACGGTCATATGCAAGAAGGGTACCGCGGTTGCTGGTGCCCAGTGGGATCTCGATTACGTGCTCAAGTCCGGCAAGTGGTCGCTGCTGGTGCTCGACAAAAAAGACATCAAAGACTACCCGCACGTTGAGGATCTTATCAAAGAGAAGTCAGGTACCCTCGTCATCTGGCAGGGACTTGACCGAATGATGACTGGTGAGTTCGATTTTGAAGCAGGCATGGGGCAGAAGATGGACCGGGTACGGGACCATTTGGCGCTAGTTTTCCACCGTTATCTGGCTGGAGAATCAGGCATTCGCAGGACCGAAATCACGGTCAACACTCGAAAGATCAAGCCAATCGACCCGTTTTTGGTCGGAAAGAGTACGCAGGCCATGGACGACGAGATCATAACTGTGCAGGGTCACGAAGTCATGGTCCGGCCGTATATTCTGCCGCACACATCCAAGCTGTCCCAAGCAGAGTTCGCCATGCTCGGTGGCGACGAGGGCTTGAAGCGGTACCAGGGGTTCTATGTATACCGCAACAAGCGCCTGTTGGTGTGGGGCACCTGGTTCCGCATGATGCGACAGGGCGACCTGTCAAAGCTAGCTCGGGTGCGGGTGGATATTCCGAATTCGCTCGACCATCTCTGGACACTGGACATTAAGAAGTCAACGGCTGTGCCGCCAGAGGCAGTCAAGAAAAATCTAGCCACCATCGTTGAACGTTTGGCGGAGCGGAGCCAGCGTACTTGGACGTACCGTGGAAAGAAAGAGACGGACGAGGGCCGCATTCCCATATGGAATCGGGGGCGGACCCGGGAAGGTGGAATCTTCTATGAGGTCAACCGACTGCATCCCCTGGTGCAGGCGCTAATCAATCATATGGACCCCAAGGGCGCACGGGCGTTGGAACAATTGTTGAAGCATGTCGAGCGTGGCCTGCCGCTCAACGCCCTATATGTTGATTTGACTACGGACGAACGGGTGAGTAACGATACGGAGTGGACCGAAAGCGAGTTGCTTCAGACCGCGAAGGCGATGCTTGACGCCTATGCGGATGGTGGCGAGCGAGCGGCCTTTCTAGCGCAGTTGCGTACGTTGGATCCCTTTTCCCGGTACCCAGACCTGATCGCAAAGATTACAGGGGAGGTCGAGTAAAGTGGGGCTGAGCAAGCAAGCGGAGCTGCTGGAGAAGATGATTTCAATGGCGATCAACGCCAAGTTTTCCGAAGCCCCGCCCAGTGAAGAGGAGTTTCTGGCCGAGGCTGCTGAGTGGCGGAGTCGCGTGGGGCTTCCCGTTTCGGATGAGGAGTTCGACCAGGTGCTGAAAAACCTAAAGTCTGCCCTTCTCGTTGCGATGGATGTAGGCATCTACATTTCCGACCCAAACAGCGATCATCAGTCTTGGTTACCCGCGCGCAGAGCCGAAGTCGATTTCTTCTACTGGAATCGATACAAGCGGTACCTGGAAGAAGTGAAAAAATGGAACACTCGGGTCACTGCCAACCTGGACACGGTTTCAACAGAGATTCTCGACCTGCTAGGAGACCCAAAGAGCGGCAAACCATGGAAACGCCGGGGTCTGGTAATCGGTGATGTTCAGTCCGGCAAGACCGCTAATTTCACGGCCATCTGCAACAAGGCGGCCGATACTGGATACAAAGTCATCATCGTACTGGCGGGGCTGACCGACAGCCTTCGGATTCAGACGCAGGAACGTCTGGACAAAGAGTTTTCCGGCCGTCTGAGCAAACATCTGCTTAACACGAGGGCAAACCGCGAGATCCGCAACGTGTTCGATGGTGTGGGCAATATTGACAAGCGAAAGCGTATTCTGGCCTTCACGACTGTCCTAACCGACTTCAATTCGAACGTACTGAATAGCAATGATATGACCCTGAAGAACATCACTGAACCAGCTCTCTTTGTAGTGAAAAAGAACAGCAAGATCTTGGCGAACCTGGAGCGTTGGCTCTACCTGAACAATGCCGATGCGAACGGGATCATTGATATGCCGTTGCTCCTCATTGACGATGAGGCCGACAACGCTTCAGTCAACACCCAGCAGCAAGGGCAGGAGGCTACTGCGGTAAACAAGGCTATTCGGTCGATCCTGAGTCGGTTCTCTCAATCGTCTTACCTGGGGATTACGGCAACGCCGTTCGCCAATATATTCATCGACCCCGACAACACCCACGACATGGTAGGAGACGACCTGTTCCCACGCGATTTTATCTATTTGCTTTCCCCGCCGAGCCATTACATCGGGGCGGATGCCATTTTCGGTAACGACCCGTCGCATAGCCACTGCCTTGAACCGATCTTCAAGGAAGAGGTCGAGGCATTTTTCCCTGTTAAGCATAAGAAGGAACTTCCGGTGGAAGGGTTGCCTGACAGCTTGCAGGAGGCGCTCGGCTACTTTCTGCTTGTAAACGCCATTCGTGATCTGCGGGGCGACATATCTGAGCATCGCTCCATGCTGATCAACGTCAGCAGGTTTACGGATGTGCAGACGCGGATTAAGGACCGCGTAAATGAGTGGTTGGTGAGCATGCGCTCAGCGATTGAACACTACGGCGGGTTGGGTGAAGGAAAAGCACTGCAGATCGCCCCGTTGAAGTTCCTACGGGACATTTGGGACAGGTACCAGCTAGAATCCAAAGCAGGCGTTCCATGGATCGATGTCCAGCAGCAGTATCTCTACAAGGCGGTCGGACCGGTCGAGGTGCGGGCCGTCAACCAGAAGACCGGTGCGGCCAGCCTGGATTACTACAACCACAAGGAAGGCTTCCGCGTCATCGCAGTGGGTGGGAACAGCCTATCCCGCGGTCTGACCCTGGAAGGGCTTTGTGTGAGCTACTTTTATAGAAGTTCCCGTATGTACGATACGCTTCTGCAGATGGGGCGCTGGTTCGGCTACCGGCCCAACTACGATGACCTGTTTAAGGTCTGGATGACCCGAGAAGCCATCGACTGGTACGGATTTATCACTTCGGCCGCCAATGAGCTAAAGGGCGAAGTGCGGAAAATGAACGCTCTGAAGTTGACGCCTCGCGACTTTGGTCTGAAGGTGCGGGAGCATCCCGACGCGCTAATCGTGACCGCCCTGAACAAAATGCGGACGGCCACCACTATCCGGGTGCCGATCTCCGTGCAGGGCCGCCTCCTTGAGACGCCACGCCTGAAGACAAACCCAGATATCTTGGCGGCGAACGAAAAGGCGTTTCGGTTGTTTGTTGCCCATCTCGACCGAAGTACCTCTGCGGATGACTCGCGCCAACTCCTGTGGGAAGGGATTCCCAAGCAATTGGTGGTTGCTCTCCTTCGCGACTTCGAAACCCATCCGTGGCACCTCTCCTTCCAGGGCAAGGCGCTCGCCGATTTTGTTGAGAAATCACAGGGGCTGGATGACTGGACAGTCGTTGTGCCACAGGGCAGCGGGAGTGCAGAGGTGGAACTGGAGACTGCCCAGCAAACGATTCATGTGCAGCCAGAGACGCGTACTGTCGACGTAGATGGTAGCATGCTCCGGATATCGGGAACCAAGCTTCGAGTTGGTTCGGGCGGTCTGACCAAGGCGGGCCTGACGAAGAAACAGATCGAGGATGCGGAGGCGGAGTTCCGGCAGCGGGGGCCCGACAAGAAAAACGTGCCAGACAGTGCATATCTGGTGAGGGGTCGCAACCCTTTGCTTATGCTCCATGTAATTGAAGCCCAACCCACGGGTGACAAGATTCCCAAGCGGCTATTCGCAATCGGTGTGGGCCTGCCCAAAACGGACGAGGAAGAGCTTACCGCGGAATACGCCGTTAACCTCGTCGAGCTCCGGAACTGGATTGATATCGATGACGACGGGGATGACGACGATGTTAACTAGCGACACCCTTAAGGTGCGATGGAGCAGTGTGACGGAAGTCGCCGGCGGGTACAGCCGCATCGACCCCGTTCATCCCCTGGAACTCTACATCGGATATGAGGGTTTGGGCCAGCGGTCACTGCTACTCATCAGTCGAACCGAACCTCATCAAGTGCCCTCCTCAAAGTCGGTCGTCGTTCAGGTGGGACAGCGCGCTGACGGCAAGTGGTCAACCAGTTTTCGCCTGGTCCGCAGGGAGCAGGAAGAGGTATTCCTGCAGCTCTGCTGTGACCTGATTGAATCGTCACGCCAACCCTGTGGTGACCAGGGGGTGGAATCCCTGCTGGACCGGTACCGCCGTTGGCACAAACTCATGGAGCGCCAGGCGGACGGCCTGCTCAGCGAAAGCGCGCGGAAGGGGCTAATAGGGGAATTGCTATTCCTGCAACATCTCCTGGCCCGCGGCAAGAACCCTGCAGACGCGGTGGGTGGGTGGATGGGGCCCGAAAGAGGTGACAGGGACTTCGTCTTTCAGGACGGATGGTATGAAATCAAGACGGTCGGTGCGTCCGCAACGAACGTCACCATCTCGTCGCTCGAGCAGCTGGATGCTCCAGCTCCGGGAGCACTGGTAATCTGCTTTGTGGACAAGACGAGTTCGGGAGATCCTGCGGGCTTCACCCTGAATTGCAAGGTTAACGAGTTAAGAGCCATGATGCAGGACACGCCAACTGTTCTGGAAACGTTTGATACGAAGCTGGCTGTTGATTTCGGGTACATGCCCATGCGTGAATATGATTCGCCGAGCTACCGAACAAACGGGATGCAACGCTATACTGTGGACAGTCGGTTCCCACGCCTAACGAAGGCCAATGTGCCCGTGCAGGTGGCTGGTGCTACTTACGAGATCAGCCTGAGTGCTTTAAGTGAATGGCGATCCGAGTGAAGGTGGAGGGTAACTGATGGACCTGCAGGAGTTCCGCAACGAACTACTTGAAGATGCCAAAGCGGCAGCAGCGGCGGATGGCGAAGGAACATCCTCCGCTTTCGCCGCTATTGTAGCGGGGTATCTGATAGACAAGCAGATACTGCCGGACTACACGCCTGCGTTTTTCACGGGAGAAGGAAAGCGCAGAGCGAAGCTGCGCATCGATGGTTTTGCACTCGATGACCTTGATAACACGATGAACGTGGTTGTGGTGAACTACAACGGCTCTCCCGAAGAGCAGCGTCTTACCCGCACTGAAGCTGAGAACATCTTCGCGTGGCCCACGCGCTTCATCGACGAAACGCTGAACAGCGACCTGCACCTACGCTTGGAAATCAGTACGCCGGCGTGTGATCTTGCGGACCTCCTGCGGATCAACAGGGACCGAATTAGGAAGTACCGCCTGCTACTGGTGACCGACAGTGTGATGAGTGATCGGATTGACTCGCTTGCCGTGAAGGAGATTGGTGGCGTTCCGGTGGAGTGCCAGATCTGGGATGCGAGCCGGCTGTACAAGGTCTGCTTTAACGGGCCAGAAAACGTCGAAATCGACTTCACTCAATACACTCGCGGAGGCCTGCCCTGTCTTGAGGCTAGCCATGGCACTGATGCCCCCTACCGGTGTTTTCTGTGTGTGATCCCGGGCCAAGTTTTGACTAACATCTACGACCGCTGGGGTGCCCAGCTACTGGAAGGTAATGTGCGTTCATTTCTGAGCACAAAGGTGGCGGTCAACAAGAATATCCGCCAGACCATTTTGACCGAGCCTTCTATGTTCTTTGCGTTCAACAACGGCGTTTCAGCCACTGCGGTGGGCGTAAAGGTGGAGTCACGGCCAGAGGGAAGGTTTGTTACTTATGCGCGCGACTTTCAGATAATCAACGGCGGTCAGACCACTGCCTCCTTATCCAACGCCAGGCACAAGGATAAGGCGGAACTCAGCACCATCACCGTCCAGATGAAGCTGACGGAGATCAACGACCCAGAAGAGGCTCAGGAAATGGTGCAGAAGATTGCTCGGTCGTCAAACAGTCAGAACAAGGTCAGTGACGCGGATTTCTTCTCCACGCACCCATTTCATATCCGCATGGAACAGATCTCACGTCGTTTGTTCGCGCCGCCGGTGGGGGGCGCCCAGTACGAGACTCACTGGTTCTACGAAAGGGCGCGGGGTCAGTACTTACAGGCACAAATGCGCATGACTAAAGCCGAGATCAGGCGGTTTGTCACCCAGCATCCCAAGAACCAGATGCTGACCAAGACTGACCTAGCCAAGGTTCGCAACTCTTGGCGAGGCCATCCCCACACCGTGAGCAAGGGCGCCCAGACCAACTTTGTCGACTTTGCCAACTGGATTGGCGGGCACTGGTCGGAATCGGAAGCCTCGTTTAACGAGCAATATTATCGGGACTCCGTCGCCCTGTTCATTGTGTTCCGGCATATTGAGAAGTTGGTGAGCCAGCAGCCATGGTACCAGAACGGCTATCGGGCCAACGTTGTCACCTATTCAATTGCGCTTCTGGCCCAGTTGATCAAGAAGCAGTTTCCCGGAAAGACACTGGACCTGCAAAAGATCTGGAGCCGCCAAGACGTGCCGGAAGTGGTTACTAAGGCCCTCACCGTTATCACGAAGTCCGTGATGGAGTCGATTACGGATCCCCGCCGTTCGAACGCTAACGTCACACAGTGGTGCAAGAAGGAAGAGTGCTGGAAGGTGGTTCAGGCACTGCCTGTTCAACTCCCCCTGAAGATGGAGACAGCGTTGCAAGACACAGAAGACGCGATTGCGGAACACCGTGCAGCGCGGAAAGACCAGGAACTGGTCGCTGGAATTAACGCTCAAACTGATGTCGTTCAGCGGGGTCCTGAATTCTGGAAGAAGCTTGCCATCTTTCTCATGGAAAAGAGACTGTTAAGCCCCGAAGAGCAACGGGCATTGACGACCGCCTGCGAGATGCCCAAGCGCGTTCCCAATGAGATCCAGAGCAAAAAACTGCTGAGACTTGTCCAGCGAGCGGCGGCCGAGGGATATACAGCTTGATGCCTCCTGTTCAAACAGAGCCATAACGAGAACAGTAACCCCTAGTCACCAGGGGCTGATCACCATTCTCCCGGCTAGCATCCGTCGGCTGGGGAACGCTACAGATGCGTCCCTTAGAAAGCAAACCGGACTGGAGTTAATCCAGTCCGGTTTGTTCAGTGATGGATGCTCGTGACGTGGAATCCCCCAGGGCTGCTGCTTCCTCGTTAATTCCGAGTGGGGGATGTCCTGCTAGTTCTTCGAATAGCGTTTGAGTTGGACGTTGTCCAAGCATGTTGGCGACGATTTCGCCAACAGCCCGGGCAAGCAAAGGCGGGACAGCATTTCCTACTTGCTGGTATTGGTCGTTCTTTCGGCCATGAAATTCATAGCGGTCCGGAAACGATTGCAAGCGAGCCGCCTCTCGTATACTAATCGCGCGATCCAGTTCTGGGTGTACCCACATTGCCTTTCGTACATTCGTCACCGTTAGCGCAGGTGCATCGTACGCAAGTCTTCGGTAAATGTTCCGCTGAGTTCGACCCGGGTCCGAGTACGAGGCTTTCAATTCCTGAGGCAAACTGTGAAAATTCTGCCCTTGTTGGAGTGCTCGATAGCGCGAAAGAGCGGTTTCGGTCGTGGTTGTTTGGACATGATTCGGTATGTGCCCGATTCCTCCATGCAGCAACTTCGCTAAGGGAGGGCGCTCAGAATCGTCCGGAACGACGGCTACGGTGCGAGGTCTGACGTCGAAAAAAGGCGGGTACTTTGCAAGGTCGAAAATAGCGTCTTTCACAGTATAAGGGGCATGGTGAGTGATGGGCACCGGAAAGAGAACAGCCTCAACGCCTGTGTCCTCACGCACTCCGATGAAGAACACCCGTTCTCTCCTCTGTGGCACTCCGAAATGGGTCGCCTCCAGGACTTGCCGGCGTACGACGTATCCTTGACGCCTGAAATAGGCTTCCAAATGGTCCGCCAGATTGTAAGACTGAAGGCGTGCGCACACTGCCCTATCGCTGGTGGCAAAGAACTCTGTTACCTTAATTCTGTTCTGAGCCAGCTCGTTCATTCTCGCCAAGATGCCAACCCAATTGACAACTGATACCAACACACCGTCATCTACGGTACCGCTTCCTCCGTCAAATGATGACAGGGCTTGCAGAGCGCCAATTAGGTCTGAGCGGAAATCCTGTGGTAAGCCGCAGGGCGCAGAAGTGACTCTCTTAAGGGCCCTGGCAAGAAAGGACGACTTCTTCCGTAAATAGCGGATGACTTTGTCGTGGCGTCTGCGCAGGAGGTAGTTTGCTGTGACTCTCAGGACCGGGTAGACCTCTCCCACAAGTTGAGCACACTCGGGAGCGGTTACAACGCCGTTTTCCGTGAGATGCTCCCGAAGAAATGCTACCATTAGCTCAGCATGCCCCTCCGCTTGACCAAGGACCGGTTCTTCATTGACAAGGGCAACTTCGGAGAAAGCCAGAGCTTCTTGATCGGCTGGATCGGAAGAAACGAAAAAGTTGTGTTTTGGCATGTCTGCCACGTTTTCCATGACAAAGGCTCGTGGATTCAGCTTGGCCACGCACTTTACATAGGCTGTCACGAGCATGTTATTCGTAGAAACCAGGTGATTTCGTTGTCGGTTTGCTTTTGAAAAACCCTGGCAAGGCGGGCCGCCGATGATAACATCCACGCCACCATGGCTCTTGGTGATTTCCTCGGCTAGATTGCGTAATTGGTCATCCTGAATCACGCGAAGTATGTCATCGAGAACTCTTACGTCGTCGGTGTGATTGGATTTGTAGGTGAGCCGACACTGCGGGTCCTTTTCGACCGCCAGAATTACTTTGAAACATCCCGTCTGTTCAAAACCGCAGCTAAACCCACCTGCTCCTGCAAAGAGGTCGATAACTTTTAGTTGCTCAGTTCGGTCATGCAGCATTCCCTGCATTCACTCCTCCCGCTATCGGCTTAATTATACCGGTCAAAGTGAATGTCTGGTAGTCGTAACATACTCCCGATCCGGCTTCAAACTCGAAATCAATCCAAACGAGGTGATGAGGTGGATGGCGGATACCAAGTCTAAGGGTGACCGCAGTAGGAACATGGCAGCGATTCGATCGAACAACACCGGTCCGGAAGTGTTGTTACGCAAAGCCCTGTGGAGCACTGGATTACGATTCTTCACGTCTTCAGGTTGGCAAAGGCTGACTGGGCACAAACTGGCCGGGTCGCCGGATCTAGTCTTCCCGCGAGCGCGGCTTGTGGTTTTTGTAGATGGATGCTTTTGGCATGGTTGTCCCGTTCATTACACAGCGCCGGACGATAACCGAGAATACTGGAGCTGCAAGCTTAGTCGCAACAAGCGAAGGGACGAGATCGTAAATGCGGAGCTACAGGCCACAGGGTGGAAAGTGGTTAGAGTCTGGGAGCATGAGCTGCGGAAGGGAGGTCATCAGGCCGTGGTCAGCTTCATAAGGAAGCTGGCCGCCGACTATCCGCAGGAGCGATCGCAGTACAGTCAGGGAGTTGCCGATGAGCCTGTGCAGTATGATCCTAGCACCGCGGCTGATGGCACAGCGCCAAGACAGCCAGATGTTTGAGTGTTTTGGCTAAATACGTTTGTTACGAGGACAATATTGCCCTGTTTGCGGTTGCAGGGTGGTGAGGGATGAGTTTTCTAGCTCTACGATACACGAACACGTGTACGTGGGTGAAGGGGGTATCGAAAGTCAAGTTTCGACTGACCGGCGCCGTCGTTCCCCTTGTTGTTACCTGTGCTTGCGCACTGGCTGTGCGGAGCCGGCACCGGCGTACCATGTTGGCATCAAGAGGAGCAGGAGGGAACCCCCCTGCCCCAAAATTTTCCTGCATTAATATCAAGCTCGGACGAGAGAGGGCGGTGCCGGGCGTAGGATGGGCTCGTAGCCGTCAACGAGTAAGCGCTCAACGAAGCATGGTTTGGCCACCCCAACGCTGAACTCCGCCCTACTCCGACCGGAGTGTCCTGTCAAGACTATCGTACTTCCTTCGGCGCATAGCGTTTGGGGGTGTTTGCATCGTTACGCGTAGGGAGGACCTCTGCGTTGCCCCTGCTGTTCCGTGGTGCGCCTGCACCGGCATTGGTGCGTATCGGCGCATCGAGGTGGGCCTGTTGCACTTCACCCGCTACCAAGCGACTTCCCTGGGCTTTCATGTCGTCCCATGAAGGAGGAAGGAACGCACTCGGAGTCCGATAGCAAACTTCGCTACGAGATCGCGCTCGCTACCACCTGTTGATGGCATAACCGATACAGTGATGTTAGTCCTCACGGCGGTACTTGCCAGGCGCGCACGTTATAGGGATCATGGACGTTCCAGGGGCAAATCACGTGATTGGCCTAACGCGATTGTTTTAACCCCTCCAAATAATCCTTTACTAGCTTTTCCAATGCTGGTCGATCCAGAGCCGCGTATCTCTTGAATACTCGTTCATCGTCCGACGGGTAGTTTGATAATCCTTCTTCACCGCTACTAGCCACTGCGAGGAAGTTCGAGAGTCGTGTCACCAACGAGCTGGCGCCCATGCCCAGGTATTCTCCTAAGGCGATCGGATCTCCCAAAGATGTTACGCCATACCGATACAGGAAAAGTGCGACCAAGCGATCACCATCAGTCCAGGGGTGTTTTGCCAATTCACAAACCTCCTTTGGTCACCAATGCGAGGCGGGCTTTGCGGGATGCGGTCGGTTCTAGTCGAGACAGGGTCCGAGGCCAGTCCTTTGGGAGCAGGAAAGTGTCGGTTTTGGTGACAGGCGGGACAGTATTATCGGCGGACTCCACTAATAGCCCGTCGGTCACGCCACCGAAGGAATCCATAGAGAGCCATGGCCTGCAGGTCGTCGTGCTTCACAACTACGGCCAACGAACTAAACGCGCCCTTCTGCCGAACAAGCTGAGAGAAGGTGGCGGTCCTGAGGATTTGATAGTCGACTGGTAACGCATTGAGGTTGCGTGCGTGCTTGTTGCCTCCGGGCAACTTGAGCACCGACACCAGCAACCCAGTATCGTCATAGTCATCGACGCCGACGAACTCAGCCTGCACAGCCCCGTCCACTAGAACGTGAACTCGGGCACGGGGGCGGTTGAAGGCGTCACGCCCCTTTAGCACCCAGCCGACGGAGACTTGCGGCAGTGAGCCACCGCCTTCCACCCGAAAGTGAGTGACCTCCATATGCTCCACGTTGCCGTCCGGCCACCGAACCATGTCTGTACTGTGGGAGGCCTCATAGAACTTGATCATCATGCACCCTTCCTGCCTGCTGTGACTTGTTCTCCTTGCTCGACTAGTTAGCCCAGCTCGATGACGACGCTGCCCAGGTCCTCGACCACCCGACCGAACGGGTGAGTCTCCGACCGGTCTGATTAGGGCCAGGCAGTCAACGGCGAGCCTCAAAGAGGAGAAACACCAGCACTTCATCGAAACATTCAGTACCTGAAACATTCGACGACTTAGTTCCTGAATCCTACTAGCCGGGACCCTAAGTGCAGGGATGTCCGGCGACTATCCTGTGGGGCAGAGGAGCGGAGTACATGCGGATCGGGCTGATCAGCTGCACCAAGTCCAAGACCACGTATCCAGCGCCGGCACGGGACCTTTACGCGCCTTCGGCCTTGTTTCGCGGAGCCCTGAACTATCTAGAAAGTCAAACCGACGTGACCTACGTGCTCTCCGCCAAATACGGCCTCCTGCCCCTGGACCAGGTCGCGGAACCCTACGACCAGACCTTAAAAGATGCCACGCCAACCTATCGCAGGGAGTGGGCGCGAAAAGTGGCGCAGGAACTACAACTGCGCCACGGACCATCGTTGGCGGGGATCACATTTGAGGTGCACGCCGGGGAGGCCTATGGCTCTGACCTACTGCCGCTTTTGAAGGCGGCCGGAGCAACCTGCGTATCTCCGGTTGAAGGCATGACCATCGGGGAGCGACTCCACTTTTATGGCTCACAGGGGGAACACAGGCCGGAGTATAGCCACGTTGCTCCCGCACACATGACGGCCCCTCCGGACCGGATCACGGGCCTCAAAATCCACGTAGAGGTTTGGCTCGCGGCGGCCTTGCTCCACGAGGCCGGCCTCCCGGAGTTCTCCGGCGCCCGGTTGGCTAAGGAGGTTGAACAGCGCTTCGGCGATACTCGCAGCGGCGTCACCACCCATATCCATGCACATTGCGTGGCCAACGCTCCGAAGAACACCACGGTCGAGTACAGCTATCTCTACCGCACCGATTCCGGGCACTACCGCCTACTGCGGCCTGGAGACCAGTTGCACCCGACCCGGTCGGGACGGCGCACGGCTCCAGACCAGGCTGATGTGCCGGATGCGTACTGGCCGCTTTGGCGCAAGATGCAGAGCGGGGACACGGTCGCCGCGGGGCAACCCGCACCGGTTGTAACTCCGGGGCGAGGGACCAAGGACCTCGAGCCCCTAGCGGCTGCCCTTCGCGAACGCAACCGAATCGATCGAGAGATCTCTGCTCTTATTGGGCGCCCGGCGCACGCGGGACACATCGCCGAGTACATAGCCGCTCAGATCTTTGACATCGAACTGAATGAATCAGCTTCAGCGAAGGGAACGGACGGGCGTTTTCGGAGCGGAGCCCTCCGAGACCGCACCGTCAACATCAAGTACAAGTCTAGCAACGACAGCTTGCTAGACATTAACCCTGCAGCCCTGGCGGATTTCTACTTGGTCATGACGGGGCCGATTCGGCCTGCGATGACTTCCCGCGGAACGAGTGCCCCGTGGGTGGTATCGCATCTCTACCTGTTCGAGGCAACCAGACTCCTGGGCCATTTACTCAGTCGGTCCGTCAAAGTAGGTATCGCAACCAGTGTGGCACAGGCCTATTGGCAAGAAGCCGAGCTGTTCCCGGCTCAGCGCAGCTCCCTTCTTGCGCTTACTGAAGTGCACCGTAACCAACTGCTACTCTTCGCCGATACGCCCCAGGCCAAGTGAACCCAAGTGGTAGAAATGGGGAGTCTGATGAATACCCGTTCTGTTTGGCTGATGCGGATGGACCCGGAAGGGCACGATCTGGTTCCGCAGGCCAGGTCGGCCGGACTGCTCCTAACAGGTTGGAGTCAGGCGAACCGGCTGGTGCAGCTCACCGACAAAGAGGCGTTTCGGGAGCACGGCATCCTAGCGTACATGCCCGAGGCGGAGCGTCCGTGGACGCGCAGCCAACTGCAGTGGATTGACGGTGCCTACCGAGTGCTTCATGTGATTAAGCCAGGAGATCTGGTCGTTGTGCCCCATGGTGATCACTTCTACATCTGCGCCGTGACTGGTACGGCCTTCTATCAAGACGGAGTACGAGACGATTCAGCACACCGGCGTCCGGCCGTATGGCTGACAGGACCAATACCTCGTGCAGCCGCCGATGATATGCGCCCATCCTTCTACTTTGCCGGGACCTGTTGCAGCCTGAACCAGCATAAGGGTGCGGTCTGGAGTCTGTTGAACCGATACGGGCAGCCTGGGTGGCAGGGGCGACTGCGATGAGCACGGCCGCCTCCGGAAAACGGATGGCCGAGGAGGAGTCTCAATGACGGCGAGAGGAGAGCATCTCACCTTTGGCACCGTCGTGGGCAACGCGATGGTGGTCACCGCCTGCCTCGCCCATGATCGACTCGAACCCTGTACGTCAAGCAACTGGCGCGGCTTGATTCGGACCATCGTTGCGGCCGCTCAGTCACAGGCCGCTGGCGCATCGTTTTTGCTGCTCCTGCCGGCCGGGTTTGTCGACGCGGCAAGGAAGGACCCGCTTCCGGTTTGCCGAGGCGTGGCGGAAGAGGTGGCGGGCCTGGTCGGCTCGGCACCAGAGGGCAGTACGGTTTGTTTTGGCGTGGACGGCCTGGACGGTCGGGTCCAGCTCGGCGCTGCAGCTACTGGGCATGGCCTTGTTGCACTGGGCCGGAAGTTCTACCCCGCACCGGGTGAGGAGATCGTAGCCGCCGAGTCGGCGTTCGACATGGAGCAGGGATACCGCCGCACGTTTGACTTTGCGGGGCGGAGCTTCTATTTGTCCGTTTGCTACGACACCTTCGGTTTGAAAAAGCTAGGTACCCCAAGGGCAGGAGTCGATGGCATCGTTGCCATGGTTCACGGATTCGCTGCCCCGGGTCAGCCGGGGTCCGGAGCCGGCTATTTTGCCCGCTACGGGTTCGCTGGGGCATCAAGGGCCTGGGGCTGCCCGGTCTACGGAGCGGCGCTGTTCGAGGGGCGGGTACAGGACCGGTGGCCGACGGCGGTCCTCTGGGACCAGGGCGGCATGGACTCAAAACGATGGACATTCGCCCGCAATCCGTTGGCTGCCGTCCGTACTCACTCTCTGCAGCATGGAGAGTACGAGGTATGCCTCAACTGTTTTGAGCAGCCAGGTATCCGTCAAGCTTTGGAGTAGAACGTTGCCCACGATAAGCGGCTGGTGATGGCTAGTCGGATAGGAGGGGCCACTGTGGATCGAAAGTCGCAACTTAATGACCTGATTAGACGAGTCTTGGATTATCGCCCACCTGTAGGCGAGTATCCGGAGCTGTTTCTGGGTAACTGGTGTTGCCCAGAAGTGCTCTTCATCGGCATCACACCAACGACCACGGGGATTCGCCCCGATTTCTCCTCGGTCGACGCCCTGCGTGATTCCTACACGAACTACTTCAGCCGAATCGAGACCTGCGAGGAAGAGAAACGCATTTGGGCACGGTACAAGGCCTTTGACGACAGTGCGCTATCGGGGGCTGATTGGCTGAAGCAGAGGCGAGCGTGCATCACGAACTTTTACATCTGGGCGGTCAATGACGTTGACGAGGTGACCGGCGGAGGGCGGTACGTTCGGCTCGTGGAGCAACACTCATGGAACTTCGTGAAAGAGTTCCTTGCCATAGCACAGCCAACTAAGATCGTCATTCACGGGAGTCCTGCGTACACCTGGCTACACAGACTTGGCTCGCTCCCCCCAACCTACAAGGACGCGAGAGAGTGCGAACAGCCCGTCGCCAACGTTCCCAGTGACTGGCCGTTAAGAAAGGTGGCCGTCAGCCATTACATCGGATTTTTCGGACCGACGGAGCAAGTGGTGAGGTACGTACGGGGCTGAGTTCGGTCTGGAGCACGCCGAGCATCGCCGATGGCCGCGATATGTTTGAATTGCACGGTCCCACCAGGAGATCGATCCTCCTGGGGGAGCAATGCGAAGCCCCTGGCAGATGCCAGGGGCGATAGCGGTATGGAGCCGAACACGGCGCTCCTGGTGCTGTGTAAGCTTACTTTCCGCGAAAACTTCGCCAAGTCAGCCCCATGGCCCCCACCAGGGTCAGAGCCACGATGGCCATGAAAGCCAGCGTCTTCACTTCAAGCCTCCTCATCCGATGTACATCCCGGTCGAGCACAAACAGTTGAGAGGCGCGTGTCGCCAAACTGGCGACCTAGCTACCCCAGTAGCCCGTTTCCCGTGTGGCCCTCGAACAAGCGCACGATGAACTCCCAGTCAAACTCATCATCGGGGTCACCGGTGTCGCCGAACAGGTTGAGGTCTATTCCCCGCGCAAACACCACCAAACGGTAGAAGTCCCGCATGAACGCCTCGTCCCTGGCCTCGCCCACGCTGATCAACAGGCCCCGGACTGTGTAACTCATGGTGTTCCAACCGTGAGAGAAGCAGTACCGGCGGCCATCATGGTCCACTCGCTCCAGGGAGCTCAAGTTGCTGATAAACGCGTCGAGCTGAGCCTGCTGTTTCATGGAGGCGGCGCCTCCTGTCCCGGCCCGGGAGATGTAGTAGTCTTGGCTCACGGTACAATCTCCTTCACTCTAGTCGTTTGACGAGGTCAGTGGGCGTCCCCGTACCTGCTCAAAGTCAGCGGGCGCCTGAATGGGGATGTGCGTGTTCTCGCTGAAGCGAGGGGCCACGTTGTTGTTGTCGTCGTAAGTCTCCAGGGGTAGCAGCGACTTGATCTCCCGCGGGTTGCTAAGCCCGTCCGGGATGCGTTCTTTGTGCACGTGAGGGTTGTCGCCCGCGTTGCCCTTCTCTTCGGTGTTGCCATATTCGTCTATGCGAACGCGGAGGCCGCTCTTGCTGTGATACCAGATATCCGATTGGGCGGGGGTGCGGTTCGGCCACGAATTCTCGAATCCGAGTTCGCTAAGGATTCGGGTGATTTCCTCCTTCGACCGGCCTTCGAATGGGGGGAGCACCGGCGTTTCTGCGTCTACTCCCGGAGAGGTGTCTTCCACGGTGTCCACGTTCGTGTCCTTGTGGGTTAGGACCAACGGCAGTTCGGGGACGGTGATGCAGCATGCTGGGAGGAGCCAGCCTGCCGAATCCAACGTCACCCGCAGGCGCAGCATCACCGACGATTCGGAGGGGTCCGTCAGACCGTCTGGTGAAAACAACAGCTTGGCCCGTGTTGCCATGTCGTACTCGTTGACGTGTAGATCACCCAGTCGAACAAAGTCCGCCCACACCCATCCCTCGCCAACTGAGGTGTGGACGTGGGTGTAACCGTTGCGGATCAGGGGCTGCCCTCCCTCGTGCTCCACAAAAACGAGTTCATTTTGGTCCAACACGCCGTGGATGGGATAGGTCTCCCCTGGACCCGTTCTCAGGTTGGCGGAAACAGAAAGCCCGGCAGCAAGCCAAGCTTCGTCAATGCTTGCAGCTGCGACTGGTGGGGCCAGATAAGCGAGGAGCAACAGTACTTGGGACAGAACGGATAATGCCAGGCGCCAGAGGAAACGGCTTCTCTGAGTATCCAAGGGTTTCGCCTCCTTCCGTGAGCCACAACTCCATTGTCCATGTGGGGCTCCCTGAGTCACAGGTACTTGGTCGGTATTCGCTGACGGGGAACCAGGACGGCGCCAATGTCACCTGCGGACCTCCGGCCGAGAATGTGCAGGTGCTTTGAACAAGAAGTAAGAACCCCCTACCGGGGGTGGATCCGTTGCGGTATCAGGGGTTGAAAGATGTCGGCATCGGAGTCGTGGCAGCGGTGTCCTTGGTCATGTCCGGGATAGCGCGGGCGGCATTGGGGGTGGTCGTCGGCTTCGGCGCCATCTATGTGCTCCAGTTGCTGATCCCGGAGGACTGGGCCATTGGCCTGGGGCTGTTGGCTGCACTGGTCAGTACCGGCGCAGGGGTGCGCTACGCGGTAAATCACTGCAAGGGCATTTGGCGCACCGGGCTGATCAGTTGGTTCCGACAAGGCGGCTACGGGTGTTTTTTGGTGTTCATTCTTACTCTGGGTGTGCGGGCTGTGTCGCTGCCAGACCTCTTCGTGCCGTGGGTGCGCAGTGCAATCGGAGGGATCGTGAGTGACGACTTGATTGATCTCACGGTCTCCGTGTCTCTTGTGATCGCAGCATCGCTAATCTTGGAACGCATACTGAAGGGCGCCGCAAGGGCGGGCGCCCGGTAACACGCAAAGCCCCCGGACCAGGTTCAACACCTGCTCCAGGGGCTTCGTGCTTCTGCTCAGGGCCGTCGTGCACTTCAGCATTCGGAGCCCACTCTCTGCTCATGCGCTTGCCCTGGTACACATTGGGCCCAACTCCCGGTAGGCCCAAGCCGTTCCCACGTCGAACCCATTGCCACACTACTGCACAGCCCGAACCTCGGGCCGGAGGTGGCAACACGATGTCCGACACCATCCGCATCCTCGTCGTGGATGACGAACCGACCATTGCTGAATTCCTGGTCATGGGCCTTTCCTATGAAGGCTTTGATGTCAAGGTCGCGACCGACGGCCACACCGCCTTGGAACTGGTCACCTCATGGATCCCCGCGCTCGTGATCCTCGACGTCATGCTGCCTGGGTTGGATGGCCTGACCGTTTGCAGCCGGATCCGGGCCATCAGCGACGTCCCCGTCTTCATGCTGACGGCCAAAGGAGAGCTGGAGGACATGGTAGCCGGCCTGAACGAAGGGGCAGACGACTACCTGGTCAAGCCGTTCCGCTTTCAAGAACTGCTGGCTCGGATCCGGGCGCTGCTGCGGCGGCAGCGCGTCCTGACCAATCGCCTCATCACGGCGGGGCCGCTCTCCTTCCATCGCGACACCCGGGAGGTATGGAACGAGGGGCAGCCTGTGCAGCTGACGGCCAAAGAGTTTGACCTGCTGGAGCTGTTCCTGACCCACCCACGCCAGGTCTTTTCCCGAGAGGTGATCATCAACCGGCTGTGGGGCTATGACTACACCGGTGAAACCAATGTCGTAGACGTCTACGTCAGCCATCTTCGGGACAAGCTGGGCGACACGGAACACAGGCTGATCCAGACCGTTCGTGGGGTCGGCTATGTATTCAGGGGGACATCCCAGTGAAACGGTGGCGAACTCTGCCGCTCAGCTGGCGCCTGCCCTTTCTCTTCACCGTCATCCTCAGCCTGGTGTTGGCCGTGCTGGGGTCCATCGTCTACGTGCAGGTACAACGGTTTTCGGTCAATAGCCTCGGGCAGCGCATCAAAGATCGGGTGCAGCCGGTCCTCAGCGTGTACCAAAAGCGCCCGTTGAACACGTTCGCCACACCAGGCGAACGCATCAAAGCGATCGCGCAGGAGAGCCGGACGGAGGAGATGTCCGTCCGTGCGCTGGACGTGCAAGGCAAGACCATGGGGACCTTCCGTGCGCCGGCAGGTCCGGCCTTCGGGCCTGCCCGTCCGGATCTGTTGCAGACGGCCGTAACGCAGCGAGAGGCGCTCTCGTACACAACATCCACCGACGCCGGGCGAATGCTTGTCATGGTATTTCCTGTGATCGTCGGCAAGGACGCGGTCGGCGTCGTGGAAGCGGCTCTGCCGCTCGGGCCTGCCGATGAACTGCTCGCCACGCTTCGCCTGTACCTCGTGGTTGGCATCCTCGTCGCCCTGATGGCAGGGATCGTGGTCGGGGTTCCGTCAGTGCGCTCCACGCTGCGGCCTCTGAAGGAGATGATGGTCACAGCCGGCCGAATTGCCTCCGGCGACCTTCGCGCCAGGCTTCACCTTCAGAAAGGGCACGATGAGATTGGGCAGCTCTCGGAATCCTTCAATGCAATGGCCGAACGGCTGGAGGCTGCGTTTGACCGTCAGCGGCAGTTTGTGGCGGATGCGGCCCATGAGCTGAAGTCGCCGATGGCCGGCCTCAGCGGGATGACCGAGATGCTGTTGTTGGGCGCCGATCAGGGAGATCCGGCACAAAGGCAGCGGATCCTGCTGTTCATGCAAAAGGAGATCGAGCGCCTGTCCCGGCTGGTCGGTGATCTGCTCTCGCTGGCCAAAGCGGAGGCCGGGGGAAAGCAGTCCTGGGTCCGGGTCGACCTGGAACCGATCGCGCTGGATGTCTGCCAGGTGATGACGCCCCGAGCCGGCGGACGGCAGATTGAATGTCGGTCCGCCGGGCCGGTAACTGTCCTCGGAAACCCGGATGAACTCAGGCGGGCGATATTGAATCTGGCCGACAACGCCCTCAAGTTTACCTCCGAGACCGGACAGATCACCATCTCCGTCGAGCAGAGCGTGGCGGAGGCCATCGTCCGGGTCAGTGATACCGGCATCGGCATCCCGGAGTCTGATCTTCCCATGCTGTTTGAGCGCTTTTATCGCGGTGATCCGTCCCGATCCCGCCAGACGGGGGGAGCCGGGCTCGGCCTGGCCATTGTAAAGAGCATCGTCACCGCCCATGGCGGCACGGTCGAGGTCATCAGCCGGGTCGGCGAAGGCACGCTGTTCACGGTCAGGCTTCCCCTGGCCCAGCCATAGCTGGAGCGCAAAAAAGGACGGCCCCCTCAGGGGCCGTCTTTCTCTTACTTCTTTTTCGCCTGCTCCTGGTCAAAGCCGGCCAGTTTCTTGTCCGCATGCTCCTGGGTGATCTTCCCGAGTCTTACCATCTCATCAAGTTGGGCCTTCAGCTCTTCGCGGGAGGGAGGCGCCGCAGGAGCTTCATACTTGCGCCGATACCCTGCAGCCTCTTTTTCCGAGACCTTCCCATCCTTCACAGCCTGGTCGATCATGGCCAGGGCTTCCGTTCTCCACTGCTCCATATGCGCCTTGTAGCCATCCTCCAGCGCCTTCTGCAGCTCCACATTGCCCGCCGAGGGCGCCGGCTTGGTGTATTCCTTGGTTGCTGGGGCACCAGGCGCCTTTTCCGCCAAGGCCGCACCTCCCCACAGGGAACCGGCAATGGCCACGGCTCCAAGTACAACCATCCAACGTTTGGTCTTCGTCACGTGAGTCCCTCCCAGATGTGTGTAAGCGATCGGGCCGAGCTCCAGCTTCAATCTACACGCCGCGGCTTAAGCGTTCATGAATCAAAGATTAAGTTTTATGAAGCGCCCCCCACCCACACAAAAAAGTCGCGCGAAATCTGCTCCAACCCATCGAACCTTCCACTTGTCGACAACGTTATGGTATATGGATGAATAATCCGCATACTACGATAATTGGTGGAGGTGGTCCCATGGCTGAGCAGAAGAAGGTGTTCCAGCTCATGGACGGTCGAGTGATTCAATATGATCCGGCACGTCCCAAGCTCCATCCGAATATCAAGGAGCTGTGGTGTAGGGTCGACCCGCAGGGCAGCGGCAGCCTGCTGCTCAGCATGGGCACCTATTACACCTTCCGGCACATCTCCAAGCAGAACAACGGCAATCCTGAGCCTACCCATGCCGAGTTCGTCATCCGTGTCACCGACGCCGGCACCTTCCTGATCCTGGCCCTGACTACGCCCTCCAAGCCCGAGGCTCGTGAGTTCAAGCTGACCAACGGCGAGTTCCGCATCCTGCGCGACATCAACCCCCAGCTGGACCAAGCCGAGCTTCAGATCGATCCCGACACCCTGTACACCATGGACGTGTTCGAGGCCGACGATCCGACGTATGGCCGGGTGGTCGCCGCCAACTGGAGCACCGCCGTGGCCACGCCTCGCCCCGAGAAGTCGGAGGGAGAGGGGAAGAAGGACGAGGCAAAGGCAGCCGACGCCAAGGCCAAGGATGCCAAGACGCAGGCCGCTGCCACCAGCCAGCCTGCCGGTACGAAGCCGGCGAACAACGAGCCGTCCACCAAGACGGAGTCCACGGACAAGCCCGAGTCCACCGAGAAGCAATAGCAGTTGAGCCCACGGAACGCCACCGTTCCGTGGGCCTTTTCTTGTGCCGCGGGCCGATATGAATGGCAGAGGCGCTCCAGTGGCGTTCTAGTGGTATGCCGGTGAAGCTCCGCGTCCGAACAAGGGCGAACACAGTGGGGGCCATGATGAACCCAAGATGGACGATATGGCCCACTATTGGATCCAAGTTGCTTCCCGGATGGACTCAGGGTGGACTCCGCATGGACCCAGGCTGGACGTGAGGGGGCGCCCTTCGGGCTATCAGCGAGGCGCTTTGGTGGAGTTCTGGTGGAACCTACGCGGCGATCTGGTGAATAAGTAAGTCAATCCCATTTATGGGTTCATAGACCTGTTTTGGTGCATAGGTTTCAATGCCAGGAGGTCACAAGGCGTCGAAGATGGACGCCGGAGTAAGGATTGCGGCATCGCCGTCCCGCACATGCGGCAGAGAAACGTCGCCCAGTCGGGACCGCTGTGCCCGCCTGTATGCACTTCCGGCCGATCTTGTCTGCATATGGGGTGTCCGCCGGGTGGACGATGGAGGCACCCTGAAGGTGCCCTGGAGGGATTCCAGTGGCATACACGATGGACGTTGGAGGCGTTTACGGCCAGCCGTGGCACCGAACACTGTTCGTGGTGGTCTCGCCCTAGAACTCCCACGTGATCGGCCGTGCTGTGTGCGGCCTACCCTCTTCGACCACCTCGAAGACCTCAACGGTGCAGCCGAGGAGGAGCGAGAGAAGGGCCAGCCCCTTTGCCTGCCCAACCCGCAACTTGTCACGGGTATCCAGCCTCTTGGACTCCGCAAAGCGGAGCTCGGAGAAATCCGGCTTATAAATCAGCAGGTCGGGCTCTTCCAGCGGTCTGAACCTGGGGTACAACTGGCGCACCCTCTCAAAGCGCTCCTCGCCGAGGCAGCCAAGCAATACCTCTTCGGCCTTCGGCCACTTGCCGCGCTTGTTGCCTCCGAAGACGTTAAAGTCGTGGTGAATCCAAAGGTACCCCTGCTGGGCGAAATGCTGTCCCACGAGGAACTCCCCGAACCCCATCGATCCCGGGAGTCGGCGGCAGTACTCATCCGGGCAGTCCTCCCGCTCATTATTCACCCACCGGTCCCGCTGCTCACTGGTAAAGGTGATGACCTTCGTCGAGATCGTAACGGTGATTCCCAATGCCATGCCTCCAACGTGCTGCGATGCTAGTGAACTTTTCGACGACTCCGGGAGTCACTGAGACGAGGACCGCCGCGTGGGGGGATACCAATGTCAGCAGCATGGGGCCTGATTCTGGTCGTGGTCATGATGAACCTGTTTGCCGTCGGCGTTTTCACCGGTCATACCCAGAGAGCACTTCAGGCACTCCGTCGATTCAACGAGAGGCTAAAGCAGTGGACCTATAGCCCCCAGGACTGGGTCCGGGAGGATTACATGCGCCGCATGTTTCCCGCTCCCGAGGTCCCGGGACATCTTTACGTCATTGCCGTGCTGATCATCGCCCTGACCGTGCTCGGGCTCTTCTTGGTGTTCGTGAGCAGTTTCGGATAGGGGCATCTCTCTACCACACCCGAATGCGCACGCAGCCGGCGCCGACGGCGGGGTTCTTCTCCACCTGGAGCCAGTCGATGCGCCAGTCTTCGGGGGCGCCCGGCTTCCCGCCCAAAACGGGGTACAAACAGTCGACGATGTTCTTGACGCGCCCGTCGGCGATTTCGCCTACGTTGAGGGCTTGATCGCCGAACTGCAGGCTCACGGAGAAGGAGGTCCTGGCGCCCGGGGCCGATGTAGCGCGCTCCCGTACCCAGGCGGCCATCGCCTCGTCTTGAGCACTTGTAGGCAGGGCACCGCAAAAAAGACCGTCCAGCAAAGGCCGGCCATCCGGCAAGTTGGGTGCCGGTCCGCTGCGGAGCGCCACTGTGCACCCGGCGTTGACGTCCACCGATCGGGTCGCCCGCCACCACTGCAGATTCGGGCGTTTTCCGCCGAGCCAGCCCAAGCGGTTGACCACCACCGAGAACAGTGGCTCACACAGGTTGTCCACATCTTTGACCGCCGCATCGGGCCGCAGGCGGAACGCAACGGTGAGCCCTTGGTGGTTGGCGCCGGACGGGGCCGGCGGGATGGCCCGGGCCAGCGTCTCCTTCCATGCCCGCTCGCGGTCATCTGCGCTATAACTTGCCGGATCCCCTGACACGATCCATTTCAAGGCATCCCCTGTCGCCCGCTCCTGCCAACCTTTCTGCAGCTTCCGCACCCAGTCTGCCACCAGGTTGGCCCAAGGATCAAGGCGCAGGTCGCCGGTTACTCTCGGGGCGACCGTGAAACTGCAATACCCGCGCTTGCGGCCAATGTTCATGGTGTGGTTTGGGGCGAGCCCCAGGGGCTTGCGGAGGGATTCCAGGACGGCTTGAACGTAGCGGAGTTGAGGTTCAGCCACCACCTTGGGGTAGGGATCGGGGTGGCAGAAGACCTTTACAGCGAAGTGCTGAACCTGCACACCGAGCCGGTATCGCTCCGTACCGTCCGAGATCGACATCCAAACATCAACGAGGGCTTGAGCGTGCGCCTCGTCGACACTGACGCTCCACTGCGCCGAACCGGGGGCTCCGAGCAAGGGCAGTACCTTCCCGCCAAGCCGGCGCATCCATGCCTTTTGTAGGATCACCCGGAGTCCGAGGGCATCCACCCACCTGGCGAACCCAGCATCGGCCGCACCCGGGCCGGGAAGGCCAAAGACGTGAGGTGCGAACGTGTCGGGACCCTTTCCGCACACGAGCTCCACGGCCTCCGAGAGCCGAGCGAGCATCAAGATGTAATCCCGCAGGTACCCCTTTGAACGCTCCGCCTTCATTACCTCGGGCTGAAGCGAGTGCAGCAGGTCGGCATAACTGATCGCCTGCCATGCATCGCTGCCCTGGGGCGGCTCCCCTGTCAAGGTCAGGAAGAGCCTGGTACTGGCCGGGAACTGCGAGAGTACCCGGTCGTAGTGCTGCAGCTGCTCCCCATGCTCGCTGCTCTTGAGCTTGATCTCAAAGGCGATGGCATGCGTTCCGGCGCTGGTTTCAGCGGTGAGCAGCAGGTCGATATCCTCAACTTCCGTCCTGGCGTTGAGGCTGCGGCAATTGTCAAAGTCAACCTGGGCGAGGCGTCGCAGGATTCGCACCCGGCTGTCGAGCGGCAGGGGCGAGTCCTCGCCGAGCAGCCAGCACAGCATCGCAGCCTGAATACCCTCGCGATGGATCATCGACAGATGTTCCAGGGGGGTAAGTGGCCAAAAGCTAATCATCTGGCACCTCCGGTGTCACCCGTTCACAACTCCATCGTATGACGGCACTTCGGAAAGCCCGAGCAGCCCCAGAAGGCGCCCCGGGCGCCCTGCCTTCTCACCATCGGCTTCCCGCACTTCGGGCAGGTCGGCGCCTGCGCCGGGCGCGCTCCGACGATGGGGGTGGACGCAGGCTGCTGAGAGCTGGCGGCGACCTCCTGCTTCGCCGACGAGGGGCGGGAGGCGGCGATCGGCGTAGCTGTGACGGCAGCGGGCCCCGCCTGCAGCGAGAGTACGGTCTCCGCCAGCTTCCGCCGGCCCCAAAGCTCCACCTGGTTCGACCTGGCCAGGTCGTGGGCTTGATTCGTGAACTCCTGGTTAGCCACGACCATGGCCTTCGTGCACTTGTAGTGCGGGCGGGCGGCAGCGGCTTCCTGCACCGCCTTGTTCCCCACGCGCTTGCTGTAGCGCTTGGCCTGCACCAGGATGCGCTCGCCGCCCTTGGTCAGAATCAGGTCACCGCCCTGGTCCCCGACGTACCGGGTGCGCTCGACGCGATAACCCAGTCGGGTAAAGAGATCCTCCAGGTACTTCTCGAACTGAAGCCCGGACATCTGGTCGATCTCGGCCATGCCGGCCTTCCGGAACCGCCATATCTCGTACAGCTCCGGCACCAGGCGCAGCGCTATGATGCCGAGCATAAACACCCAGACCGGCCACATCGAAAACAGCTCAACGGCGGCTTGGAACAGCCCCTTCATGAACTGGGGGCCAACGGACTCCACATTGATCACGCCCTTCTGCAATTGCTTGGAAATCGAATGATCTTAACTATTCTGTGTGTGCATTGCACAGTCCTACCAGAAGTACGAACCTCCTGAGGAACCAACGCAGAGCCCCTGGCAGGCCGGTGGACTGGCAACACAATCTTGCAGTTATGTCGAACGATTTGTGTAAGGGTGAAGAGGGGGTAAATAGGAACATAACGAATTTCCGAATCGGCTGGGACCAAGGTCTTAGGCCTGAGGTCCCGGGCAACAACAGCAATCGAAAAGGGCAAACCTGGCGAAAGTCAGGGACGCAAAGCTTCCCGCCTAAAGCTCGGTTCTGCCGGGCCATGGCAGCGGGGCCGCCGAACTGCTGCAGCAAAGCAAGCAGTACACCCGCGCGGCGTCGCCGCGCGGGTGTTGCTGTCGTTGGCAAGCCACGCAGGAGGGAAATCCTTGATCAGGCGCAGCCGTCGTGTCATCTCGTCGTTGTTGAGTCTTGTACTGATTCTCAGCCTGGCGCTTGGCGCCATCCGGCCCCGCCCCGCTGAAGCGTCCGGCTACGTGGACCCGCTGGACCTCTTGCCCGAGTGGGCAGAGCTGATGGGCGGGGACTTCGACCCGGGCGCCCCGGCCAATCCGCTGGCCGGGCTGCTGCCGCGCAATCCGCTCGAGGGTCTTGCCCCCGTGCTGCCGGCGCCGCAGACCCCAGCCGTGCCGGGGGTGGGCGCCCCTGCACCCAATACGGCCCCCGGCCCCCGGGCCCCGGGCGACATCCAGATCCCCACGCCGCCGCCGGCCCCGGACTGCGGGTGCACCCCGGAGACCGTAAGCGTCAGCACCGGCGCGCTCTCCTTCAGCGTGAAGGACCTCGAGCTGCCGGGCATCGGTCCGGGGCTGTCCCTGATCCGCCGCTACAATAGCGCTGACGCCGGTGTTGCCGGCGGCTTCGGCGACGGCTGGGACTTCAACCTGAACGCCCGGCTGCACATGTACGCCAACTACGAGATCACCGAGCACCGCGGCGACGGCAGCCGCACCACCTTCCTCTACCAGGATGCGCCGAACAATCCCCTGGTGGAGTCCTTCGACGGCGACTCCCTCATCCATACCGACCTGTCCAAGGGAACGTACGCGGCGGAGGGGAGCCACGGCGCCACCCTTGTGCGTGAGTCCGCGGCCAAGTATGTCCTGACACGGTCCGACGGCATGGTCTTTACCTACCAGGGCTATCACGCGGCCTGGCGGACCAACGAGGACCCCCGGGCGGGCCGGCTGATTCAGGTCACCGACCGCAACGGCAACTCCCTGGACTTCGCCTACGACCCGCAGGGCCGCCTGGAGCGGGTGGGGGACGCCAGGGGCCGCTTCGTGGCCTTTACCTGGAACGGCAGCCTGATTGCGCAGGCGGTCGACCATGCCGACCGCACCTTCATCTACTCGTATAACGGCGCCGAACTGGTGAAGGTGGAGAGCCTGGAGCATCCCACCTATGCGTACGCCTACGACCCGGCATCGCACCGGCTGACCAGCCGCAGCGGCGGCCCGGAAGGCGCAGTCAGCTACGAGTACGACGAGCAGGGGCGCGTCAAGAAGGCAGGCAAGGCCGCCTATATGTACGGGGCCGGCAACACCACCTACACCGACCCCGACGGTCAGCCCTGGGTCTACACCCTCGACGGCCAGAAGCGGGTCACCCAGGTGGAGAACCCGGACGGCTTCATCACCAAGACCACCTACAACACGCAGGGCCAGGTCGACCTGATCGAGGCGCCCGAGCTGACCACCGACTACGAGGAGTACGACGCCCAGGGCCGGCCCAAGAAGGTGACCCGCAACGGCGTGACCACGTCCACCGTGTTCGGGGCCTTTGGCCTGCCCACTGAGATCTCAACGCCCCCGGGCACGACCAGCCTGCGCTACGACGACAAGGGCAACCTCAAGGGCCGGACGGAGCCGGGCCAGCAGGAGGCCACCTTCACCTACGACTTGCTGGGCCGGCTGGATACCGAAACCAGTGCGGCACAGAACACCACCGAGTACGACTACCCTGAAAACGACCGGCTGGGCCGGCCCACCACCATCAAGCGCCCCTTGCAGGCCACCGAGACCCGCACCTACGACCTGCTCGGCAACCTGAAGTCCGTACAGGATCACCGCGGCTTTACGACCACCTTCACCTACGAGAAGGACGGCCGCCTGGGGAGCCAGGTCAACCCGGATGGCGGTACCATCCAGTATTTCTACGATACGGCCCGCCGCCTGACCAAGGTCAGCGGTCCGGCCGGGGCCGAGGTCACCTACGACTACGACGGGCAAGGCCGGGTGAGGCGGCTCACCGTCAAGGATGGAGCGTCCTTCACCTTCGGCTACGACGATTCCGGCCGTCTCGTGAGCGCCACCGATCTGAAGAGCAATCGCACCGCCACGTGGGAGCGCCATGACGATGGACGGGTCAAGCTCTACACCTCGCTGCGGGGCGTAAAGACCGCCTACACGTACGACAGCGTCGGCCGGATCGACACGGTCGAGGGGCCCACGGGCAAGGTTGATTACGATCGCAATAGCCGCGGCCAGATCACCCTGGTCACCGGTCCCGGGACCCGCAAGGTGGAGTACGAGTACGACGCAGGCGGGCGCATCAACAAGGCGACCATGGGCGGCATCTCCGTATCGGCGGAGATGGACTATCTCGGGCGCCTGCGCAGTGTAACCACGCCCACCGGGGCGACCAGCTACGCCTATGACACGGCCGGACGGCTGTCGAAGGTCACCTACCCCGACCGCCGCTGGGTCTCCTTCGACTACGACGCCCTGGACCGGATCAGGGTCACCACCAGCTCGTCGGGGCTGATCACCACCTACGAGTACGCGGACAAGCAGGTCACCAGCACCGACAACCTGGGCCGCAAGACGGTCCGGCTGATCAACCACCGCGGTCAGCCGGTGTCCGTTGAGGTCAGCGGGGACCCGGAGGGCAAGGTCGCCACCAAAGCCACCTACGCCTATGACAAGGCTGGTCGGGTGAGCGAGATCACGGGCGGCGAGGGCGAGGCCACCGGCTTTGCGTACGACGCCGCCGGGCATCTGACCACCATGACGGATCCCGACAAACAGCAGACCGTCTACAAGTACAACGAGTACGGACAGATCACCAAGGTGACGGACCGCCGGCAGAAGGAGACGAGCTACAGCTACGACCTGGCCGCCAACAAGGTCACCGTGACGGCGCCCGACCTGGCGCCGGCGACCTATACCTTCGATGATGCCAACCGGTTGTCCGTCTATGTCGACGCCGCCGGAACGTCGACCACGCGGGTCTACGATGCGGAAGGGCACCTGAAGAGCCTCACCCGTACCGGCAAGGCCGCACGGCTGGACCGCACGGATACGGCTGTGTGGTCCTGGACCTACACGGCGGCGGGCAAGCTTGACACCAGCACCGACGCCCGGGGCAGTCAGACTACCTATCATTACGATGAGCTGGGCCGGCTCGACTGGGTGGAGGATGGCCTCAAGGCCAAGACTTACTACCAGTACGACGAGCTGCACCGCATCAAGAGCGTCAAGACGTCGCGGGGCGCCGTCACCACCTACGAGTACGACACCAAGGGCCGGCTCAGCGCCACCGTCGACCCCGAGCTGGGCCGCTGGAGCTACGACTACGACCTGGCCGACCGGGTGACGTCACGCACGAACCCCCTGCTGACCGCGATCACCTTTACATACACCCCGGCAGGCCAGTTGGAGAGCATCGCCCAGCCCGTGGATGAGAAGCGCACGGCGCATGTCACGTATGGCTATGACAAGGCGGGACGGCTCACCTCGGTGGTCGATGCCCGGGATGTGGAGCGCACCTTCCAGTACGACAACCTGGGGCGGCTCAGGAAGATCCTCGCCCCGTATGATCAGGCGTATGAGTATCGCTACAACGCGGAGGGGCACCTCACGCTCGCCATTGACCCCATGGACCGGGAGACCGCCTTTGACTACGACGGCGGCGGGCGCCTGATCAAGCGCACCCTCTGGGACGACACGGTCACCGATTACAAGTACGACCAGGCCGGGCGCCTCCAGTGGAGCGCCACGGGCACCAGCAAAACCACCTACTTCTACGATGGGCTTGGCCGGGTTGAGGCCGTGAAGGACCCGCGGGGAAACCTGACGAGCTACGAGTACGATGGCAATGGCAATCTGACTGCCCGTATTGATGCGGAGCTTCAAGTGTCGCGCTTTGAGTATGACGCGGTTGGCCGCCTTACCAAGGAGATCGACCGCCGCAACAACGAGACGAAGTACGATTACGATGTGGCCAACGGCATCACCACCGTCACCGACCGGGAGAGCGGGATCTGGACCTACGCCTACGACAAGGCCGGGCGCCTCACCTCGGTGAAGCCCCCGGCGATGGAGCCCACCCTGTATTCGTACGACAAGGCGGGGCGGCTCTCTGAGATCGAGGACCCCCTGGAGTCCACCCGGACCTTTACGTACAACCTGGCCGGCTGGCTGACGGTCGTGACCGAAACGGAGGGTGCGGCGGCGCATGCGTCCGCTGCCCGCCTTGGCCTGCCGGCGGAGTATGAGATCGCACCGACCCGGACCCAGTCCTTCCATCATGATCTGGGCGGTAACGTGGACCAGATCACCGACGCTGCCGGCCTTACGATCTCCTATACCTACGATGATGTGGGGCGGCGCACCTCGGCCAAGTGGCCGGCGCCCGACGGCACCACGGCGACCGAGTCCTGGACCTACTGGGCGGACAACCAGGTCAAGAGCCACACCAGCGCCACGGGCGGCCTCACCCAGTACAGCTACGACAAGGCAGCCCGCCTGGAGTCGGTGGTCGACCCCAACGGGGCCACCTTCAGCTTCAAGTACAACTTCCGCGGCCAGGTGACGGAGAGCATCGCCCCGGACGGCAAAGCGAAGTACGGTTACGACGATGCCGGCAACCTGGTGCTCTATACCGACCCGCGCCCCGAGGGGTACGAGACGGACTTCATCTACGATGATCTGAACCGGCTGGTCCGCATCGAGGACCCGGAGAAGGGTGTTCAGGAGTTCGAGTACGACCCCGAGGGCAACCTCACCGCCCGCATGGACGCCCGCGGCGAGTGGTGGCACTACGACTACGACAAGCTGGGCCGCATGACCGCCCAGACGGATCCGAAGGACCACACGACCAGCTGGACGTACACGGCGACCGGCCGCACGAAGACGGTCAGGGACGCGCTCAAGCGCACCTACACCTTCACCTATGATGAGTTGGACCGGGTGATCACCCAGGATCTGCCCGGGGCGATTCAGCACCAGTTCGCCTACGACTGGCGCTCCAATGCCGTCGCGGGCAAGGACGGCAAGGGGAGCACCACCTACTACGAGTACGACGGCGCCGACCGGCTGACCCGGGTGCTCGACCCCGAGGGCGGTATCACCCGCTACACGTGGGATGAGCGGGGCTTCCTGACCGGCATCACGGATGCGGAAGAACACCCGACCAGCTTTGTGCGGGACCCGCTGGGCCGTCTGCTCTCGGAGACCAACGCCGAAGGCGACACCACCTCGTACACCTATGACCCGGCGGGCAACCTCAAGACGGTGACCGACCCCCTCAAGCAGGTCACCACTTACAGCTACAACTACCGCGGGCAGGTCACGGGGATCGACTACAACGGCCAGGAGAGCGCCGAGTTCGACTACGACGAAGCGGGCAACCTGGTGCGGGCTGCGAACCCGAACGCGGTCGAGAAGTACACCTACGACGGTCTGAGCCGCCTCACCCGGGTGGAGAACCTGACCCTGGACAAGGTGACCCAGTTCGGCTACGATGGCGCGGGCCTGCGGACCTCGATCACGGACCCCGAGAACCGCACGACCAGCTATCATTATGATGAAGCGGGCCGGATGGACCAGGTGAAGCTGCCCGACGGTCAGACCGTGGGCTTCGCCTGGGACGACATCAACCGGCTGACCGAGGTCAAGCGCCAGGGCGCCGTCACCACGAGCTACGGCTACAACGAGGCCGGGCAGATCGAGACCCTGGCCCACACGGGGCCCAATGGCCTGATCGGGTCCTACAAGTACGAGTACGACAAGAACGGCAACAAGACCAGCCAGGTCGAAGCAGACGGCGCCACCACCAGCTGGACCTACGACAAGCTGGACCGCCTGGTGGAGATATCCTATCCCAAGCAGAAGATCGAGGCGATCCGGGCGCAGTACTTCTTTGCCCCCAAGGCCTACCGGCCGGCGAAGGAGGGGGAGAAGGGCGACCCGGTGGAGCCCCCGCTCTCGTTCGAGGAACGCACCGCCCCGACGCGGCCGGCGCCCGCTGCCGCTGAGAGCGGCCGGGGTCAGGTCTATATGGTCGCGGCCAAGGGCGGGAATGGGAATGGCGGCGGGAGCGACAACGCTGGCGGGAATGGCAACTCCGGCGGGAATGGGAACGGGGGAGGGAACTCTGCCCCGGAGCCCTCGGGCGGCGCCCCTTCCACCGGCAATGGCGGCGGGAACGACAACGGGAACAACGGCAACACCGGGAACAACGGCAACACCGGGAACAACGGCAACAACGGCAACAACGGCAACAACGGCAACAGCGGGAGCAACGGCAGCAGCGGGAGCAACGGCAACAGCGGGAACAACGGCAGCAACGGGAACAACGGCAACACCGGCAACAACGGCAACAACGGCAATAACGGCAATAACGGCAACAACGGCAATGGCAACGGTGCCGGACAGGACAAGGAGACCGGGAAGCCGGACAAGGAGACCGGGAAGCCAGACAAGGCGAACGGGCAGGGCAACGCCAAGGCCATAGAAGCTTGCCCGACGAAGCGGACCAAGCCGGACAGCAAGGAGACCAAGAAGAGCGACACAGCCATCAAGGAGTACCAGGAGAAGCCGGAGTACCTGGTCGAGCCGACCAGCAAGGCCACGTATGCCTACGACAAGGTTGGCAACCGCACCTCGATGACCACCGACCAGGGCACCACTGCGTACACCTACGACAAGGCAAATCGGATGCTCACAGCCGGCACCGCCCAGTACTACTACGACAAGGCAGGCAACCTGACCGCCAAGGTGACCACGGATGACGAGGTTACCTATACTTACAACGCAGCCGGCAAGATGGTCCGGGTGAGCAAGACCGACGAGACCTACGTTGCCTTCGCCTACGACGCCTTCGGCCGCAAGGTGCGGCGCACCGAGGCTACCTGGATCGCGAAGGGCAACCCGAACGGCACCCCCCCTGGCCTGACCGACGAGAAGGGCGGGGGCAACAACAGCGACCGCCCCGCCCCGGGCAGCCAGGGCAAGGGCGGCGAGAACGGCAAGGGCGCCGACAACGGTAAGGGCGCCGACAATGGCAAGGGGAAGGAAAAGGCCGACCCCTGCGCCGAAGAGGAGAGCACCAAGCCCGAGCCCCCCGGCCAGGCCAAGAAGGCGACCGCACACCAGAAGCTGAAGCTGGCCGAGTCGACCACCAGCTACCTGTACGACGGCTTCGGCCTGAACGTGCTCAAGGAGTACAAGGGCCTGTCCGCCTCCAAGGCCGAGTACTACTACGCCAACGGCCAGGTCCTGGGCCGCAAAATGTTCGGCCTCAAGGGCGAGATCACTCCTGACCGCGAACCCGGCCTCGCCAACGGCGGCCTGTACTACTACCTGACCGACGCCCTGGGCTCGGTGACCGACCTAGTCGACGACAAGGGCGCGGTGGTACGCCAGTACCGCTACGACGCCTTCGGCGGGCTCTTCACGGGCACCATCGGGCTCTATAACACCGTGGGCCTCACTGGCAAGAGCTATGACCCCAAGGCCGGCCTCATGGACTACAGCGCCCGCTGGTACGACCCGCAGGCGGGCCGGTTTACCCAGGCTGACACCTACAAGGGCGAGCTGATGGACCCGGTGACCCAGCATCTGTATGCATACGTCGGCAATAACCCGGTCAACTGGACGGACCCCACCGGGCATACCATCATCGAGCGTGGAGGCACCTGCGTTGACACCGCGACCGGCGGGGAAGTGCCGTGTCCTGGCGGCGACGATGGCGGTGGACCGGGTCCGGGCACTGGTGGTGGCGGCGGTACGGACCCTGGCACCGGCGGCGGCGGATCCAACCCTGGGGCCGGTGGTGGCGGATCGAATCCTGGAACTGGTGGCGGCGGATCGGATCCTGGCACTGGTGGCGGTTATGAACCCCCTCCGACACCCACGTTGGAACAGCGGGCGGTGGTAGATCTAGCCACTCGGATGGCTTGGGCCAGTATAGCGCCGATGTCCGTTGCGCTCGCCCTTGCTTGTTCCGTCAAGCCCTGGAGTTGTTCGGGCGGTTCAGGCAGTTTCACCCCGCAGGAAGATAACTTCGCCGCAGCGACCCCGGCCAACCGGAACAATGGCACAGCGATCCTCCTGGCACAAGTGGGGGTTTCCGACGTTGGTTTCGGACCCGGACTCGAAAGCGGCTCCGACGAAGTGACGTGGAAACAACCTGACACCGCGTTAGGCAAGCTGCGTACAGCCATGGAGAGGGTCGGTGGTACACAGTTGAGCAGATGGGCAACCCTTGTCTATCAGAAGAGCGTTGCAGCTGATGTGGACCCTTACCTCATCGCGGCAATGATCATGCAGGAGTCAGGAGGCGATGACCAGCTTGCCCTCCCCGGATGGGGTGTCGGGTTGATGCAGATTGACTATGGTGGCCCTGAAATGCTCGATGCCGGCAAAAACATTGACCGAGGTATCCAGATCCTGAAGGAGAAGATTGCGGGATTGCAGGGGTACGGCCTACCGACCTCGTTGGAATGGATTATTCAGGCGTATAACTATGGTGCATACGGCATGAAAGTAGTCCACGACTATATGGTGAATAACGGACTGAGCTTTGACGACGCCTTGCTGGCAGTTCACAAAAACTACCGAGAAAGCAATGGGTACATGGTGCCCGTGGTGCCAGGGGAACAAGGGAACTTTGGAACTCCCAACCACTACACGGCGGTGCAGTTCTTTTATAATCAGATGAAGTAGCCGGAACTGGCGAACAGAGGGAACGCTCTGGGTCTGTTCAACCTAGCCTCCGATGGGGAGCGACCAGCATGAGAGCACTGTATTGGTTATGTCTTTTTGGGGTTTTGATTCTGACACTTGGTTCTGGTTGTCAACCGGTTGGACGCCCTCCAATGACGGAGCCGCCCCGACAGGAAGTCATCGCCTCTTCCGAAGCGGAAAACCAAGCTGGACAACCGCCGGTAACCAAGTGGGCCGTACCTGCCGGGTCAGCCGTGCGACGTTTTCTCGGTGACTCACTATTGATCACCACAAGTGATAAGAAGAACGTTTACGCTGTTGACGCTTCGGGAGCGAGCCGGTGGACAGTAGACCTATCGGATATGGTCGTCGACTTCGTGGTAAAAGCTGACTTATCTGAGGGGCTTGCGCTTACCGCGGCTGGTTCTGTTTGGCTAGACCTAAGGTCAGGTGAAGTGCTGGGGCCCGGACCAGTCAAAGGACCCATCACCGGACAATTTCTGTGGCACGGTGATTGGCTGCTAATCGGTCAAACAAGGTTTCAGAGTCCAGTCAACCCTCAGGCGCCTGGTAAGTCCAGCGAGTACACGGTTTGGACGCTATATCGATCGAAGCGCACCGATAAGATGTGGGAGGATACCGGTGAGCTGACGGATAAGGGGCGTGGCCTGGCCACTATGTCCTCGGAAGGGAATGTAGTGGTGACAGGGCCCAAGGACTCATCTGACATCCACTTCTATGAGAACGGGAGTCTCGTGCGGTCAATCCCCATGCGTCGACCCGAGTCAGTTGCGATGGTCACGGCGGGCGGAAAGCATGTGGTAGAGCGGTACACCGACGGCTTTACCATCTATGGTGCTAACGGTACCGTGGTCGTGCGCAAAAGCTATCCGGGTAACGACGTTTCGGTATGGGGAGATCGAATCGTCGTATCAGATGGGCACGCGTTCTCAGTGTACGACACTTCCGGTGACGAGGTGTTCAGCCACTCCGGTTCAGTCCCACGGAATCAGACTAATGATACGTACCTCCTGGTTGGAGACGGGAACGCTAGTCACTTGCTTGACGAAACTGGTAAAGTGCGGTTCACCTGGTCGGGGAACATTGTTAACACACTTATGACCGCTGATGGGCGGTGGTTGTACAGGAACACTCAAGATACTGTTGAAGTTCACCAAATACCCAAGTGATTCGGCGAGTGCAACGCGGAGTGCTACTATGCCGCGGCGGTGCTGGGGTGCAGATATCAAGGTTTAGATCACGCCAGCCATGAGCCAGGCCTCACAAATGGCGGGTTGTACTGCCACCTGACCAACACCTGGGCTCGGTGACCGACCTCGTGGCCGACATGGTCCCGTGGTCGCCAGCACATACGACCACAAGGCTAGGTTAAGGGACTTCATCAAGAGTTGGCATGCTAGAATCATCATTCGATGTAAGCGTAAGCGTCAAATATCCCCCGAAGGCGCATGGTGGGGTGTATTTGACGCTCACGATTAAGGTCTACGAGGAGAAGCCGGAGAACCTGGTAGGGCCGACCAGCAATGCTACGAATGCATACGACAAGGCGGGCAAACCGTACATGACGCATCGACCAGGGCACCACCGCGTACACGGCAAACCGGAAGGCTCACAGCCGGCGGCGCCTAGTATTACTACGACCGGGCAGGCAGCCTACTCGCCAAGGTGACCCAGGACGACGAGGTTACCTGCAGTTACAACGCGGCCAGCAAAGATGGGCCGGGTCAGCAAGACCGAAGAGACCTACGGTTTGGGCAGTCTGATGGTGGCATGCAGTGCAGTAGAGGTCGATCTCGTCGGTGAGATAGCGCTTGCTAACCAGTAGGTCGCCGGTCCGCTCCACGGGGGTGACCTTGGCTCGTCTGACCGCCACTGGCCCGGAGGGCGGAAAGGAGGTCACGGTGGAGATAACCATGGAGATGCGCATCCAGAGCCACCGCCAGTAGGCGACCACCAGTGCACCGCAGAGAAGGGCGCTCCCTCGGCCAACCGAGGGAGCGTCATTTGCTTGCGATCCGCCTAGACAATATAGTTAAAACAATAGTATATTATTACTAAGACTAATTCTTACTCTTGATGGGGGGCGCTCCCCATGCCGGAACCGCAGATCCGTCTTACCGCCCAGCGGCAGGCTGTACTGGATGTCATCAGACAAGCGACGGATCACCCAACGGCTAACGAGATCTTTCAGCGGGTTCAGGCGATCCATCCAGGGATGGCCTATGGAACGGTCTACACGTCCCTGAAGGCCCTGGTGAGCCATGGTTTGATTCAAGAGCTAACGTTTGGTGATGACGCCAGCCGGTACGATGGACGGGTCGAACGCCATCACCACGTACAGTGCAAGGTCTGCGGAACCCTGGGGGAGGTTGAGATCGGCCTGTCGGACGACCAGTGGGCCAAGGTGATCGCACAAACCGAATTTGAGATTCATACCCATCATATTCATTTTGTTGGCTATTGCCCCCGTTGCCGTCCCGAGAAGGAAAACCACGTTTGATGCCTTCAGATTTCTGCATATAGCCCCCACATCGAAAGGAGAACGATGATGACCGAGCCTACGAAGTGCCCGTTCACAGGCAAGTCCGGTACGATCACCACCCACCGGGGCACCTCCAACCGTGACTGGTGGCCCAATCACCTGAATCTGTCCATCCTTCACCAGCATGCGCCGGCCTCCAACCCGCTGGGGCCTGACTTCAACTATGCCGAAGAGTTTAAGAAGCTGGATCTGGCCGCCCTGAAGCAGGACCTGTACGTCCTGATGACCGACTCGCAAGACTGGTGGCCCGCCGACTACGGCCACTACGGTCCCCTCTTCATCCGCATGGCCTGGCACAGCGCCGGCACCTACCGCACTGGCGACGGCCGTGGCGGCGGCAGCACCGGCAACCAGCGGTTCGCTCCGCTCAACAGCTGGCCCGACAACGGCAACCTGGACAAGGCGCGCCGCCTGCTCTGGCCGATCAAGCAGAAGTATGGCAACAAGATCTCGTGGGCCGACCTGATGATCCTGGCCGGCAACTGCGCGCTGGAATCCATGGGCTTCAAGACCTTCGGCTTCGGCGGCGGCCGCGTCGACGTCTATCAGCCCGAAGAGGACATCTACTGGGGCAAGGAAAAGACCTGGCTGGCCGACGAGCGCTACAGCGGGGACCGCAACCTGGAGAACCCGCTGGCCGCCGTGCAGATGGGCCTCATTTACGTCAACCCCGAAGGCCCCAATGGCAACCCCGATCCGGTGGCCTCGGGCCGCGACGTCCGGGAGACCTTCGCCCGCATGGGCATGCACGATGACGAGACCGTGGCCCTCATCGCCGGCGGCCACACCTTCGGCAAGGCCCACGGCGCGGGCGACCCGTCACTGGTAGGCCCTGAGCCCGAAGGCGCCCCCATTGAGGCGCAGGGCCTGGGCTGGATCAACCGCCTTGGCACGGGCAAGGGCGTACATACCACCACCAGCGGCATCGAAGGCGCCTGGAAGCCCAACCCCACCAAGTGGGATAACGGCTACTTCGACACGCTGTTTGGCTACGAGTGGGAGTTGGTCAAGAGCCCGGCCGGCGCCCACCAGTGGGTGGCGAAGGACGTCCGGGACGAGCATATGATTCCTGACGCCCACGACCCGCACACGAAGCACCGGCCCATGATGACCACGGCCGACCTCAGCTTGCGGTTCGACCCGGTCATGGAGCCCATTGCCCGCCGCTTCCACCAGGACCCGCAGGCATTCGCCGACGCCTTCGCCCGCGCCTGGTTCAAGCTCACCCACCGGGACATGGGACCCAAGTCCCGCTATCTCGGCCCTGAAGTGCCGGCCGAGGACCTGATCTGGCAGGACCCGATCCCGGCCGTCGACTATCCCTTGATCGATGCGGCGGACATCGCTGAGCTGAAGGCCAAGGTCCTGGCGTCCGGCCTGTCGGTGGCGGAGCTGGTCTCCACCGCCTGGGCCTCGGCTTCCACCTTCCGGGGCTCCGACAAGCGCGGCGGGGCCAACGGCGCCCGCATTCGCCTGGCGCCGCAGAAGGACTGGGAGGTGAACCAGCCGGAGCAGCTTGCCAAGGTGCTGGGCGTGCTCGAAACCATCCAGCAGGCGTTCAACGGCGCCCAGACGGGCGGCAAGAAGGTCTCGATGGCGGACCTGATCGTGCTGGCCGGGTGCGCTGCCGTGGAAGCCGCGGCCAAGGCGGCCGGCTATGCGGTGGAGGTGCCCTTCACCCCGGGCCGCACCGACGCCTCGCAGGAGCAGACCGATGTGGAATCCTTCGCCGTGCTGGAACCCCAGGCCGACGGTTTCCGCAATTACCAGAAGAACGCCTACTCCGTGCCGGCCGAACACCTGCTGGTGGACAAGGCGCAGCTCCTGACCCTGAGCGCACCTGAGATGACCGTGCTCGTCGGTGGCCTGCGCGTGCTGGGCGCCAACGTGAATCGGTCCAACCACGGCGTGTTCACAGCGCAGGTCGGGACCCTCACCAACGACTTCTTCGTCAACCTGCTCGACATGGGCACCGCGTGGGCGCCCACGTCCGACGCCGCAGACACGTTCGACGGGCGCGACCGCAAGACGGGCGAACGGAAGTGGACCTGCACCCGCGTCGACCTGGTCTTCGGCTCCAACTCGCAGCTGCGGGCGCTGGCCGAGGTCTATGCGCAGGACGATGCCAAGGAGAAGTTCGTACGTGACTTCGTGGCGGCCTGGACCAAGGTGATGAACCTGGACCGCTTCGACCTCATCTAGAGCCCGGCCCCGGGAAGCAGTAACACCACGGCCCACGGAACAGCCTCGTTCCGTGGGCCTTTTGCTGACGCTTTCCAGGGAGCGCCACTCCGTGTCGAACTTTGACTGACGAACAAGAAGAACATCCCTTCGGGATTTGACACCCGAAGGGATGTTCGTTTGGTAGAATGTGGATCAAGGGGGGAGACCTTTCCCAAAGGGAGGTGGTGAACACGAAGCTGTCTCGGCGAGTTTCCTGGCTCATTTGCAGCACGATCCTGGCCGAGGTAGTCCGCTACCTGATTCACCTCATCATCCCGTAAGGGGTGAAAGCACCGCTACAGGTTTCCCGGCTCCCCCCGGTCATATTGTAGGCTGAATCGCCTGGGGGTATTCGCCTGCACCGCATGGGCCTAACGTCCACTACCCGTCCTTCTTCAGCACCGCGTCGGCGTTCAGAATGCGCACCCGGGTCTGGTGCACAAGGTTATCATCCACGAAAATGTCGACCTGGCGCACACCCTCGGCCCAGCCCAGAATCAGCAGGTCATTAATGAAGAGATGTGCAGCCCAGTCGCCCGGGTCCTTGGTCACCTCGAAGCGGCGGGTCACCTCGGAGGTCCAGCCGTTCTTCAGCTGCGGGCCAAACCGCTTCATGAAGGTCTGTGCCTGTGCATCCTTCTCCATGGTCGCCAGCCATTCGGCGGGCGCAGGGTCGATCTTGAACTGCAGCTTCACCGTATGCTGGCCCTCGCTGAGGCCGTCAATGCGGACCAGGAAGGTCGGCAGCTCCGGCGATCCGGCGATAATCGTGTGCTGGTGCGGGTTATCCACCTTGTAGCCGTCCGGGCCCTCGGTGAAGCCGGTGGCCATCAGGGCGTTCACCTCGATGCCCCCGGTCGCCGTCATTGTCAGCGCATGTGTCTCTTCCGCCTTCGGCGGCGCTGGCGCTGGCGCCGGGGCGGGGGGAGGGGGCTCGGCCGCCGACGATTCTTTCATCTTGCGGACGACCGAGCAGCCGGACAGGAGCAGCCCGGCCAGGCAGATGACTGCGAGCGCCTTGCGCATGGGATGGGCCTCCTTAGGTCGCGGTCACCTCAAGGGTGATGCGGCGGTGAATCTCCTCGACGTCCTCGCCGGTCAGCTCATCACGCTCCAGCAGCCCTTGCGCGACGGCGTGGACGAGGCGGGAGTTCTGGGCGAGGAGGCGCCGGACTTCGCTCATCTGGCTCTCGAGGAGCTTGTTGATCTTGGGCCGCAGCGCCCGCACGCTCTCGGGGGCGGAGTCGGTGGCCAGGTAGCTGTAGAGCTCATCGCCCATGCCGGCGGCGCCCAGGTAGAAGGCAGCGATGCGTGTGGCCTGCTTCAGGTCGTCAGTCACGCCGCCGAGCTTCTCATCCAAGAAGAGCTCTTCGGCGGCCCGGGCCGCCAGGCAGATGCGCAGCTCCCGGTGCAGGTCCTCGGCGGTATGGTGGTACCGCTCCTCCTTGGGCTTGGTGGCCGACAGGCCCAGAGCCCGGCCGTGCCGGATGATCGTCACCTTCCAGAGCGGGTCGTAGGGCTTGAGCAGGTACTGGGCCACGGCGTGGCCGGCCTCGTGGTAGGCGACCCGGCGGCGCTCTGCCTCGGGCATCGAGCGAATGGGCTGGCGCAGGCCCCATTCGTAGGCCTCCAGCGCCATGCGGAACTGCCGGTAGGCGACATCCCGGCAGCCCATCTGGTGGGCGAGGATGACCGACTCATTGACCACGTGCTTGATCTGGGCGGGGGTGTAGCCCACGGTGTCCAGGGCCATGCGGCGGGGGTCGATGTCCGGCGCCCGCTTCACCTTGCTCAGGTAGTACTCCAGCACGTCCACCCGGCCCTGGTAGTCCGGGGCGTCGACGACGATCTGCCGGTCGAAGCGGCCGGGGCGCAGCAGGGCGGGGTCGAGCGCCTCGGGCAGGTTGGTCGCGCCGATGGTCAGCACCAGTGGGCGCTCTGCCTTGCGGCGGCGGAGGCCGAGGCCGCGGAGGAGCTTCTGGAAGAAGCCGTCGTCCATGTTGGGCGGGTCCATTTGCAGGAGCAGTTCGTTGAGGATGCCCATGCCGGCGCCGAACAGGCTGCCGCCGCCGCCCCCCGCCGAGCGCTTGAGGCCAATGGCGTCGATCTCATCGATGAAGACGATGCAGGCGCCGTACTGCTGGGCCTTTTTGCGGGCCTTTCGGTACAGGCCCATGATCTTGAGGTTGGAGACGCCGAAGAACATGTTCTGAAAGCTGGGCGCCGAGCTGTAGCAGAAGGGCACGCCGGCCTGGTTGGCAACCACCTGGGCCAGGTAGCTCTTGCCGGTGCCGGGGGGACCCACCAGCAGCAGGCCCCGGATGGATTCGCCGCCCATCTCCTTGAACTCTCTGACGCCCTGCAGCAGGGTGACGACGTGCCGGGCGCTGTCGACGACCTGCGGGTTGCCGCGGTAGTCATCCCAGGTGGCCCCGGTCTCGCCGGGGTAGATCCAGTAGACACGGCCGCGCCCGAGGAACCAGAAGAGCGCCGCGAACTGGATGATCATGAAGGATGCTTGGATCAGGAACTCCAGCGAGATGCTCAGCACGGCCATGCCCACTTGCACGGACCGCGGGTACCAGTAGATGATCTGGTCTACCGCTACGGCGATGACCAGGCACCAGATTAGGAAGGTTCGCCATTGTAGCCACCGAAAGCGCTTGATCATGTGCCCGCCCTCCAAATATCGCTGTGCTACGGGGATCCGGAACCGTCACCGGGCGGCGCAGGCGGGGGCGCCGGCTCGGTCGGGGGTGCTGGGTCAGTCGGGGGCGCTGGGTCAGTCGGGGGTGTTGGGTCGGTTGACGGCGGTGGGTCCTGCGGCGGTTCGGGTTGCTTCAGCCAGAAGGGGGGCTCCGTGGCGATCTCGTCCCGGACCTCCAGTTCGACCTGGGCGACGGGCACCTCGTCAACAAGGAGATAGACCTTGTAGGTGCCGGCCAGGCTCGGCTTTACGCCGGCGCCCCAGGCGGCGACGCCCTTGTTGGCGTGCTCGGGCGCTGGCACGATGTACTCCAGGGGCAAGGTCTTGTACAGCCCGTCGGGCCAGACGAAGACGGCCTCCACCTGGTAGCTGAGCGGATCGGTCCAGGAGTCCAGGCAGACCATGTAGAGTTCCAGCCACCAGGCGCCCAGGGGGACGGACATCTTGGGCTCCCGGAGCAGGCCGTTGTAGAAGTGGGCCTCGCAGTTCCCAATCCCAAGCGGGGCAGATGGCTGTACCACGTACTCGGTCGGCCCGATCCCCACCCCGGGCGGGGGCGGAGGCTCCTCCTCAGCCGCCTGGATCGGCGGGCGCTCCGGGGCAGGCTCCGCCAGGGACATGACGACATCCGATATGGAATGAGCCCCGGCGCTAAAGTTCTGGCGGACCAACGGAACAAGCGGGGGCGGGGCAGGCTCTGGCGGTGCCGGTCCATGCTCCGGGGGTGGAGGCTCGGCTGGCTTGCCCCGGGCGCCCAGGCTGCACCCGCCAAGGGCTAAGGCGACGGCGACCAAAGCCGAGAGGGCACGCCTCATCTGCATTCACCTCCTCTCGGCCTTGGGCGATGGTATGTGACTGTATGCACGGCTTCCTGTACGCATGACAGAAACCGCCCTGCAAAATGAGTGCGAGGGGGCTTTCGCCCCCTCGTGCCCACCTCACCGAGCCTGCCGCAGCAGTCCTGACGAGACGCAGGTCTCCATATACAAGAGTTTGATGTCGGCGCCGCCCCGGAAGTGCACCTCCACGACGCCGTAGCGCTGGTCCACCCGGTGGATGACGCCCTGGCCGAACTTGATGTGGTAGCAGATGATGCCCGGCGCATAGTCGCCGACCGGCAGCGGGGGCGGCAGATCCGGGCTGGCCGCCGGCTTGAGCGTGAGCGCCGCCAGGAGCGACTGGCGCTTTGGCTTCAGCGGCGGCGGCGGGGGAGGCGCCCAAATGCCGGCCTCAATTACAAAGCGCGACGGCGAGGCGGGCGCCCCGGCGAGGTACTGGGGCGCAGAGATCTCCAGCCGGTCCTTCGCCCGGGTCATGCCCACGTAGAACAGCCGCCGCTCCTCCTCCAGCGCCCCCCGGTCCTCTGCTTCAACCACGTAGCGGTGCGGGATCGCCCCCTCGACGGCGGAGATCAGCCAGACCCGCTCCCACTCCAGCCCCTTGCTGCTGTGCAGCGAGGAGAGCGTGAGCATGGGCTCCCGGCTCTCGCCCTGCTCCTGGCGGGCCTCCGCCTGGGCGGCCAGCTCCAGGTAGACCCGGGAGGGCTCGTCCGGCGCCGGGATCTGCTCCAGCGCCGCAAGCACCTCCCGCGCCTCGGCGGGGTCGCTCCCCGACCAGTCGCAGTACTGGGTGATGTAGCGCTCGTAGTCCAGCTCGGTGCGGATCAGCGAGATTGCCTCGCCCGCCCGGGCCTCACGGAGCCGCACGAGACCCGCACGCAGGGCGCGCACCTCCCGGCGCCCGGCCGGCAGGGTCTTGGCCTCTAGCCAGTCGAGCATAGCGCCGGGCGCCGTCCCGCTGCGCTCCAGATCCGCCAGCAACTCCTTGGAGATCGACCGCCGGCCCGGCCTGCGCAGCACCCGCAGCACCTCTTCCAGGCTGGCCTCCCCCCAGGACCAGCGCAGGTAGGCCAGGGCGTCCCGGGCCATCCAGCGGGTGAAGGGGTTGGGCTTCCCGCCCAGGACCCGGTAGGGGATGCCGGCCTCATCCAGCCGCTTCATTAAGGGAAGGGCGAGCAAGCTGGCCCGGTAGAGCACGGCGGCCCCGGCGGGGTTGCCTCCCCCGGAGAGGTGCTTCTGGATGGCACCGACCAGGGCCTCTGCCTCCTGCGCCGCCGAGGACGGGCGGGTGAAGATGGGCGCCTCGGCTGGCGCCCGCTCCGTCTCAAAGGCCTTGGCGAAGCGCTGCTGGTTCTGGCGGATCAGCCGCTCGGCGGGCTCGACGATCGACCCGGTCGAGCGGAAGTTGCGGCTCAGGTGCAGCTCCCGGCAGCCCGGGAACTCCTGCGGGAACCGGAGCATGAACGAGGGGGAGGCGCCCCGCCAGCCGTAGATCGCCTGGTCATCATCGCCCACAGCCATAATGTTGGGTCCGGGCGGCGTCAGCAGCTGCAGGAACTGCCACTGCAGGGTGTTCGTATCCTGGAACTCATCCACCATAAGATGGCGGATGCGGTCGACCTGCTCCGCCCGCCGTTCAGGGAACTCGCCCAGCAGATCCCGGGCGCCAACGAGCAGATCGTCGAAGTCCAGGACACCGGTCTCCTCCTTCAGGCGCCGGTACTCGCCCTCCAGCCGGAAGAAGATTTCGGGATCCAGCGAACCCGGGGCGAAATGCGCCCGGGGGATTTGCGCGCCCACGTACCGGGCCAGGTCGGTCAGCACGTTCTCGACCGCGGTCTGGTCGGCGTTGAGGCTCTGGTCCCGCAGGAGCTGGCGGATCATCGCCTGCTGCCGGCCCTCGTCGAGCACCGAGAGGGCGCCCCGGCTATCCGTGAGGATTCGCCATGCCAGGCCATGGAAGGTGAAGAGCCGCACCCGCCGGGCGAGGTCAGGGGCGATCAACCCGGTCAGGCGCTCCTTCATCTCCCCGGCGGCGGCCCGGGTGAAGGTGATTCCCAGGATCGCGTGCGGGGCGACGCCGCACTGCTGGACCAGGTGGCCCATGCGATGGGTCAGGGCCCGGGTCTTGCCGCTCCCCGGGCAAGCGATGACGACCGCCGGCCCACTTACGTGGGTGACGACGGCCAGCTGCTCCTGCGTCAGTCCGTCCAGCCTCATGGGAATCCCTCCCGTCGAAAGCACATCATTTCTTCGAGGTCCACCGGAAGAGACCTTCTGCACATCTTGTCCAAGTGATATATTGACAGTCGATATATCGTCATCTAATATAAAGACAGACGATGTAGCGATACTTGGAATATCTCTTAGCACAACCTGACAGAGGTGATAGCTTGGCTGCTGCAACAGACCTGCTGCCGTTGACCGAGGCGTTCTATTACATTTTGGTCACCTTGGGCTCCGGGCCAGCACACGGCTACGGCATGATGCAGGAGATCGAACGCATGAGCAACGGCCGGGTGAAAATCGGTGCCGGGACGCTGTACACTGCGCTCAACACCCTCTTGAACAAGGGATTGATCGAGACCGCACCGGTGCCCGACGGGGCAGACCCCCGCCGCAAACTCTACGCCATTACGCCGGCCGGCAAGCAGGTGTTGGAGGCGGAGATGCGGCGCCTGGAGGAGCTCCTGGAGAACGGACACAACGTCATCAAGCACTGGAGGGCATAGAACGCCGTGAAGCAGAACCTGGAGAAGCGGTTTAGCCTGTGGACCGTCTGGTCGTATGAAGGGGAAGAGACCTGGATCAACAAGATGTCGGAACAGGGCCTGCATTTGGACCAGGCTTACCTGGGCTGGAGTACCTTCCGGCGCGACCCGGCGGTGCGGTATACCTATCGGTTGGATTATCGCCCGGATCTGCGTGGCCCTAAACGGACAGAGTACTTCAACCTGTACGCCGACGCCGGCTGGGAGCACGCCTGTACATACGGGGGCACGTGGCACTACTTCCGGCGCCCCTGGCAGCCGGGCGAGGAGCAGGTGCTGTACACCGATCGGTCCTCGCTCATCGAACATTACCGGCGCATCCGGCGTGTCGTGGGCGTGGCCGCCCTGGCCAATGTGGTGATCGCCATGTCCAATCTCCACCTGTATCGGCTCCGCCCCATGCCATCGGGAGTGGCTTACATCCTCGTGTTTCAGGCCCTGGTCGTGCTCTTGCTGCTGAGGGGACTTCTGGCGATGGGACGGAAGATCAAGACGGCGATCGATAACGGATGACAGAAAAAACACCCCTCTGGGTCCTATGACCCGGAGGGGTGTTTGTGCGTTAGCTTCCGAGGAGATCAGCGAGCTCTTTGGCGGCCGTTCTCCGCGCGACCTCGTCGGCCAGGCGGCTGTCGATCAGGCGGCGGTAGGTCGCCGCGGCGCCCTGTGCATCTCCGGCCCCGGCCTGGCGCCGGGCCCAGCGGAGGTAGGCGTAGGGGTCGCTGGGCGCCCCTGCGATCACCTCCTGGTAGATCCGGTCGGCGGTGTCACGGCGGCCCAGCAGGTCGTGCAAGTCGGCCAGGTCGAGCCGGTAGGTGGCGATCTGATCGGGGTCATCGGTCATCTCCAACAGCCGCTCCGTGGCGGAGATTCCATCGGCAGCGTGCTCTGCGTGGTCCATCGCGAAGAGCTGCTGATCCTGGAGGGCGCCCTCCAGCACTTCGGGAATAGCCGCCTCCTCGGCGGAGGCCACCAGCTGGCGATAGGCGGCGGCGGCGGCGACATCGGCCCCGGCCTCGTCGAGGGCGGCCGCCACGGCTGCCAGGTTCTCCAGGTAGAGGAGGGGATCGGAATCTGCCACCGTGAGCAGGTGCTCCTCGGTGGCGTAGATCCCCGGGCTCAGCAGCAGCCGGCCGCGCGGCAGCGCCACCGACACCGACACGCCGCCCTCCTCCTGCGGACCGTGGCACTTCTTGTACTTCTTGCCGCTGCCGCAGGGGCAGGGATCGTTCCGGCCCGGCCGCTTGTCGAAGGGGATGACCGTGCCGCCGGCCTTGGCACGCATGAGCGCCTCAAGGTGGCGCTGGTAGGGCCCGGGATCCCAGGGGCGTTGGCGCTTCAGGGCCTTGAAGAACTCCTCCGCGAATCCGTCAAGGATCAGGTGGCAGCCCCGGTGCCGGCTGACGCCGATGCCGATCAGATGCTCCAGGGCCAGCGCCACCTCGGGCGGGTCGTTCTGGATCAACTGCGTCTCGAGGATCTGGTGCATGATCAGATGCATCCGCGGGTTGACTCCACCAACGACGAACTCATCCGGGAGGTCGTCAGCGAAGTCGGCCAGGACGGTGAACTCCGGGTGGTCCAGCATCGATAGGGCTTTGGCTTCTTCCTCCAGCGTAGGCTCACTGCCGTGACGGGCCAGCTCCCAGAGGTTCCGTGCACACGCAGGCGCATGGGCCGGCAGCGTTTCAAGCTCCCGCAGCCGCCGCACGGCGGGTTCGTTTCGCTCCATGGGTTGTTGTCACTCCTTCATGAGGTTGACCTGCGCCGTCTGGAGCACCCCGTCCTGATAGATCAGCACCTGATCGCCGTGACGCAGGACCCCCAGGGCCACCAGGCTGCTGATGGCAGCGCTCTTCCGGCGCGGCGACAGTTCCGGCCGCAGTAGGACCGCCCTGAGCAGATGCACTACCCAGGGGTCCCTAAAGATACTGAGAGCACGGCACTGCTCTTGCGCGTCCTTCTCATCCTGGCCCCAGATGGCCTGGGTAATCACTGCCCGGGCGCTGGGTCCCAGGTCGGTGGAACCTGGCTTGAGGGAATCGAGGGTGAAGTCGTAGTTCAGGTGGAAGGCGGGCACCGCCCCGGCCTCAATCTGCTCCAACGCAGTCGCAAGTGCACCCGCCAGCCGCCAATTCGGATTGGTTTTGCTGTCCCGCAGCCGGAGCCACTCGGCGGCTCGCTTTCGATGACCGGATCGTTCGGCTGCCACCGCTGCCCGCAGTAGATCGACGGTCGAGCAGGTCGAGAGATTCTCTCGGAGCGCCAGCTCGTAGAGCGTCCCGTCTTCGCCCAGCTCGGCGAGCGCCTCCCAGAGGCCAGTGCGGTCGCTGGCCCGCTCCTGCTGGATGTACTCCGGCCACTCTGTCTGCCAGCGCCGATAGACCGCCAGGGCCTGGTTCAGCCTTTGCTGCGCTTGCTTGGGCTGTCCGAGCCGGTGGTGGGCCCGTGCCAGGATGGCCAGCGTGTAGACATACTCGGGATGGGTTTGCAGCCCGGGCTCGGCCTCGCGGATCACCGTGGCCGGGTCTTCCTCCAGCAGGGCGATGGCTGCCAGGTTGTTGCGCGCCGGCACTAAGACTGGACAGTGGTCCAGGGCTTCCCGGCACTTCGCTCTCGCCGCCTTGAGCTTGCCCTGGTCGATCAGCAACTGAGCCTCCCGGTTCAGGCGCTGGGCGACTGCCAGGCCAGCCGGGTTCTGCCGCCCGAAGGCCCAGATCGGGTCGTTGAAGTCCTGCTCGCGGTCTGGCCGCAGATAGGCGAGCATCCGCGCGGTCCGGACCCGGGGATCAAAGGGGCTGGCGTACCGATCATCGAGTAGATCCAGGAGCAGGGCGTGGGAGATCTCCCTGGCCCTGCTGCCGACCGTGGGCGCCGAGACGCCGAACGCTTCCGCCACCTCGGCCTGGGTGGCATCGTCGTGGCTGGCCCAGTGGTGCCAAGCATAGGCGACGCCCGCAGCCCACACCTCGGGCCTTGAGACCTTCGGTTTAAGCACATCAGCCGCATCCCACCAGAGCCGCAGGGCGTTCTGCATCTCGCGACGCGGGATGCCCTCGCGGTCGGCATAGTCGCTCACGAGGTTCGCAACGGCGGCCCAGGCGGGCGGGGCGCCCTCGGGGGGCGACGTCCGGCCACCGGATTGGCTGGCAGGGGTGGGGGGAATCGGCAGCGGGTCTCTCGGCGTCGAGGAGGGGCTCCAGGGCCGCTGGGACCTCCGACGGCAGCGACAGGAGTTCGAAACTGGGCCGCCAGATTGGGCCGGTCGGGAGCAAGCGCCCGCACAGGACCGACCCGGGCCTGCCAGGGGGGCCGGGGCGGAAATCGACCGTCAGCTCGGCGCCGGTGTGCACGTCGATCAGCCGGTATTGCTGACCCTCGCTGCCGAGGACCCGGTAAAACCCGGGCCTGGTCTGTTCCCACGCCGCCAGCAGCTCCCTTTCAGCGGGATCCCGCCGCTGCTGAGCGAACAGGCTAACCAGCGGGCGCCCGGTGTTAGAGTCGGGGTAGCCGAAGGCAAACCAGTCGAGAAAGGCGTACTCCTCAGCCTCTTCATCGCCTTCGGCGTGGTCCTGGGGACCGAAGAACTCGTATTCGGCCCAGGCGATCTCATCTTTGTCGCGCTTTCGGCAGAACTTCTCAAGCTGGGTGAGCAGATCTTCGTAGATACGGTCGTAGCGGACTGACGCCAGGGAGACCACCTGCTGCTGCTCCATGCAGAACTTCTTGTACTTCTTGCCGCTGCCGCAGGGGCAGGGATCGTTCCGGCCCACCATACGCGTCTTCCTCTGATGAAGTAGAGTGCAAGGACCCTGTACTCTTCGCACTTGGGGTGGCGGTTGTCCTGCCGGACACGCTCACCTCGGGCTGAAAGGGGGCGGGGCGCCGACCCCTGGCCATGCCCTGCCCGTACTCGTTAGTGAGCGTCCACACCACCTATGGAGGGAATGCGCATGACAGGGTACGAGAAGGCATGCCGTGCAATCGGTCAGGAGCTGGAGGCGGCGTTCGCCGCCATCGTGGAGCGGGTGGCGAGGGGCAACGTGGCGCCCACTTGCGGGACGGGGACGTTGACGGACCAGGAGCTCGTTGAGTTCCTGACCTCGATTAGCGCCGCCCAGCTCTCGCTCAACTTCCTGCCCCGGACCCAGGTGGCGTCGGGGGTCAGGTACTCCGCGTACGGCATCTCGGTGCCGAACCCGGCATCGGCCGAGCAGGAGACAGCTAACATTGGCGTCAGCGCTACGGTGAACTGGTGAGATGAGCAGAACAGCCGAGCACCGCCAGATGGTGGTGCTCGGCTGTTGTTGTGTGGACCAACTCGACTCTGCTGTGTCAAAACTGGCAGGTTTGGAGAGTACATCGGGTCAGAAACCACAGGTTGGGGCGGAAAACCGGGTTTGTCCAGTCGGATGGAGGCAGAATCTTGGACTTTTGGTTTAGAACAAGCAGTTGTGGCAGTCAGAACAGGCCGATTGGCCCCGAACCTCTCACTTTTGACGCACGTTCCGTTCTTCAGTCTGTATCACAAAGTGCAGGTTGGGAAGAGGGAGGAGGTTAGCCTCCTCCGCTATGCATCAGCCCCGACCGGCATGGCGTGGGCGAAGATCAGCCGCCAGATATCCTTGGGCGGCCCGGCGGCCCCGCCGGCCGGGTCGGCGAGGAGCTTCTCGTACTCCTTGAACACCAGCCGGTACTCGCCTGCGCCCGCCCGCCCCGGCGGCAGCTGCACCGTGCCGCTGAAGACGTTGGGGTTGAACGGAGCGCTCAGGCTGACCGGCTGGCCGACCGGCGCCCAGCCAAAGTCGGCGCCGTCCGGGTTCTGGCGCTCGATCTGGACCTCGGCCCGGCGCCACGGCGCCCCGGTACCGCCCACATGGGCGTGGATGCCGGTGAGCGAGACGCTCCACTGCCCGGCCTTGGCGCCCGGCGTGACGCTCACGGTCCGGTCGGCCGGCAGTTGGGCGAAGTCGGCTTGCGTCACCCGGGAAAGGTGGTGGCCGGGAATCGAATAGGGCTGGTACCGGACCAGGGAGAGCCGCACGAAGGGCATGTAGGCGCCGAAGCCCTGGTTCGGGGTGATGCGGACGTCGCAGTACCATAGCTTCTGAGCCGAGTCGTACTTCACCTCGTGGGATGCCACGGTGCAGATCCCGGTGGGGACCTCCTCCAGCGTGAGCATGTCCGTGGTGTCGACCTTGAAGGCGAAGTTGGCGGGCGTCAGGGCCGGGCCGGTGTTCGCCCCGAGCGTGATCGGATCTCGGCCCCACTGGCTCGAGTACTTGGTGCGGACCTCGCTGCCGTAAGGCTCCCCCCAGGCGCCCGTCCGGGGCCGGAGGTTCAGGACGATGCCCAGCTTCTCGTCATCGCCCGAGGAGTACCAGGTGCGGTTCAGGTAAACACGCAGGGTGTTGCCCTTGCGGGTCATGGTGGTGGCGGTGCCCGATTGGCCCGGCACCCACTCGAACGCCGGGATGATGTAGAGCACGTCCGGCACGGCGGGCCGCGCAGAGCTGGGAACATGGATGCTGAACTCCGGCGTGTTCTGGGTCAGCGGCGTGGTGCCCGGGGGGAAGAACTCGGGGAAGCGGGTCATGGCGGTGCCCTTGTAGTGCACGTACCGGTGTTTGGTGTCGCCGAACTCGTGGCGGCGGAAGTCGTTCAGGTAAGTCTCTGCCGGGTCGATCGGCGCCGTGAAGGCGTGGGCTTCGCCGTGCACTGTGTCGGGCTCCGGCTTGGCCAGCGAGTCGATCTGCTGATCCCACGTGGCGTGCACGTCGAACTTCTGCGTGCTCTTGCCGTCCATGGGCGTGCCGTAGCGAAGGTCGGCCCAGGTGGCCCCGGGATCCCGGTGGATGCCCATGGTCTTGAACTCCGGCTGGACCAGGGGCTGCTGCACGGCGTGAATGAGAAGGAGCTCCCGGTACGGGGTGACCATCCAGTGCTGGCCGACCAGCGCCTGTTTGAGGAGGGCGCCGTACCCCTGGTTCCCCACAGGCGGCGTCTCGGGGTCGGCTGGGTTGAAATGCTCCATCACCCAGCGCCAGATGCCGGACTGCCCTTCCAGCTCGGCCTGGTTGGGGTAGCAGCTCATGCGGACTCGGGCGACCGTGGCCGGGGGAAGCTCCACCCGCAGGGCGCCGGGGTCGCTGCCGTCCAGGCCGGGCGGCGACCCTCCGCCGCCGACCACCTTGAGCCGGAACGGCTTGTACTTGGGCCAGGCGTTGGTATCGAAAGGGATGGTGACGGTGAGCCCCGTGCCCGGCAACCCCGTGAAGGCGGCGCCCCGGGCCATGGGGTCGGCGAGGTAGTTCAGATCCCACTGGCTGTCGGGGACGGGATCCGTCGGTGCGGTCCCCTCCAGGCCGGTCAGCATGCTGTAGGCATCGGCCCGGTAGCCCCCGGGCCCCGCCGGGTCGTCCAGACGACCGTGGAGTTCGGCCATCTGCACGGTGGTGACAGGCGGGGCCACGTGCCGCTCGGCGATCTCGGTGGTGGGAGTGCCGGCGGGGGGCGTCGTCCAAGTCCGGACCACCAGGTGCTCCACCGACTCGCTGTCCTTGTACTTGGCGCGGGGGAGGAGCACCGGCTGGCTTACGGGCTCATACCGGCGGTAGACGATGGGCGGCGAGACGGTCTGGGGCTCCAGTCCATGCTCGATCAGGGCGGGGCCGTTGCCCGCCAGGTCGACCGACCGCGCCTTGAGCCGGTAGCGGCGCCCGAACCGGAGCCGGGGCAGAGAGCCCGGCTTCGGGACGAAGGTGACGGCCAGCCGGAAGTTGGAGGCGGCAGGCTTGGCCGGCCCGTTCTGGATCTCATCATGGGTGCCGATGACGCTCTCGGGGCGGGGCGCCGACAGCGACCAGCCGGCCCACTCGGCGATCGCCTCGTGCAGCCGGAGCTCCTTGGACGCCGAGGGATCGGCGGGCGAGGTGAGGGCGGTCATCGCCCACCCTTCATCCTCGGGCTGCGCCACTGCGACTTCGGTATCATCGATCTTATAGGTGCCGATCCGCTGGTGCAGGGAGCGCCACTGGCCCGTGGTCTCATCGTGCACGTCAAGCCGGTGACCCCGGACCAGATCCTCCAGCCAGAGCTCCATCTTGTAGCCGTCGCCGGCCTCCACGTCGGCGTTGTGGAGCGTGTTGGTGACCAGCAGCTCGTGCAGGCCCGCCGCTCGATAGTTCTTGACCAGCGAGACGCCCGTGGTCGTTCCCGATGCGAGCGAGGCCGTGTTCTGCGGCTTTTGGCTCAGCCAGTAATTCGAGAGCGGCTGGGCGAACGGGGTGCTAAAGAGCTTGCCGAGGCTCCCCGCCAGGTTCAGCGCCTTGAAGGAGAGGCCGTCCACATCCACCTGGATCACGCCGTAGCGTGAGGGGTCGCCGAGGGGGAGCTTGAGATCCGTGTACCCGACGGGGATGGAGGGACGGGGCGCCGCCTGGAAGATGCGCTCGTCGGGGGCGCCCAGGGTGTAGCGGGTCCAGGGCAGCTCATCCTTCGTTTGGCCCAGGGACGCCCACCGCGGCGATAGACTGACCCTGCCGTCTGCCGGCACGTTCGTGCGCCCGATGGGAATGCGCAGGTCGAAGACCAGCCCCAGCTCCCGCAGCAGGCCGGGGTGCCGGGCCAGGGCGCCGACGATGTCGTGGAACTCCATTTCGGGCAGCTTGATGGGCACCTGCTTGGTGCTGAACGGGGCGTGGAAGAGCTGGAACCGGAAGAAGTCCTTGTGGGCGTTGAAGGGCTCCGCCGCCGGAGGAAAGGGTTCGGCCAACACCTGCTGCTTCATGTTGGCGTCGGGCTTGTCCTCGTACTTCAGGTCATCCAGCAGCTGATTGAGCACGGAGATGGGGGGATAGTCGGTGGCATGGGCCGTCGCCGCCGTCTGGTAGATTGACTTCAGGTGATCGTGCAGCCCCAGGGCGTGGTAGGAGCGGATTGGCAGCCCGTCCAGGGCCTTGTAGGCAAAGCCGTTGACGGGGGTCGACACGGGGAAGAGGGAGCTCCAGAGGGCGGGGCTGGGCGTGGGGCTGTCGGGGTCCAGGGTGGCTTCAAAGGTCTGGGGGCCGGTGAGCGTATCGAACGTGACGAAGAACTTGATCTCGTGGGCCGGCCAGTTCTGAAAGTCCGGGAAGCTGGCCAGGCTGCGGTCATCCCCGGGCTCCGGGGTGAGCCGGGGGGAGAGGAAGACCGACAGCTTGAAGTAGCCGTCGCCGACGCCGTTTGGCAGTGCGGTCCAGACGATCCGCTGTGTGCTCATGTCGCTGTCCCTCCTGTTACGATGCGAACGCCATCGTGTAGTCGCTCCACTGGCCCGCGGTGATCATCTGGGAGAAGGGCGGGTCGTTGTCGTCGCCCGAGAACTGCCGCTCGGCGTGGACATCGACCGAGAAGCTGATGAAGAGCACCTCGACCTCCACGGTGAGCGTCGCCTGGCCCCAGCACTTGTTGGGCGTCTTGTAGGTGAGCGAGAGGTAGAGGGTGATCGACAGCGAGGCGATCAGCATGACGCTCATCTCGCCGTGGATCTTCACGTAGCCCTCCAGGAGGGCGCCCTCCTTGGGGGTGGTCTGGTACTTGAAGTAGATGCCCGCCTTGACGCTGACGCCGCCGCTCGCCACGCCCAGGTCGATGGAGACCGAAGCGCCGAACTCCAGCGCCACCTCCAGGATCTCCACGCCCTTCAAGCCTACGGTGAGGCCGAAGAAGCCGCCGCCGCCGAACATGGAGACCGAGAGGTTGAACGGGTTCTCCCGGGAGCAGAAGGCGAAGTTGACCAGCGCCGGCTTGCCGGTAAACGGCAGGTCGAACCCGGCGCTCAGGCTCATGTTGGTCAGGGCGAAGACGCCCAAGGAGATCTTAGGCAGGTTCACGGAGAGGGAGGCCCGGATGCCGACTGGCTCCACGTCGAGCTTGAAGCCGCCGCCGAAGATATCGCCGAGCGCATCCTTCAGCTTCTGGACAAACTCCAGGGCGCCGGTGAATTTGACCCACTGGAGGCCGATGTCCGTCTTGGGCTCCTTGCCGTTATCCGATGTGAAGTAGAGATGATCAAAGCCCAGCATGACGCAGTCGAACAGGTCCACCGTGAAGTGATCGAGCTTGCCTTGGACATGGCTCGTGGGGGTGGCGCCAGCCTTCAGCGGTGTATGCAGATGGGCGGTGATGGTCAGCGTCGCATCCTTGCCATCCAACTGGGCGACGAACGGGCCGAAGTCCTTCAGCTTGGGGGTCCAGATCAGGTCGGTGTTCATGGCGTCCGGCGGCTGACTGGTGTCGTTGCCCGGATAATGGAGCTGCGTGGTGATGCGGGGCACCTTGGTCTTGTCCTGGCTGGCGGTCACATCGTTGACGACGTCGATGATCTTGGCCAGGGCGATGCCGCCCAGGATTTTGGCCTTGTCCTCGAAGAAGGTCTCGGGCTTGAACTGGCCGGCCCCGAACAGGCCGGTGTCGCCGCCGACCAGGCCGTGGCTGCGGGAGAGGCCGGCCAGGGGCATGTCGGGCGTCATGACGGCGCCGGTCTTGTCGCCGCCGAAGGCGATGGCGGGCTTGCCGACAAAGCTTGCGAAGACCATGCCGGGGTTGCCGGCGCCGAAGCCCTGGGCCAGCCACTTGGTGTCCATTTTGATCGACTTGGGGGCGGGGGAGCCGGTCATTTGGCTGAGGGCGCCCACCTTGACCTCCGCCGAGTCCATCTGCGGCAGGAAGGGCGGGAAGTGGGCCTCGCCATCCTCGATGGTCGCACCGGTGAAGGAGAGGGTGGCGGTCTCCAGCAGGGTGTCGCCGGCAGCTTCATCATCTGCCTGACCGGGAACTGCCACCCGGGGGGCGTAGGCGATCCGCTGGCCCCGCATCGGCGTCTTCCGCTGGTTCGCATGGCTGTCGTAGTCGGCCTTGACGTAGCCCATCTTGGTCAGCTTGTCATCGGCCGTCACGGGGATGTTGGAGACCCAGATCACCGGGGTGGCGAACTCGATCTGCTGGCCTTCCCAGTCCTCGCCCACCATGTGGAAGGCGAAGTACTCCCCGCCCGAGCGCGGCCAGTAGGCGTCGGCGCCCAGCTCTTCGACCTGGTAGGCCTGGTCCTCGCTCGGGTCGAGGTTGGGCGTGGTGGTGGTGAGCACGGTGACCTTGCGGAGGGGAAGGTTCCGGTTCCGGCTGATGCGGGTGGGCACGCTTTCGCCCTCGGCCCCGGGGTAGGTGCGCTCCTTCTCGACGACGACGATGTACTCGCGCTGCCGCAGGTAGGCGCCGGCGTTCTCGACGCGCCGCTGCGTCTCAGTGATCTTCAGGGCGAGATGACCGAAGGGATAGAGGTAGCCCTGCTCCAGCACCTTGACGAACTGGTCGCGCCCCATGGTCGCCTCGTGGCGCCAGCCGGCCAGCTTGAGCCCCGGGCCCGGTTTCCACTTGCCCTCGAGCTTGAGCCAGGCGCCCTGGGAGGTGAGCATCAGGTTCTCGACCTTGATGGGGTCCTGGGCGGGTCCCAGGAGCGGCACCGGGCTGAGGGCGACGAGTTCATAGCGCTGGCGGGCGTTCATGGAGTACCGGAAGACGCCCAGCGGCGGGTTCTGCGAGTCGGGCGGCGAGTCCGGGGTGTAGTCCGGCGACCAGATCGCCCGCACCCCCGGCCTTGCCCGTGAGACGCCAGGCGTCAGCTTGGTATGCCAGAGCTCGGTCCGGTCGTCCAGGGTGTGGGGGGCGACGTGATGGACCCATTTGCTTCCCGAGGTGGGGGAGAGGAAGACCCGGTAGGGCGCCTCAATCGCGGTGATGGGCGCGGTGGACTTGTCGTTGTTGGTGGGGTCGACCCGGTGCGACTCGGTGACGGTGCTCCAGGCGCTCCAGTTGAGCAGGCTCTCGAGGGTGTAGTCCAGGGACTTGGTGGCGGTGGGGAGCTTGAAGGCCAGCCAGCTCGGTCCGGCTGCCCGGTGCGGAATGGGCGGCGACTCCGCCGCTTCTGCCAGCAGGTAGACCTTCTCGGCGATGTGCTGGGGCGGGAAGCGGAAGAGCAGGTAGGCGTCCTGATTGGGGTTCTGCCGCTCCAGGAAGGGGACACCGCCCTTGCGGCTCATCAGCCGGAGGTTGAGGAACTTCACCTCAAAGTGGAGCATGTCGACGGGGCGCAGCACGGAGATATAGGCTGCGGGCGCGACGATCTGGATGGGCACGATGTCGATGGGGAAGGTGGGCGAGGGCGTGGGCCGGGGGGCGGGCTCGGTGGCAGCGGCGACCGCCTGGCCGTTCAGGGTGACGATCTCCGCGTGGGCGCCCGCTTCGGCGGACCGCAGGGGCTCGACGATCGCCCCGGGCATGGAGGCGGCCATGGAGAGCACGGCCGGGGCTACGCTGCGGCGGACGACCTCGCCGTCGCGCACCACCAGCTCGAAGGGCCGGGCGTGGGGCGCATCGCCGAGGTGCAGGGTCAGACCGCGGGCCTGGACCCAGGTGGGCTCCTGGCTGAAGCGGGCGACCAGGGCCGCCTGGGCGGACTCGGGCGAGAAGGCCAGGGCGTAGCGGGGATTATGGAGCCCGAGGCGGGCGGGGCTGCCGTCGAGGTGGGTCAGGTCGGGGCCCGGAACATAGGCCAGGGCGGCGCCTTCAGCTACGAGCGCCTGTCGCAGGGCGCCCTGCTGGGTCTCGTGGGCCTCGATACGCACCTGGTCGAAGGGGCTCTGGCCATAGGCGATCTTCTGCTGGTCAAGTGCGGCGAGGCCCGGCCAGGCCTCCCACGCCTTGCCGTTGCGCTGCAGGGTGATCCCGGTGCGGCGCCCGGCGGCGTGCTGAAGCAGGCTGGGGGCGTCGGACGGGAGCAGGGCGAAGGTGATGTCGTCGGCGCTGAGCTGCACCTCGGGGGTGTTCAGTCGGGCGATGTCCTGGCCCGCCAGGCGCAGCTGCCAGTCGGGGGTGAGGGTCGCCTCGGCGGTGCCCTTTAGCTGCAGGGCGCCGCCGGTGGGGCCGAGGGCCAAGGCGGGCTGGTCCAGCCGGATCCGGGCGCGGGCGGGCGTGGTGCCCGCCAGCCACTCCAGGAGGGGGACGTCGGCCTTGAACCCGCCCACGGCCAGGGCCAGGCGCAGGCGCCAGGCGGACCGGACCCGCCGGAGCTCGGCGTCCAGGTCGGCGCTGAGCGCGGTGCCCGGGAACTGGGCGCCCGCCAGGCTGATGCGGGTGACGGCGCCCTGCTCGGTGACGGAGAGCTGCGGGCTGCCGCCGAAGCGCCGGGCGTCGATCACCCAGCGCTCCTGCCCGCCGACCCGCAGGACGGCCCGCTGACCATCTCGCGCGACGGTGACGGGGCCTGAGTTGGCCGCCCCCTGAAGCAAGGTGTTTACCCCCGCTGCCGCCAGGGCCAGCGTTCCCCCGCCTTGCAGCAGTTGGCGCCGAGAGAGGAGGTACGGGCCCGCATCACCACCCGGACCCCGTTCGGTCTCCCCCCGCAGGAAAGTCAGATTCAGCTCGGCTCGGGTCATACAGATCCCTCCTGGCCTTCACGAACGATCAGAACTGTCAGGAGATTCTCTGTACGTTCAGTATATACATTTAATATCAACGTTAAGATTTCATAAATCATCCTTTGTAACACGAAAACCCCTCCGGTCGTAGAAGACCGAAGGGGTAACTGGATGGTATTGAAACCTCTGGCCTTGCTCTCACGTCTGTCAGGTAGCTGTTGACTATCCCTCTGAACGGAGAGGAGACTGCCCGAAATGCGCTGCTTGCGGAGCATCCTTTCGCTGACGGTGATGTTGTCAACGATGGCGGGTTGCGCGGCCCCTTCCGTGCCCACGCCGGCACCGGAGCCCCCTGGCCGGATGTCCTCGGCTCCTCAGGCGACGGTGCCGGAGAGTCTCGCGCAGCTGCGGCCGGAGCACGTGGAGTACGTGCGGTACATCCCGCCGATTCCGCCGGGAAACCAGGAGCCGCGGCCCCTGTATGGGGCACGCCCGGAGGACCGTCCCTGGGTGGAGAAGCTCCTGCAAGGGTTGGCGGCGGCGCAGCCCGCCGATGCGCAGGGCGCCGACGCTGAGCACCGCCGGGTCAGTTGGCTTGAGCTCCGGCTGGTGGACGGCCGCCGCATCCTGATCCGGGAGGCGTGGACCTGCGAGCCGGTGGACGGAGGCGTTGGCTGTACGACCGTGAAAGGCAAGTTGGTCGTGGCCGAGGGTGACGCTCGGCGGGTCGTCACATCCCCGGCCCTGGAGACGTTCCTGCACGAGGAGATGGGTCGGGCGATGCCCCCGGTGGAGAAGTACTCGGTGGAGCCCGCCGAACCTCGGGCGGGAGGCCAGTTCAGAGTCAAGGGGAATGGTGTGGCTGGGGCCACCGCCTACCGCCTGACCTTGGAGAGCGGAGGCGACGACCGGCTCCTCGCCGAAGGTGAGGCGACCTTCGGCGACTTTACCTGGGAAGGAACGCTCCCCGCCGACCTGGTCCCCGGGGAGTACATGCTCAACATTCTGTCGGATGCCGGGGGCAGCTTTGGGATGCCGGTCAAGGTGGGTCCGGGGACAGGCCCGGCGGGCGCCAGCGAGCCGGTCATCGCCTGGGCCCAGGTCAGGTTCGGCCTGCCCAGCGTGAGCCCATCCCGGCCGCTCTACCCGGGACGGAAGGCGGATGCACAGGTGCTGAAGCGGCTGCAGGAATGGCTGGCGAAAGCGGAGCCCAACGGCAAGACCGTCCAGCCGCCGGGGCGTGGTCCGTACCTCACCGTGAAGTACCTGGACGGCAGTCAGGTCACGGTCTTCCCCGCCATGGACTGCGTGACCAGGCAGGTCCAGGACGGCACCGAGCGGACGTGTGGGACTGCTTCCGGCGAAGTGGTGATCAGCCGCCCGGATGGGTCCGTGCAGGCGAGGGCGCCCGAGTTGGCCGCCTGGGTTAGCCAGGGATGGGAGCGGGATGCGCCGCGGGTCGAGGCCGTTCGGGCAGAGCTTTCGCCGAACGGGGGCTACCGGGTCACAGGCGATGGCTGGGCGGGCGCCGACATGGTCACGCTTTGGGCCGTACCGGACGGAACGACCGGGACATGCTGTCCGCCGAGCAACGGGGTCCGGCTGGCCGTGATCCCCGCGATCCTGGGCCGCTTCGCCTGGGAAGGCAAGGTCGAAGGAAGCGGCACCTTCAGCCTGATGGTCACGGGGGAGGGGCATGGCTCGGCATCGGTACCTCTACCACCTGGACCTTTGGGTTGACCTGGGTGCTGTAGATAAACGCCACCGTCCTCTTGCTGATGGCGGGGGACAGTTGAATCCAGTCGCCGGTGAGCCGCGCCTCCGCCTTCTCGGTGAGGTCATACAGGAAGATGTCGGCGTTGCCCGCGAGCCCGTTCACCACGACGTCGTTGGTGCCGTGGCCTCGCCGCTCATCCTCCCAGACCACCAGGTCCCCGTCGATGCGGACATGGTTCCGGACGGCTGCTGCGGAAGTAAGACGCCTTCTCTCTTTGGTCTTGAGGTCCAGGAGCCAGACCTGGCCGCCATCGCGCAGTTCGACCCAGACCACTCGGTCGCCAGCGACATCCGGGGAGTTCTCCATCACGGCTTCGGTGGCCACGGAGAACTCCCGGTTCTTGGACAGACTCACACCGAAGATGTCCCAGTTGTTCTCCGGGCAGTTCTCGCAGCCGCGGGCGCCGCCGGTCTTGGGGTTGTTGCGTCCGTCCATCCAGACGACGGTATCCCCGTCGACCCGGGGCTGGAAGTGGCCTCCCTTGCCCCGGGTGAGGGGCCGCTCTTTCTCTGCCGCCAGGTCGTAGACGTAGATCTCCGGGTAGCCGTAGTAGTCCCGGCTCGTATCTTCCCGAAAGTCCTCCCAGACGATGCTCCGCCCATCGGTGTGGGGCTGGAGCTGCGCCCCCGCGTTTTGCGTAACCTGGCGGACGTCGCCGGTCGCCAGGTCCATCACCATCACGTCCCAGTTCCAGAGGTTGGGCTGCGTCTGCTGCTCCTGGATGCCGCTGACGTGGGGATCGTTGCGCAGGTCGGACCAGACCGCCTTGCCTCCCCCGACCGCATAGCCGCCCCACAGGGGGCCCCGGGTCGGGATGGCTACGCTCTTCCCGGTGTCGAGGTTGTGCGCTGTCAGTTGGTCCCCGTTCTGAACGACCAGCCAGGGGCCATCCACGTCGGCCACGTGTCCGGAGAACTCAGTGCGGATGGGGAGCGGAGCGGTCTGGGACTCGGGCCCTTGGGGTTGCGGCCCCGGCATCCGCCCGGCCGCACAGCCGGTCACTAGCAGCAGCAGGAGGAAGTACGGCAGAGATCGGACCAACATGGACGTGCCCCCTTTCACCGGGTTAGACGTAGATCGCCTTGCTCATGTCCCTCACGCACCTCACCGTGCCATGTAGACAAAGTTCCAGAAGGCGCCGTTCTGCGTTTCCAACGTTCCCGCGTCGCCCGGGTTCAGGTGGGCGTACCAGTCGGGCAAGACTTCCAGCTCGATCGGGGCGGCGCCCTGTCGCTGAAAGGTAACGTAATAGCCGAGGCGATCCGGCCACTGATAGGTCCGCTTGGAGATGACAACATCGTACACAGCAACCGGTGCGGCAGCAGCCGCCACGGCAGGCTGGGCGCCCAGCAGTTCGGCCGCAACCTCCCGGGTCACGTCGATGCCGCCGGACAGATTCTTGAAGATCGCCATCGGGGTATAGATGAATCCCCACGGCACGCCCCACCAACCGACCACCAGGGTCAGGAGGGTCCAGCCCACGCCCTTTGCGGCGGCACTTTCGCCGGGCGCCACGTAGTAGATGTTGCTGCTGCGGCGGAAAGTCATCACAAGCACCGAGACGACGTACTGGAAGATGACAAAGCGTCCGCCCCGCTCGAGGTGGCGAACCAGGTCCTCACGGGTCATGCCGTCGACACCGATGATCTTGGCCATGGATGCACTGCCTTTCCTGACATTACAGAGTTGCATAAATTGATTCCGGCCCAGAGGGATGATCTCCTGCGAAACGGGGGAGCCCCTGGCAGCGGCCTTGCTGCCAGGGGCTCTTTGAAGGTCTAGCTGTACATCCACCTTGGACCCGAGTTTGGTGCTCAGCTACGGTGCTCTGCCGACCCGCATCTTCATACCGCAAGCTTTCCGTCGATCATTCGAATCGTGCGGTCGGCGCGCTCGGCCACCCGGGGGTCGTGGGTGACCATCACCACGGTGAGGCCCTTGCTCATCCGCAGATCCTGGATCAGGCTCAGCACGATCTCGCCGTTCTTCTCATCGAGGGCGCCCGTGGGCTCATCGGCCAGGATCAGGGGCGGGGAGCCGACCAGCGCCCTGGCGATGCAGACCCGCTGCTGCTCGCCGCCCGACAGCTGGGAGGGCAGGCTGGCCATCTTGTGGCCCAGCCCGACCGCCTCCAGGAGCTGCATTGCCTGGCGGCGCTTGTTGTACTCCACCTTGCGCGGCAGCAACGGCGCCATCACATTCCCCAGGGCGGTCATGGTCGGGAGCAGGTAGTACTGCTGAAAAATGAAGCCAATCTTGGCGAAGCGGAAGTCTGCGAGCCGGTCCCCGGACAGCCCGGCGATGCCGGCGCCATCGATCCGAACCTCGCCGGACGTGGGCGTATCCAGGGCGCCGAGCAGGCTGAGCAGGGTCGACTTGCCCGACCCTGAAGGCCCCATAATGGCGACGAACTCGCCCCGGGCCACATCGAAGGAGACACCCCGCAGCGCATCGCCTGTGCCCGGGTAGGATTTGACCAGATTGCGTACCTCGATCATGCTGCTTTCACTCCCCTGGCAGGCTGCATGCGGGCGGCGGATTCAGCGGGGGCGATGGCTCCAATCAGCCCGGTCACCGTGGGCACCAGCAGCACCAGCGGCAGGATCGCCCACAGGCCCGACTGGATTCGTCCATAGATCAGATACAGAGCGCCGAGGCCCAGCGCCGTGCCACCCAGGCCGGCGGTCAGGCCCCAGAGCACCCCTTCCCAGAGCACCAGCGCCCGCACGGTTTTGCGGGTCCAGCCCATGGCGCTCAGCAGCACCAGCTCGGTGCGGCGCTCGAGGACGGAGAGCGACATGAGGTCGGCGGTGGTGGCGGCGGCGAGGGCGAAGGCGGCGAACATGAGGGCGTAATGGAGCGGCCCGACCGAAAGGGCGATCTGCGACCCCAGCACGGTTACGAACAGGCGCTCTTCCAGCCGGACGGTCAGCGCTGTGAGGATGACCGACAGGGCGGTGGGCAGGACGAGGGCGGAAAGGGAGAGGAGGTTGCGGCGCCGGGCCCAGAGCGAGCCCCAGGAGACCTGGCGCAGGTTCTCCACGTGGGCAAGCCGCTTGTTCGGGGTGACGCCGGCGCCCAGAATCAGGCGCATCGGGGTGGTAATGCCGGTCGCCAGGGTGGCGAGCACGGCGCCCAGGGTGTAGAGCAGCAGGGTGCCCAGCGCCGCCTCCAGGGTCTGGAGCCGTGGGAGCGCCAGGCAGGCTGCGATCCCCCCTGCCAGGGCGACCATGCCGGCCTCGGCCAGCACCAACAGGAGAAGATGCCTCGTGCGCCAGCCCACGGCCGCCAGGGTCGAGAGCTCCCGCTGGCGCAGCATGACATGGACGATGCTGGTGGCGAGCACGAAGACCACACCTACCAGCAAGACCAGCCCCATGACGAGGGCGTCGCCCCGGCGCAGCTCGCCGAACAGCTGAACCGCCTGACCCTTGTGCAGCCAGGTCTGGGCGAAGTAGCCGACGCCCGGTAGCTGGACCAGCACGGGGTCGGGGGAGGCGCCCCGCATGATATCGACCGTGAGGCCAGTCGCAGCGGTGATCGCCTTGGCGACCTTCTGCACCTTCTCAATCGACTCGGGCGAGATCTGCTCCACCCCGGCGACCTTGACCCGAATCATACCGATGGGGGCGCCCGGGATCAGCTCCTGGGCGGCGCCCAGTGTGGTGATCAGCGCCGGAGGGCTGGTCAGGTAGGCGTTCGGGTGGGCGAGCGGCTTCATTTGGGTCGGGGACCCGGCAGGGTTTCCGTGATCGTCGAAGGCCAGTTCGGCGGCGCCCATTCGATAAAGGGCAGCGGAGGGGTCGGCTTCGTGGCTGAGGGGGACGCGCGCGGGGTCGTAGGTTCCCACCGAGTGGAAGCGGATCTGGCGGTTATCGCCCTCGCTGATGCCGCTGAACCGCCACGAGGCGAAGGGCGTCCCCTGGATGCCGTTCGGCAGCGGGATGCTCCCTGCCAGCTCTGCTCGGAAGGCGAGGGGCCAGCGGGCAGGATCGAGGGAGACCGTGGTCGCGTACAGGGTGGGCTCGGGCGCCTGGATCAGCCCCGCGCTCCAGTTGGGCTGGATCTTGGTGGTGTCGAGGCGGCCCATCAGCAGGTCGCTGAGGCTCTTCGCCTGCCAGGTCATGCCGCCGGGGCCGTCCAGCCGCTCCATCTGTAGCGTCAGCCCGAGGCCGCCGTAGTCGGCGCCCGACACCAGCACCGGCAGGGTGTAGACGGGGCCCACCCGGGCCGACCGGTCGTCGTTCAGACCGAAGTAGGTGCCGGCGGTGACCGCCCGGGCGAGGCCCAGCAGGCGCGCCTCAGCCTCCGGGTCCACCGCGACAACGGCGACCCGGAGGGGGACGGACAGGGGCAGGGAGGCGTAGTCGCCAGATGCGGCGACCCGCGCGGCATCCGTACCCTGCGCTGTGTAGGTTTGAAGGCCGTCGGACTGGGTGAGGTGCCAGGCTAGCCGGTAGCTCCCGTCCTCGGTCTTGACGTTGACCGAGACCGGGTAGTTGACCCAACCGACCTGGGTGACCGGGGCGGCAATCTCCACGCCCTCGATGGCCTTGATCTGCTGCCACTGGTCGAGGGAGATGCCGCCCCCGGCGCCGGCCAGTCGCCCGGGCGTGAAGTAGCCGTCGGGGTCCTTGCTGCTGCTGGGCCGAATCAGAAGGTCGTAGGAGACCTTCCACCGGTCCTCCATCTGGTCCATCACCTGGGTCTGTGAGCGCTGGAGCGTGCCGAGCAGGTAGGAGAGCCCGGCGGTCATGAGGGCGGCGCCCAGGGCCAGCAGGAGCAGGCGTGGGAGCCGTAGGCGTGCAGATTGCAGGATGAGTTCGCGCATGCAGCCTCCCGTAGGTGTGATCGTTTGGTCGGTATTATTTCGACTCTAGTGTATATTTGACCTCCTTTACCATTTCACTTGACTGTCAGCGATGGCTGGGACCGCCAGCACCTGGCCCTGTTCATTCCAGAAGAGGAAGTAGGGCTGCATCAACTGGCTGGGGAAGTCGGCGTGCCCTTCGTGGTAGGCCAGCTCGACCTTCGTTACCACGAAGCTCTCGGTCTTTCCCAGGGGGGAAACGCTCGGATTCTCGACGATATAGGGGACGAACCCCTTGCCGTCCTGAAGCAGTTTCCAAGCATCCTCGGCGGTACGCAGCGGGTAGACGGAGGCAGAGAGCAGCGGGCGCCGCCGCATGTAAAGTCCCACGGCCTGCCCCGAGCGGTTGAGGTGCACGGTGAGCGGTTTGTCGGAATAGACCTTCCAGCCCTCCACATGTCGGTAGAAGAGCACGGTCCAGCGGTTCTCCCGCTCCAGGACCACCGGCGTCTTCGAGTCGGGCATCTGGAGCGGGCCCAGCAGGTCGGCGGCGCGCCGTGCCGCCTCATCGGCGGATGCAATGGGCTGCACCTGGCCGAGCGGCTGGACGCCGACGTGCTGGAGGAGCCCGTAGGCCGGGTGGTACTCCCAGACCCGGGGGTCGGCCACGTACTGGGCCAACATCGCCCGGTGGCCGTCCGGATAGTGGCCGAGGTTGTAAACCGGCATCTCCTTGGGCGCCTCGGGGAGCGGGGCGTTCAGCTCGTAGGTCCCGACCGACCATTCAACCCTCAGCTTCCCATGGTGTGTCACCACGCCATAGTCGGCTGGCGGGAGCATCTCCGGGCGGTCGGGCGCCCAGAACGAGCCCTCGTGGGGAGCGGGCCGGTCCTCCGGCTTTCCCCACTCCGCCGGGGAGTGGATGCAGGGACTGCAGTGAACGGCAGGCTTGGGCGCAGGGGGCGGCGGGGGCGCAGGGGCGGAAACCGGGGACCCCAGGTATCCGACAAGCAGGGCGAGCAGCAACGCTAGAATCGACCTCATGGGATGTCACCACCTCTGCCTTGTCGTAATGCACGGGCGCCGAGAAAGCGGACGGCCCAGAAAAGTCAACAGGCGCCGGCGGTGTGTAATGCACCGCGGGCGCCTGTTCTCATTTGCTTGCCATCAGTTCGGCCAGGTGGGTCTTGCGCTTGGTGCCCCCAGCGAGCAGGTAGAGTACGCCGTAGACGTCATCAAGCGCACGGTGAGCGTTTGGCGTTTCAATCTTGTACCTGACCAGGAGGTCCTGCAGGCGCCGGTTCGCACAGCCCTTCCGCAGCCAGTTGATGCCGGACATGCTGCAGAGCCAGGGCTTCCCGGCAGCGGTTTCGCTGAGCCGGCCAACGAAGCGCCGGTCGAAGCTGGCGTTATGGGCGATGAGCACCTCTGCCTGGCTGAGGATGCGCTCGACCCGGTCGTAGTCAAGCCTTTGCCCGCGCAGCTGTGCCAGGGAGATGCCGTGGACAGCCTGGGCGCCCGGACCGATGGGCACCGTCGGCTCCCGGAGCCCCACATACTCGTCGACCACGGCCAGGATCGAGTACTTCTTGCGGTCGAAGGCGAACAGTACCATGCCGAGCTCGATTGCCTCGTCGGCATTCGAGAGGCCGGTGGTCTCGACGTCGACGATACAGGCGAGTCCGACCTCGGCGTCTGGGAGAAGGTCGCTGCGAACTGGTAAGGGTGATGCTGCCATGGTGATTGCCCCATTTACCGGAGAACTAAGGCACCCTTACCAGTTCTACATGGGGGAGGTGTTACCCCTGCAAAACCTGGTCGTGGGTCTGCGGGCGCCGGGTGCTGATAGGGAGAGTGTCGAGGCGGTTGTCAACAAACAAGCCAGGCTGTAACGCCTGGCTAAAATGCTAGATTAAGGGAGCCTGCGCTTCAGATGGAAGATCGCCTGGTCGTGATCCATCCACTTCTCCTTCATGTACTCCATAAATTTCTCGGTCCTGGCTGTACGCTCGTCGATCTGGTCGACCGTCTCCTTGATGATGTCGACCCTGGACGAGACCGCTGCGATGTGGAGCCTGAGATCCTCAAACCCGGCTTCCATACGCTGCTCGATCGAATCGATGCGATGTTCGACATCTTGAAACCGGGCCTCCATCCGCTGCTCCAGCAAATCCACTCGCTGCTCGAGCTTGTCCATACGCTGCTCAAGCTTGTCCATACGCTGCTCGAGCCGCTCGACCGATTGCTGGAGCGTCGATACCGCTTGAACCAACTTCTCCAGGACCACCATGACCTGATTCTCCACCTGTAAACACCCTCCAACCCACTGACCTGAGACTAGGTTACCACGTCGAGCCAGCATTAGCATGGACTCGGCGTCGTTCCACTTCCTACCATATCATAGGGCGGACGTGTGTTCTGTCGAAAGGTGGCGAGGGCCAAACGAAATGTCTACCTGGCCTTGGCGAGGCCGTTCTGGAAGGCCCAGGTCACCAGGGCAGCGCGCGAGGAGATCTCCAGCTTCCCATAGATGCTCCGCAGGTGATTATTGACCGTGAACCGGCTCAGGTTCAGCTGGGCGGCTACCTCCCGGTCGGAGAGGCCCTGGGCGACCAGGTGGGCCACCTCGATCTCACGGGCGGTCAGCCCAGCGGGGAGGGGCGCCGCTGCGGGAGCCGGCTCGGCCAGGAGTTCCGCTGCCCGGGCGAGCGCCTCCTCCAAGGCCATCGACTCCCCCTCGTTGAGGAGGGCGCCGAACGCCGACTCGCCAAGGCGCTGGCGCAGGTGCGCGGTCAAGCTGTCATACGCAGGCTGTGTGTAAGGAGGGCGGGGACCGATCGATTTGCTGCGCGCGGCTGCGACGCTTCCAAGGAGCCGGGCCGCCTCCTCTGACCTTCCGGCGTCGCCGAGCCAATGGGCCGCCCACTCAATCGGATTGACGCTGATGTCCGGGAACTGAAGCTGGATGAGCAGGGAGAGGCTCTCGGCGAACAGGCGCCGCGCCTCCTCCGGCTGCCCCAGGCGCATGCGGTTGAGCCCGGCGCCGGCCAGCACGAAACTGCGCCCGGCAGGCCAGTCCAGCTTGGCGTGCACGGCCAGGGCCCTGTCGAACAGCACTGCAGCCTCGGCCGGTCGGCCCAGCAGGGAGTGCAGGGTCGCGAGGTTGTTCAGGCATCCGGCCTCGATTTGCGGCAGGTCAAGGCGCCCGAGGACCTCCAGCCCCTCCGTAAACAGGTCCATGGCTCGGTCGTAATCGCCGACATTCATGGCCACGTGGCCCAGGTTGAGCATGCAGGCGACCACCCCACGCTCGGAGCCGGTCGACCGGGCGATGGCCAGTGCCTCCTCCCAGTGGGCCTGAGCCTCTGGGAGCCGCCCCACGTCCAGGCTCATCGCGGCGAGCGCATTGAGCGCATGCATGCGAGTGCTGGTGGGCTCCTGAAGGTGCGGAAGCGCCAGCAGCTCACTTAGATGCCGGGGGCCTTCGTTGGGATTCCACCGCCCCCAGAAGATCACCAGGTCCCTGGCCAGAGTCAGGCCTGCCTCCCCCGAATCGGGGTCCGCCTTTGCCCATTCCAGGGCGCCGAGCAGGTTGCCGAGCTCCTCCAGGAGCCGGTTGTAGAGCGCCGTGCTCTCGGAGCCCATCATCCTCGGCCGATAATCCGCCGCAAGGCCCGTGTACCACGCCAGGTGCCGGCGGCGGGCAGCGGCCTCTTCGCCGGCGGCCTGCAGCTGCTCCACCCCGAAGGCGTGCAGGGTCTCCAGCATATGGTAGCGGACACTCTCCCCAGTGCGCTCTACCTTGATGATCGATTTGTCCGCCAAAAGCGAGAGCAGCGGGAGGACATCGCCTTCGCCGATCAGGTCACCCTGGCAGGTTGCTTCCGCCGCGGGCAGGCTGAAGCCGCCCGCAAAGACCGACAGCCGGCGCCACAGGGCCCGCTCCGGTTCGCTCAGCAGATTGTAGCTCCACTCGACCACGGCCCGCAGCGTTTTGTGACGGGGGATCGCGAGGCGGTCACGGTTTGTCAGCAGCCGGAACCGGTCTTCGAGCCGGTCGGCCAGCGCTTTGGGCGGGAGCACCCGCACCCGGGCGGCGGCTAGCTCGATGGCCAGCGGAATGCCGTCAAGCCGGGCACAGATCTCTGCTACGGCGGGGCTGTTCTCCGCGTTGACCTTGAATTCCGGGACGGTCTGTTCGGCCCGGTCAGCGAAGAGCCGGAACGCCTCCTCATCCCCCAAGGGGTCGACCTCCATGACCAACTCGCCGCCGATGCCGAGGGGCTCACGGGAGGTGCAGAGCAGGCTGACCCGTGGGCAAGCGGAGAGGAGCTCGCGCACAAACCGGGCGCACTCGTCCACCAGGTGCTCACAGTTGTCCAGGATCATCAGGAAGCGCCGCCCGGAGAAGGCGCGGGTCAGCGCCGAGGTGACCGACTCCTGCGGCGCAGCCCGCACTTCGGCCAGGGGCGCCAGGGCTGTGGCCACGGCCTGGGCGATCATCTCGGGTGAGGCTACCGAATCGAGGGGGACAAACCAGGCTCCGTCGTCGAAGCGGTCCAGTTGTCCTGCGGCGACCTGGAGCGCCAGGCGGGTCTTCCCCACGCCGCCCGGACCCGTCATGGTGAGCAATCGGGTGGACTGGAGGTGAACCCCGGCGGCGGTGATGGCCCGCTCGCGGCCAACAAAGGTGGTGAACTGCGGGGGGAGGTTGTGGGGGCGCATGGGTGTACACCTCGTGCAGTGGAATTACTTCAGGGCGGCCCTGGCCAGGGTGGTCAGCGCAGCGTCTTCCATGGGCGGGTTGTGAAGCCCGGCCCGCACATCCCGATAGTACCGTTCCAGGGGGTTCGACCGGAAGAGCGAGGCGGCGCCGACGACGCGCATGGCCCGGTCGACCACATCGAGGGCGGTGCCCACCACGAAGGGTTTTACGCCGGCGACAGGCGCCTGGAGCAGGTTCCGGCGGTCCGGCTCCTCGTCCCACTGGCGGGCGACGGAAAAGAGCAGCGTGCGGGCGGCCATCAGCCCGAGCTCGATCTGCCCGAGCTGGTGCTGGACGTTGGGCAGCTCGGCGATGGCGGTGGTGATGCTGTTGGGCCGGTGCTCCCGGGCGAACTGGATGGCAAAGTCCCGGGCCGCTTCGGCGATCCCCAGGTAGACAGCGGGGATATGCAGGTTCCAGCCAGCCCCGCTGCCGGGTGGCCCTTCCGATGGAATCCCCTTGCCGAAGCGCTGGACCAGGGCGCCCTCCGGCACCGTGACCCCGTCCAGCACCAGGTCGTGGCTGCCGGTGCCCCGCATGCCGAGCGTGTCCCAGGTCTCAACGACCGCAAGCCCCGGGGCGCCCCGCTCGATCAGGAACCAGCCGTTGGCCTCGCTGCCCGCGATGGCGGCGGAGACCAGGAAGTAGTGGAGCACGGGGGACAGGGTGGTGAAGCTCTTGCGCCCCCGAATCAGCCAGCCGCCCTCCGTGGGGGTGGCGGTGGTGGTGGGCCGGCCGCCGCGGCTGGGGCTTCCGGTCTCGGGCTCGCTGACCACGGCGTTGATCAGGTGCCCGTGCTGGACGGCGCCGCGGAAGACCCGCTCCAGCACCTCGTCGGGCCAGGGGCGGGTCTCGGCCAGCTGGCCGCTCTTGTAGAGATGCCACCCGATGGCCAGGGCGGTGGAGCCATCGCCCCGGGCCAGGTAGCGCTGTCCGAGCACCATTTCATACACCCCGCCGCCCTCGCCGCCGTAAGCGGTGGGGACGGTCAGGAGGCTGTGGCCCGAGCTGTGGAGCTCCGCGATGTTCTCGAAGGGGAAGGTGCCGGCGCGGTCGTGGGCGGCTGCGCGCTCGGCGAAGCGCCCGGCCAGGGCGGCAGCCCGTTCGGCCACCGCCCGGTGGCGCTCAGTGCGCACGAAGAGGTCCTGGTCAATCGATGTGGACATGGCTTCATCTGCCTCCTCTGGCGCCTCAAGTACCCATGTCAGTCGCTCTGAGATCGGATCACCTGTAGCTTGGCTACAAGGAGCCGATCTTTTGCGATGATCGTCTTTAGCGCCGCTGTCACACCGGCGTGGACCTGCATGGCGTCGGACAGCGTGCCCGACTCCAGCGCCTGCTCCAGGATCTCGGCCTGGGCCCGCAAGAGCCGGGCGAGGGCGCCCGCCTCTTCGGCCAGCGCACTGTGCAGGTCGCCAGCCGGTCGCAGAGGGGGCGCCGCCTCTACGGCGGGGGCGGCGATCTCCTCGACAACCGTGGACGTCGGCCGGACAGCGATCGGCCGGGGCGGGGCCGCCCCCGCGCGCCGTCCGTGGTAGATCACCTCGCTCAGTCTGGACACCCCCCTGGGTCTGTCATCGATCTACCCAGGATACTCAGAGGGCCGCCTGCGGGTTCACTCGCATCAGGAGCTCCTTGGTATACGGGCGCTTGGCATCCCGGAAGGCGACGGCCCGCAGGAAGCCCTGCACCGCCTCCCCATTGAGCGCTGCGCAGACCCCGGCAGCCTCCTCGCAGGAGTCGAAGCCCAGGAAGTAGGTGGTGTCATCGAGCATCACGGGGCGCCCGTCCACCGGGGGCACCAGGGTGAAGACCGGCTCCTTGTACATCCCCGAGATGGCTACCTTGTACGGAGCGAAGGAGTACTCGCCAATCCCGAAGATGGAGAACGGGGGCCGCCGCCGGTAGATGGAGGACTTGCGGGCGTCGAAGAGCGGCCGGTGGCGCTGGAGGTAGCCCCACAGCTTCGGGTACCTCCCGGCCAGGGACTCGGTGTCCTCCTGGAGCGAACGCTGGGGGAGCGGGATCCAGCGGTGCGGCGTTCCCCCGTGCTGCAGGTCGGAGCTCTTGAGCAGCGGGTAGAGCGCCTCCGGCTCCACATCGACCTGCTCGCCAAGCCCGTTGTGAAGATCTGCGGAGAGCTCCATCACCCGGGAGCAGTCGTGCTTGATGCCCTGGCGCCACTCAAAGGGCGAGCGGCCGTCCAGGTGGCGCCAGCGCTGGTAGCCGTCGACGTCGGCCACGAAGTGGGGGCCGCTCCAGCCAAAACGCCCGATCCGGCGGGCTGGATCCGACCAATTGTACACATCGCAGGTAAAGGCGGTCGAGGCGGCGCCCAACCGCAGGACCAGCAGCGAAGCCTCGACCTTGGCGCCGAAGTGGCGGTGGGCGTCGATGCGATAGGCGGCTGCCTCGGTGACGGAGAAGCCCGTGCGGGGCAGCTGTTCGAGGAGGTTGCGCACCACCGCTGTCTTGCACAGAACGGCCAGGTAGCCGCTGCACCCGTGAAAGCTCTCCAGGCATTTGCGGATCACGGATTCCGCCAGGTCAAAGTTTCCCTTGCCCGTGACGGCGACCAGCCCGTGGTGCCCTTTGAAGTTGTGCTTGTCCGGCAGGTTGCCGGAGCCCAGGGTGCTCAGTTCGGCGTTGGTGACCCAGGGCGGGTTGCCGAGGATCAGGACCTCCCGGCCGGGAGTGGCGCTGAGCCATTCCGGGAAGCGGTGGTGGAAGAAATCATCGTGGTGGATGTGGATGTTGGGCGCCTGCCCGAACCGCTCCCGCAGGGTGGCCACGTGCCGGGGCTGGATTTCGACGGCGTATGCGACCTCCGCCCGGGGAAAGCGCTCGAGGGCGGCGCCCAGAAAGCTCCCCTCGCCGGCGGTCGGCTCGACGATGAGGTCAGGGCGGCAGCCCAGGTGGTCGTGCAGGAACTGGCAAATCTCCCGGGCGAGGGGCGCCGGGGTCTGGAAATCGCCCCATTGGCGCTCGGCGGCATCGGGCATGGTCTCACGCTCCTGCGTTCCTCTTCGGGGTGTCCCTTCCCGAACCCTCCCGCCAAACTGACGACACCGCGAGGTGGGCCTGGTAGGACTTTTAACCGCGCTGTTTACAAATCGTCTATGGCGTTTCCGCCCGCGAAGAGAGTATCATTGAGGCAAGCACTGAATTAGTCAGGGGGAAGCAGTGTGACTCAAGGGCGTTCCACGCGCGGCGGCAGACCCCGCTGGCCCCTGGTGCTCCTGGCCGTGGGCCTGGCCGTAGGCTGCGCCACACCCCTGGTAGCCCGCCAGGGGATTGGGCTGCTCACCCCCCAGGCCGATACCGCAGCGGCTCTCACCCCGACCGAATCCGCCGAGCCGGCTCCGGCGCAGGTTACCAAGCCAGCGCCCGCCAGGCGCAGGTCGGCGGCGCCCGACATGCGGCCTCTGCAAACCCGCCTGGAGGAGTTCCTCGCCGAGCAGGACGGCCTGTACGGTGTGTACGTTCTGGATCTCAACTCCGGTCGCTCCGCCGCGGTCCACGAAAACGACATCTTCCCCACGGCGAGCACCTTTAAGCTGCCGCTGGCCATGTATATCCTCGATGAGGCGGCCAAGGGCCGCGTCGACCTGGATGAGCCGATCGCCTACACCGACGCCTACTGGGAGGATGGCACCGGCATCTTGCAGGAGCAGCTCTCCGAGGGCGACACCCGCACGGTTCGGGAGCTGGTGGAGCTGGCCATCACCGAAAGCGACAACATCGCCACCAACATGCTGATCGACCGCTTTGGTGTGCAGAACGTTTACGACTACATGGAGCGCCTGGGCGGCACGGTGACCCAGTATGAGCCGGGCGTGCACGGCAGCACCCCCCGGGAGATGGCCACCTACCTTCGGCTGGCCATGAGCGACCGGGCGGTGGGGGATAAGGCCCTGCGGGACTTTCTCTTCGGCGCCCTGACCAGCACCAGCTTCCATGAGCGCGTGGAGGCCGGTGTCCCGGAAGGGGTCAAGGTGGCCCACAAGGTCGGCACCCTGCCCGGGGTTGTCAACGACGTAGCGCTGGTCTACGCTCCGCAGCGGCGGTTCATCGTCTCCGTCTTCAGCCTCGATGTCGGCGAGGAGACCGCCAAGGCGGTGATCGCCGAGATCGCTGCGATGGTCTACGAGCACGAAACGGAAATGCAATAACGGGCCGGCCTCCTTTCCATCTTCTGGGGAGAGGGCCGGTTTTCCGTTCTCACCCCCACCTGCCCCCGCCCTCCCGGCGAACCCTTTAGACAAAAAAGGGAACATACCGGGAGGGATCCAGCATGCGTGCGTCTCGGATCTCCCGTTTCATCATCGCCATGCTCACCGCCGCCATGACGGCCGGCTGTGCCACCTCTGTGGTGGCCAGCCAGAGCCTGACCATCCTGCCGCCGAAGCCTGCCGCGGCAGCCACTCCCGCGGCCCCTGCCGCCGTTACCGCTGCGGTCGCCCCCGCCGCCGCCAAGCCCCGGGATACGCACCCGTTGCAAACCCGTCTGGCCGAGTACCTGTCAGCCCAGGACGGCACCTACGGCGTCTTCTTCATCGATATGAAGACCGGCAACACCGTCGGCTACAACAGCGATACCGTCTTCCCCACCGCCAGCACCTTCAAGCTGCCGCTGGCCATGTGTATCCTCGACCTGGCGGCCAAGGGCCGGGTCAGCCTGGACGAGCGGCTGGCGTACTCCCAGGTCGACTGGGAGGAGGGCACCGGGGTTCTCCAGGGGGCGGTGAAGGTGGGGGACCGCTACACCGTCCGACAGCTGGTGGAGCTGGCGATCACCGAGAGCGACAACATCGCCACCAACATGCTGGTGCGCCGCTTCGGCCCGCAGAATGTCTACACCTACATGCAGCGCCTGGGCGGCAAGGTGACCCACTTCGAGGCGGGCGTGCCGGGCACCACCCCCCGGGAGATGGCCGAGTACCTGCGGGCTGCCACCGGCAGCCAAGCGGTGGGGGATAAGGCGCTGCGGGAGTTTCTCTTCGGCGCCCTGAGCACCACCAGCTTTCACACGCGCATCGAGGCCGGCCTGCCCGACGGGGTCAAGGTGGCGCACAAGATCGGTACCCTGCCCGGGGTGGTCAACGACGTGGCGCTGGTGTACGCCCCCGGTCGGCAGTTCATTCTGGCGGCCTATAGCATGGAGGTGGATGAGGAGACCGCTGAGGCCGTGATCGCCCGGGTCGCCGAGATGGTCTATGCCCACGTACAGGCGATCGATTGACTTGGCCCGCAGGATAATCCCGCTCGCGAGCACAATAGAGTAGGTTGAACGACGAGCGGAAGGTGTGGGACGCAAAATGTCTGAGCAGGTACGAGCCCTGGTGGGTCGCGTGGCCCAGCGGATCAAGGAGCTGTCGATTGAGGCCGGCAAAGCCTATTGGGAGATGTCGACCACCGGGAAGAGCGAAGCCGCCGAGCGGGCGGCCGACCTGGAGAAGGAGCTGCGTCTCTTCACATCGGACCGGGATGTCTTCGCACAGCTGAAGGCGGCGAAAGAGCATCCCACCGGAGACGCAGCCCTGGACCGGCAGGTCGAGGGGCTGTACAGTACATACCTGGAGAATCAACTGAGCCCCGAGATCATCGCCGAGCAGGTCCGGCGCTCCACAGAGCTGCAGCAGATCTTTGGTAACTTCCGGGGCAAGGTCGGCGACCGGAGCCTGTCGGACAATGAGATCAAGTCGATTCTGGCCAAGTCGACGGACAGCGCCGAGCGCAAGGCGGCCTGGATGGCCTCCAAGCAGGTGGGCGTGGAGATCGCCCCCCGCCTGGTGGAGCTGGTGAAGCTTCGCAACGAGGGCGCCCGCTCTCTGGGTTTCCGGAACTACTACGAGATGGCCCTCGAGCTGACCGAGATCAAGCCGGCGGACCTCTTTGCACTGCTGGGCGAGCTCAAGGCGCTGACCGACGGCCCTTTCGCTGCCATGAAGCAGGAGCTGGATGCCGAGCAGGCCGAGCGCTTTGGCATCTCCCCTGCCGAGATGATGCCCTGGCATTACGCCGACCCCTTCTTCCAGGAGGCGCCCGCCAGCAAGGGTGCCGACATTGATCACTACTTCGAGGGCAAGTCGATCGAGCAGATCTCGATGGACTTCTTCAGCGGCGTGGGCATGGACGTGCGGGATATCATCGACCGGTCGGACCTCTATGAGCGGGAGGGGAAGAACCAGCACGCCTTCTGCACCGACATCGACCGCGAGGGCGATATCCGGGTGCTGTGCAACCTGCGCCCCAACGCCTGGTGGATGTCGACCATGCTCCATGAGCTGGGCCACGGGGTATACGACAAGTACGTGGACCGCTCGCTGCCCTGGCTGCTGCGCAGCTATGCCCACATTAGCTCCACCGAAGCGATTGCGATGTATTTCGGCCGTCTGACCAAGGACGCCGACTGGCTGATCCGCTACGCCGGTATGCCCGAAGGGGAGGCCCGCCAGGCGGCGGGGGCGCTCCAGCAGGAGCTGACCCGCTCGATGCTGATCTTCGTGCGCTGGGTACTGGTGATGGCCCACTTCGAGTCCCGCATGTACGAGAACCCCGACCAGGACCTGAACCGGCTCTGGTGGAACATCGTCGGGGAGATGCAGCTCCTGAAGACGCCCGCAGCGTTGAACGGCTGTGAGTGGGCGACCAAGATCCACTTCTCCATGGCGCCGGTATACTACCACAACTACCTGATCGGCGAGGTCACAGCCTCCCACCTGCAGGCGCATATCGCCAAGGCGACGGGCACGGCCAAGATCGTGGAGAACCGGGGCGTGGGCCAGTGGCTGATCGAGCGCTTCTTCAAGCCCGGCAGCCTTTACCCGTGGAACCGCCTGGTGGAGCACGCGACCGGCGAGGCGTTGAGCCCCAAGTACTTCGTTGAGCAGTTCGTCCATTCGTGAAAGCGCAGCGGAAAGCCCGGGCAGTTAGCCCGGGCTTTCCTGTTTCTGTGACGCCGTTTCATAGGTGGGCGGATACTGCATCCAGCCCTCCTTTTCGATGATCGGCGTGAGGCGGGCACCGAAGAGCAGGGTATTCCCCATCATTTGGGCATAGAGCAGAGCGATTTCGGGGTGGACCGACGACTGCAGGCCAATCGCGTCGGCGGTGATCATGCCCTTGACCATGGCTAGGCCGTCGAGGGCCATCAACTGGTCGGTCAGATCCTCCTTCAGGGGCACGGACGGGGGAGTCGGGATGCCCCGCTGCTCGGCCAACTGCTCCACCTGGCCGATACGGTCTTCCACCGCCTTTAGGGCCTCCTCCCACCACTTCTTGAGGTCGGGGGCCTGGGCGTGGTGTGAGAAGACCAGGCACTTGCTTCGCAGGTAGTAGTAGGCCGAAAGGGACTGGTGAAGCAGGTAGGCCTCTCCTACGTGGGGGTGGGCGGGCGGTGTCACTCGGTCGAGGAGCGATTGCAGCATCTCAAACATGGCATATCCCTCCGCCCACTAGCGTGACCAAACCGTGGTAGACGCATCCTCAGTCGCAAGTCCTGCTCCGCTGTGACCTATGGCGCCCGCGGCCGCAAGCAACCCCTCAAACCGGCCTTGTTGTGCCGGCGTGAAGTCAAGGACTACATGGCGGACGACCGCCTGATGATCGCACAGCATCAGCACGCGCCGGGCGGCCTGCTTCTCCTCGTCCAGCACGCCGAACTGCCGGCAGATCCCGCGATGCCAGTCGGCGGCGAGGGGGAAGGGAAAGCGGCCCGCAGCCGCGTCAAAGACACGCAGCGAGGGCAGATGGTCCACGGAGATGCCGACCACTTGAACCCCCAGTCCCTGGAGGTCGTTGTGCCGCTCCCTGAGCAGCACAAGCTGGGCCGTTCAGGTCGGGGTAAAGGCCATGGTGAAAAAGGAGAGCAGGAACGGGCGCCCGCGCAGGTCATTGACCGAGATCGATCCGGTGGTCGACGGCAGGTGGAAGTCCACGCAGGCGGAGCCAATGGGGAGCGTCAGGGCGATCACCTCCGGGCGGCCGGGACAGTTTGTAACAGCCAGTATGCCCGGTGTGCCTGCCAGAGATGCAGGTCAAGATCTCTTGACCCTGGCTTGAGAACAGGTTGACCTGCGCCTGCGAGAATCACACCTGGACAACCCAACCACCGGAGGGAGGATCCATCTGATGCTTCGCAAGCACCGCTTCCGACTGGCGTGGCCCGCAATCGCTCTGGCGCTCTTGCTCTGGCTGGCCGGCGCAACCGCACCGGCCCGGGCCGCGCCGCTGACTGGCGGGAACACGATCTACCTGATCGACGGCCGTGAGAGCACCTTTGCGTTTGATCCCATCACCCGAAAGGACGGGCAGCTGATCCCGGAGGAGGTCTTCCGCACCCTCGGGTTCGCCATCGCAGTGAAGGACAGCGAGATCACCGTCAGCCGTAACGGGCTCAGCGCTGTGCTGGCGCTGGGCAGCAGCCACGTGCTGGTGGGCGCCGAGCCGATGACGATCAGTCCGGGGCCGGTCGCACTCAACGAGCGGCTCTTCTTGCCGCTCAGCCTGCTGCCCGAGTTTGGCTTCGAGGTGAGCTCCGACAACGGCTTCCTCCAAATCCGGGACCTGAGCCTGGGTCTGCCTGAGGTTCAGCCGCTGGACAAGGCGGCCTGGGAGGCCAGGTGGGAGCGGCAGACGGTGCGCGGCCTGATCCGAAGCGACGACAGAAGCGTGTACGTAAACGCCGAGGTGACCTGGCTGACGGCTGACCTGGTCAGCAGCGCCCGGTTCCCGGTGACCTACCGGCAGCGCGTGGAGTACCTGGACCTCCTGAAGCGTTCAAGCCTGCTCCTGGTGAAGGTGACCAACCAGACCGGCCGCTCGGCGTCGGTCAGCCCCGCATCGCTGATGCTCGTCGACCAGACCGGCACCCAGTACGACGTGGTCCAGACCCTGGCGCACCGGGGTCTGATCAGCCAGAAGATCGCGGCCGGGGCGATCAAGAGCTCGGTGCTGGTCTATCCGGGAATGCCCGCAGGAACCACTTCGCTCGCTGTTTTCGCTGCCACCAACGACGGCACGCTTGGCACGCTGTCACTTTAAGGAGGTTATGCCCGTGAAGAAGAGGTTTCCCGCAACGATTTTGCTGCTCGCACTGCTGCTCACCGCCTGCTCCAAAGTGCCGGTGCGCCAGGTCAGCCAGGGTGCGGGCGACGCAGCCCCGGCCGGTGAGATGGCTACGATCACGGTGGCCGGCCTGGGGACCGACCCCTTCCTCGACGCTCTGATCTCTGCCTTCCATGCCAAATACACCAACTACCGGGTGGATCGGGTTACCATCACCCCAGCCGGGGGTAACCCGAGCGAGCAGGTCGCCGGGAAGGCCAAAGCCGGTGAGGTCGATGTGGTCCCGACCCGTTACCTTCAGGCGGGAGACCTTAACACGGGCGTCCTGGCGCCCTTGGACCCCTTCATCCAAAAGACCGGGTTCGACCTGAAGCCGATCGGCGCCGGTCTGGACCAGCTCAAGATCGAAGGCAAACTGCTCGACCTGCCCTATGCGGCCTACCCGCAGACCCTGCTCTATGACAGGGCGATGTTCCAGCAGGCCGGCGTGCCGCTGCCCAAGGAGGGCTGGACCTGGGAGCAGTTCCGCGACGCCGCCAAGAAGCTGACCAAGGGCGAGGGTGAGAACAAGGTCTGGGGCTTTAGCAGCTTCATGAACGAAGGGCTCGTCGCGATGTACCTCGCCCAGAAGACCGGCGGCCCGGCGGCACTGGCTGACGAGAAGGATGTGCAGGATGCCCTCCGGCTCTTTGCCACCATGGTGCACACCGACCAGTCCGTGCCGAAGTCCGCCCCACAGGAGGTGGGCAAGGGCACCACCATCATGGTTCGCAACGGCCCCGGCGGCACCCGCAGCGCCATGAGCGCCGAGAATATCGGGAAGATCGCCCTGGGTCTGGTCCAGGTCGGCAAGGGCAACGGGCCCAAGTGGGATGTAGCCCCCATGCCGGTCGCTCCGGGCGCCAAAATGGTGGGCGGGGCCTCCCCGGACTCCTTCGGCATCGCAGCGGGCAGCAAGAATCAGGAGGCCGCGTGGAAGTTCGTGAGCTTCGCGGCCGGTCCGGAGGGCGCCGCGGCCATCGCCAAGGCCGGGGGCACCCCGCTCTACAAGACGGAGGATGTGAAGAAGGCCTTCCTGGCTGCTTCGACCTACAACTCGGGCGCCGAGTCCCTCTGGAACACGAACTGGACCTTCGAGCCCCGCCAGCAAAGCAATCCCAAGTACGGTCCGCTGGCCCAGGCGCTGAATCTGGCCGCCAACCAGGCGCTCGCCGGCACCAAGAGCTGGGAGGACGCCTACGCCGAGTACCTCCAGGTCGTAAAGGCGATCAAGGCCCAATGACGCTGCTCATGCGGGCAGTGGACCTGACGAGAACCTACGGGAGCGGTGCGGCAGCCGTGCACGCCTTGCGGGGCGTCAGCCTGGAGCTGCGGCGGGGCGCCCTCACCGCCCTGCGGGGGCGCTCGGGCAGCGGGAAGACCACGCTGATCAACCTGCTGGGTGGGCTCGACAGGCCCACCTCGGGCAAGGTCTTCCTGGACGAGGTGGAGCTCAGCGCCTTGCCTGAGCCGGCGCTCACGAAGCTCCGGCGCCGGCGCATCGGCTACGTCTTTCAGTCATTCGCACTGCTGCCACTCCTGAGCGCCCGGGAGAACGTGGAGCTGCCGCTGCGGGTGGCCGGCCTGCCGGCCGCCCAGCGGCGGGAGCGGGCCCAGCGATGGCTGGATTACGTGGGGCTGGGGGCCAGGGCCTCCCACCGGCCCTACGAACTCTCGGGCGGCGAGCAGCAGCGGGTGGCCCTGGCCCGGGCGCTGGCAGTGGAGCCCGACCTGCTCCTGGCCGACGAGCCGACCGGGCAGCTGGACTCCCGGACGGGCGCTCAGGTGATCCAACTGCTGCGGCGGGCGGCCCGGGAGACCGGGGTGGCGGTCTGCCTGACCACCCACGACCCCTCAATCATGGCGATGACGGACCAGGTCTGTGCCCTGGCGGACGGGGCCCTGGTGTTGGAGGCGTAAGGAATGCACAAGCGGCTGTTCGGCGCCCTGCTCTGCGGGGCGCTACTCATGATGACGGGCTGCGGCCTGCTGCCCAAGGAAGAGGAGGAGGCGCCGCCGGTGCTGGCGGCGCCCGTCAAGTCGGAGAAGGAGACCTATACGGCCAAGGTCGGGGACATTGCGGACGTGGTCTCCCTGCGGGGCCGCTTCGCCCCGGCCCGGGCGGAGGATCTGTCCTTTAAGGGGAGCGGGCGGGTCAAGGCGGTCTACGTGCGGTCCGGCGACCGGGTTGAAAAGGGGCAGGTGGTGGCCGAGCTGCACAACGAAGATGCGGTGCTGGGGCTGGCCCAGGCCCAGATCCGGTTCGAGCGGGCCAAGCTGGCCCTGGAGGATGAGCGCAACAAGGCCCAGTATAGCCGGGGCGCCGCCGTAGAGGGGCAGATCAGGCGGGCGGAGCTGGACCTCGAACTGGCCCGGCTGGACGTGGAGAAGGCCTCCCGGCAGGTGGAGGAGAGCCGCCTGGTCGCTCCCTTCAGCGGGCAGGTGACGGCCGTCGCTGCCAAGGTGGGCGACCAGGCGCAGCCCTACGCGGCGGTGGTGAACCTCGCTGACCCCACCGAGCTGATCGTGGAGGCCGACGTGGACGACTCGGCCCTCTCCCGGGGCCTGTCGGTTGGGCAGAAGGCCCGGCTGGACTTCAGCGACCTGGGCGCCCCCGTCACCGGGACCATCGTCGAGCTGCCCCCCGCAAGTGGAGCCTCGCCCAAGCGGATCAAGGTGAAGCTGGACGAGCCGGCGCCCAGGGCGGCCCTGGGCATGGTGGGCAAGGTGAACGTGGTGCTCCAGGAGAAGCAGGGCGTGGTGCTGTTGCCTAACGCCGCCATCCGGCAGTACTCGGGCCGGACCTACGTGCTCCTGAAGAACCCCCGGCGCGAGGTCGACGTGGTGCTTGGGATTCAGGGCGACCTGGGGACCGAGATCACCAAGGGTCTCCAAGCGGGCGACCAGGTGATCGGGAGGTGACCCGGGGCTTGAAGAAGCTAGCTTTACTCTGGGCGACGCTCCGCCTGGCAGCCCGACGGCTCTGGGCGAACCGGCGCATGGCTGCCGGTCTGCTGGCGGGACTGACCGTGGCCGTGGCAGCAGCCTCCAGCGTGCCGGCCTTTGCGGGCGGCGCCCTCCAGCGGGTGCTTCAGGCAGAGCTCGCCGCCGACCGGGAACAGAACGCGGCCGGCATCCACCTGGCGCACCTGGAGAATGCCAAGCGCCGCACCAAGGCCGGCGACCTGGCCAACGCCGACCGGGTGGCGGTGGAGCAGGGCCCCGGGCTGATCGGCCTGCCCGTAGATGAACTGGTCCGGTACGGGGCGCTGGAGCCGACGGCCGCCACGCCCGTCAACCCGGCTCAGTTGAACCCCGACGTGGCCCGGTGGGCCTCCCTGGCATTTCAGACCGGCCTGGCGGATCATGTGGAGGTCTACGACGGGCGCCTGCCCGGGACCGCCCAGGATGGGCTCGAAGCGATGGTGGAGGAAGAGGCCCTCGACAAGCTGGAGCTGACCGTGGGAGCCGAACTCTGGGTTCCGGTGGGCAAGGACCCGGGCGCCGACAAGGTGAAGGTGACAGTGGTGGGGGCGTTCCGCCGCAAGGACCCCAATGACCCCCATTGGTTTCAGCGCCAGCCCTTTGAGCAGGCGCTCTTCATCCCGGAGGATGGATTTCGTCAACAGGTCCTCGGCATGGGCAAGGTCGAGGTCGGCCAGTACTCGTGGTTCTACGCGGTGGACCCCAGCAGGCTGAAGGTGACGGACGCCGTCCGGCTCCTGACCGCCCTGTACGACCTGGAAGCCCGCATGGCCCAGGCGCTCCCGGACACCACGCTCTTCGCCGGCCCAATGGAGATCCTGACCCGGTTTGCGGTCAAAGCCCAGGAGCTTCAATTGATGCTGACCCTGCTGGCGGCGCCGACCCTGGCGGTGGTGGGCTACTTCATCCTGATGACCGCCGGCATGATCGTCGAGCGGCAGCGACAGGAGATCGCCGTCCTGCGGAGCCGGGGCGCCGGCCTCTGGCAAATCCTCGCCGTCTACAGCCTGGAGGGGACGCTGCTCGCGGCCGTGGCTCTGGCTGCCGGGCTGCCCCTGGGTCTGCTGCTGGCCCGGGCCATGGGCGCCGCAGCGGGGTTCCTGCAGTTTGTCGACCGGACGCTGCCCCCGCCCTTGCTGGGCCGGGACTTCTGGCTCTATGGGGCAGCGGCAGCCCTTGCCGGGGTGGTGGCCTATGTCGCTCCGGTGCTGCCGGCGGCCCGGCAATCGATCATCGGATACAAACAGCAGAGCGCACGGGGCTCCCGGCTGACGGCGTGGGGGAGGCTGGGCCTGGACCTGCTCTGCCTGGGGCTGGCCGGGTACTCCTACTGGGTGCTGGCGGGCCGCCCGACCGCCGGCACCGGGGCCCTGGTGGAGCCGCTCAACCTGCTGGCCCCCGCGCTCTTTGTCACGGGCGGCGGGCTGCTCTTACTGCGGGCACTGCCCCTGCTCTCCGGCCTGGTGTACCGGCTGGCCGAGCGGTGGGCGCCGGCCCCGCTCTACCTGGCCCTGGCCCAGCTGAGCCGGGCGCCCTCCCGCTCCACGCCCGTGGTGCTGCTGCTGACCCTGACCGTGGGGATGGGTCTGTACGGCGCCGCGACGGCCCGGACGCTCGAGCGGAACACGGCGGACCGTATCGGCTATGCCGGCGGTGCGGATGTGATCCTGCACGAGGCCTGGGGTTTTCTTGAGGAGGAGGGCGATGTGACGGACGATCAGACCCAGGGCGAGTTCGTCGCCCCGCCCTGGGAGGTCCATTACGGCTTGCCCGGCGTGATCCACCCGGCTCGGGTACGGCGCCAGGAGGTGACCGCCTCCGTCGGCGGCCGCGGCGGCCGGAAGGGGACCCTGATGGCGATCGACCCACAGGACTTCGGCCAGGTGGCCTGGTTCCGGCGTGACCTGGCGCCGGCGCATCTCAACGCCTACCTCAACCTGCTCGCCGCAGATGAAGAGGCTGTGCTCGTCAGCCGGGAGTTCCTGGACCGCAACAAGCTCAAGCCTGGCGACCGGGTTACCCTGTCCGGGGACGAAGGGCAGGAGGTGTCGCTGGTCGTCTACGGGTCGGTTAACTACTGGCCGACGCTCTACCCGTCCCGGGGCGAGTTCTTCGTGGCCAACCTGCCCTACGTCGAGGAAGCCCTGGGCCTGCTCCCGACAGAGGTCTGGCTGCGCCTGGCCGAGGGCGCCAAGCTCCAGCCCATCGTGGATGCGCTGGAGCAGGAGTCCGTGGCAACCCTGCGGGTCGACGACCATCGGAAGCAGTTGATCGAGGCCCGACGGGACCCCCAGTTGGGCGGCCTGCTGGGCGGGCTGACCAACGGCTTTCTGCTGGCGGCGGCGATCAGCGTGCTGGGCTTTCTGCTGTACGCCACCCTGAGCATGCAGGCCCGGGTGCTCCAGTTCGGCGTGCTCCGGGCGCTCGGGCTCACAGCCCGGCAACTGACCGGGGCCGTGGCCCTCGAACAGGTGCTGACGGTGGGCGCCGGCGTCGGGGCGGGAGCCTGGCTTGGCATCGCCGCTGCCCGGCTCTACGTGCCGTTCCTGCAGCACGGCGCTGAGCGGACCCCACCGTTCCTGGTCGTCACGGCGGCCGCCGACCGAACGCGACTCTTTGCGGTGCTTCTGCTGATGCTGGGGGCGGGCGTGGCGGTGCTGGTGGCCAACCTGAGCCGCCTGCGCATCCACGAAGCCGTCAAGCTGGGGGAGGATCATTAGCATGGCGTTCATCCACTGCGAAGGGCTGGTCAAGATCTACCGGGCATCCGACCTGGAGGTCTTCGCACTCCAGGGGCTAGACCTCTCCGTGGAGGCGGGGGAGCTCCTGGCCATTATCGGCAACAGCGGCTCGGGCAAATCCACGCTGCTCAACATTCTGGGCGGGCTGGACACCCCGTCGGCCGGCCGCTGCACGGTGGGCGGCCAGGACCTGCTAAGGCTGACCGAGGCCGGGCGGGTGCAGTACCAGCGAGTGGTGACCGGGTTTGTCTGGCAGAACCACGCCCGCAACCTGATTCCCTACCTGACGGCGGTGGAGAACGTCGAGCTGCCGTTGCTGCTGGCGGGGCAGGTGGGCGCCCCGGCCCGGAACAGGGCGCTGGAGCTGCTGGAGAGCGTGGGGCTGGCCGATCGGGCAGGGCACCGGCTGACCGCCCTCTCGGGCGGCGAGCAGCAGCGGGTGGCCATCGCCCTGGCGCTGGCGAACCGGCCCCAACTCCTCCTGGCCGACGAGCCGACCGGAGCCGTTGACTCTGCAGCGGCGGAGCGCATCCTGGCCATCTTCCGGGAGGTGAACCGGCGCTACGGCACCACCGTGGTGATCGTCACCCACGATCTGTCGGTGGCCCGGGCTGTGGACCGGTACGTGGCGATCCGGGATGGCAAGGTGGCCCAGGAGGCCGTGCGCACAGGAGGCGTGGAAGAAGTTCATGAAGAACTGGTAGTGCTGGATGGGGCCGGGCGCCTGCAGATCCCGCGGGAGCTGCTGGAGCAGGCCGGCATCACCGGGCGGGCACGCCTGGAGCCCGACGGAGACCGCATCGTCGTACGCAAACCTTGAGGTGACCTCGTCATGAACGTGCTGATCGTCGAAGATGATGCCGACCTGGCCTACGCCGTACAGATGGCCCTCCAGCGGGAGGGCTGCGCGGTGGAGCGGGCCGCTACCGGCCCCGAGGGGCTGCAGATGGCGCTAGCGCGCCAGCCCGAGGTGGTGGTGCTAGATATTGGCCTGCCCGGCATGGATGGCCTGACGGTCTGCCGGGAGCTGCGGCGCAGCAGCGCTGTGCCGATCCTGTTCCTGACCGCCCGCAGCGAGGAGCTGGACCGGGTCCTGGGCCTTGAACTGGGCGGCGATGATTACCTGACCAAGCCCTTCAGCATCCGGGAGCTCTGCGCCCGGGTGCGGGCGCTTCACCGGCGGGCCTCGGGGCACGTGGTGGAGGGCGACGAGCGCCGCCTGGCGATCCACGGGCTGACGATTCTGCCCGAGCGGCAGAAGGTGCTGCGGGACGGCGAGGAGATCTACCTGACCCGGACCGAGTTCGCCCTGCTGCTGGCCCTGGCACGGCGCCCGGGGCGAATCTTCACCCGGGAAGAACTCCTGGGCTCGGTCTGGGAGGATGACGCCCAGTTCGTGGTCGACCACGTGGTCAACGTGCACATCCGCAACCTGCGGGAGAAGCTGGAGGCCGACCCGGCGCAGCCCGCGCTGATCCTGACGGTCCGGGGCGCCGGCTACAAGCTCAGGGAGGTGGGGCGGTGAAGCGGCTGGGTGTCCGTTTGGCGGCCAGCTACTTGGCCGTGGCCGTGATCGTGCTCGCCGCGGCCGGCTGGCTCACCTACATCGCACTGCAGCAGCACCTGAGGGTCGCCCGAGAGTCGACCCTGGCGGCGCAGCTGGACGCCGCCGCCCTGATGGCGATGGCCCTGGCCCCGGAGTCCGGCGACCCGGCGGCCGTCGCAGCGGAAGTCTACCGGCAGTACCCCGAGGTCAAGGTGACGGTCGAGGCGTTGGCTCAGCCCTACCGGATCACCGTAATGAAGACGCCCTCCGGCAACACGATGGTGCTGTCGTCCGGCGTGAAGATGCTGGTCAGCAAGCCGGGCGCCCCGGTGACCGAACGGGCCGTGCCGGTGGTCGGCCCCGACGGCATGGTCTGGCAGGTGCTGCGGGTGGCGCCGGGGGATGTGGACACCGGGGTTGCCCGGCTGCGCACGGCCTTGCTGGGCGCCGGCGCCCTGGGCCTGTTCGCCGCCCTGGGCATGGCCTTCTGGTTCAGCCGCACCCTGACGGCGCCCCTCCAGCGCATGGCGCTGGCGGCCGGGCGCCTGGCGGAGGGCGAGTGGGAGACCCCCATGCCCGCCGGTGGCCCCACTGAGATGACCGCTCTGGCTGAAGCGTTCCGAGCCATGGCCGCCCGCCTGCGCACCGACTTCCACTCGCTGCGGGCCGACCGGGAGGCCCTGCAGCGGCTCGCCGCCGAGGTGGTCCACGAGTTGAAGACCCCGGTGGCCTCCTTGCGCGCCTACCACGAACTGCTGCTGGACGGCGAGCAGGAGAACTCGGCCAACCGGGAGGAGTTGCTTCGCCGCGGGGCCTCCCAGGTGGCCCGGCTGGAGTACCTCGCGGAGTTCCTGGTGGACATGGCGCGCCTGCAGGCCCACACCGCGCCGCTTGACCGGGAGGAGGCCGACCTGGCCGAACTGGTCCGGCAGGCGGTCTCGTCGATCAGTCCCCTGGCGGCGCAGCGCGGGGTGCAGGTCAAGGCGGAGCTGCCAGGGGCGCCATCCCTTGCTCTGGTCAGCCCGCACAGGATAGGGCAAGCCCTTGACAACCTGCTGCAAAACGCTGTGCGCCACACCCCGGAAGGCTCCGCAGTCACGGTGAGCCTGAAGGCGAACGGCGGGACGGCCGAAATCTCGGTGGAGGATGAGGGGCCGGGGATTGAGCCCGAACTGATGCCGCGCCTCTTCGAGCCGTTCGCCCGGGGCGCCGCCTCCCGGGGCCTCGGCATGGGCCTGGCCATCGTCAAGGCGGTGGCGGAATCTCATGGCGGAAGCAGCGCGGGCCGCAACCGCCCGGGCGGCGGCGCCGTCTTTACTGTATGGATTCCGCTACAGGGGGATTGACTCTGTTATGCTAAAGCGTCTCTGGACCGGTGGGCTGCGCGAGGTGATCATCGCGATCATCCTGGCGCAGGTGTTGCGCATGGGTGTAGCCGAGGCCCGGCGCGTGCCCACCGGGTCGATGATCCCGACGATTCACCCGGGGGACCGGATCTTTACCGAGAAGCTGGTCTGGCGCATGACCGGTCTGCACCACGGGGATATCATCGTCTTCGACCCGCCGTTTGAGACCGAGGATCCCTACGTCAAGCGGCTCATCGGGCTGCCCGGGGACATTGTCGAGGTCCGGGAGGGCAAGGTATGGCTCAACGGTGTGGCTCAAAGCGAGCCTTACATCGCCGCGGCGCCCACCTACAAGTACGGTCCGGTCACGGTGCCCGAGGGCAAGGTCCTGGTCCTGGGAGATAACCGGAACGAGAGCAAAGACAGCCACGAGTGGGGCCTCCTGGACGAGCACTCCATCATAGCCCGGGCGCTCTTCCGCTACTGGCCGCCGAGCCGGGCCGGGGCGCTGAAGTAGAACGTAGCTGGAGGTGTCCGCATGCGTCTGCGCACGGCCTACATCGTACTCTCTGTGCCGCTGATCGTCTGGCTGCTGCTGGCCAACATGGAGCTGCGCTACTATCGGAGCACCAGCGTGGCCTATGATGTCAACGCGATCACCACGGGCCTGACCACCAGCGTGCAGAACATGGACCGGGCGCTGCAAAGCCTTGGCGAGCCTGCCCCCTGGACGGCGCTCGACTGGCTCGCCACGGTTGAGCAGACCCTGCAAGGTGTCCAGACTGCGTCCAGGAGCTACAACGCTGCCCTCAACCGGCGCTTCGCACGGACCCAGGGCATGTTTCTGGACCTTGGCACCGCCGCCGCCATGTACGGTCAGGAGATCCGCAGCGTCCGGCAGTACGTAGAGCGCAACGGGCAGTTCCGGCCCGAGGACCGTGCGCTGCTGTCGAACGTGGCAGCCGATCTGCGGACACTGCAGGGCGCAATCCCCGAGGACCTGCTAAAGCGGGCTCGCCGGGATGAGCTGGCGCCCCTCTTGGGAGACCTGGCCAAGTCGCTGAAGGTGGAGAGTATTCGGGGCTGGTTCGGGGCGCCCTTCAATTCCACGTCCGGCATGCAGGGAAAATTCATGCAAGGATAGAATATAGAAAATGTGACGACCTAGTCATATTTTCTATCTGGAGAAGGGCGGCGGAGCTTATGGCATTGCCGGGCATTTCCGAACGGGAGATTCAGACCAGGCGGCTGCGCGTACATATCCGGGAGGCGGGAGCGGGGACCCCGGTGGTTCTGATCCACGGCAACTGTAGCTCGGGCGCCTTTTATGAGGACCTGATGCTCGCCATGCCCCCGGGCTTCCGTGCCATTGTCCCCGACCTGCGGGGCTACGGCGACACCGAGCCCCTGCCGGTGGATGCCACCCGGGGCTGTGGCGAGTGGGCCGACGACCTGCACGCCCTGGTCGAAGCGCTCGACCTGGACCGCTTCCACCTGCTGGGCTGGTCGCTGGGCGGCGGCGTGGTGCAGCGCTACGCTGTGGAGCACCCGGAGCGGCTGCTCTCCATCACCTTCATCGCCCCCATGAGCCCCTTTGGCTTCGGCGGCACCAAGGACCTGCAGGGAACCCCGGTCTCCGACGATTTCGTCTGCTCCGGCGCCGGTGTCGTTAATCCGGAGTTCGTCAAGGCCCTCGGAGCGAAGTACACGGGCCACGACGGGCAGGCTGCTCCCCGCAACGTCATGAACGCCTTCTACTTCAAGCCGCCCTTCAAGGGCTCGCCCGAACAGGAGGAGCGCTGGTTGGCGTCCCTCGTCAGCACCCGGACGGGCGTGGACTTCTACCCCGGCGACCTGGTTCCCTCGGGCAATTGGCCCGGAACCGCTCCCGGCACCCATGGGTTCGCCAACGCCATGAGCCCCAAGTACCATAACACCTGGGCCTTCAAGGACATCAACCCTAAGCCGCCGGTGCTCTGGGTCCGAGGCGACAGCGACCAGATCGTCAGCGACGCCTCGTTCTTCGATGTGGCCTTCCTGGGTTCTGTGGGCGCCATTCCCGGCTGGCCCGGCGCCGAGGTCGCCCCGCCCCAGCCCATGGTCTCCCAGATGCGGGCCATGCTGGACGCCTACCGGGCCAATGGCGGCAGCTATGAGGAGCTGATCCTCCCCGACGCGGGCCACTCTCCGCACCTCGAGAAGCCCGACCTCTTCCAGGCGGCCTTCTTCAAGCATATCAGCCAGTAAAACACAGGACCCCCGACGCCACGCTCAGGCGCCGGGGGCTTTTCGTTACTGCTTCTCACGGAGCAGGGCAACCCGCTCAGCGACAGACAGGCGGGGGCAGGTGGTGCAAGGCCCGGCCTTGGTCATGTGCTTCTGGCAGCAGGTGCGCCGGACCCGTACCAGCGCCGGCAGGTCGGGCTCGCAGAGAGCCACGTACTCCACCCCGCCATAGAGGGGGTTCGGGTCCCCAAGTCCTACCGCCGAGGGCGACTCCAGCAGGAGTCGCCGATCGAGGCCGACCGCGTCAGGAGCGAGGCCGGTGGCTGCGAGGGTGTCGAAGACGTCAGCCACCAGATTGCCCAGGTTGCCCCATAGGACGGCCTTGGAGGCCCCGGACAGGCTGGACAGCGCCTGGATGACTGGCGCCAGATGGCCCTCGAACAGGCTGATGAAGACCGTGCGGTGCAGGCTCTCCAGGTCGCCGGGGGAGCCAACGTCGGCGACGCCCGCCCCGCGGGGGAAGTAGCGCACCGCCGAGGCGGTGTCCCGGACCACAGCCGCTCTCGGCACCCCATCCTTCAGGAGGATGTCGATGTTCTCCGGCGCCATGTCCAGCCCGATGCCGTGCAACGCCGTGAGCGCGAGGGCGCCCATGCTGGCCGCCGCAAAGTACTGCTTGCTCCACAGCGAGGCCGCTACCCGCAAATCCTCGGTGCCCATTCGCCCGGCCATGACCTGAACCGCAGCCTCAAGCCAGACGGGCTGCGTGAAGGCGCCGGCGGGAACCAGGTCCCCCTCGGACAGGGGACCCAGCAGGACTCGCCCCGTATAGGGGCCGAGATTGGGCAGGGCTGGGGTGAGTATCTTCATCTGCTACCGCGTCCCCCTGATGTCGGCGTTGATGAGAATGATTCTCAATAGCGTTATCATAGCAGGCGTTGGCTTCATTGTCCAGAACTGGACACGGTTCAGCCGGACTTGACCTTGTCGCCTGCCCTGGCCTGCGCTAGGCTGAAACTGGGAGGAGGCGTGGTATGCTGGAGCTCTTTTATGACAGCTGGTGCCCGGTCTGCACGGGGTTTCGCGACCGAATCGCCCGGCTTGACTGGCTGGGCAAGATCACCTTCCGCTCGATGCGCGATCCCGACGCCGCTGCCCGCTCGGGCGTAACCGCCGAGGAGATGGCCCGTCGCATGTACGCCCGGGACCCCAAAACCGGGCGCCTTTGGGCGGGCATTGACGCCTTTGCGGCCACCGCAGCGCGCGTGCCGCTGCTGATGCCCCTCTGGCCGCTGTTGAAGCTCTCGTCGGCGCTGGGCATCGGCCAGCGCGTCTACGACTTTGTCGCTGCCCGCCGGGTGATCATCCCCGTGGGGAACTGCGAGGACGGCGCCTGCCAGATCCACCGGAGGTGAGGCTTTATGCAAACCGCACATCGACCCTGGGCGCCGCCCGCCGGCCCGTGGATCATGGCCCAGACCTGGTCGGACCTGCTGTTCGCACACTGGCCCGTCCCCGTTTCGTGCCTGGAGCCGTTGCTCCCCAAGGGGCTGGCCCTCGATACCTTCGAGGGACAGGCCTGGGTCGCGGTGGTGCCCTTCGCCATGAGCGGTGTCCGGGCTCGGTTTCTGCCTGCGTTCCCGGGGCTGTCTGCCTTCCCGGAGCTGAATGTGCGCACGTACGTTTCGGCGCAGGGAAAGCCGGGCGTCTTCTTCTTCAGTCTGGATGCCGCCAACCCGGTCGCGGTCGCCGTAGCCCGGCGCTGGTTTCACCTGCCCTACTTCAACGCGAAAATGGGTATCCAGCGGCAGGGCGGGTGGGTGGAGTACAGTTCATCTCGGACGCACAAGCACGCCGCACCTGCGGCTTTTGGCGCCCGGTACAGGCCGGTGTCCGAGCCCTTCAAGGCGGCGCCCGGTACGCTGGAGCACTGGCTTACCGAGCGGTACTGCCTCTACGCTGCCAGCCCGGAGGGTCGGCTGTTTCGTGCGGAGATTCACCATGACCCCTGGCCGTTGCAGCACGCCGAAGCCGAAGTTGCGGCAAACACGATGGCCCGCGCCGCTGGGATTGACCTTCCGGTCACATCTCCGCATCTGCTGTTTGCCAGGCGCCTGGATGTAATCGTGTGGGCGCCTGAGAGAATCCTATCCCATTCTTGCCCGAACGTGTCATGATGCCGCGATAACCGGCAGATACAATGAAGGGGCAGTGAATGGAGGAGATGCCATGAAGCGAATTCTTCCCGCCCTGTTGCTGCTGGCCGTGGTTCTTGCCGGCTGCGGGGGCGCCTCCGACGGCGGGACCAGCAGCGGTCCCAAGGAGCCCAAGGCGGTCGCTCCGGTGACGGAGCATAACTTCGGTGAGGTTCTGACGACGGCAGCTGAGAAGACCAAGGAGTTCACCATCAAGAACGAAGGCACCGCCGATCTGAAGATCACCGGGGTCCAGGTCAAACTCCTGGAGGGCTGCTGACCGCCGCGTGTGACCGTAGGTTCTACGGTCGTGGCGCCCGGCAAGTCCACCAGCTTCACTTTCCCGTACCACATGGGTCCTGGCATGGCCGGACCGCACTACTTCCAGGTGAAGGTGACCACCAACGACCCCGCCAACCCTGAACTGGTCTTCCACGTCCGAGCCAACTCGGTCGAGCCGAAATAGGCGAACACAAAAACAGGACCCGCCATAAGGCGGGTCCTGACTTCTTTGGCGCTCTGGGCGCTCTGGGCATTCACCGTCACCGATGAAAGCCTTACTTATAGTATACATCAGAATACTCCCGGAAGTGTAGAGGGCAAATCAAAAAGTCTAGGGCATTAGTCGCCGGAGCGGCCTGACCACCTGCCACATGTTGTGGGCAAAAAGGAGGAGCCCGATGAACTGGGTGACGCCGCCAACCGGCAGAAGCCAGGGGAGGGCGCCGCGGAAGAGAAAGCCCAGGACCATGCCGGCCGTGCCCACCTGGCAGGCCCAGAAGTTGGCCCAGGCGGTCCAGGGGCGAGCCACCGGGTTCCCGGTAAACCGGGGGAAGATGTGGTAGGCCACGCCGGTCACCATCATCATCATAAAACCCAGCAGCATGGCGTGCGCATGGGCTGTGGTCGGCTGACCGGCCCCAAGGGCCGAGAGCCAGCTGAACCCGCCGGGAAAGGCCATGATCAGCCCAAAGCTAATGCCCACGAGCAGGTAGGAGATACTGCCGCGGATGAAGGCGACCGACAGGTTGGACATACCAGCCTACGCCCCCTTAACCACGGGAGCGAGCGCCGAGGTCACCTTCTCCCAGCCGATCCCCTTGTTGGCCGCCGCTTCGCCGATGGGCTGCCAGCCGCCGCAGCAGGTATCGAAGCCGAGGTCTGACAGCACCTTGAGAGCACCCGGGAACGCATCGCAAATCTGATTAAGGGTCATCTCCTGTTTGATCTCCATGTCAGATCAACTCCTCTCGATACCATCTTCGCATGGGATCGCAGAGCGAGCCGTGACAGAAATCACGCCGTCCAGCCGATAAGTCGCACAAGCAGACCGAGCGCCCCGCCGCCCAGCACGAGCCAGGCGGAATTGACCTTGTACTTGAGCAGGATTCCGAGGCTCACCAGAGCTACGGCTACAGTCATCGGGTCGATCAGGGCGCCGATCCCCAGCTTATACGTGACCACAGCCATCAACCCCAGAGAGGCGACGTTCACCCCATCGAGCAGGCCGGATGTCCACGGGGACTTCCGCAGGCGCTCGAAGACCGGGTGGATCGCTGCGATCAGCACGAACGCTGGCAGGAAGATGCCAACCGTGGCGAGGACGGCGCCCACGTGGCCGCCCAGAAGGTATCCGATGAAGGTGGCGGTGGTGAAGAGGGGGCCCGGGGTGAACTGGCCGATGGCCACGGCATCCAGCAGCTGCTGGTCGGTCAGCCAGCCCAGGCGCCCGACCAGGTCCTGCTGGAGGAAGGCCAGGAGCACGTAGCCGCTCCCGTAGAGCACCGAGCCGATCTTCAGAAAGAGCCAGAAAAGGCCCGCCATAGAGAACGGCTCCACCGCCCCTGCGCCCGACCGGACCACACTGCGCCAGTTGGCGGACAGCATGACAGCGCCGCCCGCCACGAAGAGCAGCAGGATCTCATGGAATCCCATCAGGTTGAGCGCCACGACGGCGGCGCCCGCCACAGCGGTGGCCGGGCCCTTCACGGCGGTCTTGCCGAGCCCCCAGAGCGCCTGGGCCACCACGGCGATGATCACCGGCTTGATGCCGTAGAGGATCCAGCCCAACTGGGGCACGGCCTGTAGCCGGGTGTAGACCGCCGCCAGCGCCCATACGAGGAGCATGGCGGGCAGGATGAAGCAGGTGCCGGCGACGATAAGGCCACGCCAGCCCGCCCGCTCCAGCCCAATGTGGATCGCAAGCTCGGTCGAATTGGGCCCGGGGATCAGGTTGGCGGCGCCGAGCAGGTCCAGGAAGCGTTGCCGGTCCATCCAGCCGCGGCGCTGAACGATCTCTTGATCCATAAGGCCCACGTGTGCCGCGGGTCCGCCGAAGGCTGTCAGCCCAAGCTTGAGAAAGACGTGGGCGAGTTCCCGGAGCCGGGCGTTTCTCTCTGCGGTGGGCATCGACATAAAGAGGAGACCTCCTGGAATTTTTTGCACGAATACCCCACGAAAAATGGTATCTTATGTCGAAGAGTCTACCAGTATTCTACACCGATAGGAATGAGGAGGAAGAATCTATGACCAGGCGGATGCCCAAGTTGGTTGCCCTGACCCTCGTATTTCTAATGGCGGTCCCGGTTGCAGCCTTCGCTGCCCCGGGGGGCAACGGCAAGGGCGGTGGCAACGCCAATGGTGGTGGCGCCCAGGCCGGCACTCACGGTTCTCAACAAGAGAAGGAGAAGGATGGGGCCACTGCTGCGGAGACCCCCGCCGCATGCCCCGAGGACCCGACCACCCCGGCGCCCACTGAACCGGCGCCCACTGAACCGGCGCCCACGGAGCCGGCGACCGACACTACTACAAATACGGAAACGACCCCCGAACCTAGCACAGGGACCGAGGAAACGTCCACCTGCGACAGCGCTCCGGTAGAGGACGGCAGCGGCAAGGGACAGGCTGTCAGCGCTGCGGCCCATGCCAAGGTGGGCGCCCGCCTTCAGGCCGCCCTCGATGCCGGAAAGATCAAGAACGAGAATGCTCGGGCCAACGTGCAGGCTGTGATTGAGAAGATGCTGGGTGAGGCCAAAGCCGAAGGCGAGGCCGCCACCGATGAGGAGGCGCTGGCCAACATCGAAGCGGCGATCGAGGCCGAGGCTGAAACCGCCTCCGCCGCCGAGCTGGACGTGCTGGCCGAGGTACAGACCCGGCAGGGCAAGAAGGCGGAGGCCAGGGAGACCCTCAAGGCCCGCCTGCAGAAGAACCCCCGCACCAAGTCGGCCTACGAGGCGCTGCTGACCTTGGAGGCCGAAGCCGGCGAGAAGCAGGACCTGGACACCTTCGTGAACGGCAAGAAGGTCAACTTCGACGTCCGGCCCACGGTGAAGGACGGCCGGACGCTCTCCCCCATCCGGGCTCTGGTGGAGTCCATCGGCGCCGAGGTCAAGTGGGATCCCCAGACCCGCAAGGTCACCATCACCAAGGGTGAGACCACCATCGAGCTGACGATCGGCAGCAACGTGGCCCTGGTGAACGGCGAGCAGGTCGAACTCGAGGTGCCCGCCCAGATCATCGACGACCGCACCATGATCCCCGCCCGGGTGGTGGTCGAAAAGCTCGGCTACTATGTCTCCTGGCTGGCCGAGCATCGCAGCATCCTGATCACCGATCAGCCGGTGGAGGAGCAATAGCAACCATTCGCAAGGCCGCTTCCGTCAGGGAAGCGGCCTGCGTGCGCTTCTTAGCGCAGGCTCTGCTGCCAGCCAAATCGTACGATCGATTCTTGCTCGCCGGGGCGCCGTGCGTAATCCACCTCAATGCGGTGCTTACCCGCAGATAGTGCCTTCGTAAAGGTGATTCTCTTGGTCTCAGTAGGGGAGGACTCGTCGAGCACGGTCTGGCCGTCAATCTGCACCCGGAGGGCGCCCCGCACCTCCCCGGTGAACGCGTAGCTGCCGCCGGCAAACGCCCAGTCGCCAGTCCACCGAATGCTGCCCCCGACGTTGGGGTTCCTTTGCTCTGCGATCAGACCGAGCTTGCCGGTGGCAAGATCGATCGCAGTGATCGTCCGGCTGGTGATGTACCCTGTTAGATCGGGGCTGTGGTAGTAATCGGCCCGCCAGGCGCCCGCCGGCACCTCCTCGGGCGGCTCCTGGTCCTTCCACGAGAGCGCGATGCGTCCTACTTGGCCGGGGACGGGACGGTAGCGCACCTCCAGGCGGCGGCGAGGGTTGGCCGCCCCGCGGCCGGGCGGGGTGAACCAGGCGCCCTCCAACGTGTAGATATCCTGGGTCCAACTTTTCAGCTCGGTATTCTCCCACTGGTCGAAGAGCAGCTGCCCATCCAGGTAGAGTTGCACCCCGCCGACCGCCGTGATCGAGAATCGCTTCCAGCCCTCGGTAGTCGTGAAATCCCCGACCCAATAGGCGCTGTAGTCGGAGGCGTCAACCCCTGACACAGGCGCCCCGCTCCAGGTAAAGTCCAGTGAGGCGTCCCGCCGGCTGGTGATCCATTCGTTGAACTCGCCGGTGTAGTAGCTGCCCAGCCACGCTTCCGCCGGTACCTGGTACGCAGTCCCGGGCAGATCGACCCCAATCCGATACTGCCCGATCTCCGCGTTGCCGCGCCAGTACTCCAGGTTGAACGCCGTGACGTCCACAGCGGTGTAGAACCTCTGCCCGTCGTAGTCGATGCGCAGCAAGGCGGTGCCGGCCCGCGCCAGATCCTGATCGCCGAAGGGGTTTTGCGGGAGGTCGACCTGTCCGTCGTCGCCCGCCGTGAAGCTGAGGTCTGGCACGCCGTCAATCCACTTGCCGGTGCCGTCCCCCTGCGCCTGGTAGAGCTGCACCCGGGCGCCCGCCAAGGGAAGGCCGCGCTGATCGTGCAGGTACAGCCGGTTCCGCTCGGGCAAATCCCCGTAGTAGAGGCCGTGGTCCAAGCCATTCTGCACGGTATCCCGGCCCCGTCGGTGGTGCTTCCGGTTCCACAGCCCGGCGCTGAACTGGTCATAAATCTGGTGGCCTTGGTGGGTCATAATGTCCTGCCCCTTGACAAAGTAGACCATGCCCGGGCGAATCTCCGGCAGGTAAGGAGAGCCTGCAAGAGGCGCCCCGTCAGGCGCTGGCACTCGCACCTCGATGGCGACGTTGCGCCGCTCCTTGCTCAATTGCAGGCTGTAGGTGTCGGGGTGGTACCGAGCGTGGGTGAGGAAGTGCAGCAGTTGGTCGTTCAGCATGAAGGGGCCCCCAGGAAGCACCTCCCAGTGTCCTCCCGGTCGGGTCTCACCAGGGACCCAGGCGAACGCCTGCGTCAGGTCTACGGTGCGGTCTCTCTCCCTGGGCTGACCGTAGCCCAGGTTTTGACTGAACCCGAGTGTCCCGTCCGGCACCACGATCACCTTGTCCAGAGCGATGCGGTCGAGCACGCCCTGCGGCGCCACAGGTGATACCGCCTTGGCCATCAGCTCGTTCATGCGGCGGACGTGGCGCTGCGCCCAGTCCTCAAAGCTGTTGGCGCCGTCGTGGAGCCGGTGCTGATACGCGTGGAAGTATTCGTAGAGGCTCTGTTCCACCCACAAGCCGAGCAGCAGGGCGTTCGTGCGAATGCTGACCGAGTTGTTCAGCGTGCTGACCTCCCGCAGCGTGCCGTTCGGGTCAGCTACGAACTCCAGGTCATGGTCAGCCGCCTCCCAGTTCCACGGGAAGGGCACCTGCACCACCTGATCCGGCCCGACGGTCGTACTGCCGATAGCCGCCACCTGCCCGTCGAACCGCCACTCATAAAGCACGTCCACCGGTTCGATTCCCCAGTTCTTCACGTGCGCATAATAGATCATGGCTTGCCCGGCATTGGGCAGCCCGGTGCTGTACGAGGTGTCGAGCGGGTCGAAGGAGATTCGCGGCGTGCGTTCGATATACAGCACGTCAACGTCCGGCTGGGCTGGGGCGTTCAGGCGAACCGTCCGGGTGTCGGGCTCCCAGCCGACCTTGAAGCCGAGGGCCTGCGCGATGAAGCGGAGCGGCACAAAGGTTCTGTCCGCGAAGACCTGGGCCGGGGCGTCCAGCGTCACGCGCTCGCCCCCGACCGTCGCGGCAGCGCTTCCGACCGTCAGCACCACGGGTCTGGGCGCCGCAACCGTCACGGTGCGAGTAGCGCCATCCCATGACACGGGGGCGCCCAGGGCCTCGCCGATCACCCGGACCGGGACCAGCACCCGGTCATTTACGATGCGTGGAGCTGCGTCCGGCTCAAGCAGCACACCGTCCAGAACCAGCCGGATCTCTGGTTCGGCGGCCCGGACGGGCCCCAGTCCGGCGATCAAACAGATCAGCAGGACCAGGGCCGGGAGGGTGCGTTTCACCGGGTATACACACTCCTTTTCACCTAATCTAAAAACGTATATTTTTTAAACATACGACTGGTTCCTGCAAATGCCCGAGAATCCTTCCACATTGGGGAAACCAATGGTATCGTAGATGATTGGACAAGGAATCATGAGGGAGGACCCTGACAAGTGGTTACCGCCAACCTTTCCCCCGAGCTACGCCAGGCCTGCGTCAACACGATCAAGATGCTCTCCGCGGACGCGATCGAGAAGGCCAAGTCGGGTCACCCGGGCGCCCCCATGGGCTGCGCTGATATGGCTTTCGTGCTCTGGACCGAGTTCCTGCGCTTTAACCCCGAAGACCCGCAGTGGATGGGCCGCGACCGCTTCGTGCTCTCCAACGGGCACGGGTCGATGCTGCTCTACTCCCTGCTGCACCTGGCCGGCTACGACCTGCCCATGGAACAGCTCAAGCAGTTCCGCCAGTGGGCCAGCCGCACGCCGGGCCACCCCGAGTTCGGCCACACCCCGGGCGTCGAGGTGACCACCGGCCCGCTGGGACAGGGCATCGCCCACGCCGTCGGCATGGCCGTGGCCGCCAAGATGATGGCCGCCCGGGTCGCCACCGACGACTTCAACCCCGCTGACAACTACATCTACGGCATCTGCGGCGACGGCGATCTCATGGAGGGCCTCTCCGCCGAGGCGGCCTCGCTGGCCGGCCACTGGCAGCTGGGCAACCTGATCTTCCTGTACGACGACAACGAGATCTCCATCGAAGGCAACACCGACGTCTCCTTCACGGAGGATGTCGAGAAGCGCTTCGAGGCCTACGGCTGGCACGTCCAGAAGATCGACGGGCACGACCACGCCCACATCCGCGCGGCGATCACGGCGGCGCAGGGTGTGGAAGACAAGCCCTCGCTGATCATCGCCCGGACGACCATCGGCCAGGGCAGCCCCAACAAGGGCGGCAAGGAGACCTCCCACGGCGCTCCCCTGGGCGCCGAGGAGCTGCGCCTGACCAAGGAGAACCTCGGCTGGCCCCAGGAGCCCACCTTCCTGGTGCCCGACGAGGTCCGCTCCTTCTGGTCCGAGCTGAAGGCCGAGAAGCAGGCCTACTACCAGCAGTGGCAGGCCAAGTTCAGCGCCTGGCGCCAGGCCAACCCGGCCAAGGCCGAGACGCTCGATACCCACATGAACCTGCTCCTCCCCGCCGACCTGGACACCCAGCTGGTCGAGGCGGTCAAGGGCATGGACAGCCACGCCACCCGCCAGCTCTCCGAGAAGGTGATCCAGCGGGCTGCGGCCCTGGTGCCCTCCCTGGTGGGCGGCTCGGCCGACCTGGCGGAGTCCAACCTGACCACCATCAAGGGCGGCGGCCACGTGGGCTCGCCCCGCAAGGTCGATGACCACTACGAGCTCGCCTTCAGCGGTCGGGTCTTCCACTACGGTGTGCGCGAGCACGCCATGGGCTCGATCGCCAACGGCGTCAACCTGTACGGCGGCTTCCGCTGCTTCGGCGCCACCTTCCTGGTCTTCTCGGACTACATGCGCCCGCCGATCCGCCTGGCGGCGCTCATGCAGGTCCCGACCATCTTCGTCTTCACCCACGACTCGATCTTCGTCGGCGAGGATGGCCCGACCCACCAGCCGATCGAGCACCTGTGGAGCCTGCGGATCATCCCGCACGTCACGCTCTTCCGCCCGGCCGACGGCCTCGAGACCGCCATGGCCTGGGCCTACAGCCTCATGCAGGCCAAGGAGCCCACGATCTACGCCCTGACCCGCCACAAGCTCCCCACCCTGGCCCGCCCGGCCGGCTTCACGCCCCGGGACGTCTGGAAGGGCGGCTACGTGGTGAGCGACGCCGAGGGCGGACAGCCCCAGGCGACCGTCATCGCCACGGGCTCCGAGGTCTCCGTGGCGGTCGGCGCGCAGAAGCTGCTCGCCGAGAAGGGCATCCAGGTTCGGGTGGTCTCCATGCCCTCGGTGGAGCTCTTCCTCAAGCAGTCCGCCGAGTACCAGAACCAGGTCCTGGGCAACTCGGGCCGCGTCGCTGCGGTGGAGGCCGGCAAGACCGACGGCTGGTACCGCTTCACGGGCCTGAACGGCCTGGTGATCGGCATCGACGACTTCGGCGCCTCGGCGCCCGGCGAGGTGGTGGCCGAGAAGTTCGGCCTGACCCCAACCGCCGTGGCCGCCCGGGTCGAGGAGTGGCTCAAGGCATGAAGCAGATGGTAGGCCTGCCCCAGCAGATGGCCTGCGACAACTGCTCGGGCCGGACCCGGCTGGAGTTCGACCGGCTCGACGTGGGGCTGCCCGGCCGCCGGATGGTGCTGCACCTTACAAGCGTGCCGTACTTCCAGTGCCGGGAGTGCGACCATCGCCAGATGCCGGAGCAGGCCAAGGAGCGGCTCGACGCCGGCATCGACCCCTTCCTGGCAGGGGTGGACCCGGCCAAGGAGGAGCTCTTCGTCCGGCTGAACTGGACGGAATTGCTCTCCCTGGAGCACGGGGAGGGCCACGATCGGCTCTACGAGGTCGAGTGGGTCCTGGAGGACTGGTAGAAAGTGAAAACGAGGCCGCCCTGCTGTGCAACTGGCAGGGCGGCCTTTTTCTTTGCTGATTAACATCTGAAGAAGTGATAAAATACAAAATAGAAAGTCTACCGTATTGACAATCAGAGGTGAACAGCCGTGCTTACTTTACCGGATGGGATCTTGGTAGTGTTCGGCCTGCAGGGCACCGCAGCATCACTGGTTGGATATGCTCTGATCGGCCGAGCCTGGGGCGGGCTAGTCCTTCTCGGGGTCTTTGCGCTGGCCGGGGATATGCTCGATTCGGCACAGATGGAGTGGGGGGCAGCTATGATCCTGCCCTTCATGCTGGTGGAGTTCCCCGTTTTATGGCTGCTTTACCATGTCCTAAAGAAGAGAGAGGACAGGGTGCGTGCTTGGGTGCGAGTGGCCCTGGCGGTCGCGGGATTGGCGGCGTATCTGTACGCCACGAATTACCCGCTGGCCCCATAGCCCCTGGGATCGTAACCTCATGCGCCCAGAAAAGGAGTAGTCGACGGTGCTTGGCTTTGGCTTTGGCGATGAGTTCGCGGTGACGTTGCTCTTGTACGGTAGCGGAGCGTCCCTGATTGGATACGCTCTGGTTGGCCGGTTCTGGGGCGGACTCGCCCTTGTCGTCGCCGTCTTGCTGGCTGGGTATGTACCAGCTTGGGAGGGCATTGAAGTGGCGGCAGAGATTGCAGGGCCCTTCGTATTTCTGGAGTTCCCCTTACTCTGGTGGTTCGAGCGCTCGCTCAAGCAGAAGGGCGTCACGGTCGGTGCGTGGCCCCGTGTGGCCCTTGGGCTGGCTGGAGCCGTGGCTCTCTGGCTTGCCAGCCACATGTAGTACGCGCCCTCACTTTGGAAGGGTGCGCTCTAGATTCATGATCGCGTCCCTGAGCGCTGCAGAATCGATCCATATTGCCTCGCCCTTCCACGTAGCCATCACCCGGGTCTCATCGGAGAGAGCTAGCAAAACACCCTCACCATTTTGTAGTCGAATCTCGACCTTCAAAGGTGGGGTTGCCGCTTTGTCCCTGGGTGTAGCCGTCTTTGGGCTGTTGAACGCGTCCAACAACGGCTGAATCATGGCTGCATCGGCCTTTGGTTCGAGGCGCTTGGCCGGTTCGGGCGTATGCCGACTGACTTCCACCCACTGGACATCGTTAAGAGCCAGTTTGGGAAGTGGGATCGACCGGTTGGTCGAGTTACACCCGGCGATTAGGAGGACTACCAGCAGGTAAAGTCCGCGTACTGAAGTGCCCAAAACTGATCATCTCCCATGGGCATCGTAACCGCTCCTGGTATCGGGAATCTCAAGGCGCCTCCAGCCTCGATCCGTCCGAGACAGAGCAGGGACCCTATGCAGACCTGATCCACAAGAAGGTGACCGAAGCAAAGGCCCGGCTGGGGGAGACGCCTGGGCCTGATGGTGGAAACGTTGGCCGGCGACGTGACGGGCGTAGCGCAGACTGCCGGACAGGTGGCTCCGGGCGTTCGCATCGGCGGGGATACGTCAGGGGTCGAAAAACTGGGTAAGCTCCGAATCTATGAACTCGGTGACGAAACGATTTACACGACACGGGAACCGGGCGTGCGCTACGAGGTGCATGCCTCAGCGGGGCGCATCACGCGGGCCTATCTGTACTACAGCTTAGCCCCTTGCTGATCACTGCATCCCGACAGCCCTGCGCACGATGGCGCCCTGGAGGCGCCCGAGGGGCTTACGGCCAAGCAGGGTCATGGCTTCAAGCTCGGTGGGGAACCGGGTGAGGTTCTCGTACCCGTCCCGGGTGACCAGGGTGGTGTCCGAGTGGCGGATGCCGCCCACGCCCGGCAGGTAAATGCCCGGCTCCACGCTGATCAGCATGTTCTCCGCCAGGATCTCGGTCGAGCCCTCGGCCACCCAGGGCGCCTCGTGGTTGCCCAGCCCGAAGCCATGGCCGGTCCGGTGCAGCAGGTAGGGGCCGTAGCCCTCGTCTTGCAGGAAGCGCTTGGCCGCCAGGTCGACCTCGGCGCAGGGGACGCCCGGCCGGACCAGGGCAAAGGCGCGGCGCCTGGCCTCCGTCATCGCGGCGAAGGCTTCCCGCACCTGGGCCGTGGGGGGAGCGAGGAAGTAGGTGCGCTCGCACTCGGCGGCGTAGCCGTTCACCCGCACAAAGCCCAGGGCAATGTGCGGCCCGTCGCCCAGGCGGTCATCAATAGAGGGCACACCGTGGGGCTGGGCGCTCAGGGGCGCCGGCCAACTCGCAGCCAGCACGCTGGTCGTCAGCGCCTCGTACCCGTCGTGCTTCATGATTTCAATCTGCACGCCTCGGCTCTGGGAGAAGAGCTCCAGCTCCGAAACACCGTGGTAGGAGGCCCGGAAGATCCGCTCGACGGTGTAGTCGGCATAGTGGGCCGCCCGGCGCAGCTTCTTTACTTCGGCCTCAGACTTGACGACCCGCAGCTCCTCCACCAGCGGCGCCGTCTCCGGGGCGAAATCCCGGATGCGGACGTAAATCTCCATGGGGAGGGTGGGCTCCACAGCCACTCGGCGGGCGCCCGCCAACAGCTCGGCCAAGCGCTCGGGCCAGCCCTCGCCCGGAGGGGAGGGGTAGTCCCAGTAATGGCGCACCTCCGAGACGTTGGGCGCCGCACTGAGGTGGTCCTGCTCCAGCGCAGGCACCAGGAGAACCGGCTCTGCTGCGGCCCGCACGATGATGAAGAACGGCCGTTCCAGGGGCTTGTAGGAGACCCCGGTCAGGTAATAGATCGAGTCCTCGGCGGAGACGACGAAGGCATCAATCCCGCGCTGGTTCAGCTTCTCCTTCAGCCGATGCAGCCGCCCGTGGTATTCGTCTGCTGTGATCATGCTCGCTTGTCTCCCCTAATGGTTAAGTTCTAAATACCACACTTCTTTGTTCCGTTCTGGTCGTCCTGCATCCGTGGTTGCAGGGCGGCCTCACGTTTTTTCCGAACTGACATCCCAATCGACCTATCTCGTTCGTTCTATTGGATGAGACCGGTCGGAAAGGGGCGTGACACGATGGAGATGGCCGAGCGGCCGACGGTATCTCTGCAGGTGTCGGAGCTTTGGATCACAGACGGACGACGAATCTACCGGTACCTTTACCGGTTGACGGGGGATCGGGAGCTGGCGGCGGACCTGACGCAGGAGGTCTTTGTCCGGGCGATTCGGGCAGGGGCTGAGTTCCAGGAGCTTACTGCTCCCTGGCTCTTCCGGGTTGCCACCAACCTGGCGAACGACCACTTCCGGCGGCAGCGGCTGCTCCGGTGGCTGCCCTTCCGGGTGGAGCGCCACGGCGGTGTTACCCCGGACAGCGCCGAGTCCCTGGCTGAGCAGGACCTGGTCCGGCGGTCTCTGGACCGGCTCTCCCGAGACGCCGCTTCACTGGTTCTGCTCAAGAACGGGGAGGGCTTTTCGACCAGGGAGATCGCCGACCTCCTGGGCGAGAACTATGAGGCGGTCCGTAAGCGCCTGGCCAGGGCCCAAGATCAGTTCCGCATCGAGTACATACGACTGAAGGGAGTGGAGGTATGAACACCCACGTTCATTCAGAAACCCTGGCCGAATACATCGCTGGCGACCTTCCTGAGGGGGAGTTGTCGTCCGTGGAAGGCCACCTTGAGGGCTGTGACAGTTGCCGGCTGGTTCTGGGCCAGTTGCGTGAAGCTGCGGAGGCCCTGGCGCAAATGGTACACCTCACGCCGGCACCAGTTGGTGTAGTTGCTCCCGGCAGGGCGCCGTCGCTGAGATGGTTCCAGGCAGCCGCGGCGGTTCTTGGTCTGCTCCTGGTCACTACCGGCGGTAGCGTGGCTGCCCCGTTTATCGCCAAGTCTTGGGCCGGTCTGACCCCAAGGGAGATTCCCGCCGCCCAGGCACACAAGCAGATCGAGCACATCCTCCAGACGGACCAGGAAGTCCGGCAGCAGAACCAGTACCGATATCTTACTCCGGCAGAGGCCGAGCAGCAGTGGGACGAGCTTGGTCTAGCTACCGTGGCGAACCTGCCGCAGGGCTACAAGCTTTCGGCCGTGAGAGTTGGAGATACCCTGGGTAGGCGCTCCCTGCTTCAGACGTACACAGTTGACGGCCCGAATTTCCTGCAGGTCAGTCAGTTTTGGAGTGGCGGCGCAGGTTACGTCGTGGACTACCCGGAGGGCGCCGGAAGTTCGGTGCTCGTGGGCGGCCGGGAGGCACTTCTTGTCCAGGGGGCCTGGCAAGTGACAGACGGCCAGAAACCAGTGTGGGGGCCAGATCGAGTGAAGTCGCTCCACTTTGAGTGGAACGGTCAGCAGGTCACAGTTGTGGCCGCCGGGCTCGCGGCAGAGGAGCTCATTGCCGTTGCCGGGTCGCTGAAGTAGACGAAGAGGCCGCTCTGCAAGAATGCAGGGCGGCCTCGTTTCCGTCAACGCTTACATACCGTGACCTTGCATAGGGGCGGCGCCAGAACCGGAGATGATCGTCGGGTTGACCATGCCGAAAATCATCGCCACGTGGGCGATCACCAGGAACCCGGTCAGCCACAGGAAGTGGATCCGCATCTTCTCCTGCTCGCTCTTGCCCCTGTGGAGCAGCCCAAGCTCCATCAGGGCGATGGCGCCCAGGGGCACGACGCCCAACAGGTAGGACCAGACGGCCACGACGTCGACCCAGGTGTTCCACGTAATCGAGGGAATCGCCGTGAAGAGCAGGTTCAGGAAGATGCCGGTGAAGTAGATGCCGGCGGTGATGCCCAGGTACTTGTTGAGGGTGCGGAGGGCGCCGGTGGTCATGCGGTTGAACACGATGATGAATTCCGTAGCAACCAGGCTCTCGGCTAGCACGACAGGTACGACCATATAGATGATCAGGTTCCAGGGCTGATTGTCGGCCAGAAGGCCCATGTAGTGCGTCATCTGCGACATATCCATAGCTTCATCTCCTCCTGCTGGTGGACTCTTTCACCACTCCAGCATGGAGCCAAAGTATGGAGAAATTGTGGAGGGCGGCAGACGGTTTGGAAAACAGCCCCAACGTGCAACAGCCCCCCAGCCAAAAATAGCCAGGGGACTGTCCGGTTGGTGCTACCGCAGGAGGAGGTCGTCGTCTGGCGTCTCGGTTGGCTCCGGACTTCTGGCATGCGTCAACCAGTAAATCAGGGATAACGCAGCCAGCAGGCTGATGCCCATGATCAGGCCGGCGCCCTGTCCGGGGATGAGCGGCATCGAGAGAATGGCACCCACCAGGGCGATGATGCCCAGCCAGGTGCCGTAGGGGTACCAGGGCATCTGGCAACCGCCCTTGGGGCAGCCCTCCCGGCGTCGGATCACCAGTTGGCTGGCCAGGATCGACAGGTACGCCACCAGGATTGCGAAACCGCTCGAGCTGACCAGGAAGACGTAGACCGACTTGGGGAGGATGTAGGCGAGCACCACGCCCACCAGCATGCCCACTCCGGAGGCGAGCATGGCGTTGCGGGGCGCCCCCGCTGGGGTCAGCCGCTTAAAGAGGGCGGGTGCCTGCCCTTCCTCGGCCAGGGAGTAGAGCATACGGCCCAGGCCGTACATGGCGGCGAGCATGGTGGAGAGGGAGGCGCTCATCACGATCAGGTTGAAGGCCGCCGATAGTCCCGGGAGGCCCGAGAGCCGCAGGGTTTCCACCATGGGGCTCACCTCGGCGCCCAGCGTGCGCCGGGGCAGCACCGGAAGGATGACGGCCATCGAGAGTACGTAGAGCGTGACCAGGGAGATCACCGTGAGGATGACGGCCCGTGGCACGGTGCGCTGCGGATCCTTGGCGTCGGGGGCGGCCAGCCCCATCACCTCAAAACCGGCGTAAGAGAAGAGCACCAGCAGCATCGACCCGGCCAGGCCCCCTGCCCCGCCTGGGATGAGGGGCCGCTCCAGCCCGGCGGGAGGGCGCCCCGGCAACAGGCCCAGCACCAGGCTGGCCATCACGAGAATGAAGCCCACGATCGCCAGCAGTTTCACCCCGGCCATGACCGACTCGACCAGGCTGAACATCCGCACGTCCAGCAGGTTGATCAGGGTCACCCCGATGATCACCGCCAGGCTGACCACCCAAAGGGGCAGGCCAGGGGCAAAGTAGCGGGCGAAGAGTGCGGTCGCCGTCGCCTCGCTCGAGAGCGCCAGCACCAGGCCGATCCAGTAGAGCCAGCCCACCAGGAAGCTCGCCATCGGGCCGAATGCGACCTCGGCGTACTCACGGAAGGAGCCGTGAGCGGGGCGCCCCACGGTCAGCTCGGACAGGGCCGTCAGGATCAGGTAGACCACGAACCCGCCGGCCGCAAAGACCAGCAGGGTGCCAGCGCCAGCCTCCCGCAGCGGGATGGCGGTGCCAAGGAAGAAGGAGCCGCCGATTACCGTCCCGAGACCGAGCATTACCAGTTGCCATACGCTCAGCTTGGCGCCGTGAGCCTGCATGCGCATCCTCCTTATCTCTTGGAGGATGTCCTTGTCGGGCTGTGCCCATGCGTGTGTCGGCGGGTCCATGGCTGGCGAACTCCGCCGACTCCTGGCGATAGTTATTGGCTATGGGGTCTCAAACGGCCGAGTCCGGCTGAGTGCCTATGGGCTGAGTCTTTCTCAGCACAGACGAGCCCCCGGCCGGTATGGCCGGGGGCGTCCTTATATTCTGCCCTAGTTTGCTTCCACCCAGGCAGGATCTACAGCAAGAACGGGCTCGCCGTTGAGGTAAATCCAGGTGTAGTAATGGTCCACTGATATGCCACTGGTGCTACTGAGTTGGTTGTGCAGAGCCTCTTGCGTCTGGAAGGTTGTCTGGCCGGTGGAACCGCTGGTCGTCAACAGACTGGGTGCTACAGTGACCGACACCTTCTCGTCCTGATTCGACAGATAAGCCGCGTGGCCGATTCCTGACATGAGACACACCAAGAGTATGGACATTGTGATCCACCGGTAATGGCGCATGCCGATCGCCCTCCCAGGAAGATTATTTACACAAATATTATAAAAGGGCGAGTTATTCGCTGTCAATAACCGTCAGAAACGCCTTGACCACGTCCGGTCGATACAGTCGACCGGCACCCTGCTGCAACTCCGAAAGGGCTGACGGTTTGGATAGCGCCGGTCGATAGACTCGGTCTGTAGTCATAGCGTCATAGCTGTCCACTACGGCAACAATCTGCGCCTCTACGGAGATTTGTTCACCGCTCAATCCTCTGGGGTAGCCACTGCCGTCTAGACGCTCATGGTGTTGCTCCAGAATGTAGGCCACCCCGGCGTACACCGTGTTCTGCAGCATGGTGGCTCCGATGGTGGGATGTTGCTTCATGAGTTCCCATTCTGAAGGAAGAAGTGCTCCCGGCTTCTGCAGGACATGGTCTGGGATACCAACCTTGCCCAGGTCGTGCAGAAAGGAGCCATGAAACAAGTTGTATTGCTGGACAGGGCTCAGGTGTAGGGTTTCTGCGACCTTTTTGGACAGGTCACGAATGCGTTGACAGTGGTCGACCGTGTAACCGTCCTTCTTGGCTACGCTGATCGCAAGGTCCTGAAAGGTTGTGGCGTGCGTGCTGATCGTGTGAAAGGTCGGTTGTGAGCCCACATAGATCAGAACGACATCTGTCAAGGCAGTGAGAATGAAAGGTTCGCCGACTGGGGTTGCCGCTAGGCAGTCCCCCGGTCCAAGAGTTCTGCTACGCTCATTGCCCTCCCAGACCGCTTCGCCCTCCACGAAATAGTAAACCTCCAGGGCGTTCCAGTCCTCCTGGGGGCGCAGGCCGAAGCGCTTTCCTTTCGGAATCTCGTGACGTGCAACCTCGACGCCATCCCATGAGGCCAGGAGGTCGAATGTCACGTTGTTCCGCAACTGCACTCGCTCGATAGCAGTGCCCGCCCGGCGCAGGACCACGCCCTTGACCAACTCCTCCATGGCCTCAACCCCCTACTGCTTCCAGACTTCTGCGGCGACCTCGAGGAAAGCCGAAGCTGCGGCGGAGACGTACCGGTCCTTCCGCCAGACCAGGGCCAGGGTCCGGGTCAGCCTGGGCCGCGAGACCTCCAGGAAGACCGGCGAGGGCTGCATCTCCCGCTCGGCAGCCATTCTGGGCACCAGGGAGACCCCGAGCCCGACCGCGACCATCGACTGAATCGTGTCAATATGAGCACTCTCATACGCCACCACGGGCTCAAACCCTGCCGAGCGGCAGGCCTGGAGGCACAAATCTCGGAAGCCGAAGCCGGGCTTCATCAGCATGAAGGGCTCACGGGCCACATCGGCCAGGTCGACCCGGGGGCTGTAGGCCAGCCGGTGCCCCCGCGGCACGGCCAGCAGAATATCTTCCGTCAGGATCTCCTGCACGCCGAGCTCGCCGTGCCGGACCGGCAAGGTCGTCAGGGTAATGTCGGTCTCGCCGGACATGACCAACTCGGTCAGGGTGGCCGTCGACTCCTCCCGCAGCACCACCTGGATGCCGGGGTAGCGGGACCGGAACTCCGCCACCACCTTCGGCAGCACCAGCGACCCCGTCATGGGCAGCGTGCCGACCACCACCCGGCCGCTGCGCAGTCCAAGGACCTCCTCAACGGCGGCCCGGCTGTCCTCGACTTGCTTGAGGATTGCCTCAGCCCGGGGCAGCAGCGCATGGCCGGCATCGGTGAGCCGGACCTGGCCGCCCGAGCGGTCGAAGAGGGAGGCGCCGAGCGACTGCTCCAGGCGCCGGATCTGCTGGCTGAGCGAGGGCTGGGCGACGTGGTTCTCCTCGGCCGCCCGGGTGAAGCTGCCGAGCCGGGCGACGGAGACAAAGTAACGAAGATGATGAAGCTCCACCGGACTGACCTCCATAGGCGAAACCTATCTCGTGTATAGCTATTATATCTTTGAGGTCTGTCTGAAAACTAGGTATAACTATTACAACAACCTACTTTCGGAAGGCGGTGGACTGCTGTGGGTCCGAAAACGATGTTCGAGAAGCTCTGGGACGCCCACGTCGTTCAGCAGGAGGCCGGGAAGCCGGCGCTCCTTTATATTGACCTGCACCTGGTCCACGAGGTCACCTCGCCCCAGGCCTTCGACGGCCTGCGCATGACGGGCCGCAAGGTCCGCCGGCCCGAGCTGACCCTGGCGACCATGGACCACAACGTCCCCACCTGGGACAGGGCGCAGCCCATGACCGACGAGGTCTCGATTGCCCAGGTAGAGGCGCTGGCCAAGAACTGCAAGGAGTTCGGGATTGAACTTTACGACCTCTACAGCCCCAGGCAGGGCATCGTCCACGTGATCGGGCCTGAGCTGGGCTTCACCCAGCCCGGCATGACCATCGTCTGCGGCGACAGCCACACCTCGACCCACGGCGCCTTCGGCAGCCTGGCCTTCGGCATCGGCACCAGCGAGGTCGAGCACGTGCTGGCCACCCAGTGTCTGCTGCAGAGCAAGCCCAAGACCCTGGAGATCCGGGTCAACGGGAAGCTGCCCGCCGGCGTGACGGCCAAGGATATCATCCTCGGCGTCATCGGTCGCATCGGCACCGACGGCGCCACGGGCTACGTCATCGAGTACACCGGCGAGGCGATTCGCTCCCTCTCCATGGAGGGCCGCATGACGGTCTGCAACATGTCGATCGAGGCGGGCGCCCGTGCGGGCATGATCGCCCCCGACGAGAAGACCTTCGAGTACGTGAAGGGGCGCCCCCACGCCCCGCAGGGCGAGGCCTGGGAGCAGGCGGTCGCCGCTTGGCGCCAGCTGCCCTCCGACCCCGGCGCCACCTACGACAAGGTGATCGAGTTTGACGCCTCCGAGTTCGTGCCCTTCATCTCGTGGGGCACCAACCCGGGTCAGGTGGCCCCGGTCACCGGCACCGTGCCCAACCCGGCCGATTTCGCCGACGCCACCGACCGCAAGGCAGCCGAGGCTGCGCTGGCCTACATGGGCCTGACCGCCGGCACCCCGCTCCAGCAGGTCAAGGTCGACCGGGTCTTCATCGGCTCCTGCACCAACGGCCGCATCGAGGACCTGCGGGCCGCCGCCAAGGTGGCCCAGGGCCGCAAGGTCGCCGCCGGCGTGAACGCCATGGTGGTGCCCGGGTCGGTGCAGGTCAAGCTCCAGGCCGAGGCTGAGGGGCTGGACCGGGTCTTCCGGGAGGCGGGCTTCGACTGGCGTGAGGCGGGCTGCTCGATGTGCCTGGGCATGAACCCCGACATCCTCAGCCCCGGCGAGCGCTGCGCCTCTACATCCAACCGCAACTTCGAGGGGCGCCAGGGCAAGGGCGGCCGGACCCACCTGGTCAGCCCCGAGATGGCCGCTGCGGCAGCCATCGCCGGCCGGTTCGTCGATGTCCGTGAGCTCGTAAGCTAAGGAGGGGGCTGCGTATGAAGGCCTTTGTGAAGCACACCGGGTTGGTGGTCCCCCTGGACCGGGCCAACGTCGACACCGACCAGATCATCCCCAAGCAGTTCCTCAAGCGCATCGAGCGGACCGGCTTCGGCCAGTTCCTCTTCTTCGACTGGCGCTACCTGGCGGACGGCGCCCCGAACCCGGAGTTTGAGCTGAACCTGCCCCGGTACCAGGGCGCCTCGGTCCTGGTGGCGGGCAAGAACTTCGGCAGCGGCTCCTCCCGGGAGCACGCCCCCTGGGCGCTGGACGACTACGGCTTCCGGGTGGTCATCGCCCCGTCCTTCGCCGATATCTTCTACAACAACTGCTTCAAGAACGGCATGCTGCCGATCAAGCTCTCCGAGGAGCAGGTGGCCGAGCTGATGAAGCGGGCGGCTGGGCAGGCGCAGTACGAGCTCCACGTCGACCTGGAGAGCTGCACGGTCTACGACGACAGCGGCTTCAAGGCATCCTTCACGGTCGATGAGTTCCGCCGCCACTGCCTGCTGCACGGGCTGGACGATATCGGCCTGACCCTTCAGCACGCCGATGCCATCTCGGCATACGAGGCGAAGCGGCCCGCATACAGGAACTAGGTTGGCGCATGACGAAAGCCGGGGTGTAAAAACCCCGGCTTTCATCGCGAGCAAGGAGGCGATCTTCCCGTGCTTTCCGCCGCCATTTTGGTCTCGGGCTTGGGCTATCTGTGGGCGGTACACAAGCGAAGCCAGCCCCTCCGGTTCCTGCTCAAACCCGGCACCATGCTGCTCATTATCGCCATGGCCTACCGGGGAATGCCCGCTGCGGGCAGCTACGGCTGGCTGATCCTGGCCGGGCTGGTCGCCTCCACGGCAGGGGACGTCTTCCTGCTGCTGCCCGGGCGCTTCCTGCACGGTCTGGTCGCCTTCTTCATCGCCCACGTGCTGTACATTGTCGCCTTCAGCCAATCCATCCACATCGGCCCCAGCGACCTGGCCGTCCTCGCCGGACTGGCAGCGGCTGCGTGGCCGATGCTGCGGCTTTTGCGCCCGGGCGTCCTGGAGCAGGGCGGGCGCCCCATGCTCGGCGCCGTGGGCCTGTACGTCACGGCGATATCGCTCATGGTATGGCGGGCCGCCGCCACGGGCCAGCCCCTGGCCATCGCAGGCGCCCTGCTCTTCTACATATCCGATGGCATCCTCGCGGTCAACCGGTTCGCCAAGCCTCTTGCCTGGGCCGACTACGCCGTGATGACCACCTACTACGGCGCCCAGTACTGCATCGCCTTGACCCTGTCCAGGCTGTAGTCGTTTTCATACCCCGCGGCGTACAGGCCGCGCCGCCGCAGCTGGCGGATCTGGTCCGCATAGGGATGCCCGTCCAGGGGCGAGGGCTCGGAAAAGGGCGCCAACGTCACGCCCTGCGCTCTCAGTGCATCCTGAACCGCGGCCACCATAGTCGGGTCTGCCGCCAACGCTTGCAGGGTGACCCCCTGGTCGATGGAGATGGCCGCAGCCACCCCCGCGGCCTGTGCGACGGCCATGCCCACGGGAATGGTCCGGGCGGAGCCGTGCGCCAGCGAGCTGTACCCGGCCGACCGGGATGCCACGAGCAGGTTCTCCAGCGAGCGTGGAATCAGGCTTCGGAGCGGGACCGCGTACCGGCGCGGCACCCCGACGATCGTCACGCCCTCGCCGGGCGCCGATGCCTGGATGTCGACCGGGTAGGACCCGTAGGCAACGGCGTCGGGCTGGTCCCGGTTCTCCAGCACGTCGTCGATGGTGAGCATGTAAAGCGCCTCCGCCAGGTGCCGGGTCTCCCTGACGTACAAATGCGACGCCGTACCGCTAAGTTCCACCGTCTCGAACCCCGGGCAGTAGCGGCGAATATACGCCAGAATCGCCGGGAGCTCTGACTGGGCGACCTCGATCGCCTCCTGCCGGCTCTCCGCCCGGAGCGGATCGACCCCGAAGATCCAGAGGGCGTTCACCAGCGCCGACCCGTCGTTCTGCTTGCCCACGTTCAGCCCGCGCATCCCGATGCGGGGGCTTACCGGGACGTATCTGTCCATGACGTCGCCATAGCCCCACAGCGACCGCTCAGTCGCACCGGTGTGCGGGTCCCCGTCTCCCTCCAGATAGGCGGATGCCCGCTCCCAGTCGATGCCGGTCAGGCCGAAGACCAGCGTAACCGCCTGCCCATCGGGCCGCCCCGTGTAGTCCTCCCGCCCCAGCGTGAACTGAACGCCGGCTGCGGCGGCAACATCAGCATCCTCGGTGCTGTCGATGTAGCGCTCAGCCCGCACGGTGAGCGATCGACCGCTCCGGTTGACGGTAATGCCGGAGATGCGGCTGCTGCTGCTCCTGACCCCGGTGACCTTTGTCCCCATCCACAGCGTAATGTTCGGCTCCGTCTGCACCAGGTCCCGGAAGACCTGCTCAGCCGTGCCGGTATCGAACGAGTCACCCTCCACCTGGCGATACCACTCGGCGAAGATCCCGCCGTTCAGAAGCTCACCGTCCGGCGCCCGGTTCAGGTCGACCGAGTTGAGCCCTGCCAGGACCATGGTGCCGCCGAGCCGTGCTTCCTCCTCGATCAAGACCACACGCTTGCCCTGCCGGGCAGCGCCCACGGCAGCGGAGACCCCCTCAGGCGTTCCGCCGATCACAGCAACGTCGAACGTAGTCTCTGTCCCGGGCTGTACGACAGCCGCGGGAACAGCGCAGCCTGCCACCAGAAGCAGCAGCGCAGCGCAGGTTGCAAACCTCCTCATGCGCATGCCCCCTTGGCGGGTTTCCTACCAGCCTATGCGCCGACGGGGGGCAGTGCTAACGAAAGCGCCCGATACCACGCAGGGTATCGGGCGCCCAACTATGCGCTCATGTCGCGGTACTTGCGGTCCAGTGCGGCTGGCACCAGTTCGGGCGCCAAGGGCCGGGAGAGGTAGTAGCCCTGCCCCACATGGCAGCCCAGGGCAGCGAGAATGTTGAGTTGCTCCTCGGTTTCGATCCCTTCGGCCACCACCTCGAGGTGCAGGGCGCTGACCAGGTGAAGGATCGCCCGGACCAACTCCTGACCCTCGCTGGCCCCCATCGCCTGCACAAAGGACTGGTCGATCTTGATCGTATCCAGCGGGAAGCGCCGCAGATAGACCAGCGACGAGTAGCCGGTTCCGAAGTCGTCCAGGGCCAACTTTACGCCCAGCCGTTTTAGCCCCTGCAACACATGCTCGGTCTTTGCGGTCCCCTCAAGCCAGACGCTCTCGGTGAGCTCCAGGCTGAGGTGTTGCGGGGCGAGCCCGGTCAGCCGCAGGGCCCGGGCCACATCTGCCGCAATATCGCCGTGCACCACCTGCTTGGCCGAGACGTTCACGTGCATGATGACAGGGGTGCCCGTCTGGCGCCCCCAGCTGACCGCCTTGCGACAGGCCTCCTCCAGAATCCAGCGGCCCAGCGGGATGATCAGGTTGGTCTCCTCCGCCACCGGTATGAACTCCGACGGCGGGATGATCCCCTTCTCGGGATGATTCCACCGCACCAACGCCTCCAGCCCACGGACCCGGCCCGTCCGAAGATCGACCGTGGGCTGGTAGTACACCAGGAACTCTCCCCGGTCCAAGGCCTGGCGGAGGTCGAGCTCCAGATCCAGGCGCCGCTGGACCGCTTGCTGCATTTGGGTCTCGTACAGCGCCCACCGGTCCTTGCCGTGGGCCTTGGCCTGGTACATTGCCACGTCGGCGTTGCGGAGCAGGTCGTCAGCCTGGTCGGTCGGGGAGGTGCTCAAGGCGACGCCGATGCTGCCGTGCACGGAGACCTCCTTGCCATCGACCTGGCAGGGAGGGCGGAGGGCCTTCACCAGCCGGTCTGCCGCCTCGGTTGCCGTCGCCTCGTCCGCTTCGGGCAGCAAGATCGCAAACTCGTCGCCGCCCAGGCGGGCCACGGTGGTGTTCGGGCCGGCCGCCGTGAGGAGGCGCCGGGCCACAGACACCAGCAGTCTGTCGCCGGCGGCATGCCCGAGGCTGTCGTTAATGGTCTTGAAACCGTCGAGGTCAAGGAAGAGCACGGCCACAGCAGGGCGCCCAGCCTCGAGGGCCCGCGTCACCTGCTCGCGAAACAGGGCACGGTTGGCCAGGTGCGTCAACGAATCGTGGTAGGCCTGGAACGCCAGCTGCTGCTCGAGGGACTTCTGCTCGGTCACATCGCGGGCGTTAATGACCAGTCCGCCCACCGTGGGGTCGTCCACCAGGTTGGTCAGGGTGGCTTCGATGTGGCGCCAGGCTCCGTTCTTGTGGCGAATGCGGGTGTGGTGCAGCTTGCCACTCCGACCGGGGGACTGCTGCACCCGTTCCAGCACCCCCAGCGCGTGCGCCTGACGGTCCGGGTGCACGAAATCCAGCAGGTGAACGCCCACCAGTTCGGCGGGGGCGTAGCCAAAGATCGACTGGACCGACGGGCTCACATACTGGATCGTCAGTGTGGGTGAGAAGATCCCGATCACGTCGGTGGCGTGCTGGACCAGGGATCGGAAACGGGCCTCGCTCTGATGCCGGTGCACCGTCTCCGTAAGGGCATCCCGCTCCAGGGCGACAGCCAGCAACGTCGCCAGGGAGGAGAGGCCTTCAATCCCGCTCCTGGTGAGGGCACGACCGGCCGTCGCGTCAAGGCTGCCGTACACCCCTCCCGGGGCGGAGAGGGGGAGGTGCAGATTCCACTCCTGTCGCTCAGGGCCCCCTCCGGTGGTCGCGACGACCGGGGCACCTTCCCCGGTACCCGCCACAATGCTCACGTGAACGTCGGGCCGGTCAAAGAGCAAATCCCGTGCAGCCTCGATGCCAGCTGCGTAGATCGCATCCCGTCCGGTGGAGCTGAGCAGCGCCGCCGAGGCATTTCTCAGCACATCTTGCCGCAGGTTGACCAGGTCGAGTTGGGCCAGGCTCGTGGACAGCATGAGCATGACCGCGGCTAGAATCGTCATCTGAGGGAGGAAGGAGAGCGTCTCCCAGCCAAAGGGCTGACCGGACAGCGCATGCGTCAGCACTTCCGCAGCGTAGTAAGCGCCCACGTGAGAGAACAGCCCGCCGGCAACCCTCCAGGCTGATCCGTAGGAGGAGCGGAAGAGCAGGCTGAAAAGGATGACGCCCATGAAGTTCTTCGGGTCCCCGATGCTAACACAGATGGCAAAGAGAGCGAATCCCTCACCGATATCCGACAAAACGCTCGTAGTCCCGCTCCGATAGAGGGCGTACCAGCGCAGGGCCAGCAGCGTCTGCGCCACGCCGGGAAGCAACAACCACCTGCCGGTGACAGCACCGGAAGCCGTAAAGACTGGAACGGTCGCCAGGGCCAGAGCCAACGTCATCCACAGCAGGGTCCATCGCACGCGTGCCAACACAGTGCCTGGAAATCTGAAAAGCGACATCTGCACTGTCATTCCCCTGAAAATACCTGTGTATGGCTAAATATACCACGTTTGCCCGGAGAACGAAACGAATCCCAGGTGAACACAAGAAAAACCCCTTCGCAGCAATTGCGAAGGAGTTTTCTTTGCGCACCTATTGCTCAGACGGTACCCCGCCGGAGCGGTCCCAATGGGCGCCCTCCTGCCGGGCCCAGGTGAAGAAGACCACCGCCCACACCACGATGAAGACCGCCATACCGCCGACCTTCATAATGATGCCGGAGAGCTGTTGATCGATTTCGGGGGTGAGCCAGGCGAAGATGCGCGGCGCCTGGGCGTAGAAGTTGTACAGCACCTTGTCAGCGAAGGTGATCACCCCAAAGACGGCGATCTGCGCCAGGCCGAGGAGGAAGATGTAGAACATCTTCACACCGGGGGCGGACTGGGGCAACTCCGGCAGGGGGCTGGCCACCGGCCACCACATAAAGACCGCTGTCACCACCAAAATGGCGTGCTGGATCATGTGGAACCAGTGCCACCACAGGGTCGCCTGGTAGGCCATCGGCATGTGCCAGATCGAGTAGACCAGGTTGAAGAGGAGGAGGGCCGGCACCGGGTGGGTGACCACCCGGGCGATCCAGTACATGGGGCGCCAGCGGATCAGCGGCCGGACCATCCAGGCGGGCACGCCCAGAAGGACGAAGAGCGGGGTCAGTTGGGTCAGAATGATGTGCTGGATCATGTGGACGCTGAAGAGGTAGTTCTCCGCCAGGATGTGGATCGGCGTACCCTCAGCCACATAGACCAGCCAGATGCCGACGCTGAAGTAGATCTTCTGCTTCAGCGTCGCCGGGGCTCCCCATCGGAACGCTTGCCGCCAGGGGCCGACGGCCAGCAGGTAGGCCACCTGCACCAGGGCGACCCAAGCCAGGACCCCCGGATGCCAGAGGTCCGCCCAGCCGTGCATCGATAGATGTTGCATCGGTTAGGCCAGGTTCACGAACTTCTGGGCGATGGTGATCAGCGTGGCGAGCACCACGCCCACCGCGAAGGCCCAGGTCAGGAACTTGTGGTCGAACTTCAGGTGCATGAAGTAGCCGCCCACAAGGATGAACTTCAGGACTGAGAGGACCGCCAGAACGGTCACTACGATGCCGCGAATCCCCTGGATATAGACGATGCCGAACTCAATCGCCGTGATCACGAACAGAATCAGGCCGATCTTGACGAAGGTCTGGGCGGTGGGATGGTTATGCGCCTGGGCCTCAGCCTGCGTCTTGTGCGTCGCGTTTCCCATTAGAGCGATAACCTCCTTACACTGCGGCTTCGAGCAGGTAGACGACCGTGAAGATCACGATCCAGACGATGTCGACGAAGTGCCAGTACAGGCCGCCGATCTCAACGTCGAGCGCCTTGTCCTTGCCAAGGCCCTCGGGGCCCTTCCCATGGTAGAGGAGGGAGAGGAGCCAGATCACGCCGACCAGCACGTGAGTGCCGTGGAAGCCGGTCAGCACGTAGAAGGCGCTGCCGAAGAGGCTGGAGCCCAGGGTGAGCCCCTCATGGACGAAGTGGGTGAACTCGTAGGCCTGGAAGCCCAGGAAGCCCAGGCCCATCAGGGCGGTGAGCGCCACCCAGTTCTTCGCCTTCTTGCCCTCGCCCTGCTGGGCGTAGAAGACCGCCAGCACCATGGCCAGCGAGGACATGAGCAGCACGAAGGTGGAGATCGAGGTCAGCGGGATGTTGAAGAGCTCCTTGGCCGACGGGCCGTTGCCGTGCCCGTTCTTGTAGACCAGGTAGCCGATGATCAGCGAGGCGAAGAAGACGCATTCGGAGGCGAGGAAGAGCCAGAAGCCGAGCTTCCGGTTGTCAATGCCCGTGTTGGTGGCGTGCTCATGGGCGTGAGCTTGTGCGTGTTCGTGCGCCATTAGTGTCCCTCCGGGTAAATCATCGTGCCGCCGTCGCCCTCAAAGGCCCAGCCGAACATGCCGGCGGCGGTGAGGATGAGGCCGACGATCGCGACCGGCAGATTGCTGAAGACGCCGCCGTAGCCGATGACCGTGACGCCCAAAGCCAGCAGGGCAGGCATCCAGGACGAACCAGGCATGTGGATGCCGTGGGGATCGGCCTTGGGCTTCTCGCCCTTATGCGTCCCGTGGCCCTTCTCGGGGTACTTGGCGTACCAGAGGTGGTCGCGGTCGGTGATGGTCGGGATCACGTCGAAGTTGTGGGCCGGGGGCGGGGAGGAGGTCATCCATTCGATGGTGCGGGCATCCCAGGGATCGTCGGCGACGCCCTTCTTCTTGCCCATCGTGGTGACGAAGTTGTAGATGAACACCAGGATGCCGGCGGTCAGGATGAACACGCCGATGGTGGAGACGTAGTTCCACATGTTCCAGCCCATGTTGTCAGCGTAGGTGTAGATACGCCGCGGCATGCCCATCAGGCCGAGGAAGTGGAAGGGGAAAGCGAAGGTGTTAAAGCCGATGAACATGACCCAGAAGCCGATCTTGCCGAGCTTCTCGTCGAGCATGCGGCCGAACATCTTCGGCGCCCAGTAGAAGATGCCGGAGAAGATGGCGAAGATCGAGCCGCCGATCAGGACGTAGTGGATATGGGCGACGATGAAGTAGGTGTCGGTCTGCTGCGTGTCGGACGGCGCCAGGGAGTGCATGAAGCCCGAGAGGCCGCCGATGGTGAACAGCATGATGAAGCCGATGGCGTAGAGCATGGAGGTGGTGAACTTGACCTGACCGCCCCACATGGTGGAGAGCCAGTTGAAGATCTTCACGCCGGTGGGAATCGAGATCGCCATGGTGGTCAGGGCGAAGATGGTGTTGACCACCGGGCCCATGCCCACGGCGAACATGTGGTGGCTCCACACGGTGAAGCCCATGAAGCCGATCAGCGCCGTGGAGAAGACCATGACCGAGTAGCCGAAGAGCGGCTTGCGGGAGAAGGTCGGGAGCACCTCGGAGATGATGCCCATGGCCGGGAGGATGAGGATGTAAACCTCGGGGTGGCCGAAGGTCCAGAACAGGTGCTGCCAGAGCACGGGGTTGGCGCCCTGCATGGTGTTGAAGAAAAGGGACTCGAAGGTGCGGTCGAAGGTGAGCATGAGCAGGGCGACGGTGATGGCGGGGAAGGAGAAGATCACGAGGACCGAGGTGACCAGGGTGGTCCAGGTGAAGATCGGCATCCGCATGAGGCTCATGCCGGGCGCCCGCATGTTGAAGACGGTGGTCAGGAAGTTGAAGCCCGAGACCAGGGTGCCGATGCCCAGGAGCAGCAGGCCGTAGGTCCAGAAGTCGGAGCCCATGCCCTGGTCATAGATCTTGCTGGTCAGCGGGACGTAGCCGAACCAGCCGCCGTTGGGCACGTAGGCCTTGCTGCTGCCGTAGATCAGCGCCATGACCCAGCTGGTGTTGATGAAGATGCCGCCGAACAGGTAGCTCCAGTAGGAGAAGGCGTTCAGGCGGGGGAAGGCCACGTCGCGGGCGCCGATCTGCAGGGGGAGCAGGAAGTTCATAAAGGCTGCCAGCAGGGGCATGATCGCCATGAAGATCATGGTGGTGGCGTGCATGGTGAAGAGGGCGTTGAAGGTGTCCGGCTTCACCACGGTATTGTTCGGGTACATCAGCTGAACACGGATCATGAACGCCTCAAAACCACCGACCAGGAAGAACAGGAAGGCCGTAATGCCGTACATAATGCCGATGCGCTTATGGTCGACCGTGGTGACCCAGGACCAGAAGCCGGTCTCGGCGGTCGGCCGCGGGATGAAGCCAAGCGTCTTAGGTGCGGCTGCCATGCGTTTGAATCCCCTCCGAGAGTAACATTACGTGGGCTACTTGAGGCTCTGCAGGTAGGCCACGATGGCGTCGAGATCCTCGTCCTTCAGGCTGGTGAAGGCGGGCATCTTGTTGCCGGGCTTGATGGTCTGGGAGTTCTTGACCCAGGCCTTCAGGTTCTCCGTGGTGTTGTCGATGATGCCGGCGGCGATGGTCGGGCGGGAGCCGATGTTCGAGAGGTTCGGGCCCACGGTGCCCTTGGCGGCGGTGCCGTCAATGGTGTGGCAGCCGATGCAGGCCTGCTTCTCGAGGATCTCCTTGCCCTTGACGGCCAGGGGATCGGTGGGCGCCTTGGCGCCGGCCTGGCGGTCCTTGACCCACTGCTGCCACTCGGCCTCGCTGACGGCCTTGACCCGGAAGCGCATCTTGGCGTGCTGGGTGCCGCAGTACTCAGCGCACTGGCCGTAGTACATGCCCGCTTCGTCGGCCTGGATCCACATTTCGTTGGTCCGGTTGGGGATCATGTCGGTTTTGCCAGCGAGCTTGGGGATCCAGAAGGAGTGGATGACGTCCTTCGACTCGATCTCCAGCTTGATCTTCTTGCCGACGGGGATCACCATTTCGTTGGCCGTGGTGATCTTCTCGCCCGGGTACTCGAAGGCGAACCACCACTGGTTGCCGGTCGCCTTGACGGTCATATCCACGTCGGCCGGGGCCACGTAGGTGCCGAAGGCGGTCTTTACGGTCGGGACAGCGAGAATGGTCAGGATCACAATCGGGATCAGGGTCCAGGCGATCTCAAGCTTGGTGGAACCGTGGATCTGTTCGGGGTTGTTCTTCTGGCCGGGCCGTTCCCGGAACTTCCAGACCACGAAGATCAGGAGCAGCGAGACTGCGGCGCCAATACCGATCGCGAAGTACATGGAGAGCTGTAGGAGATCCAGCTGCATCTTTGCGACCGGGCCCTTCGGATCGAAGTACGATTGCGGTAGTTCCGATGCCTTGCCGCAGCCTGCGAGGGCTGCGCCCGTGAGTAGTGCGAGAGCCAGAGCCAGTGTGCGTCCTGGACGCCGAGACCAATTCACCCAATACCGCCCCCTGCTGTGTATAACTAAGGGTCTACGATGGCAGACTACCTGTAAGCGTAGTACAAAAGGACTACGCCCGCAACCTATTTTGGACGTAACTGGTGACACTATTTTGCACCCGAAATTACCGTTAACACGGTATTGACAGGCGACAAAAACCCCCTCCAAGACTCGCTTGGAGGGGGTTGTGCGTATGGGCATTTTTACCGCAGATTACGCAGATTAAACAGATTACGCAGATTGGGACATATTTTAAATATATATTTTTATTGCTCCTTGTCCTATCTGCGTAATCATAAAAATCTGCGTAATCTGCGGTAAATTGTCTTCGTCACCGCAAGCTCTTCGCGTCTTCGGCAATGCGGTTGATGTCGAGGTCGGAGACGCTGTACACCACGCGGACCTGGCCCGCCCGGTCGATGAGGAGGACCCGGTCGCTGTGGCTGACCTCGTAGGTGGCGGTGTGGCCGGCGTGGGCAGCGGGCTGGACCTTTTCGTAGCCCAGGAAGAAGCCCTTGACCACGGTGTCCTTCACGTAGTCGGTCGGGCCGGTGAGGAAGTGCCAGTTGGCGGTGTTGGCGCCGTACTTCTGGGCGTAGTCGGCCAGGACGGCTGGGGTGTCGCGCTCAGGGTCGACCGAAATGGATAGCAGGGTCGCATCGGTCGCAGGGATGCCGTCCTTGGTCAGACGCTCCTGCAGTTGGCGCATCTTCATTGTAGTCGCCGGGCAGATGTCCGGGCAGTTGGTGTAGATCAGGCTGACCACAGCGATCTTGCCCTTGAGGGTGTCACTCCTCACCTGCTGGCCGGCCTGGTTGGTCAGCTCGAAGGCGGGCATGGGGAAGAGCGTCTCCAGGGGGGCGGATCGGGGCCACAGCAGCACGGTCGCGGCGGCGACTGTGAAGAGCAGCGATACGACAAGGGCGGGCAGTGCCCACCGGGGGCGCGAGGGTTGTGTTGTCATGGCGTGTTCCACCTTTCTCTTGTCCTTTGTAACGCATGGGCATAGTACTTGGCAAGCGCGGCGGAATACTGTCTTGGTATGATTGACATTCACCTACCGTAGCACTAAAGTTGGGTGGAGCGGTATCCTTTTTGATTGATCAAGTTGCGTTTGTTACAGAGGGGAGAGCTACCACCTATGCAGTCGGCGAAAATGCAGCGCCTTACGCTCGCCGTGGCAGCAGTGACCAGCGTGCTCCTGGTGGCTACCGGGTCGCTGCTCGGTCACGGTCTGGCCCCGCTGGCCACCGGGCTGGGCGTCTGGGTGGCCGCCCTGGCGGCATGGCTTGCCGCCATGATCTACGGCACCGGGGAGGGGAGCTACCACTCCGACCTCTCCATGTTCCGCTCGCAGTGGCAGGTGCCCCTGTACGCCGCCCTTTCCGTCTACCTCACCACCGTCGCCGGCAGCTACCTGCGGGTGGTTGGCGGCGGGCTGATTCCCTATGCGGTCCACCGGGTCTCCGCCGGGCTGGCCGGGCTTTTCCTGGTCTACACCACGGCTTACGTCTGGCGCCGCCACCAGCACCGTCCGCTGCTGCTCACGCTCACCGGCTCGGCGGTCGTCCTCTTCACGACCCAGGTGATGCTGGGCGCCCAAGCAGCCCAGTTCGGCCTCTCGTCGGTGGGCTCGTTCGGCCATCTGGCCATCGCCACCGTGCTGGTCGCTACGCTCATGGCCATTTCCGCAGTGGGCTATTACTCGCCCTCGCTGCCGTCGATCTCCGGCGCCAGCCAGGCCGCAGCGCTTCCGCTGAGCGAGGCGCGGCCGTGGCGTGAGGTCTTGAAGACCTACCTGGCCCTCACCAAGCCCCGCATCCTGGTCCTGCTCCTGATCACGGGGTACGCTGCCATGGTCGTGGCCGAACGGGGACTGCCGTCCCTGGGCCTCACCCTCTTCTCGATGGTGGGTCTGGGCATGTCCTGCGGCGCAGCGAACGCCATCAACATGTGGTACGACCAGGACATCGACCAGGTCATGAACCGGACCAAGAAGCGGCCAATCCCCGCCGGGCTCCTGACCGGCGACCAGGTGCTCGCCTTCGGCATTCTGACCGGCGCCCTCTCCTTCGTCCTCCTGGCGCTGACCGTCAACCTCATGTCGTCGGTGCTCTCGCTGGCCGGCCTGCTGTTCTACGTCTGCATCTACACCATGTGGCTGAAGCGCTCCTCCGTGCAGAACATCGTCATCGGCGGTGTGGCGGGCTCGATCCCGCCCCTGGTCGGCTGGGCTGCGGTTACGGGACAAGTCTCGTGGGCCTCGGTGGTCATGTTCATGATCGTCTTCATGTGGACGCCGCCGCACTTCTGGGCGCTGGCGCTCTATCGCAACGATGACTACCGGCGGGCGAACGTCCCGATGATGCCCGTGGTCAAGGGCGAAATGTACACCAAGTGGCACATTGTCGGCTACGCCCTGCTGCTCTTCCCGACCGTGGCCGCCCTGTACTGGACCGGGGTCGTCGGTCAGATTTACCTGTGGGGCTCCCTCATCGCCACCGCGATCTACGTTGCCTCCACCGTCGTGCTTCTGTTGGAGCGGCTGCCCGAGCAGAAGTGGGCCCGCAAGAGCTTCTTCTGGTCGATCTACTGGCTGGGCGCCATCTTCATCCTGATGTGCGCCGACATTCGCCCGTAAAGGGGGGTTCCGGTTGAGTACCGTTCCGGCCAACCGCCGCGGCTACATGCCGCTGGTCATCATCCTCACCATCGCCATTAACCTGGCCGTAGTCGTGCTCTTCCTGCTCCCGGGCTACAAGGGCGAGGTCGGATTCGACATCCATCTGCTGCCCATGCTTAACGCCATCTTCAACAGCTTCACCTTCGCCTTTCTGCTCCTGGCCTTGATCGCCATCAAGCAGAAGAACATCAAGGTGCACAAGCGGTTTATCCTCTCGGCCTTCAGCACCACGGCGCTCTTCTTGGTCTCCTACGTCACCTACCATGCGCTGGCGGAGTCGACCAAGTACGGCGGATCCGGTCCCCTGCGGTATGTCTACTTCTTCGTGCTGCTGACCCACATCGTGCTCGCCGCCGTGATCGTCCCGCTGGCGCTCATCAGCGCCGGCAGCGGCCTGAACATGGAGGTTAAGAAGCACCGGCGCATTGCGAAGTGGACGATGCCGCTCTGGTTGTACGTAAGCTTTACGGGTGTGGTCGTCTACCTGATGATCCGGCCGTATTACTAGTCCCAGGGAGAACCAAGAACCCGGCACGCTGTGGGAGGCGTGGCCGGGTTCTTGGCTTTCTCAAAGGGAATGCTACCGGCGGAGGTGTCTTTAGGAATGGCTGAAGAGCAGGCCAAGGGAAAGAGCGCGGACATCGGTGGCGGAATGACCGGGGCGACTGGCACGGTGGTCGGCGGTGCCGTGGGCGCCGCACTGGGTATGGTGCTCGGGCCGGTCGGCGCGGCGGCAGGGCTCGCCGCCGGCGCTTCGCTGGGCGGCCTCACTGCGGGCGCCGACGAGGGCGACGGCACGCTGAGCGGCCCGGACAACACACAGGGCCAGGAATGAGAGCGAGGTGGCGACTTGCCACCTCGCTTTGCTTTGTGCGGAAAGAAGGGACCAGTCAGGGGCCGTGGAAGTAGATGGAGAAAGTAATGAATTAAGGGGAGGCACCCATGCGCACCTGGCACCGCGAAACGGGGACCCGAGTTTTTGTCCTCGACGAACAGCAGCGGATTTTGCTGGTGGAAATGCAGGACCGCCGAAACGGCGGGTCCTTCTGGGTGCTGCCCGGGGGAGCGATCGAGGACGGCGAGCACGCCATCGACGGAGCGGTTCGGGAGGTTCGCGAAGAGACCGGGCTTACCGTGACCATCGACCGGTTACTCTACGTGGTCGACAGTGTCGAGCCTGGTGTCCCGCAGCTCTGCTATACCTTCTACTTCCTGGCCCGCCCGGTTTCAGGGGTCGCCCCCACGACGGAGTTTGTCCCCGAGCGGGATGTCGTCACGGCTGCCCGGTTCTTTTCCCGCGAGGAGTTGGCCAGCCTGCCCCGGGTCTATCCTACGGTACTGCGCAGTGAGTTTTGGGACCTGCTCGAGCAAGGTTTCAGCGACCACGATGTCTATCGGCGGTGGCCAATCGGGGGCTCTTTCTGATCGTGCGTAGGACCCGGCTCGGTACGTTTTTGCATCCCGCAAAACGTGATCGCGATCTCTCAAAAGAGGCGAGCGCACCTGTCTTTCAGGAGGTAAGCAGTATGGGAGTTGAGTATCGTCGTTACCTGATCCCCAGGCCAAACTCATTTCGCCCGACCCCGGAGGCTCTGGAACGGCTCATCGATTCGTTGCGGAGGGAGCGGTGGTTGTTGTCGCCCACGGCGCCGGAGCGCAACAACCTACGATTTGGCATGATGACTTACTATGCCCACGCCCGCACCTCTGGCTTCTATGTCAAACAGGGACAGGAGCTCGGACCAGGTCCCGCCGAGAACCTTGGTGCGTTCCTTGCAGCAAATCAGGACCGGGATCTCCTGCTATCCTGGCCGATAGAGTCCCTTGGGAGAGCGGGCCTTCGTTACCCGCTGACGCCGCCTCCCTTCCAAGATGAACAAGGCGCTATGGACTGTTACTACGAGTTTCAACTGCACCTCAGCCATGACTATGTCTACCATTATTCTGAGGCGATCAGTCCATTCGACGACGAGCCGGCTTGCCGATCATGCGGCGAGAGCCTCGTATACAGCTTGGGCCACGAACAGGATCCGTTCTACGACCAGCGCATCTCCTTACGGTGCCCGTCCTGCGGAGAGTTGTTCGATTCGACTGGGCTTCCCTGCACCGCTTACGATCTCTGGACCAACAAGGAGTATGCGATCCCGGGTGGAGTCACCTACCGGTTCGCCGTGGTTGTCGATTGTGGGAAGTGCTTCGGGAACAGGAGCATGAAGTTTGCAACGGAACTGAAGGCACTGGTCGAGTCCGTTCTCGGTGTGGCAACATACGAAGTAGACGATGCTTATTGATCCGTTCTCACTGGCGGTTCCACCTTGATTCATCCTGGCAGGTTAGCTGACCCACGGAGGTGGGGGTATGGTCAGGGGGCCAGAAGTCGTGCTGTGCGATCCTGCATGTCCCCGCATGAGGGGCAGCGTTGCTGAATGAAGACTCGGGCGGTTATTTTTGATTCAAGGTGGTTATGCCAGGGGTAGTTATGTTCCATACAAGGCTGTCGGAACTTGAAGTCCTAGTATCACGTCCTACCTAAAACAACTCAAGGTGGTGGTACTCACTATGCTAAAGAGGAAGCATGCCGACCGATCAGAGTGGAAACGTGTTACCAAGCGAATGTACCGGCAGGGTTACATCGAATCCAAGGATTTCACCGGACATATCGCCCTTCTCTCCATCGAGCAAGTGTCCGCCCCTTTGTTCGCAGACGTACTGGGGCAGAGAATCTGCATCGTTGACAACGGATATGAATGGCTTCAACAGATTCCTAACCACGGCTTACATGCTATAACCACGATGTTTGACCGTTCAGGTCACATTGTTCAGTGGTACATCGACATCTGTCTGCGTACAGGTGTAGATGAGCGGAACGTTCCCTGGTTTGATGACCTATTCCTGGATGTAGTTCTGCTGCCCTCTGGGGACTTGAAGATTAAAGATGCGTCTGAATTGGAAGAGGCACGTATTGCAGGGAAAATAAGCATAACTGAATACGAACAGGCTTGGGGAGAAGCAAACCGAATACTGACAGCCATTACGCGCAACAAGTTTAGTCCCATCCATCTGTCGGAAACTTACCGAAAGACGTTACTTGGGTTAAACCGGTGTGAGGGCTTTACCGAATCCGTGACATAATGAGACCACTTCCAGCTACATAATGCTGGCTCTCCCAGTGCCGGCGGTGCAGAATAGGGCCGGTGGAGGTGCGGGTGGAAATACAGCGACTGCGTGAGGAATACAACTCAGCAGTCGTTGTTTGATTTCCCGAGGGGTACAGGAGGCGATCGACAACGTGGATTACTTCCCCACGGAGCTGCCGAAGGATTACTGGATCAAGGCGCAGACCATGAAATGTCTCGACTGTGGCGTTGTGTTTCAACGTACGGTTGCCGGCGACCTTTTGGTGAAGTTCAGGGAAGTCGGAGGCTCGGAGGAAAGGTGGTTGCCGACCCCACGGGCGGGGCGGGTATCTCGACCTTCTCACCAAGTTGGTGCCTGATTGGTCACCAGAGCAAGAGATCACTGCAGCAGTCGCTCGACAGTTCGACACTGCCTTTCGGGTCGTCCAGGAGAAGTCCTCGGACGGGCGTACCTTCTCCATGTTGATTGAGGATCGCCGATGCCCAAGCTGCCTTCGGAAGCGCATTGAGGAACTGTCTGAAATCGTATTGACGTCTCCCGAGATAACCTGGATGCGATACACATTATAGGTTAACGTAACGAACGCCGCGTTAGGGCTCACACTCACCATTCAGAAGCGGGCCGGCGCCTGCCCCCTGCATGACGCTTTGGTACTGGGGAACCTTCCTCCCAAGATAATGTTGGGAGGGATTGGTTTGTTAGTGACCGAAGCGCTATCCGCATATCTGAAAACCAAGCGAGCCGAAGGGTACAGCCCGTCCACGCTCAGGCAGTACGCATATCAGTTGCGACGATTTGCACACTGGTGTGGTCCACGCGAGATCGAGGAGATTCGCCTCCACGATCTTCGAGAGTTTGCTGGACAGTTTGCTCAACTCAAGGCTCAGTCCGTTGGACACGTCATTCGAACGCTGCGTGGGTTCTTCCGCTGGCTCTTTGACGAAGGGCTGATCAAGACCAACCCATCCATCAAACTCAAGGAGCCCAAAGTCCCGAAGGCTGTGCCCAAGGCGCTTACTTTTGACGAACTCGAGTTACTGCGCGACGGATGCACCACTCTGCTGGAGCATGCATTGATCGAGTTCATGTTTGCGACAGGGTGCCGAATCGGTGAGGTCCATGGCGTCGACCGCGACCAAATCGACTGGGATCGCCGGGCAGTTCTGGTCATGGGAAAGGGGTCCAAGGAGCGGGAGGTTTATTTCGGTGCGCGATGCGCTCTCTGGCTGAAAAGGTTTCTTGCTGGTCGCACCGACGGTGAACCGGCCTTGTTCAGTACCACCGTTTCGCCTCGGCGGATGTCAACGTGGCAGATGCGTAAGATCGTAAAGGGGCTGGCCAATCGCTGCGGACTAGGTCGGAAGGTATCCCCCCATGTCATGAGGCATACACTCGCCACAACCCTGCTAAACCAGGGTGCAGACCTCGTTGCAGTACAGTCTATACTCGGGCACGACAAACCCGAAACGACACAACGGTATGCTCACTTGAGCGGGGCTCGGCGCCAGGAAGAGTACCGACGGTGGTTCCCGCAGTAAGCCTAGAAGAACTGACCACGGGGCGCCCGATTGGGCGCCCCGTATGGTCTGGTTCAGGGTCGATGATGGCTCGATCAGGCGGAAACTCTCCCGAATCTGCCGATGTGCCGCCAGATACTCTCTCTCTACGGAAGGATACGGAATCTTGAGAATTACACCATATGTCTTCCCCTTGACGTTTAGCACGGTAACGAGTTCCTTCCAAAGGCGCGTCCCGGCAACGGTGCTGCGGTCATATAGATAATCCTTTGCCGGGAAACCAGCCATGCGAGAATCTGTAACCTGAACTAACGTGGCCAGCATGCCGTCCTCTCCCATGCAGTCTTCTGGGGCGGGACCTGGGCACTTCCGAACTTTAAGCCCATCCTCCAACCCACCCAAGTGGCGATCGATGTAGATCACCAAGGATTCATGTTCGGGGAAAGCACGCACCGTCCACCCAGCGGGAATCTCAAATTGGAACCCATCGATGGAATTGTGAAAAATGACGGGTTCCTGTTTGAGCGTGTAACGGCTTACGGACTGGTCCGCATTGTGGAGAGTGGCAAGAGGCCCCAAGAACAACCGGCCCACCAAGGTCACGGGCAGCAGCATGTGAAAAACGTGCATCAAGTACCCCTCCGGTCGTATCGTGCCCGAAGGCGTACATAACTCATACGGTGTGCTAGTACCCGCCCTGGTACGCCGCCATCGTTTCTTCAAGAACCTTAAGGTAGTTCTCACTGTGGTCCGCACCCATGGAGCCATCAATAAACCCGTCATTGCCCCGTTCAACCACGACGCAAAACTGGGGTATGCCCGAGCGCCCGGAAAAACCTGAGCTACATCGGTCCGAGCTTCCCTGCCCAGTACAATAACGCAGACAGCTTTCTTACCGTTGGCGAACTTCATCGATTCGCTGGCGAAGTATGTATCGGCCGTAACCATAGGAGCAATGCCGCCTCTGAATGCCTTGGAGATGTTCATCGCAACGGCGAGCGCACTGATGTGGTTATGATCCGTGTTGTTCTCAGTTCGTCGGACTAGGATTACGATTTGCCGTTCCCTAGGTGGTTGCCGCAGTGAACGCCGTCCGAGTGGGGTAAGTCTGGGGGCATGCACGGTGGTGAACTCCGGCACCTTGAGTTCTGCGTCCTGGATGCAAAGCTGACCTAAGGGGCTGAGCCGCTTTGCCTGAACCGCCCACCGACGATTCCCGCTCACCGGAAGTTGAGCATACCGCGCATATTGGGATGTGTAACTGGCATCTGGGACGGCATACCCGTTTCCCCACGCCAGGAAGGCCAGCGTCCAGGCATATGCAGATGGCTTGAATGAACCTCGCCATTTTTCGGGCTTGCAGCCCTGCTTGTCCTGCGGCCAATCGAGGGCAGGCCCCCAGTTGTATTGCATAGCCTTATACATTACTGACTTGTGGGAGATGTGATCGTCGTCGAAATCTCCCGCCTCCAAAGATTCAAAATACCAAACGCCTGCAGCAACATTGAGGTCGTCAAATCGCAAGATATCTTCAGTTTCTGGAACTGGGACCCCTGTGGCGCGGTTCCGGTTCCAATAGTCACGGATGAACGCCTTGGTGACTACTTCGGATAACTGGAGCCAATTTGTTGGTAGCTCCCTGCCGTCAATCCGCCGCTTTGGTCGAGAGATACCGTCTTCAATTGCTCCTAAGGCATGACCAACAGCAATCTGGAGGTTGAAATAGGCGCAGGCACCTGCAAGATAATCGGCCATTCTGCGGTGCCGCTGCGACTGGCTGTAATAACTGGCGAGCGTTTTTGTATCGTCCGTCCTGCCGTTCCAACAGCAGGCCGTGACAGTCCCTGTGGCAAGGCGCTCGGCCTCGAAGTGAAAAGTGAACCTTGCTGTTGCACCTGAACCCAGAACTCCTCGGAGTTCCTGAACGGAGACAACTAGAGGGGGAAGCGCCTGCCGAGGTTGGCCTTTCACAACCAGGTGGTCCGCACCATTTTCGCCGGCGTCATCGACCAATGGGTCCTGCTCAACCACGCTCACCGAAATGGAGACAGCGGCCTGATCATCTTGAGCGGGCTGCTCAAACAGAAGTCTGTCGACGATCTTCCCGCTTCCGAACTTGATGTCGGAAGCAACTCGCGTGGTCTTGCCATTCACGGTAATAGCAAACTCGGTGTTTGAGCCAATGTTGGCTCCGCCATACTCAATCTTCCTCAGCCAAACCCGGACCCGACCCTGGTCCTGCATGTGATGTGCCCGCCCCCTGACCCCGCTACATTTGTCTGTCTATTTATTCAGTAACATTATCGATCTGTAATCCTCAAGGGGAGCTTCCCCGGGGAATCGAGTTCACCGGAATTGGATTCTTCACGCCCAAAGGGTCAAGAATCGGGCCGCTATCTTCCAATTCTGCCTGCCCACGCAACGGAGGTGAGACCAGGGAGCACCGAACACGCACGGCTTACCAGAATTTAGCTACTCATACCCTGTGGATGAAGAGATGAGCTGATTTAGGGCCGTGGAGTGACGTTTCACAGGTCAACAGAAGGAGCCGGACCGGTTCGCTGGTGCTCCGGGATTTTCTGGACGGTGGGTGCTACTAGCAAGCCTGAAAACCGTCCACATTTTGCCCGGGAGGACCAAAATACTGAATTTCAGGGCCTTTTGTCGTCCCTCCGGGAAATTCTGGACATGATCTCGGCCATCGCACAACAGCCCGCTTCCAATTTCTCCTCGAGGCAAGGGGCTGCATGTTGCGCCGGCCATCGGGGCCGGCATTCTTGGCATAGAAGCGAGACGCAGCGTTCCCGGTGCATTCACCTAGCTCACCCGGACTGCGGGACAGCTCACGATCACCACGCAGAAAGCTCACCTGGACTGCGAGCAAGGGTTCCTGGTGCTGACACCGAGCTCACGCAGAGTGCGAGCGAGCGTTACCCGAGCTGACGCCAAGCTCACCTCCAGCTGCAGGCGAGCAGTCCTCATGCTGCCACAGAGCTCACCGGTACCGCTGCACAGCTCACTGAAAGCGCACACAGAGCGCGCACCGAGCTCAAGTATAGTAATAATTGCCAATCTTGAAGATAAATGGTAATTCGAGGCGAACCTCTATAGTAGATGTCTGACACAACGGACATCGAGAAGGAGGGAAACCGATCGTGGCTCCTCGGAACATCCCGCTCCCGGATCTGTCCCAGACGGAGTACAGGCGTCAGTGGTCGCAGAATGGTCCCGGCTCCTGGTGGTCGGCCGGCGGTCGCGTGGTCTTCACCGCCATGGGCATGCGCCGGGTCGGCCGCCTCGGCATCCAGCTCGGTCTCACCGACCGGCCGCTCAAGCTCCTGGTCGCCCCTAACGAGGAGAAGACCGCCCTGCTCCTGATGCCGGTCCGTGACCACGCCCAGGCCGTCGATGTTCTGTACGACAAGTCCCAGTGCTCCATCGACATGGAGGCGCTCTTCGCCTACCTCGGCCGCTTCCCGCTCCCCGGCACCCGTGAGTTCCATCCCGTCGAGTTCTCCAAGGAGGAGGTCACCATCGGCGATGTGACCGGTCCCGCCCTGGAGATGCCGCTGGTGGCCACAGAGACCCGCTGGAAGAAGGCCAAGGAGAAAAAGAAGCCCTCGGATCAGCAGCCCGCCCAGCAGGCCGCTCCTGCTGCCAAGCCCAGCGAACAGGCTGCGTCCGGCAAGCAGCCGTAAAATCTAGACCAACCTAACCTCGTTAAAACCAAAGAGAACGGCGGGCCGCAGGGAAAATTCCCTTCGGCCCGCCGTTCCGTTCCCGCGCAATGGATATCCGTTCCTCATCCTGCTCAATACTAAGGAGCGATTACCAGTTTGGGGGGCGGAAGTAGTTGAAGCGTTGGCATGGGACATGGCTGCGCGCCCTGATCTGCATCTCGCTTTTGGGATTGACCGGGTGCTTGAAGGGCACGCCCCAGTCGTTCCTCGACGCGCGCGGCACGGTCGCACAGATGGAGCTCGGTCTGCTCAACCTGTCCCTCTACATCTCCCTCGTGATCGGTGTGGCGGTGACGGGGATCCTGCTGTACATCATCTTCCGGTTCAGGGTAAAGGGCGCCCCCACCGGCGCTCCCCCGCAGCAGATCCACGGCAGCGCCAAAATGGAGATGGGCTGGACCCTGATCCCGATCGTGATCCTGGCGGTGGTGGCCATCCCGTCGATCCGCGTTGCCAACCAGGTCTTCAACAAGGAGATCCCGGGCTCGGAGCTGGTGCGGGCGCATGGCGCCCAGTGGTTCTTTAACTTCGAGTACCCCGACTACGGCTTCACCGTATCCAACGAGCTGGTGATCCCCGTGGGCAAGCCGGTCTCGCTGCGGATCGACTCCCGGGACGTGATCCACAGCCTCTGGGTGCCTAAGCTCGCCGGCAAGACCGACATGATCCCGGGCCGGGTCAACCACACCTGGTTGCAGGCCGACCAGCCCGGCATGTACTACGGGCAGTGCGCCGAGTACTGCCTGACCTCCCACTCGCAGATGCGGTTCCGGGTCCGGGCGATCCCGCAGGCCGAGTATGACGCCTGGGTCGCCAAGCGCAAGCAGCTGGCCGGCGTGCCCACCGACCCGGTGGCGCTGCGGGGCAAGGCGCTCTTCGAGGGCGGCGACAAGAGCCGGGTCACCTGCTACGCCTGCCACGCCGTCGACGGGACCATCGCCAAGGGCCTGGTCGGCCCGAACCTGACCAACATCGGCGAGCGGCCGACCGTTGGCGCCGGGCTAATCTCCAACACCACCGAGAATCTGAAACGGTGGATTCGAAACCCGCAGGAGATCAAGCCCGGGAACCGCATGCCGGCGCATCTGCACCTGAAGGAAGAGGAGCTGGATGCGATCGTGGCCTACCTGCAGACCCTGAAGTAACGGAGGGACGACGATGGCCATCGAACCCCGCACACTGGGGATCCTGAAGCGGCCCCGCTTCCAGAGCGGCCTCTGGAGCTGGATCGCCACGGTGGACCACAAGCGGATCGGTATTCTCTACCTGTGGACAGCCTTTTTCTTCTTCCTGGTGGGCGGCACGGAGGCCTGGCTGTTCCGGCTCCAGCTTGCCTACCCGGACAACCGGCTGATGAAGCCGGACACCTACAACGCCCTCTTTACCATGCACGGCACGACGATGATCTTCCTGGCGATCATGCCGCTGCTGTCGGCCTTTCAGAACTTCCTGCTGCCGCTGATGATCGGCGCCCGCGACGTCGCTTTCCCGAAGCTGAACGCCTTTAGCTACTGGAACTACCTGCTGGGCGCGATCTTCCTGAACATCCCGTTCATCAACGGCAACATTCCGGACCAGGGCTGGTACGCCTATGCCCCGCTGACGCTGCCGCAGCACACCCTGCACCAGGGACCCACCTGGTGGAGCGTCGGGCTGATTCTGCTGGGCACCGGCTCGCTGGTCTCGGCCTTCAACTTCATTGTAACCGTCATCAACATGCGCTGTCCCGGCATGACCCTGATGCGCATGCCGGTCTTCGTCTGGACGAGCTTCATCATCGCCATCATGGTGATCTTTGCCTTCCCTGCCTTCACCGTCGCGCTGATCATGCTGCTCTTCGACCGCAACTTTGCCGGCAACTTCTTTAACAACGTTACGGGCGCCAACGTGCTGCTCTGGCAACACGTCTTCTGGACCTTCGGCCACCCCGAGGTCTACATCATGATTCTGCCGGCCTTCGGCATCATCTCGGAGATCCTGCCGGTCTTTGCCCGCAAGCCGCTATTCGGCTACACCGTCATCGTCTTCACGAGCGCCCTGATCGCCTTCATGGGCTTTACGGTCTGGGTCCATCACATGTTCGCGGTCGGTTTGGCCGGGGCGGTCAACATCATCTTCGCTGCCACGACGGCAGCCATTTCCGTGCCGACGGGCGTGAAGATCTTCAACTGGCTCGCCACGCTGTGGGGCGGGCAACTGCGGTTTACCACGGCGATGAAGTTTGCCGTCTCTTTCCTCGTGACCTTCACCATAGGCGGGCTGTCGGGCTTTATGCACTCGCTGGCGCCGGCCGATACGCAGCAAAACGATACGTACTTCATCGTGGCCCACTTCCACTACGTGCTCGTTGGCGGGACGATGATGGCGATCTTCGCCGGCATGTACTACTGGTTCCCGAAGATGTTCGGGCGCCTGCTCGATGAGCGCCTGGGCAACTGGTCCTTCTGGCTGATCCAGATCGGCTTTAATGTGTGGGCCTTTCCGCTGCACTTCCTGGGTCTGCTGGGCCAGCCCCGCCGCACCTGGACCTACTCGGCGGACCAGGGCTGGGGTACCTGGAACTTCGTCTCCACGGTGGGGGTCTTCATTCTGGCGACCGGCCTGCTGGTGCTGGTCTACAACTTCGCCATCACCATGCGCAAGAAGCCGGACGCCGTGGCCGATCCCTGGGACGGCCGCACCCTGGAGTGGACAATCCCGTCGCCACCGCCTGAGTACAACTTCAAGCAGACCCCGGTCGTGGCCACCCTGGATGATTTCTTCTACCGCAAGTATCCGCAGCTGCGGGATGGGCACAAGGTGACGCCGCCAGAGCCCAAACCCGAGCCCCACGGGATCCACATGCCGGGCCAGTCGTATATGCCCTTCGCTCTGGCCTTCTCGAACACCGTCATCGGATTCGGCCTGGTGTGGAAGAACTACGTACTGATCGGGGTCGGCGCCGTCCTCACCATCTTGTCGCTCTTTGGCTGGACCTTCGAGGGCGAGGGCGGTTATCACATCCATCCGGAGGGGGGAGACTAAGTGTCCGCGCACGCAGGGCAACATCCGACCAACACGGGAATCGATAATACCAAGCTGGGCTTTTGGACCTTTCTGTCCTCGGAGTGCGTCTTCTTCGGCTGCCTCCTGGTGGGCTACCTGACCTACCAGAACAACCCGTACACGGGTCCGGGGCGCGAGATTTTCAACATCCCGCTTACGACCGTCTCGACCTTTGTGCTGCTGATGTCCTCCCTGGCGATGGCGCTCGGGGTCGGTCAGGCGCACAAGGGCCACGGGGCGATGGCCCGCACCTGGGTGCTGGTCACCGCCCTGATGGGGCTGATCTTCCTCGGCTTTCAGGCCTACGAGTTCACCCACTTCATCGGCGAGGGGCTCACGATCTCCACCAGCCCGTTCGGCACGGCCTTCTACGTGCTGACCGGCTTTCACGGCACCCACGTGGCGGTCGGTGTGCTGTGGCTGCTCACCCTGTGGTTTGCCGGCCGCAAGCCAGGCGGACTGGGGGCGGACTGGGCGCTGCCCGTGGAGCTTGCCGGGCTGTACTGGCACTTTGTCGACATCGTCTGGATCGTGCTCTTCACCGTCGTCTACCTGCTGCCGCAAGCTGCCTGAGGAGGGAACAAGGCTTGGCCGACATCCACGACCATCCCGCCAAAGATCATGTGCATCCCGGGCCGACGCAGGGAGAGCTGGTCCGCCTCGGCGTGATCCTGGCGGCGATCACGGCGCTTGAGTTCGGCATCGTCTACCTTCACGGGCTGAAGGTCGTGGTGGTGGTTGGGCTGTACTTGCTGGCCCTGGTGAAGTTCTTCCTGGTGGCCACCCGCTTCATGCACCTGAAGTACGACCATACCCTGCTGGGCTGGATTTTCCTGATCGGCGCCCTGATGGCTGCCAGCATGATCAACGCCCTGTACTACATTCTGTTTGCGTGAGGTGAGCCAGGTTTGCCGCTTGAGCTACACGCCTACGGGTGGGCGGACCTCTGGCACCCCGGTGTCCTGGCCTGGGTGGCGCTGCTGCAGGCGGTCTACCTCCTGGCGGTGGGACCGTGGCGCCAGGCCTTCGGCTGGGGACCACCCGTGCCCGCCTGGCGCCAGCTGCTCTTCTCGGCCGGGCTCTGGCTGATCTACCTCGCCGAGGGGACCCCTGTGCACGTGTTGAGCGAGCGGTACCTCTTCAGCGTCCACATGGTGCAGCACTTATTGCTGACTACGGCCATGCCGCCCTTGCTGCTGGTGGGGGCGCCGGGTTGGCTGGTCGCCCCGCTCTTTGCGCGGGGTCCGGTGGCGGGGCTCGTCCGGTGGCTGACCAGGCCGCTGCCGGCGCTCCTGATTTTCAACCTGATCCTGGCGCTGTGGCATCTGCCCGTGGCGTACGAGGCGGCGCTCAAGTGGCACGGGTTTCACATGGTCCAGCACGCAATCCTGGTGAGCACTGCGCTGGTGATGTGGTGGCCGGTCGCGGCGCCAGAGGGCCCCTGGCCCCGGATGCACGAGAGCTTCCAGATGGGCTATCTCTTCCTGGTGGGCCTCACGCAAATCGCTACCTTCGGCATGATCACCTTCGCCGACCACCCGATTTACGGGTTCTACGCGGCGGCGCCCAGGCTCTGGTCCATCGACCCGATGTCTGACCAGCAACTTGCTGGGATTTTGATGAAGTACGGCATGATGGGCGCCATTACGGTGGTCTGGGGGATCCTGTTCTACCGGTGGGCGAGCCGGGAAGGTCCCGCTCAGGAACTGAAGCAAGGGACGGAGGTGTGAGGCGGTGTCCTCTCTGGCGAAGATCTGGCAGGCGTCCTGGGACGGGTTCCGCAACCGGTGCCCGGAGTGCAAGCGGGGACAGATTTGGGGCAAGGACGGGGAGATCCACAAGCAGTGCTCCGAGTGCGGGCTGATCTTCGAGCCCGACGAGGTGGACTGGGGCGGCTTCTCCTGGGCCTATTCCGTGGAAGGCACGGTCCTGTTCATCGGCGGGGCGATCAGCATCCTGCTGGAGATGACCGTGCTTAATCTCCCCTGGACGGTGTACGCCTACTTCTGGACGGCCTTCGTCATCCTCTTTCACCTGCTCTTCTACCGGAACCTGAAGGGCCAGTGGGTAGGGATGCGCACGGCGATGATGGGGCGGCCGGGGAGCAGGGTGTAGCCTTCGTGTGACCGCTACACAAGGGCGCTGCCGCGCCATCGGCTCCTGGGGTCGAATTGGCGCACAGGTCGCCGATGAATGCGGCAATCGCCCTCATGCACCGGTCCGTTGGTCCACCTCTTTACCCTTCAGGCGCTTTGGGGCACAGGCGGTCAAAGCAAGGTGTGGGCAGGCCGGCAGAGCGGAGCAGCGCCTGCACTTCGGTCGTGAGGGCCTGCATTTCGGGCCGGGCGTTGTTGGCGTGCTGCCACATGACCAGCTCGGCTCGCCGGGTGGCAAAGGAACGGCTCAGGATCTGGATCAGGAGCCAGTCGGGCAGCCAACGCAGGATGCGTACCCGCCGGGGCAGAACCGGTACCCCCAGGGCGCCGAGCGCCCGCAGCCCCTCCCGCACCGCTCCGATCAGCAGGCGCAGCGCCTCGGTGCTCTTCGCCAGCTGGTAGTTGCAGCCGGCGTAGTAAAAGGCATTCGCAATGGGCGCCACCAGCACCGCATGGGTCTTGAGCCAGGCCTCCATGTCGGAACTGAAGGCGGTGGGGAACCCGGCGGCGTTCAGCATCCCGGCGATCGACCGCAGCCTCGGCGTCACCTCGCCGGAGAGTTCACCCAGTGTGGTGGGCTGGGTGCGCCCGGAGACCAGTTGATACTGTACCACGTGCCCACGCCGGGCGCCGCCGGCGCCCGGAAAGCCCAGCAGCACACGCTCCCTGCCCAGTAGGGCCGCCAGATCGGCGGCCCCTGCCGCGTTGTTCGTCATGAAGAGCACGGCTGGGGAGCGGTTCGCGGCCAGCTGCGGGAGCACGCCCGGGACCTGGTCCCGCCGGACCAGCACCATGATCAGGTCGTAGCTGTCCTCGGGGGCCAGCTCCGCAATGACGGGGAGCGAGGTGGCCGTGCGGGCGCCCGAGGCCCCGTCCTGCAGGATGATACCCCACCGGCTGACCTGCTCGGCCCGCTCTCCTCTGGCCAGGATGGTGACGTCCTGACCCGACGACTTCAGCTTTGCTGCATAGAGACTTCCAAGCACTCCGGCGCCGAAGACGAGCACCCGCATGGATACCACCTCCAGGACTGTTCGCTTTCACCATAGCACAACTGGGGGCGAAAGGAAGAGTCCGAAGGAGTTACGGAGAATGTAATGCTGTGAGACCACAACCACCCGGAGGGACTTATGCTAGACCTGATCATCAGCGGCGCCCGCATCATCGATGGCACCGGCAACGCCTGGTTTCGGGGCGACGTCGGCGTCGAGGCGGGGCGCATTACCCGCATGGGCGACCTGTCCGGCGCCGCCGCCCGGCAGCGGATTGGCGCCGAGGACCACTACCTGGCGCCGGGCTTCATCGACATTCACACCCACTCCGACTTTACGCTCCAGCGCTTCCCGCGGGCCGAGAGCATGATCTCCCAGGGCGTCACCACCGAAGTGATGGGCAACTGCGGCCTCACCCCGTTCCCGGTCGCCCAGGAGCGGCTGGAACTGCTCCAGCGGTACACGGCCTCCATGGGGGCGGAACTCTCCTGGGAGTGGCGCTCCACCGGGGAGTTCCTGGCCTGCCTCGACCGCCTGCCCCTGAGCCACAACGTGATCCCCCAGGTCGGGCATGGCAGTGTCCGCATCGCTGCCATGGGCTTTGAGCAGCGGCAGCCGACGGCCGAGGAGTTAGAGACCATGCAGCGGCTGGTGGCGGCGGCCATGGAGGAGGGCGCCTGGGGCCTCTCCTCGGGGCTGATCTACACGCCGGGCACCTATGCCGATACGGCCGAACTGGTCGCCCTGGCCCAGGTGGCCCGCCGCTATGGGGGCTTCTACTCGACCCACCTGCGCGACGAGGCCGACCACCTGGTGCCGGCGGTGGAGGAGGCGCTCACCATCGGCCTGGAGGCGGGGATCCCCGTGCAGCTATCGCACCACAAGGTGATGGGGCAGCGCAACTGGGGGACGGTGAAGCGCACCCTGACCATGGTCGATGAGGCCCGCCGCCAGGGGCACGACGTGACGCTGGACCAGTACCCGTACTCCGGGTCGGCCACCAGCTTCACCGCCTTCCTGCCGCCCTGGTCGCTGGCCGGGGGCGTCGAGGCGCTGCTGGGCCGCCTGCGCGACCCGGCCCAGCGGGCGCACATCGCCGCGGAGACCGAGGCCCGCAGGCCCATGGGCTGGGAGAAGGTGCTGGTGGCCGGGGTCCGGGCGCCCGAGCACGAGGAGCTGGAGGGGCTGACCATGGCCCAGGTGGGCGCCCGCCTGAACCGGGCGCCGGTGGAGGCCGGGCTCGACATGCTGCTCCGGGAGGGCGGGCCCTTCGCCATTGTCCGATTCGGCATGAGCGAAGACGATGTGGCCTACGTGATGCGCCACCCGCACGTCATGGTCGCCAGCGACGGCTCGGCGACGGCGCCCATCGCCGGGGGCAAGCCGCATCCCCGCAGCTACGGCACCTTCGTCCGGGTGCTGGGGCGCTACGTCCGGGAGGAGGGGAACCTCGGGCTGGAGGAGGCGATCCGCAAAATGACCTCCCTGCCGGCCCAGCGGCTGGGGCTCTGGGATCGGGGGCTGATCCGGCCCGGCAGCGTCGCCGACCTGGTGCTCTTCCGGGCCGACCAGGTGGCTGAGTCCTCCACCTTCGAGGACCCGCACCGCTACGCGGCGGGCATCGACAAGGTCTGGGTGGGAGGCAGCCTGGTCTGGGAGGGTGGCAGCGACACGGGCGCCGTCGCCGGCCGGGTGCTGCGAAGGGGCGTGTAACGCCACAGACGCCGGGGGGTCCGTCAGTTTTTGAAACGCTCGGTCGCTGAGGATCCCCTGGATGTTGACGATCCTCCGTCGATTTGCATGCCGCTCTACCCCGCCGGGGTAGGTTTAGCCGGACGGCGTTTGTCGAAACGCGCTACTTATTGGGGGATTTTGCCGGATATCCGGGGTGAGAGCCACTCCCATGGGGTTAACCCCCGCCGCTGCGGGCCAGTATCGTCAAAACCGGGCGCCCTCAAGTGGGCGCCCGGTTTCAAATCTTGACGGAACACGCAGTAGAGACCTGTCCAGTCGCCTCGAGCAGGGCATACCCCCCTCACGGCTACCGCCCAGGCACAATCTTTTACGATTTTCACTTCCTCGTGTGACGTTTTGCCCGTGGGCACGTCCTATTTGGTGTAGGTGATGCGCTTTGGCAGTCGACACGGCGAGGGCCGCCCCCGAGGGCGCCCGGGAAGCCGCAAAAACCGAGACCTGGTACCGCAGCACATGGAACCAGCTGTACCGCTTTGTCTATGCGCGGGTCCAGAACCGTGAGGAGGCCGAGGACCTGACCCAGGAGACCTACTCCAAGCTCCTGGCCCGGGGCGAGTCCGGCCCGCCGACCCCCCAATACTTGTACACCACAGTGCTCAACCTGATCCGGGACCGCTGGCGCAGAAAACAGACACGAGGCGCGACCGTCCCCCTGGACGAGGCGCTCCTGGTCCGTGCTGGCCACGAAGAGGACGCCGCCGTCTCCCGGGCGTGGGTGCGGAGCCTGATGGACAGGCTGCCTGCGGACTACCGTACGGTGCTTGAACTGCGCATCGTGCAGGGGTACTCCCGCACCGAGGTGGCCAGGCGCATGGGCAAGAGCGAGACCGTGGTCCGGGGCCTGCAGTACCGGGCGCTTCAGGCGCTCCGGGAGATGATGCGGGACGAGATCGGGGAGGGGCGCTGAGATGCTACAGGAAGAGCGCTTGGATGCGCAGATCGACCGACTCCTGAACGAACGCCGGCCGGACAGCCCGCTCGATGAAGACGAAGCAGAGCTCCTGGCCGTGGTCCGGGCTGTCAAGGGCCTCCGTCATCCCGCCAAACGGGCCCGCCGGTGGATGGGGCTTGCCGCCGTAGCCGCTGTGGCGGCGGCCGTGATCTTTGGGACCATCTTCCTGCCCCTGGGCGGCCGGGCCAGCGTGGTCCAGGCCATGGAGCAGACCATCAGCCAGATTAGTAGCTATCATGCAGTGATAGAGCACCGCTTTGAGGGGCCCAACCCCGGGCAGGTGGAGGTTCGGACCGAAGAGGTCTGGTACCAGGGCGACAAATACGCCTGGAGGAACCCTGAAGGCGAGGAGATCATCAGCGACGGGGAGCGGGAGTGGAAGATCAACCATTACAGTCGAGTCGTAGACTACAGCTTCCCGCTGGCGCCGAAACTCCACCCGTTCCAGCCCGCCAACCTGCTGAAGGCGGTGCGCAACCAGCCGTACACCATCGTGGCGCACGAGCAGGTAGCCGGGCGCCCGGCGACCCGGGTCTCCTTTGCCGTACCGCAGCTCAAATCGTATGAGATGTGGATCGACACAGAGACCAAGCTCCCGCTGCAGATCGAGATGCACTACTGGGCCGGCACGGTCGCCATCATGTCCTACAAGACCTTCGAGCTGAATCTAACCATTCCGGCCGACCGTTTTGCCTTCAAGCACCCGGACGGGTACTCCCGCGCTGACATCGGCGCACGGGTGGCCAGTCTGGAGGAGGCTGAGAGACGGACCGGCATCAAGCCGGTCAAGCTGAACGAGAGCCCGTCCATCGTGGTCCTTGCCGGCAACACGATCTACATGGGCTTCGGCGATGTGCTGGTGACCCAGGGGCCGGAGAACTATCTGATCCCCGACCAGCGGCGCGCCTACGGATGGTCCGGCGAAGGCCCCGTCTGGTCCCACGGAGATCAGTGGTTCACCTGGAACCAGGGTGGGGTTGGCTTTAATGTCCGCGGCGGCGACCGCGCTGTGGACATCGTCCGGCAGATCCTCCCCGACCTGAGCCTGCCCTATGAGCCCTACCGAAACCCCTACCTGGTCTCCCTGATCGAGGAGCCGGTGCAGGTTGACATGGAGGCGGCCATGGCAGCCGAGATCGAGCATGCCAGGGCCCCCCGGGCCCATGCGGACAGGGCGCTACCCATTCCGGTGGCGCAGCGGTTCGTGGCACAGAGTGCGCAGGTTCCCGACAGCGCCTTCCTGGTGGCCGGCAACAACGGTGGCGAGGCGATCGTGACCGTCGCCGAAGGGCCGATCTCCAAGGTCTACCTGCGGCGGGTCGCCCGCCAGGATGAGCAGGGCCTCTGGTGGGTGATCGGTTTCGACCGCCGATAGAGATAGCAGAACCGCCCCGTCCGGCGCACGTGAGCGCCAGGCGGGGCGGTTTCGCTTTAGCTGATGCGGGCCCGAAGGCTCTGATTTAGGGCTGCGGCGTCCTGGAGCGCCCGGCTGTCTGCCATGATGTCGCCGGGCTTGCCGCCCTGGCCGATCAGGTAGCCGCCGTACTTCATCCCCAGGAAGTCGAAGATCAGGCCGAACTGCTCCACCAACGGGATCGCCTTGCGGCGAACCTGGTCCCCGCCGACGATCACAGCGTAGCCTTCCTTCTCACGGATCCGCTCCTTGAAGCCCAGCCGGGGATCCCGCAGGGCGTGGGAGAAGGAGTCCACGAAGTTCTTCATCGCACCGCTCATGCCGTACCAGTACAGCGGGGTAACGAAGAGCAGAATGTCGTGTTCGAGCATCTGTGTAATCATGCGCCCGTACTCCTCGGGCACAGGCGGGAAGCCTTTCGGGTCGTGGCGCAGGTCGGTGATCGGCGCAACCGGCTGCTCATAGAGGTACAGGCGGGTGGCAGGTAGATCCCGCAGGAGGTGCTCGGCGAGGATCTCCGAGTTGGCGCCCCGCCGGGAACTGCCGTAGATGGCCATTAGCTTCAAGATCACACTTCCTCGCGTCAGTATCGTTCTCTTATCGTACCACAGAACCTGCTGAGATGTTCCGGGGCAAAGGGGCAAAGGAAGGGAGCCGCTGCTCTGCGCAGCGGCTCATAAGATCAGCCCTCGTACCCGTTGATCAAGAGTTCCAGCCGGCCGCTCACCGGGTCGAACATCAGCCCGTGGACGGGCACGTCGGCAGGAATGAACGGGCTTTGGCGGATCACCCCAACCACCCGGCGGACGTTGCCGTAGGGGTCCTGGAAGGCGCCCAGCCACTCCCTCAGGCCGGGCTCCAGGTCAGCGATCGCCTCGGTAGGTACTCCCCGTGAGAGCATGCGCCGCTCGAATTCCTCGCCGTCGATCTGTGCCATGCCGCAGTCGCGGTGCCCCACCACGTAGATCTCCTCGCAGCCCATGCCGTAGACCGCCACCACCAGGCTTCGCATCACGCCGCCGTTCGGATCGATGATGGTGTTGCCCGCGTTCTTGATCACCTTCGCTTCGCCCCGCTTGATGCCCAGCGCCGGTTCCAGGAACTCCACCAGGCGGGTGTCCATGCAGGTGAAAAGCGCGATCTTCTTCGCCGGAGCCTTGCTGAGCGGGCGCTCCCGTTCCTCCACAAACCTGGCGTTGTGTTCCAGAATCTCCCCCAGAAGCGTTGGCACTCGTCGACCCCCCACTGTTCTCCCGTTTCTAGGGAATTCTCGCAGGGATCAAGCTGAATGTCAACACCCGGACTCTGCCCCGCAGGCTATGGGTAGAGCAACGCACACCTTGCGCCGCAAGACAAAGGAGCAATCCGCAGCGCCGTCAGAGGGCTCGGAAAGCCTCCCCGAGGTGGTGTAGGCCCCGAAGGTGACCGGCAGGTCGACCCAAACGGACTCCGTCAGGGTGAACTCCTTGCATCGCTGGGTGCCGCTCCCGCTGCCGTCGCAACAGGCCACCGCATCTACAGCGACAGGAACCTCAATGATGAACTCCTGGCGCAGCGTGTGCTCGCACCCAGCACCGCCCACTAACTCCTGGCGCCCGCAACGAATCCGTGGATGGCAGATGCACCCCGACGCCTCCACCTGAATCGGCAGTCCGGTCGGGTTGTCGCAGGAGATCTCGGCGCCTGAGCCGTGGCCGACCAGCGTAACCGAGACCGGGCGGGCGCCGCCCCGCACCGAGATCGCCATCTCCGCCTCTCGCCAGCCGGGACCCCCGGGACGGAAGGCGAGGTCAAGATTGCACCTGGAACTTGGGTAGATCTCAACGCCGGAGCAGTCCTCTCCGACCATGCGAAAGTCCCCGGCGTGCTCGCCGCGCAGCTCCACCCTGGTCACCCGGAGCGGGTCGAGCCCCAGGTTGGTCAGTTCGAGCGAGGCCACAGGGCGGCGTTTCCCGACGCACCCACTGCCGAAGTGCAGGCGAGGGGCGTTTGGAACGGCCAGGGGGCCGCAGAGGACGGGCGTCAGGGCGGGCAGATCCGCTAGTACGCCGATGAACGCTGGGATGGTAACCGGCTGGCCGTCACTGCCCCGCATGCCCCACGCCCACAGGCTGCCGTCCCCTTTGAGCGCGAGGGTGTGAATACTGCCGGCGCCCACTGCGATGACATCTCGTAGCCCCTCGACTCGCTTGGGTCGGCCCGGGGGCACCGCCACCCACACCGTACCGTCCGAACGGAGCATAACGGTATGGGCGCAGCCGCTGGCCGTTTGAACGATCACTGGTTCGGCCATCTGCAAGCCTCCCCGTTGGAAACTCGGGTGGCGCCCCCCTAAGGAGGGCGCCATTGAAAAATCATTCAGGCGAATCGGACGAACTGCTGGACTCGCTGCTCGACTCTGAATCGCAGAGGCAGTTGACGGGATCTGTCGAAGCGGGGCCGCAGAAAACGCCGGTCAACTCGCACTCTGTCTTGGCCCCAAAGCGCACGGGGACCTCCACGCACAGTTCCTGGAAGATCGTGATCCTGCACCGCTCGCCGCTGCTCCGGTGATACCCGGACCAGTGGTGGTCTCGATCGCAGTCGTCGTGGACGATCTCCGCTTCCAAGCAAGTAACCGTGACCGGCCCGCACTCCAGGCAAGGGGTAATGACCACCTCGCCGGTCAGGCCGACGCGCTGGAAGACTGTCAGGTCACAGTCCCCGGTATGGTGTTTGTGGCCGCGAGACGTTGCCATAAGGCGTTTGGTCCCTCCTGGGCGGCCGCTAGAGCAGCCTGCTCCAGCCTATGCACGAGATGACATAAAGGCCGCGACGATCTCTGCTGAAGGCTTGACCTCAACGTAGTTCTCAAGATTATCGAAGCCGTCGAAGAGCCAGTTGGCGTGGGCGATCGTGAGCCGGGCTTCGAGGGCAGGGGTGTCGCTGGTGGTGTGGGCGTCGGCCACGAGCACCACGTTGTAGCCGAGCGTGGTGGCGCGCCGGCAGGCCGAGTCGACGCAGTACTCGGTCTTCGCACCGCAGACGATCAGCTGGGAGACGGCCCGCTCCTGCAGCTCTTCATGCAGGCGGGTCCCGTAGAAGGGGTCACACGCCTTCTTGCGAACCACCAGTTCGCCCTGCTGCGGGGCGATGGCCGGGTGGATCTGCCAGGGCTCACTGCCCTCCGGGCCCGCGTCATCATCCTGAACATAGATAACGGGCACGCCGTGCTGCCTCGCCTGGCCAAGCATCTCCGCGATCTTCTCCAGGACCTGCGGCACCTCATAGCATGGGCGCTTCCCCTGCAAAACCCCGACCTGGGCATCGATCACCATCAGCGCGCTCTTCTCGCTCAACTGTGTGCGTCCTCCTGCTGTGAAACGTCAGAATATAGACAGGGTACGCTAAGTTGAGGTAAGAAGCAACAGGGCAGAACGGATTGGATCGTTCTTTCCCTCAGGTCAGGGGTCGCGCCGGAAGCCGGTCATCATGTACACAATGCCGATCCAGACGCCGCGCATATTCCGGTAGGTGAGCACCAGAAAGACGGCTGAGGCCACAATGCCGTAGGTGAGCAGGTCCGTCAGGGAGATATCGGTCAACAGGCCCAGGAGGAGGATGGCGGTGCCCACCACGACCACCGTGCCGGTGTAGGCCATGAACATCGAGCCGAGGAAGTCGCCCTCACCGGGCTCGAAGTTTGCCCCGCAGACCGGGCACTGATCATTGCGCACCGTCCACGATGCGTAGAGTTTACCCTCGTGGCACCTCGGACAGATCAGCAGCAGGCCATACCACATCGCTCGCAGCCATTCCATGACAGACCCCTCCACGGGACTAGTCTGCCGCCAAAGCGGTGGTTATACCACGGCGGCGCCCCGTTCGCCGGTGCGCACCCGGACGGCGTCGCCGAGCGGGTAGACGAACACCTTGCCGTCGCCCACCGTGCCGGTGCGGGCGTACTCGATGATGCAGTCGACGACCTCCTTGGCCTTGGCCTCTGGAACGACCACCTCGATCTTCACCTTGGGCAGGAGCGCCACCTCCACCTGGCTGCCGCGGTAAGTCTCGGTGTAGCCGCGCTGCTCACCGTACCCCCGGACCTCGGAGACCGTCATGCCGCTGACGCCCAGGTCCGCAAGCGCCTGCCGGACCGCTTCCATCCGGCCGGGCCGTATGATCGCTTCCACCTTGGCCCCCAGCGGCTCCATCGCGGGCTCCGGCGACCTCGGCGCAAGGCCTAGAACCCGTCTGGCTGCCACGGTGGGCGCCTCCGCCGGCGTTTCCATATCACCGTAGCTGTGGACCAGCTGAAAGTCAGGGTAAGCCACGGCGCCCATCTCGGCGAGGTCGACCCCGGCCAGTTCGACTTCGGGCGCCACCCGCAGGCCGAAGAGCTTGTGGTACGCCTTGAAAAAGAGGTAGGAAAGACCGAAGCCCCATACGACGGCCACACCTATGGTGATCAGCTGAGCCACGAACTGCCCCGGGTCCCCGTAGAAGAGCCCGGTTACAGCCCCCTCCACGCCGTTCAGCCCGCCGCCGTAAGTCCCGTCGGCGAAGAGCCCTACCGCCAGCACGCCCCAGATGCCGTTGACGCCGTGGACCGCCACCGCCCCGACCGGGTCGTCGATCTTCAACTTGTTCTCGATAAACTGAGCGGCCAGGATCACCAGAATGCCGCCGACACCGCCGATGAAGAGCGAGACCAGGGGGGTCACGAAGCCCGACGGGGCCGTAATGGCCACCAGGCCGGCCAGGGCGCCGTTGCACATCATGGAGACGTCGAAGACCTTGTACTTCGCCTTCATATACATAAGGGCCGCGAAGCCGCCAGCGGCACCCGCCAGCATGGTGTTGACGGCGACCACCGCCAGCCGCAGGTCGCTGCCGGAGAGGGTGGAGCCGGCGTTGAAGCCGAACCAGCCCAAGAAGAGGATCACGGTGCCCAGGACCCCCATGGGCAGGTCATGGCCGGGCATCGCCACAGCCGTGCCGTCCTTCTTGTACTTGCCGAGGCGGGGGCCGATCACGATGGCCCCTGCCAGGGCCGCCATGCCGCCGATGGAGTGGACTACGGCGGAGCCGGCGAAGTCGACGGCGCCATGGCCAAGGCCGAGCAGGGAGCCCAGCTGGGAGAGCCACCCACCGCCCCAGATCCAGTTGCCGAAGACGGGATAGAGGAACATGGAGATGAAGAAGCTGCTGACGATTACCGCGCTGAACTTTACCCGCTCAGCCATCGAGCCCGTGGGAATCGTCACCGTGGTGTCCATGAAAAGCATCTGGAAGAAGAACAGGAGGATGACGCCGACGTCGTAGGCGTTGCCGGACAGGAGCCAGCCCCCGGCGCCGAGGACCTTCCACGGGCCGATGGAGAGGCCGCTGCTCAGCGCTTCGGTGCCGGTCAGCGTGCCCAGTGCGCCGACGTTGCCGAACATGATGGGGAAGCCAACCAGGAAGAATCCCAGGGCGCCGACCAGGAAGACCATCAGGTTCATGCCCATGGTGTGGTTGGCGTTCTTGGCCCGGGTGAAGCCGGTCTCCACCAGGGCGAAGCCCGCCTGCATGAAGAAGACCAGGGCGCCCGCCAGCAGGATCCATACGAAGTTGAGGCCCACGCCCACCGCCTTCTCAGCGGGCACGGCGGCGCCCGTGGGATCCCCCGCTGCCAGAGCCGGGGAGGAGACCAGGAGCGCAAGGAGCGAAAGCAGGATTCCGGTGGTTACCTTTCTCATGTGGACTCCTCCAATTCAGTCGTAGCGGTCATGTTAGGTTTCCTAACAATTTCCAGACCGCTGTTGGAGGAAGTATACACACCCCGTTCACAAATGGGAACGTTTCGTGTCAAGTATTTGTGCAACGTGTTAACAAAGCTGCCACCGGCTTCAGGTCGTGCGGGTTACAGCCAATTATGTGGGCGATTGGATGTTGAAATGGATGGGTCCGTATCGCACTATGAACAAAGTAAGTGCGTGGTCAGGGAGGATGAAATTCGGTATGATGAAGAAGATGTTGGCGGGCCTGCTGGCCGCCGCCGTGCTGGTGGCAGGCTGCGGTGGTTCCAAGCCCGCTCCGGCGGCCGAGAATCCCAAGCCCGAGGCAGCCCAGCCCGCTGAGGAGAAGCGGCTCACCTTGTATACGTCCTTTGGCGCGGACCTGTACAACCCGATCGTGCAGGCCTTTGAGGAGAAGACCGGCATCAAGGTCGACACGGTCTTTGGCGGCACCGGCGAGGTGCTGAACCGCATCAAGGCCGAGAAGGACGCCCCCATGGGCGACGTCATGCTCGGAGGCGGCTCCGAGTCCTATGAGGCCTACCGGGAGTATTTCACCACCTACCAGGTGAAGAACGCGGAGACGGTACCCGCCAATTTGAAGGCCAAGGACGGCCTCTGGTACGGCTTCAACTCGCTGCCCATGGTCATCATGTACAATAAGAACGCCGTTAAGGAAAGCGAGAAGCCCGCCGGCTGGAAGGACCTGCTCGACCCCAAGTGGAAGGGCAAGCTGGCCATCGCTGACGCCACAAAGAGCGGCACCTCCTTTGTGCAGGTCGCCACCGTGGTCTCGATCTTCGGCCGCGAGGGCGGCAAGGGCTGGGAGACCGTGGAGGGCATCGTCAAGAACGCCAAGGTCCTCAGCTCCTCCAGCCTGCCGCCCAAGGGCGTCAACGACGGCGAGTACGCCCTGGCCCTGACCCACGAGAACGCCGCCTGGAAGTTCTGGAAGGCGGGCGGTCAGGTCGGCTGGGTCTACCCCACCGAAGGCACCTCGGCCATCGCCGACAGCGTGGGCGTCATCAAGGGCGGCAAGCATCCGAACAACGCCAAGCTGTTCATGGAGTTCCTCTTCTCCAAGGAGACCCAGGAATTGGCCTCCACCAAGCTGGGCCTGCGCCCCGCCCGGGCCGACATCACCCCGCCGGAGGGCCTGGTGCCCACCGGGCAGATCAAGTTCATCACCCTCGAAGACAGCTACGTCATCGGCCAGCGTGAGCAGATCCTCAACAGCTGGAAGGACGTAGTCACCAAGCAGTAAGCCATACCGGCGCACGCTTCTGACAAACGGAGTTTGGCGGCGGACAGGGCAAACAGCATGCAGACCTGCTCAACGGGCCGCCTGCGTTCATGGATGTACGTCAGGCGGCCCCGGCTCCATCGGGCGGTGCGTCACCCCTGCTTCGGAGCCGATGGGCGACGGCGCCCCTATGCACTGGTTGCATGAATAGGCCCTATCCGCCGACAAACCAGGGTTTGTCAGAAAGGCGAAAGCCGGATGAGCACAAAGGAGGCCGCTCCGTGCAAGCTGTACGGGTCGACGGTCTGACAAAGCGATATGAGACCACTGCCGCCGTGGCGGGGGTCAGCCTGGAGATCAGGGCCGGGGAGCTGTTCACGCTCCTCGGCCCTAGTGGCTGTGGAAAGACGACATTGCTGCGGACCCTGGCAGGGCTGGAGGAGCCCGACAGTGGCTCCATCCAATTCGGGGCGGAGCGGGTGGAGCACCGGCCGTCGCACCTGCGGAACATCGGCATGGTCTTTCAGAGCTATGCCCTCTTTCCGCACATGACCGTGGCGGATAACGTGGCCTACGGGCTGCGTGCCCGGCGCCTCCCCGAGAAGGAGGTCCGGGAGCGGGTGGAGGAGGCGCTCGCTCTGGTACAGATGTCCGAGTTCGCCCCCCGCACCCCGGACAAGCTGAGCGGCGGGCAGCAGCAGCGGGTGGCGCTGGCTCGCGCCCTGGCCACACGCCCTGCGCTGCTCCTGATGGACGAGCCCCTGTCCAACCTCGATGCACGCCTCCGCCTGACCATGCGCGAGGAGATCCGGCGCCTGCAGAGGCAGGTCGGGATCACCACGGTCTACGTCACACACGACCAGGAGGAGGCCCTGGCCATCTCCGACCGCATCGCCGTGATGGAGTCCGGTCGGGTCCTCCAGGTAGGCACGCCCTCGGAGATCTACCACAAGCCGGCCCGGAAGGCGGTGGCGGCTTTCGTGGGCGCCTGCTCGTTCCTGGAGGCCGAGGTGACCGCCGGCGGCGTGGTCTTGCTTGGCGGTCGCGAGTTTACGCGGGAGATCGCTTTCGTCGGCAAGGCGGTGGTGGGACTGAGGCCGGAGGCAGTCAAGCCCCTCCCGCCAGGATGGGCGCCGCCCGGGGAGGTAGTCCTCCAGGCCCACGTGGAGGAGGAGATCTTCCACGGCGCCTTCGTCAGCGTCCGGGCCGTGCTCAAGAGCGGCGAGCGGGTGACCGCCCTCTCGACGCAGCCGGTGGGCTCCTTCCCGCCCGGCGCCCGCCTGGCGCTGAGCTTCCCGCCCTCCGCAGCCATGCTCTTTGATGCCGCCACCGAGGAGGCGATCCGGTGAGAAGTCGCATCTGGGGCTGGGTGGGCTTCGCCGTGCTGGCCTTCCTGGTGCTCTTCCTGCTCTGGCCGGCGCTGCGGCTCACCGCCTCCAGCCTGACCGGGGCCAAGTTCTGGAGCCAGTTCTTCAGCCGGCCCTACTATTACCGGGGACTCCTGAACTCCCTCTGGCTCTCCGTCGCTGCCACCGCCGGGAGCGTGGCGATTGGTGTGCCCCTGGCGGTGCTGCTGGCCCGCTATCAGATCCCCTTCAAGGGGCTCATCCGGGCCGTGGCGGTGCTGACGCTGCTCTCGCCGCCCTTCATCGGGGCGTACGCCTGGGTGATCCTGCTGGGCCGTAACGGCTTTCTGACCAAGGCCCTCGGCCTTGCGGGGTTCTCGATCTACGGCCCCGGCGGGGTGCTGCTGGTCTTCATCCTTCACCACTTCGCCTACGTGATGCTCCTGACGGCCACGGCGCTAAGCCGGATCGACCCCTCGCTGGAGGAGGCGGCGGAGACGCTCGGGGTGCCCCCGTGGAAGCGGCTCTGGACGATCACGCTGCCCCTGGTCATCCCGTCGATCGCCGCCGGGGCGCTCCTGGTCTTCACCGCTACCCTGGCAGACTTCGGCACGCCGATGCTGATTGGCGAGGGCCTGCGGACCCTGCCCGTGCTCGCCTACAACGAGTTCTTGAGCGAACTGGGCGGCAGCACCGGCATGGCGACGGTGACCAGCGTGCTGATGCTGCTGGTGGCGCTCGGCGCCCTCGCCCTGCAGACGGCGGCGGTGGGCAAGCGCAACTATGCGATGACCGGGCTGCGGCGGCCGACCGTGGCCCCTCTCACGGGCGCCGTGCGGTGGGCGGGCGGCCTGCTGGCCCTGGTGGTCACCCTGGCGGCCGCCCTGCCCCAGCTGGTGGTGCTGGTCACCTCCTTCATGCGGGCCCGGGGGCCGGTCTTCACCGGGGAGTACGGGCTGGACAACTACCGCCTGGTGATGGACCGCATGGCGGCGCCCGTCCTGCGGACCCTGGGCTACGCCGGGACCGCCACGGCGATCATGCTGGTGCTCGGGCTGCTGGTGGCCTATGTCCTGGTACGGCGCCCGGGGTCCTTGGCCAAGGGCCTGGACGCCATGCTGATCCTCTCGCAGGTCCTGCCCGGCACGGTGCTCGGCGTTGGGCTGATTGTCTCGTGGGGGCGCCCGCCCTTGATGCTGACCGGGACCGGCTCGATCCTGGTGATCGCCTACGTGGTTCGGCGCCTCGCCTACACCGCCCGGGCGGCCGGCGCCGGCCTCAAGCAGATCTCGGTCTCCGTCGAGGAGGCATCGCTCACGCTCGGCGCCTCGCCTCTGCGCACCTTCTTGCGGGTCACCGCTCCTCTGGTACTGCCCGCAGCTTTGTCGGGCGCTGTCGTAAGTTGGGTATCGACGTTGAGCGAACTTTCCAGTACGATCATGCTGTACACCGGCAGGACGAGCACGGTCTCGGTCCTGATCTACAACCAGGTGCTCACCGACAGCTTCGGCACCGCCGCCGCTTTGGGGTCTGTGCTCACGGCGCTGACGCTGGGCTCGCTCTGGCTCTTGCAGCGCTTCGCCGGTGAGCAGGAAGGGGTAATCTAGCGCATGGCATCCGCTCGCCTCATCGACATCCTCGTGGAGATTCCCAAGGGCAGCCAGAACAAGTACATCTACGACCAGGCCAGAAAGCGCGTCCGGCTCGACCGGGTGCTCCACTCCTCGATCCACTACCCGGCCGACTACGGCATCATCGTGGAAACCATGGCGCCGGACGGGCGCCCGCTTGACGCCCTGCTCCTGGTCACCAACCCGACCTTCCCGGGCTGCGTGGTCACCGGCAAGGTGATCGGCTGCCTGAAGACGACGGACGAGAAGGGCGAAGACACCAAAATCATCGCCGTGCCCATGCACGACCCGCGCCTCTCCCAGTTCGAGTCGCTGCGGGAGGTCCCGGCGCACCACCTCAAGGAGATCGAGTACTTCTTCCAGGCATACAAGGAGCTGGAGGGCAAGCACGTCGACATCCAGGGCTGGGGCGACGTGGTGGAGGCTGTTATGGCGATCGAGAAGAACCGGGTTACGGAGGCATAGGAACGCTACGAGCCCTCGGCGCACAGCGCTTGGGGCTCGTTTTGTCTAACTGAGGTGCTGTCCTGGGGCTGGTCCGGCTCGGCTCGGTCTGGACAGGAAGCCGAGGTTCGGGTGTCCGACGAACGGCTGAAGGCTGAGCGGATAAGCAAAGAGCGGTCCCGCGGCACGCCAGTGCTATTAGGGCCGCTCTTTTCGTCAGCAATCCGGAGTTGGGCGCCGGAGAGTGCCTACACAGATAATCGTACGTATAGACCGATAGTTGTGAGTTGTTGTTACTTACATCAAGAGACTTCTGCTCCGCGAACATTGTCTACAGTATTAATAAAAACATTAGAAGGGATATATTCGGCTGTGGCGACTCTAATTATTGATCGGCGGAAACGTTGAATTCACTTCGAAATGATGGAGGGAACATAGTTGCTATCTGTTCTTCGGCTTTTTAAGTTTCGTTCCAGGTTTCAAGATAGGCTCATAAAGGGGACAGCAGTCCTGTTGCTGTTTGCCTTGTTAAACTCCCTGCTGCCCTTCGCCACCGTGCTGGCCCACCACGATGTCCAACATGATACGGAGCCCGAAGCGGTTTCGGCAACCACGCACGTTAAGGCGACACCGAATGGCAAGGAGTACACCGTGTATGCCGCACCGGTTCGCTACAAACACGAATCCGGGCGCTGGGAGACATGGCGCCCCGAACTGCAAAAGCTGCCCCGCGGAGAGAAGCACGCCCTGAAATCTGTTTCCGCTCCGTTTGAAGTCCGTTTCACGGACCAGGAGACAGAGAACGAAGTGGAATTTCGTTACATGAATACGGCGGCTAGGTTCTCACTCGGCAGTGTAGCCGGAAGTGGTCCGTTCACGCTGACATCGGAAAAGTCAAAGCTCATCTACCGAAGAGGAAACGGAGACGCAGAGTTTCTCTACGAACTTGTCACCCGTGGTCTGAAAGAAACCCTGATCTTGCCGCGGCGAACGGATCAAAACCGCTTTCCCTTCCCCTTGGAAGTAGAAGGAGTTCGCCTGAGCAAAGAGAGCGACGGCAGCATTGCAGCTTTTGATTCGTCGGACAAACCAGTGTGGCGGTTGGCTACCCCGACAGCGTCCGACAAAAAAGGCGCGATCGCCCCAGATGTGTCCTATGAATTGCAGGAGAGTGAAGGTCAGTACACGGTCACGGTTGTCGTTGATGCTGACTGGCTAACCGATTCGGGTCGAAAGTGGCCAGTCATGGTCGACCCCACCATCATCATAGAGACGGACCCTGCTGACGGAATGGATGCAACGTGGAACAACGATCGGATGGACCCCAGTGCAACCTATTTGATGACAACGCAAAGCGTAATCAAGTTCGGGCTGTCGTCTGTGCCGCAAGGAGCGAAGATCGTATCAGCTAAGTTGATGATGTTTCCTTATCAGGTGGGAACTCCGACACCAACAAAGGTCAATCTCCACCCGGTTCGTCAGAACTGGGACGAAAAAACCGTCAAGTCCATTCCGCCGGTCGACGGGGTTGTTTCCTCTGCATCCGTAACCGCAAACCGTTGGCTTGAGTTTGACGTCACAGGGCTAGTAAGTCAGTGGGTGAACCACGAGCGCCCTAATTACGGTATCGGGCTATCTACTGACGCTGACTTTGTGTGGATGTACAGCAGTGATGCGACAGACCCTCAGTCGACGCCCCACCTGATCATCAACACCTTGGAAGACGTAGCCCCGCCTACGGTTGACATCAAGACCCCGGATTCCACCGTGTCTGGTGCCTTGGATATCTCGGTCGACGTGGGGGACGAATCTCCAGGCGTTCCCTCAAGGACTGAGGTTCTTATTGATGGGGTTTTGGTCGGACTGGCAGAAGGTGATCGCCCCTCAAATGCTTCAGGTCTGCGGACATGGACGCTCAAGGACGCAGGAGGAATCAGTGCCGGCGAGCACGTGTTAGAAGCGCGCGTCACGGACGGCAGAGGCAACAAGACCCTTGCAACGAAGGCATTTACCAGTTCCGGCACTCCTGTACCCGCGAATATCGCGGCGATGGCTGCGGGCAGCGGCCGCGTTCAGGTAGCATGGTCCCCTACATCGGGCTCAGGTGTCACCTATAATCTCTACCGCAGTCAACAGCCCGACTTTCCCCTAGCTGGCTCCGTTAAGGTCAACGCGGCACCCCTGACCGCGGCAACCTACCTGGATACGCCTCCGCTTCTTGGAAACCAATATTACTACCGCGTGACGACCGTCCAGAACGGGATCGAGGGGGCACCGACTCGAGCTGCTACAGCCATTGCAGACAGTAAGCCTGGATTTGCCGTTGCCTTTGGTACAAATGGCATGGATGTCATTCAGGCCGGTACAGCGGTCTACGAGGCGGGATTCCATCCAAGTCAGGGTTTGCCGCCTTCGGACAGCAAGTGGCAGAAACGTACATACGCTAAGGAGTTGATGGGACAACCCGATGGGAGCTCATTCTCTTCGTCCCCCGGGTCGCCGGTCACGGGCCTTGTAAGGGCCCAACTGATCCAATTCGACGTGCTGGGAACGGTGAATGCGCAGCGGCGGGCACTCGGCCAGCCTGACGTGGATGTCATCGGGTTACGGCGTCTACTCACTGGGGCCACTGTGAAGTGGACCGGATTTGCTACCAGCCCTTTGGGCAACGGTGTGAAATACCGCCTTTGGAATGCATTTGCGGCGCTGTACGACCAGGAACAGTCGAACACCACTTCTGGGTCCACAACTTTAACGACGGCATTGGATGAATCCCAAGCATGGAGGTACCTGGACAACCGGGGCACCATCTCTTTGCTGGTTCACCCAACGAATGCTTCCAACGACTCGGTCGCATCAACCGTGGCAAGTGACCACGCGTTTCTTGCGATTAACGTACGGATGGAGGCTCCTTCAGACTTGACCGCCGTCTCCATCGGCGACCAGCAAATCCTGCTGTCATGGCGGCCTTCTGCCTTAGGCTACTACGTACATAGAGACACGACCCCGACCTTTGTGCCGAGTTCTGCCAATCGGATTAGCCCGATGCTGACATCGCCGACTTATACCGATTCGGTGGCCACGGGCCTCAAGGGGGGGAATACCTACACGTACAAGGTCACCGCTGTCTTGCCGGACGGTAACCTCCCCCCATCGACTGGAACTACCCTCACTCCCGACCTATCTCGAAGCAGTGTGACCTGGGGCGATGCTAGTGGACGAGCGACTTGCTCATACAACAGTCGCCTCGTAGACCATTCACCGTTTACCACGGCTGAGGGTGCGTTAGTCCAACAGGCGGACGGGCAGTATCACACTTTCGACTGCTATTATTATCAGAATCGAGTTGTTTTTGGGGCGTATGTTGGCTCGACGACAGACCTGTCTTCGGTCGTCTTTGACTGGACCGGTTACGCCACCATGGGCAGTACAAACCGGGTGGATCTGCAAGTTTGGAACCCCGCAACCGGGTGGGAGCAGGTCTACCAGGTGACCGATTTTGTTTCACCCCAACGCATTCTTTGGCAGGTTACCAATTGGAGCAAGTATAACGACGGAGGTACGATGTGGTTTGGCCTTAGTGGGCCAACCGGGTCGACTATGACTCGAATCACAACGGACCAAGCCCGGGTGGGCATTGTACGCAAGGCTGCTTCGATCTCGTTCACTGCTTCCTCGGGCAACGGACAGATCAACACGAGTTGGTCCCCGGGAGTGCCAGCTTATGTTTATCGGTCCGTATCCGGAGCAGATACTGGCTTCGTGAGACTGACCACTACTCCTGTCAGTGGCAGTTATGTCGACAAGGCCGTGGAACCGGGGCGGCGCTACTACTATCGACTAGGCCCGGTGAATCCCGACGGGACTGAGGGGCCGAGCGTTGGGGGTTTCTTCACATATACGGCCGGCGTCACTCAGCAGGAGGACAAGGCAACCTACACAGGATCTGGTTGGGCGAGCGCAACGTCTCCGAATTACGACGGCGGTACCATCAAGTTTAACGGAGGAAACGTGGGTGATGCTTTCACCTACACGTTTACTGGTGTAGGCGTTGGGTTTTTCGGGTATAGGTCTTGTCTTGGGGTCGCAAGTGTGTATCTGGATGGGGTGCACCAGGCCTATGTATCCTACTACGCAGACTCACCAAAATACCGTGAACTGTTGTGGTATACAAAGGACCTAGTACCTGGAACGCACACACTCCGGGTTGAGTATTCCGGGCACAACAGTTCCTGTTGGGGGTTCAACGCTGACGCCTTTGAAGTATACAGTGGCACATCGGCGCCGACCGGGTTGTCAGCGAACGGATCAGAGGATGGGGTGAACCTTCAGTGGGCACCTGTTCCTGGCGCCATCGGCTATCATGTCTTCCGGTCGGCGGTATCGGGTAACTACTATCAACGGCTGACGGCTGTTCCCGTTAGCGGGACAGCTTGGACGGACGGCAATCCTGCTTCCGGTTACGCGTATTACGTGGTGACTGCTGTTCTTCCTGGCGGAGCCGAAACAGGACCCAGCAGCGAGGCACGAGTGCAGGTAGGCGTAGGTCGGTACGACGCGGGCCATGCTCTCATCTCCTACAACGGTAAGTGGCAGGTTACGCGTGACGCAAGCAGCTTCTTGACCACGTTGCACGCATCCTCAGAGGTAGGCGCAAAGGCGAGCTTTACGACCACGAGTGGCGGCTATCGCATTCTCGGCACGAAGGGGCCAGGATTCGGCCTAATGGATGTCTTCGCAAATGGGGTCAAAGTGTCCACCGTCGACATGTATGACCCTGTTCTGAAGCCGAAGACTGAGGTGTTCCGTGCGGAGGCCCTGTCAGGGACTCAGCAGATAGAACTAAGGTATACCGGCAGCAAGAACGCTGCAAGCACTGGCGCGGCTGTGAACTTGGACGCCATTGAGGTGCTCCCCGGAAATGGGCCGTGGTTCTTGTATGGCAAACCTGGTAGCAACCGAGTGGACTTGGAGTGGACAGGTAGCAGTCGCATCGCCGGTGCTTATGCGGTGCAACGAGCGGAGTCAAGCTCAGGACCTTTCACGGATGTCGGCGTTTCCAGCACTCCTAGCTACGTTGACACTACTGCTATCTCGGGAAAGACCTACTACTACCGCATCAAAGCCACCGGATTGGGCGGCGGTACTGTTTTTTCGAATTCCGTATCGGCCTCTCCCCATTCGGGACGGATGGGGTTGGACGGACGATGGCCATATGTCTCGTTCCCCGTTCCAGGAGGAAGCGGGTACGTCCAGCTGGAAAGCGGTAGCCTGGTACTTACAGCGTCGGATGCTGTGCTTCCGATTGGTCCGCTCGCAGTCCCGGTGCGGCGCACCTATAACTCAACGGAGGCCGGTGACCTTGCGTTGGGTTCGGGGTGGCGTCTAAATGTATCCCAGCAGGTCCAGCTACAAAACGGAAACTGGTTGTGGATCGACGGGGATGGCAGCCGCACCATATTTACGCCAACTGCGACTACGGGCATTTACAAGGGGGAGGATCAAACTTTCCTCACTCTGGATTCGACAGCCCCTGGAAGCGTAACTATTCGCACCAAGCAGTCAACCGTATACTCGTTCAATCGGAGTACCGGCTGGCTTGAAAGTATAGCGGACGCGAATGGAAACCTGATCAAGGTACAGGCAGACAGCAGTTTCCGTCCCACTCGGGTCGTCGCCCACTTGGTGGGTCAGTCTCCGGAGCAGGAGAGCGGCTGGAAGCTTGAGTACTACGACAGTGTTGGTGAAAACAGGCTCCTGAAGAGCGTAACGCTGGAGACGGATACCCATTACCAGTGGACGTACGCCTACAACACTTCCAATCGTCTCTCGACCGTCACTAATCCGCTTGGCGAGACGATCACCTACCAGTATCAGGACGGCCGGGTAATCCGCATCGTTGACCGAGAAGGCCGGACGGCAGGAATCGAGTATGTCGATGGGAAAGTCTCTGCTTCCATAGACGGGCTGGGTAACCGTACGCTGGTCATATTTGAGACAGGGCGCGGAACGGTAGTCGATCCAGTTGGCGCGGCAACCACATGGTGGACCAACGGACAGGGGCGGCTCACACGCATCACGAACGCCGCAGGCAATAACACGGCAACCCGTGGGTATGACGATCAGGGCAACATTGTCAAGCTTACCGATCCGCTTGGAAGAACGACAGATCTGCTCAACTATGACGACTGGGGTAACCCCGGAACCATAAGGGACGCACTCGGACAAAGCACAACCTTCGAGTACGACAGTGTCAGCCATTTGCCCAGGCTCCGGCGCGACGCTTTAGGGCACGTCCAGACGATGACCTACGACCGTGGAAAGCTTGCCTCGGTTCATGCTGAGTTGGATGATCGTCCCCACAGTGATTCTGCCCATCAGTTCAGCGCGGTTAACAACGAATACGATGAGCGCGGGCTGCTGACCAGCACCACCGACTCGAGGAACAACGTCACCACTTACCAGTACGAGTCCCGAACTGGGTGGCTGAAGCAGATAACCCAGCCCACTGGAGCCACTACCACATTTGAGTATGACTCTTTGGGGAACCCGTCTGAGGTGACAGATGCTCTAGGGCGGACCACTTCTCAGACCTTCGACCGGGTTGGTCGACGTGTCCTCGTTTCTCAAGTGGGGGGACAGGCAGAGACCTCATGGGAGTACGACCGAGGGGGACTCTTGGTTCGGACTGTCGATCCGACAGGCGCGGCAACCCGGTTTGCCTACGATTTGGCGGGGCGGTTAACGCAGGAAACAGACGCACAGGGCAATTACGTTACCTACCAGTATGATCCTGCGGGGCAACTGACAGCGGTCATTGACCGTCGGGGAAATCGCTCGACAACGGAATACGACCTGTTGGGGCGCCCCGTTTTGTCCGCCGATCAGGAGGGAAATGCCACTCGACAGTCCTATGACGGCGTTGGAAACGTTATCACCGTCACCCTGCCGAACGGATACGTAATGGGCGCAGACTACGACGTACTGAACCGTCGGATCAGGACGTACGCTCCCCCTGCAACCACGGAATACCAATATGACGCTGTTGGTAACCTGTGGCTGAGCCGTGATGCCAATGGAAACGCCACTACCTATCGGTATGATTATCTCAACCGCTTGACAACCGTTTACGACGCTATCAACGTGGACGGGACCGGAACCCCCCTGACCAACGCAAAGGCGACGAAATACGAGTATGATGGGAACGGCAATCGAACTGCGGTCATTGACGCACGCGGCAAGCGTACCACCTACTCGTACGACGCGAACAATCGCTTGATCATGGAGAAGGACCCTGTGGGTTCGGTCACTCAGAACTTTTACGACGCAGCAGGTCAGTTGACTACCACGATCAATGGCAACGATGAGATTGTTAGATACACCTACGACGCTCTGGGCCGCGTTTCTCAAGTAACGCCCGAGATCGACTGCCTCACGATCGCGTTCACGTATGACGCCGCCGGGCGCAAACTGTCCACCACAGACCAGTGGGGAACAACCATCTACCGCTACGACTCGCTAGGACGTATGATTGCGCAGAGAGATCCGTTGGGCGGGAATGTCCGGTATGAGTATGACCCCAACGGCAACGTGACATCAATGACGAACGTCGCCGGAACCTGGCTCTATCAGTATGATCGGGCCAATCGACCTGTCTCCGTGACTGACCCGTTCGGTCAAAAGACTACCTATGCATGGTCGTCTGATGGACGCCTGCTGGAGTTACTCCGACCATTTGGCCAAAAGTTGACCAACACTTATGACCCGGCAACTAACCGGCTCTCTCAGCAAAGTTATTCTGCGACCCAGAGTTCGACTGTTCTTGGCTACACGTACGATTTGGTCGGCAACGTTAAGTCGATGTCCATGGGAACCGAGGCCACTTCGTACACATACGACCAACTGAATCGGTTGGTTAGCAGTCAAACGTTCCGGAACGACGGCGTTACGACGGCCTGGAACAACTACAGTTACGATGAGGTTGGAAATCGCCTCAGCTGGGTCAGGACCGGTGGCCTTGAAGACCGGTACACCTACGACGATGCGAATCGGATCGTTTCAGCGACCCGCGGTCAGGCGTTGACCGAGAAATACGTGTACGATGGAGCCGGCCGGCTTCTGTTGGTCGACAGTGTAGATACTGGTACCAATAAGGTCAATAGCACCCGCTACGAGTACGATTCATTCGGACGGATAACCAAGCAGAGCCGTGGTGACAAGATTACCACCTATGGTTACAACGGTGATGGTCAACGGTTGTTCCGGAAGACCCTAAATCGACTGACACTCAGTGAGAGTGACACGGTCTCTTTTGTGTACGATCGTGGCCAGGTGTCTGCCATTCTGGATGGCGCCGGAGCAGTTCAGCAATCCGCAACACGAGGACCAGGCGGGGATCTTCTTAACCTCCATGTAGAAGGTAGAACGTACCTATTTGTCACGGATCGGTTGGGAAGTGTCCTTCAACTGGTGAATTCCTCCGGTAAGCTCGAGAACACCTACAATTACGGGGACTTCGGTAACGTCACGTCACAAACGGGCAGTGTAAAGAACGAGTGGAAGTACACTGGCCAGGTCCACGACTCTGTGCCCGACTTGTACTGGCTTAGTTCTCGTGCATACAAGCCAAGTGACGGGCGCTTCCTAACGCAGGATAGCTGGAAGGGGTCACCATGGGTACCTTGGACACAAAACTTGTACGTTTATGTCGGCAATAACCCAGTTAATTACATTGATCCTACCGGTCACTGGCCAGAGCTTACCCAAGAACAAGGCTACTGCCTCCGTACTCAAGGGCCACTTTGGTGCTACGCAGCAGGAAAGATTGCGGAGACAGCGACTGCCCGAGCAGGAGCCTTATACTCCGGTCAACTCACCTATCTGACCGAACGTGATGCATATCGGCATGCCCTTTGGAACGCCATGATGACTGCATGGCTTCCCGGTGGGGCGCACGCTGCAGAACAGATCGCGACCTACCATGAGGTCGACAATCTGAAATCGGCGGCGCAAAAAGGGGAGGTCAGTTCATGGCACTCACTGCAGGTAACGATGGACCTTCACAACAACGCGGTAGGGAGAGCGGTCGGCCAGGCCTGCTTAACGATGAAGTGTATCGAGGAGAAACTGAGCCAAGCGATGACGGACGGGCAATTGCTAATTATTGCTCACGACCCAGCCAACCCAAACGATACCTCGAAATGGGCGTTGACTTGGAGTGACGGTGCGCCGGTATATTGGGTAAACGGAAAGCCTTCCAGAGTGCAACGGGAAGAAGAGAGTGAGCACTGATGAGACGAAAGATAGTACCCACCATCGGTTTGGTTGCACTAGGGGTTATGCTAATCTTTGGGTATGTGGAGATCAGGCGAATGAGTTATCCGTGTACAAGTATCCTTGGTGTAGGACCCTTGGAGCATGATGCAATGAGTACTAGCTACAAACCTCCCGGATGGGACAAGCCCAGGCTGGTTAGTGAACTGACCAAGCGTCACATCCCATTCAAGATTGATGGCGATAAGGTGTTGGTTCCCGAATGTGGTTCCTTCTGGCTGGGGAGTACATGGTGGTAGCAGAGGTACCCATATGGTAGTGACGGAAAGAGACGCCCTGCGAGGGCGTCTCTTTCTAATCTCTGGCCACGTGGGACAGTTTTAGGTGCTTAATAGATTCGGCGATGTGCTCAAACTGGGTAGCGGAGATTTTCCCTTGCTCCATGGCCTGAACGATTTCCGCAATGTGAGTCATTGCCTCAGCAATTCGAGCGGCAGTTGCTTGGTCGACAGGAGTTAGTAGATCTGAAAGCGGGGTATCTCCAAGTTCAGCCAGGTGTGGGCGTAGCTGTTCCTCCAGCATGGCTAAAGCCTTGGCTGCCTGAAGAGTTGTAAGGGGAAGCCCCTGTTCCAGGACATCCGCAAGGCCTGGCGTGATTCGCCCGGCTGCCAAGTAGACCTCAGCTTCCGGACGTCCGAGCAACTCAGGAAGTTTCTTTAGCACGTCGTCGGATGGTGTTGCCACCTCGCCGCGCTCCAGGCGACTCATGATGGAAGGGTCAACACCGACTTCTTCGGCAATTCGCCGAAGGCTGAGTCCCTTTTCTGTCCTGTAGTGCTTCAAATAGGCCCCGAAAAGAGGCATGGAGTTCACCTCGCACCTAGTATAACACAGGTCGTGATTTTGTTGCACTGACCGTTGACGTATCCGCACAGTTCGTGTATTGTGATGGTAGTGCATCAAATGCACATACCGGTGGTTTATTAGCAACACATCGAGGTGACAACCAGGTGACTACACAGCCTCCTCTAAGGAAGGAGGGGTCCGAACCCTGTATTACGGGCCCCTCAAAGTGCAAGAGAACGCAGCAACAGGCACAGGACCCGTTTCAACCTAGCAAAGTGCAGGTGGTAGCCTGGGGCGTGGACGCCCTGTACACCACCCATCAGGGGGAGCTTCGGCAGGACATCCTCGAAGCTCTGGAGTTCCTCAAGGCCGAAGCGCAGCAGGACGACGCACCTGCCCATTTCGCAGGGGTTAACCTGTTCGGGGAGCCCGTCATGGTCCACCGGGGCGGCGGCGTGAAAGGCTACACCTACCACGTCAGCAACTCCAAGTGTGACGCCTTCCTGGTCGGCCGGGGAAAGAACCAGCCAGCACTTTGGATTCAGCCCAAGGGCGAGTTCCTGCGAGAAGTCGGACCTCACCGGCTCGTTGAGCTACAGCGTCGCTCGGTGGAAGCCCTGTTTGACGGGGTACCCCAGGAGCGGGCCAACCGGCTCGATCTTCAAGTAGACCTAACAGGGGTCACCTGGGCCGCCTTCGGGCTCGACTTCAAGGAAGGTGGCTTGGTGGTCGGAAACGCCACTACCCGAGGGCGGGACGTTTGCACCCACGCCAGCGGGAGCCGTATGACCGCCTTCACGGTCGGTAAGCGCTCGGGCTCGGTCTACCTCCGGGTCTACGACAAGACCCAGGAGCTGCAGGAGAAGGGGCACCTCAGCGCTCTGGCAGAGGGTGAAGTCACGCACTACCTGCCGGGGCTGTGGAAGCAGCACGGCTGGAAAGGGCAGACCGGCACCAACAAGCAGGACAAGCCCGAATATGAGCGGGTCCTTCGGGTGGAGTTCGAGTTGGGGCGGGAAGCCCTGTCCGAGTTCCTGACCCGCACCGGCAAAGATGACGGGTTCGTAGACTCCTGGGACCGAGCTTTGACGCAGATCGACGCCATTTGGCGGTACTGCACCCTCAAGTGGTTTGTGGTCCGTGAGCCCGGCACAGCGGCGCAGAAGACCCGTTGGCAGGTCGCCGACTGGTGGGCGAAGCTGGTCGGCCTGCCGATGACTCAGGCCCCGCAGGTTCCCGGCGCTCGTGTGTGCCAGCGGAGTAGCAGTGTTCGCAAGCTGGCGCAGTTGGCGGCAGGTGTTGCCGTCAGCCTGGGCGCACTAGATGGCCTAGGTAAGAGTGAAGCGATTGCCCGTCTGGTGGCGGTGGCGCAGGCCGAACTTGCCACCAAGGATTACCGTGAGCGAGTGCACAAGAAGGCCCGCTCTTGGCGCACGAAGGTTCCGCTAGAACATCTAGCGCGACAGGAAGGTTGGTCCACAGGTTCTAGCGTCGCCTAACGTCACTGGTTCGTATCCCGGTAGAAGCAGAAGGGTCGCGTTAAAGGTATCTGTACGGTTGGCCCACGTTGGCCAGCGCGTTTCGAACGCAGTGTACGGACTTTCTGCTTCTGCCGGGATGCACCGGCGACGACTCAACGCAGCACTACATCCCAGCAGGAGGAACCGCTATTTTTCGCAGAGAGCAGTACGTATACGTGGGGGTAGACCTCCACAAACAGGCGAACGTGGCTGTCGTGGTGGACAGCTACGGGGAGCCGATTGGTAAGGCCATGAAGTTTGACAACAACCCTGGCGCCTTCCCGACCTGGGTGGCGCAGGTTTTGCAGAGAGCCCAGGGGTTAGGCGTAGTGTTCGGCTTGGAGGACGTGCACGGCCTTGGGCGCAGTCTCGCCCGTTTCCTCCTGGATGCCGGGTATTTCGTCAAGTTCGCCAACGCCTACCTGACGAAGGCTGAGCGGGACAACGTCAATAAGACCGACAGGAACGACGCTCTTGCCGTGGCACGGATCACGGCCAAGCACTGCCGTAACCTGCCCGATGCCGACGTGGACGAACTACAGTGGGCGTTGACCGCCACGGTGAACGCACGCAGGGGGCTGGTGGAGGAGCAGACCAGGGCGAAGAACCGGCTGCATGGACTCCTGGGGCAGTCCCATCCCGGATATGAGAAGTTCTTCTGCGAGCCGTTCGGCAAGACCGCCCTGGCCTTCTGGGAACGGTACCCCTCCGCTTGCCGGCTCCAGGGGGTGACGGTGCAGGAGTTGGGCGACTTCCTCCGGGCCGAAAGTCACTTCTGCCTTGGCTACAAGCAGGCAGAGGTCATCCTCCAGACCACCGGCACGGCCATGGAACTTAGCTTCCAGGCCCAGCGGGACTTCCTGGTCAGGCAGGTTGTGGGGGAACTCAGGTATCTCGACCAGGCGCTCAGGGATGCCAACACCCAGTTGGCCACCCTGGTGAAGCAGACCGACTACGATCTGACCCAGATACCCGGTATTGACGTGGTGATGTCAGCCGAGTTGATCGCCCTGATTGGCGACGTGACCCGCTTTCGCCACGTTGACCAGTTCCTGGCCTTCGCTGGTATCGCCCCGGTGGTGATGGGGACGGGCGGGAACGAAACCCGCCTGCGGTCGAAGTTCGGGCGGCGTGACCTGCTGGCGCTGTTCCACCGAATCGCCTGCACTCAGTTAGTGGTTCATGCCCGCAGTAAGGAGCCCCGCAACCCCGAAGCGAAAGCCTACTTCGACAAGTGCCTGGGGGAACAGGCCAAGCTCCCAGTCGAGAAGCAGGACCGAAAGGCCCGCAAGAAGGCCATCCTCTCGCTGATGCGGCAGCAGGCCAAGCGCTTCTACAAGCTGATGAAGGTGCAGAAGCTCGCCGCCAAGGAGAAAGGTGCATTGGCCCAGCGGGAGGGCTCAGGTGCGGCCTAGAAGGCCGCAGGAAGGCGGCGGCTTGGCGTAGAAAGGGACCGGGAAGGCGCAGCCCCTCCGTGGAGGGAGCGCCGAACCCCGGTCCCGTCTACGCCGTACATAGCGCCTTCAGCGACCACCCCCGGCGGCTTGACGGTGAGTGCCGGGCGTGGTAGGCTAGCCCGCCCCGGTCGGCCCCCTTGGGGGCCTGGCCACAACCGACCGCAACCACGCCCGGAGAGGCTCACAGTCAAGCCCCGGGTGCCTTGCCACCGACCCGGACCGGCGACCTAGCCGACCACTCAACACTAGACCTCCCGGTTTCAGCGGCAGCCTAGCGAAGATTGCTGACCACCTACCGGTTTCAGAGCCAGGCATGGGAAGTCCACCACCCCAGCCCGGAGGGCGGTTCATAACGGCAGGATACTGTAAAGGGAAACGTGTGGATGCCCCAGACGCAAAACTTGTACGTGTACGTGGGCAATAATCCCGTAAACTACACAGACCCGACAGGGCACTGCTTCTGGGACGCTTGTGCACTTGAAGCTGGGGCGGCTGTTGCTTTGGTCGGACTGCTGTGGTGGGCTGGTGACAAGATCGCTGATACAGTTGGCCCATGGTTGGACAAGAATGTCCCCACCGGGACCGTCTTGTCAGGGGAGTCCTTGGCACGGCCAGTCAAACCTCCCTCTGGCTTCGAGAAGAAGCATGTAGACGACATCACAACAGAACTGGTCGACAAGGGATTCCAGCACATTGGCAGACCCACGAACGGTGAAGGATCATCAGACATCTACTATGATCCGATCACCGGTATTCGGGTGCGCATTGACCCTCCGGATGGGACAACTACTACGCCTCATATCCACATCGAAAGGATCGATCCCGGGTTGACCGACCCTGACGCGATTCGGTGGGATAGACCGAAGGTGAAGTACGATAAAGACGGGAAGCCTTCCAGGGATCCCGACAAGACCCATCAGGAGATTGACACGACCCCGAGGGCTCCGAATACTGGTTCTGATGGGGCGGATGGTCCCACACAATGAGCGGGGGGAGTTTACATGGGATGGACATGCTTCGTGGCTCCTGTTGGCGGATCTAAAGAGGTGCCCGCCGACGCTCAAAAAGCTCTCGATGGGTTTCTCCGATCGCTTCCTACCTTTGTTGGGTGGAACAAGGGGAATTCTGAATACAGGTTCATTGATGTCCGGTGGTATGCATCGATGCGGTTTGGTGCTGACGGTCTTAAGGTGTATTGGGACGACTATACGCCTGAGTGGACAGAGGACCTGTTCGCACTTTTCAATTTCGCATGGGCAGCGGGACTGACGGTTTACAAAGACACCGGGGAGGAGTTTTCTCGGCGGTTTGTCATGCGGATGCTCGGGAAGGGGGAACTTGCGCCGCCTGAGAACTCGTCCGCGCATGAGATACCCTAGCTTCTAAGAGGAGTGCCTTTCGAAATACAACACACGCTTCCCGAAGCGGCGTGTTTGAACGGTTAAGGGGTGTGCACTCCGAGCGGGTGCATGCCCTTTTTCTGTTGGCTGGTGAGACCCCCGAGGCAGGCCTGGCTGCACGCAGGGGGCCTTTACGGGTGACAGACCGGCGATAGACTGGATGGCCGAAGGGGCGGCGCTGCTTCTTGTCTGTTCGCCGGCGCCGCCCCTTCGGCATGAGGGTGACGTCGCCGGACTGGCGGGCCCCGTCAAGGCTCCGTGCGAGTTCGGAGACTCGGATCTGTGCATGCTAGGGGACGGAGGGATCCCCATGGCTGCCTGCGTCAATCCCCGGCTGTTCCGACACCGCCGCACCCACCAGTACTGGGTTGCTGCCTGCACCCGGTGGGTCTGCCGCGGCTGCATCCGCAAGGTGGCGTACCAGTGGCGCAAGATCCTGA
>JBOZRQ010000035.1:0-64309 GCA_050789255.1 Symbiobacteriaceae bacterium
GTGTCGGGGGGACAAGGGGCAACCTCCGAGGACGTTGCGATTTTAGCCCGCAGGAGGTTGCCCCGCCGCCGGTTAGCGCTCTACCTCCCCCCGACTTTCAGGAGGCCAGGGAGGACTCGGCGATCTCCTTGACCCGGTTCAGGGCCAGGTAGATGCCACGCCGAATCAAGGTGCCGGGCACCAGCCAGCGCACCGGCACAGGGAACCGGTACCGAATGCGGAACTCCAGGCGGGTGCCGCCGAAGACGGGCGTCAGTTCGGCCGCCGCCTCCATGTTCCAGCCGGACGTCCCCCGGTACGCGATGTACCGGCCCGGGCGGTACTCGGTTACAATGCTGTCCGCCGAGAAGCCGAGCCCCAGGAGCCGGAACTGCCAGCGGTACCGGGCGCCTACCCCGCCGGCGGGGCTCAGTCTGGTCAGCCGCGGCCCGCCAAGGGGCAGCAGCGGCAGCGACGGCGACTCGATGACCTGAAAGAGCACCTCCGGCGGCGCCGCCACGGTGATGCTGGCGGTCAGACGAGGCATGGCACCATCCCCCTTGCCTCGGGTTCCTCTCTTTCAGTATAGCACCGGTGCCCTGGTCATTTCCTCAGAGATTTTCAGAAATTTTCCTAGACACCGCGAGGCGCCACCCGGTAGAGCTCGTGGATCGCCTGGACCATGCGGTCCTGCAGCCGCGGGATCTGCGGGTCGTAAGGATCGAGGGTCTGAAGCGCCTCGATCTCCTCCTGCAGGGCCTCGATGTTCTCGGCCATGGTCGCCACGTCGTTGCGAATCACCGCCGGGAGCCCCGCTTCGGCGCCAGCTGCGGGGCGCCCAGTTCGGAGTCGTCCGGGTTGTCCATGGCCACTAGGGAGTCCACGCCGTGGTCAAGGTACGTCTTCGGCGCCTTCTGCTCCTGCTGCGCCTTCTCAGCCTGGGTCTGTTTGCGCTGCTGTTCCATCAAGATCAACCACCCTCCTTGCAGTAGCCATAGGTTGCCCAACCGCAAGAAAATAGACGCCCGCTTCGCAGGCGTCCTTCCTTTATTGCTATGGTCACGCAACCACGGGGATCTCGGCTGCGCGCAACTCTCGCCGAATCAACTCGGCCTCGGCCAACAGCTCGGCACGCTTGGGTTCGCTGGCAGACTGCCATTCGCTGAGAATGTGGCTCAACCGCTTGCAGAGGATCTCGGCCCGCCATTCACTCACCGCCCCCACCTCCCCGTGCGAGGGCGACAGGTGCAGCAGGTCCGGCGATGCGAAGTGCGGCGCCCGGCCCCGAAATCGCGTAGGCAGAGGCCATCAGCACGCAGGATTCCCCGGCGTGTACCTCCCCGACGACCTCCAGGACACCGGTGAAGCTTGGATGGTCCCAGCTGAACTCCTGGGCGGCCCAGTCAGGGCGAACGGAGGCAAGAATGCTGCAGCGGCAATCCCAAACGTAGTGCGACGAACGTTCTGCGTACATGGCCGTCCCCCCGCAAGGGAGCTAGTACCCACAATGTACGGTGTCCTGCTGGTCGGTGTCATCGACCGGATGGCCCAACTGCTGTAGGACTATAGTCCTCGAACTTAGTCGGGGGGAGGAAGAGCGCCCCCTCCCCCCGACACCCCCCACGCCTCAGGTATGCCCGTCGCCGGTCATGGCGCGCATGTCGCCACGACCGACTCTGCTTCGGACATAAAGAAACCGGGCCCTGTGAAGGGCCCGGTGTGGCAGGATGCTCTACTCGTCGCCGGTGGTGGTCAGGTTGTCGGGCCGGGCGCCCATGGTGGCGGTGACCGTCAGGCGCTGCTTGTCACGCAGGACGGTGAGCGTCACGGTGTCGCCGACCTTCTTGGTCTTCAGGTACTCCACCAGCTCGTCAGAGGTCTTGATCTGCTTGCCGTCCGCCTCCACGATGACGTCGGCGGAGACCACCCCGCCTGTGCGGCGGCTGACCAGCGGATCCTTCAGGCCAGCCTTGGCGGCGGGGCTGTCACGATAGACCGTATCAACATACGCGCCTTCCTTGACGTTGAGGCCGAGCTCTTCAGCAATGTCAGCGTCCACCGTGCCCAGCTTGACGCCCAGCCAGGCGTACTCCACCTTGCCGCCGGCGAGCAGGGTCGGCAGGACCCGCTTGGCGGTGTTGACCGGGACGGCGAAACCGATGCCCACCGAGCCGTTGGTCGGGCTCTCGATGGCGGTATTGATGCCGATGACCTCGCCGCGGCCGTTCAGCAGCGGGCCGCCGGAGTTACCGGGGTTGATGGAGGCGTCGGTCTGGATGGCGCCGCCGATGGACCAGGGGTTGTTCGCTTCCACGATGGTGCGCTCAAGCCCGGAGACGATGCCGGCCGTCACGGTGAACTCCTGGCCGAACGGGGAGCCGATGGCGATCGCCAGCTCGCCGACCTCCACAGCGTCGGAGTCGCCCAGCGGGGCGGCGACCAGGGAGCGGTTGCCGGGATCGACCTTGATGACCGCCAGGTCGGTGTAGCGGTCACCGCTCACGACTGTGGCGGGCAGGACAGTATCGTCAACGAACTTGACGTCGATCTTGGTGGCGCCGTTGATTACATGATAGTTGGTCAGGATATAGCCGCGGGGGTCAACCACAAACCCGGAGCCCGAACCTTGAGTAACTGCGCGGCCACTGCGGCCGGAAACGGCGATCCGTACCACCGAGGGACTGATCCGCCGGTAGACGGACGGAACGACGCTGGTGCCCGACTCCATGGGGGTCTGAGCGACGGTCTTGACACTGCTGCTTTTTGCTTCAGTAAAGCCAATGGGGGTCTGGTTCAAATACTGCCGGGCGATGCCAAAGGTCGTGGCGCTCCCGATGCCCGCACCGACCGCAACCAGGGCAGCGGCGGCGGCGAGCATCTTCCAGCCCGACCGCTTCGCCACCGGCGCCGCAGGGGTAGGTTCCGCGAACTCGACGGCCGGGGCCACCTCGGTGTGATCCACCGGGGCCGGAATTTCGGGAAGCTCCATCGAGGGATCCTGAGGCGTCATATCCTTTTCCTTTTCATCAAACTCGTTCGCCATAGTGAACTCCCTCCCTAATAGAAGTAGAAGATAACCTTCACTCGTATCGTGAGGGTTTACGCTGAAACGTATGTTAAAGAAACCTGAGACTTCGCTAAGAATTTTGGGTCCGGTGGATGGGCAGCCACAGGCTGAAGGTGCTGCCCTTGCCCGGGTCGCTCTCGGCGGTCAACTGCCCGCCGTGGACCCCGGCGATCCAGCGGGCGATGGCCAGACCCAGCCCTGTGCCCCCCCGGCCCCGCGCCCGGTCGGCCCGGTAGAACCGCTCGAAGATATGGGGCAGGTCCTGCGGGGGGATGCCAATGCCCGTATCGACCACCTGAATGACCACGCCGTCGTTGCGGCGCCCGGCTCGCACGGTGACCGAGCCGCTGGGCGTGTACTTAAACGCGTTGTCGATCAGGATCAGGATCACCCGGACCAACCACTCCCCGTTGGCCAGGACCGTGATGCGGTCCAAGGCTTCGGGCAGCTCGGTGCAGAATTCGACCTCGTGGGGCAGGGCGCCCGCCTTCCGGCAGGCCTCGGTCACCAGGGGACCCAGCGCTACCGCCTTCAGATCGGGGTTCTGCCCGGCATCCGCCCTGGCCATGGTGAGTAGCTCCTCAATCAGGCGGGTCATGCGCTCGGCCTCGGAGGACATGTCGGCCAGCGCCTCCCGGTCGAGGGTGCCCGCCTTCTGCATGTAGTCGATGTTGCCGCGGATGATAGTCAGCGGGGTGCGCAGCTCGTGGGAGGCGTCCGCCACGAAGCGCTGCTGCGCATCCATGGAGGCGGCCAGGCGCCCGTACAGGCCCTGGAGCTGATCGAGCATGTCGTTAAAGGTGGAGACGAGCATACCCACCTCATCGTCGGCGGAGGAGCCAGGCACACGAAGGCTTAGATCTGCCGATTCGCTGATCTCCCGGGCCGCCTTGGCCACCTGCTCGATCGGGGCGATGGCACGTCGGGCTACCCAGAACGCGGCCACGCCGGTCAGCGCCAGCAGGCCCAGCGCTCCTGTGATCAGGGGGAGCCGCAGCCGCTGGTTTGCCTCGTTGACCACCTGCATGACGTAGGCCACCTGCACGTAGAAGAGCGGCTCGCCGCTGCTCATAATAGGGAGAGTGTAGAGCCGATACTCGGGGCCGGACACGAAGCGTTCAAAGGTGAACACCGCCTCGCCTTCCCTGGACACCGGCGGAATTGGGAAAAGGCCCTCGAAGTTGGTGGTCCTGGCAAGCACGTGGTCGGGCGTTCTAACCAAGTAGAAAATCGATTGGTCCGTTAGTCCCAGCTTTGGAGCGTCCCCGCGTTCAATGTAGTACATAGCAATCCGGGTGGCGAGCTGCTCCATATTCTTGTCGATGGTCTGGACAGATACCCAGCGGAAGGCGGCGTAAAGGCTGGTGCTAAAGAGCAAGAGCGCCACCGCCAACAGGCTCGTATAGAGGATGGTGAGCCTTACCCGAATGGTCACGGCTCCCTCACTCCTTCAGCACGTATCCGACGCCCCGGACGGTCTGGATCAGCCGGGGCTCCCCGGCGGCCTCCAGCTTCTGGCGCAGATACCCGACGTAGACCTCCAGCACGTTGCTCTCGCCGGTGTAGTCGTACCCCCACACTTTCTCCATGAGGGTGTCCCGGGTGAGAACCTGCCGGGGATGGGCCATAAACAGGGCCAGAAGTTCGTACTCTTTGGCGGTCAGGTCGATGAGGCGGTCGCCCCGCTTTACTTCCCGGCTGCCGGTGTCCATGACTAGGTCGGAATAATGGAAAACGGGGGAGCGGCTCTCCTCGGGCGGGGCAGAATCCCGGCGGCGGCGCAGGAGCGCCCGCACCCGGGCGAGCAACTCCTCCAGGGCGAAGGGCTTCACCAGGTAGTCGTCGGCTCCGGTATCCAGGCCCTTCACCCGGTCCGACAGGGCGTCCCGGGCGGTGAGCATGAGGATGGGCATGCTCTCCCCGGCGGCTCGGACCCGCCGGCACACTTCAAGGCCGTCGACCCCGGGCATCATAATATCAAGGATGATCAGGTCCGGCGGCTGCTCCGCCACCAGGCGCAGTCCGTCGATGCCGCCGTTCGCAACGCTGACCTCGTACCCTTCCAGGACCAGGCTGCGCCGGAGGAACGAGGTGATCTTGGCGTCGTCGTCGATCACTAGGATTTTAGCTGCCATAGCCAATCCCCTCCACTCCCAAGGGTAACAGCCCCACACCAGACCTCGCAAGAGCCGAGCCCCTGCGATTTGGTACCGATGGCAGGAATCCACTGGTATATGCGTAACTTTTAAAACACTAGCGCGATGAGCCTCAGCCAAGGAGGAGGAGACCCGCGTGCACCAGTATTCCCCCGCTCCGGCCCCCGTGCTGCTCCGCCCCATGGATATCGGTGAGGTCCTCGATACCTCCTTTAAGGTGTTCCGGTTCGCCTGGAAGCCCATGGCGATGATCAGCCTGATCAACGCTGTCCCCATGGTGCTGTTTACGGGCTACTTTCAGTCAGTCCTGGCGGTGGATACAGGCAACCCCAGCAACAGCCTTCTCCTGCAATCCCTATTGAGGGCGGGAACGGGCGATTGGCGGGGCATCGCCACCATGATAAGTATCTACGTGGGATACATCCTGCTCTACATCCTGCTGGTGCCGCTGGTCAACGGCGCTCTGGCGACCGCCATCTGGGACGTGGTGCTGGGCAGCGCCCCCACTGCAGGGAACGCCCTGCGCCGCGCAGGGCGCAGGTATTTGGGCCTGCTGGGCACCTCGGTGCTCAAGGGAATCCTGGCCCTCCTTCTGCTGGGGCTGCCCATCATCTCCGCAACGGAGGTGGTCAGCGATCTGCCCCCGCTGCTGCAGGGATTGCTCACAGCTCTCCTGACCCTGGCGATGCTGTGTGGCCAGGCCGCCCTGTTCATGTACACGGGCTTCACCACCCATGCGGTGGTGCTGGAGCGGGTTGGTGGCGGCCCTGCAGCCATGAAGCGCAGTTTCCGCCTGATCCGGGGCCGCTTCTGGCCGCTCCTGGGCCTAGCGCTCGTCTTCTACGCCATGATTAGCGTGCTCAGCGGCCTTGTGTCCTTGGTGGTCACCATTCCCACCGGGATTGCGGCCGCTGCCGCCGGCCAGTTCGGCCAGGTCACCTTGCTGCAAGGCCTGGGGTCCGCAATCAGCCAGATGGTCGTAATGCCCTTGCTTCTGATCGGGCACACCCTGGCTTACTTTGACACCCGGGTGCGCAAGGAGGGGCTGGATTTGGAACTGATCGCCCTGGCGCAGCGCCAGTCGGCTGTCCCCCCATCATGAGACGGCTGCTGCTGGCCTGCCTGATCCCCTTGCTGCTGGCGCTGCCCGGCGCCGCCCTCGCAGCGGAGAGCGTCACCCTGGCCGAGCACCTGGCCCGCCTGGAGCAGATTGCGGCCCACGTGCAGCGGGCGAAGGATACCGCCCCCGGCCCCACGGCGGTGGCTGAACTGAACGCCGCCCAGGCCCTGGCCCGGGGCGAGTGGGATGTCGCAACCCCGAGCGGCCCAGTGCATGCAGATCTGGGGCCGCTCCGCAGCCTGCTGGTCGAGGTGAACCCCGGCACGGTGGAAGGGCGCCGTGCCCTGTCCGAGGCCGCCGAGGTGGTGAACACCTACGTCGCCGGCGCCCGGGCCCTCCAGATTGGCGCTGCCCAGCCCCTCCCCGCCGATGCGCGGGACAGGCTGTCGCAGGCGCTGCGGGAGGCTGAGATCAACCGAAAGTGGTACGACCGGTTCCTGGACTGGTTCGGCACCATTCTGGGCCGCTGGTTCGGCAACCGCACGGGCGACGGGGGCCAGCCCATCACAACCCGCCCCTGGTTCTGGTGGGTGGGCGGCGGCGTTGGGTTGATCGGCCTGGTCCTCCTGAGCCGAGCCCTGATTCGCACCCTGACCGGGCACGCCCCGGGCGAGGAGGCCGCCCTGAGAGCCCGCAAGGCTCTGGCTGACCGCCCCCTCACCCCCGCCGACCTGCGGGAGCGAGGCCGGAGCCTGGCCAGGGAGGGCGCCCACCTGGAGGCGCTCCGCACGGTCCATCTGGCGCTGCTGAAGTTCTACGACGAGCGGGGCCTGATTCGCTACCACCCCGCCCACACCAACCGGGAGCACGAGCGTCAGGTGCGGAGCCGTTTCCCCGGAATCGCCCGCTCCTTACGCACCCTGCACGATCTGGTCGAGGACCGGCTCTATTCCGGCCACGGCGCCACTCACGACGACTTCGCCGCTGCGGACGGCCTGGTGGAACAGCTCTGGCGAGAGGGGGATGCGGCATCGCGAAGCGCAGAGGCGACTTCTGGTCGATCATCATCGGCGCAATCGCGCTGATCTTCGCCTCGGCCATCATCGGCCAGAGCGATACCTCCAAGGGCGCCGACGCCCCGCCGGGCTCCTCCTACAGCAGGCAGCCGGCCGGGCTCTCCGCCATCTACCAGGTGCTGGAGGGGTACGGTAGGGCTCGACAGTGGGAGCGAACCCCGGATCAGCTGCCCGCCGACGTCTCTACACTGGTGATCTGGGATGCAGAGGAGCTTAGCCCGGATGCCTGGAGACAGGCGCTCAACTGGGTAGCCGGGGGCAGGCGGATCGTCGCCGGCGGATGGCAGATCCCGGAGCCGTGGGCTCACGAGACCGATCTGACCGGGGCCGTCCTCCCCAGTTCGGCATCACCGCTCACGGTGGGGCTGGGCCAACTATCTATGGGCGGCGGCGGCTTCTCGAGGATGAATAAGGCGGCCACAGTCCACCTGGCCCGGGAGGACGGCACGCCCGTCCTGGTCAGCTGGGCGCACCGGGACGGCCGCATTTACTGGTCGGCCGATCCAGAATGGCTGACCAACGCCCGCATCGGGGAAGGGGACAACCTGACCCTGGCCCTCCGCCTGCTGGATGGCGGCGGCGTGGTCGCCTTTGACGAGTACAGCCACGGCTTCAGGGCGGCCCAGCAGTGGTGGCAGATCCTGCGTGGACCGCTACTGCGCTTCACCATCCAACTGGCCGTCGCCCTGGCGCTGCTTTTCTGGGCCTTCGGCGCCCGCTTTGGCTCCCCGCGCCAGGCACTGGCGGCGACGCCCCGGGCCGCCGTCGAATATGTCTACTCCATGAGCCACCTCTACCGGCAGGCTCGGGCACGGAAAATGGTCTCCCGGGAGCTCTACCGCAGCCTGACGCGGACGCTGGGCCGCCTGCTGGGCGGGGTCCGCGGCATCTCACACGTGGAGCTTGCGCGCCGGACCGCCGAGCGGACCGGCCTGGAGACCGAGAAGGTTGCCACGGTCCTGAACCGCCTCACCCCGGAGCAGGGGGCCGAGCTGAATGAGAAAGACCTGATCGCCACCGCCCGCGAGGTCGAGGAGATCCAAAGGAGAGTGCGCAATGCCAGACACCGCGATCAATGAAACCCTGCAGCGTGTACAAGCTGAGATTCGCAAGGCGGTTGTGGGCCAGGATGATGTGATGGAGCAGCTGATGGTGGCCCTGCTGGCCGGCGGCCACGTGCTGCTCGAGGGGGTTCCCGGGCTGGCGAAGACCCTGCTGGTCAGGGCTCTGGCCGGCGCCCTGGGCGTCTCCTTCAAGCGAATCCAGTTCACCCCGGACCTGATGCCCTCGGACGTAATTGGCACCTCGATCTTCAACCCGAAGGAGCTCTCCTTCCAGGTAAAGCAGGGTCCCATCTTCGCCAACCTGGTGCTGGCCGACGAGATCAACCGGACGCCGCCCAAGACCCAGGCCGCCCTGCTGGAGGCAATGGAGGAACGCCAGGTGACCATCGACGGCCAGCCCTACCCCCTCCCCCAGCCCTTCATGGTCTGCGCGACGCAAAACCCGATCGAGTTCGAGGGCACCTACCCGCTGCCCGAAGCGCAGCTTGACCGCTTCCTCATGAAGATCAAGATCGGCTACCCCGAGGCACGCGACGAGCGGGAGATCCTGGAGCGCCACTACCAGGGCTTCCGGTCCCAGAGCCTCTCCGAGGCGGGCATAGAGCCTGTCCTCGACGGCGAGGGGCTGCTCGCCCTGCGGCAGGGCCCCCGGTCGGTCACGGTGGAGGCGCCGATCCTGGACTACATCAATACGATTATCCGGGCGACCCGCCAGTGGGGAGCCCTGGCGGTGGGCGCCAGCCCCCGCGGCGCGGTGGCGCTGCTGCTGGCCGCCCAGTCTCTGGCCCTCATGCGGGGCCGCCAGTACGTGATCCCCGACGACGTAAAGGAGATGGCCCTGCCGGTCCTGCGCCACCGTGTGACGCTGCGGCCGGAGGCCGAGGTGGAGGGCATGCAGACCGACCAGGCGATCCTGCAGGTGCTGCAGTCCGTGCCGGTGCCCCGCTGATGCGGGCCGCGCCGACACCCCGGCTGGTCCTGGCCGCTGTGCTGGCCGGCCTGCCGGCAGTCTTTGACGGCTGGCTGTGGCTGAGCACCGGGCTGAACGTGGTGCTGATCGTCCTGGCCGCTATTGACCTGTTCGTCTCGGGGCGCCGCCGTTTCGAGGCGGTCCGGCAGACCGGGAGCGTGCTCTCGCTCGGGGCGGAGAACCCCATCCGCATCCAGGTGCGCTCCGTCGGGCGCCCGGTGGATCTGGAGCTGAAGGACGACCTGCCGTTTTACTGGGAGCTGGTAGGCGGGTGGCCCAAGATACATCTGAGCGGCACCAGCGAGTGGACTGCGGCAGAGTACCGGATCAAGCCGGTCCGGCGGGGGCTCTTCGGCATGAACATGCTGCACGGCCGCTACCTGAGCCCCCTGGGCCTCTGGCGGCGGCGCCTCGTCTGGCCGCTGCCCGAGGCGGTGCGGGTTTACCCGAACCTGATCCCGGCCCGCCAGTGGGAGATCGCCATTCGCCAGGGCAAGCACCTGGAGGGGCTGAAGCGCTCCCGCCTGCGGGGCACCGGCACCGACTTTGAGTCGCTGCGGGAGTACCAGCCCGGGGATCAGTACCGGGCGATCAACTGGTCCGCCACAGCCCGGCAGGGCAAGCTGGTCACCACCCTCTATCAGATCGACCGCAGCCAGCCGGTGATGCTCCTGATCGACGCCGGCCGCATGATGATCCCCCAGGTGAACGACCTCGCCAAGCTGGACCACGCCCTGAACGCCGCCCTGCTGCTGGCCACCGTGGCCGCCGAGCGGGGCGATCAGGTCGGGCTGATGCTCTTCGGCGGCGAGGTGAAGGCGTTCATGCCGCCCCGAAAAGGGCGCGCCCAGGTGCTCTCCATGGTGGAGACGCTGTACGCTGTCTCCCCCGAGCAGGTCGAGCCGGACTATGGCCGCATGGTCGGCTGGTTCCGGGCGAAGCACAAAAAGCGGAGCCTGGTGGTGCTCTTCACCGACATGGTTGACCCCGACGTAAACCGGGGCCTGATTGCCAACCTGGCGCCGCTGGCGGCCCACCACCTGGTGCTGGTGGTCTGCCTGACCGACCCCGCGCTGCTGCGGCTGGCGGCCCTGGAGCCCTCCACCTCGGAGGAGCTCTACGAGAAGGCCTCGGCCCTGGAGGTGCTGGCCCAACGCACGGAAACAAAAGCACGCCTGCATAGCGCAGGCGTGACGGTGATCGATGTGCCGCCCGAGGAGTTCTCCACGGCGGTGGTCAACCAGTACTTGCTGGTCAAGGAGCAGGGGCGGCTTTAGCATCGGCGGGGCGGCGCCCCGACCGGAGCCACCAGGCCAGGCCCAGCAGGCCCGTCACCAGCCCGACGAGGTACTTGCCCTCCGGGGGCAGCCCCTTCATCGGGGTGACGAAACCCTCGATCACTGCGGCGATGACGAAGAACGGGATGGAGCCGATCACCAGCTTCACGGCGGTGCGGGCGGCCTGTGCGAAGGCATCCTTGCGGGTCAGGTCACCAGGTACGATCAGCCCCCAGCCCAGAATCAGGCCAGCGGCCCCGCACAGGAAGATCGCCATCAACTCAAGCGCCCCGTGCGGCACGATCAGCGACCAGAAGTCGTAGGAAAGCCCGGCCCTGAAGTAATGCGCCGCGAGTGCGCCCACCAGCAGCCCGTTTTGGAACAGGATCAACCCGGTCCCGATCCCCAACGTGACCCCTAGCCCGAAGGCGAAGATGCCTACTCGGATGTTGTTTAGCATGATCATCGTGCCGATGATGGGCCGCTGTTCGACCGCCCACTCGGCGCCGCCCTCTCTCGGGGTGAGCCGGCGAATCTGGTCGGGTACCAGTGCATCGGCCAGGTTGGGGTCGTACAGAATGGCCAGGAACCCGACGAGTCCGCCCAGCACCATCAATCCGGTGGAGAGGGCCAGCGGCCGCCAGTTGGCTCGGATGGTGCGTGGCACATCGTCCCGGAAGAAGGCGATCAGCGCCTTGATGCGCTGGGGCCGTTCGGCATAAACCATATGGTGCGCCTTCCCGACCAGCTGGTTCAGGTACTGGCTGGTGGCGCTGTTTGGGAAATAGGTGCGGGCATAGGCCAGATCGGATGCGGTTTGCCGGTAGAGCCGGCCCAGCCGCTCCACCTGCTCCAGCGGCAGCTTGCGGGCGCCCTGCTTCTGCATGAGCGTCAGAATCTGCGCCAACTCCTGCCACTGGGCCTGGCGGCGGGATACGAACTGGTCCTGGTTCATCCTCTCACTGCCTTTGGGGGTGTCTTCCGTGTCTAATATGATTCGTATCGACACGCCGGAAAGCGTCGATCTGTCCCTCGAACCCGCGGGGTTCGGCAGCCGGTTTCTCGCCGCCTTCGTGGATGGCTTGGTTCAGGCTGCAGGGGTGCTGTCGATCGTTCTGATGTTAATTCCGCTGCAGTTGTTCTTCCGCTTTGGCGGACTTGCTGGCGGCCTCAGTTCAGCCGCTGTTACCGGAATTCTCCTCGTTTTGCTTGGACTCCTGTTCGTGCTTTATAAACCGCTTATGGAGGCCATTTGGAACGGCCAGACCGTGGGCAAGCGGGCAGCCGGGATCCGGGTGGTGCGGAGCAACGGGCTCCCGGTTGGGGTTCTGGCGGTAATCATTCGCAACCTGCTGCGAATTGTTGACTACCTGCCCGTCTATTACTTGATCGGCTCGATCTGCGTCCTGGCGACAGAGCGAAACCAGCGGCTCGGAGACATGGCCGCCAGTACCGTTGTGATCAAGGAGAAGAAGCCCGTGGTGCCGGCAGTGCCAGCGCAGCTGTCGCACAAGCCGACCTGCAACCTGAATGTGCTGCAGCAGTATGTGCTCCCGCTGCACGAGGCCGACCTCGTGGCCGCCCGCGGCTATTGGCAGCGCCGGTCCGGCTTTGACGAGGCCACCCGGCAGCGGCTGGCCCGGGTGATCGCCGAGGGCCTTGCCGTCCGCATGGGCTGGACGGAGCCGCTGCCCGAAGTGGCCGAGTGGTTCGTGGAAGAGGTCCTCTACGTGCGGGCCTCTTAGGGCCCGTCCCAGGGATCATTGGCGCCCGCGTGGGGCAGCTCGGCGGCGCCCTCCGCGCCGCTCTGCCCGGGCACCACGTCCAGGAACTGCGCCGGGCGGAACCCGGCAGCTTCACCCAGCGTGCCCTCCATGCCAACCAGCCCCGGAACGCCCAACCCGGTCGCCATGGCGATCGCCGTGGGGCTCTCGGGCTGGTTCTTCCTGTCCTCTGCCATTATCGCTGTCACCTCCTGACGCTAGTTTTGCTCCGCCCTCACCAAACTAGTGCCGCTACCCGGTTACTCCGCATGGGGCCGGCCGGAGGCGCCAGTTCGGCTGATGATGGCAGCAGCATAGCTGCGCAGGCGGTTGAGAGCCTGCATAGCCTCCTGTTCATCGAGGAAATCGTCGGGTGCAAAGCGACCATCCGGCTTGGCGACCAGCAGACGGTGGCGCTGCACCTGTTCGATGGCCGCTGTCGCCCACGAGGGCCACTCGGCGAGGTCCGAGCGGAAGACGTCCCCCTCGCCGGGGTCGCCGTTCAGGGCCAGACTGAGAAGGTAGGCGGCCTGAGCCCGGGTGAGCGGGCCGTCCTGGCGCCACGGCAGTTCGGCCAACCGAGCCGACACCCCCGGCAGCCGGGAAAGTTCGGTGGCGAGCTCTCCCACGGGAACCCGCCCCTTCGCAAGGGGGGCGCCCGGCCCGACCAGTTCGAGGAAGAAACTCCGCAGTCCGGGCACCTCCCCGGGCAGGGGCAGGTCGGCAAGCTTCCACTCCGCCTTCCTGGCCTCCTCGGTTCCAAACAGGTGGGCGAAATCCTCGGCGAAGACCTCCGTAGGGAGCCGGTGCCAGTACGGGGCATTCATGCGGTACTCCGGACCAAGCCGTCGCACCGTGCGAAACTTCGACCAGAGCTCGTCGGTCATCGTGCGGGCCGCCAGGGCGTGAGCAACCTCGTGGAGCACGGTCTCTTCAACCAGCGCTCGGTCCGGATTGTCGGAGCCGCTAAATAGGATCACCTCTCCGGAAATGGTGACGGCCACGGCGCGCCCGCCGCTGCTGACGATCTGGCGGTCGGTGAGGTAGATCGGGAACTCCTTGCCCAGCAGGGCTTCGAGGTCATAGGGATACTGGTGCTCGGCCAGGGCGTGCCTTACCCACTCCTCCGGTATCGGTCGATATCCGTCCTTCTGGTCCATGCGTACGCTCAAGCCACGGTACTCGTAAACCCCCGCCTCATTGATGGTCAGGCCCGCCGCGTCCGGAAAGGTGAATCCGGTGAGCAGGGCCCAAAGCAGAATCACCCCCCAGTAACGTCTGATCATGCCCGATTCAACCCCTTCTTTTTCTTGTACTTACTGCCATTCTATTACAATTTTTATCAGATTTACATGAATCGATCTTCCTCTGCCGATGGGCCTGAGGTCCCACGCTGTTGCGGGATGACAGACAGGACTCCCGGGGCTTTGACAAGAATTCTTGAGAACAGTGAGGAGATGGCCGCCCCGAAAGCGACTATGGGGTAGGCAAGGAGGTCGGAGGCTTGGGCTGGGTTGCATCCCAAACCGATGAAGCCCTGCTGCAGTCCGCCCTGAGCGGGCATCAGGAGGCATGGTCTGAACTGATCGACCGGTACCACGGGCGGGGTATGCAGTACATCCGCCGACAGATCGATGACCCTTACCTGGCGCAGGACATTATGCAGAACCTGTGGATCAGCTTGGTCCAGGCGGTGAAACGCCAAGCGCCGGACCAGTTTGCCGCCCTCTACTGGACCCTCCTGAAGCGGCGGATTATCGATGAGCTGCGGAAAAAGGGGCGCGCAAAAGAGGCCGCCACCCTTGACGCACCGCTCGACAGCGGCGAGACCAGCGGCGACTCCCTGCTCGACCGCCAAACGGCTGACACGCCCACCCCGGAGCAGCAAGCCCTGATCACCGAGGAGCGTGGGCTGCTCCAGCAGGCGCTGGAAGCGCTGCCCGACCACTACCGGCTGGTGATCGTTGCCCGGCAGCTGGAGGGGCGCTCAAACAAGGAGACGGCGGCCCTGCTCGTCTCCGAGGGCCTGGTCAGCGACGACGGCAACGTGGAGAAGCGCGTGGAGAACTACTACTACCGCGGGCTCAAGGAGCTGCGCAAGCAACTCCTTGCCCTCGGATACTCAGACTTAGGAGGTGGCGCAGGATGACGAGGCCCATCGATGCGGTGCTGGCCGAGGCCTTACAGCGCCTGGAGGCGTCCGGCCGGCTGGACGTCCCGACCTACGTGTCCGCCTACCCCGAGTATGCCGACGAACTCCGGGAGCTGCTCCCGGTGCTCCAGACTCTGCACAAAGAACGGCGCTGGCAGCGGGCCGAGGCCGAAAGCCGCGCCTTTGCCATGAACCTGTTCGCCGAACTGGCACCTCAGGCCGACACGGTCAGCACGCTCTTCCACCGGGAGCGGGAGCTGGCCGGGCTCTCCCTGGAGGAGCAGGCCCGCCGGTCGGGGCTGCCCGCCAGGGCGCTGGAAGCGCTGGACCGCGAGAGCACCCCGGTCGGCGCCCTGGACAACGCCGCCATCAAGCAAATCGCCGCCCGGGTCTCGGCCCCCTTCGCCGCCCTGGCCAAGGAGGTGCGCCGCCTCCTGTCCATCGAGGCGCTCTCCGGGGCAGGTCCCCAGGCCGTCTTCACCCGCGATAAGGAAACCAGCACCGAAGAGGAGCAAAAGGCGCTCCTTGAGAAGGTGCGTGAGGCGGCCCGCAAGCCGCCGGAGCAAGGGCAAAAATGAACGCCGTGCCAACCCGTGCGGAACTGGAGGCCCGACGGGTCCTGCAAGAGGCCCGGGTGGAGCTGGAGTCTCTGGGCGAGCGTTGGGACGGCTACGTGATCGACGTGGAGCTAATCGCCACACTCTCCTTCAGCCTTGGCGTGCAAAAGGTACCCGACCTGCGGGTCGGCGAGCGGGAGTACGCCGCCTTTCTGAACGGCGACGCCCGGCTGGTGGCGGTTGAGGCTCAGCACCACGAACATCGGCAGCGCTTCTCCATTGCCCACGAGATCGGCCACTTCGTGCTGCACTACTTGCCGGCGCCGGCAGAGCGCAGCCTGTTTGTCTGCTCCACGGCCGACATGGAGGTGAACGACGGTCAGGCCCTCTCCCGGCACCTGCGGCGGGAGTGGGAGGCCAACCTGTTCGCCGGAGAGCTGCTCATGCCAGAGCAAGCCGTGGTGGCCATGTACCGGGTGATCGGGGGCAGCGTCTTCAGGCTGGCCAAGCATTTCAAGGTCTCGTCGAAGGCGATGGAAATCCGGTTGTCGAGATTACGCCTTCCGTTCTAAAAAAGTGGACGCCCCCGCGAGGAGAACTCGCGGGGGCGTTCGACTTAGGTCTCAGAAAGTAACACACTCGAGTTAAGGGGAGGTTCCCACCATGGAGAACACGCTCACCACCGCTGCCCGGTCCTTTGCGCTGGAGAACGGCGCCCGCTGCATCATCAAGGCAGGTGTTTCCTACGATACCGCCGACTCCGCACTTCGCACGATGGCCGAGGCGCTGCTGGAGCGGGTTCGCGGGACGGGAATCGACCTGCTGGCCCTCCACCTGGACGGCGACACCCTGGTCGCCTCGGTGGATGACTCCGAGGCCGAGGAGCCGCTTTCGCCCCTCGCCTTCCATCAGGTGGTGCGCAAGCTCTCCTACGAGCTCCTGGGCCAGGTCTGGAACGGCCGCCTCGCCCCGGAGCCCACCGCCCCTGTCGCTGCTGAGATGGCGCTGGTGGCGTAACTATTCCGCTCGACCGATCTCTTCAACGGCGTCGGGGTTCTCCAGTGATGTGATATCGCCCAGGGGCTGGCCCAGGTAGCGAGCGCGAATGACCCGGCGCATCACCTTGGCGTTGCGGGTTTTGGGGATCTGGCGCACGAACTTGATCTCCTCAGGGCGCAGCGCCTTGCCCATGGCGGCGGCGACCTGCTCCTTGAGGGCCCTGCGGAGCTCCTCGCCAGGGGTTTGGCCGGGGCGCAGCACCACGAAGCAGACGGCGCCCTCGCCCTTGACCGGGTGCGGCACGCCGATGGCGGCCGCCTCGGCCACGGCCGGGTGCGCCACCAGGGCTGACTCGAACTCGGCAGGGCCAACCCGCTTGCCAGCGATCTTGATGGTGTCGTCGCTGCGACCGTGGATGTACCAGAAGCCGTCCTCGTCGATCGAGGCGAAGTCCCCGTGGTACCAAAGGTCGGGCCAGCGGGACCAGTAGGTGTTCACGTAGCGGTCGGGGTCGCGCCAGAAGCCGCGGGTCATGCCGGGCCACGGACCCCGGATTACCAGCTCCCCGACGGCGCCCCGCACGGGGTTGCCGGATTCGTCCACCACGTCGGCCGCCATGCCCAGGTTCGGACCGGCGAAGGAGGCGGGCTTGAGCGGGAGCATCGGCGAGCAGCAGAGGATGCCGCCTGAGATCTCCGTGCCGCCGGAGTAGTTGATGATCGGGCAGCGCCCGCCGCCCACCTGGTTGAAGTACCACATGTAGGGGTCGGGGTTCCAGGGCTCCCCGGTGCTGCCGAGCACCCGCAGGCTGCTCAGGTCGTGCCTGCGCACGTGCTCCTCCCCGTGGGGCATGAGCGCCCGCACCAGCGTCGGCGAAATGCCCAGGTGGGTGATGCCGTGCTCCTCCACCATCGACCAGAGCCGGTCCGGCGCCGGGAAGTCGGGCGCCCCGTCGTAGAGGAACATGGTGCTGCCCAGCATGAGGGTGCCGAAGACCAGCCATGGGCCCATCATCCAGCCGATGTCGCTGAACCAGAACATAATGTCCTGCTCCTGCACATCGAAGTGGTGGGCCATGTCCTGGGTCCCCTTCAAGGGGAACCCGGCATGCACATGGACGGCGCCCTTGGGCTTGCCTGTGGTGCCCGAGGTGTAAATGATCATCAGCGGGTCCTCGGGGTCCATCCAGGCGGTGGAGTACTCCCGGGGCTTGCCGGCCACCAGGTCGTGCCACCACACATCGCGCCCCTCTGCCCAGGGCGTCTGGATCCCAGCCCGCCGGACCACTACCATCTTCTCCACAGTCGGAGACAAGGCCAGCGCCTCATCGGCGGTGGCCTTCATGTTCACCGGCTGGCCGCGCCGGAAGAAGCCGTCGGCGGTGATCAGGAGCTTGACCTCGGCGTCGTTCAGGCGGGCAGCCACGGCTTGTGGGGCGAACCCCGAGAAGATCGGGGTGAAGATCGCCCCCACCTTGGCTACCGCCATGATCGCCACGACCGTTTCCGGGATCATGGGCATGAAGATGCCTACCCGATCGCCCTTGGCGATGCCCAGCGCCTCCAGGCCGTGAGCGAACTGGTTGGCGGCTGCGTACAGGTCCCGGTAAGTCAGCTTGCGGACGGCGCCCTCCTCGCCCTCCCAAATGACCGCCACCTTGTTTTTCCGGTGGGTCGAGAGGTGCTTGTCGACGCAGTCGTTGGCCGTATTCATGGCGCCGCCCCTGAACCACCTGGCCCACGGCACGCCGGCGGACAGGTCGACCACCTGGTCGTAGGGGCGGAACCAATCGATGCCCAGGTCCTTCACCACCGCGTCCCAGAACCAGGAGACGTCAGCGGTGGAACGACGCAGAAGCTCCTCGTAGGTGGATATGCCATGTGCCTTCATCAACCGACGCACATGGCTCTTCTCCGTGTAAGCTTCACTAGGCCGCCAGATGATCTTATCCATTACGAGAGCCCCCTTGCGTCAAGTTGCGCGAAAAAGTTATGTATGAGCTCGGTGAAATAGGTTGGGTATTCCATAGGGACCATGTGTCCCGTACAGGGCACCACGGCAGTGGGGTAGGCCGCTGCCCCGGGCAGATTGGCCTGCAGCCAGGCGGCTGTCTCAGCGAAGGGCGCCGGCTCGAACTGACCGATGACCACCTGCGTTGGCGCCGTAATGGTCGGCACCAGCTCCACCGGGGACGGCGGTTTCGGTTCGGGCCCGCGCACCCGCCGGGTCCAGAGGCTGAAATCGTTCGCCTCCACCATGGCCTGGATCGTCGTCCACGCCGCCGGGTTCAGGCGGGCCAGCTCGAACAGTGGGTCCTGCAGCCACCGCTGACGGGCGGCAGCCGCCCCAGCCTCCCGGGCGATCTGCACCGGCGGGCTCCATGTCATGGTCGGAACAGGGAGCCATGGGCTGACCAGGACCAGGCTGCGGACCCGCTCGGGATGGCGCCCGGCCAGCCCGATGGCGTCGAAGCCGCCCAGGGAGTGGCCGACCACGTGGCACGTGCTGATCTGTGCGTCATTTAGTACGGCGATCAGATCCCGAATCGGGTCGTGGTCCTCGCCAATCGGGTCAGAGTGGCCATGTCCACGGCGATCGGGAACCACACACCGGTAACGGGACTCCAGGGCATCGCTGTGGTAGGTCCACATGCCGCCCTCCAACACCGCACCGTGCAAGAAGAGCACCGGGTGGCCCTCGCCACCGACCTGGTAGTAGATACCGGCCGCAGTCACCGGCACAAGCGCTACCTCCTCCTGGCTATACGGGTTACGTGTGAACTGGTATTCCACCCGGTCTCCGGTTTTCCTCCGAATTCAAATATTATAAATAGATCAAGCTCGGTGGAAGGCGACACGATGCGAAGCGGCCGAGTCCGGAGGTCCGGGCTCGGCCGCAAAGGTGTGCTATTCCGCTGGACGGGGTCCCGGATCGAGACCAGACGTGGCGACGGTCATGACCGGGCGGACCTTGAGATCGCCCGACACACGAATCTGGCAACCCAGGCGGACCTGATCGGGGTCGTGGCCCTTTTCGATGAGCTTGGTCCGCTCCGCCTCACTCTGGGCGCCCGGATCGCCTTCCAGGACCTCCACCCGGCAGGACGTGCACCGAATATTGCCTCCGCACCGGTGCAGAACGTCCACCCCATTGTCCTCCAGGGCGAGCACCAGTTTGGTTCCCGCCGGAACCTCGAACACGCCCCGGCCCTCCACCTCAACCTTGGGCACTGTATGAACACCTCCCTATGCTTTCGTGGGTAAGACTCGCTGGGAGGATACGGCTGCTGGCATCCTCTGCAATCCCGAGCGGTGAACGGCTCCAATGGAGCGGTCAATTGCGGCCTGCGTTTCACCGCCATCCCAGGGACGGCGCACACGTACCGCCGCTAAAATGGGGCTACATCTGGACAAACAAACGGAGGCTGGTCAGCATGACAGGGTTGCGCTTTCACTTTCTGGACGACGCCCGGGGCGAGGATGCCCGACTTGCTGCCGCCATTCTGGCCGATTGCCTGAGCCGCCAGGGCTTCCAGAGCAACGCCAAGGGGACGTCCGTCGCCGTGGAGGCTGCCCCCCGCCGGGAACGGGACGCCGAAGAGGTCTTTGTGGTTCTGGATGAACATCTGCTGGCCAGCGCTGAGGTGCTCTGCCGCCTGGACAGCCGGTCGGCGGTCGTGGTTTGCAGCGCCCGCCCCGCCCGCACCCTGAAGCATGAGCTGGGGCGGTTCACCGCAGGGGTGGCCACCGTTGACGCTTCAGGCATCGCGATCGATGAGGGCGCCGACCCCGTGGTCGCCGTGCTGGGCGGCGCAGCCCGGGCGATCCCCCTGATCGACCCTGAGGTGCTCTCCGCCTCGGTCTGGAACACGTTCGACCGCCAGTTGCCCTACGCAGCGCAGGCTGCGGTCCGGGCCTTCGACCTGGGGTATGCGCAGACACAACTGGCCCTGGCCTAAGCGACGAACATGAAGACCCGCGCTACCGGCGAACGGTGGCGCGGGTCTTGTTTTTAGGGTGTGGCTGCGTCCTCCAGGAACCGGCGACTGCGAAGGTAGGTGAGCCAGTGCTGCTTAACCTGGCTCAACGTTTCGCCGAGAACCTCCTGCACGGCTTCGTCGAGCGGCTGCGTCGCTGCTGAGACGGCCAGGAGCAGCACCCCGGGCTCGCCCAGGCGTGAGCGAACGTAGAGAACGAAGCTGATGCCGATGGTGTACCGGTCAAGGGGGTAGGTCTGGGTCTGATCGATCTGGTCCAGGGAGATCTCAGACTCGAGTGCAAGCCGGTGTAGCGCCTGCATGGCTACCTCGAAGGCCTGCCATCCCGCCGATCGGGCGCCCGGGATGCGGTGGGCCGCCTCCTGGTAGGCGATCCAGGTGGCGATTCCCTCCTCCCACCAGATTGGGTTCCGGTTGTAGAGCAGGGCGTGGGTGAACTCGTGGGCCACCGTCGTGGTCAGCACCGCCTCGGACTGGGGCGCCAGCAGAATCGACTCCGCCCGCTCCACCCACAGGCCGGAGAGGCGCCGCTCGTCGCTGGGGTTCAAGTCCACCGCCCTCCGCAGGTCTGCCACGCTCGGCATGAGGTAGATGGTCTGGGTGGGCGGGTTCTGCATCAGCAGGAAGCCCGCCAGCCACCGGTAGATCTCGGCCCAGCCCTCGACCTGGTACGCGGGATAGGCGCCGGTGTAGTACACCGTGAGGGGCTTGGCGTGCTGGACCTCCCAGTCGTAGGGGTAGTCCGGGTTAACGTACAGGTGCCGGCCTGGCAGCTCTGTTGTGCCGACCGACCAGGCATACTCCAGCAGTTGTGCGGGGTAGCTCTCCAGGTGCCGCCGGGGCAGGGTTACCACGGTCGTTCCGCTCCTGGGTGCGCTGTAGTGGAGCGACTCGTCCAGGCGGTCTCGGGCCGCGACTGTCAGGGAGGGCAGCAGCCTGGGGTCGTGGTTCTCCAGGTAGAAGCTGACGCCCTCGCTGGTCTGCACAGACCGGGCGTGCGGGCCGGGCCCCAAATCGAGCGCGACGACGGGCTGAACCTGGCCCCGGGACGCTGCCCCCAGCCATGCCAGTTCAGCTGCCAGTAACAGCCAGACCGCCCAGATTCGCCGCCGCCGCATCATTGTGGTCACCCCGTCCCACTCCCTCGCGTGTCACAAGGTGCGCATATCGATGGTGTACTGTTCACTGCGCACGTACTCAAGCCACTTCGGTTCTACCTTGAACAGCGGCTCGCCCAGGACCTCCTCCATGGCGTCATAGAAGCGGTTGGTGCGCTTGGTCTCCGTCATTACCTTGACCAGCCCGGCCTCCCCGGCTCGTGACCTTACATACAGGACGAAACTGAGCCCGATGGTGTAGGGGTCCAAGGGCGCCTTGGTCTGGCGGGTCACCTTCTCCAAGGAAATGCTCTCTCGGCGAGCTCGCCCTTGGAGTTCCAACGCAGCCCGACGTTCTGCCACCATGGCGCTCTTGTCCTCTCGGAGGCCTATATAGCGGGCCACGCCTTCTTCCCACCAGACCGGGCTCATATCGCTGAAAAGCAGGGAGTGGGCAAGCTCGTGCGCAACGACCTCTTTCATGTATGTGTCCTGTGGGGTGTCCCCATCGATCACCAGGGCGTTCACCACCTGGACCCATAGTCCGGCGACCTGGTACGGGATGCCGTTGTTCTGCACCATGCGTTGAGCGGCCGCGGCATTGGGCATGACGAAGATGGTCCGGGGTTCAGGCTTAAGGCCAAGATAAGCCGCCACCCGTTTGTAGATCTCTCCCCATTCGGCCAGCCCTTTGACGTCTTTCTCATCAACATAGAAGACCTTGAACTGCTCAGTCTCCTTGCTCTTCCAGTCGAAGGGATACGCTTCGTGGACCGCCAGATAGCTGCCCGAATACCGCTTGTCGCCGACCTCCCAGGTGTAGCTCACCATCGCCACCGGGAGTTTGATGTGCACCACCGAGTGGCCCAGCCGAATGCGCGTGGTCCCGCCTTCATAGCTGGGCTCCCGCAGATAGGTGGCGTAGTCAGCCTTACCATGAACCGTCAGCTTGGGCTTCACCTGGGGCGAGTGCCCCTCCAAGATAAAGGTAAGGCCGGTTCGGTCCTGCTCCACGCGCATGACCGGATCGGTGTGAGCTGCGGTCGGCGCCTGCTGCTGCAGCCCCAACCACGCCACTTGAGCAAGCAGTAACACCCACACGGACCAGATTTGGAAACGGCGCATCGTAGAAGACCACCCCTTGAATGCGCAGAGCATTTCAGCAGGTAAAAAAGTTCAACCCCAAGGGACAAATCCCTTGGGGTTGAGTAGGAGTTTCCTTACTTTCTGCCGCCCTTTTCGATCTGGTGGACCAGCGTGTGGGCCGCCTCCAGGATGCCCTCAGAGAGGGTCGGGTGGTAATGCGGGGTCAGGGCGATGTCCTCCACGAGGGAGCCCATTTCGATGGCGAGGGTCATTTCGCCGATCAGCTCGGAGACCTCGGGGCCGCACATTTGGGCGCCCAACAGAACACCGGTTGCCTTGTCGGCCACGAGCTTCACGAGACCGTCGGACTCGCCCATGGTAAGGGCCCGGCCGATCGCCGCAAACATGTGCTTGCTGACGATCACGTCGTAACCCTTCTCCTTGGCCTGCTTCTCGGTCAGGCCGACATAGGCGATCTCGGGGTCGGTGAAGATGACCGCGGGGATGGTCTGCCAGTCGGAGTGAGAGGGCTGCCCGGCGATCGCCTCGGCCGCCACACGGCCCTGGGAGCTGGCCAGGTGGGCCAGCATGATCCGGTTGACCACGTCGCCGATGGCGAAGATGTGGGAGACGTTGGTCCGCTGCTGGTCGTCGACGAGGATGAAGCCCTGCTCGTCCACCTTGACGCCAGCCTTGTCCAACTCAAGCCCCTCGGTATACGGGCGCCGGCCCACCGCCACCAGGACCTTGTCGGCGGGGAGCTCGTGGGTCTTGCCGTCGGCGTCCTCCACCTTGACGACGCCGTTCTGCAGGCCGCCCGAGGCCTTGGACTTCAGCATGACCGTGATGCCGATGCGGCGCAGCTTGCGCATGAGCACGGCGACCAGGTCCGCATCGGTGCCGGGGAGCAGCTGCTCGGTCGCCTCGACGATGGTGACGTTGGAGCCCAGCTTGGCGTAAGCGATGCCGAGCTCGACGCCGATGTAGCCGCCGCCGACCACCACGAAGTTCTTGGGGACCTCCTGGAACGCCAGGGCGCCGCGGGCGTCGACCACGTTCACCCCGTCGACCGGGAAGAACTTGGGGTTGACCGCCTGGGAGCCGGTGGCGATGATGCAGTTCTTAAAGCCATAGATCTGGGACTGGCCGTCCTGCACGTCGATGGCCACGGTGTGGGGATCGACAAAGCGGGCCTTGCCCTTGACGACCTCCACGTCGCCGGCCTTCATGAGGGCGCCGACGCCGCTGGTGAGCCGCTTAATTACCTTGGTCTGCTTCCACTCCTGGGTCTTGGCGAAGTTGAGCTCCACCCCGGAGACCTTGACGCCCCGGTCCTCGGACTCCTTGGCCTCGTGGATCAGGTTGCCCACGGAGATCAGGGCCTTGGAGGGAATGCATCCGTGGTTGAGGCAGGTGCCGCCGAGCTCTTCGAGCTCCACCAGCGTGACCGTCTGGCCGAGCTGGGAGGCCCGCTGGGCCGCCACGTAGCCGCCGGGGCCGGCGCCCAGAATAATCGTGTCGGTACCGATCTTGGACGAACCCATGACCATGGTTACATCGCCTCCATCATGAGCAGGGTCGGGTTGGCGAGGAGTTCGATGACCCGATTCATGAAGCGAGTCGCCAGGGCGCCGTCGATGAGTCGGTGGTCGAAGGAGAGGGCGAGGTAGGTCATCTTGCGGATGACGATCGCACCGTCGCGGACGACCGGGCGGTCCTGGGTCTTGCCGATGCCGAGGATGGCGACCTCGGGGTAGTTGATGACCGGGGTGAAGTAGAGCCCGCCGATGGAGCCCTGGTTGGAGACGGTGAAGGTGGAGCCCTTCATTTCGTCGGGGGTGAGCTTGCCAGCCTTGCCGCGGGCGATGAGGTCCTCCATCTCGGCGGCGATCTGGAAGACCGACTTCTTGTCGGCATCCTTGACCACCGGCACGAGCAGACCGGCCTCGGTGTCGAGGGCGAAGCCGATGTGGTACTGCTTGCGCAGCACGATCTCCTGCTTTTCGTCGTCGATCTGGGCGTTGAGGTAGGGGAACTCCTTGAGGGCGGTGGTGAGCGCCTTGAAGAAGAACGGCATGAAGGAGAGCTTGATTCCCTTCTTGGCCGCCATCTCCTTGGCCTTGGCCCGGAACTCCACCAGCTCGGTCATGTCGACCTCGTCCACCGAGGTGACGTGCGGGGCGGTGTGCTTGGACTTGACCATGCGCTCCGAGATCACCTTGCGGATGCCGCGGAGAGGGATGCGCTCGTCCCCGGCGACCGGGGCCACGGCGTTCTTGGCCACAGCCATGGGCGCGGGCGCCGCGGCGGGAGCCACAGCGGTCGGCTCGGGCTGGACGAAGCACTCGGTGGCAGCCTCCGGGCCGGCAGCCGCGGGGGCCGCAGCAGCCGGGCCGCCAGCGGCGAAGCGGCGGACATCGTCGGCCGTGACGCGGCCGGCAGGGCCGGAGCCCGGCACCTGGTCGATATTAATGCCCAAAGCGCGGGCAAGCTTGCGGGTGGCCGGTGCGGCCAGCGCACGACCGCCGGCGGCGGCAGCGGCGGCAGGAGCAGGCGCCGTGGCCGGGAAGGCGGTCACGTCGGCCTGGGCCTTGGGCTGGGCGCCCGCCGGGGCGGCAGCCGTGGCCGAGGCGGCCTCCTTGTCGGTGGGCATGGCGGTGGCAGTGCCGTCATCGAATGTGACGACGACGTTGCCGACAATCAGGATGTCGCCGACCTTGCCGTGCAGCTTGGACACCTTGCCATTGACCGGGGAGGTAATCTCCACCGCAGCCTTGTCGGTCTGAACTTCAAGGAGCGGCTGGTCGATCTTGACCGTGTCGCCCTCGTTTACCATCCACTTCAGCAACTCCGCCTCGTGCAGGCCCTCGCCGACGTCGGGGAGTTTGAATTCAGTTGCCATGGTGAGTCGCAGCCTCCCGTCTTACTGGTACGACATGACACCGGTGATGGCGTCAATCACGCGGCCGGCGTCGGGCAGGTAGAGATCCTCCGTGAGCCGGTAGGGCATGGGCACGTCGAAGCCGGTCACCCGGGCGACGGGCGCCTGCAGGTATTCGAGAGCGTTGTCGTTGATCAGGGCGATCAGTTCGCTATGGAAGCCGGCGGTGCGGGGCGCCTCGGTGACGATGACGGCACGGCCGGTCTTCTTGACGGAGTTGATGACGGTATCCAGGTCGAGCGGCACGATCGAGCGCAGGTCGACCACCTCCGCCTGCCAGCCGTTCTGGGCGGCGACCTGCTCAGCGGCCTCCAGGGCGGTGTGGACGTGGCGGCCGTAGGAGATGATGGTCAGGTCCTTACCCTCCCGGGCGATGGCCGCCTTGCCGATGGGCACCGTGTAGTGCTCTTCGGGCACCTCGGCGCGGAAGGAGCGGTAGAGCGCCTTCGGCTCGAAGTACATGACCGGGTCCGGATCATCGATGGCGGCGAGGAGCAGGCCCTTAGCGTCGTAGGGGTTGGACGGAGCGACGATCTTGAGGCCGGGGTTGTTGGCATACCAGGCCTCGATCGACTCGGAGTGGTGCTCCAGCGCCTTGATGCCGCCCCAGGAGGGAACACGGAGCACCATGGGGCAGGTGAACCGGCCCCGGCTGCGATGGCGGACCCGGGCGATCTGGTTGACCACGTGCTCGTGGGCGGGGGCCAGGAAGCCGTCGAACTGGACCTCCACGACGGGCTTCAGGCCGTTGACCGCCATGCCCATGGCGGCGCCCACGAAGCCGGACTCGGCGAGCGGAGCGTCGATGGCCCGCTCGGCGCCAAACTCCTGGTAAATGCCCTCGGTGGCACGGAAGACGCCGCCGTTGACACCAACGTCCTCACCAATAATCAGAACGCTGGGGTCGCGACGCATCGCGACCTTCATCGCATCATTAATAGCTTGGATCAGCGTCATCTTAGCCATGCTTGGCAGCCTCCCCGTGACCCTTCTTGGCCAGGTACGACTTCAGGTACTGCTTCTGGCGCTGCAGCTCCGGCGTCGGCTCGGCATAGAGGTGATCGAACACATCATCAACGGTGGGGTTCGGGATCGAGTCGGCCTCGGCGATGGCGTTGTTGACCTGCTCGCGGGCCGAGTTCCACAGGGCCTCGTCTTCAGCGTCGTTCCAGAGGCCCTTGGAGACCAGGTAGCGCTTCATGCGGAAGATGGGGTCCTTGGCCTGCCACTCGTCGAGGGCCTGGCCCTGGTTGGTCTTGATTTCGCCCTCTTCGCGGTAGCGCTTGGGATCGTCGGGCGTGGTGTGCGGGCCGTAGCGGAAGGTAAGGGCCTCCACCAGGGTGGGACCGCCGCCGCTCTTGCCGCGCTCGATGGCTTCCTTCATGACGGTCAGCACAGCGAGGATGTCCTGGCCGTCGACCCGGACGCCGGCGATGTCATAGGCCAGAGCCCGCTGCGCCAGGGTCTTGGTCTTGAACTGCTTGGAGTTCGGGGTGGAGATGGCGTACTTATTATTCTGGATGAAGAAGATGGTGGCGGTGTTCTGGACCGCCGCAAAGTTGAGCGCTTCATGGAAGTCGCCGGGGGAGGTGCCTCCGTCGCCGGCGTAGCCGACCGCCACGGTGTCCTCCTTGCGGATCTTGGCGGCCCAGGTGGCGCCCACGGCGTGCACGAGCTGCGTGGCGATGGGAATGGAGATCGGGAAGGCGTTTACACCCTCGGGGGCGTGGCTGCCGGACTCATCGCCCATATAGTAGCGAATGATGTGTTTGGAGGGAACGCCCAGGACCTGCATGGCGCCGTGATCGCGATAGGTCGGGAAGACCCAGTCCTGAGCGGGCCGCAGCAGGTAGGCGGAACCGACCTGGCAGGCCTCCTGGCCGGAGAACGGGGCGAAGGTGCCCATGCGGCCCTGGCGGGAGAGATTCAGGCAACGCTGGTCGAATACCCGCAGGTAGACCATCCAGCGGTAAACATCCTTCAGTTGATCAGCCGTAAAATCGGGCTCCGGCCCGACCAGAGTCCCGTCGGGATTCAGGACGCGGCGGACTGTGAACAGTTGCTCCATGTCCAACTTTTGCTCTTCCTTGAGTTCCACGGAGATAGACCCCCTTCGGATAACTGCGGTAGAGCATATCGATCAGGGTCGCCCCTGCACCATCGCGCTACCGTGAATGGCACTTTCGTACTATGGACTATTGTAATTCGCCGGTAGATACGGGTCAACATAAACCAATAACCTGCATTTCACCGGAAAACCGTTGACGAATCTCCCATTCCCCCATATAATACGCAACTTTTTCACACATCCACGGCTTCCACAAACCGCCACGCTCTTCCCCCCTGTACAGGACTCCCTTAATGTAGGATATTTGTATTAGGCAACTTTCCTGAACCCGAAACGGCTGATCAATATTGCAGAATAGGCGGAACTCTACGCCAGCGTTTACACGTCTTTACGAGATTGTTACACTCGACAAATCTCGACTCCGATTGACAAACCCTATCGGACGGATGATAATTAAAATATTAGAAGTTTATTTAGCGGGGGTAGTCCAGTTATGGAACAGGATCGTCGAATTTTCGAGCTTCAGGCGCGCGTGTGTCAGGTGTTGGCGAATCCGAAGCGGCTTGAGATCCTGTACACCCTGAAGGACACCGAGATGACCGCCGGCGAGCTCGCCAAGACGGTCGATGTTACCATGCCCAACCTGTCTCAGCATCTGTCGCTGATGAAGCAGTACGGTCTGGTAGAGTCTCGCAAGGAAGGCCTGAATATGTACTATCGGGTCGCCTCCGACCATATTCTTGAGGTCTGCGCTTCGGTCCGGAAGGTGCTCGCTGAGCAGCTGGCCCGTCAGACGGTCTTGCTTGATCAGGTCTCTGCCGAGTAAAGTAGAATCACGTAGCCCCCTGTCACCAACGGTGGCAGGGGGCCTTTTGTCGTAGGAGGCCATACGCAAGGTGTCGCCACAAACTTCCAAGCTTAGCCGCAACGTGTGGATTGCAGGCCTTGTGAGCCTCTTTACCGACACATCCTCGGAGATGTTGGTGTCAGTGCTGCCGCTCTTTCTGGCCGGGACGCTCCAGGCGCCAGCTGGGGTGATTGGCCTCATCGAGGGCCTCGCTGAAGCGATGGCCAGCGTGATGAAGGCCGTCTCCGGCTGGCTCTCCGACCGGAGCGGACGTCGCAAACCGCTCATGGTGGCGGGATACGGGCTGTCCAACATCCTGAAGCCGCTGCTGGGCTTTGCCGGCTCCTGGGGACAGGTGCTTGCGATTCGCTTGTCGGATCGGTTCGGCAAGGGGCTGCGTGCGGCGCCGCGGGACGCCCTGATTGCCGAGTCGGCGGCGCCCGAGGTGCGGGGGAAGGCCTTCGGGCTTCACCGGGCCATGGACACCGTTGGGGCAGCCATTGGCCCAATGGCCGCGTGGCTGATTCTGCTGGCGTGGCCGGGGCAGTACCGGAAGGTCTTCCTGTGGGCGGCCCTGCCAGGCATGCTCGCCGTCGCTTTGCTTCTACTCTTCCTGCGGGAACCCCGCGGAGAGGTGGCTGAAACCAAGGCAGGCCCCGTGTTCAGGAACTGGAGCCTTTCGGTCGGCGCCCTCTCGCCTGAACTGCGCAGGTACCTGGCTGTAGGGTTGGTTTTCTCCCTGGGCAACTCGTCGGATGCCTTCCTGGTGCTGCGGGCACAGAACCTGGGCCTTTCCGCTCCGCTGGTTCCCCTGGCGTACTTCTGCCTTAATCTTAGCTCTTCGGTGCTGGCCTACCCGGCCGGCGCCCTATCGGACCGCTTCGGCCGCAAACCCCTGCTGGTAACGGGTTTGGGCGCCTTTGCCGCCATTTACCTTGGCTTCGGCCTGGCGACCAAAGGCTGGGTGTCCTGGCCGCTCTTCCTTGCCTACGGGCTCTACTACGCCTTCACCGAGGGTGTTCAGAAGGCCTACATCGCTGATCTGGCGGATCCGGAACAGCGCGCTACAGCGATCGGGGTGTTCAACGCGCTGACCGGGCTCGCCGCCCTGCCCGCCAGCTTGCTGGCAGGCGTCCTGTGGGACTGGGCCGGCCCGTCGGTGCCCTTCTACCTGGGCAGCGGCACCGCCGCCGCGGCTGCACTACTACTCCTGCTCTGGGGAAGGAAGTCGTAAGTTGTCGAACAGTGTCGATTTTCGTCGAATTCTGCGATGGCTGTTGCTGGGCGCCGCCGCAGGGGTCGCGGCCGGCAGCGCCTCGGCACTCTTCTTGTGGAGCCTTGAGCGGGTCACCTCGCTGCGCGACCTGAACCCCTGGCTGATCTGGCTGCTGCCGCTGGGCGGCCTGCTGGTGGGCTGGGTCTACGCCACCTACGGCCGGGAGGTCGCTGGCGGGAACAACGTGATCCTGGCACAGCTGGACAAGGGCGAGGGGCGAGTCCCGCTGCGGATGGCGCCCTTTGTGCTCGGCGGGACACTGGTGACCCATCTCTTCGGCGGGAGCGCCGGGCGGGAGGGCACCGCCGTCCAGATGGGCGGGAGTCTGGCAGACTTTCTGGCCCGGTTGTTCGCCCTCTCCCCGTCGGACCGGCGGGTTCTGCTGACCAGCGGCGTCGCAGGCGGTTTCGGCTCGGTCTTTGGCACCCCCCTGGCGGGCACGGTCTTCGCCATGGAGGTGACCCAGGTCGGCGGCGTTAAGTACGAGTCGATGGTGGCGGCCCTGGCAGCCGCCGTGGTCGGCGACTTGACGACCAGGACCTGGGGCCTCGGACATGCCCACTACCCTGCCCTGGGTAGCTTCGGAATCTCCGGCGCCCTGCTGCTGAAGGTGGTGTGCCTCGGCATCGCCGCGGGCCTTGTCAGTCGGCTTTTCGTCTTTGCGCTGCACGGGGTGAAGGCGGCCTACCGGAAATGGATCCCGGCCGAGCCGCTGCGGCCGCTGGTTGGCGGGGCCGTTGTGGCAGTGGTGATCCTCGGGCTGGACGCCTACGACTACGCCGGCATCGGCACCAGGGTGATCGCCGCCAGCTTTACCCCGGGCGCCGTGCCGCCGCTGGCCTGGCTGTGGAAGTTGCTGCTGACGGCGCTCACCCTGGGCGCCGGTTTCCAGGGCGGCGAGGTGACCCCGCTCTTCTTCATGGGCTCCACGCTGGGGGCTGCTCTGGGCCCGCTCCTGGGGATGCCGTACGACCTGGCGGTGGGAGCCGGCTTCGTGGCGGTCTTCGCCGGCGCGGCCAACACTCCGCTTGCATGCATACTGATGGCCGCCGAGCTCTTTGGCGGCGGGGGCATCGTTTACGTAGGGCTGGCCTGCCTGGCGGCTTACCTTGCCTCGGGCCATACCGGCATCTATGCGGCCCAACGGGTAGTACACCCGAAGTAATAATCCAGGGAGGATTCTTCGATGGCAACGGTGTTCAAGCAGGCGATCCCGGTTCTTTTCGTGGCCGATGTCGACGCAGCGATCCGCTATTACACCGAGAAGTTGGGCTTCAAGGTCAGCTTCACCTCTCCGTATGACTACGCCGGGGTGGCCCGCGACGGCGTGGAGATCCACATTGGCAAGGGCGACGGGGCCGCACGAAACCGGGGCGCCGACATCATCCTGATGGTCCAGAACATTGAGGATCTGCACGCCGAGCTGGTCGCCTCCGGGGCGATTCCGGCCGATCATGCCCTGGTGCATCAGGACTACGGGATGAAGGAGATCCACATCCACGATCCATTCGGGTACCATATCGGGTTTGCGGAGAACGTATAAGCAGAAAACGGTCCCCGGGCGTGCGATGCGTCCGGGGACCGTTTGTATTCAAAGGCGGGCGTTGAGCAGCATCCATTTCATCAGGGCCTCGAAGAGGTCGCGCAGCGTTTTCATTGTGAAGGTCCTCCATGCAGGTCTGTTGCGGGTTGTTGGACCCATCGTACCAGCCCGGTGGAGTTGCTCCATCGATGAAAACCCTGATGTTTGAGTACGGTCTTGCCCTAGGTAGTTTTACCGAACCAACCCGTGCCGGGCGGCGTAAGCGACCAGGGCCGCCCGGTTGGCCACATCCAGCCGGTTGAAGATGTTGCGCAGGTGCGCCTGGACGGTCTTCACGGAGATGAAGAGGGCGGCGGCGATCTCTTTGTCTTTCTGTCCTTGTGCAACCAGGGCGACGATCTCCAGTTCCCGCTGGGTCAGGCCGTCGGGGCGCCCGGGCGCCAGGAGGGCATCGGCCCGGGCGAGGGCCGGGGCAGCTCTCAGCCGGGCGAGGGTCTCCCGGGCTTCGGTTGATGGTCTGGTCACCTGGGGCAGCGCCTCCGCCCAGGCCACGCACGTGAGCGCCCACTCGTAGGGAAAGCGGCACGCTTGCGCAAGGCGGGCGCCGGCTGCGAAGTGTTCCCGTGAGGCGTCGGCGGCACCGCAGCCGGCGTGCAGCTGCCCGAGCAGCCGATGGGCTTCGATGGCGTGCCAGAGGTCGTTTGCATTTTGCGCGAAGGCCAGAGCGGCGCTGGCGTTTTGGAGTGCGGCCCGGGAATCGCCGGCGGCCCAGTGGTACTCAGCCCAGCGCTGATGCAGCTCGCCGCGCAGGCTCACGACCTCCCGGGTCTGCAGGTCCCGGTCGGCGGCCTCCAACCAGGCTCTGGCCGCCGCAAGCTCGCCTGCGGCGATGCAGATGCGGGCCCGCAGGGTCCGGGCGTAGAGGGAGATCCGCTCAAAGCCCAGGTCATCCTTGGGGCGCCGCGGCGTCACAGGCGCCATCACACGCTCGGCGCCCTTCACATCGCCCTCCGCGAGGTGGAGCAAGGCGGCATAGTAGCGCCACCAACTCCGGTCGGAGGCGTGCGGGTGCTGGTCCAGGTAGGTGGTCAGGTTATGCCGGGCGGCCTCCCAGTCGCCGCGCACGAAGTGAAAGAACCCCAGCGAGGAGTACCCCTCGGGCATCCAGTTCAGCCCCGTGCGCTCCCTGGATTCCGCCTCGTACGTGGCCACCTCGGCAGCGACCCGGTCGAGCTCGTCGGGCTGATCTGCGCGGGCCCACAGCAGCGCCACCAGCTCGGTCCACTTGTACAGGAAGGCCATGCGGTAGTCCCGCCAGCGCTCGGCGGCGGTGCGGGCGGCCCGCTCGTAGAGCCCGATTGCCAGGTCGACCCGGCCGTCGTACATGGCTACGTTGGCCTCCTGGTCATCCGGGCCCGCCTGTTGGTCGGGCGGGAGTTTGCTGCGCATCGTGGCGATCAGGCCGCGGGCTCGCTCCAGGCGCCCGGCCATGGTAAGGGCCGAGCACAGGGTGCGATTGATCGGGGCGTGGCCGGTGATCTCTCCGGTCAGGTCCACCTGGAGCCTGCGAAACTCGGGGTCGTCGAGCAGCTCCTCCTCCTCGCGGCGGACGGCTGCCAGCTTTTCCACACAGCCGGGCGTCCTGGCGCCGTAGTCGGACCAGGCTAACATGTGCCTGGCCCAAGCCGCGACGACTCGGTCGCCTCGCTCCAGGGCGCCTTCCCAGCAGGCACGGCTCCGGGCGCCGTCTGCGTAGCGCAAGGCGTAGCCCAGCTTCAGCAGGGCCTCGGGCAGGCGGGGGTCGCCCTCGGGCAGCTGGTCGACCAGTTCCTGGCCCCACCGGGCGGCCTGGGCGAGGGCGCCCAGCCGCAGCGCCCGGTCCAGGGCGGCCCGCAGGGCGTCGGCCGCCCGGGGGTCGCCGGCGGCGCCCAGGTGGTAGGCGAGGGCGCCCGGGTCGGCGCCGGGCTGGGCCTGCAGCGCCTCCGCCGCCGCCAGGTGCAGGCGGCGGCGCCGCAGGCCGATCAGCCCGGCCTCCAGCACCTCCCGCACCAGCGCATGGTCGAAGACGAACCGCTCGGCGCCCTCGCTGCGAATCACCCGGGCGGCCAAAGCCTCCTCCAGGGCCGCCAGGGTCTCCTCCTCGGTGCCAGGCGCCACCCGGACCAGCAGGTCGTAAGCGAACCGCTCCCCGATCACCGCCGCCGCCTGAAGCACGGCATAGGTCGCCGGGGTCAGGCTCTGCAGCCGGCGCTGGAGGGCCTGCTGGATGGTCTCGGGGAGTGGCGCTGTCCCGCCGGTTTTCGCGGCCAGGGAGAGCAGTTGGGTGACGAACAGCGGATGCCCGCCCGTGCGGCTGTGCAACTGCCCAGCCAGTTCGCCGGGCGCCGCACACTCGGGCAGCGCCGCCTCCACCAGGCTCCGCACAGCGGGCAGATCCAGGCGGGGGAGCCGCACGTGCGTGGCCCCGGCACGCTCCAGGTCCGGCAGCAGCGCCCAGAGCAGCTCATCGGCCCGAAGGTCGGTATCCCGGTAGGTCACGATCAGCATGATGGGCGCCGTGCGCAGGCGTGGCAGCATATACCGCAAGAGCTCCAGGGAGAGCGGGTCGGCCCAGTGAACATCCTCCAGGACCAGCAGCAGTCCCTCACCTGCGCTGGCCTCCACGAGCCACTTGAACAGGGGATCGACCATGGCGTAGGCAGGCCAGTGGCCAGGTGCGCTTCCGAAGGGCGGAGGCAGTGCGGCTCCACTGCGCCCTGCCGCCCCCACCACGTCGAGCCAGGGTCCGCAAGGCGGCGTCTCGACGGCGCCCGGGCACCACCCCCGTGCCACCGCCGCGATCCCACAGCCGGCGATGAAGGCCTCCACCAGGGCGGTCTTGCCGGCGCCCGCCTCGCCGCCCACCAGGACCAGGGAACCAACGCCGCACCGGGCAGCATCCCACCTCTGGCGCAGCAGTGACAGCTCTGCTCCTCGACCAGCCAGCAATGATCTCACTTCCAGTTGCTCGGTATAGCACAATCAATAAACTATTCAAGAGCTGCGGCATCTCTCCTGTCGGACAGCAAAACGGCAGCCCCGCCAGGGAGCTGCCGTAGTCATCTGCCTATTTAACCGCCCGGGCGATGGCCTCGGCCATCTCCATTGTGCTGTTGGTTCCGCCCATGTCCCGTGTGGCGACTGCCCCGCTGCCGGTCACCGCCTCGATCGCGGTCATCACCGCTCGGGCCGCGTCCGCCTCGCCGAGGTGCTCAAGCATCATGGCGCCCGCCCAGATCTGGGCGGTGGGGTTGGCGATCATCTTGCCGAAAATATCGGGCGCAGAGCCGTGCACCGCCTCGAACATGCTGGGCGCCGTGCCGATGGGGTTGATGTTGCCGCTGGCTGCGAAGCCTAGGCCGCCCTGAATGGCGGCGCCGATATCGGTCAGGATGTCGCCGAAGAGGTTGGAGGCGACCACCACGTCCAGTGTGTGCGGGTGGGTGACAAACCGGGCGGAGAGCGCATCCACATGGCAACGGAAGAGCTCCACATCGGGGTAGTCCCTGGCGACCTCGTTGGTCACCTCGTCCCAGAAGACCATGCTGTTGCGCTGGGCGTTGGACTTGGTGCAGCTGGTCAGGTGCTTGCGCCGCTTGCGGGCCTGCTCAAACCCGTACCGCAGGGCACGCTCGACGCCGTTGCGGGTGAAGATCGCGGTCTCGACCGCCACCTCGTTGGGGGTGCCTACATGGACCCGCCCGCCGGCGCCAACGTACTCGCCCTCGCTGTTCTCACGGATCACGAGGATGTCGAAAGGCTTCTCGGTCCGCAGGGGACCCTTCACGCCGGCGAGCAGCCTGTGCGGCCGGACGTTGACGTACTGCTCAAAGGCCCGGCGGATCGGGAGCAGCAGGCCGTGCAGGGAGATATGATCCGGCACCAGGGCGGGGAAGCCCACCGTGCCCATATAGATCGCATCATACGGGCGCAAGGTCTCCAGCCCGTTGTCGGGCATCATGCGGCCATGTTCAAGGTAATACTCGCAGCTCCACGGGAACGATTCGGTCTCCAGGCGGAACCCGTAGGTCTCCGCAGCCTTGTTCAGGACCTCCAAAGCAGCGGGCACTACTTCCTTGCCGATGCCGTCCGCAGGCAGAACTGCGATGCGATACGCTTTCATGCCGGTCCACCTTCCGATACGCGTTTTGTTACTCTAAATCTTAGCGCCGTGAAAGACCCCGTGGGAATGATCACTTATTATCCGCTGTAGGCAAGAAAAACACCCACCTCCCGTGCGAAATGGAGGTGGGTGTTGGGTTACGAGAGGTTGATCTCCTTGTAGCCGTAGGTCGGGGCTGGCGCCTGGGGCATCATCGGCTTGGCGAGCTTGGTCGCCAGTTTGCCTGCGCCGGGCAGCCCCTTGCGGGCCGCCACGACCGCCAGGCCGGCGATGGCGCCCGTCAGCAGGGCCAGGAGCGCAGTGCGGCGATCCTTGTTCACGTGCGAATCCCTCCTTCGTGGGTTAGAACCAGGGGCGCCCGGTCAGGAAGAAGAGCGCCCGGCCGGCGAGTTCACCCACCGCCACCAGCGCCAGGCCGCTGGCGATGAGCGCATTGCAGAGCTTGAGGCTGGCGCCCTTCTTGTGCAGCGCCCAGAGAACCACCGCCAGCAGGACGGGAACACCCACGCCGAGCGCCCACTGCAGGTTGAGCATGAGGCTGTTCTGCTGCACGACCTGATGACCGATGTAGAGGGCAGTCCTCACGGTGTCAGCCCCAACCGCCGCCTTGCCGATGGCGCTCGGCGAGGCGCCGGCAGCGCCGTGCGCCAGGTAGTTAAGCCGCCAGGCCAGGGCGCCGCCGCAGGCGATGGCCCCGGTCAGCATGGTGAGGCCCAGGCGCCGGTGCGAGAGGCGCACGGTCTGCTCCCCCTGCTTCAGGTCGATGAAGCGGCCCCAGGCAAAGCTGTAGACGGCAGCGACGGCCATCGGACCCAGGACGAGGCCCGACGCTGCGAAGAGGATGGTGACCGAGGGGTGGTTCCACATAGGGCGCCCGGGGATCTGGTAGACCATCGCCTGGCTGAGGACGCCCACGACGCCCACGACCCCGGTAACAACGCCCACAATGCGACGGAGCTCCGCATCGTCGACCCGCTTCCACCACAGGTAGGTGTAGACGGCGACCAGGGCAAAGAAGAGGCCGAAGCTCCAGACCTCCCGGGACAGCCACGAGGAGGCGATGTGGGTCAGCGCCCGGAAGGCGAACTGGGGCCGGCCCAGGTGGGTCGTGGAGAAGAGCAGGCCCAGGGCCGTCAGCGGGATCAGGATGTAGGTGCCGATGCGGGTGAACGCATCCTGCACGGCATCCGGCGCCTTACGCTTGAGGAAATCGCTCACCAGCAGCACCCAGAAGGCGCCCACGCTGGCCTGCGTGAAGAGCGTGAAGAGGACCAGGCTGTACTGGGCCTGGTGAAGCCACTCCATCATGGCTACTTGCCCTCCTTCGGGGGAGCCATGTTCATCTGATGATCGGGCTGCGGGCCCTTCAGCGGCCAGGCGAAGCGGGTGCTGGGCTTGGTGATGCTGGGATCAGCAAAGCCCGGGGCCACGTTCACCACCTGGCGCTGCTTGGCGGCATGCTGGTCGACCTCGCCGAAGGTGAGGGCGCCGGTCAGGCAGGACTCGACGCACTTGGGCATCAGGCCCTCGTCGATACGCTGGTAGCAGCCGTTGCACTTGGAGACAACGCCCTGCTCGGGGTCAAACTGGGGCACGCCGTAGGGGCAGGTCCAGGTGCAGTACTGGCAGCCGATGCAGGCGGTCGGGTTATGGATCACCAGGCCGTCCTTCTCACGCTTCATGTAGGCGTCGACCGGGCATCCCTTCATGCAGGCCGGATCCACACAGTGGTTGCAGGCCACGCTAAGGTGGACCCGCGACGCCTCCGGGAACTCGCCCATCTCGAAGGAGCGCACCTTGCGCCAGCGAATCTCGGGGGGCATGCGGTAAAAGTCCTTGCACGCAGCCTCGCAGCACTTGCAGCCGATGCACTTCTCCATATCGGCATGGAAGCCGAGTTGGTTCGTCACGTTAGTTCACCTCTGCTACGCCTTGCTTATTTTGACAGCCTGCTGCTTGTAGTTCATCTGCTTGGAGAACTTGTCGACCGCCCACACCGTGAGGGCGTTCACCGGCCCCTCGTTAAAGTGCATCGGCACGAAGCAGGAGCCCGGGGCGATCATGGCGGTAAGCACTGCCTTGCAGGTGATCTTACCCCGCTTGTTCTCCAGGACCACCTCGTCCCCGTACTCGATGGACATCCGCTCGGCATCCTTCGGGTTCAACTCCACGTAGGCGGTGGGGACCAGATTGTTGAGCTGCGGCACCTTGCGGGTCTTGGTGCCGGTGTGGTAGTGCTCCTGGACCCGGCCGCTGTTGAGCATGAAGGGGAAGTCGCTGTCGGGCACCTCGGGCAGGGGCACTGGGTCCATGGCCCACAGGACCGCCTTCTGGTCGGGTGTGTTGAACTTGCCGTCAGCGTACAGCCGGGGCGTGCCCTTGCTCTGGGCATCCTTGACCGGCCACTGCAGGCCCAGGTTCTCCTGGATGCGCTCGTAGGTGACACCGGTATAGTCGTTGGGGCGGCCCTTGGTCACCCGCTTGATCTCCTCGAAGCACTCAGCGGTCGTCTTGTAGGGGAAGAGCTGACCGTAGCCCATGCGGTTCGCCACATCCAGCAGGATGTCGAAGTCGGTGCGGGCCTCCCCGGGCGGCTTGATCGCCGGCTGGAGCAGGTTGATGCGCCGTTCAGCGTTGACCATGACGCCGCTCTTCTCCGCCCAGAGGGAAGCGGGCAGGTAGATGTGGGCAAGCTGTGCCGTGTCGGAGGTCTCGTAAGCGTCCTGCACCACCAGCAGCTCCAACTTTTCCAGCGCCTTGCGGACCCGGTTCTGGTCGGGCAGGGACATGAGCGGGTTGGTGCAGATCACCCAGAGCGCCTTCACCTTGCCCTCGATCGCGGCGTCGATGATCTCCGTAATCGAAGGGCTCTTGTCGGGCAGCTTCTTCGGGTCGATCCCCCACAGGGCGGCGATCTCCTCGCGGTGCTTGGCGTTGGCGATGGCCCGGTACCCCGGGTAGGTGGAAGAGCCGCCGACCTCACGGGCGGCCATGGCCGCCGGCTGGCCGGTGATCGAGAAGGAGCCGCAGCCGGGCTTGCCGATCTTGCCCTGGATCAGGTTGAGGTTGTGGAAGGCGTTGTTGGCCTGGGTGCCATTGACCGACTGGTTGATGCCCATGACCCACATGGAGAGCGACTTCTTGCTGACGCCGTACAGCAGGGCTGCCTCGATGATCTTCTGAGCGGGCACGCCGCAGATCTGGGCGGCGTACTCGGGGGTGTATTTCTCCAGATGCTTGACCAGGTCGGCGTAACCGGTGCAGTTGGCGTCGATATAGGCCTGGTCGATCAGGTTCTCCCGGATGACCACGTGGGCCATGGCGTTGAGCAGCACCAGGTCGGTGCCAGGCCTGATCGGCAGGTAGATGTCGGCGATGCGGGCGACCTGGGTCATGCGGGGATCGATGCAGATCAGCTTTGTTCCCTTGGCTGCCCGGGCCTTTACCACACGGCCGAAGAGGATCGGATGGCACTCGGCCATGTTGGAGCCGGAGATCATGATCACATCGGCCTCTTCAATGTCGGCGTAGCCGCCCACCGGGCCGTCGGTGCCGAAGGAGCGGGTGTGTCCCACGACGGCTGAAGCCATGCAGGTACGGGTGTTGCCGTCCAGGTTGGCGGTGCCGATGCCGGCCCGCGCCAGCTTGCCGAGGGTATAGAACTCTTCCATGGCCATCTGGCCGGTGTTGTAGATGGCGATCGAATCGGGGCCATACTTGGCGATCAGGTCTTTGAACTTGTCGGTCATGGCGGTCAGGGCCTCGTCCCAGCTGGCCTTTTCCGCCTTGCCATTCTTGCGGATGAGCGGGGTCTTGCCGCGGTCGGACGCCATGATCGCCATCCACTGGTAGATGCCCTTTGCGCAGAGAAGCCCGTCGTTGACCGGGTAGCCCTTCTTGCCCCGGATTGCGACGGCCTCGCCGCCCTTGACGCCGATCTCAATACCGCAGCCCGTGCCGCAGAAGCCGCAGGTGGAGTAAATCCACTTTTCGGGCTCCACGTGGGCGGGAGCGGGGCCGCCGCTGACGTAGCTGTTGGTGGCGAACGCCTCCCCGGCCATTCCCACCGTGGCTGTAGCTGCGAGCGAAAGCTTCAAAAAGGACCGACGGTCCATGCCTCCCATGTGTGCGCTCCTCCCTTATGAAACTCATGCTCCAATCGTACCGGAGGCTGGCACTTAACCACCATCGGTCGTGTAGGCATAAAAAGTCGTGCCGGTTTTCTCCGGTCTACGCCTTAGATATCTTTGATGGCGACAAATCGCAACTAGGCCGCGCAACCGAAGATTGAGGGCTTCTCATACGGTCAATCCCTTGGGATAATGGGTGTATGTCCCCGTCGAAGGAGGAGCCGCCGTTTGAACGTCCTCGCCATTGTCGACCCCATTGCGCTACAGCTCGGTCCGTTCACCATCCGCTGGTACGGCCTGATCTTTGTAAGCGGTGTTCTTGCCGCCATTTGGACCTCCATGCGGGCTGCGAAGCACCGCGGGCTCGACCCTGAGTTTGTGCCGGATATTTCCATGATTCTGGTGCCCGCCGGCATCCTGGGCGCCCGGCTCTACGAGGTATTCGTGCTCCAGTGGGGCTACTACAGCCAGCATCCCGGCGAAATTCTGAAGGTCTGGGAGGGCGGGCTGGCTATCCACGGCGGCGTGCTCGGCGCCCTGATCTGCGGCGGCATCTACATTTGGTACCGGAAGCAGTCGTTCTGGCTCTGGGCTGACATGATTGGCCCCGGCCTGATCCTGGCCCAGGCGATCGGCCGCTGGGGCAACTTCTTCAACCAGGAGGCCTACGGCGGGCCGGCGCCGCAGTCGGTCATCGACAAGCTGCCCGGCTTCATCCGGGAGGGCATGACGATCAATGGAGTCGTCATGCACCCGACCTTCCTCTACGAGAGCGTCTGGAACGTACTGGTCTTCGGCGTGCTCTACGCGGTCCAGCGCCGCAAGCCCCCCGCAGGCGTGGTCTTCAGCCTCTACTTGATCCTCTACAACGTGGGCCGCTACATGATCGAGTCGATCCGCGAGGATAGCTCGTTCGTCTTTGGCAACGTGCGTGTCGCCCAGTTGATGGCACTGATTCAGATCGTGGTCGGCCTCGGGTTGCTGGTGTGGCATTACCGTCGGGCCCGTCCTAAAGCCGCCGAGTAAAAGCAGGCTCCAGAAGCGCACTGGTCGCTCCTGGAGCCTGCTGTTTTGCGCGGGAGGGGACATAATATGGCCGCGGATGCGCGGAGTTCACGGATTTCCGGTCATATCGCGGATGGACCTGGCTACCTTACCCGATGATATATATATCAATATTTACCCAAATATACTCCTTTGATCATCCGCGAATGTGATTAAAATCTGCGCAGTCCGCGCATCCGCGGCGATAATGGTCCCGTGCAGGAGCCATGGCTGGAAGAGAAGAATCGAGATGGCAAGGGCTCGTGGAAAGGGGACTCCTGGCGAATGTCTCGGTGGATCATTGCGCTGGCCATTGTTTCCGTGGCCACGGTGGTGGATGGGTTTGCCTGGCGCTGGAAGGATGATCCGCGGCGGAAGTGGCTGCGGGCGCCGGCGTGGTTTCTGGTGCTCGGGGCGATTCTGGCCCTGATCTGGGCGGGTTAACGGGAGGTCGGAGACGTTGACGGAGCGGGAACTGGAGCAACTGGACGCAGCCTCCCGGCGCCTTTATGAGATGTACCAGAGAGGGCAGTACACCCTGCTGCTCCATGAGGTCGATGAGTTGGCCAAGGCCGGGCCGTCGCCGGCCGGGGTGTACGGCGTGGCGGCGATGGCCCTTACGGCCCTGGACCGCTTCGAGGAGGCGGTCATAGCCGCCGGGGTGGCCCTGCAGCAGGAGCCGAACTGGGCCTGGCTCTACCACGCCTTTGCGGCGGCGAAGGCCGGGCAAAAGGCGACGCAGGAAGCGATTACGGCGCAGACCCGGGCCGCGGTGCTGGCGCCCGAGGCGCCGATTTACGGGGCTGCGCTGGCGCAGTACCTGCGGGCGTCGGGGCAGGCTGAGCACGCCGCCCATGCTGCCCGCCGGGCGCTGAAGGCGGACCCCCGGCACGGCGGGGCGCTGGGCGAGCTGAGCCTGGCCCTGCTGGAGCTAGGCGACGCCGCCGGGGCGATGGAGCAGATCAAGCAGGCGCAGGTGGCCAATCCATCCGACCCGGAGGGGTATATTACCGAGGGCTTGATCCACGCGCGAGGCGGCGCCCGCACCGAGGCCCGCCGGGCGTACCGGGAGGCGCTCAGGCGGGCGCCCGGCCTGGCCGCCGCCGAGGACCGCATGGCCGAAACGCTCGGCGCACGGGCCCTGGTGGCCAATATGCTGTTGCTGGGCCGCATTACCCTGGTAGGCTGGTCGATTGTGGCCTTCCTGTACTACGTGACCTTCCGGCTGCTGGAGATGCTGTGGAAGGCGTTCCCGGCCTTCCTCCCCGTCGGGCGCACCTTGCTGATCATATCGCTGGTCTACCTGCTGGGCGGGCTGGTGGTCGGACGCCTGCTGCGCTGGCTCTTCCGGACCAGCTGGCCGGCCTAGGCGGTCATCCAGGAACGGAAGGTGGCCAGGAGCACAACCAGCGCCCAGAAGGCGTAGACCAGGGGCTTGCCCCGGTAGCGCTGGCCGAGGGGCAGCTTGGGCAGCAGGAGCGTTTGGACCACGGCCGCCGTCCCCACCACGATGCCGTAGAACAGGTGCTGGCCGTTGGCCACCTTGCCCTGGATATAGACCCAGTACAGGCCGATGCTGAGCTGGAAGGCTGCCACGAGGATGGAGACCGGCCACAGCTTGTAGAACCCGTCCGGCACAGACTGGCGGCGCCGGTACCGCAGGGTGGCCCAAATCACCAAAATCAGATTGATGCCGCCGAGCATCGAAGCTCCCACTTGCTTCGCCAATAATGAATCCAAGGCCCGCTCATTCCCCTTCCCACAGAGGTTGCACCCCTGTAGGTTCGGCGTGAGCGGGCCTTTTCCTGTCCAACCTGTGACCGCAACCGGACAGCGACGGCTCTGGCCCTGTTTTTCCAGCCGCCCCTCGTGTACGATGACGGTGATGGGACTGATACGGAGGGGTACACGATGGCGTTCGTGCTGGTTGCGGGCGGAACCGGCTTTATTGGATCGCACGTGGTGCGACGGCTGCTGGAACACGGCCACCGGGTGGCCGTAATGACCCGCGGCGCCGCACGCAGCAAGGTGCCAGACGGGGTCGAACTGCGCACCGGGGACGTGAAGGACCCGGCCTCCCTGGAAAAGGCCATGGCCGGGGTTGAGGTTGTAATTAATGCGGTGCAGTTTCCCAACCACCCGGTGGAGAACCCGCGCAAGGGCTACACCTACATGGAGGTGGACGGGAACGGCACCGCAAACCAGGTGGCGGCCGCGAAAGCGGCTGGTGTAAAGCGGTTCATATACGTGAGCGGGGCGGGCACTCGGCAGGGGCAGGGCGCCCCCTGGTTCCAGGCCAAGCTGAAGGCCGAGGGCGCCGTGAAGAGCAGCGGCCTGGCCTGGACGATTTTCCAGCCCTCGTGGGTGTATGGCCCGGAGGACCGGAGCCTGAACAAGTTCGTGACCTTTGCCCGCCTCCTGCCGGTGGTTCCCGTGATTGGCGACGGCAAGACCCGGGTGCAGCCCGTGCTTGTGGACGACCTGGCGGAAGTGGTTGCCGCCAGCGTGAACGAACCCCGGGCCGTGGGCAAGGTGTACGAGGTGGGCGGGCCCCAGGAGCTCACCATGGACGAGATCATTCAGACCATGCTGCGGGTGATGGGCAGGCGGCGGCCCCTGCTGCACAACCCGGCCTGGCTGATGAAGATCGCCACGGCACCGCTGACGCTGCTTCCCACTCCGCCGCTTTCGCCGGCAGCGGTTGACTTTGTGCTGATGGAGGAACCGGTGGACACCGGACCGCTGCTGAGCGATTTTCGCATACGGCTCACCCCCCTGGCAGAGGGGCTGAGGTACTTGGCCTAGGCTCCCTCCTCTTCCTCTTCGTCCGGGAGGGGCCGTATTTCCTCATACCAGGAGGTAGCCTCCACAGCGGAGAGCGGAAAGGCGCCAGCATAGTGGGAGACGTCGCCCTCCTGGGTGCCGAACTCGTGGAAGACGAGGGCGTAGATCGGGTCCATGTCGAGGGCCTGTGCGACCTCGGGGTCCTGCGTTTGCACGTGGACCATTTGGCTACCGGAGACGCGGCCGGTTTGCTCCAGCCAGTGGCCCTTGATTTTCACCTGGTTATGGCGGTAGTAGTACCGCTGGATTTCAACCTTGTCGAAGTAGCCCCGCCAGAGGTCGTCGGAGACGCGCTCCATTTGCAGGGCCTTGGCGGCTGCCGGGTCGGTGGTGGTGGCGGAGTAGCGGCCGTCTTCCTGGCGGTCGCCGAAGCGGAGGTGGAAACCTTCCACGACGGCGTAGCAGCGGTTCTCGATCATGACGAAGTAGCCCCCGCCCTTCCGCTCCCTGGGCTTGCGCTTGGGCGGGTAAAGAATGCGCTCCTCGGTGATTTCAGCCTTGGGAACGGAGACCACCTGGCCATCTTCCGCTTGCAGGAGGATGGCCTCTTCGTCGTGCCCCTGAATGCGGCCCTGGTGCTCGCCGGCGGACGACTGGAAGGAGACCGAGTACTCGCGGCCGGCGGCCGCAATCCATTCGTTGATGCGCTCAATGCGGTCATCCGCCATTTGGCGGAAGTACTGTGCCGCGCAGCGGAGCTTGGCCCGCTGGGTTTCGGCATAGACCTGCTCGAGCTCCTCGGCGGTTTCACGCGCCTCCTGCGCCGTGTACCAAACGCCATACTCCATTTCCCACAAGGAAAGCGTTTGGGTCAGCGAGAAGGGCACCGCGTCCACCCGCTCGGCGGCAAAGGTGACCGGCTCCTGGTACTCACAGTTGAAGTCGCCGCAGACAAGCAACCCCTGCCGGACGGTACCGGGGTCGAAGTCGTGCCAGTAACCGACCTCCAGCCCTTCTTCGCACTCGTAGGCCGGAATAAGCTCCCGCTCACACACCGGGCAGACCAGCGTGTTCCAACCCTTGTCGGACAGGTAGATTGGAATCACGGGATGACACCTCCCTCTACCAGAGACACGAATCTTTTCGCTGACAGGTTCGGTGATTTTTCCCAGGAGAGAAGGAGAATCTGCTTTACGTTTGAGAATGAGGTAACGCTAATTCATACCGGTATTGGTGGGATGACGATTGTCTTTGCGGTTTGACGCCATTCTCTTTGACCTCGACGATACGCTGTTGGCCTCCATGGACGCGCTTTCGCAGGCCCTGGGCGCCGCCCAGGAGCTGTGCTGCCGCGCGACGGGCGCCGCCCCCGGGGCCTACAAGGCGGCCAATCAGGCGGTGACAGCCAGGCTGTTTGAGGCGGTGGAGGCCGGGGCCATGCCCTGGGCTGAAGCCCGCGGACGCATCTACGCGGAGACGCTGGCGGCGCTGGGGCGCCCCGACCCGGACCTGGCCCGAGAGATCGAGCTGCACTTCGGCCAAACCCAGCTGCGGGAGCTGCGCATCTATGACGATGCCGCCGCTCTACTCAAGCAACTGAAGGGCCGCCTGCCCATGGGCCTGGTCACCAACGGTGCATCCGATCACCATCCCGAGAGCCAGCGGTCCAAGGTGGACTTCTTCGGGCTGGAGCGCTACCTGGGCGCCGTCATCATCTCGGACGCGGTCGGGGTGCGCAAGCCAGGCAGGGGCATCTTCCAGGCGGCGCTGAAGGAGCTGGGGGTCGCCCCAGAGCGGACCCTGTTCGTGGGCGACAACCTGCGGGCGGACATCGGCGGGGCGAATGCGGCCGGGCTGGTGTCGGTGTGGCTGGACCGCCACGGCAAGGCGCCCGAGGCCTACCCCGCCGGGGCTGTACCTGCCCATGTGGTCGGCTCCCTGGACGAAGTGCCCGGGTTGCTTGGGCTCTAACACAGAAGTGGTATAATGGTGAGCGACACCGCCCCCGGAGAGAGGACAAGCCAAATGGAGAGCCTGCGCTTTGTGGCCTGCGGGGACCGCACGCTGCTGGTCTACCTGGGCGCCGACATCGACGCCGAGGTCAACCGGCGGGTCCACGCCCTGACCCGCTCCCTGCAAGAGAAGAACCACCCGGCGATCGTGGAAGTGACGCCGGCCTACCACAGCCTGATGATCGAGTTCGACCCGGTCCGCATTCGCCCCGACCAGGTGGAGGAGATGGCCCGCTCCGCCCTCCAGACCCTGGAGACCGCCACGGTCGCCTCCCGCACGGTGGAGATCCCTGTGCTGTACGGCGGAGAGATGGGCCCGGACCTTGACTCCGTGGCGACCCATGCCGGCATCGCGGCCGACGAGGTGGTGCGGCGCCACAGCGACCCGCTCTACCGGGTATTCTGCCTGGGCTTCAGCCCCGGCTTCTGCTACCTGGGCGGGCTGGACAGCTCCCTGCACACCCCGCGCCTCGCCAACCCCCGCACCAAGGTGCCGGCGGGCAGCGTGGCCATCGGCGGGGCGCAAACCGGCGTCTACCCCTCCGCCACCCCGGGCGGCTGGCAAATCATCGGCCGGACCCCTGTGACCCTGTTTGACCCCTACAGCGAGCGACCCGCTCTGCTGGAGCCGGGCGACTCGATTCGCTTTGTGCCCGTAAGCGCCGAGCGGTACCAGGCGCTGGAGGCCGAGGCGCGCCTGGAGCGGCCCCCGCTGCCGCAGTTCACCGAGGGCAAGACCGGCCTGAAGGTGATCCAGCCCGGCCTCGCCACCACCCTGCAGGACCTGGGCCGCCGCGGCTACCAGGCCTACGGCGTCTCCCTGGCGGGCGCCGCCGACTTCCTCTCGCTCATGGTCGGAAACTGGCTGCTTGGCAACCGGGCCCGCACCGCTGCGCTCGAGATCACCATTGCCGGGCCCGAGGTGGAGTTCACCGGCCCGCTGGCCTTCTCGCTGACCGGCGCCGTAGTTCAGGCCGAGCTGATTCCCGCCGGTGGTGGGGCGCCGCGCCCGGTCCCCATGTGGACCGCCCTTCTGGCCAGCCCTGGCGACCGGCTACGCATCGGTACGGCCACGGCGGGCTGCCGTAGCTACCTGTGCGTGGCGGGCGGCTTCGACATGGAGCCCGTGCTGGGCAGCCTCTCCGAGGATCTGTTCGGCAAGGTCGGCCCCTTCGGGCGCCCCCTGAAGGCGGGCGACTGGCTCCCCACCGGGCTGCCGCTCCACGCCCCGGCCGCCGTGGCCGGCCGCACCTTCCCGACCGACCTGCGCCCCGCCTACACCGGGTCGCTCACCGTCCGGGTGACCCGCGGGCCGCAGAGCGACGCCTTCAGCGACGAAGCCTGGTCCACGTTCCTGGCAGGGGAGTACACCATCGGGGAGAACTCCGACCGCCAGGGCCTCAGGCTCCAGGGTCCGACCGTCGCCCCGTCGGGGAGTGCGGACATCATTTCCGAGCCGATCGCGCCGGGAGCCATCCAGGTCCCGGCCAACGGCCAGCCGATCCTGCTGCTGAACAACCGCCAGACCCTGGGCGGGTATACCAAGATCGCCGTAGCCCTCTACCCGGACCTGACCTTTGCTGCCCAACTGCGCCCCGGCGACAAGGTGCGTTTCCAGGAGGTCAGCCTCGCCGAGGCGCATCAGATTGCCTGGAGCGAGCGGCGGCGCCTGGCCAACATGCGCAGGCTCCTGGAGCGGGAGCCGGCGGTCCAGCCCGTGGAGGCGATGGTGAACCTGACGCCGCCCCCGCAGCCCGTGGAGGCCGTGACACCGGCACCCGTCGAAGCGCCGCCTGAACCGCCGGCCACCCCTGCCCCGACCCGGGTCTTCCGGATCACGGTGGCGGGCATCACCTATCAGGCAGAGGTCGAAGAAGTGACTGAGTAGCTCACAAGGCCGAGGATCTCACTTCCTCGGCCTTGCCATTTGCGACAGGAATTCTCTCGATTGCTACCCAATTCTGATGGGAAACCATTGGTTTGAGGAGGGGTCAGGTTGGAGACCGGGGCCTTCCGCCGCTCAGAGCCGGAAGATCACCACTTCCGCCTGTTGGTCGAGAGTGTTGTGGACTACGCAATCTTTATGCTTGACCCCACCGGCTGCATCATCAGCTGGAACGAGGGCGCCCGGCGGATGAAGGGGTACGCCGATGACGAGATCATCGGACAGCACATGTCGGTCTTCTATCCGCCCGAAGCGCTGGAGGTGCGCAGGCCGTGGCGCCTGCTTGAGGCCGCCGTCCAGCACGGTAGGGCAGAGGACGCAGGCTGGCGCGTCAGAAAAGATGGGTCTCGCTTCTGGGCCAACGTTGTCATTACAGCGCTGTGGTCAGAGAGCGGGGAACTGAAGGGCTTCGCCAAGGTCACCCGAGACCTGACGGAACGGCGAATGCGGGCCGAAATGGAGACGGCCAACCGCAGGCTCACCTTTCTGGCGCAGGTCAGTGAGGCGCTGGCGGCCTCCCTCGCCTCCCCGGCCACCCTGCGTGACGTGGTGCAGCTCGCCGTTCAGCACAATGCCGACTGGTGTACGCTCCTCCTCTTGAACGCCGATGGCACTGTACGCGAGTTGCTCAGCAGCCATCGGGACCCGGAGCGCCTGCCACGGGTGGCGGAGTTCCTGGCTATGACCGCCAGGCAACCGGTCCGTTCGGGTGCCATCTGGAGCGTGGCGCGAACCGGTCAGGCCGAGGTCTATCCTGATATCAGCCCCTCACAGCTGGTCTCCGTCGCGGGGAGTGAAGACGCCAGCCGCCTGGTCATGACTGCGGGTGGAATGCGCTCCGCCATGGTTGTCCCGCTGATCGCCCGCGGGCAGGCCCTGGGTGCGCTGCAGATGGTCTGGGCGCAGGAGCACCGCCGCTATGATGAGGCCGATCTGACCATGGCGCAGGAGGTGGCCCGGCGGGCTGCCCTTGCCATTGACAACGCCGATCTCTTTCGAGAGGCCCAGGAGGCGTCCCAGCGGCGGGATGAGTCGTACGCGTTGTTGGCCAGCCAAAACGCCATCTCCGAAGCGATCGCCCAGGGGCAGCCCCTGTCATCTGTGCTCCGCCTATTGACGCACTTCATCGAAGAGTGGTCCCCGTCCGCCTGGTGCGCCATTCACTTGCTCGACGCAGACGGCACGATCCTGCGCTGTTCGGCCAGCGGGCGAATGCCGCCATCGTTTCGGGCGGGAATCGAGGTCGTAGAGGTCGGGCCAAACGCTGCAGCCTGCGGTGCGGCGGCCTATCGGCGGGAGTCGCTCCAGTTGCCCGAGGGCTGGGCCACGCCCGTCTTCGGGAGCCAGCGCGAAGTGATTGGCACGGTAACGCTCCACTACCCGGGCGCCGACGGACCTACGCAGCTGGACCGCAGGCTGGTCTCCATCTCGACCCACCTGCTCGCCATCGCCATCGAACGGAACAGGGCGCAAGAGGCGCGCGACATGAAGCTCCAAACCCTGGTGACGCACATGGGCGAAGGGCTTGTAGCCATCGATAACGAAGGCAGGGTCCTCGTGGCCAACCCGACCGTCCACGAGTTGCTCGGCTGCTCGGGCCCGGTTCAGGGGAGCATGCTGGCAGACGCGGGCTTGCCCTCCGACCTGCAGGAGAGCTTGCTGTGGGCTTCCGGTGCGGAGTGCCATGCCCCGTTTCAGGTGATGCTCACCTGGGGGCAGCGGGAGATCGAGGCCCACGTCTCCCCCGTCGCAACCGACAACGGTCGTTACGGAGCGTTGGCGCTCCTTCGCGACGTGACCATGGAGGTCCGGCTCCGCCGGCTGCAAAACAGCTTCGTCGCCAACGTTTCGCACGAACTCAAAGGGCCCCTGGCCAGCGTTTCCGCTGTCGTAGAGGCCCTTCGTGACGGCCTGATCGCACCGGCCAACCGCGGCAGGTACATGGCGTCGCTTTTGGCGGAAATCGGCCGGTTGCAGCGGCTGACCGACCAGTTGCTCCAACTTTCCAAGCTAGAGGCCGGCGTGGTCGATCTGCCCAAAGGCCCGGTCGACCTGGCCGAACTGCTTGGGGTCGTCGGCCAACTCTGGCAGTACCAGTGCCGTGACGCGGGGCTGACGCTGTCCGTCGATAGCCCACGGCTTATGGTGTCCACGAACTTTGATGCGCTGGAGCAGGTGATCATCAACCTCGTGGAAAATGCCGTGCGGTTTACACCGCCTGGAGGGAGCATCAGCCTGCGCGCACACCAGGTCGACCACCTCGCGCGCATCGAGGTGGAGGACAGCGGCGGCGGGATTCCGCCGGAGCACATCCGCCTGATCTGGGAGCCGTTTTACAAGGTAGATCAGGCCCGCACACTGATGCCCAACAGCGGGACCGGCCTCGGCCTCTCGATTGTCAAACGCCTCGTCGCCCAAATGGGCGGAGAGATTCGGGTCGAATCCGAGGTGGGCCGGGGAACGGTCTTCGCGGTGTTGCTGCCCCTGGCGGAGCCTCAGTGAGGCCGAAGCGGGATGCGGGCGGTCACCACCAGCCCGCACTCGTCGCCGGGGGCGAGCCAGAGGGATCCGCCGAGCCGGGTGACCCGGCTCTCCATGCCCCGCAGGCCAAGGTGGGCGCCGCCCATCTTGTAGGTCTCGGCCACCCCCTCGGCCAGGCCGCGGCCATCGTCCTGGATGACGGCGGTCACCGCGTCGTCGGTGATGCGAAGGCTGACCAGTACGGTGGAGGCGCCGGAGTGGCGCCGCACGTTGACCAGCGCCTCGCGCACGATCTGGTAGAGGCCGTCGGCGACATCCGGCGGGATGCGGGTCGGGTCGCCCAGGGTCTGCAGATCCCCGGTGATGCCGCCCGCCTCCATCTCCTTGAGCAGCCCCTGAATCGCCTGCCGCAGCTGCCCGGCCTCCACAGGGCCCGAGGAGAGCGAGAAGATCGCCTCCCGCACCTGCCGCAGGCCGGTGCTGGCCAACTGCTTGACCCGCTCCAGATCCGGGCGCAGGCGCTCATCCTTCTCCAGGTTCGTCAGGAGCCAGTCGGACTTTAGCCCGATGCCAAAGAGGGTCTGGGCGACGCGGTCGTGCAGGTCCTGGGCGATGCGCATGCGCTCGTGCGCGATCCACTCGCTGCGCTGAGCGTTGTCGAGGTCACGGTGGAGTTGCTCCAGCCGGGAGATCACCTCGTCATAGTCGCTGGCGGCCTGGTCGGACCGGTGCGCCTGCCCGATCATGGCGCCGGCCACATGCAAAAAGCAGTCAAGCTCCGGAGTGCGCTGGGCATTGGGGAGTTCCTGACCGACAGTATAGCCTTGGAGCCCAAAGTGGGAAGCGGCGATCCGGCTCACCGCCGCGGTCAGCGCTGCGACACTGCCGCCTGCCGCGGCGAGCTCCGAAATGGCGGCTGAGAGCGTATTAAGCATTGTCCGTGCCCCCCTTTCAGTCGGGGTTGGTTCGACAGGGCGGCGGACCGTTCCTTCCGAGGCGCGGTGCAGAATCGGTCGTGGACCTGACAGGGAACGCTGTGCCAAAGAGGGAATTTACGCGGAGAGATGCACACCAAGGGGGCATGGCACCATGAAACTGCGCTTTTCACTCACCGCCAAGCTCCTGCTCCTGATCGCGACCGCCGCATCCATCCCACTGGCAGCCCTGGTGGGTTTCAGTCTCTACCTGCGTGAGACGATTCAGGCCGACATGGAGCAGAAGATCGAGACCACCCTCACACTGGCCATGAATATGGAGTCCAGTTTTGTCGATGAGGGGCTCTTTGCGATGAAGCAGGTGGCCACGGCGGTGGCCCACGACACACAGGTGCAGGCCGCCCTGACCGGGCCGGGCGCCCGCCCCGACCTGGCCCGGCTGGCCAAGGTCTTTCCGCGTGCCGACACCGTGGTGGTCGTGGACCGCACGGGCAGCGTGGTGGCCCGGTCCACCTCGGAGCACACGGGCGACCGATACAGCCTGAACGGGCTGGTCGAGCATGTCATGTCCTTTGGGGAGCGGCAGGCTTATCCTGCCCTGATTCCCTGGTCGGAACTGCAGGCCGAGGGCCCGCAGATTCATGAGCTGGTCGACATGCCGATCCTGGAGACCAGGCAGTCCACCGATCCCCGCTTCGGGACCCGGGTCGATACGGCCCTGGCCCTGGTGGGCGTGGCCCCGATCCTCGGCCCGGATGGAACCCTGCTCGGCGCCGCCGTCGCCGCTGATATTCTGAACCGTGACTATCGCATTGTCGATGAGGTGGTGCTCCGGTCGCCGGCGGAGGTGCCCATGAACGCCACCATCGCCATGGATGGGATTCGGGTCACCACCAACGTGAAGCTGAAGGACCCTGAAGGCCACCAGACGGATGCCCGGGCCCTGGGCACGGTTTACTCCGACGTGGTGATGGAGAGCCTGCGGGCCGGCAACACCTACCGCGGCCGGGCCACGGTGGTCGAGGAGACCACCCGGACGATCTACAGCCCGCTGCGGGACTATATGGGAAATGTGATCGCCGGGCCGTATGTGGGCATCCCGGAGGCGTACTTCACGGCTGTGGAGGCCCGACTCACTCGCTATGTCAACCTCGCGGTGGGCGCCGGCCTGGGTGTGCTGGTGCTGGTGGTGGTGCTCGGGCTCTGGATGACCCGCCGGGGCGTGGTGAGCCCGATCAACCGGTTCATCGCTCAGATTCGGTCCGGCGACGTGGGCAAGCGGATCTCGCACCCCGCCGGGGACGAGATCGGGGACCTGGCCAAGGCGCTGGATGAGTTCTTGCAGCGGATCGTCTCGATGATCGGGCAGGTGCGATCGGTGGCCGAAGAGGTGGCCCTGGCCAGCAAGACCCTGCACGGGGCGGCCTCACAGACCAGCTCCGAGGCGGGGCGTGCGCTCTGGGCGGCCTCCACCTCCTTCGAGAAGGCCAAGGAGCTCCAGGCGGGCGCCCAGCTTACGATCCACCGCCTGACCGAGCTGGGCTCGGCGGTCAGCAGCGTGGCCGAGGGCGCCAGCCGCCAGGAGCGCTCGATCCGCTACACGGGGACGGTGACCGAGGAGATCGCCGGCACCGTGGTGGAGACCCGGGACCGGGCGGCGGCGGCGATGGAGGCCGCCGGCACGCTCACGAACGGCGCCCGATCCGGCCTGAAGCAGGCTGCAGCCTTCATGGCCGCACTGAGCATCCTGCGGCAGCGGGCTGAGAACGACCGGGTCCTGGATCTGCTCCAGGATCCCTCCCCGGTGATCACGGGGATGGCCGAGGCCGCCGAACGGCTGGTGGGCGAGGTGCGCCACCTGGCGCTAGCGGTGCAGGAGAACTCGGCCAGGCTCTCCACCATTGAGGAGGAGATGACCCGGGTCCGCCATGTGGTGGCCGAGACCGCCGCCAGCATGCAGGAGGCGGGCGGCGCCGCCGCCGAGGTGATCCGCTGGATGGAGACCATGGCCGGCTCGGTCGGCAAGGTGGCCGACCAGGCCGAGGCCACGCAGACCTCCATGCATGACATTGCGATCGCCAGCCGGGCGCTGCTGGCCATGTCCGCCCGCATGAACGAGGCGGCAGAGCAGCTGCACCAGGCGCTTGAGCAGTTCAAGGAGTCCTAGTCCTGAAGGCGGCGCCCCGGTTGGGGGGCCGCCTCCGCGCGCGTGGGATGGTCGCATGAGTTAGTGCGAGGGGTGTAACGAATCGCTCCGCCGTGGTACTGCCCTGTTGAGCGTGCGTTGAGGGGGGTGCCCATGCAGCGACTCAAGGAGTTCTACGATCGCTACAAGGGCGCCGTCTTCGGCTACCTCTACCGCATGAGCGGGTCGGCGGATGAGGCTGAGGAGTTGACCCAGGAGACGTTCTACCAGGCGCTGATCTCCTTGTACCGGTTCCGCGGCGAGGCTGCGGTGCTGACCTGGCTGCTGCGGATCGCCCGGAACGTCTATTTGAAGCGGCAGCGCAGCCGGGGGCGGGAGATGCCGACGGACGCCATGGAGAGCCTCGTGGCAGGGGCCGAGGCGGGACCGGAGCAGGCGCTGATCCGCCTGGATGAGCAGGAAGCGGTGCGCCGGGCGCTCGCCCGGCTGCCCGAGCAGTACCGGACCGTGCTGGTCCTGCGGGAGGTCCAGGGGCTCAGTCACGCTGAGGTCGGGCTGATCCTGGAGAAGAGCGAGGCGACCGTGCGGGTGCTGGTGCACCGGGCCCGCCAGCGGCTCCACACCCTCTACCTGGAGGAGGAGAAGGCATGAAGCAGTGCGGGATCATACAGGACCTGCTGCCGCTTTATATCGATGATGCGGTCAGCCCCGAGAGCCGGGCGCTGGTCGAGGAGCATCTGGCGACATGCGCTGACTGCGAGCGCGCCTATTACGCCCTGCGGAAGGGGGCGCCGAAGTTGGGCGCCCATCTGCCGGAAGGCGCCGCGCCCTCCGAGGATGCCCGCTTCCTGACCCGGCTGAAGCACCGGGTGGGTTCGATCATCGGTATGGGGTTGGTGCTGCTGGTACTGACTGCCTTTGGCGCCAACTGGTTCGGGCGCTGGCGGGCCGACCGGGAGTTCGGGCAGAGCTACGAGGCCCGGACCCGGGAGGAGAAGGCGGCGGTGGCTGCGATTAAAGACGCCAGCCCCGACCCGCTGGCCCGCCTGAAGGCGGCGGGGGTTGAGCTGACCTACGAGGCGAGGCGGGAGAACGGCGGGGTCCGCATTGACTACCGCCTCACCTCGTCGGGTCCCGCCGAGCAAGCGGTCTCACACTCCAGCCCGTACGAGCCCTCACCGCGGCTGTACGACCCGAGGACGGGCCAGGATCTGGGGTCCGTACGTGAGCACGGCAGCGGCACCAGCCCCGGCAAGCCCACAGAGGGGTACGCGTACTTTGCTCAGGTCGGCCAGATCCCCGGCCCAGTGGAGGCGACGCTCCCCTCCTTCCAGGTCTACATCAAGCCCGACCGGGAGCTTTCCTGGGAGGTGCGGCGCCCCGGTGAGGAGGGCGACGTGCTGCTGGGCCAGCGCTTCACGGTGGCCGGGGTCGAGTTCGAGGTGGAGCGGGTACGCTTCGCCAAGGACCGGGTTCAGATCGACTACCGCCAGCTGACGGCGCCCGCCCAGGTCGGGGTTCACCTGCTGAGCTTCCGGCTGAGCGACCGCATGGGCGGCGCCTGGGGCGGCGACGCCCCCCTCGACCGGCTGCCCGATCCCCTGCGCCCCAGCCAGACCTTCGAGCTCGTGGCCTCCTTCAGCAAGGTCTGGTCGATCCGGGTGGAGCACGCCGTGCTGGCCATTCCCGGCCCGGCGATCCCCGTGGAGGTGAAGTAGATGCGCACATGGTGGCGACAACTCGCCCCCTACCTGGTCCTCCTGAGCGTGGTGGGGAATCTGTACCTCGGCGCCCAGACCTACAACCGGGACAAAGAGATCAACCTGGTCACCTGGGGCAACTCGGTGGATGACGTATGGAAGTACTTCCACTGGCTCAGCATGGACCTGATGCCCCAGCCTGACGGCCGGGTGTCCACGACGGCGCCGCAGGGGCTCACCCTGGCCCGGGAGAGCCTGGATTCTCTCCGCTCCCTCCCCTACTTCAACCGGCGGGTGGAAAACGATGACCTGCGCACCCTGGAGCAGTTCCTGCGCTATGCGAGCGAGTCCTATGCGGTGGCGGTCAAGGAGCAGGGTGAGAAGGGCACGGTGAGCGCCGAATCCGTCCAGCGCCTCACCAAGCTGAAGGAAGGGCTGGTCCTGGTCGTCCGTCATCAACAGACGACGAACCAGCTCAAGAGCAGCAGCAACCCCTGGAACCACGCCCAATGGCGGTCGATGTGGCACAACCTGGCGACCGGCTTGCAAGCCATTGACTTCGTGCCGCTGCCCCAGTAAATCCATCTCGCCATGCCCTGCTCCGGGTCGGGGGTGAAGCGCAGATGACAAAAGGCGGGGGAACCAACGTTCCCCCGCCTGCGTTTGTGCGTTTGTTCAGTTACGACCAGATCGGGGGCCAGGCCTCGTCGCCGTCCTGGTCGGTGGTGAGCAGCCGCCAGGTGGACCAGACGCAGAAGATGCCCGTGGCAGCGCTGACGACCGATGCGTACAGCTGCAGTGAAGGCGCCTCCGCCTGATGGTAGATGACCGAGGTGACGAACCGGGTAACCGCCTGGAGCAGGGCATACACCACAATTCCCCGCCACTTTACCTGTGCCCGAGCCCAAATGTCGTTAAGCACCCAGACGCCCTCCCCACTCGAATTACCGTAGGTCTACGGTCCTATAGTCCCATGGGCGGCGCTGGAACACAAGTCCCAAATCTGTTACGTTGGAAGCACAAAACGGCAGAAAGGGAGCAGCCATGAACATCCTCCAGCAGATTGAGGACCTGACCGCCGGGTTCAGCGGCACGTTCGGCCTGTGGGCCCGGAGCCTGGACACCGGCGAGACTATAGCGCTCCGTGAGCACGAGTCCTTCCATCCCGCGTCGACAATCAAGGTTGCCATCCTCTACGAGCTGTTCCGGCAGGCCCTTGCCGGCAAGGTGGAACTCGGCGCCCCCCTGACCGTCCGGCCGGAGGACCAGATCGGCGGCGCCGGGGTGCTGAAGGACCTGGATCCGGGCTTTGATCTCAGCGTCCTGAACCTGGCCACCCTCATGATCGTCATCAGCGACAACACCGCCACCAACATGATCATCGACCTGGTGGGCCGGGAGAACGTCAATGCCAGCATGGCGGAGCTGGGCCTGACCGGCATCCACCTTCACAACAAGATGATGCTGCCAAAGCCCGGCGGCCCTTATAACCAGGGCACCCCAGCCGACCTGGGACGCCTGATGGAGCTGATCGCCCGGCGGCAGGTGCTCACCCCCGACGCCTGCGACCAGATCCTGGGCATCATGAAGAAGCAGCACTTCAAGGACCATATCACACGCGCCCTGCCCGAGGCCGACGCTTATCCCACCGATCCCGCCCAGTTGCCCTTCACCGTGGCCAGCAAGTCAGGCGAGGTGACGGGCGCCCGCAATGAAGTAGCGGCCGTCTGGGCAGACGGCCGCGGTTACGTGATTTGCATGATGTCGAAGGGGTGCGCGGACTCCCGCTACTACCCGGACAACGAGGGGAGCCTGCTGCTCCCGCAGGTGGCCAGGGCGGTACACCGGCATTTTATCCCAGCCGGGCCTGCGCTTCCGGGTGCTCAGTAATCTCTAGGCTCCGAGCTCTTTTAAGGCTTGTTCAGCCTCGAAGTCGTACCCGCTGCCCGGGAACTTCGACAGCAGGTCACGGTACAACTGGGCCGCTTTGGCTCGGTCCCCTGCGGCAGCCGCCGCCCGGGCGCCGAAGTACAGGGCGTCATCCCGGTAGTCCGACTGGGGGAAGTCGCCCACCAGCCGCTCGTACCACTTGACGGCCTCGGCTGGCTTGCCGGCCAGGTCGGCGGAGCGGGCAGCCAGGTAGGCGGCGTCGTCGGCCACATAGACGTTGGTCTCCAGCTTCAGCGAGGCGTCGAAGGCGGTCAGCGCCCGGTCGTAGTCGTCGGCCATGAAGGCCACGTAGCCCTCGAAGTACCGGTCAATCGCGGCCTTGAGCCGGTTCTGGTCCATGGACTGCTCGATCCACGCCGGCAGGGTCACACCCAGGCGCCGCGCCTCTGCGAGCGCCGCCAGGAGCGCTTCGGTATCGGTGGCTCGCCCGGTGGTGCCGGCCAACTGGAGCACCTTGAGGGCGCCCGCCTCCCGGGCGGCGGCCTGCTTCAGGTCGGCTTCGGCCTTGGCCAGCGCCTCCTTCGCCTTGGCGACCGCGCTTTCGGACTGCACCAGGGAGGCCCTGGTCTCCTCCAGCTGCCGCTTGGCCTGGGTGACCTCCTCCTGGGCCTGCTGGGCGGCAGTGCGGGCGCCGCCAGCCGACCTGCTCTGGTAGACGGCCACGCTCGCCGCCGCAACGGTCACGATGCTGAGCAGGGCCACCAGCAGGCGCGAGTCGAGGCCCGGCTTGGGCTGTGCGGCAGGCGCGGCCCCAGGCGCCTGGGCTGCGGCGGCGACCGCCTGGCGCACCTCCACGGCCTTGCTCTCGATCAGGGTGACCAGGCAGGTCTGAAGGCCAGGGACGCTGGGATCGAGCTCCATGGCGCGCTGCCAGGCTTCCTCCGCCTCGGCGGCCATGCCCAGGGCCCAGGCCGCGATCCCCTTGACCACGAAGGCCAGCGCCAGTCGGCTTCCGGGGCCGGTGGCGGCGGCGAGGGCGTTTAGCGCCTCCCCCCAGCGGTTGTCGTGGGCGAAGCCCAGGGCCTCGTTGTAAGCCTTCAGTACAGCCAGGTCTGCGTTGGTCTCAGGGCTGGTGCGGACCTCCACGGCCCAGTCGGCGTGGAGGCCGGCCTCGCCGGCCTGTGACCAGGCGGCCAGGGCCTCGGCCACCCGCCCGGCCTTGTGGTAGACCAGGCCCAGCAGCCCGAGCACCCCGGGGTCCGGACCAGCCAGCTCCAGGGCGCGCTCAAGCGACTCGGCCGCCTCGCTCCAGAAGCCGCCGAGGGCGGCGGCCAAGCCGTCGTTGTACAGGGTAACCCCGGTGCGGCGGCTGGCCAGCAGCACGGGGGAGATCTCAGCGTGGCAGTGAGGGCAGGGGCTGGCAAGCTGCGGCCCGGCGGCCCCGCACGACCAGCATCCCCAGGCCGCACCTGCGGCGGGGCTGGGAACCATACACATTCCTCCCGGTGGACCCTGTGATTCGGTCAGCGCACGGTCACGACCTGAGCCCGGCGGAGCAGGGCGCCACTCCAGCGGAATCCCCGCTGGTAGACGGCCGCGACGGTGCCGGACGACAGGCCGGCATATGCCGGTTCATCGCCGCTGACGGTGTTGACCTCGTCGTGGACCTCGGGGTCGAAGGCGCTGCCCTCGCCCGGCAGGTGCTCCAGGCCCATCTGCTCCAGCAGGTTGGTCACCGTGGCCTTGAAGCCGTCGAACTGCTCCTTCCACTCGGGCTGTCCGAGCAGCACCACCGCATCGTAGGCCAGGTCGAAGGTGTCGACCACGGGCAGGAAGGACAGGATCAGGCTCTGCTCGGATTCGGTGGTGGGGCGCCCCTGCTGCTGGGCAGCCATGAGGGCAGCAGACATCTCTTCGGCCTTGGCGACCAGCGCCTTCAGGTCGGCGGCGGAGCGGAACTGTGCCATGCCCATCTTGCTGAGGGCCTGTGAAAGCTCCTCCCACCAGGCGGCGTGAAGGCCCAGGGCGGGCACTTCCGCCTCGCTCACGGGGAGCGGCTGGAACTTGCGCATCTCACGGGCTGCGTCGAACAGCTGGCTCATCCCCTTCGTCGGATCAATCATCGCCTTTATTTCCTTAGGTAACCGTATTTATCCTTCACATCTGCTGCAAACGAACCAAGGCGGCCCTCCCGCTTAGCGGGGGCCGCCTGCTCAGTAGCATCTGTTATGGTTAGAAACGCAGGTGCAGGTCTTCCCGGACGACCACGGGCTCCAACTCGCCGTATGTGGGATAGGTCCCGGTCCGCATCACCCGGCCGTCGATCACGGTAACGGGAAGCACTGCAGGGCCGCGCTCGCGCAGCAGGGCGGCGACCCGAGGGAAGTCGCGGTACGCCTTATGGTCCTCGCCCAGGTAGTGACGGCGCACGCGCACAGCCTCGCCGTACTCACGGTAGACCCGGCGGATCTCATCTTCCAAAATCATCACGGCAGGATCGGGACACGGGTCGTCCATGACCCCCATGTCGGCCGGCTCTGCGTCGAAGATATCGATTTCCATAAGGACTGGCATCCAGGACACCTCCGGGTAAAGCATCGCACAGAGGGCCGTAGACTCGCCATCCTCAGGAGGTACTGAAGTGACCACCGGATCGGGTGGGGCGTTTGTATAGACTTGGGAACCATCAAAACACCGCACACGTCACATCTTCGTACGACGCAATGGGGGTTGGTTGAGCGTGACTTTTGCCTGGAGTGACCCGACATACCTGAGCGAGGGCACCGCCCGGCAACGCCAGGCCCATGCCGCTTTGGCAAAGCTCAACCTGGCCGAGGTCCTGAGGCCCTTCTCCCCGGTCCTCTGCGGGACGATTCCCCTTGGGATCGACATCCCGGAGAGCGACCTGGATGTGATCTGCGAGGCCCGGGACCTGGGCGCCTTCGAGCGCGCCGTGACCGGGGCGTTCTGCGCGCGGGAGGGCTTTACGGTGAGGCGCACGGAGAAGCAGGGGCACGCGACGGTGATCTGCAACTTCCGGGCCGAGGGCTTCGAGTTTGAGCTCTTCGCACAGCCCCGGCCGGTGACCGAGCAGAACGCTTACCGCCACATGGTGGTCGAGGCCCGCCTGCTGGCCGCCGCCGGCCCCGTGGCAGCCGAGGCAATCCGGCGCCTCAAAGCGCAGGGCATGAGGACTGAACCAGCCTTCGCCGCCTACTTCGGCCTCGACGGCGACCCCTACGAGCGACTCCTGGCTCTCTTTCCGGGAGAAGAGAAATATGGCCGCGGATGCGCGGACTGCGCAGATTTCCGATCCAATCGCGGATGATCTAGAGAGTTGTCATTGGGACAATCCGAAAAACACTAAAAATATGTATGGGGCCGTCCCAAAAGCAGATTGATCTGCATTGGACGGCCCCTTCTAAGTGCCAATAGCCGGGATGCAAGCCCACGCTGACCTGGACCCACCTGGCGGTCGACAGCAATGCACCGTCCACAATGTTTTCGAGACTGTCGAGCGAAGCCTGAAACCCGCAATCCTTCGGCGCGCACGTAGTTCTCCGAAACAAACTGGACAGGATTTGTGCCCCTTCTCGGTTCAAGCGCACTCCCAAATAGTTTCGGAGCGCATAAGCGGGACCGGGGCCGTCCCAAATCAGCGACATTGACTTTTGGGACGGCCTCATCCGCGTGTATGCTGGAAATCAGCGTCATCAGCGCATCCGCGGCGGTAGAATGTGTCAGTCCGCCATGGTCACCCCGGCGGCCATGCGGTCGAGGTACTCCTTGTCCTCCACCCGCAGCAGGGATGGGTTGAAGAGCTGGGCCGCGCACACCAGGGCGATCAGGGCGCCCAACGCAGCCACTGCGTAGCCCGGGTGGAAGAGCCCGCCGAGCACGCCGGCCAGCATGGTGCTGATGGGCGCCGAGCCGGTGGCGAGCACCCGCCGCACCGAGAAGACCCGGCCCTGGAGCTCCTTGGGGACCAGCCCCTGCCAGATCGCCTGGCCGTGGGCGGTGACCAGCGGGACCGTGGCCATGAGGAAGAAGCGCGCTGCCACCACCAGGTAGAAGTCAGACGCGAGGCCGAGCAGGACCATCGCGAATCCGCCGAACAGGAAGGGGAAAATCACCCCGTAGATGCGCTTGCGCTTCAGCCCGCCCCAGGAGCTGATCACCACCCCGCCGAGGACGGCGCCCAGGCTGCCGACCGTGTTGACCATCGCCAGGGAGGCCTCGAAGGTAAAGCCCCGGGCGGCCCAACTGTCGGCGAGGGAGAACTTGAGCAGCAGGGGCGTGAAGACGGGCAGGGAAGACAGGCCCAGGTTGACCACAAAGGGCAGGGTCATCAGCCACAGCAGCGGCCGGCGCCTAAGCAGGTAGGCGGCGCCCTCCTTCACATCGGCCAGCATCGACTTCCGGGCCGAATTACGGCGGGGCGACGGAATCTCAAGGAAGAGAAGGGCCACCGCCGAGACGAAGAATGTCACCGCGTCGATCGCCAGGGTGAGGGGCAGGCCCTCCGAGGGTCCTACCGCCACTAGCCCAGCAGCGGCGGCGGGCGCCACCACCTGGGAGATCGAGAGCACGGTCTGCATCATCCCGTTGGCCCGCGGGATCTGGCTCTGGGGCAGGAGCATGGCGTACGAGGTCTCCATGGCGCTCTGGTGGAAGTTGCCGGCGATCGACTGCATCAGCATGATCAACAGCAGCACGGGGAAGCTGAGGCGCCCGGTGTACATCAGGAAAACCAGTAGCGTGGTGAGCACGCCCAGAACCAGATCGGACACCAGCATGATGCGCCGCCGGTCGTGCCGGTCGGCCCAGGCGCCGGCAATGGGGCCGGTGAGAACCATGGGCAGCAGGAAGACCAGGCCGACCGCAGACAGGGCAAGGGCCAACTGCTGGCGCTGCTCAGGCGCCGGATAGGCCACCTGCGTCAGCCAGATATTGATCGCAAAGTACGAAATGCCGCTGCCGAAGACGGACAGCCCCTGCGTGCCCAGCAGCGCCAGGAAGGTGCGGAATCCGTGTTTCGGTGGCTCGTAAGTCATAGGTCTCTCTCCTTATTTGGGGCAGTCCCCCAGATCACGGACAATGACGGCTGGCCCGGTCTGCGGGGCGCAGAGGGCCCGCAGAATGGCCGCCAGGGAGAGCCCCATGCGCATCTCCAGGGCGTACCCCTCCCGCTGGCGCACCACGACCCCGGCGTCCATGAGCTCCTCCATCACCGTGTGCAGCGCCTCTGGATGCGGGCAGAGCCCCGCCTCCCGGAGGGCGCTCTCCTTTTTGGGTCCCTGGAGCAGGTGCTGAACGATCTCCCAGTGGACGGGGGCAACCATAGCCCGCAGGGTCTCGAGTACCCCTGCGTCGGGCTCGGCCTCGATCCCCTCGCCGAAGACCATCCCCGAAAACCGGTCCCGCAGCCACAGGCGCTGGCCGATCAGGCGGCCGCCGTCCCGCACGGAGACGACGCCGGCCATGGTCTCCGACTGGACATTCCCCTCGTAGCCCATGAAGTGGAGGCGCTGGATGATCTGAGGAATGGCGATCTTCCGGGCGTCCTTCGTCTGCTGGCTCAGCCGGGCGACCAGCTGGTCCGTGAGGGTCTCCAGGCCCACGCCGCCGTCGATGCCGAGCAGTCCATCGGCCGAGGTGCCCAACAGCTGGCAAATGGCAGGGAGCAGGCCGATATCGGGCGCCGACTCGCCGTTCTCCCACTTCGACACGGCCTGAGCGCTTACGCCCAGCGCCCCGCCGAGCTGCTCCTGGGTGAAGCCCTGGGCCTTGCGGCGCTCCTGGATCCGCTTTCCGAACTGCTGCTGGTCTAGCATGGTTGCGTTACCCTCCCGGTTGAGTCTCGCAGGATCAGCATACCAAGACCCCACGGGGGATGGTATGGAGCGGTTCATGATCAATTCAACTATTGGTTGAGTCGCTCCAGCGGTCCGCAGGGTACGCTAACGCGGAAAGGGGGGCTCAACATGACGGAGAACAAGCGGCTCCATCCGCCGGGAGGTCAGCGTGCAATGGAGGATGCCCGGCCGGACGACGAAGCGGAGTACGTGCAGTACCAGGACGGCGACGGGGCAACCGGGGCCAATCGGGCCTACGGCAACAGTCCTCGAAACTCGGGCGCCCGGTTCACGGGAGCGAAGCAATAATGCGGGAGGCTGCCCTGGTCCGGGCAGCCTCCTGCGCTGCTGAGCAGGTGCTGCAGTCCCCCGGCACGAAATTGGATAGAGCTGCAACTATCCAACCTTGAACGGGAGGCTTCGATACACTTGCGATTGCAGAAACCGCTTCGGATCTCCGCCCTGGTAGCAGCTGGCGTGCTGGTGGCTGGCGTGGCATGGGCCGGACAGCTTACTTACAAGGGCTACAACGTGGTCCAGGTCCTGGTCAACGGCAAGGCGCTGGGCGGCGACGTGCCGGCGATTAACGTGGATGGCCACGTGATGATGCCAGTGCGTGCGATCTCCGAAGCGCTTGGGGGGAAGGTCGACTGGGACGGCGCCACCCAGTCCGTGCTCGTGGACACCGCTAGCGCTGCAGCGGCCACGGTCAACGGCAAGGTGATCTCCATGGCTGACCTGAACGCCCGGCTGCAGGAGCAAAGCGGCCAGCAGATGCTGAACCGGATGATTGAAGAGGAGCTGATCCGGCAGGAGGCTGCCAAGCTGAACCTCTCGGTCACCGACGTGGAGCTCGCCGCTGAGATTCAGCGGGTTCGGGATCAGGTAGGGGGCGCCCAGCAGCTGGCCGAAGCTCTGCGCCAAAACAACCTGACCCAGGCGCAGTTCGAGCAGCTCACCGAATTCAACCTGCTGGCCCGCAAGGTTGTGGCCACGGTCGTCGCTCCGCAGATCACGGACGACGCGGTTCAGAAGCACTACCAGGCGAACCAGCTGCGCCTGCGCTATGCCAACACCCAGGTGCGGGCGAGCCACATCCTGGTGGCGACGGAGGCGGAGGCCAAGCAGGTGCTGGAGCGCCTCGCCAAGGGCGAGAAGTTCGCCGACCTGGCGATGGCGCTCTCCACCGACCCGAGCGCCAAGTCCAACAAGGGCGACCTGGGCTTCTTCGGCCCCGGCGTAATGGTGGCCGAGTTCGAGCAGGCGGCCTTTGCCCTGAAGGTGGGCGCCCCATCTGCCCCGGTGAAGACCGCCTATGGCTGGCACATCATTGAGGTGACCGACCGCACGGAGGGTGCGGCCATTTCGGAAGCTGAAGCGCTGACCGCCGCCCGGCAGGAGCTGGTGGATCAGAAGACCCGGGACACCATCTCCCCCTGGCTGCAGGAGCTGAAGGCCAAGGCGAAGATTCAGAACCACTTCGGCGCCGCGAAGTAAGCGCACAAAATCCCCCGGCGCCTCAGATCAGGTTGGGGAGGTACCCTGCCTTGGGACAGGAAGCAAAGTGCACCGCTTGGTTGGGGGACCAGGCCTCCGATGGCCGGGCCCTGCTGGAAACCGACCACCTGCTCTTCCGCGGGGAGTTTCGCCTGAAGTTGATGTTCTCGGAACTCACCGCAGTGGAGGCTGCGAATGGTCTCCTCACCCTGGTGACGACTACCGGCACAGCCACGTTCGAGTTGGGCGCCCTGGCCTCCAAGTGGGCTGAAAAGATCAAAAACCCCAAGCGCCTGATCGACAAGCTTGGGGTGAAGCCCGGCGACCGGGTCGCCGTCATTAACGTCATGGACGAGCCGTTCCGGCAGCAACTGAGCGAGCTGACCACGGAAATCTCCGAAGGCGCCGTTGGGACGAGCGTCCAGTGGATCTTCCTCGGGGTCGAGGCGGTACCTGACTTGGAGCAGTTCCACGCACTCAAAGAGCGCCTGGAGAAGACTGGGGCGATCTGGGTGGTCCACCCCAAGGGGAAGCCGCACATCAAGGATATCGATGTGCTCTCCGCCGGCCGGGCAGCCGGCCTCGTTGACACCAAGGTGGCGGGCTTCTCGGCAACGCACTCTGCGCTGAAGTTCGTGATTCCTGCTTCCGCCCGCTAGAGAGTAGGGGCCGCCCTTTCGAGCGACGCCCCCTCGTCAAACCGGACTTGCAGTTTTCCCGCATCCGGCTTACGCCGGTCGTAGCCCTACAACA
>JBOZRQ010000036.1:0-27197 GCA_050789255.1 Symbiobacteriaceae bacterium
GAGGGATTTGAACCCTCGCGGGACTTGCGCCCCCTACAGCTTTAGCAAAGCCGCCCCTTCAGCCTCTTGGGTAACTCTCCAAAGTTATGGGGGACCGCTTTCGCAGTCCCGCGTTGTGCAGCTGTGGTGGCCCAGGGCGGAATCGAACCGCCGACACGCGGATTTTCAGTCCGCTGCTCTACCAGCTGAGCTACCGGGCCATTCTACGACCGCTCAGTAAGCGGCGCAGGACATACTATATCATGTTCCTGCCCCGAAATGCAACAGTCCTGTTGTTGTTAACCGAGGAAAACGCCACCACATCGGTGGCGTCCTCATTAGCTCATGTATTTGAAGACACGAAGCAGGTGCTCGTGCAGATCGTTGCGTAGGTCAGCCGCGTTTGGGATCTCATCCGGCACGGTGATCTTGATGAACCAGTTGTCGGTGTACCAGGCGTGATAATAGGTGTCGCCGCTCTTCAGCTTCATCGAACCCCAGTTGGACCGCTCGGTGCTGATGGCGCTCGTCTTCGTTTTGAACTGGTGCTTCCAGCCCGTGAAGGTGGCCTGCGCCGCCCCTGCGTTCTCATACTTGTGAAACTCGATGGTGAGCATGTGGCCATACCGGTCCTGGTAGGTGGCCAGGGCGCCGCCGTCACGCTCATCCACCCCGACACGTCTCAGGCCCAACACGCTGAGGTCAATCTCAGCCAGCTGTTTGGCGGCGAGCGCTGCGGGGGGCGCCGGCGGTTGGGAGAGCGGCATCCGGGTGACCACTAACAGGCTAACCGCTAACCCCACGGTGAGGAGTACGAACGTGGCGAGTAGGGCGATCCCGAGCCATATGTGGCGCCCCAGGCGGCGCAGCAGTCTGCGCTCCGGCTCCTGCGAGGGCGCGGAACCGGGCGAGTGCAACGCTGGCGCCGGCTGGACCAGCTGATCCAGGGCGCCCCGGCAGGCAGGGCAGATGTCCAGGTGGGCATTGACCAGGTCCCGGGTCTGAGCGCTTACGTCCCCCGCCAGATAGGGGATCAGCAGGTCCTGCACCACAAAGCACTCTGACATCAGTCCCACTCCTTCCGCTCCAGGTAGAGCGCCCGGAATCTCGCCCGGGCACGGTGGATGGTCACTTTCACGTTCGCCAGGGAGAGCCCGAGCATGTCAGCGATCTCTTCGTATGTAAGGCCGTCGCCATCGCGCAGCAACAGGGCCAGCCGCTGTGTCTCAGGCATCTCGGCCAGAACGGCGGCGATCTCGGCCCGCAGCTCCTGCCGGAGGGCGCCCGACTCCGGGCCGGCGGCGGGGTCAGCCAGCAGGGTAAGGTCCGCCTCCATCCGCCGCTGCCCCTCCTTGCCACGGCTCTTAGCTTGGTTGAGGTAGAGCCGGTAAGCGATCCTGCAGAGCCAGTTGGCGGGCGACGCGTCGCCCCGGAAGGCGGCCGCTCCCCGAATCGCCCGGTAGAACGTCTCCTGGAGCAGGTCCTCGGCGGTCTCGCGGGAGCCGGACAGGCGCAAGAGGTAGGTGAACACCAGGCGGTGATAGCGTTGATAGAGTTCGGCGGCGTCTGCCACCGGGCTGATGAGCGGCATACGATGTCACCTCTTGCTCTTGCCTTCCGTTAATACCGACAATTCACCTGCCTTAAAAGTTACAGAGATCACGAAAAAACCCGGCCCTGATCTCTCAGGATGCCGGGTTTTCCCGTTGAACCTGGCCCGACGGGCCGCGGTAACGCCTAAGGTCAACCCCCGCCGGAGAATATGGAGGGGTCGAAGGGCTTGCGGGCCGTCGCCGTCTCCGCCTTCTCCTCCAGCTTGTCCACTGACTCGCGGGGCTCAGACTTCACGTGCCCCTCCACGCCGCCGGTGACCGGGCCCGTGGCCCCTTCCGTATGCCCGACCGTGTTTCGCAGATCGCCGGTTTTCCAACGCTCTGATTCGGAAGGCATGCGATCGTCCCCCTTTTGGAGCGACATCGGGACCAGCAGTAGTGTGCGCGCTCACCACAGCAGGCAACCGCATAGAATAGTGTGGTGAATGATACATGCTGGAGGCAATCAGCCTGATGCTGTTGGGCGCCGGCCTCCTGATTTTTGCAGGCCCGCTCAGCCTGTGGACCGCTCAAATCCGGGAGCAGTACGAAGTCGACCAGCCCGGTGAGAGCCCCTACCGGACCGTATGGGCTGTAATGGGTCTCAGGCTGGCTGGGGCCATCGTCCTGGTGATCGGCGCCGTCGATCTGTGGAATCAGAGGTAGTCCGGGGGCACGCTGCAAGGCGTGCCCTTTCCGTTTGTGGCTTTTTTCCAATGCGAAACGTTGAACCTACCTGCCCCGGTCAAGATATATAGGGTGAACGCAATCGCTCAGGTGCAGAGGTGAGCCCGTGGACCAGGATGCCGAGTTCGACCGGCTGGTGGAACCCCACCTCCCGAGATGCTACCGCATCGCCTACCTGATCACCCATAACGAAGAGGACGCCTCGGATGCGCTTCAAGAGGCGCTGATACGGGCGTACCGCTCGCTGAACAACGTCACGCCAGGGCGCCCGTTCGCCCCTTGGTTTGTGCGGGTCGTGGTGAACGAAGCGCTCAAACAGAGCCAACGGAGGCGGTCCACGGCGACCGTGCCGCTGCCGGAGCTGCCGTCAGGCGACGGGCCAGAGCTGGATGTGCTGGCCCGGGAGGAACGGCAGCAGGTATGGCAGGCTGTACAGTCCCTTTCCCCCGAGCACCGGGCCGTCGTAGTCCTTCGTTACTACGAGGATCTCTCGGAGCGGGAGATGGCCGAGGCGCTGGGGATCAGCCCGGGGACCGTCAAGTCACGCTTGCACTACGCCCGGTCCGCCATCGAGGCGTTCATGGGGAGAAGGAGGTCACGAGCATGAACGACCAGGAGATTAAGGCAGCGTTGGAGGATGCGGCGGCGCCCATCACCCTGCCGGCCCGCTTCCGCAAGCCCAGCGCACTGGTCCGCCAGGCTGTTGACCGGCCGCAGCGGCGCAGCTTCTTCAAGCGGGTCGAGTTCGCCCTGGCATGCGTGGTGCTGGCGGGGGCGCTGGGGCTCGTGGCCTTGCGCGTGAACACCCCGGCGCCGGCGCCTGGCGGTGTGGAAACGCCCCCTGTTGCCGTTGTTACGCCAGACCGCCTGGTCGGGAAGGCCAGCGACGGGACGGTCGAGTTCGAGGTTACCCTTCACGGTGAGGTCAATGGGAGCCGACGGCTGGTCTCGGTCATTCGCAATCGTTCTCAGGGTCCCATCGAGCTTCGGTATGACTGTGACAACCTGGTGCGGCTGAACGGGCTTACGGTGGTCCGCGACTGCGATCCCCTGCCCGCGTTTCAGCTGGGGGCCGGCCAAAGCGGCGCCGAAGAGCTTCAGCTCCCTGCGGCCACGGTGCAGAATCCTACGGTGGCGACGCTTGCCTATGCGGTGCCTGGTCAGCCAGTGAAGAGCCTCACGGCCAGTCTGGGAGCAGCGCAAAACCTGACTGCCAGCGATGTGGCCGACCGCCTGAAGGCTGCCGGACTTGCGGTGACCGGGCCCGACGAGGCCACGGTGAAGCTCTTTGGTGCAACACGGGTGGAAAACTTGACCGCCCAAGGCAAAACGGTCAACGTCTACTCCTTTGCGGACAAAGCCGCGGCAGAGCAGGCGCTAAAGGTCGCCTCCGACCCGCAGGCCAACACGGTCTCCTGGGTGGAGGAGCCCCAGTTCATCGTGAAGGAGAATCTGCTGATTGGGATCGTCTCCAACGACGCGTGGGTGACCAAGCAGGTCATTATCGCCCTGGACGACGGCCCCACCCCGATCACCATCAAGCCGTTTATTCAGAACGCGATTGAGCTTGCCCGGAGGGTCGACCACACGTTAAACTGGGAGGCCCACCTGATCGAGCAGCGCCTCGACGTCACGGTGAAGGGCGCCCGAATCCTGGCGCCGGTATGGATCGTGGAGGCCAAAGACGCCGCCGGCAACGTGACCGTGCTTTACTTCGATGCGAAGTCTGGCAAGGTGATCACAAAGCTACAGCCGCCCGGCCCCATTGCACGAGCCGCCACCCCCGAAGCCGCCGTACAGCGCTACTTCGACCTGACCTCGGCGGGCAAGTACGAGGAGGCCTGGCCCCTGCTCCACCCGATTGCCCAGAAGCCCAATCCTCCAACGGCCCTGGGCCTTCCACTGGCCCACTTCCTTGCCCAAGAAGGAAAAACAGGGCCCAACCTAAAGGCCATTCTTGACGTCAAGCTGCCGACGGACCCGATCGGCACCAAGGACCCCCATTGCATGTGCTTCCTGCGCAAGGCGACCGTGCGGGTAGAGCTGGAGGACGGATCCCAGCAGACGGTAGAACTGGCCGAGGCGGCGGAGTCCACCTGGGGCATCCTCTGGAGCTGGAACTGATGAACCAAGAAGGCGAGGCCATCTACGGCCTCGCCTTCGTCATCTAAGCGATCAGATTCAGTTCATGCAGGCGATCAAAGAGGATTTGCGTGACAGCCGAAATCTTGTCCCGGTCGCCGTAGCTGAGCCAGGCGATCTCCTCGATCTCGGAGGCCGGCGTCAGCTCGCCTTCATACTCCGCCGTGTAGCAGGAGATCTTCACAACGACGCCTTCAGCCTTACCGTGCGCCTGCGCCTCAAACGTTCCGAAGGGGGCGATCGTGTCCGGCTTCAACCGGACAGAGAGCTCCTCTTCGATTTCACGAATGAGCGCCTCGGCGTCGGTTTCGCCTGGTTCCCGCTTGCCACCCGGCACGTAGTAGGTGTCCTTTCCCTTGGACCGGGCGCAGAGGACTCGCGAATCCTGAAGAAAAATCCACCCTAACTTGTCAATCATCCCATGACCTCCAAAAGCGCCTGTCCGAACCGCTGGTTCTCCTCCGCCGTCCCCACCGTGACCCGCAGGCAGGTGGGCAGGCCGAAGGAGCCGCACGGCCGCAGCAGGACCCCCCGCCGCAGCATTGCGTCGTACACCTCGCTGGCCGGGCGCCCTACATCGAACAGGATGAAGTTTGCTTCGCTCTTCACGTAGCTAAGTTTCAGTCGCTCGAAGAGGGAATAAAGATATTGCTTGCCTTCATTCGTAAGAACCTGCGTCCGCCCCAAGTGCTCGGTATCTTCCAGCGCCGCCAGCCCCGCCGCGACAGCCAGGTTGTTGACGCTGAACGGGTCCCGCACAGTGTAGAACGGGGCGAAGAGCTCGGGCCGGCCCACGCCGTAGCCCAGCCGGAAGCCCGCCATGCCGTAGATCTTGCTGAAGGTGCGGGTGACCACCACGTTGGGGTACTCCACCACCAGCGCCCGGCTGTCGAACTGGGTCTGATCGAACTCCCGATACGCCTCATCCACCACCACGATCACATTGGGCGCCACCGTGGGCATAAACGCCCGCAGCGCCTCCTCGGCGAAGACCGCCCCGGTGGGGTTGTTGGGCCGGCACAGGAAGATCATGCTCGCCCCGGTCTCAGCAGCGGCCGCCGCCATGGCCGGCAGGTCCATAGTGCCGTCGACCAGGGGGACCCGCACCACCTCGGCGCCCATCAGCTCAGCCACCAGGGGGTAGCCCGCAAAGGACGGGTGGGGCACCACGATCTTGTCGCCGGGCTCCAGGTAGGTCTCCGCCAGCAGGCGGAAGACTTCATCCGAGCCGTTGCCCACGATGAAGTGGTCGGCGGGCAGGTCCCACAGGCGGCTCAGCCGCTCCCGCATCACCCGGGAGGAGCCCTCGGGGTAGGTGTGGGCCAGGCTCATCGCCTGCACAGCCGCTGCCACAGCCTTCGGCGACGGGCCCAGCGGGTTCTCGTTCTGGTTGAGCTTGACCAGGTCGGTAATCCCCAGCTCCCGCTGCACATCCTCCACAGGCTTGCCGGGGACGTAGGGCTTCATGCGCGTAACAGCGTCACGGAGACGCGGCATAGGTTGTCTACTCCTTCTTCTCCCCGGGCGCCCGCCGCTTGCCCCGCCGGGAGGCCAGCTGGTCAGCCACCGCCTGCGGATCGACCCCGGCATCCACCAGGGCGACCAGGCTATGGAACCAGAGGTCGGCCACCTCGAAGGCCAGGTTCTCGCGGTCCCGGTTCTTTACGGCGAGCACCACCTCGGTGGCCTCCTCGCCGATCTTCTTGCAGTAGCTGTCCGAGCCCTTGGTAAAGAGCTTGGAGGTATACGAGTCGGGGTCGGGGTTCTGCCGGCGGTCCACCAGCACGGCGGTCAGCTCCCGCAGCATCGATCCGATGTCGTAGGGCCGCTCGGTCCCGGGCTGAATCGGCCAGTAGGCGGTATCGATCAGCGCCTTGGGGGAGCCGTTGATGCGACGAGTAAAGCAGGTGAAGGTCCCCTCGTGGCAGGCCACCCCCTCCTGCTCGACCAGCAGCAGGATCGAGTCGCCGTCGCAGTCGGTGCGAATCTCACGCACCGTCTGGACGTGGCCGGAGGTCTCGCCCTTGTTCCAGAGGCTCTCACGGCTGCGCGACCAGTACCAGGCCGTGCCGGTCTCAATCGTCTTCAGGAGCGCTTCCTCGTTCATGTAGGCCTGCATCAGGACCTGCCCGGTGCGGGCGTCCTGTGCGATGGCGGGAATCAGCCCGTCGGGACCCCACTTCAGCGACACTTGCTCTGTCATTGGCGTACCGGCACTCCCTTCGTGGCGAGGTAGGCCTTGGCGTCACCCACGGTATGCTGGCCGCTGTGAAAAATCGAGGCGACCAGGGCGGCGTCGGCCTTGCCCGTGGTCAGCACTTCGGCAATGTGCGCCAGCGTCCCTGCACCGCCGGAGGCGATCACGGGGATATCCACCGTGGCGGCCAGCGCCTGATGCAACTCCAGGTCGTACCCGGCCTTGGTGCCGTCCGCGTCCATGCTCGTCACCAGGAGCTCGCCGGCGCCCCGCTTCCATGCCTCCTCCGCCCACTCGAGGGCGTCCAGGCCGGTCGGGGTCCGGCCGCCCTGGAGGTAGACCTCCCAGCCGCCGCCGGGCTTGCGCTTGCAGTCAATCGCCACCACGATGCACTGGGAGCCGAAGGCCTCGGCGCCCCGGGTGATCAGCTCAGGGTCCTTCACCGCCCCGGTGTTGATGGAGACCTTGTCGGCGCCCGCCCGCAGGTAGGTGCGCACGTTGTCGACGGTGTTCACCCCGCCGCCGATGGTCAGCGGAATGAAGACCTGCTCCGCCGCCCGTGCGAGGATGTCGAGGGTCGCCCCCCGCTGCTCCCACGAGGCGTTAATGTCCAGGAAAACGACCTCGTCGGCGCCCTGCTGGTCGTACATGGCGGCCAGGTCCACCGGGTCGCCGGCGTCCCAGGTGCCATGGTGGAAGTTGACGTTCTTGACCACCCGGCCGTTCTTGATATCCAGGCACGGGATGATGCGCTTGGCTAGCGGCACAGTTCCAGCGCCTCCTTGAGATCGACGGCTCCGGTGTAGATCGCCTTGCCCAGGATTGCCCCGGTGACGCCGGGAATCTCCTGGAGGCGCTTGATATCCTCCAGCGAGGAGACGCCCCCGCTGGCGATTATGTTGAGGCCAGTGCGCCCCATGGCGGCCATTTCGCCGAAGTTGGGGCCGGCCATCATGCCGTCCTTCGCAATATCGGTATAGATGATCGTTTTGACCCCGGCCTCCCCGACCTGACGGGCGAGATCGGTGGCACGCACGTCAGTCACGTTGACCCAGCCGTCGGTGGCGACCATGCCGCCCTTGGCGTCAATGCCGACCACCACCCGCTGGGCGCCGAACCGCTCGACAGCCCGCCTCACGAGGTTGCCCTCCAGCGCCTTGGTGCCGATGATCACCCGGAAGACCCCGACGTTCAGCGCCGCCTCGATCGCCTCCAGGGAGCGGAGCCCGCCGCCCAGCTGGACCGGCACCTTGCCGGCGGCCGCAAAGCAGATCTGCTTGACGGCATCCAGGTTGCGGGAGGCGCCGGCGAAGGCGCCGTCCAGGTCGACCACGTGGAGCCAGCGGGCGCCGCAGTTCAGCCAGCGCTGCGCAGCGTCAGCGGGGCTCGGATTGTATACGGTAGCATCTTCCATACGGCCCTGCACCAGCCGGACCGCCTGGCCATCCTTTAGATCGATTGCGGGATAGAGCTCGAAGGACATACGATCCTCCCGAAGTTGGCAAGCATTTGCAGCCCGGCCCGGGAGGATTTCTCCGGGTGGAACTGGATGCCCACGATGTTGGTTTTGGCGACCACGGCGGGGAAGACCCGGCCGTAGTCGGTGGTGGCTGCGATGTCCGTGGGGTCCGCATGTTCAGCGGCGTAACTGTGCACGAAGTAGGCGTAATAGGGCTCCCGGAGGCCCTCGAAGATCGGATGCTCGCTCTGCACGGGCTCCACCAGGTTCCAGCCGATCTGGGGAACCTTCACGCTCTCCGGAAGGCGGGTCACCTCGCCCTTTAGCAGCCCGAGGCCCGGGTGGTCGCCGAACTCCCGGCCCACCTCGAAGAGCAGCTGGTGGCCCACGCAGATGCCCAGGAGGGGGCGCCCGGAGGCGGCAAAGGCCTTGACCGGCTCCACCAGCTCCCGCTCCTTGAGGTTGTTCATGCAGGCGGCGAAGGCGCCCACGCCCGGCAGCACCAGGCCGTCCACCCCGGCGATCACCTCGGCGTCGTTGGTGACGATGGGGTCGAGGCCAACTGCCTTGAATGCCTTGTAGACGCTGGGGAGGTTCCCCACGTTGTAGTCGACGATCGCGATGCGGGCACTCATACCAGGGTCCCCTTGGTGCTGGGCACCCCTTGCACCCGGGGGTCCAACGTGGTGGCGTCGTAGAGCGCCCGGGCAAAGGCCTTGAAGAGCCCCTCAATCATGTGGTGGGTGTTCTTGCCGTAGTGGACCTTCAGGTGCAGGGTAATCCCGGCGTTGAAGGCCAGGGCCCGGAAGAACTCCTCGACCAGTTCGGAGTCAAACTCCCCCACCTTGGCCTTGGGGAACTCGGCCTCAAAGACCAGGAAGGGGCGCCCGCTCACGTCGATGGCGGCGAAGGCCAGGGTCTCATCGAAGGGGATGAAGGCGCTGCCGTAGCGGCGGATCCCCTTGGCGTCGCCCAGCGCCTTGCGCAGGGCCTGTCCCAGGGCGATGCCGGTGTCCTCCACGGTGTGGTGGGCGTCGATTTCAATGTCACCCACGGTTTTGACACTCAAGTCGCAGATGCCGTGGCGGGCGATCTGGTCGAGCATGTGGTCGAAGAAGGGCACCTGGGTGGAGATCTGCGCCCTTCCGGTGCCGTCCAGGTTCCACTCGACGGCGATGTCCGTCTCCTTGGTCTTGCGGGTCACGCTTCCGATGCGCATCTCATGACACCCCATTTCTGCGGAGGCGCACGGTCAGGGAGCCGGCGTGCGCCTGGAGCCCCTCGGTGTTGGCGAGCTTGACGGCGTACGGCGCCTGGGCCAGAAAGGCCTCCTCGCTGTAGCAGACCACAGCGGAGCGCTTGATGAAGGTCTCCACGCTGACCGGGTAGGCGTAGCGGGCGGTGCCCTCGGTGGGAATCACGTTGGACGGCCCGCAGATGTAGTCGCCCATGGCTTCGGGGGTCCACTTGCCCATGAAGATCGACCCGGCGTGCTTCACCAGGGGGAGCATCCCCCAGGGCTCGGCGATCTCCAGCTCCAGGTGCTCCGGACCGATGGCGTTGACCAGCTCGGCCGCCTCAGCCAGGTTCTCCACGCAGAGGGCGGCGCCCAGTTCGGCCACGCTCTTGCGGATCGTTTCCGCCCGGGGCAGGAGGGCGGTCTGCCGCTCCATCTCGGCGCCGACCGCAGCCACCCGCTCAGGGCCGGCGGTGGTGACCAGCATGACCATGCCGTCCGGGTGCTCAGCCTGGGAGAGCAGGTCGGCCGCCAGCCAGTCGGCGGGCGCCGTCCCGTCGTCCACGGCCAGGACCTCGGTGGGGCCGGCCAGCATGTCGATGCCCACCGGGCCGAAGACCAGCTTCTTGGCCATGGTCACGTAGTAGTTGCCGGGGCCGCTGATCTTGTCCACCCGGGGGATGGTGGCGGTGCCGTAAGCCATCGCCCCGATCGCCTGGGCGCCGCCCACCTTGAAGACCCGGTCCACCCCGCACGCCCGGGCTGCGACCAGCATGTGCGGGTCGATCTTGCCCTGGGCGTTGGGCGGGGTGCAAAGGACGATCTCCCCCACCCCAGCCACCCGGGCGGGGATCACGATCATCAGCAGGCAGGAGAAGAGCGGGGCCGACCCGCCAGGAATGTAAACGCCCACCCGGTCGACCGCCGTCACCTGCTGGCCCAGAATCGACCCGTCGGGCCGGGTCTGGAACCAGGAGCGGGGGACCTGGGGCTGGTGGAACTCGGTGATATTGCCAATGGCGGTCTCAAGCGCCATCAAGAACGCTGCGTCAACCAGGGCGTCGGCCTCGTCGAACTCCGCCTCGGACACCTCCAGGCCGGTCTCCCGCAGGTCGGCCTTGTCGAAGCGCTGGGTGTAATCGAAAAGCGACTCGTCACCGCGGGCCCGCACGTCGGCCAGGATCTCACGGACCCGTGCCTCGATTTCCGGGTAGAAGGTGGTGCGGCGCTCGGCCAAAAAGGTCAGGAAGTCTTCGGGCTGCCAAAGCTTGAGCATGGCTGTGCTGGGCCTCCTACTGTGTCAGTTCTCTAAGCCGCTGCACCAGCGAGCCGATCCGGTCCGACTTGAGCCGGTACGAGGCCCGGTTGGCGATCAGGCGCATGCTGGAGGTCCACAGGTCATCGATGATGGCCAGGTTGTTCTCCTTCAGAGTCCGGCCGGTTTCGGTGATATCCACGATCATGTCGGCGAGGCCCACCTTGGGGGCGACCTCGATCGAGCCGTGCAGGAAGATCGTCTCCACCTGGATGCCCTTGCTGCGGAAGTACGCCTCGGTCATGCGGGGGTACTTGGTGGCCACCCGCCGGGCGGCCGAGCCGTCCAGGAGTTCGCCCCTGTCCATGCCGGCCGGCGCCGCCAGAATGAACCGGCAGGCGCTGTACTTGAGGTCCAGCAGCTCGTAGACCTTGGGCTCAGCCTCCATCAGCACGTTCTTTCCCACGATGCCCAGGTCGGCCGCCCCGTACTCCACGTAGGTCGGCACGTCCGAGTCCCGGGCGATGATGAAGCGAACCCCCTGCTCAGGGCAGGAGATCAACAGCGCCCGGCTCTCCTCGTCCTCCAGCTCAGGGCCGGCGGCGCCGGCCTCCCGCAGGAGTTTCACGGTATGTGCATACGGCCGGCCTTTCGGCACGGCGATCGTCAGGTAGTCCATGGTGTGCAAGCGCTCCTTAGTGTATGGGGTTCAGCAGAGCAGGGCGGGAGCGCTGGAGGGCGGGTTCGGTCTCTCGGGCGCCGTCAGGCGAGACCACCCGGGCGGCGCCCCGGGCCCTGGCGTAGGCGGCGAGTTCGTCGCCGGAGCGGCCGAGCATGTCAACCTCCACGGTCAGGCCCTGGGCCCGGAGTTGGCGGGCTTTGGCCACCGCCTCGGCCTCCTGCCCGGGCGGGCACTCCACGATCGCATCCAGCCCGGGCTCGTCCTCCAGCCGGTTCTGCCGCTCCAGCGCAGCGAGCAGCCGGTCCATCTCCAGGGCGAAGCCGGTGGAGGGCGCCTCGCTGCCGAAGTCGCTCAGCAGGTTATCGTAGCGCCCGCCGCCCACTACGGGGGAGCCCACGCCGGGAGCGTAGCCCTCGAAGACCAGGCCCGTGTAGTAGCCGAGCGACCGCACCAGACCGAGGTCCAGCGAAACCTGCTCGGTCACCCCGTAGGCCGAAAGCAACCGCAGTGTGGTGCCCAGCTCCAGCAGGGCGCCCGAAACCCGGGCGTTCTCCACCCCCTGGTACCGCTCCAGCGCCTGCTCGTAGCTGCCCTGGAAGGTGGCCAGCGAGAGGAGCAACTCGGACTTCTCCGAAGGGAGCCCAGCCTGGAGCACGCCCTTCTCAAAGGCGACCAGGTCCCGGGCGACCAGCGCTTCCTTCAGCTCATCCTCCCGGTCAGCGGGCAAACCTGCTTCGGCGAAGATGCCCTCCACGAAGCCCACGTGGCCGAGACCGATCTTAACGCCCTCCAGCCCGGCGGCTGCGAGCGAGGCGCAGGCCAGCGCGACCACCTCAGCATCAGCGGCGGCGCCCGGGGCGCCGATCAACTCAATGCCGGCCTGCCAGATCTCGCTGGCGCTGCCCGCCTTGCGGCCCCGGTGCCGGAAGACCGGTGCAAAGTAGGAGAGCCGCAACGGCAAGGGCTCCCCGGCCATTTTGGTCGCAGCCAGCCGGGCGATGGGGGTAGTCATATCCGCCCGGAGCGCCAGCGTGCGCCCCTTGCGGTCAAAGAACTGGTAGAGGTCCTCCCGCTTGCCCTGGGTGCCGGCACCCGCAGCCACCGTCTCCAGGTATTCAAACCCGGGGGTAACGACCTCGCGGTAGCCCCACGAGCGGAAGATATCCTCCAGCCGGCCAGACAGCCGGCGAATGCGGGCGGCCTCACGGGGCAGCCGGTCGCGAACCCCCTCGGGAATCTGGGTGCGGGTGTTGGGTGCGTTCATCTCGATCGGGCCTCCATCCATCTACTTTAGCATGTTAAAGCGGTGAACAACTAAACGAAGTCTACCATAAGGGATGGAAACGGTCAAGAGATTCCCAGCGAAGGGGCGGCGCCCCGGCAAGGAACAATCCGGGTCGATTGCGAATTGATAGGCGATGAGGAGGGTCGAATCTTGACCAAACTTCGCCTGCTCGCCCTGTTCCTGGCTGGAGTCATGACCGTGGGCTGCACCAGCAAGCCGGCAGTAAAACAGCTTGCCGAGGCGCCGCCCCGCCAGCAGGAGCCGCCGCCTGCGCCCGAGCCCCCGCCCGTGCACGCCCGAATCCTGGCGGTTGGCGACCTGTTGATGCACCTGCCCCTGACCACCACCTCGCAGACCGGAGAGAAATCGTACGATTTCAAGCCGCTCTTTGACCCGGTCCGCCCCTGGATCGAGGGCGCCGACTTCGCCATCGCCAACCTGGAGACGACACTCACCGGGGACCGCTACCCCTATGCCGGCTACCCCAGCTTCAACACCCCGCCGGAGTTCGCACGGGATATCAAGGCGGTAGGGTTTGACGCCGTCACCCACGCCAACAACCACTCGCTGGACTACAGCGAGTACGGCCTTCAGAAAACCTCCGAGGCGCTGGAGCAGTATGGCGTTCCCCACACCGGGACCAGCCGCACCCCCGAGGAGCGGGAGAAGATTCTGGTGGTCGAAGTCGCCCCGTCGATTAAGATGGCGGTGCTCGCGTATACATACGGCACCAACGGCATCCCCCTGCCCCAGCCTTACAGCGTGAACATGCTGGACCCGGAGCGCATCCCCGCCGATATCCGCCGCGCCCGCGCCCTGCCCGGGGTTGACCTGGTGGCAGTCGCCCTGCACATGGGCGACGAGTATGCCCGTCAGCCGAATGCTGAGCAGGAGCGCTACGTAAAGCTTTCCCTGGATGCAGGGGCCGACATTATTCTCGGCGATCATCCCCACGTGATCCAAAAGATCGAAACCCTGCAGCTTACCGATGAGTTTGGCAGAAACCGCAAGCGCGCGGTCATTTACAGCGAGGGGAACTTCATAAGCAACCAGGTAGGCCTGGAGCGCGAGGCCGGACTCATGCTGATCATCGACGTGAAGAAAGAGCGCGATGTGACCACCGTGGAGCAGGTCTCCTTCGTGCCAACCTGGGTCCACCCGTACTTTGTTGAAGGCGTCAAGCGCTACCGTGTCGTTTCGGTGGAGAAGGCCATGCGAGACTATGAGGCCAAGGCGGACCCGCTCATCACCGCCGAGGACTACCAGCGCCTGAAGGAGGTCTGGGCCGACACCACCGTGCAGGCGGTGGGGAGCCCGGACATTCAGGTGTTGAGGGTGGATCAACCCGTATCGCTGTCCCGGCGTTAGGAGGGAATGCCCTTTGAGCATGCCACGGCTGGAGACCCCCCGTCTTCTGCTGCGCCCCCTGGAATTCAGCGACGCCCCTGCCCTGTTCGCCTACTTCTCTGACCCCGAAGTGATGCGCTACTCCGGCATGGAGCCTTTCACCGCTCCAAGCCATGCTGACGACTTTCTGCAGGTGCTGGCGCGCCTGATTCAGGAGGGTCGGGCTCTGCGGTGGGCGATTACCCGCAAGTCCGACCGACGGCTCCTGGGGACCCTGGGCTACCACAATTGGCATAAGGGGTACCAGCGGGCCGAAATTGGCTACGAGCTGGCCCGGGAACACTGGGGCAAGGGCTACGCCACCGAGGCCGTCGCCGTGGTGGTGGCCCACGGCTTTGAGGCCCTGGGATTCAACCGGATTCAGGCCGTGGTGATCCCCCAGAACCCCTCCTCGCGCCGGGTGCTGGAGAAGCTGGGCTTCACCGTGGAGGGCCTCCTGAAGGACTACCTGGTCAGCGACGGCCGCTTCATGGATGCCCACATGCTGCGCCTGCTGCGCAGCGAGTACCAGCCGGGGGTCTTCTTGTTATAGAACCGGCGGCGCCGGGTTATAGTAGTGAAGGTGGCTACGCCCCCCTGCGTTGTGTGGTAAAAAAGGGGCTACCGGTGAGCTCGGGCTACTCCCTTACGTGCCGGGTGAGTGCTAACACCAGACACAGGATCGCAGCGAATCAACCGGGGGCGGCCACGACAACCTGCATCACGTGCGGCGCAAGAAAAAACCGCCCACCATGAAGTCATCCTCATGGTGGGCGGTTTCACGTATGCTCGAGGCTACCCGTTATTTCTGCTCTGATTTAGCTGCATCTGATAGTAGACCGCGCAGGCCAGCGCTGCCGCCACAAGCCAGGGCAGGCCATCGACTTGGATATCTACGTCCTTCCCGACCCAGCCTCCGCCGAGGCGCCCTCGCAGCCGGCCGCCCGCCTCGCAGTCGAGGTTAACGTCGAACCCGACCATGCCGCCGCCCACCCGACCTGTGACCCGGCCGTCCAGTTGCTGAAGGTCGAGGTCCCGCCCAATGGTCTCACCGCCCATGCGCCCGGTCAGTGAAGTGGCCGTCACCTGGCAGACCAGATCCTTGCCATCGAAGGAGCCACCCCAGCGCCCGGCCAGGCTGGAGCCGTCCAATGTCATGTTGATATCCTTACCGGCGAAGTTGCCGCCCATGCGGCCCGTGAGAACCCCGTCGCCATACTCCACGTGCAGGTCGTTGCCTACGATGCCTCCGCCGATACGTCCGTGAATCCCCGCCATGATCAGCAACCCCCTTCGGATAGAAGACGCGCCCATGCTCGGTTTCGTTCGAGCGGAGCAATAACGGCCTGCCACACCCGTGGCAGGCCGTTGGCACGCTACTCGTTCCCCATCCGCATCATCGTTTCGATGAAGGCGGCGGCGCAGGTGGGATCCAGGTGTCCGGTCCCCATCGAGTTGATCTCCGCCAAGGCTTCCTCTTTGGTCAGGGCCTTCTTGTTGGGCCTGGGCGTGGTCATCCGAACGAAGGTGTCGGCCACCGCCACAATGCGAGCGAACTGATGGGGTTGCTCACCGCCCAGGTGATCCGGGTAGCCCTGCCCATCCGGCCGCTCATGATGATGACGCGCCACTGCCACAGCCTCCGTCAGCGCCGAGGAGCGGACCTTGCTGAGCATCTCCGCACCAATGCTAGTATGCGACCGCAGCACCGTCTCCTCTTCGGGGGTGAGCGGGATGACCTTCTTAATGATCGGGTCGGGGATGCCGACCTTGCCAATGTCGTGGAGCAGGGCGGCCCGGCGCAGGCGCTCGAGCTCTTCGGCGCCCAATCCCAGGGCCTTCCCAAGGATCACCGAGTACTCCGCCACCTTTGCGGAATGGCCGGCGTTGTACGGGTCCCGGGAGTCCAGCGCCGCCGTGACCACCTCGACCAGGCCGTTGGCCAGCCGTTCCTGCTGCTGCAGGAGCAAGCTGCTGTCCAGGATGAGCGATGCCTGCCCAGCCAGGGCCTGCAGCAGGTAAAGGTCATCTTCATTAAACAGGGCGTTGCCCTGCTTGTTGATGATCTGGAGCGACCCCAGGCGCCGTCCGCGGGCGGTCAGCGGGGTGCAAATGATCGAGCGGGTGTAGAAACCAGTCGCATTGTCGAACCGCTGCGCCCAGCGCGGGTGGCTGTGCACATCGCCGATCAGCAGGGGCTGCCCGGCTTGGAAGACACGGCCAGCCACGCCTTCGCCCGGGGCGAGGCGCATTTTCGCCAGCTGCTCCTTGCCGGCGCCGCCAATGATCACGACCGGCGCCAGGTTCTGCTGCTCGTCGGCCAGCCACAGAGTGCCCGCCTCACCGTGGCACAGCCCGATCGCCTGCTGGACCACCCGGGTGAGGACCATGTTCAGACGAAGATCCTGGGCAATAGCGGTGGTGGCCTCCAGGAGGGAACTCAAGTCGTTCACCAGCCGTTTGAGGCGTTCGATTTCGCTGCTCATGTTGCACCCACCCTAAATACGCGCGGTATAGACCATTGAACTATTACAACAAGACCGACTCGTTGCCCTCCCATTCTGTGCGCAAAAAGATTCGACAAGCCGGAAAAAGCTCAGCCCCGACCTCCCGGCCGGGGCTCAATGTAATCACAAGGCGGATGGCCTGGGGCATAAAGGCGTTCGACGCATCCATCGGCGACCTGCAAAGCAGGGCTCCAAGGAGCCGTACCCAAGGAGGAGGCGTCAGGAGGACGCCTCCGACCCCCTTAACGGGCCGCCTGCGTTCAGGACGAACGTCAGGCGGCCCCGGCTCCTTGGAGGCGTGCGTCAATTCGACCCGAGGAGCCGATGAAGCGGCGGCGCCGTTATGCACCGGGCCACACCAAAACTGAAGCCCCGACCAGAAAGGTCGGGGCTGAGTGAGCTACATTCCAGGGCCACGTCGCATCCCGCCGCCGCCGCCGCCCCCGGCGCCCCCGCCCTGACGGGACTGGGCCTCGTTGACGGTCAGCGGACGGCCGCCGTAGTCGTAGTTGTGGAGCTCGCTAATGGCCTTCTGGCCGGCTTCCCCATCCCGCATGTCCACAAAGCCGAACCCACGGGAACGACCGGTCTCACGGTCGGTCACAATCCGGGAGTTCTCAACCTCCCCGTAGGGCTCGAACAGGGCACGGAGATCATCGGCGGTGGTGCGCCAGGGCAAGTTTCCAACGTAAATGCTAAAGGTCACGGTACAGCAGCCTCCTCTGTTTCATGCGGCCCGGGCCTCAACACCCCGTGCGCCGCATGTCCTGACGGTTGAGATCATTGTGCGCTACTGTTCGTGAATACACGCGTACAAATGTTGGATACCAGATTCACGCGTGCTTAATCCAAATCACCGACCCCAACACGGGAATATGTAGCTCCGTGGCCCCCTCCTGCTTGGGGGTGAGGACCATAACCGCCAAGCCTTGGGTGGTGTAGACGCCCGCCAGCATGCCAACATACTCCTCACCGCCGGCGCGCACCCGCACCTCTTTCCCGACGCATTTCTCAATCGGCGTATAGGCTGCGAACAAATCAAATCCCTCCTTTTTCACTGTTATGCTTCGATGCTTTATTTTGGTAAAAGTGACTTGCCGTTGCAGGATCGGGCGCACATACTGGTGGTAGAATTCCAGGCAGCAGGAGGGAATTCCCATGCAACGCCCATTCGCAGAGCCCTACAAGATCAAGGCTGTTGAACCCCTTCGCATCCCGACACGAGAGCAGCGGGAACAGGCCATTGTGGAAGCCGGCTATAACACCTTTCTCCTCCGCAGCGACGACGTATACATCGACCTGCTGACCGACAGCGGCACCTCCGCCATGAGCGACCGCCAGTGGGGCGCCCTCATGATGGGCGATGAAGCCTATGCCGGCGCCCGCTCCTTCTTTAAGTTCGAGAAGGCTGTCCAAGAGATTTACGGCTTCAAGTATGTGGTCCCCACCCACCAGGGCCGCGGCGCCGAGCACCTGATCTCCCGAATTCTGATCAAGCCCGGCATGTACGTGCCCGGCAATATGTACTTTACCACGACCCGGGCCCATCAGGAGATGGCCGGCGGCACCTTCGTCGACATCGTGATCGATGAGGCCCATGACTCCCAGGCTGAGCATCCCTTCAAGGGCAACTGCGACTTGAAAAAGCTCCAGGCGCTGATCGACCGGGTGGGCCCGGAGAACATCCCCTATGTCAACGTGGCCGTCACGGTCAACCTGGCGGGCGGGCAGCCCGTCTCCATGCAGAACCTGCGGGAGGTTCACGCGCTCTGCAAGCGGTACGGCATCCGGGTCTGGTCGGATGCCACCCGCTGCGTAGAGAACGCCTTCTTCATTCAGGAGCGCGAGCCGGGCTACGAGCACATCCCCATCCGGGCGATCCTCCGGGAGATGATGTCCTACTTCGACGGCTGCACCATGTCCGGCAAGAAGGACTGCCTGGTCAACATCGGCGGATTCCTGGCCATGAACGACGAGTGGATCCTGCAGCAGGCCCGTGAGCAGGTCGTGATCTTCGAGGGCATGCCCACCTACGGCGGCCTGGCCGGGCGCGACATGGAGGCCATGGCCCAGGGCATCTACGAAATGGTGGATGACGACTACATCGCCCACCGAATCTATCAGGTACGATACCTCGGCCAGCAGCTGATCGACGCCGGTGTGCCCGTGGTCCGGCCGATTGGCGGCCACGCTGTCTTCCTGGACGCCCGCCGCTTCCTGCCCCACCTGGACCAGGAGCAGTTCCCGGCCCAGGCCCTGGCCGCCGCCCTCTACCTCGACAGCGGCGTCCGGGCCATGGAGCGGGGCATCGTATCCGCAGGCCGTGATTCCAAGACCGGCCAGAACCGCCGTCCCAACCTGGAACTGGTCCGCCTGACCATCCCCCGCCGGGTCTACACCGACCGTCACATGGATGTCGTGGCCTACTCGGTCAAGCACCTCTACGAGCACCGGGACGAAATCCCCGGGCTCAAGATGGTCTACGAGCCGCCCACCCTGCGCTTCTTCACCGCCCGGTTTGAGCCGCTTCCGGTGCACGCCCCCGTCCTGACCGACTGATCGTTTAGCCCGGCGCCTCCCCCAGGCGCCGGGCTGTGTTACAATGGGGGCAGAACGCCAAAGGAGTGTCTTCCATGGGCAAGAAACCCCCGCAGAACTACGAGAACCACCGGCAGATCCTGCCCATCCACCACTACGTTCTCATGCCGTTGAGCCTGATCACCTTGATCATCGCCGCCGTCCGCATCGTGCAGAACCTGGGCAATGGCACATTCTCCAGTGCTGACCTCATCTTTGGGCTGCTGGCCTTCATGGCGGCCCTGGTGGCCCTCCTCGCCCGTCGGAGCGGGCTGGTTGCCCAGGACCGGGCGATCCGGGCCGAGGAGAACCTGCGCCATTTCATTCTGACCGGCAGGGCGCTCGACCCGCGCCTCACCATCCGCCAGATCACCGCCCTGCGCTTCGCCTCCGATGAAGAGTTCCCCGCCCTGGCTGCCCAGGCCGCCGAGGCTGGAATGCGGCCCGACGACATCAAGAAGGCGGTTCGCGACTGGCGCCCGGACTACCACCGGGTATAGGCGCCGAATCGCTGAAGGAGCAAGATCTGGTGCCCAATCCCACGCTCGAGGTCGGTCAGCCGGATCGACTCGTCCGGCCCGTGAGCCTGGCTTCCAAACCAGCCACAGCCAGTGCTGACAATCGGCAGATGGAGGGCCCGGGCTACCAGGTACATCGGTCCGGTGCCTGCCGAGGACGGATGGAAGACCGGCTCGGCGCCCCAGGCCTGGCGGGCGGTCTCCCGAACCAGGCCCACGAAGGGATGCGCCGGGTCAGTCCTAAAGGCAGGCATGCCGCTCAACAGCTCCACCTCTATGTCCGGGAAACCCCGGGTGTAGAGGTGGCGCCTTACTTTATGGGCGATGTCGACCGGGTCCTGGTCGGGCACCAGCCGGCAGTCCAGTTTGGCCTGAGCTCTCCCAGGGAGCACTGTGTGGGCGCCGCCCCCCAGATGGCCGGCCTCCAGCCCGCAGATCGTGCACGTAGGCTCGAAGCAGAGTGCGTGGACCGGGTCCCGTTCGTTCAGCAAGGGGCGCTTCAGGGCCAGGTGGGCCCGGAGCGCCTTCTTGTCAAAGGGGATCTGGCTGGCGAGCCTGCGGGCTTCAAGGTCGGGGCGCCGCACCGTCTCGTAGAAGCCGTCCATCTGGATGCGCCCTGCCGCGTCCTTCAAGGTAGCCAGGGCTTGCACCAGGCGCCAGGCGGCCCCGTCCACCAGGGCGCCCATCCCAGAGTGCAGGTCGGTCGAGGCCGATTGGCAGCTCAGAAGCAAGAACGCCATGCCCTTCACGCCGCCGTACAGCTGCGGCCGGCCAGAGACATCCACGTCGCCGAACTCCCATACGCAGGCGTCGGCTGCGAAGAGGCTGCCGTGCCGGTCCAACACCTTCTGTAGGGTCGGGCTGCCGATCTCCTCCTCGCCTTCCACCAGGAATCGGACCCGGCAGGGCAGGGCGCCCTGCTCCCGCAGTTTGCGCACCGCAGCAAGGCGGGCGATCAGCTCACCCTTGTTGTCGGCCGCACCACGGGCGTAGAGCTTCCCGCTGCGAATCTCGGCGGCGAAGGGAGGCGACGACCAGAGCCCCGGCGCCCCCACTGGCTGAACGTCGTAGTGGTTGTAGTAGAGCAGGGTGCGGTCGGCGCCTGCCTGCCCCGGGTCGAACCCAATGCTCACCACGGGGTTTCCGCCGCAGTCATCGAGGATCCGCACCCGCCCCCCGGCCTCCTGCCCCAGGGCCGCTACCAGTTCGGCGGCCTGCCGGATCCCGACTCCCTCGGCCGCTACGCTAGGCTGGCGGCAAAGCCGCTGCAGGTCGGCAACCGTCCGCTCCATTGGCCTCGCCCCCTTTGCCTGCAATATTCCATAAGCATCACGTTCCTCCTCTGGGACAAAAACCGAACCGCCTGCATAGGATAGCCCTGACCTATTACCATCCCAAAGGAGTGAGCAGTGCGTGCAACAGCAGCCGGTCCCTCAGTACATACCGGGCGCTCAGGCGCCCCAGGCACAGGCCGCCCCCGTGGTGGGCGTCGCCGCTCCGACGGCCCCCGGCGGCGCCCAGCCCGGCGGGCAGTCGGCTGTGCCGCAGCAGTGGCAGCAGCGGATGGTGGCGATAGCCCGCCCTCTCGAGCAGACCATACCGGGGTACCAGATCATGTCCTCGGTTCTGCAGGACCTGACTGCGGCTCAACCAGGCGCGGCCGCAGAGCTCCTACAGGCCTTTTGTCAGGCGCTCGCTGCGCAGGCCGCCGCCGTTGGTTCCGTACGGCGCTTCCTCTGCGGAGAGGCAGGCCAGCCGGTACTCGCCTCGCTGGCGGCCAACATCCACCGGTTCGCCAAGGCCCACGGAGAGATCCGGCCCCACCTGGAACGTGCGATGCTAGGCCTGTCGGGCGAGCAGCGGACCGCACTCGCCGGACTGACCCAGACCTTCATCACCGCCGAGACCCAAATAAACCAGGCCGGCTCCCTGGTGCAGTCCACGGTGGGACCCCAGGTTTGGGAGGCCGTCCGGGTCCAAGTCTGGGAAGCCCCGGCTCCCGCCCCGGCACCGTGGCGGTCCAACGAATCGCATCAGCCGCCGCAGCCTCCCCAGTTTCCGCTGACCTGGCCCCACCAGACCACCCCGTCGACGCAGCCGTGGTGGCAGCAACTGCCCAGCACGCAGCCGCCGCCGGAGGGCGCCCCCCAGGACACCATCACCGCATAGATTGAACCACGGCCGCCCCACAAGGGCGGCCACTTCTGTTACCATGAAGGTGGCGGACACACAACGCAGAGGGGGCCACCGCAGGTGAAGCTCGGCGTCGAGGTACTCCTGGAACAGCAGATCTCGCTCCTTGCAGGCAAAAGGATCGGGCTGGTGACCAACCATACCGGGGTGGACAGCCAGTTACGCTCCACGGCAGACCTGCTCCACCAGCACCCGCAGATCGGGCTGGCAGCCCTCTTCGGCCCGGAGCACGGGGTGCGCGGCGCCGCCCCTGCCGGTGAGCACGTGGCCAGCGGCACCGACCCGGTCACCGGCCTCCCGGTTTACAGCCTGTACGGCGAGACTCGGCGCCCCACCAAAGACATGCTGGCGGGCATCGATACGCTGGTCTACGACATCCAGGATATCGGGGTGCGGTACTTCACCTATCCCAACACCTTGGCCTACTGCATGGAGGCCGCGAAGGAGCACGGCCTCTCCGTCGTCGTGCTGGACCGGCCTAACCCGCTGGGCGGCGTGGCGGTCGAAGGCGGTCTTGTGCGCCCCGGGTTCCGCTCCTTTGTGGGCCTGCATCCCATGCCCGTCCGCCATGGCATGACGACCGGGGAGCTGGCCCGCTGGTTCAACCGCAACATCCACTGCGATCTGACCGTCATCTCCATGGAAGGCTGGCGTCGCTCCATGTGGTGGCCCCAGACCGAACTGCCCTGGGTCCCGATGAGCCCGGGCACCACCGGGATCGACATGGCCACGCTCTACGGCGGCACCTGCTTGATTGAGGGCACAACGCTCTCCGAGGGCCGTGGCACAGCGAAGCCCTTTGAGCAGGTCGGCGCCCCCTGGGTCGACGGCCGTGCGCTGGCTGACCACCTGAACAGCCTGGACCTGCCCGGGCTCCGCTGCCGCCCTGTCTATTTCACCCCGACTGCCAGCAAGCACAAGGGCGAGCTGTGCCACGGGGTGCAGATCCATGTGCTCGAACACCGTCGGGTCCAGGCGGTGGCCCTGGGGCTCCGTCTGATCAAGGCCCTGCGGGACCTCCACCCCGACCGCTTCCAGTGGCTCCCGCCAGCCAAGGAGGGCGGCCCGTTCTTCTTCGACCTCCTGGCCGGAACCGATGCCTGGCGCCTGGCGCTGGAGGCGGGGGCGCCCGTCAGCGAGGTCACAGCGGGCTGGGCGGATGAGCAGAAGCCCTTCCTGCGGGAGCGGGAGGGCGCCCTGGATCCGACATACGCGAACTAAAAGCACAAGCGGGCAGTGACATTTACCGTCACGGCCCGCTTTTCTATTCTCACTATACCACAATTTAGCAAAAAGGTCAAGTCTGCAAAGCGCCAGGTCGCCGCTGTACACTGTCATCTACCGAGATGGCGAAAGTGGGTGGATCTTCCTGTGACAACCGAACCGGTTCTCACGTTTCCAGACTTCAGCGTGCACACGCTCTCACCGGGCGTGTATGCCGTCATTGCAAAGCAGATGACCGGCTCCATCGCAAACTCGGGCATCATCGACCTTGGCGACCGGACGCTCGTATTCGACACCTTTATGTGCGTCCCCGCCGCCCGGGACTTGCAGCAGGCTGCCATCCAGCTTACTGGGCGCCCTGCCACCTATGTGGTGAACAGCCACCCGCACCCCGACCACGTGCACGGCAACGTTGCCTTTGGAGATGACGCCGTGATCATCGCCTCCGAGGCCACCCGGACGGACCTGCTGGCCCGGGGGACCCGCTGGCTGCAGCAGCAGCGTGAAGAGATCTCCGCCGGGCTACGCATGGCCCAAAGCCAGGCCCCCCAGATGGCCGGCTTCCTGCAGCGAGTGCTCGACGGCCTTCCCACCGAGGATCAGCTCCGCTATCCCACGCTTACATACGAGCGTACGATGACCCTCCATGGATCAGCCCGCAGCGTCGAACTGCGCGCCCTGGGCGCCGGGCACTCCCCCAGCGACTCGATCCTGTGGCTGCCCGCTGAGCGCATTGCCTTCACCGCAGATGTCATCGTCAGCGGCGGCCACCTGGTCATGGACGACGGCGATCCCCACCAGTGGCTCCACATCCTGGGCGAGATCGACGCCCTTGGCGCCGAACAAATCGTCCCCGGTCACGGCCGAGTGCAGACCAGCACCGCCACCATCCCCGCGCGCCAGTACATCAACGATATCCTCGACCTGGCTGCCCGGGCTGTTCAAGACGGCATCGCCCCGGAGATGCCGGAGGCTTTCAAGGCCCTCCCGTATCCCCAGGTCTTCACCAAGAACATGGCGGCCCTGATGCAACGCCTCAAGGTAGGAGGGAGCAAGCCGTGAAAATCTACCGATTTGACCGCGAGGTAGCCCGACCGATTCCTGCCTTTGGCAGCGTGAATGCGTTCCTGGCCCGCGGCGTTCGCACCACCGCCCCCACGCAGATCGGCTGCTTCTACCTGGAGCCAGGCGGAGTCGTGGGGTACCACCAGGCAACCAGCCCACAACTGCTCCTGGTAGTTCAGGGCGAGGGCTGGGTACGGGCCAACAGCGAGGATCGGGTCCCGGTGAAGGCGGGCGATGCGGTCTTCTGGGAGGCAGGCGAATGGCACGAAACCGGCAGCACCACCGGGATGGTGGCACTGCCGGTCGAAAGTGAAGGTCTGGCGCCGGGCACATTCATGCCCGAGAGGGGTTAAAACGGACGGGCCTCCTGTCAGGCAAGCTCCCGGAGCACAGCCCGCACCGGCGACCCGTCTGCGCCGACGAGCTTGAGCGGGAGGGCGATCAACTCATAGTCGCCCACGGGGACGCCCGCCAGGTTCAGGTTCTCCATAATCAAGATATCGCCCTCGCGGCAGGCGTTGTGAGCCGGGAGATCCTTGCTGTCAAAGGAGTCAACCGAGTGGGCGTCGGTGCCCAGCACTCGGACCCCCTTCGCCGCCAGCAGCCGGACCGCCGCCGGGTCAAAGTAGGTGAACTGCTCGTTGAACCGGGTCGGGTCCGGGCAGGAGCCGGTGCGAATCAGAAGGCGCTCCACGCCCCCCAGGTCCAGGGATGCGACGTCAGCCTCGGTTAGAACGCGGCGCCCTTCCAGCGCCACCAACCGGGCGCGGCCAATGTACCGGTCTACGGGGACCTGGTCCATGCGCTGGCCGTTGTCATCATAATGATAGGGGGCGTCGGTATGGGTGCCGTTGTGCAGCCCCAGCGTCACCTTGGACAGGTTGACCGACGAGCCCTTGGACATCTCCCAGGTCGGCTCATACTGAAAGCTGGTATCGCCCGGCCACGCTGCGGTGGCGTTGCCGAGGGGATGAGTTATATCGTAGAGCCTCATGCGCCCTTCACACGCTCCAGGGCGATGCGGTAGCCGTCCGCCCCGTAGTGGAGGCACTTCTTCACCCGGCTGATGGTGGCGGTGCTCGCCCCTGTGGCCGCCACGATGTCCTCGTAGGTCATGCCGGCATCGAGCATCTTGGCCACCTCAAGTCGCTGTGCCAGCGCCTTGATCTCACCGATGGTGGCCAGGTCCTCGAAGAAGCGATAGCACTCTTCCACCGTCTTCAGGGTAAGGATCGCCTCAAACAGCTTGTCGGTCATGGGCTCCTTCAACTTCTCATTGAGCGGCAAGGTATAGTCCCTCCCGGTATTTACACCCACATGTGTAACCAAACATTCGCTTTCCTTAGCGCTTTTCCTTTAGGATGCGAAAGTGCTTTGGTGAACAAGCTCCCAAGTGTTGGTACGGATAGACCTCCGGTGTCATGAAGAAGCGGGAAGCCCTTGTTACACTCTTCGTGGTGAAGAGTCGAACAATACCCCGCGAGGAGGCTCATCCGATGTTCTGCAACCAGTGTGTTCAGACTTCCAAGCAGTCCGGCTGTACGGATCAGGGGATGTGCGGCAAGACCCAGGACATTCAGGGCCTGCAAGATAACCTGATCTACGCGCTGAAGGGTGTCGCTGCCTACGCCTACCACTTGAACAGCCTGGGCATCAGCGACCCGGAGATCAACGCCTTCTTCGCGGAGGGCCTTTACTCTACGCTGACCAACGTGGACTTCTCCATTGAGCATCTGCTGGGGCTCAACCTGAAGGCCGGCCAGATGACCCTGAAGGCGATGGACCTGCTGAAGAAGAGCCACCTGGAGCGCTTCGGCCCGCAGTCGCCGGTACAGGTCTCCACCGGCACGGCGGCCGGGCCCGGCATTCTTATTACTGGCCACGACCTGCAGGCGCTCTACGAGCTGCTAAAGCAGACCGAGGGCACCGGCGTCAACGTTTACACCCACTCCGAAATGCTGCCCGCCCATGGCTACGAAGTGCTGCGGGCCTTCCCGCACCTGAAGGGCAACCTGGGCCGCTCTTGGACCGACCAGGAGGAGCTCTTCGCCCGCTTCCCCGGCGTCATTATCGGCTCGTCGAACTGCGTGCTGATGCCGAAGGAGGCGTACCGGTCCCGGTTCTACACCGTGGGCGCCGCCCGTCTGCCGGGTATCCACCACGTGGAAGGGTACGACTTTGGCCTTGCCATCGCCCGGGCGCTGGCGCTGCCCTCGCTCCCAGAGCAGCCCGGTGAGACCGTGCTGACCACCGGCTTCTCCGCGGCCAACGTGCTGCCCCTGGCCGGCAAGATCCTGGAGGCCGTGGCTGCCGGGAAGATCCGGCACTTCTTCCTGGTTGGCGGCTGCGACTCGCCTGGGTCGGGCGGCTACTACTACCGTGAGTTCGTGAAGCAGGCGCCTGCCGATACGATCGTACTCACGCTGGCCTGCGGCAAGTACCGCTTTAACGATCTGGACCTGGGCGACATCGACGGCATCCCGCGCCTGCTCGACCTCGGGCAGTGCAACGACGCCATCGATGCGGTCAACATCGCCGTGGCCCTGGCCGGGGCGCTCAACTGCGGCGTCAACGACCTGCCGCTCACCCTGGTCCTCTCCTGGACCGAGCAGAAGGCCGTGGCGATCCTGATGGGCCTGCTGGCCCTGAACATCAAGTCGATCTACCTGGGTCCCAAGCCCCCTGCCTGGCTGACGCCCAACCTGTTCGGCGTGCTCCAGGCCAACTACGACCTGCGGCTCACCTCCACGCCGGAAGCGGATCTCAAGGCGATCCTGGGCTAAATGCAAGAACCAGTACGGGGTTGTGCACTGCCCCGTCAGGCATGAATGGCTGCGCATAGTTCATGCAGCACGCCAGTCTTATGTCTCTGCACACAATGGCGGGTTTCTTGTGGTGACCGTCGGTTATGGCGTCGGGGGTTATGTAATGGTGGGCCCTGGCGCCCGACACTGGCTCCGTCCGTTTTTTGCGAGCCGCAAGCGGCCAGGCGCGAAAAAAACGGACGGAGACCTACCGGGTTCCCGGGCCAAACTTGGGCGCCAGACAGGGGGACCTACAATCCCAAGGTCTCCAGCGCCTGAGCGTCTGGCACCCCCCCGGGTCCCGTTTGCTCTCCGTCCATTTTTTCGCTTGAGGACTGCCTTGGCATGACAAAAAGCGGACGGAGGCCAATCGCCGATGCTTCGTGAGGGAGCCAGCCCAGTTTCACA
>JBOZRQ010000037.1:0-25955 GCA_050789255.1 Symbiobacteriaceae bacterium
GTTGTAGGGCTACGACCGGCGTAAGCCGGATGCGGGAAAACTGCAAGTCCGGTTTGACGAGGGGGCGTCGCTCGAAAGGGCGGCCCCTACTCTCTATCCGCGTGTGGCGAGAATGAGGTCTTCGGTCATGTCGATCAGGTCCTGGACTGTACGGACTAAGTACAGCCGATCTGCGTACTTGGCCAACGTGCCATACCAGAGAGGCGGGCCCATGCTGAAGATAGGAATGTCAAAGAAGTCGTACTTGAAGCTTCCCAGCTTTTGCGGTTGAGACTTCCCGGAGGCTCCGTCGGAGAACTCGGCGGAGGGAGTGACGAAGACGACCTGTTTGGCTTTGCTGCGGAGGTGGTGCATGTAACGGTCAATTTTGTTTGCTTCGTCAGCTTGGAGCGAGACCTTGCCGTCTGTGGCGATGATAACGTACGTGTTTTCGTCCACAAAGGCGTGCTGGGAGATTTCCTCGAGCGCTGAGCCGAACCGAGTGCCGGCATTCCAGGACTTCGCCGCGCCGACCAGCCGTTGTACCTTTTCCTCAAAAGTGCCCAGACCATTTAAGTATGGGGTAGAGTGCGTAGAAGTTTCGCTGAACACGTAGCTGTCAACAACAAAACGGAAGTTGAGCATATGAAAGAAGTATAATGTCACGCTGACGTAGTGGACCATAGAGTGCGATACGTCGCCAATGACCAAGATGCGTGCGGGCTTAGACAGTTGAGGAATTGGTCGCTCTTTGGTTGCCCACTTAAAGTTGAGGATGCGGCCGGCATAGCGTGGTATGTTGTAGCGTAGCGTTTTGCCCACGTCGAGCCGGTTACGCCGGGGGAGCCACTCGAAGGTTTCGTCCACGTCGAGCCATTTCCGGGCCAGGCGCTGCACAAGTGCTTCGAGTTCTTTGATCTCTGTGACGGACAGGCGCTTGATTTGGGCCGCCAGGACGTCGAGGTAAGCGAAACGGCGATTTGCACTGACCGCCCCGGGGCCGGCGTCTTCAGCAGAAACCCGCTGGTCGCCCTTCCAGAGCGAGACGGCACTGGTGTCGAAGGACCCGTCAGGTGCGATCAAGGGCCGTTCCTGGGCGGCCCAGAGGAGCGCTGTCCGCCGCCCCCCTTCATCTTCGGAACCGAGTCCGCCGGCCGACATTTCCTCGGTGTGAAACGAGCCCTCCAGCCCCGTTACGAAGACGTTGTTGGGGTCCCTTGGCCTGACCAGGAACAGAATGAACCGTTTGGTCACAATCAGGCTCCGGTTGGCTTTGCGCAGGAGGTAACTCAGCCAGACGAGTACCCACCGCACGAAGAGCCGAAAGAACCGGAGCAGGCTTTGTACTAGGCGATTCTGCCAAAGCCATCGTACCACCGGTGGAGCGCCTCCTTGACAATCGCCTCGTCCTCCGGATACTTGGCGAGGAAGCCGATCGTCACATCGATTGCTTCCGGCGTAATGCGGCCTTCACTGACGTCTACCAGGGCTCGGGTCCACTCAATGGCCTCGGCGATTGCCGGGCGCTTTTCCATATTGAGCTGCCGAAGCTGCATGATTACGCGCGAGACGCGGGCCGCAAAGTCAGCCGGAACGCCAACGCTGGCCTGTACGATGGAGGCGAGCGCCGACTCGGTGGGGAACTTGAGGTCGAGCCATACAGTGCGCCGCATAAAAGCCGTATCAAGTCGCTTGTACTCGTTGGAGGTGAGGAATACGAAGAGCGGCGCCTTCGCTTTGAGGACCTTCTTGGTTCCCCCCTCGGAGAGGTTATGAACCACCAGTTCCTTCTTGTCCAGATAACGAAGGAAGAAGTTCGTTGTATGCTCGTTCAGCTTGTCAACTTCATCGACGCGCACCACGCAGGGCTTGTCGGAAAGCAGGCTTTCTAGTAGCGGGGTGTGGTTTAGATATTGAAGGGTATAAAGGTTAGGGGGTTGCTCGCCCGTCCGGAGTGCCTGGGCATCGACGATTTGTTTGAACCCGTTCCAGCTGATGCCGATCTCCTCGGCTTCCAAGTGGCTGTGGCATTCCAGGTCAATGAAATCGTAGCCCATGGCCTTGGCAAAGGACTCAGCCAGCTGGGACTTCCCGATACCTGGTTCACCCCGTAGCCCGATGGGCTTCCCCTGCCGAAGGTAGGACCAGAGCTTTTGGATGCTCAGGCGGTCCAGGTAGTAACTGTGGGCCTGTAGGGTGGACTGCAGTTCCTCTGCAGTGAGGTTGAACACACGGCTCGCCTCCTCGTTAATCCGGGCCTTGGCGATCTCAAAACCCGCCTGGTTCCGCACCTCCCGCCGCCACAAACGCCACCACCGCTTGCCGTGGATTGCGATGGGCACACTCAGAGCGGCGCCCACAACGGCGGTCCCGATTACGATTGGACTCACAGCCAGTCTGAGCCACCACCTTGTGCCTGAATTCGCAAATACCCGGCAGATAGAATACAGAGGGGACCTTCGTCCCCTCATCGCCACCCTGATTTCCCACACTTTTGAAAGTACGTTACGCACGAGAAAACTCCTGCCGCAACCCTCCGCTACAGCGCTTGCCATTTTCCGCTGGGGTGTTTTGTGCTATCGAAGTTTACCGGAAGGCACTATTGTCAACACTCGTGGCAGGAGGGGATGCCGTCATGCGTCAGCTGCTCCTGATCGCGAGCGTCGTCGGTCTCATTATGTATGCAGGTTTCGCGAGCCAGAACGGTTCGGTACAGGCCGTAGTTCACAGCGCAACAGGAGCGCCCAGCCTCGGCGCCCTTCAGCGCTGTTTTGATGCCACGGGCGGCGCTCTCCAGAAAGTGCAAATCACCGGATGGGTGGAAGCCGAGTCCAAGGACGCACTGAGCCTGGTCAACGATCGGCTCGGCTGGACCCCTGGGCTAAACGTCCCCCAGGAGTTGCGCGAGGCCCGGCTCCACGATCGTGATGGCCACCAGTTTGTTGCCGTGCGGTGGATTCTGACCGGCACCGCAGCGGCCACCTGGCAAAGTAGCTACAACCGACTGGATCAGACTTTGGGAGCCGTCGGCAAGGGCCAGGCCATCACCGTTCAGCTGGAGGGCACAACTCCGAAGAAGCACCCCCTCGCACTGGCCACTCGGGCCCTGGATGCTGTCGGGGCCGTTGAGCGCCAGCCCTGGAGCGACGCCTTTGCTGCGAGCATTGCCGGCCGCTCGGCGCAATTGCCGTCAGGCCCGTTTGGCGTGAACGTTCAAGTGGCCACGCGGCAGGAGAGCGCCGCAAACCAAATTCGGGTTTGGGTCGCTTGGCCGGCGCTTCAACAGGAGTATTAACTGCCTGACACCCGCACTTGTGGCGGGTGTTTTATGTAATACGGAACGGTGATCAACCATACATATTATGTGACATGGCTTCAATGGGGGAAGGGACATGCGGCGACTCCTGATGCTATCCGTGTTCTTGCTGACATTGACCGTACTGGTCATACCTACCATGCTGGGGCGCCTCTTCGGGCGCCAGACGGTTCAGCCGCCGGAGTTGGCCGAGGCAGGCGAGTCGCTAGTAGTGAAGGTGTATTTTCCGGAGTCCAAGGAGATTCAATCGATACCGCTCCACGAATACCTCAAGGGCGTAGTGGCGGCAGAGATGCCGGCTGACTTTGAAACGGAGGCACTGAAGGCCCAGATGGTCGCTGCGCGCACTTACACAGTCCGCCGAATGCAGCAGTTTGTGGGGCCAGGGAAGGGAGGCTGCCCGCTTAACCCGGAGGCCGACGTTTGCGCAGACTTCAATACGAGCCAGGCGTACACCACCAAGCAGGAGCTGGCGAGCCGACTCCAGAGCGAGGCCGCCGCCGATGCACTGTGGAAGCGCCTGGATCTGGCCGAGACTGAAACCAGCGGCTTGGTCCTGCGATACGGGGGCGAGCTGATCGACCCGCTTTACCACGCCGTGTCCGGACGGAAAACTGAGGATGCAGCGGCGTACTACAACAAGTCTGTCCCCTACCTCAAATCCGTCAGTGACGCATGGGGCGCTTACTCACCGAAACTCGTGAAGACGCAGCGGCTGAAGCCTGAGGCGGTGGCGAAGATGCTCGGGGTCAAAGAGCCGAGCCCCGTCGTGAAGATTATGGAGAAAACGAGCTCGGGTCGAGTGAAGACGATTAAGGTGGGTGAGAAATCCTTCACCGGTCGGGAATTCCGTGAAAAGCTCGCTCTCAGCTCCACCGATTTTACGGTCGCGCAGCAGAACGGCGAGCTGGTCATCACTACCTATGGAGACGGCCATGGGGTGGGAATGAGCCAATACGGAGCCAACGGGATGGCCATGGAGGGCAAGTCCTACCAAGAGATCCTCAAGCACTACTACACCGGCATTCAGATCTCGCGGATTTATGACGAGTAGCATGGAACTTGCTGGTCTAGGATCTACCAGTTTTGGGCAGGATACAGCTGAGGTGAACTGCATTGAAGCCAATGCGCGGCCTGCCCAGTTCCTGGCTCCACAACATGTCCAGAGAACGTCGCACGGCCCTCTTGTCCCTGGCCGTTTTGCTGGCCCTACTTGGGTCGCTGGTGCTCTACCAACGTTTCACCATCATGAGTAAGGAGATTCCCTTGCCGACCCCCGGTAAAGACGTCCCGGTCGAGCAGGGACAGAAGGTAGAGCCGTCCCCGCCCATCGCGGAGGACATGCCGGTGGCCTCTGGGACTGGAACGGCAGCAGGGACTCCCATACCGGAGGTCACCAAGCTGGACCGTCCGGTTGCCGGCACCCCGCAGGTACGGTTGAGGTTTGACGATGTGCACCAGGCCTATGGCGACCTGCGGATCTATTCCGGTATGGCCTTTGGCGCAAGAAGGGGAGACTCCGTGCTGGCTGCCGGCCGTGGTACGGTTATGGAGATTCTGGATGACCCCATGGATGGCCGGGTGCTCCTGATTGACCACGGGCATGACCTGATTACCCGGTACGCAGGACTGGGTGCTACCTTGGTTGCCAAGGGCGCCGCGGTAACAGCCGGAACCATTGTGGGGCAGGTTGGTGACCCGGGACCCGTATGGACTTACCTGGGCCCGCACATCCAGTTTCAGGTGCTAGTCAAGGGAGAACCGGTCAACCCGGCAGCTTATTTCCCGAATTAATCTCCAATGGACGAGCGTGCGCCAGGCACGCTCGTCATGTTTGTTTCCCCCGCCCATATACATCTACCATCCAACGAGAGGGCGAAGGGGGCCCAGCGGTGAGGGATTACATCTGGAAACGAGTCCTGGAAGTCAGCAATCATATTTTCAGGACGAAGGACACCGTTCGGGATACGGCCGTGCGCTTTGGCGTATCGAAAAGTACCGTCCACAAGGACGTGACGGAGCGCCTGCCCCGTGTCAACCCGGAGCTGGCGCAGAAAGTTAAGCACGTGCTCGACTTCAACAAGGCAGAGCGCCACATTCGGGGTGGAGCGGCTACCCGCCAGAAGTACCTAGAAAAGTAAGCGGAATGTCCAAGTATCGGAGGGACTTTGCCAAATTGTGTCGAACCACCTCAAGGTTATGGCGATAGGGCCAGAAGTTGACGGGAGGCGTCGGCATAGTGTTCGGATGGGCTACTGACATTGGCATCGACCTCGGTACTGCAACGGTTCTTATTTATGTGAAGGGCAAGGGTATCGTCCTGCGCGAACCCTCGGTCGTTGCCATGGAGCGCGACACGAAAAAGGTCCTGGCAATTGGCACCGAGGCCCGCCGCATGCTGGGCCGCACCCCTGGTAACATCATTGCCACCCGCCCCCTCCGTGAAGGCGTCATTGCTGACTATGACGTTACGGAGGCCATGCTTAAGAACTTCATTCGCCGGGTCTGCGGCCCGCGGTTCTTCTCACGCCCGCGCGTCATGGTCTGCATTCCCGCTGGCGTAACTACCGTGGAAAAGCGTGCAGTCATTGAAGCAGCGCTGGAAGCGGGCGCTCGCCAGGCCATGCTCATTGAGGAGCCATTGGCGGCAGCGCTGGGCGCCGGCCTGGATATCACGAAGCCTACCGGACACATGGTGGTTGATATTGGTGGCGGCACTACCGATATCGCCGTCCTGTCGCTTGGCGGCGTCGTGCGGAGCGAGTCGCTTCGTATTGGCGGTGACAAGTTCGACGAGGCGCTCGTCCGCTACGTAAAGATGAAACATAACCTATTGATCGGTGAGCGCACCGGCGAGGAGATCAAGATGCAGGTCGGCAGCGCTGGCTGCGACAGCCGCAACGAGACCATGGAGGTCCGCGGCCGCGACCTGATGACGGGCCTGCCCAAGAATGTCCGGGTCAACAGTGCGGAAACACGCGAGGCCATGGCCGAATGTGTGACCGCCATTTGTGACACGATCCGGGCAGTCCTGGAGGCTACCCCGCCGGAACTGTCAGCTGACATTATTGAGAAGGGCATGGTCATGACCGGTGGCGGCGCTATGCTGCATGGTCTGGACCGGGTGATTACCACCAAGACCGGTGTCCCCTGCTATTTGGCAGATGATCCGGTATCTTGCGTGGCGCTTGGAACCGGCATTGCCCTGGAGAACTACGAAATGAACGATGACCACCTGGTGGTCCTCAAAAAGCTAATGTAGGCCCTTGGAGCCCCGCTGACACTGTCGGCGGGGCTCTTACGCGCTCTAGCGGCGCCGACTGCCAGCGCGGAAACCCTTAACAGACTGGTCCTTCGCGTCGATACAATAAACTAGCACAACTGTTTTCGCGGTGAGGTGGACCGATGCTAAGAGGGATATACACGTCGGCGTCTGGCATGTTGGTCGATCAGCGCCGACTGGACGTGATCGCCAACAACTTGGCGAACGCCTCGACGACCGGGTTCAAGCGAGACACCTCCATCACCCAGTCCTTCCAGGAGTTCTTGCTAGTTCGGCTCAACGACCAGGTGCCTGGTGGATCCCAGAGTGCCAAGGCGGCAGACAAGGTAGGCATGATGAGCTTCGGCTCGCTCCTAGCCCACACCGCCACCCGGCTGACGACTGGCACCATGCGACCGACCGGTAACCCCCTCGATGTGGCGGTAGCCGGCGACGGGTTCTTCACCGTCCAGACCCCACGAGGCCTTCGATTCACCCGAAACGGTGCCTTCCGCCAGGCGGATGACGGCACGCTCGTCACACAGGAAGGGTACCCCGTCATGGTGGATGGTCGGGCGGTGCGCGGCGCACCCGGGACCATGACCATTACCAGGTCCGGACGGGTGATGTCTGGCGAGCGGGACTTGGGCGCCCTGACGATGACCACCACGGCCGAGCTTGGAGCGATCCGCAAGGAAGGCGACGGCTTCTGGGCGGCGGTCCAGAACGGAGAACCGACGGCTCTCGTAGCTCCCCGGGAATCGACCGGCAAGTACGAACTCCGGGTCGGTTACCTGGAAGGCTCGAACGTCGAACCGGTGACAGAAATGGTCGAAATGATGACCACCATGCGATCCTATGAAGCCAACCAAAAGGCGATTCAGGCTCAGGACGAGGCGCTGGCCAAGTTGGTGACGGAAGTAGGGCGCCTCGGATAGGTGACGGAAGAATCGGTGGGGCTGGACCTCGTATGAGGGGGCCTCCCAGCACCGCTCCCGATCGACAGAGGGGGCGTAATTCACGATGGGGAGGTTTTTGCTTTGCTGCGGGCACTGTACTCAGCGGCATCAGGCATGATGGCGCAACAGACCAACATTGATACCATCTCGAACAACTTGGCCAACGTAAACACGACGGGCTTCAAGAAGGGCCGGGCCGAGTTTCAGGATCTCATGTACGCCCACATTCGGCCGCCCATCGTCGGTGATGTTGGCATCATGGTGGGCCAGGGTAGCCGCCTGAGCAGCATCAGCCGAATCTTCGCCAACGGATCGCTCCAGCCGACAGGACAGCCCATGGACCTGGCGATTCAGGGCGGCGGATTCTTTAAGGTGCAGCGCAAGGACGGGACCATCGCGTACACCCGAGATGGCGCCTTCCACCTGGACGGACAGCGCCGGCTGGTGACCGCCGTTGGCGACCTCCTCCTGGGCAAGGATGGGCCGATTACGCTTCCGGAGGCTGCCGTAAACCATGAGGTGACAGCGGACGGAATCGTCCGGTATGCCAACCAGGAGACCGGAGAAACCAGTGAGTTGGGTACGATCGAGCTCGCAGTCTTCCCCAACCCCTCGGGGTTGTTTGGGCTCGGTGACAATCTGTACGCCGCCTCCGACGCCAGTGGCAAGCCCACCGCCATGCCGGCCGGCAACAGTGTCTCCGGACGGATCGTGCAGGGCTACCTCGAAGCCTCCAACGTCCAGAGCGTGGAGGAGATGGTGAGTTTGATCGTCGCCCAGCGGGCTTACGAGATTAACTCGAAGGCCGTGCAAAGCGCCGATGAAATGCTCGGCATCGCCAATCAACTGCGCCGTTAACCTGCAGCATCGGGGGGTAGTCGGCCGTGATTAACGGGGTCTCGACAAACGCAGCGAGCGTTCCCGCCGGCAACGCCCAAGCTGCCAACGATAAGCAACTTCGGGAGGCCGCCCAGGACTTTGAGGCCATGTTCGTCGGGATCCTGCTAAAGCAGATGCGGGCTTCCACTCGGGCGCTGAGCTCCGAGAAGGCGAGCTTCGCCCGGCAGACCTTTGAAGAGTGGCAGGACGACATGTTCGCCAAGAACATCGCCATCAGCGGCGGTCTGGGCGTTGGCGAGGTACTCTACCGGCAGCTCCAGAAGGAGCAGTTGGACAAGGCGCAAATCGACAAGTAAGGGACACCGGCCTTGCCCGGTGTCTTTCCTTTTTGTGTGGGAGAGGAAAAACCGCCCAAGAACGGAATACTACAGGGCAAGAGCGTTTCCGGGAGGGACCACATGCTGAACGTGAATCAGATTATGGAGATTATCCCACACCGTCAGCCAATCCTTATGGTGGACCGTATATTGGAGATGGAGCCAGGCAAGCGTTGCGTTGGCCTCAAGAATATCTCCGCCAATGAGCCGGTGTTTCAGGGACATTACCCGGGCAATCCGATCTTCCCGGGCGTCCTTATTGTAGAAGCGATGGCCCAAACCGGCGCCGTCGCCCTCATGACCATGCCTGAGTATGCCGGGAGAGTTCCCTTGTTTGCTGGCATTGACGAATGCAAGTTCAAGAAGCCGGTACTGCCCGGCGATCAGCTCAGGCTCGAGGTCGAGATTGTGACCGTCCGCCGGGGACTGGGCATTGGCAGTGGCAAAGCCTACGTGGGTGAGGAACTGCGGGCAGAGGCCACCATAAAATTCGCCTTGGTCGATAAGGAACTGGCGAAGTAGCTTGACAGACCCTGGCACCGATGGTAACATGCACTCTAGTTTAATACTCTTATCGAGAGAAGCTGAGGGACGGGCCCGATGAAGCTTCGGCAACCACCCACCCAGGGGAACGGTGCCAATTCCTGTCGGCGTGAAGGCCGAGAGATAAGAGCGAAGAGATGGACGTGACGACCCTCTTCGTGAGAAGAGGGTTTTTTCATGCCCTATGCAACAGACTACGTACGGGAGACCGAAGGAGGCAGAGGAGAGAGATGACCGAACGTCGCGGCCGTTATGTGTTTACGTCGGAGTCGGTTACCGAAGGCCATCCGGACAAGATGGCGGACCAGATTTCCGACGCGGTGTTGGATGCCATGCTCGAGAAGGATCCCGCCGCTCGCGTGGCGTGCGAGACCCTTCTGACCACGGGTATGGTGGTGGTCGCCGGTGAGATCACGACCGACGCGTATGTTGACATTCCTAACCTTGTGCGTGAAGTGGTTCGAGACATCGGCTACACCCGTGCCAAGTTCGGTTTCGACGCCACCACCTGCGGTGTGATCACGGCGATCGACCCGCAGAGCCCGGATATTGCTCAGGGCGTTGATGTGGCCCTGGAGGCCCGCGGGGCGATTACGCAGAAGGACCTGGAGACGGGCGCCGGCGACCAGGGCATGATGTTCGGTTTCGCTTGTAACGAGACCCCGGAACTGATGCCCATGCCGATCTCTCTTGCCCATCGCCTCTCGCGCCAGCTGTCCGTGGTGCGCAAGAACGGTACCCTGCCCTACCTGCGCCCTGACGGAAAGACCCAGGTCACCGTCGAATATGAGGATGACCGTCCGGTGCGTATTGACACCATTGTGGTCTCCACCCAGCACGACCCCGACGTGACTCAGGAGCAGATCCGCAAGGACATCATCGAGCACGTGATCACCGGCAGCGTCCCGCAGCACATGCTGGACGACAAGACCCGGTACTTTGTGAATCCGACGGGCCGTTTCGTTATCGGCGGGCCGCAGGGTGACACCGGCCTCACCGGCCGAAAGATCATTGTCGATACCTACGGCGGTTATGCTCGCCACGGCGGCGGTGCTTTCTCCGGCAAGGACCCGACGAAGGTTGACCGCTCCGCTGCCTACGCTGCCCGCTGGGTGGCGAAGAACATCGTTGCCGCAGGTCTGGCCACCAAGTGCGAAGTGCAGCTGGCTTATGCCATCGGCGTCGCCCACCCGGTGTCCGTGCTCGTGACCACCTTCGGCACCGGGCTGATCCCCGACGATCAGATCTCGGCGCTGGTCTTCAAGAACTTTGACCTGCGTCCGGCAGCGATCATTCGCGACCTGGGCCTGCGGCGTCCGATTTACCGCCAGACTGCCGCTTACGGTCACTTTGGGCGCCTCGACCTGGACCTGCCGTGGGAGCGCACCGACAAGGCGGCTGACCTGAAGCGTCAGGCCGGTATCTAAAGCGCACGAAACGTGGCCCGCAACGCCTCAGGTGTTGCGGGCCTCACCTTTTTGCGGCGCCCCCCGTAGACTGGGAGGGTACCTGTGCAAAAAGGGGGACAGGTTTGTGACCGGGTTTCCCGCTACCCTATGGGCAGACGCTACCCCGGGCGCCTGGGTGCTGCTGGCCCTGGCCCTGTACGGGCTGGCGGCTCTGCTCCTTGATCTCGCCGGTATGCTGCGACGGCTGCTGCTGACCAATAGCGAGGTAACGCTCAGCATTCTCGTGTTGGTACATAACCAGGAGCACCAGATCGAGGGGATCGTTCGCACGCTCGCCCAGCGTGATCGCCGGGAAGCCTTGGCCGCTGGCCAGTGGGAACTGATCCTGGTGGACCTTGAATCGACAGACGACACGCCGATCATCCTCGAACGGCTAGCACGGCAGTTTGAGCACCTGCGAGTTGTATCCCTGCCGACCGAGCGTGCCCCGACCGCCTGCGAAGCGGCTCTCTTCCTTTGTCGAAGCCCTGTCACACTCCTGGTGGATATGCGCCACGCGGTGGATGGCGACCGATTAAGAAAACCACTTGCACACATCTGGAAATAACAGGAAAACGCATCATCGCTCTCGAAGTCCTCTCCGGGGAAATTCGTCCCGGGGGGGACTTGTCTTGTTGGTACAAGCTGTCCGTGGCCTCGTTGAGCTCCTCTGGCCGCCTCGCACCACTTGTCTGCTGTGCGAAGGTGCGCTCACTGGGTCGCCCCTGCCCCTGGTGTGCGGGAACTGCGTTGCTAGTATGGATTTCGACCCTGCGGTTGCGCGTTGTCCGGCCTGCAACCGCCCGAAACCGGACCGTAGCAACGAACTATGTAGTGAGTGCAAGAATGGCTCCGGGTTTGGACGGGCCTGGGCGATAGGACTCCACACGGGCGCCCTCCGGGAGGCAATACACCACCTGAAATTCAACGGACGAGAAGAGCTTGGGGCTCCGTTGGGACGCCGCCTGGCCGGGCAGGTAACGGCCACCTTTGACGGGGTTGTTCCGATTCCGCTCCACAAGGCCCGCCTTCGGGAGCGCGGGTATAACCAGGCAGCAGCCATTGCACAGGGAGTGGCAGAGCAGCTTGGGACGCCAATTTGGTCCAGTGCTCTTGTGCGAACCCGCAGCACTGGCCACCAAGCGAAGCTCGATCGGTCGGGTCGCCTACAGAACCTACAGGGCGCCTTTAAGCCCGCAGGCAGCACCTGCCCGTGGGCGGGGAAGGCCGTTCTAGTAGTCGACGACGTGCTTACCACCGGTTCCACCGCCACAGCCGTGTGCGATGTCCTGCGGCAAACCGGAGCAGTTCGGGTAGGCCTGGCCGTACTGGCCGTCTCGACCACGCCGGTCACCCAACTTTCTCCGTAAGGCGATCGTTTCACGAAAATACCCATTAACAAATGTGAACAGCCCATCGATACTCTAAATGAACGTAGTACCCGGCACCGAGAACCTAGACCCTCAAGGGGGTAGCCATATGAAAATAAACAACGTGGGCGGGGCCATTGGCGCATACAGCCAGAACGCTCCACGCAAGGTCGCTGGCCCCAAGGAAGCGGCCCGCCCTGAACGGACTGACGAGGTTCGCCTGTCCAAGGAAGCTCAGGAAGTGATGTCCCTTAAGGACAAGGTGACTCAGGCACCGGACGTCCGTAAGGAACGCATTGAGGAGCTGCGCCGGCAGATTGAGGCGGGAACTTACCGGCCTGATGCCCGGGAAGTTGCAGCCAAAATGCTGAAGGCCCGAGTGTTCGACGATCTCGCATAACGAAGCTTTTCGCGGGAGACGGCGTGGCCGGTAAGGACCCGCCGTCTTTCTCATGCCCTTTTTCAGGGAATTGTGCAAGGGGGGGTCCCCGTGGATCCGCAGGCTCTGAGCCAGTTACTGGCGCTCATGGAGGAGCAGGTTAAGGTCATGGCTGACCTAACCGCCTTGAGCAAGAAGAAGTCTCAGCTTCTGGTTGACAACAAAATCGAGGAACTGGATGTACTCCTGCGCGGGGAGCAAGCGTTGCTATGGCAAATGGGCCGGCTGGAGGAGAAGCGCTTCCAGGCCCAAATGATGGTTGCTGCCCAAATAGCTATCCATCCCAGCCAACTTACCCTTGAGCGGTTAGTCAAGGCGGTTTCGCCGGAGCAGGGCGCCCGCTGTCAGGAAGTCGCCCAGCGCTACGGTGAAACGGCCGGTGAACTGACTCACGTAAACCAGCTCAACACGGAGCTCATTCAGCAAGCTATGGCCTATGTGGACTTCTCCCTACAACTGTTGGGTGCCAGTAACCCTGCCGCTGCTCAGGTATACTCGCCCAAGGGGCCCCGCACAGGTCCCGACGGAAAGCACCGGCGGCTGGACAACCGCATTTAGCAGCCAGAGGAGGTGGACGCATGCCGTCGTTTAACAGCCTGTATACGGTCCGGTCCGGCCTGTTCGCACAGCGACGGGCGCTGGAGATTGTCGGACAGAATGTGGCCAACGCCAGCACGGCCGGCTACACCCGTCAGGAGGTCTCCTTTGCGGCCGCAGAGCCTACACATGTAATCAACTCATCAGGGCGGGGCGTCGCGGACGTCAACGTGGTGCGCTACCGGGATGAGTTCCTCGATCGCCAATTCCGCACCCGCAACGGTGCGCTGGGCTACCACAGCACGCTTCATTCCCACCTCTCCGAGGTTGAGGGCATCGTAGGCGACCTTTCTGAGGGTGGCCTTCGAACCGCGCTTGACGAGTTCTTTAATGCCTGGGATACGCTGGTCCTGCGGCCGAGCGACTCGAGCGGCCGGACGAAGGTTATTACTTCTGCCGAGGAATTCCTGAGCCAGACACGCAGCGCGTTCGAGCAGTTGGCGCAGCAACGCACCGCCATCAACGATGCAATCAGCGACAAGGTGCAGGAGCTGAACTCGGCCGCCCAGCAGCTGGCCGACCTGAACCGAGCAATCCTGAACGGGGAGGCCGGAAAGCAGCAGGTCAACGACCTGGCGGACCGGCGCGACATGTTGCTGGACAGCATGTCGAAGTTGGCCGGCGTTTCCATCGGCAAGCATGCGGACGGCACGGTCAGCGTTCACTTGGGTGGCCTGCCGCTGGTCGACAAGGAGTTTGCGTTCCCCGTGGATACCACGCTGGCACTGGAGGCCGATATGGACCCCTCCGCCGGCATTCAGAGCACCCGCCAGTTTACTTGGGGGATGACCTGGAACGGGACGACCAACGAGGCCAAGTTTAGTGGCGGCGAGGTCGGCGCCTTGCTTGAGTTGCGTGACCAGGCCATACCCGAGTATATGAAGTATCTGGACAATCTGGTGCGAACGATAGCGAATGAGGTAAACGCTCTGCATACGGTCGGTGTGGCGCCTCCCAGCACTCCCACTGACATTTTCACGGTGGGCACCGACTGGATGGACATCACCGTGAATCCCGCGCTGGTGAGCGATCCCACCCTGATCCTGGCCGGCATGGGCAACCCCCCTGCTCCCAGTGACGGCACCAGGGCCAAGTCCATTGCAGATCTTCGGAACGCCGCCATTTTGACGGGGGCCCCGGTCGGCTCGCAAACCGTCACCGCAGGTGCATACTTGCGAGCGGTGTCGACGAATCTCGGCATTGAGGTGCAGCAGGTCAGCCGCCGGAGTGAGGGCGCCGCCCTTCAGGTGGACCAGGCGGAAAAGCAGCGCCAGTCTGTATCCGGGGTGTCACTTGACGACGAGATGACTAAGATGATCCAATACCAGCAGGCATACAACGCCGCAGCACGCATCATGACCACCATCGACGAGATGCTGGATGTCGTCGTTAACCGTGTGGGCCTGGTCGGGCGGTAAGGAGGGGACGGCTCTATGCGTGTAACCAATCAGATGATGGCGAACAACGCCTTGTCCAGCCTGAACTCGCTGCGGTCTAGGCTCGATAAGGTGCAGAACCAGATTACGACTGGGCGCCGGATCGACAGGGCCTCCGAAGATCCCACCGCCGGCGCTGAGGTGATGCGTGTGCAGAGCCGCCTTCAGCAGCTTGACCAGTGGGACAAGAACCTGGGCGACGCCAGGACCTGGACGGGCGACACGGAACAGGCGTTGAGTCACATGACTGATATTCTTAAGAAGGCCAAGGAGTTAGCTGTCCGGGGCAACAACAGCCACCTGGATACCGACGACAAGGCAGCGATCGCGATTGAGGTCGATCACCTCCTCCAGGATATGATGGCGGCCGTGAACACGAAGCAGTTGGACGGCGCACTGTTCGGCGGCTTCGAGACGGCCGCGGATCCGTTTGCCTTAGACATGGCAACTGGAGCCGTCACTTACAGCGGCGATAACGGAGATATTCGCCGTGAGGTTGGCCCTGGCGTGAACCTGACGGTCAACGTGCACGGCAACCGGCTCGGGGACTGGTCCGCTCCCCAGAACATGCTGACCACCTTGTGGCGGCTGCGGGAGTCCTTGAACGGGAACAGCGGCGGCATCGTACCGGCAAACTCCGGCGATCTGCTGAACGACCTGGATAACAACCTGCAGAACGTGTTGAACCTCCGCGCCGATATTGGCGCTGCAGACCAGCGGCTCGAGGCGGTGGAGACCCGAATGAAGGAGACATTAGTTCGGGCAACCGACGTTTTGACGCAGGCACAGGGCGTGGACATGGAGAAAGCTATCATCGAGCTCAACAGTGCTGAGACCACCTACCGAGCTGCCCTGCAAGTCGGTGCACGGATCCTTCCGCCCACCCTTGCGGACTTCTTGGGGTAATTTGGAGGAGTGGCCCACATGGACGAAGTGGTCAGCCAGCCCACGTTAAAGACAGAGGATCGCGCCTTCGAGTTTAGTGCCGGACTTTTTGGCTTTCCAACCGAAAAGCGCTTTGTGATTGCCGACATTCCTGGCGGTGGGGACATTTTCAAGCAAATGGTGTCCCTGGACAGCCCAGACGTGGGGTTCACGCTGGTCTATCCCTTCGCGTTCTTTCCTGAGTATGCTCCGGACATTCCGGACGCAGAAATCAAGGAGATTGGCGCAGATGGACCGGACCAGCTCGTACTAATGGCCATCGCTAACGTGCCGAGCGATTTCAAAGCAACCACGGCGAACCTAAAGGCACCTGTGATTTTTAATCCATATACGCGGAAGGCTCGCCAGGTTATCCTTACGGACGAGCAGTATGCCACCCGGCACCAGTTATTCAAAGCGTAGCGATCCGGGAGGAGGCGTTCCCATGCTTGTCCTGACAAGGCGGCTGGACGAGAGTATACTCATAGGCGACACCATTGAGATAAAGGTTCTTCAAATTCGTGGATCCGGTGACCAGGCTGTGGTGCGCATTGGCATCACGGCGCCTAAGGCCGTGACGGTCCTCCGTAAGGAGGTCTACGACGAGGTTGTGTCGTCGAACCAGCAAGCGGCCCACATTATCACCGAGATCCCAGTAGGCCTTCTGAGCACGGTCGAGCCGGCTACGCCGAAGAAAAAGGACTAAATGAGAGCCGCCCGCGAGGGCGGCTCCCTTTTTTGTGTATTTGCTGCTAAACAGTTGTAACGTTTCATGCGATATGTACGGTAAGCCCCTGTGTGGATAGCGGAAGAAAATGAAATCACGCGATTGCACTAGAGATTATGAGAAAGGAGATGATAGTTCGTCATAGTTGGCCATAAACTGTCGTGTTCGGGCTTGTTTGGTCTTAACGGTTGCCGTCCTGGTTTCGATAACTGGAGTGTAACTGGCATCCCCGTTCTGAAGCACGGCACGGATGCCGTGCTCCCCGTGACCTATTTCAAGGAGGAGAAAGTCACATGCGCGTTATGAACAACGTGGGTTCCCTGAATGCTTGGCGTAACCTGACCGCTACTGACAACAACCTGTCCAAGAGCCTTGAGCGCCTTTCTTCTGGCTACCGGATCAACCGCTCCGCCGACGACGCCGCCGGTCTGGCGATGTCCGAGAAGATGCGGGCGCAGATCAAGGGTATGAACCAGGCGGTCAAGAATGCCCAGGACGGCATCTCGATGGTTCAGACCGCTGAAGGCGCCCTGAACGAGGTGCACACGATCCTGCAGCGGATGCGTGAGCTGGCCGTGCAGGCCGGCAACGGCACCCTGACCGGCGCCGACCGCAACCAGATCCAGACCGAGATGGACGAGCTGTCCTCCGAGATCACCCGCATCACCAACACCACCCAGTTCAACAGCAAGGACCTGATCAACGGCGCCATGCAGACCACCGGCACCGGCGAGATCATTTTCCAGATCGGACCGAACCAGAACCAGACCATGAACTTTGAGGTCCAGGCGATGGACGCGTTCTCCCTGGGTGTGTCCCGTGACGTCCGTGAGAAGCAGGACAACAACAACCTGCTCAACACCGTCAGCACGGCAGCCTACATCGACCGGACTGCGGGCACCGACACTGCCTTCGCCGACGACACCTACACGGTTCAGGTCGACTGGGACGGCACCGCGCAGACCTACACCGCCGACATTATTGCGGCGAGCACCGGCTCCACCGTGTTGGCTGCTCCGGTCACCATCACCCCCGGCACGGTGACGAACTTCACCGATGGCAGCGGCAACAAGCTGGACATCACCTGGGACAACGCCCTGAAGGGACAGGCCGGTACCGATGCCACCTGGACCGCTCAGATCCAGGTGTCCCGTGCCCAGGCCACCCAGTTCGCAGGTGGCGCCAAGACCTCTGACGCAGTCAACGTCGCCGGCCTGGACGTGACCACCGAAGCCAACGCCACTTCGGCGATCAGCACGATCAACACCGCCATCAACACCGTGTCCGCTCAGCGTGCGAGCCTGGGCGCCATGCAGAACCGCCTGGAGCACACCATCAATAACCTCCAGGTCGTCTCTGAGAACCTGGTCGCCTCCGAGTCCCGCATTCGCGACGTGGATATGGCCCAGGAGATGGCCCAGTTCACCAAGAACCAGATCCTCATGCAGGCCGGCACTGCGATGCTTGCCCAGGCCAACGCCAAGAACCAGGCCGTTCTCAGCCTGCTCCAGTAGTTCTAGCAGACAGCGGTCGAAGGTGGGGGCCAACCAATAGTGGTTGGCCCCCTTTTGCCAAAAAGGAGGCTCGGTCGTTCGTATGAAGGTTAACTCTAACATTGTGCCGACGCCGATTGCCTCGACGATGGCGCTACAGACCACCCGAGTTGAGCAGCAGGAACTCCCGCCTGTTGCCACTCCGATTCCCACCCAGCCAAAGTCTGAGGCAGCTCCCACGCTCACGGTTGATCTGGCTGAGAACAAACGAATCGAGTTGTCCCAGGGCGAAGTGGCCAAGGTCGTCGAAAAGGTTAACGAGATGGCCCAGCTATTCAACAACAAGCTCCGCTTTGAGATGACCTCGGACAACCGGGTGAAGATTCGCGTGGTCGATTCTCAGACCGGTCAGCTGGTCCGTGAGATTCCGCCCGAGAGGCTCATGGAAACCTTTTCTCGCCTGGAAGACATGGTGGGGGTTCTGCTGGATCAGCGTGCGTAAGGAACGAGGAGGGTCGCAGGCATGGGTCTACTGAAACTCGGGGGCATTGCTTCCGGTCTGGATACCGACGGCTTAATCAAAGCCCTGATGGCGGTGGAGCGCAAACCTGTGACGCTCCTGGAGCAGAAGCGAGACAAGCTCACCACGCAGCAGAATGCATGGCGTGACTTGAACTCGCGCCTACTGAACCTGCAGAGCCGCCTGGCGGATCTGAAGGGCTTGGCCACAAGTACCTGGAAGGCAATGAAGACCTCGGTGTCCGACCAGACCGTGCTCTCAGCGTCCGCGGAGGCCGGTGCGGCAGAGGGAACCTATAAGGTTGATGTGCTCTGGCTGGCCGAGGCTACTGCGTGGCAGTCCGGTCCTGCGCATGACCCGAACGTAGACCTGCACCAAGACGGCAACATCAAAGTATGGGTGCCTTCCGGCGGGGCCGGCGACGGTGAGATTATCGACATCGATGCCACCGACTCACTTAACGATATCGCCGCCAAGATTAACAACGACAGCGCTCGGTTGGGCGGCCTGAAGGCAAGTGTGGTCAAGGTGAACGCCACCGAGTATAAGCTGGTCGTGACCGGCAAACAGGGGGCTGCCAATCACTTCGAGCTTCAGGATGACGGCGCCAGCACGGTGGCCAGTTTCACGGGGCTCTCTCCTGCTGGAGGACCCCCGGTGAGTTTGGCCATGGACGCCAACGTTCGAGTAAACGGGGTCATGGTTACCTCGGAGACCAACAATGTGACTGTCGCCTCCGGGGTGACTGTCAATCTGCTCACGATGGGGACCTCGTCCGTTACGGTCTCCAAGGATTCGCAGAAGGCCGCCGACGCTGTGAAGGCCTTCGTGGATCAGTATAACTCCGTAATTGACCTTATTAACCAACAAACTAGCTATGACAGCAAGACCAAGAAGGCTGGCTCCCTGTTCGGCAACGGCACGGTGAACTCCCTGGAGAGCACCCTGGCTCAAAAGGTTATGGACGAGGTTTCGTCCCTGGCCGATGGTGTAAATGCGCTGGCTTCAATCGGTATCAGTACCGAAAAGTTCACCAGTGGCAACACCCTTAGCGGCAAGCTTACCTTTGACACGGCGAAGTTTATCGAGAAGTTGAAGGCGGATCCGGAAGCTGTCTCCAAGATCTTTAATCTCGACGATGGCCTCAACCAGGGAATAGCGGTTCGGACCCATGCCTGGCTCGAACAGTACACCAAGAGCAAGGGGTTCGTTCTCAATCAGGTAGACATGATCGACGACCAGCTGGACACGATCAAGGACCGCATTACCCAGTACGACGAGGTGATCCTCCCGATGCGGGAGGATCGGCTGCGGGCGCAGTTCACCGCTTTGGAGAAGGCTATGACTATGTTTAACAATCAAGGTAGCTGGCTTAACGCCCAACTATCCAGCCTTAGTGCTAACCAAAGTAAATAAGTCACAGGGGGATTAGTATGGGCAACGCTTACGCCCAGTACCGACAGACTTCCATTCAGACCGCTCCTCCCGAGCAGCTCGTTGTTATGCTATACGATGGAGCGATTCGGTTCTTGGAGCAGGCGAAGCTGGCCATTACTGACGGACGGGACGCCTCGGCCCCGATTGGTCGTGCGCAAGACATCATCGTCGAGCTGCTGGCCTCGCTTGACCACTCGGCCGGCCCTGTTGCGGACAATTTGCTGCGGCTTTACGAGTTCTGGATCCAACGGCTCTTTCAGGCCTCCATTCGCAAGGATGCAGCTATGGTGGAGGAAGTAGCGGCTATGGTGCGTGACTTGCGCGAGGCTTGGGCAACCGTAGCCCAGCAGAACAAGAGTCAGCGTGCGGAAACTCCGGCCCGCTCGACTGTGAATGCCCGCGGGTAGTGGGGTGACCACAATGTCCGATGGTGAGAGATACGTTGCCGCATTGAACTTGTTGGTTCGTCAAACGGAGGCGCTCGTGGTCGCCGGCGAAACTGGTGACTGGGACGCCCTGCTGGTTGCCCTTGAGCAGCGACAGACTTTGATCGCGGAGATCGACGAGCTGTCACTGAACAGCGGTCAAATAACAGCGAGCCAGCGCACTGAGGCGCGTAACCTTCTGGAGCGGATCTCGCAGTTGGACCAGGAGGTCTCTCCTAAGCTGAACGTCGCCCAAGCCAAGACCCGCGCAGCGATGGATGAGGCGCGATTGGCCAGCACCACCGTTTCAGCCTATCGGAAGTCGATGAGTCCCGGCGCCCACGCCTTGCCGTCCAAGTTTGTTGACAAACACAAATAACGGAACCCGAAGCGCGCTTCGGGTTCTTTATTACTCCTAAGCCCGGGTACATCCACAGCTTATCCCCAACAAATCCCGGTTTGTTCCCCCTTATCAACAGAGTTATTCTACTTATCCACAGAACTTATGCCCAAATGCTGTGGATGAAACCGGATTACGACCCGATTGGAGTTCATCGGCAGAATACGCTAAAATGGAGTTGAGGGTCACACCTCGGATCCGAGTTTGCTCCGGACAGGAAGGAGATGGCGTCATGCAGGTGGCAGTACGCGCTAGGAACATGGAGGTCACCAATGCCCTGCGGGACTATGTGGAGAAAAAGGTCGGCAAGATTGAGAAATACATCGACTCGCCGGTTTCTGCACAGGTGAACATGTACGTCGAGCGTGGCCGTCATATTGTAGAGGTGACGGCAGCGCTTAATGGGCTGATCCTTCGTGGTGAAGAGGCTACGGGGGACATGTACGCTTCCATCGACCTGGTGGCCGACAAGCTCGAGAAGCAAGTTATCAAGTACAAGGCTCGTTTCAAAAAGCAGCGGGGCAAGGAAAATGGCGTGTCCGAGGCGGCGGTGCCGGTGGAGGCCGAGGGCAAACTGGTCAAGACCAAGCGATTCCCGGCCAAGCCCCTTACGCTGGACGAAGCCATTGTACAGATGAACCTGGTTTCACACGACTTCTTTGTTTTTATGAACGCCGATACTGACAGGGTAAATGTCGTTTATCGCCGGAAGGACGGCGACTACGGTCTCCTTGAACCGGAGTTCTAATATCGCCCCCGTCTATGGAAACACCCCGATTCTCCTTGGAGAATCGGGGTGTTTTGTTTCACGTGCCGGCATTAGGTCGAGATTGACGGTTTGAATCCCCTAAAGGGAAGGTCTTTGAGCAGCCACATTACGTGCTGTCGCATGGTGTTTGCCTGTGCCAGAACGGCCGATGAGGATTGCACCAGAATCTGGCCGCGAGTCAGATGGGTAAGCTCTTGGGCGAAGTCGACGTCGATGATACGTGAGTAGCTGCCGAGCTGCATTTCAGCCTTGCTGTTGTTGCCGGTAACAGCTAGTTCCAGGCGATTGGTAACCGCTCCCAGCTGGTTGCGATACGACGACAGTGTCTCCACGGCTGTACTGAACATGGTGATCGCTTCGCCCGGCCGATTCACGAGGTCCACACCCACAAGTCCCAGAGAGAGGCGGGTCACCTCGGGGATCTCTACCCTTACAGTCTCGCCGGCGTTGGCCCCAACCTGGAAGGTGAACTCCGACGAGCCGCCGCCAGAGGGCGGCCAGACGACGGTGAAACTTGTGAGGGGATTCGGGTTGTAGGTTCCGCTGTTAGGAATGACGGTGATCGCGTCACCCCCGCCAATGCCGCCCACGTCTGGATCGGCCAGGTTCAGGGTGGCGGCCCAGGCCGCGCCGTTGGGCAGGAAGTCGTTGTTGATGAAGTCGTCTTGCGTTTGGCCATAGGCATTCAGGAAGGCCTGATCGACCGGGTTTCCCTGCAGTTCCGACATCAGCATGGACATCGGTATTCCGCTTGATACGTGCAAATACTTCACGGCCAGATACGCCGCTGCTCGGTGCAGTGTGTCGTCGGCCCAGGGCGTTGAGATGGCAGCCACGACGTTAGCAATGCTCCCGGCAGTGGCTATTGCGTCTACTACCAGGTCGTCACCGCCGGCGACGTAGTCGCCGAGCCCGGATTTTAGCCAATCCGGGAAGCCCAGGGGACCGCTGGAGGTATAGTCGGAGTTACGGGCAAGCATGGCCTGGGTGAGGACCCGGGCGATTTTCCGGTCTGTGTAATAGGGAGCTATGCCGCCGTCGAGCGACCCACCGATCTCCAGCTTATCGAGGTTAAGGTTAAGGTTAAGGTCCTTGAGCCGCCCGTTGATGTCACTGGTGCCGGATATGGAAACATCGGGGGAACTGCCGGAGGCGAAGCTGATGGTGATGTTGGTGCCGTCACCGAACAGATTGTACACGGAGTTGATGACCTGCTCCGCTTTCTCTAGCCAGCCGTTGCGCAGGCCTTCGAGGACCGAGGCCATCAGACCACTGCGGCCGGAGGGATTCAGGATGGTGCGGCCATTAAACGAGGTCGCTTCCGAGATGCGGTCGATCTCCCGGAGCAGCTGGTTTGCCTCTTCCTGAAGATAGCCTCGATCTTGTTTGGTAAGGGTGCCATTAGCCGCCTGAAGCGACATTTCGCGCAGTCGTTGGAGGATGGTGTGAATCTCATGCATGGCGCCCTCTGCTGTGTTTAGCAATGAGATGCCGTCCAGTGCATTACGACTTCCCTGCATGAGGCCCTTGAACTGCCCCATAAAGTTCTGACCCATAGTCAGACCGGCGGCGTCATCGCTGGCGCCGTTGACACGGAGACCGGAGCCAATCCGTTGCTGGCTCTGGTCGACTTGCTTATTAGCTGTGTTAAGGGCGCGCCAACCCATGAGGGAAATAAGGTTCCCTCGAACGCGCATTGGCGCCACCCCCTCCGTGGGTATCGTTGACTCCCATCCATGGGTACAGTCCACTACTATCTATTTCGTAGATCGCCACGTAGGTGTTTAGCCCTTTCGGTTCGATTGCGCAATTTCTCTCCTCTCCCTTACGAGGGATGGGATTATCTCCGATAACAAGGATGAGATGTCTGTGCAGACCGCCTGTTAGAAATAAATAGTGGCTCAAGGAGGAACCAGGGATGGTGAAACCTGTGCGCACGATCATGTTGAGGGTACTAGGTATCTTGATGGCCCTCAATCTCATGGTCGCCGTAGCGGCTGCTGCTACAGTCGAATCTATCATCTACGCTGATGGAGGAACCTACTACACCATACTGCCGGATGGCACACACAAGGAGCGCCTTCTGGCGCACCTTAGTAGTGTTTCAGGGGCTTTTCCGAGCCCTGATGGAACAAAGGTGTTGGCCCACTCCTCCGGCAAACCGTATGTGGCCGATCCTGACGGAACGAACGCCGTGGATATTTCCACCGGCGGTTTTACTTATGCCAGCGCATACGCCTGGGAACCCGGGGGGGCTCGCATCGCCTTTACCGGGCGTAACGGTGGGACCTATAACACGATTTGGGTAATGAATGCCGACGGGACAGGCGTGACGGCCGTTACGACCGCCGGTTCCAGCCACCAGCAGGTGTTGGACTGGGCCGGCGCCGGGCCGTACATAATCTATCGAAATTACGACGCCGCGAACCAGACCTTTCCGATTTACCGGACGGTCCCGGGGGGAGGCAACGGTAGTCCGCTGACCCCTGCGACCTACAGCGTTACGAATGCCAAGTACTCGCCGGACGGCACGAAGATCGCCTTTGTCGGATATTACAAGCCGACCGGAAACAAAAACGCCGTTTATGTGATGAACGCTGACGGCAGCGGAATCACCAAGCTGAACACCACGCCGGTGCTTCAGCCTACCTCTGTGGACTGGCGCTCGGACGGCACCGCCACCAACTATAACACCCTGGTGATAACGGGACGCGAGGATAACACGGCTAACCCCTATGCAGTCTGGACCGTAAGCGCTTCCGGTGGTCCTGCGACCGTGCTCGTTTCGGCCGAAACCGCTACGGGAACCGTGAACAACGCCTTGTGGGGACCTCTGCAGGAGCTGAACCAGCCGCCGGTGGCCCAGAATGCCAGCGCGACGACCCCGGAGGATACTCCTGGCGTCGTAACACTAACCGCTACGGATACAAGCCCCAGCCTGACGTTTGCGTTAGTATCCTCGCCCAGCCACGGCACGCTGGGCGCAGTCTCAGCCGCAACCTGCTCCACTGTCGGATCGTTGACTACCTGCACCGCGACGGTTACGTATTCGCCGAACAGCAACTACTCGGGGCCTGACAGCTTCACGTTTACGGCTAACGACGGCAGTTTGACGAGTAACACTGCCACCATCAGTCTGACGGTAACGCCGGTGAATGACCAACCGGCTGTGCTAAGTGTGTCGGCATCGACCCCTGAAGACACCGCGAAGGTAATCACGCTCACCGGCACCGATGTTGACGGGAACGGTCTTGTCTTTGCGATTGCTACCGGTCCGGCGAATGGCACGCTTGGGCCGATTTCGGTGCCGAGTTGCTCGGTGGTAGGCGGCACGTCGACCTGCACTGCCACCGTGACCTACACACCGACCCTCAACTATAACGGCTCGGATAGCTTTACGTACAAGGTCAACGACGGCACGGTCGACAGCGCCAATGCGACGGCGAGCCTAACCGTGACGCCGGTGAACGATGCTCCCCAGGCTGCCGCGGTCTCGGCGACGACCAACGAGGACACGCCGACTACCGTGACGCTGTCGGCCACAGACGTAGACAGCACCAGCCTGACGTTTGCGGCCGTAGCATCGCCGGTCAACGGCACGCTGGGGCCGATTTCGGCGCCGAGTTGCTCGACGGTGGCCGGATTGACAACCTGTACGGCGACGGTCCTGTACACACCGGCCGCCGATTTTGGCGGAACGGACAGCTTCACCTACCGTGCGAATGACGGTACTGTCAACAGCAACACGGCGACGGTGAACCTGACGATCAACGGCGTCAACGATGCGCCGGTGGCCCAGGCGGTCACGGCCACCACGAACGAGGATACGGCCAAGGTCGTTACGCTGACGGCAACCGACCCGGATAACGCAGCGCTGACGTTTGCGATCGTAACCCCGCCGGCGAACGGCAACCTCGGTCCGATTTCGGCGCCGAGCTGCTCGACGGTGGCCGGGCTGACGACCTGCACGGCGACGGTAACCTATACGCCGAACCCGAACTACTTCGGTGCTGACAGCTTCGTGTACAAGGCGAATGACAGCCTGATTGACAGCAACAACGCAACGGTGAGCCTGACGGTCACGGGCGTGAACGATGCCCCCGTGGCGCAGGCGGTGGCGGCAACGACAACGGAGGAGACGGCAAAGGCAATCACGCTGACGGCGACGGACGTGGATGGCGACAGCCTGACGTTCGCTATCGTAACGGGACCCGGGAAGGGCACGTTGGGACCGATCTCGGCGCCCAGCTGCACCGTGACGGGACTGACCTCGACCTGCACGGCGACGGTCAACTACACGCCGAACCTGAATGCATATGGGCCGGACAGCTTCACATACCGGGCCAACGACGGTACGGTGAACAGCGCCAATGCGACGGCCAGCCTGACGATCACCGGCGTGAACGACACGCCGGTGGCGCAGGCGGTGACGACCTCGACGAACGAGGATACCGCCAAGGTGATCACGCTGACGGCGACCGACGTGGACGGTGACAGCCTGACGTTTGCAGTGGTCACTGGCCCCACCAATGGCACGCTTGGTCCGATTTCGGCGCCGAGCTGCAGCGTGGCGGGCGGCACGTCGACCTGTACGGTAACGGTGACCTACACGCCGAACGGGGACTACAACGGTGCGGACAGCTTCACGTACAAGGTGAATGACGGCACGGTAGACAGCGCCAACGCGACGGTGA
>JBOZRQ010000038.1:0-21596 GCA_050789255.1 Symbiobacteriaceae bacterium
GCGACCAATTGTTTCACAATTGGTCGGGGTGACAGGATTTGAACCTGCGACCTCTTGGTCCCGAACCAAGCGCGCTACCAAGCTGCGCTACACCCCGAATATAAAGCCCAACCATGAGGTTGGGCACCGTTCACACTTGGTCGACCTCTCGTGGTCGCCTAGGACGACCTACTGACGGGTGACCAAGTGCTTCGCAATTGGTCGGGCTGGCGGGATTTGAACCCACGACCTCTTCCACCCCAAGGAAGCGCGCTACCAAGCTGCGCTACAGCCCGAACTGATTGCGGGCCGGGTATTCACCCGGCCCGCGGTGTGGCGGAGAGGGAGGGATTCGAACCCTCGGTACGGTTTTGCCGTACACAGCATTTCCAATGCTGCACCTTCGACCACTCGGACACCTCTCCATGTGGCGCGCCCGGAAGGATTCGAACCTCCGACCCTCTGATCCGTAGTCAGATACTCTAATCCGCTGAGCTACGGGCGCATGCCATCCGGTCACAGGTCTAGATGTGACCGGATACTGGTGGAGCTAAGGGGAGTCGAACCCCTGACCTCTTGAGTGCGATTCAAGCGCTCTCCCAACTGAGCTATAGCCCCAGGTATGAAATTGTTGGCGGAGGCGACGGGATTCGAACCCGCGGTCTCGGCCGTGACAGGGCCGCATGTTAGGCCTCTACACCACGCCTCCGCATGATGATGCATGGGTGAACATGCATCGATGGTGGAGCTAAGGGGGATCGAACCCCTGACCTCTTGAATGCCATTCAAGCGCTCTCCCAGCTGAGCTATAGCCCCATATGAACTCCGCCCGAACTCAGGCGACAGATGGTATTATACCAAGCCGCCGTTACGTTCGCAACCAGTAAGAACTGGTTTTTTTAGGAGCGGAGCGATTCTGGTGGACCGCGTAGGACTCGAACCTACAACCTGTCGATTAAGAGTCGAATGCTCTACCATTGAGCTAGCGGTCCGACAGTGGAGCGGGTGATGGGAATCGAACCCACGCTACCAGCTTGGGAAGCTGGAGTTCTACCATTGAACTACACCCGCATGTTTGCGTTGCTGTTCGCAACTCGCCGCCGCATCGGCTGGCGGAATCACATCGTACTACACAACGAACCACTTCGCAAGTGGTCTTCACGAAGTGTTTATTGCGCTTCAGTTTTGAGGGGGGCGTGCCTTTTATGAAGCACGCCCCCATCCTTGTTCGTTGTTAGGACCGGAGCTCGGCGCCCATGGCCTGCAGCGCCTGGCGCACCTTAGAGTGCACCGCTTCGACGTCGGCGTCAGTCAGGGTGCGGTCCGCTGCACGGTACGTGATGTGATAAGCCAGGCTGCGGTTGCCGGCCTTCACGTGCTCACCCTGGTAGAGGTCGAACAGGGCCACGTCCTCCACCAGATCGCCGCCGCTGGTCCGGATCGCCTCGGGCACCCGGGCCGATGGCACCTCCTGGGCCAGGATCAGCGCCACATCGCGGGTCACCGCCGGGAAACGGGTCACCCCGTGGTACTCACGGAGGGGCCGGGCGGCAGCGACGATGGGCTCGAAGAGCAACTCGGCGACGTAGACCCGGCTCGGCAGGTCCCAGGCTGCCTGCGCCTCGGGGTGCAGTTCGCCGAAGAGGCCCACCTCCCTGCCGCCGATCTCCAGCTTCGCCTGGCGACCGGGGTGCAGCCACGAGGCATCGCCACGGCTGATCGACCAGCCCTGCACATCGAGGGCGCCGAGCAAATGCTCGACCACGCCCTTCAGGGTGAAGAAGTCGGCCGGCTGCTCGGGGCTGATCCAACTCGGAGCGACCTGGTTGCCCATCAGCGCGATCGACAGGACCAGGGGCTCCTCGGGCAACTGCTGCCCGTGGGTGACCCGGTAGACGTTGCTGATCTCGAAGATCGCCAGGTCCTTGGTCTGACGGTTGGCGTTGTAAGCCAGCGTGTCCAGCAGGCCGGGCGCCAGCATCGTGCGAAGCGTCGAGCGCTCCTCGTAGACCGGGTTTGCGATGGTCACGACGTCGCGATACGGGCTGTCAGTTGCCAGCCCCAGCTTGTCGTAGACCTTGGTCGTGATCAGGGAGTGGGTCATCACCTCGGTCAGGCCTGCGCCTGCCAAGGCCCGGCGGGCCTCCAGCAGCCGCTCGGCGAGAAGGCTGCGCCCGCCGCGGGCGGAGGCCAGCACCGGCAGCACGGCCGGGATCGCGTCGTAGCCCTCCGACCGGGCGATCTCCTCCACCAGGTCGATCTCCACCGCAATATCGAGACGCCGGGTGGGCACCACGACGATCAGGACATCCTGCTCACCGGCGCCCTCCAGGGCCTGACCAGCCTTCTCCAGGTTGGCCCAGGCCGCCTCGGCCCAGCCAGCGTACGTGTCGGGATTAACCGGCACCGGCGAGACCTGGTGCATGGCGGTCCAGACGGGGCGCCCGCTCAGGTCCTCGCCTTCCTCGAAGCCCTCTTCCTCCTCCGCCTCGCCGGGCTTGCCGGCAGCCAGGTCCAGGGCCAGGTCTTCAGCCGAAAGCACGCTGAAGTTCAGGTTGGACAGATGCTCTGCCATCCGCTCGGCGGTTAGCGTTAGCCCGAGATGGGCGTTCACCTTGGCCGTGCGCAGCACGATCACCGGCGGGGCGACGGCGCCCGGGTAGACATCGACGTGGCCACGCACGACCGTGCCGCCCGCCAGGATCGAGATCAGCTGAGCGCAGCGGTCAGCCGCACGGACGCAGCCGCTGGGGTCGACGCCCTTGGTGAACCGACGGGACGCCTCGCTGGGCAGGTTCATCTTCAGCGCCGTCCGCCGGTTGTTGATGTTGTTGAAGGCGGCCGACTCGATCAGAATGTCGGTCGTCTCATCGGTCACCTCGGACTCCAGGCCGCCCATGACGCCGGCCAGGGCCACGGGACCCTCAGCATCGGAAATCACCAGCACCTCGGGGTCAAGGATGCGCTCCTGGCCGTCGAGGGTCTTGAAGCGCTCCCCCGCCTCCGCCCGGCGCACGATGATCTGCTTGCCGCGGATCTTGCCGTAGTCAAAGGTGTGGAGCGGCTGGCCCATCTCCATCATCACGAAGTTGGAGATGTCGACAATGTTGCTGATCGGACGCATGCCGGCCGCCCGGATGCGTGCCTGCAGCCAGGCCGGCGACGGGCCGATCTTCACGCCCTTGACCACCCGGGCGGTATACCGCGGGCACAGGTCCTCGGCATCGATCCGGATGTCGATCAGCTTGGCGACGTCCGTGTTGGGCGCATCCTCGGTGTAGGTCTCGGGGTTGTCGATGGCGGTACCCAGAATCGCTGCGACCTCCTGCGCCACGCCCACCATCGACTGGGCATGGGTGGCGTAGTTGGCCGTCAGGTCTAGCTCCAAGATCCAGTCGTTCAGGCCCAGCACCTCGGCGGCGTCCTGACCCGGCGCCAGGTCCGGGTCCTCCGGCAGGATCAGGATGCCGTCGCTGTCATCGCCGGCGCCAATCTCCGAGGGCGAGCAGAGCATGCCGTTGGACTCCAGGCCCCGGAGCTTCTTGACCGACATGGTCATGCCGGGGATCTTGCTGCCCGGAATCGCTGCGGGCACCAGGTCGCCCTTGCGGACATTCTGGGCGCCCGTGCAGATCTGCAGGATGCGCCCTTCGCCGACGTCCACCTGGCAGACCCACAGGGTATCCGCGTTGGGATGGTGCTCGATCTCGACCACCTTGCCCACCACCACCCCTTCCACGCCGGGGTTGGCGTGGGTCAGGGTCTCCACCACCACGCCCCGGGCGGTCAGCTGCTTGGCCAGCTCCTGCGGGGAGAGGTCGAACGCCACGTAATCCTTCAGCCAGTTATAGGAAACCTTCATGGTGTCTCTCCTCCCCTACTAGAATTGCTTCAGGAACCGCATGTCGCCGGCGGTAAGGTGGCGCAGGTCCTCAATGCCGTAGACCAGCATGGCGACCCGCTCAATGCCGTAGCCGAAGGCCCAGCCGGAAACCTGCTCGGGGTCGTAGCCGCCGTAGCGCAGGACGTTGGGATGGACCATGCCCGAACCGCCGATCTCGATCCAGCCGGACTGCTTGCAGGTGCGGCAGCCCTTGCCCTTGCAGAAGATGCAGGAGACGTCCATCTCGGCGCTGGGCTCGGTGAACGGGAAGTAGCTGGGCCGCAGGCGGATGGCGGTGTTGGGCCCGAACAGCCCGCGGGCCATCTCCAGCAGGGCGCCCTTCAGGGTCCCCATGGTGATGCCTTTGTCGATCACCAGGCCCTCGACCTGGTGGAACTGCACGCCGTGGGTGGCATCCTCGAAGTCGCGCCGGAAGACCCGACCCGGGCAGATGATCTTCACCGGGGTGCGGCCCTTGGCCACCTCCAGCATATAGCGAATCTGCGTGTTGGAGGTGTGGGTGCGCAGCAGGAGCTCATCGGAGATGAAGAGCGAGTCCTGCGCATCCCGGGCCGGATGGCCCTTGGGGATGTTGAGCGCCTCGAAGTTGTACCAGTCGGTCTCCACCTGGCGGGTCTCGGCGACCTCGTAGCCCATGGAGATGAAGATCTCCTCGATCCGGGTCTGCACCTGACGGGTCACGTGCAGGTGCCCGCGCTCCACCGGGCGCCCCGGCAGGGTCACGTCGATCGACTCCGCCTGCAGCCGGGCGGTCAGTTCAGCCCGCGCCAGCACCTGTTCCCGGGCGTCCAACGCCTCGGAGATCGCCTGCTTGATCTCGTTGCCGAGGGCGCCCATCTCCTTGCGTTCCTCGATGGTGGCAAGCTTGCCCAGTCCGCCCAGCGCCACGCTCAGGTCAGACTTCTTGCCCAGGTACCGGACCCGCATCTCCTGGATCGTTGCCACATCCGCCGCGGTCGCCACGCCGGCCAGCGCCTCGTCCCGCAGCTCCAACAACCGCTCTTTCATCCCGAACACACCTCCAGAGCAATGAAAAAACGCTTCCGCCCCCTTGCAGGGACGAAAGCGCACGCTTCCGCGGTACCACCCAGTTTGAGCCGAATACGGCTCCACTCGTTCCGCAGTGCCAACACACCGCGCCTTCTGTAACGGGAAGGCCCCGTCCGCGCCTACCAGGGAGACCCCTTCAGCGAGGCGGCTCCGGAGGGAACTTCATACAACCAGCGGAGAGCGGGCTTTCAGTCGAGGCGCCGCATCCCTGGACTCCGCTAGGGGTTGACTACTTTCCTCCATCACAGCCATTAGGTATGGATTGTTGACCCAGAGTATAGCAAAAGCTCAGTGGACTGTAAAGCGCCTGTAGAGCAGGTAGGCAACCACGGACCCTGTGTTGGTAAAGATGGACCAAAACACTTCCGCCGCAGCAGAGTTGGACAGTGAGACCACTCCCCCTCTACCCTTTTGCTATTTGTCTGACACCTCCCATTATAGCACAGTGACCCCCCTACCTCAAGGCAGGGGGGTCGACAGGCGTCAGGCCATGCGTTGTCGCATGGACTCGTAGATTAGCAGGCTTGCGGCCACGCCGGCGTTGAGAGACTCGGTGGGGCCCGGCATGGGGATGCTGATCACCCCGTCGGCCATCGCACGGGCCGCTGCGGACGGCCCAGCCCCCTCGTTGCCGATCACCAGGACCGCATCGCCGCGCAGGTCGGCCGTCCATGGCGTCAGCTCGCCGCCCGAATTGGCCACATAGATGCGCCGGCCCCGCTCCCGCAGGGCGGACAGACAGGTCGAGATCTCGCTTTGGACCACCGGGACCCGGAAGAGGCTGCCCATGGCGCCCCGCACCACCTTGGGATTCTGCGGGTCGACCCCGCCCGCCAGCACCAGGCCGGCGCCGCCCATGGCCTCGAGCGAGCGGATGACGGTGCCCAGGTTCCCGGGATCCTGCAGGTTGTCCAGCACCAGCACCAGCCCGGCGCCCAGGTCGGTCAGATGCCAGACCCTTGGCTTGTAGATCGCCACGATGCCCTGGGGGGTCTGGGTGTCGGCCGCCTTCTCCAGGGTCTCGGGCGCACAGTAATGGCAGGGCACCCTGCGCTGCTGCAGCGAGGCCAACAGGGCGGCGCCCCGCTCCCGCTCTGTCAGGGCATCCGAGAAGAGAACATACTCGATCGGCACCGCTGCTGCCAGCGCCTCCTCGGCCAGGCGCACCCCTTCCAAAACCGCAAGCCCGGCGGACGCGCGTTCCTTTCGGTCGCGCGCCAGCAGCCGGGCTTTGTGAACCAGTGGATTGCGCGGGCTCAAGGGCTCGGTCATTTGGCTTGCAGCATCCTCTCTAGCTGGCGCACGCCCTGGTTGGTGCCCAGGAGCACCAGGACATCGCCCGCGTTGACGGTGTCGGTGGCGTGGGGGGCGGCGTTGATCTCGTCGCCGGACTTGACCGCCAGGACATTGATGCCGAACTTGGCCCGTAGGTTCATCTCGCGCAGGCTGAGGCCCGTGAGCTGCTCCGGGGCCACCATCTCCATAATGGTGTACTCCGGCGAGATTTCGATGTAGTCCAGCATGCTGGAGCCGGTGACCAGGCTATGCGCCAGCCGGGCGCCCATGTCGCGCTCGGGGTAGACCACCTTGTCGGCGCCCACCTTGGCGAGGGTCCGGCCGTGCAGCTCGCTGGCGGCCTTGACGATCACCTTGGGAATCCCGAGTTCCTTGAGCAGTACCGTGGCCAGAATGGAGGCCTGCACATCGTGCCCGATGGCGACCACGACCACGTCGAAGTTCCGCAGTCCCAGAGCCTTCAGCGACTCTTCATCGGTGCAGTCGGCAACCTCGGCGTGGGTCAGGTCATCCCGATGCAGGTCTACCAGGTCGGGGTCGGCGTCGACGCCAAGCACCTCGTGACCCAACTTCGCCAGGGTCTTGGCCACGCTGGAGCCAAAGCGGCCCAGGCCAATGACAGCCATCTGTGTCTGCTTCATCCGATCATCACCCTGTCTTCCGGGTACCGCAGCGGGTCCCGGGAATGCTTACGCTGCGCCAGAGCCACGGCCATGGTCAGGGGACCGACCCGCCCGATGAACATCGTCAGTGTAATTAACAGCTTGCCAGCCGTGGAGAGCGAACCGGTGATTCCGGTGCCCAGGCCGACGGTGCCGAAGGCGGTGGTGACCTCAAACAGCAGCCGGATGAAGTTGAATCCGGGCTTGCCCTGGGCCAGGCTGTTGGCTTCAGTCAGGAGCAGGAGGCTGGTCATGGTGACCACCAGACCCATGGAGATGGCGGCGATGGTGACCGCCTTGCCAATCAGGTCGCTGGGCAGACGGCGTCCCATGATCTGAACATCTTCCTTGCCCGTCACCATCGCCCGGATCGTCAGTGCGATCATGGTGAAGGTGGTGGTCTTGATGCCGCCGCCGGTGCCGCCCGGCGACGCACCGATGAACATGAGGATGATCGTGATGAATAGGCTGATGTCGAGCATGGCGCCGGTAGGGATCGACTCGAACCCGGCCGTGCGGGGGGTGACCGCCGCAAAGACCGCATTGGTGATCTTGTGGAAGACGGGCATATGCCCGAAGGTGTCGGGGTTGCTCCACTCCGTAAGGAGGTAGAGCGCCGCGCCAGCCACGACCAGCAAGGCCGAGACCTTCAGCACTAGGCGGGTATGTAGCGTGAGCCGCTCCCAGCGCCGCTGCCGCCAAATATCCTCCAGCACGAAGAAGCCGATGCCGCCGAGGGTGATCATCATGGCGATCACCAGGAGGATGAAGGGATCGTACTGGAAGGGCTTGAGCGAGGCGGTGGTGACGTCGAAACCGGCGTTGTTGAAGCCGGAGACGGCGTGGAAGACACCCCAGTAGGCGGACTGCGCCAGGGGCAATCCCCGGCTCAAAAAGCGAGCGAACAGGAGCAGGGCGCCGAGGGCCTCAATGGCGATGGTGGCGAAGATGACGTTTCGAGTCAGCCGTACGACACCGGCGATGGAGAAGGAGCCGAGCGCCTCCTGCATCATTAACCGCTCGGATAGGCTGATGCGCCGGCCCATGAGCAGGAGCATGAGCGCAGAGAGCGTCATGATGCCCAGGCCGCCGACCTGAATCAAGCCCAGCACGGTCCACTCGCCGGCGAGGCTGAACTGAGTCGCCGTATCGACGACGATCAGACCGGTTACGCAGACGGCGGATGTGGCCGTGAACAACGCATCGACAAAGGAGATTTTCAGCCCGGGCTCGTTGGCATAGGGTAACCACAGGAGAAACGCCCCGATGAGAATCACCGCGGCAAAACCCAATACGAGCACCTGAGCGGGTGTGAATCGGAAGGAACGCTTTTGCACCGCACCAATCCCCCTACTGTCCCTGCAAACGGTTGACGCCGTCTGCATCGCCGATGACGACAATGACGTCGCCCTGCTCAATGCGCTCGGCAGGTCCGGGGGAGACAATCACACGCTTGCCGCGCTTGATGGTGACCACGTTCAGACCGAACCTGGTCGGCAGGTTGAGCTGCTGCAGGGTGTGGCCCCAGAACTGCTGCGGGGCGTCGAGGTCGGCCATGCCGTACTTCTCGGACAGGCGGACGAAGTCGATGATGCCGCCGGCTGCAATGTTGTGGGCGACGCGGTTGCCCATGTCGCGCTGCGGGTAGACCACACGGTCGACTCCCAGCCGTTCGAGGACCCGCCCGTGGGCGTCATCTTGGGCCTTGGCGATCAGCATTTTGGTGCCCAGGTCGCGGCAGTTGAGGCAGGTGATGACGCTGGCCTCCACATCGTCACCGATGGCGACAACGACGACGTCGTACTCCCCGATGCGAAGAGAGCTAAGGGCCGCCGCATCTGTAGTATCAGCCCGGACGATGTGCGGCAGTACCGTTGACAACGAATCGACCCTGTCGGCGTCGTGGTCGACCGCCAGTACGTATTGCCCCGTGTCCGAAAGCGTTTTGGCAACGCTGGCGCCAAAGCGCCCGAGACCGATTACTGCAAACCGCTTATGCAACTGTAAAATCCCTCCAATCGCGTTGCCGCGATCTCCATTATACACCTTCGGGCGCAGAAGAAAAGCCCAACCCCGTGGGGGGCTGGGCCGGGAGTCGTGCGTCCTACAGGCTGCCCTTGGCCTTCTCGACCAGAGCGGCGAAGCCCGCGGCGTCATGGACGGCGATGTCGGCCAGAACCTTGCGGTTCAGCTGAACGCCGGCCTTGGACAGGCCGTTGATCAGGCGGCTGTAGCTCATGCCGTTGATGCGGGCAGCAGCGTTGATACGGGCGATCCAGAGGGTGCGGAAGTTGCGCTTCTTCTGCCGGCGGTCGCGCCGGGCGTAGAAGAGGGCCTTCATTACGGTCTCGTTGGCGGGACGGAACAGGCGGTGCTTGCCGCCCCAGTAACCCTTGGCGAGCTTCAGGATCTTCTTATGACGAGCACGGGTGGTCTTCCCGCTCTTGATACGTGCCATGATGGTCTCCTCCTATAGACGATCCGGAGTCCTGCCCCGGTCGGATGATCTGGCCTGAACTAGTGGGGCAGAATCTCGCGGATGTTCTTCTGGAAGGACTTGGACAGCACGGTGTGCTGCTGGACGGCACGGATGCGGCCGGCGCTCTTGTGGGTGTTCTTGTGGTGCTTGAACGAGGGGAAATGCACGACCAGGCCGCTGCCGGTAAGCTTAAAGCGCTTGGCTGCGCCGCGGTGAGACTTCATCTTAGGCATGGGGGGTCCTCCTCTTGCTTATTCGCTAACCTGAGCCGGCTTCGGGCCCTCAGCGGCGGCCTTCGGAGCCAGAATCATGATCATGTTCTTGCCCTCGAGCTTGGCGGGGCGCTCGACGACGCAGAGATCCTTTACGGCCTCCAGCAAGCGGTCGAGAACGGCCTTGCCGAGCTCGGCGTGAACGACCTCACGGCCGCGGAACATGATGGTAGCCTTGATCTTGTCGCCGTCCTTGAGGAAGGATTCGGTCTGGCGGCGGCGGACATCGAAGTCGTGGTCCTCGATGTTCGGGCGCATTTTGACTTCCTTGATGGTGACGACCTTCTGCTTCTTGCGGGTCTCCCGATCCTTCTTGGCCTGCTCGTACTTGTACTTGCCGTAATCCATGATGCGGCAAACTGGCGGCCGGGCGGTGGGAGCGACCTCGACGAGGTCGTAGCCGCGTTCCTGGGCAACGCGCTGAGCGTCACGGGCGGTCATGATGCCGAGGGCTTCGCCGGTCTCGGAAATCAGACGAACTTCGCGTGCGCGAATCATGTCGTTTACCCGGAGCTGTTCTTTGATACCTGGACACCTCCTGTGTTGTAGCGAGAGACATTTGTCAGCAAAACAAAAACGGGCGGCACATGGCCACCCGTTTATAAGCTGATGAAGCGACGCCGCAGCTAGGTGCGTGCGCCTGGACTTCTTCAACCCTCGACACGTACTGGCAACCGGCCGTACGGTGAGAAGCGGTGGCTTCTGCTTTGGGAGAGTTGGAACCGATGTAGTTGACTTGCTTACTTTACCACGGTGTGGACGGTCTGTCAAGCTTACTGAAACAGCATCGCCGTCGTGGCTGGGGAGACGAGCACTTCAATCATAGCAGCCACGGCGACGAGAAGTACAGCGACAATCGCCAGCCGCCGCGCCTCGGCCCAGGCCTCAAAGGAGCTGCGGACGAAGCTGCGCACCTGGGGGGTGCGAATCGCCCAGAAGATGGGCACGGTGAAGACGAGTCCAAGGGCGGCGCCCTCGACCACCCGGTGGGGGGCCTGGGCAGCGGTCAGCACCAACCACGGCGGCTTGCCGACCTGCGCCGCCAGCAGGGTGCTTGATGCGGCCGCCGCCTGGGCCTTGCTAAGGAGCAAGCCTGCCGCATATGCGGCGAACGCCAGGGCGCCGAGCCCCCGCAGAGGAATCTCCCAGGCCTTGGTGCGGCGCCCGGGGTTAAAGGCCGACACCCACGCCAAGGCGACGCCGACGGCCAGGGGAAACAGGTTGGCAATTAGCACCGAGAGGATCAGGGTCATGGTACCCGTGGCCGAAGGGCCATCCGGCGTGATCAGATCGACGAAGCGGGACAGGGTGGGTGTAGCGCCAAGCCATCCGTATGCGACGGCGACAGGCAACAACGCATATACCACGACCCACAACGCCACCAGCCGCCGGTACATCTCCATCCCCCCTATACGTTTAACTTTCAACGTATAGGCATTTTCTTCCTGCTTTCTACTTAGGGGGAGAGTTGAGTCCTCGTTATTTTACCGCAGATTACGCAGATTATTATGATTACACAGATTACAGGGCCGTCCTCCCAGGTCATATAAATATGAAATTATATAGGACCTGGTGGGTAAGGCTTGGTAATCTGCGTAATCCGATAAATCTGCGTAATCTGCGGTAAATTTCCAAATGCTTAACCCGTTGCCGTACGAGGAGAAGAGGCCGCGACGCCCATTTCCCGGGAGCGCTGGGTGGCACGGGTGATGGCGCGGCCCACGGCCTGGGGGAAGCCGCAATCGTTGAGCACGCCGATCCCCGCCATGGTCGTGCCGCCCGGCGAGGTGACCTTCAGGCGGAGCGTGGTGGGGTCCTCGCCGGTCTCGGCCAGCATTTTGGCGGCGCCCTTCAGGGTCTGGACGGCCAGGTTGCGGGCGATCTCGACGGGCAGGCCCACGGACTTGCCCGCCTCGATCATCGCCTCGATCATGAAGTAGATGTAGGCCGGGCCGCTGCCCGAGAGGCCGGTGACCGCGTCCAGCAGTCCCTCCTCCACCTCGACCACCTGGCCGACGGCGCCCAGGATCGCCCGGCAGACCAGGGCCGCCTCTGGCCCGGCGCCGGAGCCGAGGGCGATGGCTGTGGCTGACTCGCCCACCTGGCAGGAGGTGTTGGGCATCGCCCGCACCACCTGCACCCCGCCGGTGACCAGCGACTCGATATAGGCGGTGCTTACGCCCGCCATGACGGAGAGCATCACCTGCCCGGGCCGGGTGACGTGGCCGATCTCCTCGAGCAGGTCGGGGGCGTCCTTGGGCTTGCAGGCCACCACCAGGACATCCGCCTGCTGCACGACCTCGGCCTTGGAGAGACTGGTGCGCACACCATACGTGCGATGGAGGGCGTTCAGGCGCTCCCGGTTCGCCCGGTTGGTGACCACCAGCTGCGCAGGGTTGACGATCCCACCTTCCGTCATGCCGCGGACCATCGCCTCCGTGAGGTTCCCCGCACCCAAGAAACCAATCGTCTTGCCACCTAGCACCGCTAGCGCCTCCTTTCTTATTTGAAGTCGGGGGGAGGAAGAACGCATCCTCCCCCCCGACACCCCCCCACGCCTTGGGCGAACCCGTCGGCGATCGTGACGCACATGTCGCCACGACCGCCTCTGTCCCGAACACAGGGACACCTGGGCCAACACAAAAGCCCCTCGCGCTTCCCAATAAGGGAAGGGCGAAGGGCACATTGCCGCTCCGTGGTACCACCTTCATTGGCCCCCTCGGCGATACGCCGAAGAAACCCACTCATGACCGGGTCCAACAACCCGGGGCTTGGGATAACGGCGGGCCAGGCCGGCCGGTTCGTCACCGGCAGCTCAGGGGTGGGTTCGGGCTACCAACAGTTCCGTTCCGGGCTTTCAGCGCCGACCTGCTCTACCACAGGCGGGCCCGGACTCTCTGGCGGGTTGATGCTGCCTTACTGTTCCCCATCGTCGCAATAGATATTGAACGGATTGTACAACGGGACAAACTCCGCAGTCAATACCCGATTTCAGCGTTTTACCCCCAGTACGGAGCTCGGTCCGCCGGCTGCTGGGGCAGGCCGCCGCTCAGCACCTTGGCCCCCTCCCGCGCCAGGCCGCAGACCAGGGAGCGGGCATCGCTGCCGGCCCACTGGAAGGCGCCCTCCATCGCCAGCACCACCGGCTCGGGGTCCCGGTCGACGAAGGCGATCACGCTGGGCCCCGCCCCGGAGAGCGCCACGCCCCGGGCGCCGGCGTCCAGCGCCGCCTGGAAGACCGCCCGCAGCCCCGGCACCAGCGAGGCCCGGTAGGGCTGGTGGAGCCGGTCCTGGGTAGCGACGCTGAGCAGGTCGACCCGCCCCTGCGCCAGTGCGGCGACCAGCAGGGCCGTCCGGTTCAGGTTATAGACCGCATCCTTCAGGCTGACCTCGGTGGGCAGCACGCCGCGGGACTTCTCGGTCTTCTTGCCGGTGATCGGCACCTCGGGCATCACCACCACCGCCTGCAGGCCCGCCGGCGGGTCGAAGCGCACGTGCAGCGGCCCCCGCACCTCATCCATGCAGCAGACCGTGAAGCCGCCCACCATCGCCGGGGTGACGTTGTCCGGGTGGCCCTCAATCTCGACTGCCATGCGCAGGAGCTCATCTCGGTCGAGTTGGGGGCGCCCGGTCATCTTCTCGACCAGGGCGTTGGCAGCGACGAGGCCGCCCACGATCGCCGCAGCGCTGGAGCCCATGCCGCGGGCGACCGGGATGCCCACATCCTCCTTGATATAGAGGCCGTATGGGTGGTAACCGGTGCGCTCGAAGACCTTGAGCGCCGCCTGGTAGACCATGTTGTTCTCGGGCCGCTCCAGGGCCTCGCCGTGCCCGGGGATATCGATCACGACATCGAGGATGCCCGTCTCCTGCATCTCGATGATGTTGCGCACGTCGAGGCCCACGCCCAGCGTGTCGAAGCCGGGGCCCAGGTTTGCGCTAGTAGCCGGAACGCTGACCTTGACCATCGCTCGTAGGGCCCCCTTTGCTGCTTAACCGAGCACCAGGCTCTCCAGCTTGGAGAAGTCCGCCGGGATCTTGGTGGGCGCCTCCGAGACCTTGATCGCCGTGTCCGGGTCCTTCAGGCCATGTCCGGTGAGCACAGCGACCACCTTGGGCCGGCGACCCCGCCCGGTGAAGGGCCGGTGGGCCGGGTCGGCGATCGGCCGGCCATCGATGCGGCCGCCGGCAGCCGAGCCCTCGAAGTAGCCGGACCCCGCCAGCTTGATCAGGCCGGCGATGGATGAACAGGAAGCGGGCTCCGCGAAGATGCCCTCGTTGGACGCCAGCAGGCGGTAGGCATCGAGCATCTCCTCGTCGGTGATGGCCCAGAAGCCGCCGCCGGAGTCCCGGGCGGCATCGATGGCGCCCTGCCGGGTCGCCGGGCGCCCGATCTTGATCGCCGTGCCGACGGTCTTGGGATCATCCACCTCGCCCCCGTTATACAGCGGGGCTGCACCGGCAGCCTGAATCCCCAGCATGCGGGGCAGGAACGGGTCGCCCATGCCGCCGCCGCAGTTCTCCACCCGGCCGATGCCGGCCTCAACGTACTCCTGAAAGCCCATCCAGTACGCCGTGATGTTGCCGGCGTTGCCGACCGGAATCGCCAGGAAGTCGGGGTAGCCGCCCAGGGCGTCCACCACCTCGAAGGAGGCGGTCTTCTGGCCCTGGAGCCGGTACGGGTTGACCGAGTTGACCAGGGCGATCTCGTGGTGGGCCTCGGAGAGCTGGCGGACCATGCGCAGGCCGTCGTCGAAGTTGCCCTCGATCTGGATCGTCTTGGCCCCGTACATGAGCGCCTGGGCCAGCTTGCCCATGGCGACGGCGCCGTCGGGGATCACCACGTAGCAGGCCAGGCCGGCCCGGGCCGCGTAGGCCGCAGCGGCAGCGCTGGTGTTGCCGGTGGAGGCGCAGATGACGGCCTTGGCACCGCCCTCCAGCGCCTTGGTCATTGCCATCGTCATGCCGCGGTCCTTGAACGAGCCGGTGGGGTTGAGCCCCTCGAACTTCAGGTACAGGTCCAGACCCAGCTTCTCGCCAAGGCGGGGGGCGGGCACCAGGGGGGTGTTGCCCTCAAGCAGGGTCACGACCGGTGTGCGATCGGAAACGGGAAGGAAGCGGCGGTAGGAATTGATGACACCCTGCCAGGCCATGGGACCACCCCTTTGCAAAAGTTCGGCGCCCGGTTTTGGTCGGGGCCGGGACTGCACATCTGGCAGCCCCGGCCCCTCAGCAATCTAGTCCTTCTTACCAGAGGCGGCCTTGCGGCTGGCCTCGTCAAGCTCCTTGGCTGCGATCTCACGGGTCGCCAGGGCCAGGAAGTCGGCCACCGGGTGGGCGCCCAAATCCTTCTGACCACGGCGGCGGACCGCCACGGCGCCGGCCTCCATCTCCTTGTCGCCGACGACGAGGATATAGGGGACCTTCTGCATCTCGGCCTCACGGATCTTGTAGCCGATCTTCTCGTTGCGGGTATCGACCTCCACGCGTAGCCCGGCCTTCTTCAGCTCGAGAGCGACGGTATTGGCGTACTCCTGATGCCTGTCGGTGATCGGCAGAATGCGGGCCTGCACCGGCGAGAGCCAGGCCGGGAAGGTGCCGGCGAAGTGCTCCGTCAGGATGCCGATGAAGCGCTCCAGCGAGCCCATGATCGCACGGTGGAGCATCACCGGGCGGTGCTCCTTGCCATCCTCGCCGATATAGGTGAGATCGAACTTGATCGGGAACTGGAAGTCCAGCTGCACCGTGGCGCACTGCCACTTGCGGCCCAGGGCGTCCGTCACGTCGAAGTCGAGCTTCGGGCCGTAGAAGGCCCCGTCGCCGGGGTTCAGCTTGTAGGAGCGGCCCATGGACTCCAGCGCTCGGGCCAGGGAGGCCTCCGCCTCGTTCCACAGCTCGATCTCGCCGAGGAAGTCGTCGGGCCGGGTGGAAAGCTTGATCTCGTACGGCAGGCCAAAGGCGGAGTAGATGGTGTCGACCAGGCCGATCACCTCACGGATCTGCTCCTCGATCTGATCCGGCCGGACGAAGAGGTGGGCGTCATCCTGGTGCAGGCCCCGCACACGCATGAGGCCGTGCAGGGTGCCCGAGGACTCGTAGCGGGAGAGCGGGCCGTACTCGCCCATCTTAATGGGGAGGTCGCGGTAGGAGCGCAGCTCGCTCTTATAGACCACGCAGTGGTTGGGGCAGTTCATCGGCTTGGTGGCGAAGTCCTGATCCTCGGAGCGGATGGTGAACATGTTCTCCCGGTAATGGAACCAGTGGCCGGAGGTCTCGTAGAGCTTGGAGGAGACGATCCACGGGGTGCGGACCTCCTGGTAGCCCAGGTCGACCTGCAGCTTGCGGCTCCAACCCTCCAGCTCCCGGTAGAGCTTGTAGCCCTTATCCAGCCAGTAGGCGAAGCCGGGGGCTACCTCCTCGAACCGGAAGAGCCCGAGCTCGGGGCCGATCTTGCGGTGGTCACGGCGCTTGGCCTCCTCCAGCTGGAAGAGGTACTGCTCCAGGTCGGCCTTGCTCTCAAAGGAGGTGCCGTAGATACGCTGGAGCTGCTTCTGGTCCTGCTTGCCCTCCCAATAGGCGCCAGCGACGGAGAGCAGCTTGAGGGCCTTGATGCGGCCGGTCGAGGGGATGTGCGGGCCGACGCACAGGTCGGTGAACTCGCCCTGCGTGTACATGGAGATGGCCTCGCCCTCGGGGATCTTGTCGACCAGGAGCACCTTCCACTCCTCGCCCTTCTTGGCGAAGAACTCCTTGGCGTACTCCCGGCTCACCTCGGTGCGCGCCATCGGGTAGTCAGCCTCGACGATGCGGGCCATCTCGGCCTCGATCTTGACCAGGTCGTCCGGGGTGAACGGCCGGGGCATGTCGATGTCGTAGTAGTAGGTGTGCTCCAGGGGCGGGCCGACCGTCAGCTTGGCCTCGGGGAAGAGGCGCTTGACGGCCTGCGCCAGCACGTGGGTGCTGGTGTGGCGGAAGACCTCGCGGCCCTCCTCATCCTTGAAGGTGAGCACCATCAGGCTGCAGTCCTGGGTCAGCGCCGTAGCCAGGTCTACAGTGACGCCGTCGACCTTGGCAGCCAGGGCCGCCTTGGCCAGGCCGCGGCCGATCTGGGCGATGGCATCGGCGATGGTGATGCCGTGCGGATACTCGCGCACGGAGCCGTCCGGCAGAGTGACTTTGACGATCTCAGACATGGTGTCGGGCCCCTTTCTCGGGTGTGATTCTGGTCGGAGCAGAGGCGGTCGTTTACGATCGCCGACGGGCAGGCCGGGGGCGTGGGGGGTGTCGGGGGGAGGATGCGCCCTTCCTCCCCCCGACTAAAAATAAAAGACCTCTCGTCCCAAGAAAGGGACGAGAGGCTTAGCTCCCGTGGTTCCACCCTCGATTTCCCACGGCAAAAGCCGCAGGCTCGAATGCGCTGTATAGGGCGCCCCCTTCCTGCTTATCCGAGCTAGAATGCGCCGGTTTCGCAGGCAGGCTGTTGGGGTGGTTTCCCGCCGGATTTGAACCCGAGAGCGCTTTCAGCCGGTGGCGCTCCCTCTCTGGAGGGTATCGGTGGCGGTGTTGTCCCCGTCATTGCCAGGAATATTTTCTGCTATGCTACCACCGAGGCGGCTGCGATGTCAACACTATTCAGCGGTGCCCGGGTCAAGAAATTTCTGTGCCCGCTCCTCGTCGAGGGGGGCGAAGATGCCCCGGGCGCGGGCAACCTGGTTGCCTTCAGCGTCGCGGGCTTCGGCTCTAACCGCTATGATGCGCCGGTTGTCCGCCCGGAATTCGGCCGAGAAGGTATATGTATGCCCAACCCGAACTGGCCGGCGGAAGGTAACCTCGATCTTGCGCGTGACGGCGAACTGCAGCTGTGCATAGACCAGCTGGCTCATGACCTCGTCGAGCACCGCCGTGACCAGACCGCTGTGGCAGACCCCGGGCGGGCCCTGCATTTCGGCGGTGGGCGTAAAGTCGGTGACCGTGCGGTCACCCTCCAGGCGGATATTCAGACGAAGGCCGTTGGGGTTTTCTTCCCCACAGCCAAAGCACTTCCAGTGCAGGCCCTGCAAATGGTCGTGAGCGCGGACAAATGGTTCGGTCATGGTGTCGCGACCCCTCTCTGGCGGAGATCCCTGCCCCATATTTTACTATAGGTCGTGCACGATTGAAAGAAAAAGGGCGGGAGGTGCTGCCATCCTCCCCCCCGCTCTTCAGTGTCCCAGGGTGGCCTGCGGTGGATCCTCCGGCATTTCGGCCGGCAGGATACACGTCTCACACCCGACGCACAGGGTCACGCGCTCGGCAAAGACGCTTTTGATCGTCTCAAGCCCCTCGTCCCAATCCTGAGAAGTATGACCGTGGACGGTTATGCTGCGTGGAGCGAGGGTGATCAGGGCAGAGATCAGCAGGTCCTCGTAGTTGACCTCGCTCTCCACCATCTCGACCACAAACTCCTCCAGGTACTCGCTGCGGATAGCGCTTCCGGCGTCGTCCAGCAGCCGGAAAGTGCCTCCCGGGTTGATCTGAACATGAACATGGTCGATGCGGGGCTCCTGCACGTCTACGAAGTACTTGAGCAGCCGGACAAACTCACGGTACTCCCGCTCCATCAGGAAGTCGTCGACGGCGCGGTCCACGGCATCCTCCAGCTCTTCCACGTAGTCCCTCAGGCGGAAGGTGACAAAGCCCTCCAGGACGAGTTCGTCGCTGCCGTCGAGGAAGTCGCGCAGGCGATGCAGAATCTGGCTTTTGCGGCTGACCTTGTAGTGTTGCCCGCCGTCCGTGACCGATCCGGCCCCCAGGAGACTCTTTCCGGTATAGTCGGCGATCAGTTCCTGTTCGTCCCGGGAGAAATAGTTATAGGTGCCCCGGATGATCTTCCGGATCAGCTCCTGCTCCCACTTCTCCACAATGACATCGGACAGGGCATTGGCTACATAATGGCGCACCAACGCATCGTTGTCGGGATCGCTGTGAATCTTGTAATCAAGAAAGGTGAATCTCCCACGGCTATTCTGGCCGACGCTGACACTGACGCCTTCTTCCTGAAGAAACCGAAACTCGTCATCGAGACGCTGGCGGATCTCTTCAATGCTTGCGGCGGTCCCTATCGTGATCGCTTGCACGGCCGTTTCACCCCTCTTTGCAGGAGATCGGCTTGCCTGGGCTGAGCCCCAGCGGTGCGAAGTAGGACAGACGCCTTCCCGCAGGGAAGGCGACGGACGCTTCGCTCTAGAAGCCGAGGGTTGCCGTACTAGTATATGACCCCCCGCAAAAGAGTTATACGGTTCGGACGCCTTCCCGCTCCATACTTGCACCCATTTTTGGATGGTCTAGCCATAGTTATGGTAATGCCCGAATGGAATCGTCTCCATGCGGACCGCCGCGTTGACGTGCGGCGGCTGTCATGGCACAATAAGCAGTGTTGATTCGCCCCATAACTAGCAGCTCCGAGTGTGACTGGCGTCAAGGTGGGCTACCACCGGGAAGCGCTCGGGGAATATTGGCCGCACGCCTGGGCCGAGACATCGCACCTTCGTTGTGTGCGATGTCTCCTTCTATTTTGGAGGGAAAGGCAAGCCATGATTCTGCTGGAAGGAAAGAGCGTCGCCGAGTCGCTGCGCTTTGAGCTGATCACCCGCACCACCGCCCTGGCAGAGCTCGGGCGGGCGCCCAAGCTGGCGGCCGTGCTCGTGGGCAATGACAAGGCCTCTGACCTGTACCTGAAGCGCAAGGTGAAGATCGGGCGGGAACTGGGCATTGAAGTCGAGGAGCATCGCCTGCCGGACTGCTCCGAGGCGGAACTGGCTTCGCTGCTCTATTATCTGTCGATGCGAGATGACGTGGACGGGATCCTTCTGGAGCAGCCGTTGCCCTCGCATATCCACAAGGCGCACGTGATCAAGGCGATCAGCCCGACGAAGGATGTGGATGGCTCGACAGGCCACGCCGCAGGCCTGCTGACGGGCGATACCGCCGGGCTTACTCCGGCCACGCCTCTGGCGGTCATGCGCTTGCTGAGGCACTACCGCATTCCCCTGTGCGGCGCCGAGGTGGTGATCGTCGGGCACAGCCCGGTGGTGGGCAAGCCGCTGGCTCTGCTGATGCTACAGGAGAACGCCACGGTGACCGTCTGCCACAAGGAGACCCGTGACCTGTCCGCCCACACCCGTCAGGCCGACGTAGTGGTCGTGGCCACCGGTGTTCCCGGGCTTGTGCGCGGGGAGATGCTGAAGCCCGGCAGTGTCGTGGTGGATGTCGGCATCAACATTGTAGATGGCAAGACCGTCGGCGATGTCGATTTTGCGTCGGCAGCCGAGGTGGTCGGTGCGATCACGCCGGTGCCGGGCGGCGTCGGCCCGCTGACGACGCTGACGATCCTGGAGAACACGGTGATCAGCGCCGAGCGGCACGCACGGCAGAAGGGCGTGCGGCGCCCTGCTCCGACGGCGATGGCCGCGGATTAGTAGCCGGCCCGTAGCGGTGACAGACTAGCAACTGGGAAGTCGCACGCTAGGGGAGGTGGCTCTTTGGGCGAGAACCGTGGCCCGGGAATCGAGGTCGCACGTGGCGTTTTGAGCCTTCGGGTGATGATCGCCAACGTCTGCTTTCTGGGTGAGCCGGGCGGTGATTGGGTGTTGGTGGATGCCGGCGTGTGGAATTCGGAGGAAGCAATTTTGGGAACCGCCCGCGCCCGCTTTGGCGCCGACAGGGCGCCGAAGGCGATCCTTCTCACGCACGGCCATTTTGATCACATCGGCGCCCTGGACGAGCTGCTGGAGCGCTGGGACGTGCCGGTATATGCGCACCCGCTGGAGATTCCGTACCTGACCGGTCAGGCGGACTATCCGCCCCCTGACCCGACCGTGGGCGGGGGCCTGATGGCCTGGCTATCCCCGCTCTACCCCCGGCGCGGGGTGAATCTGGGGGACCGGGTTAGGCCGCTGCCCGAGGATGGCAGCGTGCCTGGCGCGCCGGGCTGGCGCTGGATTCACACCCCGGGTCACACGCCAGGCCACGTCTCCTTCTTCCGGGATGCCGACCGGGTGCTGGTGGCCGGAGACGCCTTCACCACCGTGCAGCAGGAGTCCGCCCTGGCCGTGGCGCTGCAGGAGAAGGAGATTCACGGGCCGCCCGCCTACTTCACGACGGACTGGAAGGCCGCCGAGGCATCGGTGCAGCAACTGGAGTCGCTGCACCCATCGGCGGTGGTGACCGGGCACGGTCGGCCCATGGAGGGCAAGGAGTTGAGTGAGGCGCTGGAGGAGTTGGTGGAGCACTTCCAGGAGATTGCCGTGCCAGACCACGGGCGCTATGTACCTGAGGAGCCTCGAACCCAGTTGTAACGTTGGTCGAAGCAGGGCGACGGCGGGGGCTGCGAGCCCCTGCCGAAGTGATATTCAGTCATGCATAGCCTCTGGAACTTTTTGGATCGGGACCCGTGGCCCGCAAAGCCGCATCGGACCGTCCACATTGTTCCTGAGCCTCACGCGCGGAGCCTGAAACCCGCATTCTTTCGTCGTGCTCCTGGCTCTCCGGAACAATTTGAGCGTTTTTTGGGCTTTCCACGCCCCACCCCGATGCGCAAATGTTACGGAGCGCGCTGAGAAAGGCCATATAGCCGCGGATGTGCGGATGAACGGATTTCCGGCATCACACGCGGATGACTGGGCGAGCTTACCAAGAAAAATATAGAATAAATATTTACCAGGAAGAGCTTGCCAAGTATCAGCGAATGCCTTGAAATCAGCGTCATCAGCGCATCCGCGGCCAAATTATGTATTCCGGGCGCCGTCAACATGACGGCGCCCCCGCTTTCATGTTGGAGCGGGTTACGAGATTTGAACTCCTTCCGCTCCGAAAATGTCCGAAACTGACCCCTTTCTGTCCGTTCTACTTGAGGTCAGTTCCGGGCATTTACTCCGCTCGCGACTTACGCCTACGGCGTAGGTCGACATGTTCAA
>JBOZRQ010000004.1:0-15272 GCA_050789255.1 Symbiobacteriaceae bacterium
AAAAGTTTGTGGCTCTCATCAAAAGAGTGTACGTCTTCGCTTGCTCTTTGCACTGTCTAGTTTTCAAGGTCCCAGTCGTTCGCCACCCGGTCTTCCGTGCGGCGAGGTTCTCAGGTTATCACGTTCGTTCACGTTACGTCAACCGCCAAGTTTTTCATCTCAGCGCTGTGCGTTTGAGAACAGAACGTAATCATACCAGCGTCCCTCAGTCGAATCAACCAACAGATTCTGGTTGGGGAACTAGGATTCGAACCTAGACTAGCTGAGTCAGAGTCAGCCGGGCTACCGTTACCCCATTCCCCAGTTTTGCACTCGCACGCACCGCAGCGAGTAAACGATACTCTATCACGTCAGCGGCACATCTACAAGGTACCCGGGACACACAAAATTATGCCTGCTCCGGACAAAATATCCCACTTTGAAACGACAAAAACGGGCGCCCAACCGGCGCCCGTCCGTTACCACCACGTATTAGGTATTCTTGACGATGATCCCTTCCACCAGGTTGGCGAGACCCTCGAAGCGGTCGGTAACCTCTTCGAGCACCTCGTAGATCTCCTTCCACTTGATCACCGTGAGCGGATCGTAGCCGCCGGTGAACAGGTCTGCCACGACCCGGCGCAGGAGCTTGTCCCCTTCGCTCTCATACTTGTTGATTGCGATCTTGGGGCTGCGAATCTCGTCGACGTCCTTCTTGTGCAGCAACGCCATCATGCGCTCCAGATCGCGGGCAGAGGCCACAATCAGGAAGGCAAACTGCGCTGATGCCTCGGTCGGCTGGCCAATCGCATAGCCCTCAAGCCGTGCAGCGGCTGCCTCAATCAGATCGATGATGTTGTCCAGCTGCCGGGTGATCGCGAAGATATCCTCACGCTCGATCGGCGTGATGAAGGACTTGCCCAGCCGGGAGATGATCTGGAAGGTGATCTCGTCGCCCTTCTCCTCAATCGCCTTCACACGGGCAGCCTTATCCTCTACCTGGCGGAACTCTTTGATCATGTCCTCCAGCGCCAGGGCGCCCTCCGTGATATTGCGTGCCGCCTCTTCGAAGAGGATAAAGTATTGCTCGTCTTTTGGCAGAAAGTTAAAGGCCACGATTGCACATCTCCTTCAGTTCGAGTATAGCACGCGATGCAGTTACTATATAGACGAAACACAGGATGCCAATAGCACCCTGTGTTTGTCTGAGATTGAACTACTAGCGGGAGCGGATCCAAACCCGATGGTTTCGATCATCCGACTGATCGGCGTATTGAAGTCCCAGCTTTGCGCAGGCCGCCACGCCGCCGCCCGTGAAGTACCGGTACACGTCATCGTGCAGGACGCCGAACGTGCCCATGATCTGGGGGATCTCGGTGCCCCACCCGGGCGAGGTGACGGTGTAGCCGTCCAGGTCCTCCACCATGGTGGTGCTGGCGTAGAGGATCTGCCGGGACTGTGCCAGGCTCTGCGCGTAGGCCAAGGCGTTGCCGTAGCCGTTCCGGTCCCGCAGCTTGTCGTAGTGACCGCTGCCCTCCCAGACCTTGTAGAAAAAGTGGCCGAGGTCCTCGGGCTCGTCGCCGCGGAACTTGGCGAACCCGATGGAGCAGACCACCGCCGAGGCCACCGCCGTCCGCCGGTGAGCAGCGAGGCTCTGCGGGGAAAATGCGGGCTGGGTGACCGGATCGCCAGCCAGGGCGCCGCCCCCGGTGTTGCGGATGACCATCCACTCCCGGTCGGTGCCAATGGTGTAGGTCACGTCGAGTCCCAGTTCCTGACCGGAGAGCCGCCACAGCGTCTCCATGCAGGCCTCGACATCCAGGCGGGTCACTCCGTGGTAACCCAGCACATCGTCATGGTTGGTCAGCATCGTGGCCGACTCCACGACGATGCTGGCCGCCTCCCGCCGAACCGAGACGTCGTCGCACCAGCCCCAGCGATCCAGCAGGTGGCGCGAGGCGAATGCGGCGGCACTGACCGGGCGAAGTCGGCGGTACTCCCCGGAGTGCCGGTACGACTCGAACAGGAACCGGCCGACTTCCTCCGGTGTCGCCCCGCGGGTCAGCCCGTAGCCGATGGCCCGGATCAAGCCCCGGACGGCGCCCTCCCGCCGCTCTCGGAGCAGCTCATCGACGCTGTACTGGACGATCGCCTGCAGCATCTTCTCATCCTCCCCGACGACTAACACATCTAACTAGTAATACGTGTAAAGTCGTCGGGAGTTCGGTTTGGCGTTAAACCTCCATCGAGACCAGCAGGTCTCCGGCCTCCACCAGATCGCCCACCTTTACCAACACCTCTGTGACCACACCGGTGCGGGGAGCGGAGAGCACGGTCTCCATCTTCATCGCCTCGGTCACGACCAGCTGCATCCCCTTCTCGACCTTGTCGCCGGGTGCGACCAGGACCTTCAGCACCTTGCCGGGCATGGAGGCAGGAACGTGACCGGGGTTGCCCTTCTGGGCCCGGGGGCGCCGCGCCCCGGTGGCCTTGGCCCGGGTGTCGGCGACACGGACCTCGCGCGCCTGGCCGTTCAGCTCAAACAGAATGTCCCGGGTGCCGTCCGGCCGCGGGTCGCCGATGTTCGTCAGCTTGATGATCAGCGTCTTGCCGGGCTCGATCTCCACTGCGGTCTCCTCGCCCTGGCGCAGGCCGTAGAAGAAGGTGAGCGTATCCATGACGCTGGTGTCGCTGTACTCCTCCCGGTGCTGCTCCAGTTCGGCCACAGAGCCGGGGAAGAGGATCTCGGAGAGCACCTCGCGCCGGGTCACATCACGCCCAAGGCGCTCAGCCAGCGACGAAGATTGGGCGTCGAAGTCCACCGGCGGCAGCAGTTCGCCGGGGCGGACCGAGATCGGCGTCTTGCCCTTGAGCACGACCCGCTGCAGCTCCTCCGGCCAGCCCCCGGGGGGCTGCCCCATGTAGCCCGTGAGCATCTGCACCACCGATTCGGGAAAGGCCAGCTCCTCGCCCCGGCTCAGGATGTTCTCCGGGGTGAGATCGTTCTTGACCATAAACAGGGCGAAATCGCCCACCGCCTTGCTGGACGGCGTGACCTTCACGATGTCCCCGAGCAGCTGATTGGCCGTCCGGTACGCCTTGACCACCTCGGGCCAGCGGGCGCCGAGCCCCAGCGCCTCCGCCTGCTGGCGCAGGTTGGAGTACTGCCCGCCGGGCATCTCGTGTAGGTACACGTCGGCGGAACCGGCGACCAGGCCGCTCTCCCAGGGCTGGTAGAGCTTGCGGGCCTCCTGCCAGTAGTCGGCCAGGACCTGCAGGTCCGCCAGGTCAAAGCCGGTGTCCCGCTCATCGCCCATCAGCGAGGCCACCACAGCGTTTAGCGACGGCTGCGAGGTGATGCCCGAGAGCGAGGAGAGCGCCAGGTCGACCACGTCAACGCCGGCCTCGCAGGCCTTGAGCACCATGGCAACCCCGGTGCCGCCGGTATCATGCGTGTGCAGATGGATCGGCAGCCCCACCTCCTCCTTCAGCGCCCGGACCAGCAGCGCCGCCGCGTTCGGCCTGAGGAGGCCGCTCATATCCTTGATGCCGATGATGTGGGCGCCGGCCCGCTCCATCTCCCTGGCGAGGTCGAGGTAATACCTCAAGCTGTACTTACTGCGCCTGGGGTCCATGATGTCCCCCGTATAGCAGAAGGCCGCCTCCGCCACCTTGCCGGTCTCACGCACCGCCTCGATCGCCGTGCGCATGTTGGGCATCCAGTTGAGGCTGTCGAAGATCCGGAAGATATCCATGCCGGCAGCGGCCGTCTCACGGACGAACTCCCTGATCACGTTGTCCGGGTAGCTGGCGTAGCCCAGGGCGTTAGCGCCCCGGAGCAGCATCTGAAACGGGATGTTCGGAATCTGGCGGCGCAGCTCTGCCAGGCGCTCCCAGGGATCCTCCTTGAGGAAGCGCAGGGCCGTGTCGTAGGTGGCGCCGCCCCACATCTCCAGGGAGTAGAGGTTGGGGGCGAGCCGGGCCGTAGCCCCGGCCACCGCCAGCAACTCCTTGGTGCGCATGCGGGTCGCCAGCAGCGACTGATGTCCGTCGCGCATGGTGGTATCGGTAATCAGAAGCCGCCGCTGATTGCGGGTCCATTCGGCAAAGGCCTCCGGCCCCTGCTCCAGCAAAATCGACCGGGCGCCGCCCGGGACCGGCCCATCCACCTGCGGCGGATGGATCTTCCCGAGGTTGGGCTTCTTGGCGCCCGCCGGCACGCCTGCGCCGCCGTTGACCACGACATGGCCGATGTAGCGCAGCAACTTGGTGCCCCGGTCCCGCCGGGTCGGGAATTGGAACAGCTCGGGGGTGTCCGCCAGGAAGCCGGTATCGATCTGCCCGGCGAGGAAGCGCGGGTGCTGCACCACGTTGATCAAAAACGGGATGTTGGTCTTGACGCCGCGGATGCGGAACTCCTGTAGCGTCCGGTGCATCTTGGCGGAGGCCGCCTTAAAGTCCAGCCCCCAGGTGCAGACCTTCACCAGCATCGAGTCGTAGTGCGGGCTGACCACGGCGCCGGTGTAGCCGTTGCCGGAGTCGAGCCGCACGCCGTTGCCGCCGCCGGACCGATAGGCCACGATGCGGCCCGTGTCGGGCATGAAGTTATTGGCGGGGTCCTCGGTGGTCACCCGGCACTGAATGGCATAGCCCCGCCGCTCGATCTGGGCCTGGGAGGGCGCCCCCAGCGCCTGGTCGAGCCGGGCGCCCTCCGCGATGCGAATCTGCGCCTGCACGATGTCCAGGCCGGTGATCATCTCCGTGATGGTGTGCTCCACCTGGATGCGCGGGTTGACCTCCATGAAGTAGTAGCGCCCGCTGGCATCCACCAGGAACTCCACGGTGCCGGCGTTGACGTACCCGGTGCGGGCCATCAATCGGACGGCTGCCGAGCAGATCTCGTGGCGCTGTCCATCGGTCAGGGCGAGCGACGGGGCGATCTCCACCACCTTCTGGTGGCGCCGCTGCACGGAGCAGTCGCGCTCGAAGAGATGGACCACGCTGCCGTGGCTGTCGGCCACCACCTGCACCTCGATGTGGCGGGGGCTCTCAATGTACTTCTCCAGGTAGACGGAGGCGTTGCCAAAGGCGGCCTTGGCCTCGGAGCCGGCCCGTTCGATGGCATCCCGCAGCTCCGCCTCGGTGCGCACGACCCGCATGCCGCGCCCGCCGCCGCCGGAGACCGCCTTGACGATGACCGGGTAGCCGCACCCCCGGGCGAAGGCCACCGCCTCCTCCACTGAGCCGACGGGACCATCGGTGCCGGCTGGAACGGGGAGCCCTGCGTCCAGGGCCATCTGCCGGGCGGCGACCTTGTCGCCGAACATGCGCAGGTGATTGGGCTTGGGTCCGATGAAGGCAATGCCGTGCTGCTCACAGAGCCTGGCAAACTCAGCGTTCTCGGAGAGGAAGCCGTAGCCCGGATGGATTGCATCCACGTTATGGCGCACGGCGAGGGCGACGATCCCCTCCATGTCGAGGTAGGCCTCGATCGGCCCCTTCCCCTCCCCGACGAGGTACGCCTCGTCAGCCTTGTACCGGTGCAAGGAGAGACTGTCTTGTTCGCTGTAGATGGCCACAGTCTGCTTACCTAGCTCGGTGCAGGCACGGAAGATCCGTATGGCAATCTCGCCGCGATTGGCGACGAGGATGCGCTGAAATTCGGCCATTTCACTTCTCTCCTTTGCTTAGTTAAAGCCGAAGGATTCGCCATATTCATTGGCCCTCCTGCCGGATATCAAACAACTTTTATAACTCATACGTTGGAATGAGACCACCCTCCGCCTCTGGGAGGAGAAAGAGGGCTCCTACGCATGAACCTGACGATCCATCCCAACCTGACCTGCCTTAGCGGCTTCGTCGTGCCGGCAGAGCAGATCGGGTTCATTCAGCGGGGAACCCACCGCCTGATTGGCGTGAACGGTCAGGTGCTGGCCTCTTTGCGCTCAAACACGATCGACTTGAACGCCCTGGTCGGGCGTTTTGTCACCGTTTGCGGTGTGAGCGAGGGCGTGATCGAGGGCGTGCTCTCCCTGAACGTCACGGTCGTGCCGCAGAGCCGAGGGGGCTTTGGTGCCATCTAATGCAAACAGGGCGGGACCTTCTGTGGAGGTCCCGCCCTGTCTGCTATGCGCCAACCGTGCTCTTGGGCCGCTTGCCCCGTGTCGACTGGAAGACACCCAGGGAGAGCAGCAGAATGCCTGCGGTTTGGGTGAAATAGAAGAGGCCGGAGATGTTCGCCAGGCCCGATGCGCTCCCGCCGGAGGCGAAGAGCAGGGTGCCCAAGGCGATCCAGATGTTGTAGAGCCCCTTCGTCTTGTAGAAGGACCACGCCGCACCGCCAAAGATCAGCAGCGAACCGACGATGTTCTGAATCAGGAATGGCACCTTGATCTGCCAGGTGGGCGCCTTGCCAAAGCCAGCCGCAGCGGTTGGCCCGTCTCCTGCCGTGAGCACCGTAGCCACGATTACCAGCAGCGAGAGGACGGCCACCGAGATCAATGCAGCCTTGCCCCACTTGGGCGAGAAGAGGTACGCCGTGCCGACGGCCAGGAAGCCTACGGTGCTGCTGCCGCAGATCCAGTAGAGCCACCAGAGCGGGAAGGGCACCGTACCGTCGGGGGAAAGCTTGTGGTAGACCTCGGGGTAGGCGGCCATGGCGAGGATGAACAGCCCCAGGGCGTAGTACAGGGTGTGCGACCGCGGACGGGCCGTGTACTGCTTTAGCAGCATACCGCCCATGGCTATGGAGAGCGCGACGAGCGTGATGTTAGCGACGAGCGCCAAGGGGTTTCCTCCCATGCCAAGACATAAGTTATACCGAACAAAATGGTACGGGCGGGGACCACAAAAGTCAATTGCGGCAGGGAGAATAATCAGGTTTCCAGAACCGCTAGCAAGGAAGTCCACCTGCGGAGGAGATTCACAATGCAGCCGAACCACAAGCGCCTCTCCCTGGCAATGTCGCCCACGCCGCTTCAGCACCTGCCGCGGCTGAGCAGCCACACGGGCGTGGAGTTCTTCATCAAACGAGATGATCTGACGGGCGATATTGGCCTGGGCGGCAACAAGTTGCGCAAGCTGGAGTACCTCCTGGCCGAGGCGCTGGAGCAGGGCGCCACCCACGTGCTGACCACGGGGGGCCCGCAGTCCAACCACGCCCGGGCCACGTCGGCCGCCGCGGCCAGGCTGGGGCTGAAGTGCGTGCTGGTCCTGGCCGGGCAGGACCCGGGCGCCCGGCCAGGCAACCTGCTGCTCGACGAGCTCTTTGGCGCCGAGGTGCGCTTTCCGGGCGCCGTCACCGCCGAGGACCAGGCCCGCTGCCTTGCTGAGGCGGCGGCGGGGCTCGCAGCGGAGGGCGCCCGCCCCTACGTGGTGCCCGTGGGCGGATCGACCCCGCTGGGGGCGCTGGGCTCCTACCAGTGCTATGCCGAATTGGCCACCCAGCTGGACGGCGACGCCTGGGTCTGTTGCGCCACCGGGTCGGGCGGGACCCACGCCGGGCTGGCTCTGGGCGCCGCCCTCCTGGGCCGGGCGACCCGGGTGCAGGGCTTCTCGGTCTGGCAGCCCGCCGAGGTGCTCCGCCCCCTGACCGAGGCGTTGGTGGCCGGTGCGGCTGAGCTGCTCGGGGTGCCGGCGCCTACGGGGCCGGTGCACGTGGATGACGGCTACCTGGCGCCCCGCTACGGCAAGGCAAGCCCGGCGGGCCTGGAGGCGATCCGCCTGCTGGCAAGGCTGGAGGGCATCGTGCTGGACCACGTATACACCGGCAAGGCGATGGCCGGCGTGCTGGACTACATCGCCCGCGGGCTGATCCGGCCAGGCGAGAGCGTAGTGTTCGTCCACACTGGCGGAGCGCCAGCGATCTTTGCGGGCATGTGAAAAGGCCGCCCCCGTGCTGTTGCGGGGGCGGCCTTTGGCTGCTTAGTCGGTCTTGGCGATGTTGCGGCCGGGGATGTGCTCCTCGTTGATCCCGAAGTACTGGGCCATGACGGCCCGGGCGACCGCCGAGACCCAAGAGCCGTGGGAGCCGCCTTCGACGATGACGCTGACGGCGATTTCGGGCTTGTCGTACGGGGCGTAGGCTACGGTGAGGGCGTTGGCCCAGGCGTAGCCCGTCTCGGCCGAACCGGTCTTGGCCGCCACCGGGATCGGGAAGTCCCGGAAGGCCGCAGAGGCGGTGCCTTCAGTCGTCGTAACAGCGAGGCGCATGCCGTACTGGATGCGGGCCCAGGACTCCGCCGAGGCCTTCACCTGCCCCAGAACCACCGGTTCGTGACGCTTGACCACCTCGCCGGCGGCGTTGCGCACCTCCTGGACCAAGTAGGGCTGGTACCGCACCCCGCTCGCGGCGATGGTCGCGGTGTAGTTGGCGAGCTGCAGCGGCGAGACCAGCACGTCGCCCTGTCCGATGGAGACCGAGAGCACGTTGCCGGGATTCCAGCGGTCGCCGTAGGACTGCTCCGTGGGCAGGGTTCCCGGCTGCTCGCCGGGCAGGTCGATGCCGGTCTTCCGCCCGAAGCCGAACTGCTTGAGGAACTCCGCCATGGGATCGATCTTCATGCGGTAGCCCGCCTCGTAGAAGTACGGGTCGCAGGAGATGGCCAGGCTGCGGGCGACGTCGGCTGGCCCCTGAGAGTATCCCGTCCAGTTCCGGGGCCTGTGCTCCCGCCAATAGACGGGCAGGCAGTCTACTTGCTCGTAAGGCGCCACCGCACCGAGTTCCAGACCCGCCAATCCGACGCCCATCTTATATGTACTGCCCGGGGCGTACCCGGAGATCGCCCAGTTGTGCATGGGCTGGCCGGGGTTGTTGCTGATCTCCTGCCACTGGGCATCGGTGGGACCATTCACGAAAACATTCGGGTCGAAGGTCGGGGTGCTGGCCATGGCCAGGATCGCCCCGGTGCGGACGTCTTGCACCACCACGGCGCCCCGGATCGGGTTCGCTTCCGGGTCGTGCTGGTCGGCAATCCACTTCATCTGCTTGACCAGTGCCTGTTCGGCCACCCGCTGCATCTCCATGTCGAGGGTCAGATACAGGTTGTTCCCGGGCGACGGCGGCGTCTCCTCGTAATCGGTGACCGGCCGGCCGTCCTTGTCTACCACCACGGAGCGGCTGCCCCGCTGGCCCTGCAGCTCCTTTTCAAAGCTTAGCTCCAGGCCATCCTTGCCGACAATGGAGTTCCCCAGGTAGTCCTCAAAGCCGGCCTGCTTGAGCTGTTCAGCGCTAATGGGTCCAACGTAGCCCAGTAGCACCCCCGCTAAGCTCCCTTGCGGGTAGCTCCGGCTCGATTCCGCCACCAGCACGACCCCGGTGAACTCCTGCCGGCGCTCCATGAGTTCGGATACGACCGACTTGTCCAGCTTGGCGGCCACGGTGATCGGCTCGTAGTAAGCCTGCTCCTTCATGCGCCGCCTGACCAGATCGCTGATCTCCTGGGCCTTGCGGGGGTCGCCCTTGGCGATGATGTTGGAGAGCTTGGGCAGGATCTGGTTCACATATTCCTGAGATCGCTTGACCAGGACCGCGGCAAAAGCCGGTTCGCTGGTTGCCAGCGACCGGCCTTTTCGGTCGTAGATCGAGCCACGGGGACCGTGACTCGGCATCACTCGCACGATTTGGTTCTCTGCCTGCTCACGCAAGGCCCTCGACTGGGGACCGGTGAGCCTGTAGAGCTGAACGCCGATGATCAATAGACCAGCGGCGAGGGCGCCGAACAGCCATGCGGCGCGGTTCTGAACATCTCGCAAGGATACTGGCCTCCCGTGCTTACGGTAACCAGGGCAGGGGATCGACCGGGGTGCCGCCCACCAGCACGCTGAAGTGCAGGTGCGGCCCGGTGGAGACACCGGTGTTGCCGGAGTAGGCGATGATGTCGCCTGCATTTACCTTCTGGCCGTAGTCAACCTCGATCGAGCTAAGGTGCGCATACTGGGTGACGACGCCGCCGCCATGGTCGATACGGACAGCCTTGCCATAACCGCCATACCACTCGGCCATGACCACGGTGCCGCTGGAAGCCGCCTTGATGGGCGTGCCAACGCCGACGCCGATGTCCATGCCATCATGGTAGTGCTCGGTACCGTATACAGGGTGGATGCGCCATCCGAAGGGATCGGTCTGCGGTCCGACGGTCGGCCAGACATCAAGCTGGCCGGAGGCGCTAGGGCGAGATCCGCCGCCGCGGCTCGATGCGACCATGCGGCGGGTGGCGGGCTTGCCGTCGGGAACCAGAATCAGCTGACCGGGCTGAAGAATGGTAGGATCGACGTCAGGGTTGGCCTTGACGATGGCGTCGAAGTCGCCGCCAAAGCTCGCCTGCAAATCCCACATGGTGTCGCCCGCTTGCACCGTATGTACGATGCCGTTGACGGCAGGAATCTTGAGCTCTTCGTCAACATGAAGCAGGTCGTCCTGATCCATATCGTTCGCCCACAGGATCGTGGAGACGTCCAGGCCGAACCGCTGAGCAATGCCTTCTACCGTGTCCCCAGAGACCACCTTGTAGGTGGTAACCTTCGGGCGGTTGCCCTGATTAGCCGCGACAGTGCCAACCTTGCGGTTGTCGGTCACCGCGGCTGGCGCGAGCTTAGCCGTGACCGTGGTCGTCTCCTCCAGGGCGACGTCCGAGGGGGGGACAATCTTGTCCACCACCGGCTGTTCGGTGACGGGCGCGGGGGCGGTCCGGGCTACGTGCATCAGACCGGCCGAGAAGATCACCGCTACGCTGGCGTAAAAGATACGGCGACGTACTGCTGCGGGGAGGTGCAACGGAAGCTCCCCCTTTACGAGAAGATTGTGCTGGGAACAACCTACGCTGACAACACAGGTTGTAACTTTCTACGTATACAAGCATACCTACAATGCCGAGACATTGCCATAGCCATTGTGTATGAATCCCTAACAATTTTGTAAGCGTGGGTAATGGACCATGTAAATAGATAGATTCACAGAGGTTTCAAGTCTGCGCCTACCTGGAGTTCCTGCAGCCGTTCGATGCGAATGCGCCCGGCAGAAGCCTCTGCAAGGTCGGACTCGAAGCTGCTTTCGTGCTCCAGAAGTAGCCGGCAGCGCAGGATGACCTCCCGCCCGTACTCACTATCTAGCTGCAGGGCGCCGCACTGCTGCATGAGGTACTGGACTCGCCCTACCAGGGCGTAGTCCATAGAGAGTTGCAGGTCTACGGCAACCGAGCCACGGGCGGTGCCTGCCGCCTCCACCCCGGCGACAGCGGACTGGCTGTAGGCCCGAACCAGTCCCCCGGCGCCCAGCAGAATGCCGCCGAAATACCGGGTGACAACAACGACCGTGTCGGAGAGGCCCTGCTTGTCCAGCACGTCGTGGATCGGGCGCCCGGCTGTGCCGCTGGGCTCGCCGTCATCGGACATGCGGACCACGTTGCCGGCCTTGAAGGCGAAACAGTTATGGGTCGCCTCCTTGTGCCGGGTGCGAATGCCTTCAATAAAAGCCCAGGCCTCTGCCTCCGATTTGACCGGAGCGACATGGGCGATAAAGCGTGACTTCTTGATGACGATCTCCACTTCGGCCGGGTGGGCCACGGTGATGTAGGCCAAGATCTGCACTCTCCCCCGCTCGACTGACACGGCCTGTATATTTCGCCATGCGAGAGGTCGATTCCCTCCCCGAGGGGGGTCAACGGAGAAAGGAGAGCCGATCGTTCAGGAGCGCCAGGTGGCTGACCGATTCGTCCGTCAGGACGGAGAGGCGCTCCAGTTTGGCGGCCTGAGCCTCCGTTTGGCGGGAGAGACCCTGGTTGGTCTGCAGCATTGCACGGTTGCGGGCGTCGACCACCGTCAGGGTGTCGGCCAGGCCCCGGGTCCGCTCATTCAGACTGGCCAGGTGCTCGAGCATGCGGCCCTGGCCCTCGGTGACCCGTTCCAGGGCGCCGTTGATGGCGCCAAGCTCCCCGCCGATTTCCCGCAGGCGGCCGTTCATGGTTTGGAGCGTTCGGGCGGTTGATGCCAGGGGCGCCATGGCTTCGGCAGTTTGGGTGGTGAGTTGCCCCGCCTCCCCCACATTCTTGAGGACTCCGTCCATGGCGGCGTTCAGGTCGGCCTGGATGGCCACCTGGGCCAGCAAGCCCCGCAGCACCATGAGCAGGGCGAAGCTTGCGATGGCCCAGGGCGCCGCCCGCTTTGCGCTTAGTTCCATGGCATCCACTCCTTCAGCCGGTCCCACCAGCTGGTGCTGCGCTCGGCCGCCTCGCCGACCGCTTGCTTCAGGCGCTCCACCTTGGCGAAGTTCGCCGCCGAGGACTCCAGTTCGGACAGCAGGCCGCCCAGTTGGCGGTCCATGCCGCTGCTGCTGGTGTGAATGCGGGCGGTGGCGGCGGTGAGCCGGTCCAACTCCCGGGCGTTGGCGGACAGACCCTGGAGGGTGACCTTGCCGGCCTGGTCGGCCCGGCTGATTAGCTCCACCGTGGTGCCCTCGGTTTGGAGGATTTGCTGGAGGCGGGCGGTGGCTTCCTCGCTGAGCTGCCCCTGGTGGCGCAGTTCGGCCAGGACGGTGCGGGTAAGCTGCTCCTGCTCCTCCAGCAGCTTCTCTTGCCGCTCAAGCTCACGGACATTGCTTTGGACCTGGCCGACCCCGGTTTGAAGCTCCTTGGTTTCGGCCAGAATCTGCTTAGTAGTAAGGACCATGTGCTTGGTCATGGGCAAGAGATCGCCCAGGGGCCTCAGCCAGACGGCGGCGCCCCAGACCGCCACCAGGGCGGTGGCCCACAGCCCCAGACGGATGCCGGCGCTCATGGCTCCTCCCCCCTTACGAAGCGGTCGAGGAAGGCGGTTTTCTCGGTCATTTCCTGAAGGTCGGCGTTGATTGCCTCCTGGGCCTCCACCAGCACCTCAAGGCGGGCTGAGAGCTCCTCCCCGACCTGCTGGGACGCCCGTAGCGTAGCGTGAAGGGATGCGGACTCCCGGGCCACCTCGGTAAGGAGCGCCAGGCTTTCCCCGGCCTGCCCGTCCATGGTGGCCACCGAACGCAGGACGCTATCTGCGGTCGCTTCGAGGCCCATGACGTCCCGGCGGATTTCGGCGTTTACCGCGCCCAGCCGTGCGAGCTTCTGATCCAGCTGGGTCGTGGCCGCATCAAGCGCCTTGATATGCTGAAGCTGCTCCACGGTTTGGCTGGAGACCGTGCGGGACTCCGCCACGATGCGCTCCAGGTCGCGGCTGCCCTCCAGGAGTCGGCGCTGGATGGAGAGCTGGTGATAGGTGCTGAAGGCCAGCACGGTGAGGCAGGCTGCGGCGTACCAGGCCAACCAGGCCGCGCCGGGCCGGGATTCCGGGCGCCGGACCGCCGGCTCGGGCTTGGCCGGAAACAGGCGTGCGAGGTCGCTCATAGGCTCACCACCCCGGGGTGCGGGCGTCCATGCGGGCCGTGTTGGCCCCGATGGCCCGCAGGGCGCCCGCATCGCGGGCGGCGATTTCCGAGACGTCGGCCATATACTGGCGGATGGCGCCCGCAGATTGGTTCATGCTGCGCAGCGCTGCCAGCACCCGGGCCAACTCCCTGGCGGAGTCGGCGTTGTTCGCCTCCACCTGACCGTTGAGCGCCAGGGTCTGCCGGTTGGCCTGAGCGACCGCCTTGACTCCCTGCCCAATCTGTTCGCTGCGGCTGAGTACGGCCTCCAGCCCGGTGCCGATGCGGTTTGTAGCGACGACCATGTCCGAGAGGGCGGCGTTGCGGTCGCGAATAGCTTTCTGTGCGTCGACCAGGGCCTGGGCGGCCCGGACGTTTTGCTGTACGCCGCCCTCCAGCCGGGAAAGATACCCGGTGATGGAGAGCGACCCGGCGGCTGCCACCGTCAACAGTGAGGCCAGGGCGATGCGCCCGGCGTGCGACAGGTTCATGCTGCCGTGGCCCCCTTTTTCATGGCATGCGGGTCAGCACAAGCGCCGAGAGCTCCTCGGCCCGGTCCAGCTTGCCAGCCACCGACAGGTTGCTGCTGCGGATGGACGCCAGTTGGTCGGCCAGGCGTGCCGTGGCGTCGCGCATGCGCCCCAGCGTGGCTGCCTCGGTGGCGGCGGTGTCGGCCATGGACTCCGTAGCGGGGGTTACCCGGGCGGTCAGCTCCGTGAGCTGCCCGCTGAGTTCGGCCTGGCGGGCGGTGGAGAGCCGCAGCTTCTCCAGCTCGGCCTGCTGCTCCCGGAGGAGCCCTTCCATGGCGCCCAGCCGGGCCCGCACCCGGTCCACCCCCTCGACCTGCCGGCGAACCTCGCCCAGCGAGGTGAGGATGCCGGCGTTGACCTGGCCGATCTCCTCGTTGGTGGTGCCGATTTCCCGGAGCATGGCCATGATGTCGAAGTTGCCGGCGACCCTGGCCATGGCGGGGCCGAAAGCCCACAGGGCCAGGGCTGCGGCTACCCCTGCGGCAAGGCCGCCCCGGATGAGTCGGGACCGCTCCATGGAGATCGCCCCCTGTGCATGGTAGAGTTCGGTCCCGCCAGGGCGCGACCCTGTACGCTACACGGAAAATTATCCCATGCTACGTCGGGTATTCCAATCGGAATCGGGCGACAGGTTTCGGCAGGCGACGGCCCCCTGCCCGGCGAATCTCTGTGGGGGAACGCCCCTGGAACCTTGGAGGGAGAACATGAGCGAGTCCGAAGCGAGCAATCTGGCAGCGTATCTGGAGGGCGGGCGCCGCCTGTTGGAGCGGGCGCCGCAGGAGTATGGCCGGGCCCTGGCGCCCGAGGAGTTTTGGTGGCTCGGAGTCGGTCTGGCGGCCTCGACGCTGGCGGAGCTGGGAGGGCAAAGCTACGCGGTGGGGCGGATCGAGCAGCTGGTCGATCGCCTGGGGCACAAGGGCGTGCGCGGCGACTGGCTCCAGCGGTTTGTCGAAGAGTTGGCGAACCTCAACGCAGAGGGGCTCCTGTGGCCGCTCTACGAGCGGAGCGAGGCCGGGGCGATGGAGCCGACCGGGCTGGCCGTCCACCCCGGGTTCGATGCGCAAACCGCTTACTTTCTGGCCCTGGGGCACCTCGGGGTGGCCCTGGCGGTGCACAACGGCGACGAGGCCCTGGTGGGCCAGCTCGCCGGAGCGATTGCTGATCTGGTCGAAACCGGTCGATCGGGGGAGGTCGAGGCGCTGATTCTCGGCGCCCTGCGGCTGCCGGAGGAGGATGCGTAGGACGCGATCAAGCGCCAGAAGCCGTGAGCTTCTGGCGCTTGTCAGCGTGCTGACAAACCCCGGTTTGTCGGCAGACGGTGCATGTGCATGCAAGCCGGCGCATAAGGGCGCCGTCGCGCCATCGGCTCCGCAGCCAGC
>JBOZRQ010000039.1:0-119603 GCA_050789255.1 Symbiobacteriaceae bacterium
AGGGATCACCCGTTCCCATACCGAACACGGCCGTTAAGCCTCTCAGGGCCGATGGTACTACGTCTTGAACGTGGGAGAGTAGGTCGCTGCCCTAACTATTTTCCCGGGCGGTTAGCTCAGCGGGAGAGCACTTGCTTCACACGCAAGGGGTCACTGGTTCGATCCCAGTACCGCCCACCAGTTTCATATTGCGGAGGCGTGGTGTAGAGGCCTAACATGCGGCCCTGTCACGGCCGAGACCGCGGGTTCGAATCCCGTCGCCTCCGCCAGTTTTCCCTTTGTTGGCCCCATCGTCTAGAGGCCTAGGACACCGCCCTTTCAAGGCGGTAACACGGGTTCGAATCCCGTTGGGGTCACCACAAAATGAAAATTACCCCGGCGATTGACTCAATCGCCGGGGTCTGCTCATGTTCAGGGTTTACCCCTCATAAACTTACTCTAACGTCATTGATTGGTAGTGTCGTTGAGCAGGCCAAATGCACGTCCTGCTCGAATTATTACCCTAGAAAAGGGGGCGTCTCCATTGAAGCAGTGGTTGCAAAAGCAACTTGCCACAGCAAACCATACCCGCTTCCTGTCTGGCGCCATAATCGCACTCCTCGTGTTGCTCGCTAGCGGCTTCGGCGTCTGGAAGTGGTACGATCAGCCCAGCCAGGTCACGGTGACCGGCGTTGGCGATAAGATCACCTTCGCCACCAAGCAGAAAGACATTGCCGCCGCACTTGCCGAGCAGGGTATTCACCTTGGTGCGAAAGACTTAGTCACTCCGACCCTGACGACCAAGCTCCGGCCGCGTTCGGCATTGGCGGTTGAAATCACCCGGGCCATTCCGGTGGTTCTCACCGTGGAAGGAAAGCGCAGCGAGGTCGTCACGCAGTCCCGCACAGTGGGTGACCTGCTGAAGGAGTTCGGCGTAACGCTTGGGGAGAAGGATAAGCTCTCGGTCGACGTCACAGCACCGGTGGCCGCGAACATGGAAGTCAAGCTTACTCGCCGCACCGAAGAGGTCCGGACGACCGAACTGGAGATCCCGTTTGATACCATCAAGCGCGAAGATGGCAACCTTACCCTCGGGGAGACCAAAGAGGTTCAGGCCGGTGAGGCCGGTGTCCTGGAGCGCGTAGAGGTGGTCTACCTCGAGGACGGCCAGGTAGTCGGCTCCGAAGTGAAGGAAGAAACGGTCATCAAGGAACCGGTTGAGCGCATCGTTGCTTATGGCACCACCGGCGTTGTATACCGTGGCGGGCGCAATTACCGTTATACGCAGGAACTTCAAATGTCAGCGACTGGCTACACCGCCGGCAAGGAGAGTAATCCGAACGGAACTGGGCATACCTATACAGGAATGAGGGCCGTTCGGGGTGTTGTGGCGGTAGATCCTAACGTGATTCCGCTCTACACGCGTCTCTACATTGAGGGGTATGGCCCGGCGGTCGCGGCCGACATTGGCGGAGCGATTAAGGGCAACAAGATCGACCTGTGCTTTGACACGCTGGATGAAGCCCTCACCTGGGGCCGGCGTCCTGTCACAGTCTATATCCTCGGAGACTAAACCGAAAGGCCAGAGGCCGGCATTTGCCGGTGTCTGGCCTTATCCTATGTCACAAGGAGAGAAACGCCTTGGATCTGTCGAGCCCGAGAACGCTGAAAGAGCTGATGGCGGCCCACGGGATTCGCCCGCAGCATAAACTCGGACAGAACTTCCTTACCGACAGCCGTGTCCTCGACCAGATCGTCGCTGCGGCCGAGGTTGGACCGGATGACCTTGTGCTCGAAATTGGGCCCGGCCTCGGTGTTCTCACACAGCGCCTAGCCCGCTCTGCCGGCCGCGTGGTGGCGATTGAGCTTGACCGTAAGCTTGTTGAGATCCTGGGGAAGACCATTCAGAAGGAGCAGCCCAACGTGGAGGTCATTCACGGGGATGCCGTTCAAATCAATCTACATAGCCTCCTGGCTGAACGCCTGGCACCGGGGCGCCGCGCCAGTGTGGCGGCCAACCTGCCCTACTACGTGACCACCCCGCTGGTCATGCGGCTGCTGGAGGAGCAGCTACCCCTCCAGAACATCGTGGTTATGGTGCAACGGGAAGTGGCTGACCGCATGGTGTCGCCGCCCGGTAGCAAGGAGTACGGAGCGCTCAGTGTAGCGGTCCAGTACTACACAGAACCCCGGATTGTCACGAACGTCAGTCGGGGCGCCTTCTTGCCGCCACCCGAAGTGGACTCCGCCGTCGTTGCCATGCGGATGCGTGAGATGCCACCGGTGGAGGCGCCGCACAAGCTGTTCTTCCGGGTCGTCAAGGCAGCCTTCGGCCAGCGCCGCAAGACGCTCAGTAATGCACTGATGGCCGGGTTGCAGATGGACAAGTCCCTGGTGCAGGAGATTCTCACGAAGGCCCACATAGACGGCAACCGTCGTGGCGAAACATTGTCCTTGGAGGAGTTCGCAGCGGTGGCGCGAATGATACAGGAGCCAAACTTGTCGAATATGTCTGATTAAGGGGTAACAGACAAGGTTTAACAGTGATATAATTATGGTACGGGGTAGCGTCCTAGTCTGTGGGGGAGGGTGATGGCCTTGCAGGATGGCATGTTTCACAGTCCAACCAAAGGCGCTCTCAGCTACGATCGCTTGATCACAGACCTGCTTGACTATGTGGCCGAAGACCCCCATGCCAAGTACAAACTGATCGTCGGAACCGACTCGCACACCCGAACCGATCTCTGCTTCGTCACAGCCATTGTCGTTCATCGGCTGGGGAAAGGCGCTCGCTTCTACTACCGCAAGCGGCACCAGCAGAAAATTCGTAGCCTGCGGCAGCGGATCTTTTACGAAACCGCGATCTCACTCGCCTTGGCGGAGAAACTGGCAGAAAGCCTTGCCGCTCAAGGAGCCCGCAGCCTGAACGTGGAGATCCACCTGGACGTAGGCGAGAACGGCGAGACCAAAGACCTCATCCGGGAAGTTGTCGGCATGGTGGTAGGCAGCGGCTTTCATGCAGAAATCAAACCCAATTCCTATGGGGCTTCCAAGGTTGCTGACAAGTATACCAAGTGACTTTTATCAAGGATTGAGTTGTTAACGCGGTAAGTGCTTGACAAGGTGCTGGAACCAGTCTTAAAATATAGGTTTTCTTGACCAAGCCCTCCCGGTCTGGTATAATGGCTTTGGTTCGGGTTTTTCCTGTGGCGAAAAGCTCGACCATCGGTACCAGTTCGCGGGAAGGATGTGGTGTTTGCTTGGCTTCTAAGAGCATTCTTGCGGATATCAAGAAGGACCTCGAAACATATGTGGGCGAGAAAATCCGCCTGAAGGCGAATAAAGGCCGCAAGAAGATCATGGAGCGGGAAGGTGTGCTGGAGAGCACTTACCCCAACATCTTTATCGTCAAGCTGGAAGAGGCCGATAGCAGCGAACGCCGAGTGAGCTACAGCTACGCCGACCTTCTCACGGAAGCCGTCGAACTGGTGATTTGCTCTTCCGGCGGTCAGGAAACGAAAATTGAGGCCCATTCCCGTTAACACATCGACCACAAGCCAGGGACAAGCCCTGGCTTTTTTGCTTGCCGAGTTACAGGATTCTTGCCCTGGCTTCGGAGAAACTGTGCTGGAGAGCCGTACGTAGGAGAGAGCGCCATGACAGAACTAGAAGTCAACAGTTACGCCAAGGTAAACCTCACCCTCGATGTTCTTGGGAAGCGGCCTGAGGACGGTTACCATTACATCCGCACTACCATGATGCCCATCAGCCTGGCGGACCGCATTTTGCTGAGACACTCAGACCGCGTTACGGTAAGCTCGACTCCAGAGATTCCGGGGCCAGCTGAACAGAACCTTGCGTTCCGGGCGGCGAAGGCGCTGAAGGAGCACACCGGGTACGCGGGCGGCGCAGAGATTCACATTGAAAAGGTGATTCCTGTGGCCGGGGGGCTGGCTGGCGGAAGCACGAACGGCGCTGCCGTCCTCTTAGGTCTCAACCGTCTTTGGGGAACAGGCCTCAACGAGAATGAACTGATTCTGCTGGCCATGAGGCTCGGTTCAGATGTTCCCTTCTTTATCCCGGGTCGCCCAGCACTGGTAGAAGGTATTGGCGAGCAGCTTACGCTCTTGAAGATGCCCCAGCCGCTGTGGATGGTCCTCGCTGTACCCGACGTGGAGAAGTCGACCGGTAACGTGTACCGGCTGTTTGATGAACTGACCACAGTAGAAAGGCCGGATACGGAGGGCATGCTCCAGGCGCTGGCTTCGGGCAGTCCCGAGGCCGTTGCGGATAAGCTTGGAAATGTGTTCGAGCAGGTGATGTTACCCCGTCACCCAGAAATCGCCGCGGTAAAGCGCCTTATGCTCAAGCATGGTGCTCTTGGTGCCATCATGTCCGGCGCAGGACCCACCGTGCTGGGGATTGTGGCGAACGAGGCGGCGGCCCATCAGTTGCAGCGTGTGGTGGCTAGCGAGGTCCCCCGTACGTATGTGGTTAGCACAATCCTCCCTCAGGAGGAGTAACGCTTGAGCATTGATGAGATGCTGCTCGGCTACGCCCGCGAGCTTGACGGCGGGGAATCCCCGGATGAACTCCTCGGAAGGGCCAGGAAAGCGCTTCTGCAAGCCCTCGCCGACGACCCACAAGCCGCTGGTGCAGCGTACGAAGAGTCCTTGAGCCGGACGCTGCTGAGAACGGATCTTGGGCTTCAGGTGGTTCGGAGCCCGGGGGCGCACAGGCTGACCGGCGCTTACTACACAGGTTCGGCGGTGACCGCCTACATGCTTCAGCGGGCCAGCCTGTACATGCCGGGCGCCGCCTCCTTGCTCGACCCGGCATGTGGCAGCGGTGCGTTTCTGGGAGCCGCCCTGCGCGCCTATTCTGACCGTCCGCTCAGGTTGGTCGGCCTGGATCAAGATAGAACCGCCCTGGAGATTTGCCGGCAGGAGGTCCCCACCGCGGAGCTGCATGCCGTGGACGCTCTGCTGGACGATGTGCCTGGCGGATTCGACCTGTGCCTTGGGAACCCGCCCTATATCAGCACAGGGTTGCGGGGAGCAGGGCGGGTGGAAATCGGCCGAATGGACGCCCTGCGTCTCCGGTATCCACAGGCGGCACAGTACAAGCTCAACACCTATCCGCTATTCATAGAACGGGGCTTAGAGCTGTTACGGCCGGGGGGCGTTCTGGGCTTCATCGTGCCTGACTCGTTCTTATCTGGCCGTTACTTCACTGGTCTGCGACAACTGCTGCTTGCCCACACGCTCCTGGAGATCACCCTGATTCGGAGCGACTTCTGGGAGCACGGCCGGGTAGGCCAGAGCGTGATCCTCTTCGTGCGCAAGGGCGCCGAACCACCTGGCCACAAAGTCAGCGTCAAGGTCGTTCAGACCGTCGAAGAGCTCCCTGTGGTGTCATCAACGGAGCTCCCTGTGTCGGATATCGTCTGGGGCCCATTGAGGCGCTTCCGGTTGTTGCCGGATGCCCGGATGCGTTCTCTGGTAGCCCGTATGGAGGCTTCAGCGGCACGGTGCGCCATGTCTGACTTCCTGCTTACCTACAGCGGGCTGATAGGCCGCAGGGGTCAGCAAAGCCTTCTCCGGTCTGCACAGGCCCATCTGGCGGGGCCGTGGGGACGACTCCTGCGCTCGGGCAAGGAGATCGATCGCTACCAGTTGGCCTGGGCGGGTGAAGAGGTCTGCCTCGACCCGGAGGGCATTAAGAGCGGTGGACAGCTCTCATACTATGTCCAGCCTAAGTTGCTCCTGCGGCAAACGTCTGACTCACTTCGGGCGGTGTACGATGACCAAGGTTTCTTCTGCTTGAACAACATTCATGTCCTCGTGCCCCGTCGACCCGACGTGAACTTGCGGGCGTTGCTGGCGCTGATTAATTCGGAGCCCGTGAACCGCCTCTACCGGGCGCTAACCATGGAGACGGGGCGCCTCTATGCCCAGGTCGATCTGGACCTGTTTGGGGCATTGCCAGTCCCCGCACTGCCGCAAGCTGCTTCAGCGGCCCTTGCCTCGCTGGCGCAGCAACGCGAAGGCGCCACCCCGGAAGAGGCGGCGCCGTTGGAAGCGAGAATCGATTCGATTGTAAGGGAGCTGTACGGACTCACCTAGGGGCGATTGCGCACCCGATAACCGGAGATCGCCGCCCCGCCCTGACGCCCAACGGCTCTGCGCCCGGCGCCTGACCTGCGACGATAAGCTCGCAGCAGGCGGCGGGTGCTTTTCACAGTAAGCCGGAACAGGAAGAGGCCCACAAAGGTGATGCTCAGCCACTTCAGCGCGGACAGAGCCCACGCCAGCGTCGTCTGAAGGATGGGGGGCTTGGCCTCCACCGCTTCTCGGGTGGTGATCGGAACCTGGGCCACCAATCGGTCGCCGTCCTTCACGTCCAGCGTACCTACCTGCTGACCAACGCTGACCGGGGCCTTCACGTTCTGATCGATCCGGCGCTCCATGGTAAGCTTTGGCTCCGACCCCTTGGGCACTGCCACGACGACGTCGCTGTGGGCGGCGAGGGCGACTACCTCTTTCTTTCCGTCGACGACGGCGATGTTCCCCTGAGGTGCCCCTGCGGACACAGCGACCCTATGCTCAAAGTTGTCGAACCCATAGTCAAGAAGGTTCTCCATGTCATCGTACAGATAGGATTTGAAATCCACGCCCATTACCACGCCGATGATCCAGCGCCCGTCCTTCTCGGCCCGTTCCACCAGGGTCAGACCCGCCTGCTCGGTGAACCCGTTCTTGCCGCCGACGGTGGGGTCATAGGTAAAGAGCAGGGAGTTGTGGTTGTAGTACGTGCCATTGGTTTTTCCGGGCCAGTTAAACTCCTTGGTGCCAGCGATGCGTAGGACGGTGGGGTTCGACAGTGCGGCCCGGCCGATCAGGGCGAGGTCGTAGGCGGTGGTGTAATGACCAGAATCGTGCAGGCCATGGGGGTTCGTGAAGTGACTGTGGGTGGCTCCCACGCGTTTAGCTGTTTCGTTCATCCAGGCGACGAACTGATCGGCGTTGCCCCCCGTTAACCCTTCGGCGATGGCCATGGCACAGTCATTTCCCGAAACGAGCAGCAGGCCGAGCAAGAGATATTCAAGCTTCTGCTCCTCGCCCTTATTGATGTAGCATGAGGAGGAGTCTGGCGCCTGGTCCACGGCCTGGGCGCTTACCTTGACAACTTGGTCGAGGTTGCCGTGCTCGACAGCCACCAGCGCCGTTAGCAGCTTGGTTGTGCTGGCGGGGAAATTACGGGCGTTGCCGTTGTAGTCGAAAAGAACCTGTCCAGTCCGTCCGTCAAGCAGTAGGGCAGCACGGCCATGGATGGTAGGGGTGGCTGCTGCTGCCTGGACGGAGCCAGCGGGAATAGCGTTAACCAGTATTGCCGCCATTGCGCAAATGGCCAGCCTTTTGAACAAGGCCTGTATCCCCCCGTAGACAATGAGCGTGGCTCATACATTTCGCCGGTTCCAGTGCTGTAACCTGCTTCCAAACTCGCATGGAAGCAACCGCGTTCACCCATATTATGGAGGCAGACCTATACAAAAAGAGGAGTTCAGGAGACCCGGCTCGAAGGATTCTGCTTGTTTTCACGACACGCGAAGCACCGATCATCCGGTTCGATTGAAGGAGTGAACAGGCTTGGCGGTTAACGTGATCCTGTTAGCCGGCGCAGCCAACACCGGACCGCTCAAGGATGTCAGTCCCGCCTCAAACGAAGCGCTGATCGACATTGGCGGTAAGCCCATGGTCCAGTATGTCATTGACGGGCTTAGGCAGTCCAGTGAGGTCAAGCGCATTGTGGTGGTTGCGCCCCCGGGGGAGCTAGAGCCACACGTTAAGGGCGACAACCTGGAGTTTGTCCCGAGTACTGGAGTTATTGTCGATAATATTGTTGCGGCAAGCCGGGTCCTGCCCAAGGACGAGCAGATCCTAATCGCTACATGTGATATTCCGTTGATCACCGGCGAGATGATCGACGGGTTCCTTGGCCTGTGCCGGAAGAAGCCCGCACAGCTTTACTACCCGATTGTAGAGAAGAGTGTCGGCGAAGCAAAGTATCCGGTAGTGAAGCGTACTTACGTAAACTTACAAGAAGGCACTTTTACCGGCGGCAACCTCTTTCTAGTTGAGCCGAGCATTATCGAACGAGTGGCGCCGAAGGTGCGCAAGTTCCTTGACTACCGCAAGAGCCCTCTTAAACTGGCTGGGCTCCTCGGGTACTCCTTCCTGTTCCGTTTCTTACTGCTCAAGAACCTCAAGCTGTACGAACTGGAGCAGAAGGTGTCGGACATGTGGGAGATCGAGGGCGCCGTTATTGTCTGTCCGTGGCCTGAAATCGGCATAGATGTGGACAAACCCAGCGACCTGCAGTTGGCGCGTGCCGTATTGCTCTAGCGGGCTAATTGCCCCGGCCCGAGGGTCGGGGCCTTTTCATGGGGGAGGCAAGCGTGCATAAGCTGAGTCGTAGTGAGCGGCTGGTTCTCATGATGAGGATTCTGGCCGAGCGCCCGGGCGAGCTGATTCCACTGAGTTACTTCATGGACCGGTTTGATTCGGCCAAGTCCACCATCTCGGAAGACTTGGCGTTAATCAAGGACACACTGCAGGCGAGCGGATCTGGACTGGTAAAGACCCACTCCGGCGCAATCGGTGGTGTGCAATACTGGCCCATGCCGGCGCCAACCGAAGCCCGGGCTACGCTGCAGGAACTGTGCCGGTTGCTAAGCGACCCGGGGCGGATTTTGCCCGGCGGGTTTGTGTACATGACGGACATCATTACCCACCCAATCTGGAGCGCCCGCATTGGCGAAATCCTAGCCGGGCGGTTCCTGAGTGCTGCGCCTGAGGTCGTGCTGACCGTGGAGACCAAGGGTATCCCCCTGGCGCTCATGGTTGCACGTGCAATGGGGATTCCTATGGTGATGGCACGGCGGGAGGGCCGGGTGACCGAGGGGCCGTCCTTCAGTATTCACTACATCTCGGGATCCTCCCGCCGCATCCAGACCATGACTGTAGGCCTTCGAGCCCTAAAGCGCGGCTCCCGCGTGCTCGTTGTGGACGACTTCATGAAAGCGGGCGCCACGGCGCGCGGCATGGTGGATCTGGTTACGGAATCCGGTGCCGAAGTGGCGGGTGTGGGCATCTTCGTCACCACGGCTGAGCCTCAGAAGAAGCGTGTGGATGGGTATGTTTCGCTGCTATCGCTCTTAAGTGTCAATGAGGAGGACCGGACGGTAGAGATTCGCCCTGCGATGGACTGATAAGAACAAGGAGTGACACGGGTGACAGTTACCCTCGAGGACGTCAGGCGTGCCGAGGCAGGCCTGAAAGGAAAACTGCGTCCGACGCCGCTCTTTTTTCAGCACAATATCAGCACACAGGTCGGACTACCTACCTATCTCAAGGCGGAGAACCTCCAGAGGACCGGTTCATTCAAGATTCGGGGCGCCATGACCAAAATGGCTTCGCTTACCGATGCGGAGAAGGCCCGCGGGGTGGTTGCGGCCTCGGCGGGCAACCATGCTCAGGGGGTGGCCTTGGCGGCCCAGGCGCTGGGCATTGCCTCTACCGTCTGCATGCCCGTCGGGGCGCCTATTACCAAGGTGGAAGCGACGCAGAATTACGGCGCCCGAGTGGTGCTCTACGGCGATACCTACGACGACGCTTACCAGCACGCGCTGAGCCTTCAGCAGGCATATGGCTATACCTTTATCCACGGATTTGATGATCCCTACACCATAGCGGGACAGGGGACCATCGGTCTGGAGATCCTGGCCGAGCTGCCCGACGTGGCCACGGTGTTCGTGCCGATCGGCGGGGGTGGGTTGGCTTCCGGTGTGGCCCTCACGCTGAAGGCGCTCAAGCCCGACGTGAGGGTCATCGGTGTCCAGGCTGCGGGGGCTCCGGCTGTCTACCTGAGCCAGCGCAAGGGAGAACTGGTCCACACCGATTCCGTGCGAACCATTGCCGACGGCATCGCCATCAAACGTCCGGGACAGCTCAACTGGGAACTGATCAACCGGTTCGTCGACGAGATCGTACTCGTGGATGAAGAGGAGATCGCCCAGTCGATTCTCGTGCTCCTGGAGCGGGCGAAGATGACCGTGGAGGGCGCCGGAGCCGTTGGCCTGGCGGCGCTCCTGAACGGAAAGGCCGCAGGCGTGCGCGGACCTGCCTGCGTGATCCTGTCGGGCGGGAACATCGACGTGAACATTTTGTCCCGCATTATTGAGCGGGGCCTGGTCAAGGCAGGGCGGTATGTTCGCCTGAGCACCTACGTGCCCGACCGGCCCGGCGGCCTGCAGCGGCTGCTGGCTCTGGTCGCGCAGGCGGGGGCGAACGTGATCGACGTGCATCATGAGCGCTGGCTTAATAAGGTGACCATCGGCGAGGTGGAGATCGACCTGGCGCTGGAGACCCGCGATGCCCGTCATGTTGAGCAGATTCTCGCCGTCCTCAAGCAGGATGGCTATCACGTGACGGTGATTCCGCCCTTCCGGCCAAGCGACTGGTAGATGTAAACGAGGGCCGCCTGGAAGGCGACCCCGTAGAAAGGAGGTATCCGGATGCTGCAACGCCCGGCGAATTGGTTCCTGAACACGGCCATGCTGGCAGGTGTGGTTGCGCTGATAATGGTCCCTGCCATGGAGTGGCTCCAGCATGAGCACCTGCCCTGGTGGGTGCACATTCCGGCCACGGCTGTGGTGCTTGGGCTCTTGTCCCTGGGCGCCGTGGCTGCAGGGGCAGCCTACATGGAGTATCGGGCCCGCTCAACCAGCCGCGGGTAACAGACCCAATAGAGACAACACCAGCAGCGCCAGGGGGGATACCCCTGGCGTTGACGCGCTTGTGCCAGGGCTGACGAAGACGATATCGAGCGCCAGTTGGCCATTCTGGAAGACCAGTGGGCCACACAGGGTTGCGGTGGTCCGGTTGACCGAGGCCAGGGTGTGACCGCCAAAGGTGCTGGGTGAGGACTGGGTCAACGGAACAGCCACACCCACCGACGTCACCAGTTCGCCGATGACGGAGCCGGGCAGGGGCGGCTGAGTGAATTCAAACAGGTTGACGGTCCCCACGAAGCACAGAACGGGTCCGCGCTGGGGCCCCACGACGGCAGGCGATTGCAGACTGGGCCCTGGTCCCTGCATGAAATCACCCCCTCCTAAGTTATGTTCCGTTGCGGTCGAACGGACCGATCTGGCCGACCCGAACATATGATAAAGTTTTTCACCTGGCAGGAGAAATTTGGAAGAAAATGGAATATAGAGAGCAGAATCCTGACGAGGGGGTAGTTTCGTGCAGATTACCGACATCCGGATCCGCAAGGCCAATCCGAATGAGGGGAAGCTCAGGGCCCATTGCTCCGTGGTGTTTGACGAAATGTTTGTCGTCCACGAGCTCCGCATTGTCGACGGTGCAAACGGCGTCTTTGTGGCCATGCCCCGCCGTAAGACGGGCGAGGGCGAGTATAAGGACGTGGCGCACCCGATCACAGCGGAAGCCCGTGACATGATTCAGAAGGCCGTGCTGGAGGCCTTCCACGAGGCCGAAGCCAAGGAAGGCATTATCGCCTAGTCCAAACCGAAAACCGGGCCCGGGGCCTTGCTGGCCTCGGGCCTTTTGCCTAGTGTTAAGGAAATGCAGTGTGGTATAATGTCTCCGGCACTTATCCCTGGGGAGGACTACCATGACGGACGTCACTGCGGTGTTATTGGCTGCCGGCCACGGGACCCGCATGAAATCGGACCTCATCAAGGTCATGCATCCGATTGCCGGCAAGCCTATGATCGGTCATGCCGTCGACAACGTCAAACGGGCTGGGCTGCAGGACATTGTCGTCGTCGTGGGATACCAGCAGGAGCGCCTGCGCGCCTACCTAGGCGACCGGGTTACCTACGCTGTTCAGGCTCAGCAGTTGGGCACCGGTCACGCTGTGCTTCAGGCTGAACCTTTTATTGATGCGAAACAGGGCGGCCATGTCCTGGTGATGCTGGGTGACAACCCCTTCCTGGGTCCCGACGCCATAGGCCGGCTGCTCAAGCGCCACGCCGAAACGGGCGCCTGGGCTACCCTGCTGACCGCCCAGGTCAGCAACCCCACCGGTCTGGGGCGAATCCTGCGCGACCCCGCGTCCGGTCAGTTCTTGGGCGTTGTCGAGGAAAAGGACGCGACCCCCGAACAGAAGCGGATTCAGGAGATTTGGCCGGGCGTTGCGGTCTTCCGGCGTGACGGATTTACCGATCTGCTAAAGCGGCTGGATAATAACAATGCCCAGCATGAATACTACCTGCCGCAGACCGTCGAAATTCTCATGCGTGATGGCCTGCTGGTCGAAGCGGCTCTGGAGGCCTCCGAAGAGGAGGCGATCGCCCCGAACAACCGGGTGCAGCTGGCCGAGGCTGAGGCCCGCATCCGTTGGCGCATCCTTGAGCGGCACATGCTCAACGGCGTCACGGTAATCGACCCCAAGTCCACCTTCATCGACGAAGAGGTGGAGATCGACCGCGATACCACCATTTGGCCGTTTACCTTCCTGCAGGGCAAAACGGTTATTGGCCGTAACTGTAAGATCGGCCCTGGCAGCACCATCGTCGCTTCAACCATTGCCGACGGCTCCCGCGTAGAGCAGTCTGTGGTGGAGGAGTCGGTGGTGGGGCCCGCCTGCAAAATCGGCCCCATGGCACACCTGCGCCCCGGCTGCGAGCTTGAGGGCGAGGTGGAGGTTGGCAACTACGCCGAGCTGAAGAAGGCCAAGGTGGCCCGCGGCGTCAAGTGCCATCACCACTCCTACCTGGGCGACGTCACCATCGGCGAGAAGACCAACATCGGCGCCGGGGTGATCACCAGCAACTACAACGGTATCGAGAAGTTCCGGACCGAGATCGGTCGGGAGGCTTTTATTGGTACGAACGTAAACCTGATTGCACCCATGACTGTGGGCGACGGAGCACTGGTTGCAGCTGGCTCCACGGTAGATAAAGGCGTGCCGGCCGGTGCCCTTGCCATTGAACGCGCAGAACGAGTCATCAAAGAGGGTGCGGTGGAGCGCCTCAAAGCGCGCTGGCGCACCCGAAAAGAGCAGAGCAAGTAGGAGGGCGTCTGACGGTGGTACCTTATCCAGATCGGAAGCTGAAGATTTTCACGGGGAACGCGAATCCTGCCCTCGCCAAAGCCATTGTCGACCACATGGGGATAAGCCTCGGCGACATGAATGTCAGCCGCTTCTCCAACGGCGAGATTCGTGTGGACATCAACGAGAGCGTCCGCGGCTCTGACTGCTTCGTGCTTAGCTCGGGCGTGAATCCGATCAACGACAACCTCATGGAGCTTCTGATCATCGGTGACGCTTTGCGGCGTGCGAGCGCCCGGCGGATTACCGCCGTCGTCCCCCACTATCCTTACGCCCGTCAGGACCGCAAGGCGCGTGGCCGCGAGCCGATCACCGCCAAGCTGGTCGCGAACCTGATTACCACGGCCGGCTTCCGCCGAATGCTGACCATCGACCTGCACGCAGCCCAGATCATGGGCTTCTTCGACTCGCCGGTGGACCATCTGAATGCGGGTCCACTGCTGGCTGAATACTTTAAGAGCAAGGACGTGCGGAACGCGGTCGTCGTTTCTCCCGATACCGGTGGCGTGCCCCGCGCCCGTGACCTGGCTGAGCGCCTGGGTGTGGGCCTGGCCATCATCGACAAGCGGCGCCCCGAGCCCAACGTGGCCGAGGTCATGAACATCATCGGCGATGTGCAGGGCAAATCCGCCATCATGATCGACGACCTGATCGACACGGGCGGCACCATCGTTCACGGCGCCAAGGCGTTGCTTGAGCGTGGCGCCACCGAGGTCTACGCTGCCTGCACGCACCCGGTGTTCAGCGGCGCTGCCTACGATCGCCTGGTTGATAGCCCGTTCAAGGAGATCGTCACCACCGATACGATCCCGCTGAACCGGGAGCGCCTGGGTGATCGCCTCAAGATCGTGTCGGTGGCTCCGCTGCTGGCCAAGGCGATGATTCGGATCCACGAGGATCTGAGCGTCTCCAAGATCTTTGAGGAAGAGCACCGCCTGTAGGTCCCACGTTTCTGCGTCAAAACCAAGCGGCGTCTCCCGTTACGGGAACGCCGCTTTTGCGAATAGGAGCTCACACATGCCGAAGCTGATTGTTGGCCTCGGGAATCCGGGGCAGAAATACGCCGCCACTCGCCACAACGTTGGGTGGATGGCACTTGACGCCTTCGCCCGCAAACATGGCGTGAACATTGACCGCACCGGGTACCATGGGGTGTACGGGGAGTTCAGGTGGGCGCCCACGGGCGACAAGATCATCCTCCTGAAACCCATGACCTTCATGAACTTGAGCGGTCGGTCGGTGGCGCCAGCGGCCCACTTCTACAAGGTTGACCCCGCCGACATCCTGACGATCTACGACGACCTGGACCTGCCCCCCGGCAAGCTGCGCATGCGCGAGAAGGGCGGTTCCGGCGGGCACAACGGCATGAAGTCGCTGATTCAGGAGCTGGGGACCGAGGGGTTCCCCCGCCTGAAGCTCGGGATTGGGCGCCCTGCGCCGGGCTGGGAGGTCGTGGACTGGGTGCTGGCCCCCTTTGGCGCCGATGACGCCGCCACGGTGGCCCAGGTGCTTCCCAGAGCCGTGGAAGCCGTTGAGGCCTTTCTGACGGAGGGCGCCGTCAAGGCGATGACCAAGTACAACGGGTAAACCGACGAATAAGCGCGCGCGAGGACAGGCAGACTTCCTTCTATGAAAGAGACAGCTGTACTGTTCCTCGCAACCTTTGGCGCCGCCGTCATGTCTTACATAGGGAACCGCAAGCTCTTTCAGCTCTTCGGCGAGAGTGCGGCTGTGACCGCTGTACCCTGGTGGGAAGAGGGCTGCAAGGCGGTAGCGGTCGCCCTGATTCCAGGCTCTCCAGTGCTCGGGGTCCATTTGCTCTTCGGCAGCATGGAACTGCTGTACGATCTGCTCAGGAGCCGGGCTGAGGGCCTGTACCTTGGGTTGCTCTCCCTGGCCGCCCACGGCCTGGCTGGCGGCATTGCGGCCCTGCTGGTTGGCCGCGGCAGCGGTTTGTTCTGGGCCTACGCTGCAGCCGGTGCGGCCCATGCGCTGCTCAACGTGCTGTTGGTGAGCATTATCCTGCCTGTGCTGCGAGTTGGGGCTGCCTCCGAGTAGTTTGGAGGGATTCCCCGCGTCTGCCCGACATATGTCTTGTGGGGGATTTTTGAGCGGGTGTTGACCCCGGCTGAGGGCGGTCGTTATAATGGGCGCAGGTGCGATTACCAATAGGTACCAATTGAGACGGCTGGTGCGGGCTGTAGCCCCCTCCTGTGGGGCTAGAGCCCTTAATGCCTTTGCTTTCGTAAAGGGAGGCCAGGATTCATGTCTGCCGAACCGCTAATCAGGCTGCTGCAGACGGCCCCGGAGTTTACCTCGCTCATGGATGGCCTTAAGCGGAACTTCGCCGAGCAAATGGTCTACGGCGTGTCTGCATCGCTGAAGAGCTATCTGGCTGCAGCCCTGCGGGACCGGACCCAGCGGCCGTGTCTGGTCGTTACGGCCACCCTGGGACAGGCAGAGCGCTTCCGCGAGGACCTGCTGACATGGTTGCCCGACCAGGAGGCTGTGGTCTTCCCGCCAATGGAGTTCCTGCCGTTTGAGGTCGTGGCCCATTCGCCCGAGGTGGTCGGGCAGCGGCTGTACGTGCTGGAACGGCTGACGCGTGGCGACAACCTGATTGTGGTGGCCCCTGCGACTGCGCTCTACCGCTCGCTGACACCGCACGAGGTGTTCCGGCAGTCGCTGCTGCAGTTAAAGGCCGGCCTCGCCACCGGCCGCGACGACCTGGTGCAGCGGCTGGTGCGCCAGGGGTACGAGCGCGTCGATATGGTGGAGAGCAAGGGCCATCTTGCGGTTCGCGGTGAGATCGTTGATGTGTATCCGCTGGCGAGCGATTTCCCGGTCCGTGTCGCCTTCTGGGGCGATGAGATCGACGAGATCCGCCGGTTTGACACCGCCTCTCAGCGAACCATGGACCGGGTGGAGGAAGCCCTGATCGGGCCGGCCCGCGAGTTCATTCTGCCGCCGGGCGACCTGACTTGGGTGGGCGAGAAGATTCGCAAGGACCTGGACCAAACCGTAGCCCGGCTGCGCAAACTCCGGGATAAGCAGGCCAAGACCGCCGAGGAGACCAGTGTGGTGGAAGCGCCTCCCCCCCAGAAGGGCCGGAAGAAGGAGCTTCCCAAGGCGCTGTTCGACGCCGGCGACGCTGCCGCCAAGCTTCAGGAGCGGGTGGAGGGCCACCTTGCCAAGCTCGACGAGGGCATGTACTTCGAGGGCTTAGAGCAGTACGCAAACTTCTTCTACGACCACCTGGAGACGCTGCTGGACTACTTCTCGCAGCGGCCCCTGATCCTGGTGGATGAACCTGCCCGCATTCGGGACACCAGCACGGAGCTGGAGGTGCGCGAGGCCGAGCGGCAGACCTCCATGATGGAGAAGGGAGGGCTGCTGCCGGGGCAGTTGGGTTTGTACCTCAACCACGTGGAGCTCTTCCACCGGTTCCGGCAGTGGAACACGGTCTACTTCAGCGCGCTGGGGCGAGGCGTACCGGGTATTCGCCCGCAGAACGAGGTTGGCATTTCGGCGACCAACATGCAGGAGTTCCACGGGCAGTGGCCGATCTTTCACGACGAGCTGAACCGTTGGCGCAAGCAGAACTACCGCATCATGATTCTGACCTCTACGGCAGATCGGCAACAGCGTCTGCGCGAGCTGATGCGTGATGCTGACCTGGAAAGCGGGGCCGGCACCGGTGTGTTGCCCACGCCCATGCCCGGCGCCGCCTGGGTAGGTGTCGGGTCGCTGGAGGGCGGCTTCCAGTGGCCCGGCCTGCGCCTGGCGGTGGTGACCGACGGCGAGATTTACGGGCGCCCGAAGAAGCGGCGGCGCCCGGGCCCCGGCCCTGCCGGGCAGGCCGGCCCCGGCGGGCCATCGGGGCGCGACGTAGCCCGCGTCGCCAGCTACCAGGACCTGAAGGTCGGCGACTACGTGGTCCACGTGAATCACGGCATCGGCAAGTATATGGGCGTGCAGTCCGAAACGATCCTTGGCTCCACCCGGGACTACCTGGTGATCAAGTACGAGGGCACCGATCGCCTCAAGATTCCCACCGAGCAGATCGACCAGGTACAGAAATACGTGGGCGCCGAGGGCCATGAGCCCCGCCTGAACAAGCTAGGCGGGTCGGAATGGGCCAAGGTCAAGAGCCGCGTCAAGGAATCGATCCGGGAGATGGCCGCCGAGCTTCTGCGGCTGGCGGCCATGCGCGCCGCTCAGCCCGGCTATGCCTTCCCGCCCGACACGGTCTGGCAGAAGGAGTTCGAGGACGCTTTCCCCTTCGAGGAGACGCCCGATCAGCTCAAAGCCATTCAGGAGATCAAGGCCGACATGGAGCAAGGGCGGCCGATGGACCGCCTCCTCCTGGGCGACGTGGGCTACGGCAAGACCGAGGTCGCCCTGCGCGCGGCATTCAAGGCCGCCTCCGACGGCAGGCAGGTGGCGATTCTCGTGCCGACCACGATCCTCGCACAGCAGCACTACGCCACCTGCAAGGCCCGCATGGAGGGCTTCCCTATCAACCTCGCGGTGCTGAACCGCTTCAAGAGCACCAAGGAGCAGAACCAGATTCTCAAGGGGCTCGCCGACGGCACCATCGAGGTCGTGGTGGGCACCCACAGGCTGCTCGCGGACGATGTGCGGTTCAAGGACCTGGGGCTCCTGGTTGTAGACGAGGAGCAGCGCTTCGGCGTACAGCACAAGGAGCGCATCAAGCAAATGCGGGCGAACGTCGATGTGGTGACGCTCTCGGCGACGCCGATCCCGCGCACCCTGCACATGGCCATGGTAGGCATGCGGGAGATGTCGGTGATCACCAGCCCGCCCGAGGACCGGTACCCGGTGGAGACCTACGTGGCCGAGTTCGACGAAGAGCTGGTGCGGGACGCCATCGGGCGCGAACTGGCCCGCGGCGGACAGGTCTTCTACGTGCACAACCGGGTGCAGAGCATCGACAAGGTGGCCGGGAGGATTCAGCAGCTGGTGCCTGAGGCCCGGGTGGTTACCGGTCACGGTCAGATGAAGGAGGACCGGCTGGAGCAGATTGTGCTGGACTTCCTCGAAGGCGAGTACGATGTGCTGGTCGCCACAACAATCATCGAGAACGGCATCGACATTCCGCAGGTGAACACGATTATTGTGGAAGATGCGGACCACCTGGGCCTGTCGCAGCTCTACCAGTTGCGCGGGCGGGTGGGCCGATCGAACCGCCTAGCGTACGCCTACTTCCTATACAAGCGCGACAAGGTGATCACCGAGGTCGCTGAGAAGCGCCTGCGGGCGATCAAGGATTTCACCGAGCTGGGCGCCGGCTTCAAGATCGCCATGCGCGACTTGGAGATCCGGGGCGCCGGCAACATTCTCGGGCCCGAGCAACACGGGTTCATCATTACAGTCGGTTTTGACCTGTACACGCAGTTACTGGAAGAGGCAGTGCAGGAGCTGAAGGGCGAAGCGCCGCCGGTCAAGGAGATCCTGCCGAATATCGAGCTGGTGGTCGATGCGTTCATCTCCGACCAGTACGTCGCCGATGCCCGCCAGAAGATCGACGCCTACAAGCGCATCCTGGCGATCCGGAGCCTGGCCGACGCCGAGGACGTGGCCGAGGAACTGGTGGACCGGTTCGGCTCGCTGCCCGACCCCGTTAAGAACCTGCTGGATATCGCCCGACTGAAGGTCCTCTGCATGAACGCCGGCATTACCTCCATGAGCCAGATCAAGGACCAGGTAACAGTGAAGATGCTGCCCGGGGCAGCCGAGCGAATTCCCATGGAGCGCTACCTGTTCCTGAACCGCAGGCCTGAGTTCAAGGGCCGGATCGTGGCGAAGGGGCCGAAGGTAACGCAGTTCTCCGTGAAGGTGCAGGAGCTGGACCAGCGTTCGATTCTGCGGGTGCTGATTGAGCTTGTTACCAGTTTGCGTGAGTTGTCGCTGGCAGGCGCACGATGATACAATATACGTAGGTTTTAACGTCAAACAACCGTTCTGAGATGAAACCCGGCGGGGGCAGCCCTCCGGGTTTTCCTTTGGAGCGGGTTTGGTCAGCCAAGGAGGGAAACCTACGTGAAGCGCGTGGTGATCGTTCTTCTCTCGCTTCTGCTGAGCGTGGTCCTGGGCGCCTGCTCGAGCCTTGCGGGCGGCGACCGGGTCGCGGTGGTGAACGGACACACCATTAGCCGGACCGACCTGGAGACTCGCCAGAAGATCTACGAGCTGTTCTTCGAGCAGCCCATGGATAGCCCGGCGACACAGCAGCAACTGCTCGACCAGATGATCAACGAGTACCTGCTTCTCGACCAGGCGGAGAAGCTGAAGGTTGTCGTGAGCGATGCCCAGGTGGAGAACGAACTCGGCAAGTTCTTCGGCGCCCTGGACCGGCAGTACCAGAGCCGGGATGCGGTTATGGCCAAAGTCGCGAGCCTGGGCCTGTCCAACGATATGATCGTTAACTACCTGCAGGACTCCATCACCAGCAAAAGTGTGGTGGAGAAGCAGAAGGAGTCCGTTACCGTCACCCCGGACGAACTGAAGTCGTTCTACGTGGAGAACTTGGAGACCCTTTACCAGCCCACCGAAGAGGTGGTGCGAGCGGCCCACGTGTTGCTCCCCCTCGATCAGGAAGCGAAGGCGAAGGAAGTGGCTGCCAAGGCAAAGGCCGGCGGAAACTTCGCCGAACTGGCAAAGCTATATAGCGTCGACACGGGGAACAGCCGAACCGGCGGTGACCTCGGCTACTTCACCAGGACGACGATGGTCGCGGCGTTTGCCGACGCGGCGTTCAGCCTTCAGCCGGGCCAGATCAGCGAGCCGGTAAAGAGCCCCCACGGATGGCACGTGATCAAGCTGATCGACAAGCGCAAGGCCGGACTGATCCCGTTCGACAAGGCCAAGGAGGACGCTGCGACCCGGCTGCTGACCAAGAAGCAGGACGAAGCATTCGAGCAGTGGCTTCGCAACCTTCAGCAGTCTTCCAAGGTAGAAAAGGTGACTGCGGCACCTGGTGCGGCGATTGGCAAAAATGAATAGAAGTTGCAAGCCCTGCCGTATACTACAGCAACCGAGCCGAAGTCGCTGCCCAGAAGAGGAGGGTTGTCCTTGAAGGCCACAGGAATTGTCAGACGCATTGATGACCTGGGCCGGGTCGTCATCCCTAAGGAGATTCGTAGGACGCTGCGGATTCGGGAAGGCGACCCTCTGGAGATCTTTGTCGACCGGGATGGTGAAGTCATCCTCAAGAAGTACTCGCCGATTGGCGAGCTCGGGGAATTCGCCAAAGAGTACGCGGACTCTCTCTACGAGGCTGTTGGTCACACCGCATTGATCGCCGACCGCGACACGATCATCGCTGTCGCCGGGGCACCCAAGAAAGAGTTTCTGAACAAGGCGATCGGCTCGCTGGTTGAGCGTGTTATGGAGGACCGTAAGACGCTCACCAACAACAAACCCGGCGAGACGAAGACTCGCGGCGCACTGATCGGTGACGACGATGACGACACACGGTTCTCCTCCTATGTCATTTCGCCTATCGTATCTGGTGGCGATCCCATCGGCGCAGTGATTATCTGCTCCCGGGAGCCCGATGTGCAGATGAGTGAAACGGAAATCAAGCTGGCGGAGACCGCGGCCGGGTTCCTGGCCAAGCAGATGGAGCAATAGAGAATCCCTGGGCTCTTCGGCGGCGGACTTCGGTCCGCCGCTTTTTTCTTATTTTGTGGTACGATAGGGGATGGCCTACCGCCCCACGCCTCGGCGAGGGAGTTTGGTCCGCAAGCGGAGTTGGCAAATCGACATGGAAGATCCGAAACCCCAGAACTTCATGCGCGGGGCTGTGCTGCTTTCTGTAGCGGCGCTGGTCTCGCGCCTGCTGGGCGCCCTGTACAAGCCGATCATCGCCCGCATCTTCGCTCCGTTTGATGGGGTGGGGGGCAAGATTGGGCTTGGCCTTACGCAGGTGCCCTTGTCGGCTTACATGGTGATCTTTTCGTTCACGTCGGTGGGCTTTAACGCTGGCATCTCCCGGTTGGTGTCCGAGCGAATGGCGCTTGGTGATGTGCGCGGCGCCCGGCGGGTGTTTCGGCTCTCGCTCAGGCTGATGGCCCTGCTGGGACTGGCATGCTCGGTGGCGCTGTGGTTCGGGGCTGAATGGGTGGCGGCATGGCTGTCGCCCAACGAGCCGGGCACCATTCTGGGCTTCCGGGCGATGGCGCCGGCGCTCTACTTCATGTCGGTGATGTCGGCCTACCGGGGGCTCTACCAGGGGCTCCAGCAGATGGCCCCGTACGCCTACTCGCAGGTGATCGAGCAGATTGTGCGTGTGGGTGCGGGTATTGTCCTCACGTACGCTTTGGTGCGCTGGAGCGTGCCCTGGGGCGCCGCCGGCTTCAACATGGGCGACGTGATCGGCGGGCTGGCGGGGCTGGTCTACCTGCTGGTGCTGGTGGACCGGGCGGGCCGGGGCCTGTGGGCGGCGCCCCAGGAGGCAGCCACGCTGGAGCCGCCATCGTACGGGGCGCCCTCGGAGCCAACGGGCCAGCTGCTGCGCCGCATTCTCGGCGTGGCTATTCCCGTGGCGATCGTTGGCGCCATCGTTCCACTGATGATGACTGCGGACGGCGCCATCGTTTTTCGGCTCCTCAAGGATGGCGCCTCGCAATACGGCCTTCTCTCCAACGCTTTCATGATTGTAAACCTGCCCGCAGTCTTCACCATGGCGATCTACACCAGCCTACTCCCAGCCATTACGCATGCAATCGCCCTGGGGCAGCGAGATGAGGCCCGTAACCGGGCCAGCCAAGCGCTCCGCATGACCATGCTGTTGGCCCTGCCCTCGCAGGGGGGGCTCTACTTCCTGGCTACCGGGGTCTATGCGATTATCTATAACGACTTCTCTGGGGGCGCCATTATGGCGGCCATGAGCTGGTCGGTGGCGATGATCATGTTGCAGCAGACGACCTCGGGAATCTTGCAGGGCATGGGAAAGATGGCTTCACCCTTGCGCAACCTTGTCATCGGGGCCGTGGTCAAGGTGGCCTTAACGGCCTGGTGGACGAACCTTTGGGGCATCAATGGCTCGGCGTGGGCTACGGCCGTTGGGTTCGGCGTCACCGCCCTGCTCAACCTGATCCATGTGGAGCAACTGCTTCGGGGCAGCGTGGATCTGGTCAACATGCTGATCAAGCCGCTGGTGGCCACTCTCGCCATGGGCGGTGTGATCATCGGGCTTCTGCGGTTCATGCCAACCGAGTCCAAAGTTATGACGGTGCTGCTGATCGCTGTGGGCGGTGCCGCCTATGGGTTGGCCCTGCTCCTGGTAGGGGGCCTGCGGCGCCAAGACCTTGAGCTGATTCCGAAGGTGGGGCGCCCCGCCGCCGCCCTGCTGGCCCGGGCCCGGCTTCTTCGCTAGACGTTATAGCCCCGCTTGCCGTATGATTGGGAGAGGCAAGGGGGCTATTCTCGTTTGGAAGCAAGAGTGAAACCAGAAAACTTCATGCGCGGGGCGATCCTGATTACCGCGGGGGCCTTTGTCTCCCGGATTTTCGGGGCCATCTACCGCCCGGTCGCGCAGGTCTTTATCGGAGATGCAGGACTGGCGCTTGCCACGCCGCCCGCGAACGTCTACCAGGTGATTCTGGCGGTTTCCGCCGTGGGGCTGAATGTGGCGATCTCCCGGCTGGTGTCGCAGCGGCTGGCACTCGAAGACTACCGCGGCGCCCGCCACGTGTATCAGGTCTCAACCAAAGTGCTGCTGTTCAGCGGCACCTTCTTCAGCATCCTGTTCGCACTGGGCTCCAAGCGCATGGCGGCAGCGTCGGGCTACCCTGACTCGTGGGTGGGTTTCCTGGTGCTCTCCCCCGCCATTCTGCTGGTGACCCTGAGCTGCGCCTTCCGTGGCCTCTACCAGGGCATGCAGCAAATGGGACCCAGTGCCGTCTCCCAGGTGGTAGAGCAACTGGCGCGGGTGGCGGTCGGCACTGCCATCATCGCCGCCGTATCGGGGATTGCTCTGAACTACGGGGCTGCGGGCTTCAACGCAGGCAATACCGTGGGCGTGCTCCTCGGTGCGCTTTACGGCGGCTGGATCTACATGAAGGACCGCCCCACGGCCAATTGGACGGAGACGGCGCCCGGCGTCGAGACCCTGGAGCACGAGCCCTTTGGCAAGTTGTTCGGCCGGATTATGGCCATCGCCCTGCCGCTCTCCTTCCTGGGCGCCGTACTGCCTCTCATGGGCCTGGTGGACGGGTTCCTGGTGAAGCAGCGCCTGCTGGTGGCCGGCGCCAAACCGGAGTTTGCCGAGGTCGCCCTGGCTTACCTGGCGAACGCCGGCACGCTGCGCGACCTGCCGTCGATCCTGACGACGGCGCTGTATACCAGCTTGGTGCCCGCCGTGACCGAGGCCATGGCCAAGAAACGGCTCGATCAGGCGCGCTACCGTGCGGCGACCGCCATGCGTCTCACGCTGCTGGTGGGTATCCCGGCCACGGTCGGACTGCTCGTAGGCGCCCGCGATGCGTATGGCGTGGCCTTTTCCGGTGAAGGGTACACTGTAATGGGGCCGCTGGCGTGGTCCACCATCTTCTTGATGCTGCAGCAGACGGCCTCCGGCACCTTGCAGGGCATGGGTCTGGTCTGGGTGTCTGTGCGGAACCTGATGATTGGCGTGCTGCTGAAGACGCTCCTGACCTACTGGTGGACGGCAATCCCCAGCCTGCAGGCCAACGGAGCCGCGTACGCAACCGTTGCCGGGTTTGGCGTGGCAGCGGTGCTGAACCTCTGGTCGCTCCGCCGCTCGCTGGGGCTTGGCCTGAACTGGAAGGGCGACGTTGTGCGCCCGGTTCTGGCGTCGGCCATCATGGGCGCCGGACTCTGGCTGGTCAGCCCGCTGGCTCACATGGTGCTGCCGGGCCATCGTATCCCGGGCCTCGTGACCGTGGCGATTGGCGGGCTGATCTACCTGGTGTCCATCTTTGCCGTCGGCGGGGTGACTGAGGCAGATCTGGGCCTGATCCCCGGCGTGCGCGCCAGCTGGATCCAGGGGCTGCGACGGTACAAGCTTCTGCGAGACTAGACCGGGGGTGTGCTTGTGTCAATCACCGTTGTAGGGCTGGGGCCGGGAAGCCCCGGCCATCTTACCATCGGGGCGCTGGAGGCGCTCCGTTCCGGGCGCCCTGTAGTGCTGCGGACAGCGATCCACCCCACGGTGGCGGCGCTCCAGCCAATGGGCATCGCTTTCGCCTCCTGCGACGACGTCTACGAGCAAGGCGAGTCCTTCGAGGCCGTCTATACTGCGATCGCCGAACGCGTCCTGAGCTATGATGATGTGGTCTTCGCAGTGCCGGGCCATCCCCTGGTGGGCGAGCACACCGTGCGGCTCCTGCGGGAGCGGGCGCCCGAGCGGGTCGAGATCATTACCGGCCCGTCCTTCCTGGATACGCTCTTCGTGTCGCTGGGCATCGACCCGGTCGGGGGGATGGAGCTGCTGGACGCCCTCCAACTGGACCGCCGCATTCCCTCGGGCGATCTCCCCGCGATCGTCATGCAGGTACATAGCCGGGTCGTCGCCTCGGACGCCAAACTCGCTCTTATGGAACGCTATCCGGACGACCACCCCGTGGTTCTGATCCGGGCGGCCGGTGTTCCCGGCGAGGAGCGCCGCGCGGAGATTGAATTACATGAGTTGGATCACATTGATTGGGTAGACTACCTGACAACCCTGTATCTCCCGCCGCTCAAGGCCTCGGAGATTGGCGACGCCGATCCCCGCCGGTGGGCGCCCGCCCGCTGGCCAGTGGACCCTCTTGTGGAGGTCATGGGCAAGCTGCGTGGTCCCGACGGCTGCCCCTGGGACAAGGAGCAGACCCACGAGTCGCTGCGCAAGTATATGCTCGAAGAGGCATACGAGGTCGTCGAAGCCGTGGGCACCGGCGACCCGGACTTGGTGTGCGAAGAGCTGGGCGACGTGCTCCTGCAGGTCGTCTTCCACGCCCAACTGGCCCGGGAGCGGGGCGACTTCGACATGCACGACATCATTCAGGGTATTACGGCGAAGCTTGTCCGGCGCCACCCGCACGTGTTTGGCGAGGTGGAGGCGCACACCGCCGCCGATGTAACCCGCAACTGGGAGGCGATCAAGAAGGTCGAGAAGGGCGCCACCGGCAAGCCGGAGTCGGTGATTGCCGGGGTGTCGACCGCCCTGCCCTCCCTGCTGCGTGCCTTTGAAGTCCAGCGCAAAGCAGCAAAGGTTGGGTTCGACTGGGAGGATGTCCAAGGGCCCATCGACAAGGTCCGTGAGGAGTTGGCCGAGGTCCTCGCCGCCAAGCCGGAGGAGGTCGAGGGCGAGGTCGGCGACCTGCTGTTTGCTGTCGTCAACCTTGCCCGGATGCTGAAGGTGGACCCCGAACTCGCCCTTTCGGGCACCACGTCGAAGTTCATGCGGCGCTTCCGGTACATCGAGGAGCAAGCGGCCGAACAGGGCCGTTCGCTAACAGAAATGACGCTTTCTGACATGGATCGACTGTGGGATGCGGCAAAGCAGGCAGAATTAAGACAAAAATATAGGAAAAAATAGCGGTAGCTCCGGAAAATACAGGAGGAATTCTCGAAAAGCCCGCCGAATAAGGCTCAGCGGGTTCACCAAACATCCCAGTTGACTTGAAAGGAGAGACCGATTCTTGAACAAGCAGGAACTGGTCACTAGCGTCGCCGAAAAGGCCGGCCTGACCAAGAAGGACGCTGAAAAGGCTATCAACGCTGTTATCGACAGCATCAAGGGCGCCCTCAATGCCGGTGACAAGGTTTCCCTCGTCGGCTTCGGCACTTTTGAGGTTCGTGCTCGCGCTGCCCGCTCTGGCCGTAACCCCCAGACCGGCGCCGCCATTAAGATCCCTGCCGGCAAGGTTCCCGCCTTCCGTCCGGGCAAGGAGCTCAAGGACAGCGTGTAATCCACGCTACGAATGCCGGGTCTGGGTTGCCAGACCCGGTTTTTTCATGTCCCTGCTTAAGGAGAGATGACAACCATGCGCCTCGACAAGTTTCTCAAGGTTTCTCGGATTATCAAGCGCCGGACCCTGGCCAAAGAGGTCTGCGACGGCGAGCGAGTCCAGATTAACGGCAAGCGCGCCAAAGCGGGCGCCGAGGTGAAACCGGAAGACATCATCGCCATCGACTTCGGGCGCCGCCAACTGGAGGTCCGAGTCCTGATGGTACGTGAGAATGTCCGTGCCGCCGAAGCCAAGGAGCTCTACGAAGTGGTTGCCGAGACCTTCAAGACGGAGAGTCTGCTGGCCCACCTCGAAGATGACCCCGAATAAGGCAGGCCTCACTCCGATCTGCGGAGTGAGGCCTTTTCGCGCTTAGGCCAGCTTGCGTTCCACGTCGGTCTCGCTCGTGCAGGTGTAGAGCACCCGTTGACCGTCCTCCACGGTCTCCAGGTGGACCGGGCGCTGCCAGATATGCCAAACGTGCGGCAGGGTGCGGCGCACATAGAGGTTGTCCAGTTCGACCCCCTCGTAGGCGTGGCGGAGGTACAGCTCCCCGCGCTTTAAGTAGTCGTGGTCTTCGGCGTAAATGTACGGGAACCCGCAGTTACTGATCTGCTGGACAATGCCGTCACGCACCTTCTCCCAGCCGGTCGCCGTAATTCGCCATTCGTCGCCGCGCTTGGCGAAGAGGTATAGGTCGAGCTTCTCGCACAGCGCCTTGGTGAGGTAGTTGCGAATGAAGGAGATATCGGTCTCGGTCTCCCGCACCTCGAAGATCTTCTCCCGACCATACCGTCGCTCGATGTCCTCGAACATATGGAAACCAAGGTGATAGGGGTTCAGGGAGAACCGGCTCGGCGCCAGAACGCTGGCATGCATGCGGGCAAACTCCAGGCTCTCGTCGGGTGTGAGGTCAAGCTCCCGCGTGATGCGGGCGTGCCAGATCGAAGCCCAGCCCTCGTTCATGATCTTGGTCTCCATTTGCGGGCGGAAGTAGAGCATCTCGTTGCGCATGGACGACAGAATATCGCGCTGCCAGTCGCCGAGCTCCCGACAGTGTTCCATGAGGAAGAGCAGCAGGTCACGCGTCGGCTTCGGCTTGTTGGGCGTGGGTGCAGGGGCGGGGGGAACGGGCTTGCCCAGGTTGTCCAGCGCCCACAGATCGTCGTAGGGCGAGGGTGGAGCCGTGGGCGGCTTCGAGGTCTCATCCACGACCGGGGAGGGATGAGGGTCAACGTGTTCGTGGATGGCGAGCACGGCATCGAGGAACCGTTCGACCTTTGCTCGGCCCAGGTCTTGCTCGTAGCCCTGGACCCGGTTGGCGAAGCCGGCCATAGAGGCGACCATTTGTCGGTTGGTCTGCCGGAAGCGATAGTTGTTCTTGAAGAAGTCGCAGTGCGCCAGTACGTGTGCCGCAATCAGCTTGTTCTGGAGCACCGAGTTGGTGTCAAGCAGGAAGGCGTAGCAGGGGTCGGAGTTGATCACCAGCTCGTAGATTTTCGACATGCCGTAGTCGTACTGGGTCTTCATCTGGTGAAACGCTTTGCCGAAGGACCAGTGCGAGAACCGGAACGGCATGGCGTAGGCGCCGAAGGTGTAAATGATGTCGGCCGGGCAGATCTCGTAGCGCATCTCGTAGAAGTTGAGTCCGAACGAGGTCGCCCTTTCAACAATGTGCTCGATGGCCTGCTCGAGCTCGTGCACGTCTGATTCCGACATCACGCGAGTCTTCCCCTGGAAGCCAGGGGTAATGTTGAGCGGCTCCGCCACGCTAGCTCACCCCCTGCCTGACCGGCACCATGTTCGGACCAAAGAAGGTCCGCAGGGCCTGGTAGACCTCTGACTTATCCTTGATGACCACCGACGAAAATCGGGGATGTTCAATTTCACGGCGGTAGAGTGCGGCGAGCGTACTGCTGCGGTAATAGGCCGGCCCGCCTGCGGTGGAGTCGATTTCACCGTAGCCGAAGAGGTTGCAGGTCTCCAGAAGCTTCCGCACCAACTCCACCGACCGTTGGTTGTCCGACGACAGGTTGTCGCCATCGCTGAAATGGAAGGGGTACATGTTGTAGAGGTTAGGTGGGTAGCGCTCTTCGATCATTTTGAGAGCTAGCTCGTAGACCGAGGAGCAGCGGGTGCCGCCGCTCTCGCCCTTGGTGAAGAACTCCTCTTCGGTGACCTCCCTGGCCTCGGTGGAGTGGGCCAGGAAGTGAATGATCACGTTGTCGTACTTGGTGCGCAGGAAGCGGACCATCCAGAAAAAGAACCCGCGAGCGATGTACTTCTCGAACTCGCCCATAGAGCCAGAGGTGTCCATCATGGCGAGGACGACGGCGCTGGTTTGCGGGTGATACTTGACCTCCCAGGTCTTGTAGCGCAGGTCTCCCCGGTTGAAGCTGTCCAGCGGCGGCTTGCCGGCCAGGAGGTTGCGCTTCATGGCCTCCATGATCGTGCGCTTCTTGTCGATATTCGACTGAAGTCCGGTCTTCCTGACATCCTCCCACTCATACTTCTTGGCGGTGAGGTCGGGCTGCTTCTTAGGGTCCAGGTGGGGCAGTGCGAGATCCTCGAAGAGCAGGGTCCCGAGGTCGTCGACGCTGACGCCGACCTCATAGTAGTCCTCGCCCGCCTGGTCGCCGGCGCCTTTGCCCTTGCCCGGCCCCTTTTGCGCGGAAGACGGGTCCCTGGCAATGACCTGGCCTTCCTGGCTGCCGCCCTGGCCCTGTCCGGGGCGCTCCAGCTTGTCCCAGTTGTACCGGAATCGATATTCGTTGAGCGACCGGACGGGCACACGCACCATCCGCTTGCCGTCGCTGGTGATGATTGACTCGTCAGCGATGATGTCAGCAAGGTTTTTCTTGATGGCGTCGCGCACCTTCTCCAGGTGCCGGTCCTGATCCATCTGCCCCTGGCGGTGGAGGGACCAGTCCTCACGCGCAATGCTGAACCGGGGCGTTGTCATCCCACACACCTCCCGAAATACGCAGAGGGGCGGGCGCCGGATCCACGGGCAACCCGCCCCCCAAACACAGGCCGACTATCTGTTTAGCAGCGAACCGGTGTACCGGAGCAGCTCGTTGGCGCACGAGGCGCAGTAGCAGTGCTCCTTCATAAGCCGGGCGCTTACGTCGTTGATCTTCCGGAGTTGCTCGGCATCGGGCGTCCTGGCGGAGGTGGTGATCTTCACCACGTCCTTCAGGTCGGCGAACAGCTTCTTCTCGATGGCCTCCTTGAGGCGCTCGTGGCTCTGGTAGTCGAAGCTGACGCCACGCCGGGCGTAGGTGGAGAGGCGGATCATGATCTCCTCGCGGAAGGCCTTCTTGGCGTTCTCGGAGATGCCAATCTGCTCTTCGATGGCCCGCATCAGCTTTTCATCGGGCTCGTGGAGCTCGTCCGTGATCGGGTCCTTCATCTTCGTGCCGTTGCAGAATGCCTCTACGTTGTCGAGGTAGTTGCTCAGGAGGTTCTTGGCGCTCTCCTCGTAGGCGTACACGAACGCCTTCTGGACCTCCCGCTTGGCCACCTCGTCGTACTCCTGGCGGGCCAGGGCGATCAAGTTGAGAAGCCGGTCCTTCTCGTCCTTGGTGATGGACGGGTGCTGATCGAGGCCGTCCTTCAGGGAGCGGAGCACGTCCAGGGCGTTGATGCATGCCTTCTCGTGGTTCTCGCCCTTCTGGATAATCGCCGAGGCAATGCGGTTGATGACGTAGCGAGGATCGACACCGCTCATGCCCTCGATGCCCTCGAACTCGTTTTGCAGCTCATGGACGTCGGCCAACTTGAAGCCCTCAACCTCCACGCCGTCGTACAGCTTCATTTTCTTGACCGGATCCATGCCGTGCTTCTTGGAGTCCTTCAGGCGGCTCATGACGCTGAAGACGGAGGCCGAATACAGCGCATGCGGAGCGATGTGGACATGCTTGGAGTCGGCCTGCGCAATCAGCTTTTCGTAGATCTTGATCTCTTCGCTTACCTTGAGGTTGTAGGGCACCGGCATGACGATGATGCGGCTCTGCAAGGCTTCGTTCTTCTTATTGGCGATAAACGCCCGGTACTCGGTTTCGTTGGTGTGCGCCACGATCATCTCGTCGGCCGAGATCAGGGCGAAGCGGCCGGCCTTGAAGTTCCCCTCCTGGCTGAGGCTGAGCAGGTTCCACAGGAACTTCTCGTCGAGCTTGAGCATCTCTTGGAACTCCATGAGCCCCCGGTTGGCCTTGTTCAGCTCGCCGTCGAACCGGTACGCCCGCGGATCGGACTCGGACCCGTACTCGCCGATGGTGGAGAAGTCGATGGACCCGGTCAGGTCGGCAATATCCTGGGACTTGGGGTCGGAGGGGCTGAAGGTGCCTATGCCGACGCGCTCCGACTCCGAAAGGATGACTCGTTCAACTGGCACCATCTCCACGCGCCCGGAATACTGCTCCTTGAGCATGAGACGGCAGGACGGGCACAGCTCGCCTTCGATGACGACCCCCAGCTCCTGCTCTACCTGAGGGCGGAGCTCCTTGGGAATCAGGTGGAGCGGCTCTTCGTGCATGGGGCAGCCCTTGATGCCGTACAGGGCGCCGTCCGGGGTGCGGCTGTACTCCTCGAGCCCACGCTTGAGCATGGTGACCAGGGTCGACTTGCCGCCGCTGACAGGTCCCATGAGCAGGAGGATACGCTTGCGTACATCAAGTCGGCGGGCAGAGGGGTGCAGGTACTCCTCCACCAGCCGCTCGAGGGCCCTGTCGAGCCCGAACAGTTCCTTCTCGAAGAACTTGTAGCGACGAACGCCGTTCACCTCGGTTACGCCAGCCGACACGATCATGTGGTAGATCCGGGCATGGGAGAACTGAGCAACTGCAGGATTCTTGGCGACGATCTCCAGATAGTCGGCAAACGTGCCCTGCCAGGTGAGCTTGCTCTCTAAAAGCCGGTGTTCCTCCAATCGCTTGATCAGGCTGTGCAAACGACCCACCTCCTCGTGAGTATGAAACCAGCCGGTGGTCAACAGGGCTCGGAAGCGGTTTTCCTTGCAGGTGAAATCCCTGCAAAAGTGAGCGTTAAGTGTAGAACGTTGGAGCCTCAACAAATTCTTTGTACTCTTCAATACGTTATTGCGTGTAAAAGGTTCGGTAGGGGGCGTTAGAAGTCATAATCCGGCCCGAGGGTCATAGCCATAGGACAGGTCTCTCTATTCTCGACCGGGAGGTTGCACAACCACATGGAGGACAAGAACTTCCGCAGTGAAGTCCGCCCTCTGGGCATGGCGGATTCCGAAATGGCTCGGGGTGGCAGCCAGCACACGCTTCACATCGTGAATCGGGAGCAACTGACCATTCAGGGTGTTCTCTCTGTGGAGAGCTTTGATGATCAGGAGATCTTGCTGGAGACCGACCTGGGCTCGCTCACGATTCGCGGTGAGGATCTGCACATCAAGCAACTGGACTTGGAGTCGGGGCGATTCGCTGTGGAGGGATATGTCTCCCAACTCATCTACTCGACGCCGCGGCAGCGGGCCGGGCGGGTCACGAAGGGGAAGGGTTTCCTGGAGCGCCTCCTCAGGTGATCGGACTTTCTTCCGTCAGCGCGGAGGAATCGCGCGTGCGACCGCGAAGAAGTACTAGCCCCTCCTTGTGGGGGCATACCCTTCTCTGCGGGCGCATCCGGCGCAGGGAAGGGGGAGACCGGTGCTACGGCTGGACTTGCAGTTCTATGCCTTCTTCGTGACCGTCCTTTGTGGAGCCGTGCTCGGACTTCTCTTCGACGTGTTGCGGTCGATGCGCCGGCATTACCGGCCAAACATCGTTACCGGTTCGGCCGCTGACTTGCTGTTTTGGCTGGTGGCCACGGGCGCACTGGCAGCAGGGATGTTCTTTGCCAACTGGGCGGAGCTTCGGCTGTATGTCGCCGTTGGCCTGGGCCTAGGCGTAGGGCTGTACCTGTGGTTGGCCAGCCCGATCGTTCGGTATGTGCTGAGCCTACTGATCCGGTTCGCGGAGTGGATTGCGGCTACGTTGGTCATGCTGTTCATGCGGCTGATCTGGGGACCGCTAAAGGCGCTGGCCCTGCTGCTATGGTCAGCGCTGCAGATCCTTGCCGGCTGGGTCATGGCAGTCTGTGTGTTCATTTGGCGGCTGCTTGGACGGGCTGCCTGGCTGCTTCTACGACCACTGCGGGGACCCTACCGCTGTGTAAAACTCCAATACTTGCTCCTGAAGCGGCGGCTACGGAGGCGCTTTCGGCGCTGAGGAATCCTTCAAGCGCGCATGGTTCTAAGAAACCTGCGTATGCGAGAAGGATTTTCGGCGTTTCCAAAGAAACGTATAAAAACCGTATTGAGTTTGTACACGTTTTGTACTAGAGTTGTACACACGATATCCACTGGTTGTGCACAAAGAGGCGGGTCGCTGTGAACATCGAAATTCGCGGGGCTGAACGGCTCAGCTTCCGGGAACGGCAGGTTGTCGTTCTCAAGGAGATGGGCATGGGCAACGAAGCTGTTGCGAAGCGCCTGCAGCTGGCGCCCGGCACCGTCGCGACCTTATACAACCGAGCCAAAGGCAAGGGCTATCAAGTGGTCATCGTTTTACCTGGCGACACGCTCGGGCTCTTCGACAGCGCCGAGAGGGAGGAAGACGAATGAGTTCCCATCCACTAAACCTACAAGAACATACGGGAACCGCGGCCGTTTCGGTGCGGAGGCAGAAAGGGAGTCTGCTTCGCAGGCACTGGTTATCGGCCGCGTTTGTTTTATGCTTAGCGGGTGTCGTTTTGTACATTGGCGGCGAGTTTTTCAAGGCAGAAACCAAGCTCGCCAACGCTCGGGCGGCCAGGATCGAGTTGGAGGACCGGCTCGCCGAGGCACGCCGACAGAACGCCCGGCTGAAGGCAGATCTAAGCAAAATCACCGAAGACTCCTATATGGAGGTCATGGCGAAGTCCATGGGCTTCGTTTACCCCCACGAGACGCCGTACCAACTTTCAGGGAAGTAGCCACTTTCTATAAGTGTCTAAATTTTTGCTTGACGCCCATCCTGGCGCACGTGATATAATCGCGACACATCACGTCAGGTGTGAAAGGATGGCCGGGTCTGCTTGTCCTCTCTTACTTCCGTTGAAGTCGGCATGATTGTGGAAGGCACCGTCACGGGCATTAGCAACTTTGGAGCATTCGTGGCGCTGCCTGGTGGGAAGACCGGCATGGTGCACATCTCCGAGGTTGCCGACGTCTTTGTACGTGACATTCGGGAGTTTATCCAAGAGCAGCAGAAGGTCATGGTAAAGGTTGTGTCGCAGGATGAGCGTGGCAAGGTCGCGCTATCGCTCCGGCAGGCCAACCCGAGCTTCCGGCCCGAGGCTCCACGCCCGCGGGAACGCCGCGGGGGCCAGTCGTTTGAGGACAAGCTGGCCAAGTTCCTCCGGGAGAGCGAGGACAAAATGTCCGACCTGCGCCGGGTGGAGGGCAAGCGTGGCGGCCGCGGCGGACGCCAGGGGCTCTAAGAGTGTAAACACAGGAGGGCGCCCGGTTGGGCGCCCTCTTTCTGTGCTTGAAACTGCCACGGCTTATGCAAGAAGTGCGGGTTGCTTTTGCTCGCCGCAGATACTATCATTGGACAGTAACGATTTCAGCATGCCCGAATGGCGGAATGGCAGACGCACGGGACTTAAAATCCCGGGACCTAACAGTCGTGCGGGTTCGAGTCCCGCTTCGGGCACCAAGTGACACGACAGAGACGGACAGATCGACGATTTTGGTCGACCTGTCCGTCTTTTTTGTGCGCTGCAGCTAATAGATTTACATGTTCTCAAAGCAGAGGTGATAGGTGTCGTTGCCAATCTGGATGCGGAACTGCACCCCTGCATAGCAGGTGGCGTTGGCTAGGAAGGGCTTGAGCCACATGGAGAACCCGTTGGACCGCAAGGGGCCACCTGTCTCGCTGAAACATACGCTAGTATTGGATTATGGAAACCCAATGATCTGGAGGTGCATTTGCACCATGACAGAAAAAGCTGGGCCGGCAGGCCCGGCGGGGGCACCGGGACCGGCGGGGCCAATGGGACCGGCCGGACCTGAGGGGAAGATGGGACCGGTCGGACCTGAGGGAAAGATGGGGCCAGCCGGACCTGAGGGAAAGATGGGGCCAGCCGGACCTGCGGGACCACCTGGACCGCCTGGACCGCCTGGACCGCCTGGACCTGCGGGCCCAATGGGACGGATGGGACCACCTGGGCCGGCGGGCCCCCATGGGGCGCCCGGGCCGATGGGGCCGATGGCTCCTGCTCTCCCATGCCCGGCCCCGATACCCCTTAAGATGGGGCCACCGTATCCTTGGTCGTGCTGTCCTGCCATCTACCCAAATGTCACTGCGATTGGTGCGTTCGGAATCCCAATGGCTCCCTTCTGCGCTCCTCCACCCCCGGCGGCGCCCGGGGCCCCCTGTGCCCCAACGCTGGGTTTCGGGAGGTTGTGGGTTAAGCCGTTCGGGACCATTTGGACCTAGCGCGAGACGAAGCGGTTCTGAGGTGCTTTCACCGCAGAACCGCTTCATCTTTCCGTTTGCTTTTACATACCCAATCGCTTCAGGTAATGGCAGCCCAGTACCAGGGTGAGGTGGGCCAGTGCGGCGAAACCCAACGCCAACGGTAGGATGACTTCAGGCCACTGCACACAGAGCCACACGGCTGTCACCGTGAAGAGAAGCCCACAAAAATACCCGAGAATTGCCCCTAACTTCCGCGGGACTTGTTCGAGGGCCGCCCGGAGGAGGTCCGGCACATCGCGCTCGGTCAACTCGGCGTGCGGATCCAGGTCGAAGAGCCCGCCTGTCATGGCGATGACACTAAAGGCCAGGCCAATGCAGCCAGCAGCCAGACCGAGCACCAGACTTGGTTGCTCTAGCACAATGGAGATGGCCCACGTGCAGGCCGTTGAGAGAAGTGCGAGTGGCAGTGCGGCGACCCATTTGGCTTTCACCACCTGACCCGCCCGGGCGCCGGCCACCAAGCTCAGGCCGATGTTAGGCCCATCGCTCCCGCCGAGGGTCGCCGGCAGCTCCCCGAAGGAGCCCAGGGCTCCAGCCAAACCGAGCCCCAGTACCACCACGGACGGGAAGCGAGTGACCATGGGAATCAGCGCATCCCGCTGCCAGATCACAAACCCCAAGAAGAGGAGCAGGAAGGCAACTCGCACCCAGGTGAACCAGTTGAGCCAGATCTCCCGCCAGAGGCGGGCCTGGAGTGCGCCCGCTACCCCGGGGAGCAGCCGTGGCCACCTTGATGCCCGAGTCCGCCGACCGGCGTCGCTGAGCTCCTGCATGTTCAGGTAGGCTTCCCGGTACGAGTCGGCTGTCCGCACGGGAGCCCGGGGGACCCAGACAGCGGGGACTGCGACCAGGCCGCCGATGCCGCCGAGCAGCCAGGGCGCCGCCGTCTGGACGACCGCAGCCACGGTCGATGCCGGCACACCCACCGTCAGCAGCCCGAGCAGGATGATGGCCAGGTTGAGTGCCATCATCATGGCGATGCCCCAAAGGACAGCCAGGCTTCTTGGGGTGACCCGGACCCAGCCGATCAGGGAAACAAGGGAGGCCAAGTAGCCGATAAGGCTACCGCATAGGCCAGCCATCCACAGCACCGGGATCGTCCACCACAGTTCACCTGCTGGCAGGAGCCACCCGATCACGGCGGCGCCCAGCAAACTGGTAAGGGACCGCTGAGGCAGCCCTGCCAGGGTGAGTCCCAACAGAATGTGAGGGCCAGGGGCGGGAGAGACATGGAGCGTGCGGAGCACGGACTTGCCGTAGAGATCCTCGCGCCCGGTGAACAATCCGGAAACAAAGGCACCTGTCAGTGCCTGGACCGCTGCCACTACCACGGGGTGCGTCAACGGAACTGGGGTGGGGGAGGGCTGCAACCGCCAAACCAGCAGGGCCGACAGCCCAACCTCGGCAAGTAACAGCCAAGGCCAGCCCCGGTTGCGCTGTTCGATCCACCCGCCCCTGGCGATCGCCCTGGTGGCGTTTCTCATCCCACCCTGGCCCCCTTCCTGTCATGGTCGGTGGCCAACAGGAAGATCTCTTCCAGTGAAGCGTTCGGTCTCCCATAGATTCGCTGCAGGTCGGTCAGGGCGCCGCAGGCCCTAAGCACGCCCTGGTCGATAATGCCGACTCGGTGAGCCAGTTCACCCACCACATCCAACAGGTGAGTGGTCAGGAAGATCGTCGTGCCTGAGTGGGTCGCTTCGGCGATGAAGTCTTTGACGTCACGCGCCGCCCGGGGATCAAGCCCGTTGGTGGCCTCGTCCAGGAGAAGCACAGGCGGGCGGTGCACCAGCGCCGATGCGATGGCCAGCTTGCGCTTCATGCCCAGGGAGAAGGAACGAACCGGCTGGTCGGCGTGGCGCTCAAGCCCTACCTGCCCAAGCACTTCCCGGGCCCTGACGCGCGCCTCCTGCTCGGGCAGGTCGTACAGACCGCCGACCAGCCACAGGTGTTCCTGGGCGGTCAGGTTTTCGTAGAGCATGGGCGAGTCGGGCACATAGCCCACCAGGCGGCGGGCCCGCAAGTCCCGCCACGGATCCTGACCGCACACCAGGACCCGTCCACCCGTTGGGCGGAGCAGCCCCACGAGCATCTTGATGGTGGTTGACTTACCGGCACCGTTGCTGCCCAAAAAGGCGAAGATCTCGCCGGGAGCCACCCGCAGTGACAGCCTGTCCACGGCGGTGTAGCCGCCAAACTGCTTGGTCAGGTCGACCAGTTCGATGGCTGCTTCTCCCGGCTCGATCTGGCTATCCGTAGCGACGCGACCGATCTTGTGTGCCCCGCAATTGATTTCAGCTTGGACAAGGGTGGGAGCCGGAGATATGGCTGAAATGAAGGCGTCGGGATCGTCGACCAGGCAAACCACGCGGGTGAATTCAACCACGATGCGCGGGGTGAGATTGGTCCGAACGGGGTTGCTCAGGTTGATGACCACGAGGTTCTTCTTGTCCGGCAGGATATAGAGCGTGTCCTCCTGCGGTATGTATTTGTAGTTGATGGGAGCTACGCCCCGTGGAAGCGGCTCGACGAACCGAGCAGCGGAGCGAATCTGGTCCCGGGGGATGGAAAACGCCTTGCCAGACTTGTGCACCAGGGTCAGGGTGGTCTCGCTCAAGCTGTGGCGGCGCCGCAACGGCCTGGAATAGAGCCACCAAACGAAGGCGAAGTAAAACGGCGTAAACGAGAGGATAAACAACCTGGCCTTTGGTGCAACGATTCCCATGAGGAGCATCACGACCGCTTCCGCACTGACTGCGATCTGCCACATACGGACATCCGCCCTCAGTCGGTCCGCCGTACGGTGGAAGGTAAAGGTCTGCAACGAGAGCCCCCCTTGGTCAAGTTCTGTATTTCACAATATCGCAACTAACATCGTAACACGGACTTCTTATATAGTCACTATGTTCAATCTTCCGTGTGCGGGCGGTGAGGTAGACCGTACAAACCTAGGGGCACTAGGCTTTCCGGAGGCGGTGGGGCACGTTTCGTTTGGGTGCGAATCGATTAGATTCCAACGTGTCATCTCTTTGCGCCCTTTATGTGGATCTGCCCCCTGCAACCGCGAGGCGGTAGCAGGGGGCCTTTCTTCATGGCTATTTCTGTCCATGTATCTGCGCATTAGACTCATTTATTTTCTCGTTCTCGAGGAGGAGATTGAGCGTTCTCCAGGAGGAGCGCACCGGCGGGCTTGGTAGGAGAAACCCTTGCCTACCAAGGGTTTCCGGTTCCGGGAGTCACTCGGTTCCCATAGTACTTTTCCCTCCAGGGTGAATGGTCCGTTTGTGCCATTAGATAAAATTATCCTTCACATAACCGCAAACGCGACAGGAAAAGCGAAACCGTCGCCCGAAATTGGTATTACCACTTTAACAGTTGGCCACAAAGCCAGTTAGCCAACTGAATGGGGTGGCACGCCACGGGGGTGCTCGCAGGATGGCCATTCAACCGGTAAGACGCACAAGAGCCTACGAGGACATCGTGGCGCAGCTGGGCGAGTTGGTCCGCCGCGGCGAGATTAAGCCCGGAGACCGACTCCCACCGGAACGGGATCTGGCCCAGGCCTTCGGGGTGGGGCGCCCTACCCTGCGGCAGGCGCTCACGGTCCTGGCTCAGGCGGGGGTCGTAGAGATCCTGGCTGGGTCCGGCGTCTACCTCCGCAAGACCTTCAATGAGGTGCCGGGATCCGCCGGCCACGCGATGGCGATGGTGCTTATCGCCGAGAACAAGAGCCTGTACAACATCTTGGAGCTGCGAGTCGGTATTGAAGGTGAAGCCGCCTACCTGGCTGCGCAACGCCGGACCGATGCCGACGTAAGCCGCCTCCATGCAGCGTTCCGAGCCCTCGATGAAGCCTACTACACCACGGGTATGGCGGTCTCCGAGGACTACCAGTTCCATAACGCGATTGCTGAAGCCACGGGCAACCCGGTGTTCAGCCGGGTCATGACCTCGCTGGCGGACCTGTTCATGCAGCAGTTTCAGGAGACCACCCGCTCGCTGTACCACGAACCCGACCGGGTTCTGGCCAACCGGCGTGAGCACGAGGAGATCCTGCATGCGATTCTGGAGCAACGACCCGAAGAGGCCAGACTCGCCATGATCAGACATCTTCGCCGTGTCGCAGATCGGTTGCGGCGTGCGGAGGGGCTCGTACAAGAATAAGCAGTTCAAACCGAGGAGGTCCGTTCCATATGGCAGACATCGCACGCATTGCGCCCGACCGCCTGGAAGCCTGGTCCGTATCCCTGCTCACTGCGACGGGGGTCCCGTCCGAAGAGGCCCAGGAGATTGCCCGTCACCTTCTGTTCGCCGACCTGCGCGGCATTGATACCCACGGCACCAGCCGTCTGAAGATCTACCTCACCCGGCAGACCGCCGGCGTCATGGAGCCCACCGCCAACGTTCGTGTTCTGCGCGAGACCCCGGTCAGCGCCCTGCTGCACGGCGGCAACGGCTACGGCCAGGTGATCGGCCGCCGGGCGACCGACATGGCGATCGCCAAGGCGCAGGCCTCGGGCGTGGGTATGGTTTCCGTGTACGGCTCCAACCACTGCGGCTGCATGGCTTACTACACCCTGAAGATGGCTGAGGCCGGCCTGATCGGTTTCGCCTTCACGAATGCCCCCGCCAACATGCCTCCCTTCGGCGGCAAGGCCGCCTTCTTCGGCACCAACCCCTTCTCCATGGCGGCGCCCGCCGGCAAGAACCCCCCGTTCGTGTTCGACATGGCCACCAGCCAGGTCGCCCGCGGCAAGATCATCAACGCCGCTCGCGAAGGCAAGGCGATCCCCGAGGGTTGGGCGATCACCAAGGAAGGTCTCCCGACCACCGATTCCAAGGCAGCCCTGGAGGGCTTCGTGCTCCCGATGGGCGGCGCCAAGGGTTCGGCCCTGGCCTTCATGGTCGAGATTCTGTCGGGCGTGATGTCCGGCGCCCTGATCGGGCCGGCCCTGCCCAAGATGTACGAAGAGATCAAGGATCCGTCGCAGGTTGGTCACTTCTTCATGGCCTTCCGCCCGGATCTGTTCATGGACCTCGACGAGTTTAAGCGCCGCATGGACGAAACCATCGACGCGGTCCGCCAGGTCCCGTCGGCCCCCGGCTTTACCAACGTTCTGGCCCCTGGCGATGTGGAGTTGAGCAAGGAAGAGACCAACCGCAAGCTCGGCGTTCCCATCACCCCCGGTGTTCGTAAGGAGTTTGGGGAACTGGCAGCGCAGTTCGGCGTCGCCCTCCCCTATGAATTGACCCAGGCTGCTACGATCTAGCTCCCCACACCTGAAAGGAGAATCTACCATGGCTGTTATTGACGCCCGTTTCTCTCAGTGGATCAAAGAGGATCGCCCTCTGCTCGGTATGTTCAGCGGCTTCTGCTCCCCGGCCGTGATTGAGCTCGCTGGTTACGCTGGCTTCGACTTCGTCATCATCGACAACGAGCACGGCCCTGCCGGCTTCGAGACCACCGAGCACCAGATCCGTGCCGCCAAGTGCGCCAACATTGCTCCCCTGGTCCGTGTCTCCGGCGCCAACGCCCAGGAGATCCTGCGCACCCTCGACCTCGGCGCCTCCGGCATCCAGGTGCCCCAGGTGAATACTGCCGAGATGATGGAGTACGTGGTCCAGTCCGCCAAGTATCCCCCCTTCGGCAACCGCGGCGTCGCCTTCTCGACCCGTGCTGCCGGCTGGGGCGTCTTCGGTGGCCCGGCCTACCTGAAGTCCGCCAACGTTGAGACCGTCGTCGTCACCCACGTGGAGACCGGTGAGGCTGTCAAGAACCTCGACGCCATGCTGAAGGTCAAGGGCATCGACTGCATGTTCATCGGCCCGAACGACCTGTCCGTCTCCATGGGCTACGAGGGCAACTACAACCACCCCGATATGCAGAAGGTCATCGCTGAGAGCATTGCCAAGATCCGTGCGGCCGGCGTCACCCCGGGCATCCTGGCCGTCAACCCCGACGACTTCAAGAAGTACGCTGCCATGGGCGCCCGCTACATGCCCTGCACGGCCAACGGCCTGCTGCTCGGCTCCATGCGGAACATGGTCAACGGCTGCAAGGCGTAATCACCATGACCGAACCCCTTCAGGCGTACTTTCGGGTGGGGATCGTGCACTTCATGGCCTACCCGGAGGCCATGAAGGGGCAGAACGTCCTCGCCAGCGTCCGTGAGATCGCAGAAGACCCGTTCTTTGGCTCCATCGAAGTGACGCATATTCCCGACCCCGCTGAGCGGGCTCAGGTGGCGGCCCTTCTGGCCTCCAGCGGTCTGGTGGTGGGCTACGGGGCCCAGCCCGTGCAGCTCTCCGGCAAGCTCGACATCGGGAGTGCCGACCCTGCCGTTCGGGCCCACGCCCTCACCAGGCTCAAGGCGTGCATCGACGAGGCTTACGAGCTTGGAGCCACAAAATTTGGCCTCTTGTCGGGCCCCAACGTAACGGGGCCCGACCGGGAGGCGGCGATCGACCGGACCGTGCAATCCCTGGTGGAGCTCTGTACGTATAGCCGGTCCCGCGGCTCCATGACCGTCTGCCTGGAGACCTTCGATTTCGACATCGACAAGCGGGCGCTGGTTGGACCCAACGCCCTTGCCGCAGAGGTTTCGGCCCGGGTCCGCCAGCAGGAGCCCAACTTCGGGCTCATGGTGGACCTCAGCCACCTGCCGATGCAGCACGAGCGCATTCGTCCAGCCCTGCATGCCGTGCGTGAGCATCTGCTTCACGCCCACATGGGCAACTGCGTGATGCGCGACACCGGGCACCCGTTGTACGGGGATCTGCATCCCCGGTTCGGTTACCCGGGCGGCGAAAACGATGTGCCGGAGCTGGTGGAGTACCTGAAGGGACTGATGGAGATCGGGTACCTCACCTGGGGCAGCCCCCAGGTGGTGGCCTTCGAGGTCAAGCCGGCGCCCGGCGAAGAGAGCCGGACGGTGATCGCTCACTCCAAGCGGGTCTTGCTTGAGGCCTGGGCACTAGTCTGGGAGCAAAAGGGGCGGTGAGCTGACCATGAAGATCGTGATTGCTCCCGACTCCTTCAAGGGCTCCATGACGGCCGCCGAGGTTGCGGAAGCCATGGCTCGCGGCGTGAAGCGGGTCTATCCGGAGGCTGTCACCGAGCTGGTCCCCATGGCTGACGGGGGTGAGGGCACGGTACAGGCCCTGGTAGACGCCACCGGCGGCCAACTGATTCAGGCCAGGGTGACCGGCCCCCTGGGTGATCCGGTAGATGCATTTTTCGGGATGATGGGGGACGGTGAAACCGCTGTCATCGAGATGGCGAGTGCTTCAGGATTGCCACTGGTGCCGGCAGATCGACGCAACCCGCTGGTTACGACGACCTACGGCACCGGCGAACTGATGCGGCTCGCCCTGGAGCGGGGCGCCCGCCGGCTGATTATCGGCATCGGCGGCAGCGCCACGAACGACGGCGGCGCCGGCATGGCTCAGGCTCTCGGAATCCGGTTGCTCGACGCACAGGGCGCCGAACTGCCCCCTGGCGGAGGAGCACTAGTATACCTGGCCCGGATCGATACATCAAACATGGACGCAAGGCTTCGCGACGTCACCATTACGGTGGCCTGTGACGTGGACAACCCGCTTACCGGCCCCCGTGGCGCTTCGGCCGTCTTCGGACCGCAGAAGGGCGCCACACCGGAGATGGTCTCAACCCTGGACGCTGCTCTGCAGCACCTGGCCGCCATGATTCGGCGTGACCTGGGCAAAGACGTGGAGCAGACCCCTGGCGCCGGTGCCGCCGGCGGCCTCGGTGGAGGGCTCCTGGCCTTCCTAGGCGCCACACTGCGGCGGGGCGTGGAGATCGTGGTCGATGCAGTCGCTCTGAAGGATCGCATGGTTGGCGCCGACCTTTGCCTGACTGGCGAAGGCGGGACCGATTTCCAGACCGTGCGGGGCAAGACCCCCATGGGTGTCGCCCAGGCCGCCAAGGCTCATGGCGTACCTGTGATCTGCCTGAGCGGCGGCCTCGGCCGGGACTACCGGCAGGTCTACGATGTGGGGATCGACGCAGCATTGAGCATTGTGCCAGGACCCATGGAGCTTTCCGAAGCCGTCCGGCGGGGGTCGGAGCTGGTGGAGGACGCGACGGAGCGGGCCATCCGTGTGATGGCTGTGGGCCGCACAGTTGCCAGAACCGCTAAATAAAGCACCCCGGACAACAAGAGCCAGCCATTAGGTGGTGCAACAGTGAAGAAGAAGGTTTTGATCGTCCAGCCGATCCACGAGAGCGGCGTGCAGGTGTTCGACGACCGGTTCGATGTGCGTGTTGCTTCGGATCCCTCTGTCGCCACCGTCATTCGGGAGATCAAGGGTGTTGAGGGCGTCGTGGTCCGCACAGCACCGTTCACCCGGGAGATTATGGAAGCCGCCGACAGCCTCAAGGTGATTGCTCGCCACGGTGTTGGCGTGGACAACATCGATGTTCAGGCAGCCACCGAACTGGGCATTGTGGTGCTCAATACGCCGCAGGCCAACGCTGTTTCGGTTGCCGAGCACACCATTGTTGCCATGGGCGCCCTCGCCAAGCGGTGCGTGCCCATGGACCAGGCCACCCGGGCCAGCCAGTGGGAGCGCCGCAACGAGTACAAGGCGGTCGACCTGAACGGCAAGGTGCTGGGCCTGGTAGGCATCGGCCGGATTGGCTCCCTGGTGGCCCGCAAGGCCAAGGGCGCCTTTGACATGAACGTAATCGCTTATGACCCCTTCATCCGCCCGGAGGTTGCTGAAGCGGCCGGCATTACCCTGGTCTCGCTCGACGAGGTCTTCAGAAATGCCGATGTCGTCTCGCTGCACACTCCGCTCACGCCCGAAACCCGCAACCTGGTGGGAGCCGAGCGGTTGGCCAGCATGAAGCCCTCCGCCTTCCTGGTCAACTTCTCCCGGGGCGAGGTTGTCGATGAAACCGCTCTGTACCAGGCCCTGACGACCGGTGTAATCGCCGGTGCGGCCCTGGACGTTTTCCAGCAGGAGCCCCCCCAGCCCGACCATCCGCTGTTCCAGCTGGAGAATGTGGTGCTCGCCCCGCACATGGCCGCCCTGACCCAGGAGTGTGTCGTGCGCATGGCGACCGGCGCCGCCGAAGGCGTGGTAGAGGTGCTGACCGGTCAGCGTCCCCGCTTCCCGGTCAACCCTGCGGTCCTGGATAAGGCTAAGTAAAATCGGGTTCACGCCAGTCCAGCTTTGGATTTCGCACATGGGGAGGTATCGCAGGTGAAGAAGCACGACCGCATGGCCGGTCTGTTCCTGATCGTGGTGGGCATCACGACAGGCGTACATGCCTGGTTGAACCTGAAACTGGGCTCCCTGTCACGCCCTGACTCCGGTTTCATGCCATTTATTGCCAGTATTCTCATGATCGTCTGCAGCGTTACGTGGATCCTCAATTCCCGCGGAACCGACGAGAAGAAGGCTCCCCTGTGGGTCCCGGGTGAGTGGTACCGCCCCGCCTTTGCGCTTGCCATTCTGGTTGCTTATGCCTTGACCATGTCCCCCCTGGGCTATCTGCTTTCGACCCTGCTGTTCATGCTGGCCTGGCAGTTCCTCGTGGAGAGGGAGAAGTGGCTGAAGGCCACAATCGTCTCCGTCCTGGGAACCGCAGGCATCTACCTGCTCTTCGTAACTCTGCTGGGCGTCCCCGTGCCGCCCGGAATCCTGTCGCTGTAAGGAGGACTGCCGATGTTTTCAGGCTTGCTTGATGGCCTCGCACTGGCCATGTCTGGCCAGAACCTGCTATTTGCATTCCTCGGCGCCCTGCTTGGCACGGCGATTGGCGTCCTTCCCGGCCTCGGCCCAGCAGCGACGATCTCCCTGCTCCTGCCGGTCGTGTACAAGCTCGGCTCCCCGGCCACCGCGGTCATCTTCCTGGCCGGCATCTACTATGGCGCCATGTACGGCGGTTCGACCACCTCGATTCTTCTGAACCTGCCTGGCGAGGCGGCATCGGTGGTTACCACCCTTGACGGCTACCAGATGGCACTGAAGGGCAAGGCTGGTTCGGCCCTGGGCATCGCGGCGATCGGTTCGTTCGTTGCGGGCACCGTGGGTGTTATCGGACTGACCTTCGTGGCCCCGCCGCTGGCCGAGTTCGCCTTGAAGTTCGGACCGCCCGAGTACTTTGCGCTGACCCTCGTGGGCCTGCTGCTGGCCGTGTTCCTCTCCGGCAGCTCCCCGACCAAGGGCCTGATCACCCTGGCGCTTGGCCTCCTGCTGGCCAGCGTTGGCATGGACCCTGTGACCGGCAAGCTTCGGTATACCCTGGGCCTGACCTCTCTGCAGAGCGGCTTTGACTTCACCACGCTGGCCATGGGCGTCTTCGGCCTTGGTGAAATCCTGTACAACCTCGAGCAGAACGAGGCCGTTGAGATCGTCACCACCAAGCTCGGGAACATCTTCCCGACCCTGAAGGACTGGGCCGAGTCCAAGTGGGCCATCCTCCGCGGCTCGATCATCGGCTTCATCATCGGCGTGCTGCCGGGCGGCGGCGCCGTTATCGCCTCGCTGGCGTCCTACGCCACGGAGCAGCGGCTGTCCAAGAAGCCCGAGGAGTTCGGCCACGGCGCCATCGCCGGTGTCGCCGGCCCCGAGTCGGCCAACAACGCCGCCTCCAGCGCCTCCTTCATCCCCCTGCTCACCCTGGGCATCCCCAGCAACGCTTCGATCGCCATGATCTACGCTGCGTTGCTGATCCAGGGCGTCACCCCCGGCCCGTTCCTCATCGCTGAGCACGCCGACGTGTTCTGGGGCGTCACCGCCTCCATGTATATCGGCAACGTCATGCTCCTCGCCCTGAACCTGCCGCTCGTTGGCCTGTGGGTCCAGCTCCTGAAGGTTCCCTTCAGCATCCTGGGTCCGATCGTCGTGCTGTTCACCGTAGTTGGCGTTTACAGCACCACCAACGATACTTCGCAGATCTTCGCGCTGATCTTCTTTGCCATCCTCGGCTACTTCCTGCGGAAGTTCAAGTTCGAGCCCGGCCCCCTGCCGATGGCCTTCGTGCTCGCTCCGCTGATCGAGAATGCGCTGCGGCAGTCCCTGCTAATGTCCCAGGGCAGCCCGGCCATCTTCGTCACCCGCCCCATCTCCGGCACCCTGCTGGGTGTGTTCGCTCTTCTGATCCTCTCTCAGATCGTCAAGGCAATTCGCAAGCGCAAGCCCTCGGCGGATCAGGCCGTCGGCGCTTAAAGCGACTGCATAGCACAAGGAGGAAGGAACATGCGAGGTTTCCGTCCGTTCGTGGCGATGCTCCTGGCTGGCGCCCTGCTGGCTGCGGGCTGCGGTGGTTCCGCCAAACCGGCTGCTACTGAGACCAAGCCTGCCGCTGGTGCCCAGGAGACCAAGAAGACCTGGGCTCCGGACAAGCAGGTTACCATGATCGTCCCGTACTCCGCCGGTGGCGCCACCGACATTACCGCTCGCACCGTTGAGAAGGTGTGGAGCAAGTACGTGTCCCAGCCCCTCGTCATCGTCAACAAGCCCGGCGCTGGCGCCATTGAAGGCCGCCAGGCGGTCGTCAGCTCCAAGCCCGACGGCCTCACCATTCTGATGGGCTACGGCTCTGGCGAAGACCTCGTCACCCCGCAGCTGCGCAAGCTCTCCTACGACGTTTTCACCGACCTGCTGCCGGTGGCCCGCCTGTCGGTCCACTCCATCGTCGTGGTGGTTCCGGCCAACTCCCCGTTCAAGACCATTAAGGACATGATCGATTGGGCCAAGAAGGAGAACAAGCCCCTCACGGCGGCCAGCTCCGGCACGGCCAACTCGGTTGACCTGGTCGTTCGTGGCATCGGCAACACTGCCGGTGTGCAGGTGACCACCGTCCCCTTCGCCGGCGGCGCTCAGTCGATGACCGCCCTGGTCGGCGGCCAGACCCAGTTCGGCGGCGGTCACCCGTCTGAGGTGCTCCCGCACATCAAGGCCGGACGCCTTCGTGCCATCGGTGTCGCTCTGAACGAGCGTGACGCTACCATGCCCGACGTGCCCACCCTCAAGGAGCAGGGGATCAACTTCTTCACCTGGGGTTCTGTAAAGGGTATCGCCGTTCCCAAGGGCACTGCGCCTGAGATCATTGCCTACTACGAAGACGTGTTCAAGAAGATCACCTCTGACCCGGACTTCGTGAAGGCTATGGGCGAGGTCGTTCAGCCGATCATGTACCAGGATTCCAAGGCGTTCGGTGAGTTCTTCAAGCAGGCCTACACCGACTACAGCAAGGTCATTAAGGACCTGAACATTACGCTTCAGTAGTTATTAAAAGTTTGCACCCCCCGTGGCAGGCCCGCACGCCTGCCATGGGGTTCTTGCAGGCGCCATTCGCGGGGCGCTACGGGTATCCACATGGGGAATTTAGGAGGCACAACACATGCGTCGGACGCGTCCATGGCTTGCGCTGTTTATGGTGATGTCGATGCTTCTTGCTGCATGCAGCACGTCCAAGCCCGCCACCACCGAGACCAAGCCGGCTGGTGAGGCCCCGAAGGCCGAAGCGCCCAAGAGCAAGTATCCTGAGAAGCCGATCCAGCTGATCGTCCCGTACTCCGCTGGCGGCTCGACCGACCTGCTGGCCCGTGCGGTTGAGAAGGTATGGCCCAAGTACTCCAACCAGCAGCTCCTGGTTGTGACCAAGTCGGGCGCCGGCGGCATGGAAGGCCGCGAGTATGTCGTCCGGGCCAACCCGGACGGCTACAACCTGCTGTTCGGCTACGGCTCCGGTGAAGACCTGGTCACTCCGCAGCTGCGGAAGCTGTCCTTCGACACCTTCGGCGACCTCGTGTCGGTCGCTCGCCTCTCCGTCCACTCGATCGTTGTGGCGGTGCCGGCGAACTCGCCGTACAAGACCCTGAAAGAGCTGATCGACGCGGCCAAGAAGGACAAGAAGCCGATCACTGCCGCCGTCTCCACGGCTGCCGGCTCGGTTGACCTGGTCATGCGGGGCATCGGCAAGGCTGCGGGCGTCGAGGTCACCACTGTGCCGCACGCTGGCGGTTCTCAGGCTGTGACCACCCTGGTTGGCGGTCAGACCATGATGGGTGGCGGACACCCGTCCGAGATCATGCCGCACGTGAAGTCCGGTCGTCTGCGTGCCATTGGCGTGGCGCTCCCCGAGCGTGACCCCGCTCTGCCCGACGTGCCGACCCTGAAGGAACAGGGCATCGACTTCTACACCTGGGGTTCGGTCAAGGGTATCGCTGTGGCCAAGAACACCCCGGCCGATGTGATCGCTTACCTGGAGGACGTCTTCAAGAAGATCTCCGAGGATGCCGACTTCAAGAAGGCGATGGCTGACCTGCTCCAGCCGGTCATGTACCAGAACTCCAAGGACTTCGCCGCTTTCATGAAGCAGGCGTATGGCGATTACGGCAAGCTGATCAAGGAACTCGACATTAAGCTGCAGTAAGATCAGGACCCAATAACCCAACCCCGCGAATGGCCCCTGCCTCCGATTTTGTTGCTCAGAGGAGTGTTCGTATGCCGAAGCTAGCAGCGAACCTGACGATGCTGTTTACCGAGTTGCCTTTCCTGGAGCGGTTTGCGGCCGCCAGCCAGGCTGGCTTCAAGTATGTGGAGTTCCTGTTTCCCTACGAATACACGCCCGCTCAGATCCAGGAACTCCTGGATCGCTACGGGCTCACTGTCGTGCTCTTCAACCTGCCCAGCGGCAACTGGGGCGCCGGCGATCGCGGCATCGCGGCCAACCCGGCCCGTGTCGATGAGTTCCGGGCTGGCGTTCCCCAGGCGATCGCCTTTGCCAAGGCCCTGGGCGTGCCCCGCCTCAACTGCCTGGCCGGCAAGGCCCCGGCTGGCGCTACTGCCGAGGAGTGCTGGAAGACGCTCGTTGAGAACGTGCGCTTTGCGGCCAAGGCCCTCGGTGAGGCTGGTCTCAACCTGGTGGTAGAGCCGATTAACCACTTCGACATTCCCGGCTTTGTCCTGAATACCACCCGCCAGGCGGCTCAGCTGCTTGCGGAGGTTGGCGAGCCGAACGTCTACATCCAGTACGACGTCTACCATGCTCAGCGCGAGGAAGGGAACCTGGTTCCCACCATGCGGGAGTTCTTTGACAAGATTGGCCATATCCAGATTGCGGACAACCCCGGCCGCCATCAGCCGGGCACCGGCGAGATCAACTACCCGTTTATCTTCGCCGAAATTGACCGCCTCGGGTACACGGGGTTCGTGTCGCTGGAGTACAACCCCAGCCCCAACACCCTTGAGTCCCTGGGCTGGATCAAGGATTCCGGCTGCAAGCTGGCCTAAGGTTCACTACTACGCTCTCGGGAGGATCTTACACAATGAGCAAGATCGGTTTTGTCGGCCTCGGCATCATGGGCAAGCCCATGAGCAAGAACCTGCTGAAGGCTGGATACAGCCTCGTGGTGTTTGACGTCAACCAGGCCCCTGTCCAGGAGCTCGTCGCTGCTGGCGCCGAGGCCGCCACTTCCCCCCGCGAGGTCGCCGAGAAGTGCGACATCGTGATCACCATGGTTCCCAACTCGCCGCACGTGAAGGCTGCCGTGCTCGGCGCCAACGGCGTCATTGAGGGCGCCCGCCCCGGCTCCCTGGTCGTCGACATGAGCTCCATTGACCCGATGGTCTCCAAGGAGGTCGGCGCTGCGCTGGCCGCCAAGGGCATCTGGTTCCTGGACGCCCCCGTCAGCGGCGGCGAGCCCAAGGCGATCGACGGAACTCTTTCGATCATGGTGGGCGGCCGTCAGGAGGATTTCGACCGCGCTGAGCCAATCCTTAAGTGCGTGGGCGCCTCCGTGGTGCGCTGCGGCGACATTGGCGCCGGCAACGTAACCAAGCTGGCCAACCAGATTATCGTAGCGCTGAACATCGCCGCCCTGTCCGAGGCCCTCGTGCTGGCCACCAAGGCCGGTGTTGATCCCGAGCTGGTCTACAAGGCGATTCGCGGCGGCCTGGCGGGCAGCACCGTCATGGAAGCCAAGGCGCCCCTGGCCCTGGCCCGCAAGTTCAACCCGGGCTTCCGGATCAACCTGCACATCAAGGACCTGGCCAACGCCCTCGACGCTGGCGCCAGCGTTGGCGTGCCCCTGCCCCTGACCGCTCAGGTCATGCAGACCCTGCAGGCCCTGAAGGCCGATGGCATGGGAGATCTTGACCATGGCGCGATCATTCGCTTCTACGAGAAGCTGGCCCAGGTGGAGGTTAAGCCCCAGGCTTAACAGCGCCTAAACCTAGGAACAAAGGTGGAACCTCGATGCCGGACGGGATCTCTCTATCAGCTATCCTCAAAATCGTTGCCATCGACATCGTCCTGAGCGGCGATAACGCCGTCGTGATCGCCATGGCGTCCCGTGCGCTTCCTGCTGACCTCCAGAAGAAGGCTATCTTCTGGGGCGGGGCAGGTGCGATTGGGCTTCGGGTCATCATCACGGCGCTGGTTGCCTACCTGCTCCGGGTACCCTTCCTGCAGCTGGCCGGCGGCCTCTTCTTGGTCTATGTCTCCTTCAAGCTCCTGGTCGGGAGCGAGGAGGAGGCGAATGTGAAGGCCGGCTCCAACTTGCGGGAGGCCATCACGACGATCATCGCAGCCGACTTCGTCATGAGCCTTGATAACATGCTCGCCGTCGGCGGCGCTTCGCATGGAAGCGTCGGCCTGCTGCTGATGGGCCTTGCGGTCAGCATGGCCGTGATCATGTTCGCAAGCGGCCTCATCGCTAAGCTGATGAACCGCTACGCGTGGCTGGTGTACGCTGGCGCTGGCATCCTCGCCTGGACGGCCACGGAGATGGTTCTCTCTGACCGTTGGCTCGAGAAGTACTTCGTCCCGAGCCATACCATCAGCCTGGTGTTGGGCGCCGTGGTTACCGCCGCTGTGCTCGGTTTGGGCTATGTCGTCAGCAGCCGGGCGGCCCGCCACCAGGTGGCCGCTGCCGGAGAGCGTTCCGAGAAGCACTAGCCTGCGACTAAGCCAATCCCCCGGGATCGCCCACAGGGCGCCCGGGGGATTTTCGTATCTCTGCAAGACAGCCAATACGTGATACATTGGTAGTTGAATTTGACCATTCTTATAGTCAGGACGGGGCGGTAACCCATGGCGATCCAGCCTGTAAAGCGCACCAGAGCGTATGAAGACATCGTCCGGCAATTGGCTGACATGATTCAACAGGGCGAGCTGCAGCCAGGGGACCGTCTGCCGCCTGAGCGTGAGCTGGCTATTGCCTTTGGCGTGGGGCGCCCCACCCTTCGGCAGGCCCTAACCGTCCTGGCAGAAGCCGGAGTCGTGGAGGTGCTCCCCGGTTCCGGCGTATACCTGCGAAAGCCTGTAGGTGAGGCGCCAGGCGGAGCTGCGAATGCCATGGCAATGGTGCTGCTTACCGAAACCAAAAGCCTGCAGCACATCCTCGAACTGCGTATCGGCATCGAGGCGGAAGCTGCTTACTTGGCCGCAGAAAGGCGGACGGACGAGCACCTGCAGCGGCTAAAGCAGGCGTTTGAAAACGTCCAGGCAGCCTTTGAGAGCAGAATCCTTGGCGACCAGGACTACCAGTTTCACGCCGCCATCGCGGAGGCGACCGGGAATCCTGTGTTCGTGCGGGTCATGACGTCGCTGGCCGACCTGTTTATGCAGCAGTTCTACACCATCAACGCGACCGTTTTTGCCGAGCCCGAGCGTGCTGGCAAAACACAGGACGAGCACGAAGCGATCTTCCTGGCGATCCTGGAGCAGCGCCCTAACGAGGCCCGAAAAGCCATGATTCAACACCTTAAGAACGTGGCCGCCCACCTGAGGGACTAGCCTTTCGAGGCCATCAGCCGCAACCGTTCACCATCTGTTGGCCCCCAGGGAGCAACCGATGTGAACCCGGCCCTGCGCAGCAGCACGTGGAGTTGATCCTCCGGAAAAAGGCGCACGGAACAAAGCTGATCTTCTGCGACGCCACGGCTGGTCCGGTGAAGGGTCTCGCGGGTGACCAGGCGCCCGTCCGGAGTGAATTGCCGCTCACGGCAGACAAACAGCTCATGGTCGATCCAATCCCACGTGCGCGGCTCAAAGGGAGCGGGGCTGTTTGCCTCCACCAACAGCACCCCGTCAGGCTTCAGCACTCGGCGGGCTTCATGCAGCATGGCCAGGTCTTCCGCCGGGGTGTCGAAGAGGCCCACGGAGCCCCCGAGAATCACCACACAGTCGAAGCGTCCGCTGGGCATGTCGAGCTTTCGGGCGTCATCCAGGCTGAAATGTACAGCCAGACTCAGGTCTTTGGCCCTGGCCCGGGCAATCTTCAGCAGGTCCTGCGACTGATCGACCCCGGTGACACCGGTGAAGCCGCGGGAGGCAAGTTCCAGGCAGTGCCGTCCCTGCCCGCAGCACAGGTCCAGGATCCGGCTGTCAGGCTTGAGCGGCACCGCCTCCAGTATGCGGTCCACATCGGCACGGGCGTTCTCGGGGTTCTCCACTACGTTCCCGTGGATGAGCAGATAGAGGCCCGTGTAGTAGCCCTTCCACCACTCCGTGGGTAGATGCTGTTCCAGCCGTGCGACAGGGCCAGTGGGCAGAGCCTTACGGTGCTTGCTCTTCGGAGCCGCTCGGCGCACGCCGCCTTCGGCAGCCGGAAACCAGATGCGGGTCTGGTCGTCAGGCTCCCCGTTGTAGTTAATCGTGATCTCCTCGCCCGGGGCAATGTCCCGCAGGGCGTAGTAGGAAATAAAGCGGTTGTCCACGTCATACTCGAAGTGGGCGTTGGGCTGGAATGAATGGTTGTACAACGAGCCGTAGCCGAGGGCAACAGCCCCCGCCTCCAGCTTTTCGCCCCACGCAAAGTAGTAATGGAACATGTCCGTCTGCTCAAGAGTGCGCCACTGCTCACCGGGGATCACAATCACAGGGGCGCGCTCAATGACGGTGCTGCGCTTAATTGACTGAGTCGCGTACACGCCCCGCCCCCGACCGGGGGCGAGCCCAACCTCGATCATAGTGTGCGGCTCCTTTCGACCCTCTGCAGTTAGTATAACGGACCCCTGCCCTCGGTTGTAAGGGCAGGGGTCCGTTGTTCAGATATCCTTATCCACCTTGCGAAGCAGCATGTGCAGGCTGAGCGGAATCGTGGGCAGCAGCCAGCGCTGGCGATCGTAGAGATCCTCCAGGATCTCGATCAACTGGCGGGCGTCCTCCTCACTGATCTCCTCGACCTGCAAGCGGGGCCGATTGAGCAGCCGGGCGGCGCCCTGGCAGATCGCATCTCGGAAGGCCTGGCGAATCGCTTCGGGGAGCTCGCCCGCCTCCGGGACCTCTTCCTGGCCGGGGGTCAGCGCGGACAGTACGTTCCGGCCGTGCGTTTCCGAATGGGCCCCGGCAAAGAAACGGGCACCCCACTCCAGGGCATACTCGGCGGGGAGGGCAAGGCGAGCGCGCGCAAAGACAAACACGATGTCAAACAGCCGGAAGCCGATGAAGTTGTTCTTTTCGCTGAACCACCGATTGGGGGTGGGGAACGGTGTAGGCTTGACCTTGGGCGCCGGCTGCAGTTGCAGGGCCAGGTTGCCCGAGGACGCGGCGACCACGGCGGGGCCTGCGCGGCGAGGGCGGCGCCGCTTGGCGGCGGTGATAGGGAGTACCCGTGGCGTGTCGCCACGGCCTTCGGTGATGTTGGGCATGGAGGCGTGCCTCCCTGTAGTATAGTTACATGATTGTACAATAAGTTACGTGACGCCAAACGTCAACAAATCGAAAGAAATCCCCTCTATCTTTTTGGTGACCCGCGATATAAAATACTCGCATTATGAAGCAAGCATACTCCTCCACAACCCTCGGGGCCGCGCTGGTGGCCGTATCTGCCCTGGGATACTCCACGAATCCGATTTTTGGGAAGGTCGCGTACGCAGCAGGCGGGAACGCCATTACGCTGGGCGCCGCCCGCTTCACCATCGCCACGCTCCTTCTGTGGGCGCTCGTCGCTGTGCGGCCCCAACATAACCGCATGGCCTGGGGGCAAAGGCTTCGTTTGCTCCTGCTCGGCGCCCTGGGCATGGCCATGGTCGCGCTGATGTACTTCTCTGCCCTGGGCTTCATGGGCGCCAGCCTGGCTACAGGGATCTTCTACTCCTACCCGGCCATGGCCACCCTCGTAGGGGTCGTGAGGGGGCAGGGGCTGTCCCGTGGGGCCGTGGCGGGTCTTCTGCTGACCACGGCGGGCACCTGGATGCTCCTGAGCAACGACCTCAACGGTTTTGACTGGATTGGGGCGGCGCTCATCTTCCTGGCAGCGGCGTGGTACACCACCTATTTGCTTGTCAGCGAGCGTTGGACGCAGGGCTACGAGCCGGTTGCAGTGAGCGCCCATGTAGGCTCGGGGGCCATGCTCGTCTTCCTGACAGCAGCGCTGGTCACGGGCCAATCCTTCCCTTCGACACCGGTGATCCTCTCCGGTGCCGGTCTGGCACTGTTTTCGACCGTGCTCGCAATGATCACGTTCTTTGCGGGGTTGGTCAAAGTGGGGACAATTCGGGCGTCGATCATCAGCACACTGGAGCCGGTCTTTACGGCGCTGTTAGCTGTGGTGGTACTTCGGGAGTCCCTGAACTTTCTGCAGTTCGCCGGCATCGCTCTGGTCATGGTGGGCGCCGTGGCGGCACAAATCAAAGACAAGTCAACAGCAGCAACAGAACAGGCATGAGAAAACCCTCCGAACTTGCGTGTTCGGAGGGTTTCCATTATCGTCCGATCGTCAGCGACACCGCCACGTGGACCCTAACGTCGCCTGCCGCTGTGGAGAGCGGGATGACAAATCGGTGAAGGCCCAGCGTGGAGACGCGGGAGCGGCGCCCGATCATGATGGTTGGCGGCGTAATGTCGCTGGGCAGCCCGAGTTTCTCGAGCTCAATGCAGCTGCCTCCAGCAATCAGGTTCCCCAGTTCAGCAAGCGCGCTCAGGCCCATTTCGGTCAGTTCCGGCTGGGGCTCTCCGACCATGTTGGCCGCGATGCCACGGGCGGTGGCGGTGGGCATTCCAACCAGGACCATCCCGCGAACCTGACCGACAAGCGCAACGTAGACTGTGACCTCGTCGGAAACTTGGTCGGAGGGGTCCATCAGAAGCCCGGTGCGCTTCACCGGCGCCTTAGTTTCCTGTGCAATAACTTTAGAGGCCGCTTCGAGAAAGGCGTTTAAAACGTCCGCTCTCATCATTTTATCTTGACCGCCCTCATACGTGAGTAACTACAGATTCCGCGAGAATGACAAAAGTCCTCCAGCGCGACTTTTTTCCATATGTAAGAAAAGGCGGGCACGATAGCCCGCCTCTTGCGCTACTAGGAAGGTGTATTCACCAGCTTTGACTCGTTCTTGCCCTCGTTGCGGGCAGACAGCTCTTCCCTGTCCTTATCGCCCTCGCTCATCACGTCAGGCAGATAACCGCCGTAAGCCTTTTCAGCCTTGCCGGCCTGCAGCTCCTGATTTCGATTGCCCTTGCGCGACATCCACGTCACCTCCGCACAACATAGCGTGCGCGATGTTGACGGCCGTTATTTGCGGTGGCGTTCACGGTCGGCTTCGGACCCGGCGATGTAGCGCCCCTCGTGGAGTACAGCGTGCTGTGCCACGGCGAACATTTTGGCGGCTACTTCCTGCAGGGTCACAGCGTCGTCCAACAACCGGACACGGCAAGGGTTAGGAATGTAGTCGCCCTGATAGTCGAACTCAAGCTCAAAGCGCTTGTCGGATGAAAGGCGATTCACGATCGCCTTGGGGCATCCAGCTCATCACATGCCTTCGACATGGACAAGGTACTCTCGCGGCATCCTTTCGACCTCCTTCATTAGTGTGTCTCCATGGACTCTAGGGTATCATACTGCCCGGGAAAGGGCCGTGAGTTTTGTCACGGAAGGAAGTCCTTAGTCTACGCGTCACTGGTTGCGCGACCGATACCCGGCCTTTCCTGAAAAAGCTATAGTTGAAGAAAGGAATTGCTGGGAGGCAGCCATGGTACCTGTCCTGTCAATTGTCGGATGTGGCCAGTGCGGCAAAACTACGATGGTCGAGAAGCTGATCGCCGAGCTGATGCGCCGGGGTTATGTGGTGGGGACGCTCAAGCACGATGTGCACGGATTCAGCATGGACCACGAGGGTAAGGACACCTGGCGCCACAAGCAGGCGGGTGCGCGGGCGGTGGCGATCATCGGCCCCGATCAGGTCGCGGTGGTTCGGAGCACGCCCAAGGGCGAGTTCTCGGTTTACGATGCGATCAAGCTGCTGGGGCCCGTGGACCTGGTCGTTACCGAAGGGTTCAAGCGGATGCCCTTCCCCAAGATCGAGATCTTCAGCAGCGTGCGAAACGAGGGCGCCCTGCTCTGCGCTGAAGATCCCCAACTGATGGCTGTGGCCGGGGACCTCCCCGTTGAGACTTTGGTGCCGCGCTATGACTGGAATGACGTAGCGGCAATTGCTGACCTCGTGGAGGCCAAGCTGCTGAAATAAGGGCTGCCAACAGGGGGACATGAAGATGATCCGAGTGGAGGAAGCGCGGGAGATCGTACTTCAGAACGCTCCGGCCAGGCGGGTGAAGCGCCTGCCGCTCGAGGAGGCCCTGGGCTGTGTTGTCGCTCAGGACCTGGTTGCTCCTGAACCCCTGCCGCCCTTCCCCCGCTCGGGCATGGACGGTTACGCGCTCCGTTCGGCGGACACCCAGTCGGCAACCCACGACACGCCCGTGGTGCTGGGTCTGGCAGGCATTATTCCCGCTGGGCGCCCCCTCGACGGGGTCGTTTCGCCTGGTTTGACTGCGTCGATCATGACCGGTGGCGCCATTCCGCAAGGGGCCGACGCGGTTATTCGAATGGAAGAGGTCCGGGTAACGCCGCAGGGCGTGCTTGTGTACCGGCCGGTCGCCGTGGGCGAGAACGTGGCCCCCATCGGCGAGGATGTCAGTCAGGGCCAGGTGCTCGTGCGGGCGGGCCACCGGATCCGGGCCGCTGAGATCAACCTGCTCGCCGCGATTGGCCTATACGAGATTCCGGTCTTTGCGGCGCCCAGGGTGGGCATTCTCTGCACGGGCGATGAGCTCGTTGCGCAGGGGGTCACCCCGGGCCCGGGGCAGATTCGCAACAGCAATGGGCCGGGCATCGCAGCTATGGTCCGGTCTGCGGGCTGTGTGCCGGTCATGCTCGGCGTGGCGCGTGACGCAGCCGATGTGATCGCTGGCGCCCTGAGCCGGGTCAAGGACTGCGACCTGATCCTTACCACCGGCGGCGTTTCAGTCGGCGAGTTCGACGTGGTCCGCGAGGCGCTGGCGGTCATGGGCGCCAAGCAGTTGTTCTGGCGCGTGTCCATGAAGCCCGGCATGCCCGTGTGTGCTGGCATTCTGGAGCAGCGACTGGTCATTGGTCTGTCCGGGAATCCGGCAGCGGCGATCACCAACTTTGACCTGCTTGTACGCCCGCTCCTGGACCACCTCTGTGGGCGCCCCCGCATCGGTCTGCGGGAGTCAGAGGGTGTGCTTGATCAGCCGGTTCTGCGGAAGCTCGGCGTAGCTCGGTACCTGCGGGCCCACATCTACGTCGGCGCCCAGGGGGAGCTCCGGGTAAGCACCGACATGGCCCAGCGGGCCGGGGTGCTCAGCTCCATGCTCCACGCCAACGGATACGCCCTGGTCCCGGCCCACACCGGGCCGCTTCCGGCGGGAGAGCGGGTGAGGGTGCTGCTCCAGGATGATGCGGAGCTGCTTCTGCCGGTGCCTTCACCGGTCGGATAAACACACAAAGGCCGACCCTCACCGAGGGGCCGGCCTTTTCTCATAGAGGGAGGCAGCGCGGCGAAAGCTGTCGAAGAAGCTGTGGTGGAGGCGATAAATGTGACGCTTGACGGCAAGGTAGCGCTCGTAACCGGGGCCGCGCGAGGTATCGGCAAGGCGGTGGCCCGCCGGCTCCAGGAGGCGGGCGCCCGGGTAGTTCTCAACGACATTCTCCAAGCGGAACTGGAGCAGGCCCTTCGGGAAGGTATCGGCAGTGATGCCATCGTAGCGGATGTCTCCCGGCGCGATCAGGTGCAGGGAATGATCGATGCCATCGTGCAGAAGCACGGTGCGATAGATATCGTCGTCAACAACGCCGGTGTGGAGCCGAAGGCGCCCCTGCTCGAAATGAACGACGACCAGTGGGATCGGGCCCTGGCCGTCAATCTCACCGGTACCTTCCTGTGCACCCAGATTGCTGCCCGGTACATGGTGCAGCGGGGCGCCGGCGGGCGTATCATCCAGATCTCATCGATCGCCGGGAAGAACTTCCTGCCTAACTGCGCCAACTACTGCGCCTCGAAGGCAGGCGTGAATGGCTTTACCCGGGAGGCGGCCCGCGAGCTGGCGCCCCACGGGATCACGGTGAACGCTGTCTGCCCCGGCGTGATCGAAACGGAGATGACCGCTGCGGCCCGGGCGAACCCCGTCCTGATGGAGAAGTGGATGCGGGAGATTCCGGCCAAGCGTCTCGGCCTGCCCGAGGAGGTCGCCGACTTCGTGCTTTTCCTGGCCTCGCCGGCGGCCGCCTACATTACGGGTCAGTCCCTCAACATCGATGGCGGCAAGGTGCCCTGGTAGGCGGCGCAGAGCATGCCGAAGTAGCTGGGCACCTCGTAGGAGAGCAGTTCGCCCTGCATGGGGCGAATCTCCAAGGCACCGGCCAGAATCAGCATCTGCCAGAGGCTGTCGGGCTTGGCGTCCTCCACCAGCGTGGCGTCAATAGCGAGGAGGCGGTGGAGGTCGTTGGCCTTCACCGCTTCGCACATCTGGCGGTCGTACTCGGCGGCGGCTGGATCGTGCCCGTATGGACCAGCGGCGTCATGGGCGTGGGCCTGGTCGGCGCTGGCGATCAGGGCGACCCGGCGGCCGGCGGCCTCAGCGGCGCGCCCAATCGCCTGTCCGAAGTCGACCATCTGCTGGCGGGAAAGGGCGCGCGAGGGGCAGATCACCACGACCCGAGGCTTGGGTGAGTAGGTATGCCCCATGTACCGCAGCGGGATGATGCTCCCCCAGTCCAAGGGGATGCAGCAGGACGGGCCGCCGCTGGCCCCGTAGATGCAGCGGGCGACCGGGACGCCGGAGGCCGTGCTCTCCCGGGCAATCTGTTCGGCCAGTTCCTGGTCGACCTCAAAGTCGACAGCCACCTGCGACCCCAGGTCGCCGGAGGCCCGCACCGAAACGGAAATGCACATGGCCCCGTCAATGCGAATGCCATGCGGGGTCAGCAAGACAACGGTGTCGGGGGCGAGGGCTTCGAGCCGGCGCCCGAGTTCGGCCATGGCTTCCCGGGTCGCCCGGGCCTCAGTGGGGGAGGGGGTCAGTTCAGGCAGGCACTGGTATCCGTGAGGGGCGATGCATCCGAAGACCATTGGCATACTGGTCGCCTCCTAGTATTCCGTAATACATAAGGTTCACAGCCGTAGCGACCGTTTCCTCTTGACCTGAAGGCCGATCGCGATATAATGAATATCTGTGGTTGGTTACCGAACAAGTTCATGGCGGTGTAGCTCAGTTGGTCAGAGCACACGGTTCATACCCGTGGTGTCGCTGGTTCAAATCCAGCCACCGCTACCACGCCGGGGGGCGCCGCCCCCATTCGTGGACCGCTAGCTCAATGGTAGAGCATTCGACTCTTAATCGACAGGTTGTAGGTTCGAGTCCTACGCGGTCCACCACAGCCGGCCCCATCGTCTAGAGGCCTAGGACACCGCCCTTTCAAGGCGGTAACACGGGTTCGAATCCCGTTGGGGTCACCATCGCAACTACGCCATCGGCATCACGCTGGTGGCGTTTTTTGTCGTATTTTGTACTGGAAAATCCAAGAAAAAACGACAAAATCCTCATTACCGAACGGGTAAAATGAAACGTGCGACCCCAACCCAGGTGGTGAATTAACAGTGGCAACCCGTACGGCACCCTCCGTCCCCGGCCTGCGTCGCTCCCGTTGGACTCGGTTCAAGGCGGGGGTTGCAGCTCGTCTTGGCTGGCTCTGGAAGCCCCAGCTTTACACCGGGCTCCTGCTGGCTTTCCTGTTAGGCAGAGCGCTCCCCGGCGCTGAAATCGCTCCGTTTGGCATCGCCTTTTTCATCGCGGTGCGCGCCGTAGGGTTCCGCGGTATCGGCGCCCTGGCTATCGGAGGCTCCACAATTCTCGGCGCCTGGACCATCCGCAGCTCCCCCTCTCAGTTCGCTGCCGTGGTGCTGGCAATCCTTATTGGCCAACTGCTGGCCTCGCTGCTCCGTCTGGGTGTAAAGGGCCCCACCCCTTTGCGGGCAGCGGTTCTCTCCGCCATTGTCTCCCTCATTCCGGCCATCATGGTCCAAGAGCACACCACAACGGTCTCGCTTCTATTTTTCTGCAGTCTCACTGGTGTCTTGTCCCTCGTCTTTACCCTTGGCCTTCAGGACGCCATATCGGGCCGCATGTTCCTCGTGGCTTCTTCCGAGGCGCCAGTTCCGGCCATTGTGTTGCTCGCCTGCGCCTTTTGCGGGCTTGAAGGCCTGCCCTCATGGGGGCCGGTTTCCCTGCACCACGCCGCGGCCTCTGCACTGGTCATGCTCTCGGCCTTCTACGCCGGCCCCGCCATGGGCGCCGCCGTCGGAGCGGTCCTGGGCATCAGCTTCCTCTTCACCAGCGTGGCTGACAAACACTCGCTGGAAAGCCTCGCTGACGCCCGCAGTCTCGCCTACGTCATCCCGGGCCTCATGGCTGGCACCTTCCGCGATCTCTGGAAGCCTGGCGTCGCCCTGGGCTTCTCATTCAGCCTGCTCGCTTATGCCGCCCTTCAGGACAAGGCCGAATTCGTGGCCTGGGCGTCCAGCGCCCTGGCTGGCACGATCTTGTTCATACTTACGCCCACCAGGCTCCTGAGCCTGCTGCCCGACCTGCTCGTCCGTCGGGTCGAGCCGGTCAGGGAGAAGGTGGAAACCGGGCCGCCGCCCGCCAACGCCACGGCAGAGCGGGTCCGCGGGGTAGCCCGCGTGTTGCGCGAGGTAGGCCGCACCTTTGAGCAGGTCGCCGCCGTGGCTGCCCCTGCCGAGCTCAACGAACCCAACGTCTACGAGCAGGTCACCGACCGCGTCTGTAGCTCCTGTTCCATGTTCCGTCAGTGCTGGGAAACCGATTACGAAAAGACCTCTCAACTTTACCTCGAGCTTTGGACGCAGCTCAGTGAAACGGGCCTTCTGCCCACGCACCCGGCGCCCGAAAAGCTGGAGAAGCACTGCATCTACTCCCCGCAGGTCGCCTTTACCCTCAATTACCTGCACGACCTGCACCGTTCCCGCCTCTCCTGGGACCGCCGCATTGCAGAGGGGCGCTCCCTCGCAGGCGATTACGTGCGCAACGTCTCCCGCATGCTCGAACGCCTCGCCGATGAAACGGCACAACTGGAAGGGAAGGCGCGCATGGAGAGCACTCCGGTCATGCGGGCTGTTTCAGCGGTAGCCCGGCTGCCCAAGCGTGGCGTCCATATTTCCGGCGATTCTTACGTCGCCACGCAGTTAGGCCAGGAACGTTTCCTCCTCGCCCTCAGCGACGGCATGGGCGTCGGCAAGGGCGCCGCCTCTGAAAGCAAGCAGTGCGTTACGCTGCTGGAGCAAATCCTATCCGTCGGTATGGCCACCGAGGTGGCCGTCAACACGGTCAACTCGGTCTTACTGCTCCGCTCCACGGAAGAGGCGTTCGCCACGGTAGACCTCACCCTGCTCGACTTGACCACCGGTCGGGCAGAGTTCGTCAAAATCGGAGCCGCGCCTACCTTTCTCAAGCGAGGCAGCGAGGTAACCGTCATCAAACACGCCTCCGTGCCAGTCGGAATCCTCAGCCAGGTCCAGGTGGAGCCAGAATTCCGGCAGCTGCGTCCCGGCGACCTGATCGTCATGATCACCGACGGAATCTGGGACGTCTCCAAAGAGGAAAGCGACAAGGAGCGCTGGCTCATCCAACACCTGAGCCGCGAGCACTCTGCAGACCCCGAGGAGATTGCCGAGGGCGTGCTCGCCAAAGCGCTTGAACTCATGCCGGAGGCCAGCGACGACATGACCGTCCTCGTGGCTCTGGTTGAGCCCATTGCCAGTGCAAGGCAGTCCGAAAACTTTAAGTTCCGGCCCCACTCCGGGTGGGTGCCCGCCCGTACCGCCCCGCGCCTCCGAAAGTAGCCGTTCGCCGCCACGAAGGGGGAGGTTCTGTGCGCCCCGCTGAGGACGATGTCTACATCACCGTGGTGGTGGTGCGGCGCCCGGCACAGGCCTCGGCGCCCGACCTGGACCCAAATGTTCTTGCCCAGTCGGTCCTGCATGGCATAAGGGCCCAGGAGGGCATGTATAGCAGTACCTTCTCCGGTGGCGGGCGCCCACGTTGGTCGGGCTCCGCACAGGCTACCACACACATTAGTGCCGCGGGCTGGCCGGGGTCCAAACGGCGTCAGGCTCCCGCCAGGCGGCGCTGGTGGCTATTGGCCGTGGCCATTGCATGCTGGGCTGGGGCTGTAGCGGCTTTCTACATGTTGGCAAAACAGGGGTTGTAGGACCAGCGTCGCAAGGGAAACCCCGGCAGCCGTCGAATTCGACGAGCTACCGGGGTTTTCCGTGAGAAGGGGATGGAAGGTCATGCTCGGTTCGGTACGGACTTACATGGGCCATCACAACATGCTCTCACCGGGAGATCGCGTCATTGTCTCGGTGTCGGGTGGTCCTGACTCCGTGGCTCTCCTGCATATCTTGCATCACACGGGACCGGAGCTTGGGGTTTCGCTGCACGTGTTCCACCTCGACCACGGCCTGCGCGGGGAGGCATCCGCGGAAGATGCCCTGTACGTTCGAGAACTGGCTGATCGCCTGGGGCTGCCCAGCACGATTGTGGGACTCGGCCCTGAGGTCATCAAGCGACTGCGCGGATCGGTGCAGGCCACCGCCAGAGCGATTCGCCAAGCCGAAATCCGTAAGATTGCTCTCAGGATTGGGGCAAACAAGGTGGCTGTGGGCCACAACCTGGAGGATCAGGCCGAAACCGTTCTCATGCGCCTGCTGCGAGGCACTGGCTTGCGTGGTCTGTCCGGCATTTACCCCACCCGAGCGATCAGCGGCCTGACCTACATCCGTCCGCTGCTAGAGACTCCGCGCAAAGAAATTGAGCGGTATTGCCATGAACACGAACTTTCTCCCCGCATCGACGCATCTAATTCTAAGTCCGACTATGCCCGCAACCGCATCCGGCTGGAGCTGCTCCCGGAGCTGGCCCGTAAGTACAACCCGGCCATCACGGTGCAGTTGTCGCAACTGGCGGCGGTACTGCGGGAGGAAGACCAGCTGCTAGACTCGCTTACAGATGCGGCTTGGGCCCGGTGCGTGGCGCCGGGCGAAGGGGGCGAAGGGGTAGCCCTGGTTGGGCACGTCTTACTCTCCGAGCCACTTGCCCTGGCCCGGCGCGTGGTGCGCAGGGCGATTCGTGAGGTCGCCGGTCCGGAGGCCGACCTGGGGCTGAGCGCCGTCTCGCAAGTTCTGGAGGCTGCCGGACGGCAACAGGGCACGCATAGGCTGACCTTGCCTGGGGGGGTGCGGGTTCACGTAGAGTACGGGATTTGCCGGTTCTCTCTGGAGGCGCCGCTCTCGCCCATTGAAACGGAACCAACGGAGTGGCCCGTCGCAACGGAGGGTGTCACCGAAATTCCTGAGCTCGGCTTGCGGGTTGAGTCCGCGCCAGGGCCGGAGGCGCAGGGTCCCTTCGAGGTGGCTCTCGACGCGGAAAAGCTGCCAGGTCCGCTGGCCATTCGGTTTCGGCGCCCCGGTGACCGGATGTGGCTCACGGGTATGGATGGTTCTAAGAAACTACAAGATATACTAGTCGATGCCAAGGTGCCCCGGCGCCTTCGCGACCGACTGCCCCTGCTGGTTTCGGGGGACGATGTCGTGTGGGTCATTGGCCATCGCCTGGATCGGCGTTTCCTCGCCGGGAAGGGCACGAATCGGCCGCTTTTGGTTCGGGTTTTCACTGAGCGTTCCGTTCCTTGAAACGCGTCAACGGTGCGGGTTTCGGGGCTTAACGTTGGTTGTCTGACCCCATAAAATATGGTACACTCTATAAGTATCTCTAGGCCACCTTGGGGCGACTCAACGATACGAAGAAACTAGAACTTCGGTTCTCGATAAAGCTTCCCCCTTTGAAAGGAGGGCTCTAGTAACTTGAACAAACTATTTCGGAATCTGGCCTTTTGGTTGCTGCTTCTGGTGATATCGGTCGCCATTGCGATGCAAATGACCGGTCCCGGGACGGCTAAGCGGCCCCTCATGCTGTCTGAGTTCAACCAGTACCTAGATGCCGGCGAGGTCGACCAGATCGTTATTACCGGCAGCAAGGGTGAAGGTAAGCTCAAGGACGGATCGGAGTTCACGGTTCGGGTACCCGATCCGGGCGACCGCGGCCCGCTCCTGGATAAGCTTCAGGCCCATAAAGAAGTCAAGTACGACGTCAAGGCCGATACCTCACCGGGTATCTGGACACTTCTGCTCAACGCCCTGGTCCCTGTAATCCTGGTGCTGCTTGCGTTCTTCTTCATCATGCAGCAAACGCAGGGCTCGGGTAACCGGGTCATGCAGTTCGGGCGCAGTCGAGCCAGACTCCACACCGACGATCGCAAGCGCGTCACCTTCGAGGACGTCGCCGGCATCGACGAGGTCAAGGAAGAACTGGTCGAAATCGTCGACTTCCTGAAGCACCCCAAGCGCTACATGGAGCTCGGCGCCCGCATTCCCAAGGGCGTGCTGCTCTCGGGTTCCCCGGGTACCGGCAAGACGCTGCTGGCCCGGGCCGTGGCCGGTGAGGCCGGCGTCCCGTTCTTCAGCATCTCCGGCTCGGACTTCGTGGAAATGTTCGTGGGTGTCGGCGCCAGCCGTGTGCGGGACCTCTTCGAGCAGGCCAAGAAGAACTCTCCCTGCATCGTCTTCATCGACGAGATCGACGCGGTCGGTCGCCAGCGTGGCGCTGGCTACGGCGGCGGCCATGACGAGCGGGAGCAGACCCTCAACCAGTTGCTGGTCGAAATGGACGGCTTCGGCGTCAACGAGGGCATCATCATCATGGCGGCCACCAACCGTCCCGATGTCCTTGACCCCGCTCTGCTCCGTCCCGGCCGCTTTGACCGCCAGATTGTGATCGACCGGCCGGACCTGAAGGGCCGCCTGGCCATCTTCAAGGTGCATGCCAAGGGCAAGCCCCTTGATGCCGATGTGAACCTGGAGACCCTGGCGAAGCGCACCCCCGGCTTCACCGGCGCCGATATCGCCAACCTCATGAACGAATCGGCCCTGCTGGCTGCCCGCCGCCGCAAGAAGAAGATCGCCCACCAAGACGTGGAAGATGCCATCGACCGTGTCATGTCCGGCGGTCCTGAGAAGAAGTCGCGCATCATCTCCGATCGGGAGAAGAAGGTGACCGCCTGGCACGAGGCTGGTCACGCCGTGGTCGGCCACATGCTGGCCCACATGGACCCGCTGCACAAGATCACGATTATCCCCCGGGGTCGGGCCTTGGGCCTCACCATGTTCCTTCCGGTGGAGGACCGCTACGGAATCTCCAAGAGCGAGATTCTGGACTTCATGGCCATGGCGCTGGGCGGTCGGGTCGCCGAGGAGATCACCTTTGGTGAAATCACCAACGGCGCTCAGAACGACATCGAGCGGACCACGCAGTGGGCCCGCCGCATGGTAACTGAGTGGGGCATGAGCGACAAGCTCGGGCCGCTCACCTTCGGTCACAAGGAGGACGAGGTTTTCCTGGGCCGCGACATCGCCCGTCAGCGCAACTACTCGGAAGATGTGGCTGCGATGATCGACGAAGAGGTTCGGAACTTCGTACACGCAGCTTACGAGCGTGCCCGTGAGATCCTGCTGAAGTACCGGCCGGCGCTCGATATGCTCTCTGAGGAGCTCCTCCAGAAGGAGACCTTGGAGGGTAAGGAGCTGGAGGATGTGCTTGCCAAGCTGCTTCCCGCCCGCCCGGAGCCCGAGAACAAGTACAACGTCGGCCGCCCGCCCGAGGCGCAGCCTGCGTTCTAGGCAGAAAAAAACCTCGTCCTCCCTGCGGAGGACGAGGTTTTTTACGTCCCGGGGCCGGCGCCCGGCTCGCGAGCCTTCTGTTCGAGCGTGGCGACGCGCTCCTCCAGGTTGGGTTTCTGCTCGCCCAACTCCGTGAGAAGGGCGGCCGCCGCTTTGAACGGCAGTCGAGCGAAACCCTCGCTCAGGCTGAGGGATTCCGACAGGACATCGCCAACGGCCCGGTTCTTCAAAGTGGAGCCCTCCAGGAGCTGGCGGGCTGCCTTGAAAGGAAGCGCAGCCAGCTGCTGTGCCAGGTCCAGGCCCTCGCCGAGGACTTTGTTCACATAACACCCCTCCTTTCGGGCGGGCTCTTTCGTAGCATTCGGTGGAAGGCTCGCCGGTATGCGCACAGGAGGAAAAACTTTCTTTTCCGGGGAACGCTAATACCATCCTGTACCAATTTCAGAGAACGTCTAATAGGGGAGAGCCAAAGCATGGCCCGTGAATACCCAGAACACCCGCTGCCTTCGTGTCATGCCCTGGTTCGGCGTGGTGATCAGGTTTTGCTGGTCCAGCGAGCCCGACCGCCGTTTTCAGGCTACCTGAGCCTGCCCGGAGGCGGGGTAGAGCTGGGCGAGACCGTGGAGGAGGCCCTGATTCGAGAGGTGGCGGAGGAGACCGGTTTTGACGTCCGCATCACCCGGTTTCTCGGGTACGCCAACGCCATTGATCGCGACGCACAGGCCCGTGTGCAGTGGCATTATGTGATCTTCTACTTCGAGGCAGAGATCGTCGGCGGCGAGGGGGGCGCCGGTGATGATGCGGCTGCCCTGAAGTGGTTGACCCCGGCCGAAGCACGCTCATTTCCGCGTACCGACTCCGTTGAACGATGCTTTAGGTGGGCGGGCCTATAAGACCGCAAGAGGAGGGGCCGACTGTCATGAATCAGGAACGGGTTGCCCGTTTGATCGAGCGGGCCAGGGGTCAAGGTTTGGACGGGGTTGTGATCATGCCAGGGCCCAATCTGTTCTACCTGACCGGGCTCGATATGCACCTGTCGGAGCGGACAACCATGCTATTCCTGCCGGTTCACGGCGAGGCTTTCGCCTTCTGCCCGGCCTTTGAGGCGGAGCGGGTGACCACGGGCGCCGGCGTGAGCAAGGTTTTTGCGTGGGGGGAAGAGGAAGGGCCGCTCCCGGTCCTGAAGCACGCCCTAGGCGCAACTGGGCTGGCACACGGGGTGCTGGGCATAGAGTTTCGCTACATGCGGGTCCTGGAGCGCGAACTGTTGGCACAGGCGGTCAAGAGCTTGCCGGCGGCCATGGGACAGTCAGCGGTGGAGTTCCGTTACGAGGACGCGGGCGCCATTTTAGCCGAACTCCGAATGGCGAAGGACGCCAACGAACTGAAACTAATGCAGCAGGCCGCTGCTCTGGTCGACGCCGGAGCGAAGGCCGCCCACGAGTTTATCAAACCCGGCGTCACTGAACTCCAGGTTGCTGCTTATATGGAGCAGGAACTGCAGAAACTAGGAGCCGAGGGACCGTTCCACATCAACGTCGCTTCTGGGCCGCGGTCTGCGATTCCCCACGCGGGTTCGACCGATCGGGTTTTGCAGGAGGGCGAACTTGTTTGGGTGGATTTCGTATATAACTATAAGGGTTACGCGGGAGACATTACGCGTACCTACCCGGTTGGCAAGGTCTCCGGACAGCTCGCTGAGATCTTTCAGATCTGCCTGGAGGCGCAGACCAAGGCTCGTACCGAGGCGCGACCTGGCATGACCGGCGCCGAGGTGGATGCCATCGCCCGGGATTACATATCGGCCAAGGGGTATGGTCAGTTCTTTACCCATCGGACCGGCCATGGCCTCGGCCTGGAAGTCCACGAAGAACCCTATATTGTGGGGAGTAACCACCGTCCACTGGCGGTGGGAAACACCTTTACGATTGAGCCCGGGATCTACTTGCCTGAGCTCGGTGGCGTCCGCATTGAAGATGATGTGGTTCTGGAGGCTGGCGGCGCCCGCAGCCTGACTCAATACCCGCGGGATCTCTTGAAGTAGCATGATGGTGCCCAGGAGGCGATGAAACCTTGACCAGCAGCTTCACCAGGTACGACCTGGCCGAAGGGGTCAACCTGTACGTGCAACCAACCACGAAGTTCAAGACGACCGTGGTCTACGCGTACTTCCACCTGCCGTTGGCCGTGGAGATGGTGACCAAGAACGCTCTGCTCCCCATGGTGATGGCGCGTGGCTCTGCCGACTATCCTACCACAGCGGCCCTGTCGCGCCACCTAGACGAACTGTACGGCACATCTTTCGGCATTGATGTGAATCGCCGGGGCGAGGTCCATTCGCTGGTCTTCCGGCTAGAGGTGCCGGGTGAACAGCACATTCCCGGCGAGACGGGGCTGCTGCGCAAGGGGCTGGAGACGCTGGCGGGCATTATTACCCGACCGGCCACGGCGGGGGACGGGTTCAAGCCCGACTACTTCGAGCAGGAGAAGGCTAACCTCCGCCAGATGATCGAAGGGCTGATCAACGACAAGCGGCGTTACGCCATGGTCCGATGCACCGAGGCCATGTGCAAGGGAGAGGCCTTTGAGCTTTACCGCCTCGGCCGGGTGGAGGACCTGGACGCAATCACGCCTCAGTCGCTGCTCGAACACCATCGGTTCCTCCTTTCCACGGTACCGGCCGACATTTTTGTGATCGGTGACGTGCAGCCCGAGGAGACTCGGGCCATGGTTGAGCAGACGCTCAAGCTGCCCGCACCTGCTCAGGGCGGCCGGAAGATGCCGACCACCCAGGTTAAGCGGGAGCCAGGGCGCCCAGTTCAGGACGTGGTGGATCGCCTCGATGTAAACCAGGGAGTGCTGGTGATCGGAACGCGTACCGGCACGACCATTACCGATGACCTTTACTTCCCCATGCTGGTCGCAAACGGCGTGCTGGGTGGTTTCCCGCACAGCAAGCTGTTCCAGCACGTCCGAGAGAAGAACTCCCTCGCCTACTTCGCTTACTCAGCGGTGGAAACCCTGAAGGGCGTTGGCTTCATGTACGCAGGCATCGAGTTCGAGAACAAGGACAAGTGCCAGGAGATCATGCTGGAGCAGCTGAAGGCCCTCCAGGCGGGCGACATCAGCGACGATGAACTCCAGACCACGGTTCGCACCCTCGTCAACGACATGCTCTCCGCTGCCGACAACCCGGGCGCCATGGCCGACCTGGCGGTCGACCGGGTCTTCTCCGGGAAAGACCTGAGCATTGAAGACCGGGTCGCCGCCTACGAGCAGGTGACCAAGGAGCAGGTGGCCGAAGCGGCTCGCCGCTTCTCTGTCGACACGGTCTACTTCCTGAACAAGCTGGAGGGAGGAAAGTAGCCATGGAAAAGTTCTACGATCCCCTCCTCAAGGACACGCTGTACACAGAGCGCCTGGAGAATGGGCTCACCGTTGCCGTCCTACATAAGCCGGGCTACAAGACGGTAACTGCCCGGGTTGCCACCAACTACGGGTCGGTGGACAGCCGCTTTGTCGACCCCGCCACGGGCCAGGAGGTGCAGGTGCCCGACGGCATTGCCCACTTCTTGGAGCACAAGCTGTTCGAGCAGGAGGACGGCACCAACGTCTCCGACCTGTTCTCCGAGCTGGGCGCTGAAAGCAACGCCTACACCACGTACACCCACACGGTGTACTACTTCAGCACCACGCAGAACTTCGAGGAATGCTTTGAGCTGCTGCTGGACTTCGTTCAGGAGCCCTACTTCACCGACGAAAGCGTCGCCAAGGAGCAGGGCATCATCGAGCAGGAGATCCGAATGTACCTGGACGATCCGGGCTGGCGGTCGAGTGCCAACCTGCTGGAGGCGCTCTACAACGAACATCCGGTGAGGATCGACATCGCCGGCACCGTGGAATCGATCCATCAGATTACCAAGGAGACGCTCTACCTCTGCCATAAGACTTTCTATCACCCGTCGAACATGGTGGTGTTTGTGGCAGGCGATGTGGACCCGGCAAAGGTCATTGAGACCGCCCGGGCCAACTTCGGCAAGCGGGGCTACGCTGCACAGGCTGAGATTCAGCGCATTATGCCGGAAGAGCCGACTCACATTTGCGAGAAGCGGCGGTCACAGAAGCTTGTGGTCAACCAGCCAATTTTCCGCATGGGCTTCAAGGATAAGCGGGTGGGCCTGCGCGGCCGGCCGCTCCTGGAGCAGGATCTGATGACTGCCGTGATTCTCGACGCCGTGTGCGGCCGCGGTTCACAGCTGTACACCGACCTCTACGAGTCGGGGCTGATCGACCAGCGCTTCGGCTTTGAGTACTCGCCGGACGAGACCTACGGCTACAGCTACTTCACCGGTCCGACCCGAGATCCGGGGGAACTGGAGGTCCGGTTGCTGGCGGGCGTCCAGGAGGCGTGTGGCAAGGGCCTGAACGCCGAGGACTTCGAGCGTGCACGCAAGAAGACCGTGGGTCGCATCGTCAACTTCATGAACGACCTGGATTCGATGGCCTATGTGTTCATCGATGGGTACTTCAAGGACGTCAACCTGTTCGACCTGATTCCCGTGGCCCAGGGGCTGAACCTGGAGACTGCCAACCAGCGCCTGCGGGAGCACTTCGACCCGGCGAGTGCTGCTGTGTCCATCATCTATCCGAAGTGATGCCTGGCCCGCCTACCGGCGGGCCATATCCACGTTCAAGGGGGGACTCGTCATGGATCCGATTTCTCACGCCGTCATTGGCTCGGCGGTTGCGGCTATGGTCCCTGCCGGGACCCACCCGGCCCTCGTGTGGGGCGTGCTGATCGGGGCAGAGATCCCGGATGCGGATTTCGTAGTTCGGCTGTGGGGCGGGTCTGCCAAGTACCTTCACACCCACAGGGGTCCGACCCACGGGATCGTGAGCTTGCTGCTTGAGTCAGCAGTAATCTCCACCGCACTCCGTCTGATCTGGCCCGACGTACCGTTTGGGCCGCTCTACCTCTGGACACTGTTGGGGTGCCTGTCGCACACTGGGTTTGACATCACCAACGACTACGGCACTCAGGCGTTCTGGCCCCTGTCACGCCGGTGGCTGGCGTTGGACCTGGTACCCATCGTCGATCTTTACCTGCTCGGGATGATTGCTGCCGGGTGGGCCGTGAACGCCCAGTGGCCGGGCCATCGGCAGGCAATCTTCGGCGTGGTGTGGTTGCTCAGTCTGGGATATCTGGTTGTGCGCTACTGGCTGCGGCGCCGTGCCTGGGAAATCGTGCGGGCGAAGTTCGACCTTTCGCAGCCGTGCGGAGAGGCCGTTCCGTGCGGCGACCGCTGGGTTCAGGAGCGGCTCACGATCCACCCGTCCTTGTTGTCGCTAAACACCTGGCGATATGTGGTGCAGATGCGCGGCGAGTACCTGGTGGGACGGGTCTGGGTCTTCAGTCGGCGTGTCAGTGACCCGGAGCGGGCGCGCAACGATTATGACCGAGTGGTGAAGGCGTCGCTCAAGTCCCAGGTGGTCACCATCTTCCGCGACTGGGCCAGGCGGCCCCGAGTGCAGGTGGAGAACAAGGACGGACTCTATCACGTGGTGTGGTCCGAGATGCGCTACGAGGTGGACAACTTCTCGCCCTTTACTGCTTACGCATGGCTGGATGAGGATCTGAAGCTGATTGATGAAGGACTTGGGTCAAACCGCCCCGAGAAGACCGACATGGCGACCATTCGGCGCCGGCTACGATATGAGATGGGAAGGCCGTACAAATGAGATCGACGCTGCTCGTTTTTGACATCGATGGAACCCTGATCACGACCAAGGCGGGGCGCCGTGCCTTCAACCGGGCCTTTGAGCGGGTCTTTGGTCTCAGCGAGGCGGCCCGAAACGTGCCGATGGCGGGGCGTACGGACCCCGCCATCTTCCGGGATGTCTGTGCGGAGCACAGCCTCGACCCGGGCACCTTCGGCGCCTGGAAGCTGGAGTTCCTCGCAGAGCTGGCGGACGCGATGAATGAAGACCCGGGTCGGGTGCTCCCTGGTGTGGTGGAACTTGTGCAGGCTTGTGCCGCCGAGCCGGGATTTCACCTGGCCCTCGGCACGGGCAACGTGGAGGAGGGCGCCCGGCTGAAGCTGGCGCCCCATGATCTCAACCAGTACTTTCCGGTCGGGGGCTTCGGCGCCGACGGCGAGACCCGGGACGAGGTGATCGCCTCCGGAATCGCGAAGGCGCAAGCCCTGCACGATCGCCATTTCGACCGGATCATCATACTGGGTGATACCCCTCACGACATCGGCTGCGGCAGGGCGAATGGTTGCCTTACGGTGGCCGTGACGACAGGGCCGTATGCCGCGGCCGATCTGCAGGGGTGCCAGCCAGATCTCCTGCTCCCGGACTTCGCCGATGCGCACCGGGTCCTACAACTACTGCGAGACCTCTAGAAAGCAAAAAGGCACCCGAGTCTTTGCAAAGACTCGGGTGCTTTGTTATTACCACTCGAAGGTGAGCGATTGGCGGCGCCCGACCAGGTCCAGAATCGAGTCCGCCTCGTTTGGGTCGGCCACGACCACCTGCCGGATCTTGCGCGGGAACCGGCGGGCAGCTTCCTGGGCCAAGGCGGCGCTGTCAGGGGCTGCAACCACATGTGCGTGGGCGATGCCCAGGTGCTCGAGGAACCTTGCGAGGAGTGCCGGATAGTCCCGCTCCTCCACCGAGAACGACTCGCCACGCCCTGGCAGGTCCAGTGCGTACACAGAGACGTGTTCGCTCAGCGCAGGCAATGACGGCGCCCACTGCGCCGCCTCCCCGTGGAGGGCGTGCAGCAGAAGCACGGGATAGCCGTCGCCACAACGGAGATAGCTAATGGAGTTGCCTCCGAAATTGGCCCGTTTCCGCACCGGAGATCCTCTCCTTCTTGGCGGTATGTGCCTTGCTTATAGAGTACCACATTTCCTGGCGATATACCTCTTTGTATATGCATTTCTGCATAATGATGTGCTTTTCCTCTGCTAAAGTGGCAGTGTAGTCGTTTGCTGGGTCCCCTGGGGTCACCCTATACTTGGGGGTGTAAAGGAGGAATGCCGCTTGGCCTCCATCGAACTAGGACAGCAACTTAGCTTGCAGGATGTCGTCACCGTTGCCCGAGGCAGAGCGACGGTCACCATTGGAAAAGAGGCCTGGGAGCGGGTCCGCCGCGCCCGAGCCATGGTGGATGAACTGGTTGCTGCGCGTCGCCCTGTGTACGGAATCACTACGGGCTTCGGTAAGTTCAGCGACGTGATCATCTCCCCCGACGAGACCGAGCTGCTTCAGCGGAACCTCATTATGAGCCATGCCTGCGGGGTCGGCGATCCGCTGGACGAGGAGTCCACCCGGGCGATGATGCTGCTGCGGGCCCACGCCCTGTCGCAGGGCCACTCCGGCATTCGAACCGAAACGCTTGAACTGCTCGTGGAGATGCTGAACCGCGGCGTTCATCCGGTCGTACCCGAGCAGGGTTCGCTGGGCGCCAGCGGCGACCTGGCCCCCCTGGCTCACATGTGCCTTCCGCTGCTTGGGCTGGGAGAGGCGTATTTCCGCGGGGAGCGGCTGCCGGGTCGTGAAGCGCTCTCCCGGGCTGGCTTGAGACCCGTCGAGCTCTCCAGCAAAGAGGGCCTCGCCCTGATCAACGGCACGCAGTGCATGACCGGCATCGGATCGGTCACCCTGTCCGATGCGATTTCGCTGCTGAAGGCGGCTGACATTGCCGCCGCGCTGACCGGCGAGGCGCTCGGCGCCATCCCTGCGGCCTGGGACCCGCGAATTCAGGCGCTCCGGCTTCACCCCGGGCAGGCTGCCGCGGCCTCCAATCTGCGCCGCCTGGTGGAGGGCAGCGCCCTGGTCACGGCGCCCGGTCAGATCCGCACGCAGGATCCTTACACCCTGCGCTGTATCCCCCAGGTCCACGGGGCGAGCCGGACCGCCATCGGCCACGTGAATGATGTCGTGGGCTGGGAGATCAACGCCGTGACCGATAACCCGCTGCTCTTCCCCGAAGACGGGGACGTGATCTCCGGGGGCAATTTCCATGGGCAGCCGGTGGCGCTGGCCATGGACTACCTGGGCATCGCGGTGTCCGAGCTGGCGAACATCGCGGAGCGGCGCATTGAGCGGCTGGTCAACCCGCAGCTGTCGGGGCTGCCGGCCTTTCTGACCAGCAACGGCGGGCTCAACTCGGGCCTGATGATCCCGCAGTACACCGCGGCTTCGCTGGTGAGTGAGAACAAGGTGTTGGCCCATCCGTCCTCCGTTGATTCCATCCCGTCCAGCGCCAACCAGGAAGACCACGTCAGCATGGGCACCACCGGCGCCCGCAAGGCGCGCAAAATCCTGGCCAATAGCACCCGTGTGCTCGCCATCGAGTTGATGTGTGCCGCGCAGGCACTGGAGTTCTCCGACCCCAAGGGGCTGGGTCAGGGCACCCGGGCTGCTTACCGGGCCATCCGTGAGCGGATCGCTCCCTTGGAGGAGGACCGGATCCTGGCGCCCGACATGGATGAAATGACCCGGTTGATTCGCTCGGGGCGCCTCGTCGAAATGGTTGAGGGTGCCGTGGGCCTGCTGGCGTAAATGCACAGGCGGGCGCCGCAGGGCGCCCGCCATCAGAACTAGGGGTAATAGAACTGCAGTCCATACAGGGCATCGCCCGGGCGTACACCGCCTGAGCCAACCCCTTCCAGGGTGAGAAGCACGCCGGCATTCGTGAATTCGTTAACGGTCACCAGCACCACATCGCCCCGGTTGAGGCGCATGGGAAGCCGCTCGCCGGTCCGCAGGGGGCCGAAGGCGATCCGGGCGAGCACCTGAAAAGGCTGACGCGGCGCCAAGCCTTCCTGCACAGTCAGCACCTGCATCTCCAGTGGCCGCTTTTGCTCGCCGTGAAGGGCGTGGAACTCCTCGCACAGAGAGCTGTAGGTCTCGCACCCGCCGGCGACGAGGCGGTCGGTCCAAATGAGAAGCTGACGCAAGTAGCCCAGCTGGGTGTCCAGATACCGTTCCTGCCAGTCGGGCAGGGTCTGGTCGGGTAGCCTGGTGCCGGCGGCCTGCATGCTAAACCGAAGCACCTCGGTAGCGTACGCCGTCAGCGACAGGGAGACCACGGCGGGGCCATCATGGGGAAAGGTGAAGTCCGAGAGAATCACGCGGTCACCGCCATGGGTGACAGTAAAGTCGTGGGTGTGAGCCTGCGAGCCGATGAGCATGCAGCCCTGAAAGAACAGGCACGAGTTATGCTCGGGGTCGACGAAGTGATCCTCGAACACTGTGCGCAGGAGTGCTACCGCCGACTGGACCATGGCCAGCCGGCTCTTCCCGAGCAGCTGGAACCGATGATCCCCCACGCGCAGCCGCAGTAAGGCCCGGGGACGTCGGATGGCATGACCCTCAATCATAGCACCTCACCCTCTCCTGGTTTTCCGGGAGTCCGAGCAAAGGCAAAGGGGGCCTCCCTTGGAGAAAGGCGCCCCCAAGTATATGTACATTAACGATTCCTTTACATATTTCCTGCTCCGCCTCAACATTTCGACACCGGGGGAGATTGTGGATGTCACGCGTAATTCGGGCGCCCCGTGGCACGGAGCTTTCTTGCAAGGGCTGGCAGCAAGAGGCCGCCCTCCGCATGCTGATGAACAACCTGGATCCGGAGGTTGCCGAACGGCCCGAGGACCTGGTGGTGTACGGCGGGAGCGGCAAGGCCGCCCGATCTTGGGAGGCCTTTGACGCCATCGTGAAGTCGCTGCGGGAGCTCGAGAGCGACGAAACCTTGCTCGTGCAGTCCGGCAAGCCCGTGGCGGTATTTCGCACACATCCCCTCAGTCCGCGCGTGCTGATCGCGAACTCCAACCTGGTGCCGCACTGGGGCACCTGGGAGAAGTTCTGGGAGCTGGAGAAGAAGGGCCTGATCATGTACGGCCAGATGACGGCCGGCTCCTGGATCTACATCGGGACGCAGGGGATTCTGCAGGGCACCTACGAGACCTTTGCAGAGGCTGCTCGTCAGAAGTTCGGCGGCACGCTGAAGGGCCGCCTCACGCTTACCGCTGGCCTCGGCGGCATGGGTGGCGCCCAGCCGCTGGCGGTCACCATGAACGAGGGTGTTGCCATCGTCGTGGAGGTGGATGAGGCCCGTATCCAGCGGCGCCTCGACCACCGCTACCTGGACCGCAAGGCCGCCACGCTCGACGAGGCGCTCGCCATGGCCCGGGAGGCCCAGGCCAAGGGGCAACCGCTTTCCATCGGCCTGCTCGGGAACGCCGCCGAGATCTTCCCGGAGTTTGTACGCCGGGGCATCATCCCCGATGCGGTGACGGACCAGACCAGCGCCCATGACCCGCTCAACGGCTATGTACCCGCCGGGCTGACCCTGGCCGAGGCTGCAGAGCTGCGGCGCCAAAACCCCGAAGCCTACATTGCCCGGGCGAAGCGTAGTATGGTGGACCACGTTCAGGCGATGCTGGACCTCCAGAAGGCCGGCGCCGTGGTCTTCGACTACGGCAATAACATTCGCCAGGTGGCGTACAACGAGGGCCTACAGGGGGCCTTTGCCTTCCCCGGCTTCGTGCCCGCCTTCATCCGCCCGCTCTTCTGCGAGGGCAAGGGCCCGTTCCGCTGGGCAGCCCTGTCGGGCGACCCCGAGGATATCTATCGCACCGACGAGGCGATCATGAACCTGTTCCCGGAGGATGTGGCCCTGCACCGCTGGCTGAAGATGGCCCGGGAGAAGGTCCACTTCCAGGGTCTTCCCGCCCGCATTTGCTGGCTGGGCTACGGTGAGCGCGTTAAGGCCGGCCTCCTCTTCAACGAGATGGTCCGCACCGGGCAGTTGAAGGCGCCGATCGTCATCGGCCGCGACCACCTGGATGCGGGCTCGGTCGCCAGCCCGAACCGTGAGACCGAGGCGATGAAGGACGGCTCCGATGCAATTGCCGACTGGCCGCTGCTCAACGCCCTGGTCAACACGGCTGCCGGCGCTTCGTGGGTCAGCCTGCACCATGGCGGCGGGGTGGGCATCGGTTACAGCATGCACGCCGGTATGGTGGTGGTCGCCGACGGCTCCGCCGATACGGACCAGCGGCTGTCGCGGGTGCTGACCAGCGATCCTGGCATGGGCGTTGCCCGTCACGCGGATGCGGGGTACGACAAGGCGATCCAGGTCGCCAAGGAGCGCGGTGTCAAGATTCCCATGATGGAGTAGGCGCATGGACTACAACTTTAACCGGGTGGCCGGGAAGTACGATGAGAGCCGCGGTCTGCCGGAGGGCGTCCCTGAGCAGATCTGCCGCTGGGTGCTCTCCCGGCTGCCCGCGGATCCGTCGGTGACGGAGATCGGTGTGGGCACCGCCCGCATTGCTCTGCCGTTCATCGAGCAGAATATACGCTATACTGGACTTGATATCTCTGAGCAGATGCTGACGCTTGCCCGGGAGAAGCTCGGGGGCGACCTGCACCGCTCGCAGCTGCTGCTGGCCGACATCACCGAGCCGCTGCCGCTGCCCGATCACAGCCAGGATGCTGTGGTCGCCGTACATATTCTCCACCTGGTGGACCCGAATCGGACCCTCTCGCAGGTGCGGCGCATCCTCAAGGAGAACGGCGCCCTCATCTGGGGGTATCAGTTCCACGATGACCTATCCCCGAAGAAGCGTATACGCTCAAAGTTCTACGAGGTGGCCGCTGCACTCGGGCATAAGGCGCAACGGGACTTTAACGTCCCCGAGGCCCGGCGGCTCCTCGCTGAGTGGGGCGCCCAGGTCTCCCACCACGTCGTCGCGACCTGGTCGCAGCCGCACGCTTGTGAAGCCGTTCTCGACGAGCTGCGCGGTCGGGTCATCTCGTCCACATGGGCGGTGGAGGAGCACATCTTCCAGGAGGCCATGCGGCAGACTGAAGCCTGGACCCGAGCGGAGTACGGTGACCCGACCCGGATGCACGAGAACGAAGAGCGGTTCATGGTGGACTGGTACCAGTTGTGAGGAGGCCGTGGTTAAGGCGGGAGCGCAGGAGGGCATATCAATATGGAACGGGCCGCGCTGATCGAGTGCATTCCGAATTTCAGCGAGGGGCGAAACCCCGAGGTCATCGAGGCGATCGCCGGGGCGATTGAGGCTTGTGGCGTTACGCTGCTCTCGATTTCGCCGGATGCCGACCACAACCGCACGGTCGTTACCTTCGTGGGTGGGCCGGAGCAGGTGGCCCGGGCAGCGGTACGGGGCGCCGAGGTGGCCAGCCGGCTGATCGATCTGACCCACCACCGCGGGAACCACCCGCGCATGGGCGCCGTCGACGTGATTCCCTTCGTGCCCATCTCCGGGTGCGACATGAAGGACTGTGTGGCACTGGCAAAGGCAGTGGGCGCCGAGATCGGCCAGACCCTAGGCATTCCCGTCTTCCTCTACGAGGAGGCGGCGACCACCCCAGCCCGCAAGAACCTGGCGGACATCCGCCGGGGCGAGTTCGAGGGCCTGCGGGAGCGCATCGGCACCGATCCGGACCGGGTCCCGGACTTCGGCCCGAACGCCATCCACCCCACGGCGGGCTGCGTGGCCGTCGGCGCCCGCATGCCGCTGATCGCCTTTAACGTCAACCTGGGGACCAGCGACATAGAGATCGCTAAGAAGATCGCCAAAGCGATCCGCGGATCGAGCGGCGGGCTTGTGGGCTGCAAGGCCCTGGGGATTCCCCTGGCCGACCGCAACCAGGTCCAGGTCTCCATGAACATGGTGAACTACAAGGACACCCCGCTGCACAGGGCCTTCGAGCTGATTCGCATTGAGGCCGAGCGCTACGGGGTGCCCGTGGTCGGGTCCGAGATCGTCGGGCTGGTGCCCATGGATGCCCTCGTTGGCGTTGCCCGACACTACCTGCGGCTGGAGGGCTTCAAGTCTGACCAGGTGCTTGAGAAGCGCTTGATGGAGTGATGCCAGTGGAGACCGGTAGCCAGACCCAACTCGTTTCGGATCTGCGCCCCCCGGAGATGCATGTCCCTGAGGTCGACCTGCTGGTGATCAACGCCGGGGAACTGGTGACCATGGCCGGCGGGGTTCGGCGCGGCGCCCATCTGAAGAACGTGGCAGCGATTAAGAGCGGGGCGCTGGCCGCCTACCAGGGCGAAATCGTGGATGTCGGAACTACGGAGGAGCTCTTGGCACGGGTGCAAACCGGCCCGACCACCCGGGTGATTGACGCCCGTGGTCGAGCCGTAATCCCCGGGTTTGTCGATCCGCACACCCACCTCTGCTTTGCCGGCGATCGGGCAGACGAGTTCGCCATGCGGCTTCAGGGCGCCACCTATGTGGAGATCGCCGCCATGGGCGGGGGCATCCAGTCAACCGTGAAGGCCACCCGTCAGGCTACGGAGCTGTCGCTGGTCGAGAGTGGCCTCCGCCGCCTTGATCAGATCGCGCTGACCGGAACGACCACGGTGGAGATCAAGTCGGGCTACTCGCTGAACACCGAGGGCGAGCTCAAGCAGCTGCGCGCCATTCGGGAGATGGCGGTCCGGCACCCGCTGGATATCGTGCCGACCTTCATGGGGGCGCACGAGCTGCCCCCGGAATACAAGCAGGACCGCGAAGGGTACATACGCCTCCTGTGCGAGGAGATGCTGCCGCTGGTGGTGGCCGAGAATGCGGCGCATGACCGTCCGGTGGCTATCTTCTGTGATGTCTTTACCGAGAAGGGCGTCTTCACGGTGGAGGAGTCTCGGCGGATTCTTCAGCGCGCCAAGCATTTGGGCTTGGCCGTGAAGGTCCATGCCGATGAACTCTCCGACCTGGGTGGGGCCGGAATGGCAGCGGAGGTCGGCGCCGTTAGCGCGGACCACCTGCTCTTCGCCTCGGAGGGGAGCCTTAGGGCAATGAGCCGCTCCGGGACCGTGGCGGTCTGTCTGCCGGGCACGGCCTTCTGCCTCATGAACGTCCCCTACGCCAACGCCCGCAAAATGGTGGAGCTCGGCTGCACCGTGGCGCTGGCCAGTGACTTTAACCCAGGCTCTTGCCCGACCTATTCCATGCCGTTCATCATCACCCTGGCCTGCATGCACATGAAGCTGGACCCGGCCGAGGCGCTGGCCACCGCGACCATCAACGCGGCCGCGTCGATTGGCATGGAGAACCGGGTGGGCAGCCTTGAGGTAGGTAAGCAAGCGGACGTGGTGATCCTGGACGCCCCGAGCTACCGGCACATCCCGTACCGGATGGGCGTGGGCGTCGTGGCCTCCGTGATCAAGCGCGGCCGCCTGCTGGTTGAGGAAGGGCGGCTGCTCAGGAGGACGATCTGATGAGCACAGCGGAGCAAACGATCGAGGCTTTCTGCTCGCAAGTAGCGGCAGGTACGCCGGCGCCCGGTGGCGGAGCGGTGGCCGCAGTGGCCGGTGCCATGGGCGCCTCCCTGGTGGCCATGGTGGCCGGGCTGACCGTCGGCCGGGAGAAGTACGCCGGCGTCCACGACGAGATGGTCGCGCTACAGGAGGCTGGCAGGCGCGAGACTGCAGAGTTCTTGCGCTGCGCGGACGAGGACCAGGCGGCCTTTGAGCAGGTGATGGCGGGCTTCAGCCTGCCGAAGGGAACGGCTGAGGAGAAAGCGGCACGGCAGCAGGCCGTGCAGGCAGGGTATCGCGCTGCCACGCTCTCCCCGCTCAAGACGATGGAGCACAGTGTTGTTGTGATGCGGGCTGCTCTGGCCGCTGCCAGCAGGGGAAACACCAACGCCCTTAGTGACGCCTATGTTGGTTACCTGACCGCGTCCGCCGCCTTTGAGGGCGGGCTCTGGAACGTGGCGATCAACCTCGGGAGCCTCAAGGACGAAGCCTTTAAGCAGGAGGTGATGGCTCACGTAGAGCGGTTGCGCAGCGACCGCACCGAGATCGCAGCGGCCTTCCACGCCCTTACCCCCGACCCGATTGCACGGTTTATGACCAAGGCCTGAGACTGGGAACCGAGGCTTACGAGGAGGTTATTCCATCGTGCTAACGGACATTGAAATCGCTCAAGCAGCGAAGATGGCTCCGATTACGCAGGTTGCGGAATCGATCGGCCTGTCGGCCGATGACCTTGAACTCTACGGTAAGTACAAGGCCAAAGTTGCGGGGCATGTTTGGGACAGGGTGAAGGATAAGGCCGACGGCAAGCTGATCCTGGTGACAGCGATCAGCCCGACGCCGGCCGGTGAAGGCAAGACGACGGTGACGGTCGGCCTCGGTGAGGCCATGAAGCATATTGGCAAGCGCGCCATGATCGCTCTGCGGGAGCCCTCGCTGGGCCCGGCATTTGGTGTCAAGGGCGGCGCCGCCGGCGGCGGATACGCACAGGTGGTGCCCATGGATGATATCAACCTACACTTTACTGGCGACTTCCACGCCATTACCTCGGCCAATAACCTGCTGGCGGCGATGATCGATAACCACCTGCAGCAGGGAAACAAGCTGAACCTGGACCCCCGCCAGATCACCTTCAAGCGGGTCATGGACATGAACGACCGGGCCCTGCGTGAGATGGTGATCGGCCTTGGCGGCAAGAACCAGGGCGTGCCCCGGCAGGAGGAGTTCATGATAACCCCGGCCTCGGAGATCATGGCGACGCTGTGCCTCTCCAAGGATCTGATGGACCTCCGCCGCCGGTGTGGCGAGATCATCGTGGGCTATAACTACGAGGGGGCGCCGGTGCGGGCGCATCAGCTGAACGCCCAGGGCGCCATGGCGGTCGTGCTAAAGGATGCGATCAAGCCGAACCTGGTGCAGACGCTGGAGAACACCCCGGCGCTGGTCCACGGCGGTCCGTTCGCCAACATCGCCCACGGCTGCAATACCGTGGCTGCGACCCGGCTGGCGCTCAAGCTGGCTGACTACGTAATCACGGAGGCTGGCTTCGGCGCCGACCTGGGCGCTGAGAAGTTCATCGACATCAAGTGCCGGCTCTCGGGCCTGCGCCCGTCGGCTGTGGTGCTTGTCGCCACGATCCGGTCGCTCAAGATGCACGGCGGGCTGGCCAAGGACGCCCTGACCCAGGAGAACCTGGAGGCGCTCCGGGCCGGCGCCGCGAACCTGCAGCGGCACCTGCGCAACGTGACCAAGGTCTATGGCCTGCCCTGCGTGGTGGCAATCAACCGCTTCCCCGCCGACACCCCGGCGGAGATCGAGCTGGTCAAGCAGCTGGCCGAGGAGGCCGGCGGCAAGGCGATTCTGACCGACGTGTTCGCCCGGGGCGGCGAGGGCGGCGCCGACCTGGCCCGCCACGTGGTGGAGCTGGTGGAGCAGCCGAACCAGTTCAGCTTCGTCTACGAGGACAGCGACTCGCTCAAGGTGAAGATCGAAAAGGTCGCCACCAAGGTCTACGGCGCCGACGGCGTGGACTTCTCGAAGGAAGCCGAGCGCATGCTGCGCAAGCTGGGCAAGGAGGGCTTTGCGGGCGCCCCGGTCTGCATCGCCAAGACCCAGTACTCCTTCTCGGATGATCCCAAGCTGTTGGGCGCCCCCTCCGGCTGGCGACTCACGGTGCGTGAGGTCCGGCCTTCGGCCGGCGCCGGCTTCGTGGTAGCGATCACCGGAGAAATCATGACCATGCCCGGCCTACCGGAAGTCCCGGCGGCCGAGAAGATCGACATCGACGAGAACGGCCGGATTGTTGGACTGTTCTAAAGAGCTAACAGAAAAAGCAGGCGGTGTACCGCCTGCTTTTTCTGTTACCCCACTGCTAAAAACCAATGGTGAATGGCCCAATCGGACCCCAGGGCCCAATTCGCCAGGAACCTACGGTCCCAGCCTGAGACAAGGCGGTGACCGTGAACAGGGTTGCCAGTACAACCGCCCAGATGAGTATCTTCAGCTTTGTTCTCCTACGAATGGCCACACTATTTCCCCCCAAAGATAAATTCGGTCATCTCCTATTACGGTGAGGCTCGCTAGAAAGTTCGACATAAAATGGGATTTAATCCCTTAGTTGTTATGTGTTATTATAGTAGATGAAAGTTTCAAATTGTACTGCGGGGGTGAGGAAATGTCTACACGTTTATCCTTAAAGACAAAGATCACAATCCTTGTTGTAACGGTAATCGGGCTAACCTCGGGGTTCTTGGGGCAGTTTGTGATCACAACGCTAAGTAACCTCCTAACGGACGCGGCGGGACGCGGTGCGGTAACCGCTGCAACGGCGATTGCCGGTTCTGTAGAACCCGAGGTGCTGGAAACGGGTTTGGCCTCCCTTAACACCAGCAAAGTCCAACATCGAATGGAAGACTTGGTAGGACAGGGACATTTGGTCGGTGCCAGCATCATGAGAGTTGAACAGAACCGGGTAACCTATGTTGCTAGTGCCGGCCAGACATTCGTTACTGAACATCATGCTCCAGGCACTTCGTTTGATCCCGCAGATAAGCGCTCAACCATGTTGCATTGGAAGCAAGAAGCCGGAAGGTCCCTTTGGGTGTTCGAAGATGCCCCTGAGCACCTCTACATGGCAGGGTGGTCCCCGATTTTCGACTCGCGTCATCAAATTGGGCTTGCTTTGGTTTTCGTAGACGTTACGGCGATAAACTCCGCTCTGTCCACACTAATCGTAGCCGTGGCAGTCACGTGCCTAACGCTAGTGTTACTCTCAGGCGTTGTTGCCTACAAGTTCGGTGCAGGCTTCGAAAAATCCGCAGTCACAGACGGCCTGATGGGCATCTACAACCACAAGTACCTGAAGCAGCGTCTGGAGCAGGAAGTTGCGAAGGCCGCCCGCTACGGTCAGCAGACCTCCCTCGTCCTCTTCGACATCGATTTCTTCAAGCGGGTCAACGATACATACGGCCACGCCACTGGCGACCTGGTCCTCAAGAGCCTCGCGAAGTGGGTCACCGAGACTGCGCGCAACACCGATGTGGTCGCCCGGTATGGTGGCGAGGAGATTGCGGTGATCCTGCCCCACACCGGCCTGGCGGGCGCCCAGGAGTTCGCTGAGCGCCTGCGCCTCAAGATCTCCAACCAGGTGGTTCACGACCCCGGGGAGGATGCCAAGTTCCGCGTCACCGTCTCCGTGGGCGTGGCCCAGTGGGAGAAGGGACTGAGCATGATGGACCTGATTAAGCGGGCCGACGCCGCCCTGTACCACTCCAAGAATATGGGGCGAAACCGGGTGACCATCTTCCAGGAGGAGATCCTGCCCGGCGAGAGCCCGGTGGGCGCCCCGGCGGCCCAGGGCAAGCGATAGGCCATGCAAGCCTTCCCGGCAAACCTGGGAAGGCTTTTTTCTGTGACCCCGAACCTTCCCGGTTTCTGCCGCGCTCTTTTGTCTTGAAAAGCATGCAGGATTTCCGTTGTGCATAAAGGAAATCCATGCCTGGTCAATTTCGCCGAGGGAAGTGGTTTCATGAACCCGTGGGCTCAGGTCAAGCGTCTGTCGGCCCTCGTGGTGATGGTATTCTTTGTCCTGGGGGTTATGGTGACCCCCGCCTTGGCCGCCAGCAAATCTTTCTCCAGCGGCTCCAAGTCGGGTTACAGTTCGGGCAGCCGGTCCTACTCGACACCTAAGTCGTCGACCCCGAGCACCCCGTCTCGCTCTTACTCCACGCCAAAGCCTTCCACCACCACACCGAAATCGACAACCACCACACCAAAACCGTCGACCAGCACCCCTGCGCCATCGACGTCGACGACACCCAACCGCTCCTTCTCCAGCGAAAGCAAGAACTATAGCACCCCGAACTCGCAGAACTACTCCAGCGGCAGCCGCAACTACTCCAGCGAGAGCCGGAACTACTCGAGCCAGCGGTCCACGACCCCGACCCCGTCTGGCTCCACCACCAGCACCACGCCCCCGCCCTCCTACGACCTGGGCAAGACCAAGTACCCCACCCAGCCCCCGGTCGTCATCGTAGGGCCGACGAGTTACGACCCCTGGTACTGGCACGACTGGTACTACGGGCGCCCCTGGTACTGGCGCATCTGGCACCGGCCCGTCTACTACGGTGACTCCGGCTGGGGCATCAGCTGGGTCACGGTCATCGCCTTTGGCATTGGCATCTGGTTTCTGCTTGGAATGATCTCCGCAGCAGCGGCGAGGAGGAGGCGTTAGTCATGTTTGAACTGCAGGGCAAGAAGGTCTGGATCCCGCGGGATGCACTGGGTGAGAACGGCTTTGAGGGCCGTGTGGAGCGGGTTTCCGGCAAGTGGCTTTGCATTAAGGTGGGCGACCCGCAGGGCGTCACCGAGTGCATCTGGATCAATTCCGATCTGCAGCGAGAGATCCAGGTCCTGGCGGACTAGTCCGCAGAAACGCAGTCTCGAACCGGGGGGACACCGCCTTATGAACTTGCCGTGGGAAAGCTTTGGTTGGACGCTCATCTTTACGTTTACGGGCCTGGCCCTGATGTTTGTGGGCCTGCTGGTCTTCGACTGGCTGGTGCCTTTCAAACTGTTCGTCGAAGCAGAGTCGGGTAACGAGGCTGTTGGATGGCTCATCGCCGGGTTCCTCATTTCGACCGGCATCGTCCTGGGTGATGCGTTCCGCCACAACGTAGGCCTGCTTCAGGGCGTGACCTACGCGGTGCTGGGCATCCTGCTCAACTACCTGGGTTACTACCTGTGGGAGTGGCTCACGCCCAAGTGGAGCCTGAACGGAGCGATCCAGAAAGGCTCGACGGCGGCCGGCAAAATCGTATTCGGTATCTTCGTGGCCATCGGCCTGGTGGTGGTCGGCTCCTTTAGCTAGGCCCACATTGGCAGGTAGATGGTATGGCCGGGGCGAATTCTAGCCCCGGCCTTTTCGCATCGTAATGATGAGGTGTTACTGTTGCACGACCGGACCTGGAAGAGATGGAGGATCCCCTGCGGCCCCGCCACGCTTGAACTGGGCGCCCGCACATACATTATGGGCATCCTGAATGTGACCCCCGACTCCTTTTCGGACGGCGGCCAGTTTATGGACGTCGAGCGGGCGATCGCCCATGCCAGGGAGATGCTGGCCGAGGGCGCCGACATCATCGACATCGGAGGGGAGTCCACCCGCCCCGGTCATATTCCCGTTGATGCCGAGGAGGAGATCAGACGGGTTGTCCCGGTGATCGAAGCGGTGCGGCGGGAGTTTCCGGGTGTTCCGATTTCGATCGACACCTACAAGGCCTCTGTGGCCGAAGCCGCTGTGAAGGCGGGCGCCAACATGATCAACGACGTGTGGGGCCTGCTGCACGACCCGGATCTGGCGGCGGTGGCGGCCCAGTACCAGGTCCCCGTTGTGGTGATGCACAATCAGGAAGGCACCGAGTACACCGACCTGATGCACGACATCATCGCCTCGCTGCGCCGCTCCGTCCGAACGGCCGTCGCGGCGGGCCTGCCGCCTGACATGGTGATCATCGACCCGGGCATTGGCTTTGGGAAGACCGTGGCGCAAAACCTGGATGTCCTGAAGGACCTGGCGGAGCTGCAGGTGCTCGGGCGCCCAATCTTGCTGGGCACAAGCCGCAAGAGCACCATCGGCAAGGTGCTTGGCGGGGTGCCGGTCGAGGAACGGGTGGAGGGAACGGCAGCCACCGTGGCCCTGGGCATCGCCTGCGGGGCGGACATTGTCCGTGTGCATGACGTAAAGGCGATCAAGCGGGTCGCTATGATGACGGACGCCATCGTGCGTCCTGGGCGTGGCGGATTTCAGCCCTAGTTGAACGGAGGCTGCAACTGAACAATGGACCGCATTATTCTTACTGGGATGCGCTTTTACGGATATCATGGCGTGCTGCCCGAGGAGACCCGTTTGGGGCAGCACTTCCGCATCGACGTAGAGATGTACGCTGACCTGCAGCTGGCTGGCACCACGGACGATCTGCAGGCGACGATCAACTACGGCGAGGTGTACGCCGTCGCCAAGCAGGTGGTGGAAGGGCCGCCCTTCAAGCTGATCGAGGCGGTGGGCGAACAGGTTGCAACCCGCATTCTCAAGGAGTTCCCGGTCCGGGAGGTCGTGGTGCGCGTACATAAGCCCGGCGCCCCAATTCCCGGCCCGTTCGACTGCGTGACGGTGGAACTGCACCGGCGGAGGCAGCCATGACGATCGCCTACCTATCGCTGGGGAGCAATCTGGGAGACCGGGTGGAGAACCTGACCGAGGCCGTCCGCCGGCTCAGCGCCCCGCACACCCGGGTCACCGGCATCAGCAGCGTCTACGAGACGGCGCCCCAGGGCAAAACGGATCAGCCGAACTTCGTCAACATCGCCGTGGAGGTCGATACCGACCTGGATCCACGGGAACTGCTGCGCCACGCGCAGTCCGTAGAGCAGGGAATGGGGCGTTTGCGCAAGGAGCGCTGGGGCCCTCGTATCATCGATCTTGATATTGTCCGCTACGGCGATATCACCATGGATGGGGACGAACTCACCCTGCCCCACCCGCGCATGCACGAGCGCGCCTTCGTGCTGATTCCCGTGCTTGAGGTAAACCCGGACCTGCCTTTGCGCCAGCACCTTGTGGCGCTTCCGGACCAGGGGGTCACTCTCATTTTGGCGGCAACCTCTTTCAAGGCCCGCCTGAGCGGGGTACAATAGAGCGAACCTTTACGGCTGGAGGGCAATTCCATGTCAACTACGCGCTACTTGTCCAACTTCGATATGGCCAAGCTGCCACAGGTCTCTTGCGACGTGCTAGTGGTAGGTACCGGCATTGCGGGACTTTACACCGCGCTGAAGGCGTCGCCCATCGGGCGCGTCATTGTACTGACGAAGAGCAAGCTGGAAGAATCGAATACGGAGTACGCCCAGGGGGGAATCGCAGCCGCTATTGGCACGGAGGATTCACCCCGTTTGCATTTCATGGATACCCTGGAGGCTGGGGCCGGGCTCTGCGATGAGGATGCCGTGCAGGTGCTCGTCGAGGAAGGCCCGGACTGTGTGCGTGAGCTGATCAAGATCGGCACGCAGTTCGACAAAGATGAGGAGGGCGAGTACCAGCTGACCCGGGAGGGCGCCCACTCCATGCGCCGGATTCTCCATGCCCGCGGCGACGCGACCGGCGATGAAATTCGGCGGGCTTTGCAGCACAAAGTATATGAAGAGGGCATCATCGTCTACGAGAACCAGTACATCGTCGATATATTGATGCAGGATGGCCGCTGCATTGGTGTGCTGGCGCTCGATGCCCACGAGCGGATGACCGCCTACATCGCACGGGCTACGATCCTGTGCACCGGCGGCGCCGGCCAGCTCTACATCAACAGCACCAACCCTGAGGTAGCCACCGGCGACGGCATCGCGATCGCCTACCGCGCCGGGGCTGACATTCAAGATGTGGAGTTTGTGCAGTTCCATCCCACGGCGCTGTATGGGGAAGGGACGCCCAAGTTCCTGATCTCCGAGGCGGTGCGCGGTGAGGGCGCCCTCCTTCTGAACAAAAACGGTGAGCGCTTCATGCCGGATTACCACCCGCGGGCGGAACTGGCGCCGCGTGATGTCGTCTCCCGGGCGATCGTTGACCAGATGCGCAAGACAGGGCATCCCTGCGTCTATGAGGATGCGCGGGCCATTCCGGGCGTCAAGGAGCGGTTCCCCACGATCTACGCAGCCTGCCTGCGCCGGGGAATTGACATCACGCAGGATTTAATCCCCGTAGCGCCGGCTGCCCACTACATCATGGGCGGCGTCAGGACCGACGTGAACGGCCGCACCAACATCGCGGGTCTCTATGCCTGCGGCGAGGTGGCCTGCACGGGTATCCACGGTGCGAACCGGCTGGCCTCCAACAGCCTGCTGGAGGGGTTGGTCTTCGGACGCCGCATCGCCCAGGTGCTGGCGACTGAACTCCCGGCAGAGGTCGAGAGCCGCAACTTCGGCTGGCGGTCGGCCCCCGCGATTCCCGACCGGCCGCTCAACTGGCTGTGGGCCGAAATCCAGCAGTTGATGTGGGACAACGTCGGCATCGCCCGTGAAGCGGGCGGCCTCAACGCAGCCATCGACCGCCTGTCGAAGATCGTGGACTCCATGAGCGGGGCGCTGATCTCCAAGGAAGGGTTCCAGGTAGCGAACCTGGCCACCGTCGCCTTGCTGATCGCCCAGGCGGCCATCACGCGGGAGGAGAGCCGCGGCGGACATTTCCGGACCGATTTCCCGAGCCGCGACGATGAGCACTGGAAGCGGCACGTCTCACAGAGGAGGGCGTAACCTATGACACTGAATCCGATCGCAGTGGAAGAGCTTGTCCGTCGGGCGTTGCTGGAAGATATCGGCCCCGGCGACATCACCACGGAGGCGACCGTACCCGACGAAATGACCTGCACGGCGGTCATCATCGCCAAGCAGGATGGCCTGCTCTGCGGGCAACAGGTGGCGCAGGCGGCCTTCCGGATCATCAACCCGTCGCTCACCTACGAGGTGTTGGTGCCCGAGGGCTCTCCGGTCACCGAGGGCCAGCAGGTGGCCCGCATCTCCGGCCATGCCCGGTCGATCCTGACGGCCGAACGCGTTGCACTCAACTTTCTGCAGCGCATGAGCGGCATCGCCACCACCACGCGCAACCTCTCTGAGAAGATCAAGTACTACCGCGCCCGGCTTGTGGAGACCCGCAAGACGACTCCGGGCCTGCGCATCGTCGAGAAGTATGCGGTCCGGGTGGGCGGCGGTCTGAACCACCGTTACGGGCTGCACGACGCCATTCTGATCAAGGACAACCACATCGCCATTGCCGGCGGCGTGCGCCAGTCGGTGGTCAACGCCCGCCGTGTCGCCTCACACACCAGCCGGGTCGAGGTCGAGGTGGAGAACCTGGATCAGCTTCAGGAGGCGCTGGAGGCTGGCGCCGACATCATTCTGCTGGACAACATGGACTATGAGTCGATGAAGAAGGCTGTGGAGATCACCCAGGGGCGGGCGATCCTGGAGGCGTCGGGCGGGATTACCGCTGACACATTGGAGGACGCGGCGCGCACCGGCGTGGACATCATCAGCATGGGTGCCCTGACTCACTCCGTGAAGTCGCTGGACCTGAGCCTGGAGATCATTTAATAGGGAGGGCCCACGTTTGAAGCTGACGGGTAAGCGTGTTGCATGCCTTGTGGGAGACGACTACGAGGATCTGGAGGTCTGGTACCCGGTCCTGCGGCTGCAGGAGGAGGGCGCCCAGGTGGACCTTGTGGGGCTGGAGGGCAACGCATCATGTAAGGGCAAGCACGGGTATCCCTGCAAGTCCACCCACTCGATTGCCGAGGTGAAGGCGGCCAACTACGACGCGGTGATTGTGCCCGGTGGCTGGATGCCGGACAAGCTGCGCCGCTATGACTCGATCCTGGAGTTCTGCCGTGACTTTGACCGTGCGGGCAAGGTGGTCGCCACGATTTGCCATGGCCCTTGGATTTTGATTTCGGCCAAGACCCTGGCGGGCAAGACGCTCACCTGCACCCCCGGCATCAAGGATGATGTGATCAACGCGGGGGCGAACTACGTCGACCAGGAGGCCGTGCGTGACGGCAACCTGATCTCGGCGCGGCGCCCGGGTGATTTGCCTGCTTTCTGCCGATTGATCATTGAGGCAATGACCACTTCGGCATAGATGCGGGATTCGGATTCGGACCCTATTTCAGTGCACATCGTTTTCTGTTAGTATAGAGATGCAGGCAGGAACTGAAACCCCAGACAACAGGGGAGCGGGCCTTACCCGCATGGTGCATCAGCCACCCAATCAGACTTGCCCGGGGTTCTGCAGATCTGACCGAGCCTGTTCTTTCAGGGGAGGTGACCGGGTCATAGACTCCGAACTGCATAGCGAGAAGATGCGGCCCGGGAGTACCCCCGGGCCGCTGTGTGTTCATTAAGCCTGTGTTATAATACAGCCGGAATGAGACGGAGCTGGACCGCCGGTCAAGGCGGCTGGCTACCAGGGAGGTACATAGGTTGCTCCTGGCTGTCGATATTGGCAATACCGTTATGAGCGTGGGCCTCTTCGACGGGAAGAGCCTGAAGGCCGAGTGGAACGTCTCCACCGACCGGCGGAAGACACACGACGAATATGGCCTGCTATTCATGGGTCTGATCGAGCACCTGGGTATTTCTTATACCGATGTGAAGGCCATGGCCATCTCCTCGTCGGTGCCGCCTATGGTGCCCACGCTGGAGTGGATGTGCCAGAAGTACTTTAACCTCAAGCCCCTCGTGGTAGGTCCCGGCGTCAAGACCGGCATGGTGATCCGGTACGACAACCCCCGCGAGGTGGGCGCCGACCGGATTGTGATTTCGGCCGCCGCCTTTGAGAAGTATGGCGGTCCGCTGATTGTTGTTGACTTCGGCACCACCGCCACCATCTTCGATGTGATTTCCCGGGAAGGCGAGTACCTGGGCGGCGTGATCGCCCCGGGCGTCTCGGTCTCGGTGGACGCACTCTTTCAGCATGCCTCCAAGCTGCCCCGGATCGAGCTGGTCAAGCCCAAGACGGTGCTGGCCCGCAATACGGTCCACAGCATGCAGTCGGGCGTGATCTACGGCTTTGCCGGGCAGGTGGATGAGGTGGTGGACCGCCTGGTCGAAGAGCTGGGCTGGGGCGCCGGGGTGAAGGTGATCGGAACGGGCGACCACGCCGACCTGCTTGCCGGGGAGACCCGGGTGGTCACGGTGGTTGATCCTTATCTCTCTCTTGAGGGGCTACGCGTCATTTACGAACGAAATCAACCCAGAGGGGAGCGGTAGCGCATGCTGCTCGCCTTTGATGTAGGAAACACCAACGTAACGCTGGGTCTCTACCTGGATGAAGAGCTGGTCGCAACCTGGCGGGTCTCCTCGGACCGGGGGCGCACCGCTGATGAGTACGGGCTTGAGTTTGTCCACCTGCTGCACCGGGAGGGTTACTCCCCGAAGGATATCAGCGAGGCGGCCATGGCCAGTGTGGTGCCCCCGCTGAACGGCCCCATCGAGCGCGCCTGTGCCAAGTACCTGGGGATTCCGCTCGTGCAGGTCACAAGCGCCTTCAAGACCCTGCCTGCCGTCTACTACGACAACGTTGCGGCTCTAGGCGCTGACCGGCTCGTCAACGCCGTCGCCGCCTACGAAATGTATGGCCTGCCGCGCCGGCGCCCGGTGATCGTGGTCGACTTCGGCACGGCGACCAAGCTGGAGTGCGTGAGCGCAGCGGGAGAGTACCTGGGCGGCTGCATTGCCCCGGGCATCGGCATCTCCACCGACGCACTAACGCGCAGCGCATCGCGCTTGCAGCGGGTTGAGTTGACCAGGCCCAAGCAGGTGCTGGGAAAGAACATTGTCGCCAGCCTCCAGTCGGGCATCATCTTTGGGTTCGCTGGTCAGGCGGACGCCCTGGTGCGCCGGCTGTCGGCGGAAATCGCACCGGAGGGTCCGGCGCCCGTGGTGATCGCCACCGGCGGGCTCGCCCACCTGGTGGCCACAGAAAGCCGGACCATTGAGCACGTCGAGCCCCATCTTACCCTGGAAGGTGTACGGCGGGTCTACGAGAAGAACCGGGAGAGCAGGCCATAGGGCTAGCTCTCCCGGTTCTTCTCGTTATTGGTTCCATACGAACATGAGCGCTCGGTTGATCACGACCGCCGAGCCATAAGCCCAGGCCCAGGTCGGGCGCCCGGCTGTGTAAAGGGCCACGGCGGGGAGTCCGAACACGCCGAGTTCTAACAGCAGGTGAAAGGGGCCGGTCAGCAGCCTGTTAGCCTTTGGCGCCCCGAAGGTGCCCCACAGGGCCGCAATCAGGAGCGGGGCGCCGAGGCCCAGGAGGAAGCGCAAGGCGAGCCCGCGTTGGGGGCGGAAACCCCAGTAGCCCACACCCGCCAGGGCGCATAGTTCCAGCAGAAAACGCAAGGCCAGGTTCATCGACTGAATCACTGCCACGGCAGAATGCCCCCATACTACAGCTTGCGGTATTGGTCCATCTGCTCAGCGGGGTTGAATACGGCCTCGCCGTGGCAGATCTCCAGCCGCTTCGGTTTGAGCAACTCCACCACCGCACTGCTTGCGATCGCCTGCTCCATGTCGCCGGTAAACATGGCCATCGGGCGACGGAGTTGGCCCCGCTTTGAGGTGAACAGGTCGCCGGCTAGTAGCACCTGGTCTTGCTCATGGTAGTACACCACGTGCCCGGGAGAGTGGCCGGGAGTCAGGTAGGGCCGCAGGCCCGCCACCGTGGCCAACTGCCCCCCCGGGCCTTCGGACAGGGCCCCCACGAGGCCCTTGGGGAGAGCGGGCTGCGCCTTCTTGCGCCGGGGGTAAGGGAGGTCCCCCTCCAGGTAGGGGATCTCAGTGGCATGTGCGTACACAGGCACTGGCTGGTGACGAAGGATCTCCTTGACCGAGCCCGTGTGATCGCCATGACCGTGGGTCAGCAGGATTCGCTGTAGCGGGCCGGCGTTGGTGGCCTCGATCGCCCCGCGGATGCCATTAGCCATCAGGGACATGCCGGCATCGATCAGGGTGAGCCCATCTCCATCGGCCACGAGCCAAACGCGGATCGGGAACAGCAGCCACGTCTTCAGGCTCCAGACATGCTCCGAAATGCGTTCGACCTTCATTTGGGCTCAACCCCCTTCAGGTTCTGCAAGAACCCGGCCAGCATGACGTCCGAAGCCAGGTCGAAGGTAGCGCCCAGCCGACCGATGAGCGCTTCGTAGCCCTCTTCCGAACCGGTGTATGTCGCGATCATCCCGTGAACGGTGAAGAAGTAAATACGGGCGAAGGCCAGGACCTGCTCGTCGGTGGACCCGGCCGGGAGACATGCCCCAATGGCGCGCCGCAGCATGGCGAAGAGCTGATTGCGAATCTGGTTGATCTCCAGGGTGGGGGCCTCCTCATCCACCCGGGTGGCCCTCACCATAAAGAAGATGTTATACATCGTGCGATTGAGCAGGCAGAACTCCAGAAACGCTCGGCAGAACAGCTTGAGTCGGACCTGTGGCGACTGCTCCCGGTCGCCCAGGATCGATTCAAGCCGACCGCGCAGGGCTTGCAGTGGCTCCATGGAGAGCTGGTGCAGCAGGGCTTCCTTGTCCTTGAAGTATATGTAGATGGTTGTATGGGAGCAGTCAGCTACCCGCGCAATCTCCCGCATGGTCACCGCATCAAAGCCTTCTTCTGCGAACAACTGACCAGCCGCCGCCAGAATGGCAGCACGGGTCTCCTCCGATCGAACTTCCTGTCTCCTTGGCATTGTTTAAGTCCCCTCTAATAGTAACCACCGGTTAGTAACCGATGGTCATAATATAACCGCTGGTTAGTAAGACGTCAAGGGGTCCCGGAAAGAGAGGCCGAGTCCTTGTTCGCCTTCCGAAGCCTGCAGGAGGGAGATGCCGTCCTAGCTGTTCTTGTTGTCATTCCCTGTCGACTGATGGCAGGTGGATCTAGCGCGGTAGTCTAAATAGTCCACGGAAGTTCCATCAGTACGTGGTCCAGGACATGGGAGGAACGCTAATGCGGCTTCGCCACGCTATACTCGCCCTGCTGGTGCTAACAGCCACGCTGTTGGCCGCCTGCAGCGGCAACAAGGCCAGTAACCCGGAACCGCGCACAACCCCGGTGTCGATCGACGAGGTGCGCCGATACGCCCAGAAGGCGCTCGATGGCATGTCGTCCAGCGATGATCGAGAGCAGGCCCGGGAGGCAGCAGTACGCAGCCTCCTCGAGCTGCTGAAGAATGCTGACAGCACACGAATTGCAAAGGCGGACTGGGAAAGGCCCGTCACGCAGGGGAACACGCCCATGGTCCGAGTCTTCGAGGCGGGCAAACTAAAGGTGTTTGGGTTTCCCCTCCCAGGCCCCGGCGTTGTGCCACCAGGCGAGCGGGTGATTGTGCAGTTCAGCGGAACGGGCGGCACGCTGCTGTCCGAGGAGCTTCCCACAATGTCCGGCGGGAAACTAACGGCCGCCAAGGCACTTGAGGAGGGCGGGCAGACCTATCTGTCGCTGGCGTTTACCCTGGCGCGGGGCGGCGGCTACGTGGGCCACTACCAGCTCGACGCCCGGGCGGGTGAGTTCAAGGCGTCTTCAAGCGCCTTCAAGGGATTGCCCACCAAGGTGGGTGACCTGACGCTGGAGCCCCGGGACCAGTTCCTTACGGTGAACATGCCCAACCCAGACGACTGGCGCCCTCAGTTTGACCCGAAGCAGCCCTTGCGTCTCTTCTTCAACGGGGATATCGCCCTGGAGTGGAAGGGCGGGAAGTACCTGGTTCTCGACGAACGCAATTTCAGCGCCTTCGCTGGCTTGAAGCTGGCCCTGGATCCCAAGACGCCCAAGGCGGACCGCGATGAGGCGTGGGAGAAGGGCACCCGGAAGCTGCCCTCGTACCTGCAGGAGATGGCCTCCTGGAACGAAGACCTCACGGCCAAGCTCCCGGAGGGCGCCGTGGTCCTGAAGGACCAGGTGGCAAACCTGGGCATCCGCATTGTTAGCATTCCTGCGCCTGAAGGCAGCAAGGATGGCTTTACGGTTGTGCAGTACCGGGCCGGCGGAGGGCTGCCCCAAGCCCAGGCCCTGGCAGTTCCCGGCAAGGCAGAGGCCGTGCGGCTAATCACCCGGCAGGGCCTTCCCGGACTGATGATCCTGTCCGGCAGCAGCGAAGGCCCGAAGGGACCGATGCACAAATATGTGTCGCTCCTGCGCATGACGGCGGGCAACGACTGGCAGCCTGCGGCCGACTGGTTTGGCTGGCTGCCGGGCGTTGACGGCTGGGAGCTCCGGCGCACCACAGCGCAACACACCGTCGAGATTATGAATACCGTGAAGCCGGAAGCGTTTACCGCCACGCTGACGCCGGGTGTTGACCCCAGCGTGCAGTTGTGCCAGAGTCCGACTGCCTGCTACAGCTTGACCTGGGTGAGCGATCAACTCTCGGGCGGCAATTGGATTGCGGGCAAACTATCAGCGCTGACGGCGCCCGGCGCCGTTCCGAGTCCGGATCAAGTGCTTCAGGCCGCTGGTCTGGTACAATCGATGTTGGCGGCGCCCGAGCTGAAGGGCCTTGAGGCGCCTCAGGTTGCGGCGATGCTGGGCGGCCAGGTTCAGGTGCTTGAGCCCGAGCCTGGGACCCTGGTAGTCGGTTTCCCGGGGAATGGTTCCGGCACCGTTCCGGTCCTGGTGCAGGGCGGTTCGGTGGTGCTCCGTGACCTGGTGACTTCTCACATCGTCGACCGCTGGATCGGAGCACGGATTGTGGAGACCGGGGCCGACAAATGGCTGCTGATGCTCGGTCAGGGCAAGGTCTCCGCGGCTCTGCTGGTCTACAAGTGGGACGGGAAAGCCTGGCAGCCGGCCCCACCGCTCAGCGGCTCGGTCGATCGCAGCATTGGTGAGACCGTGCGAGTCACTTATGCTGCCGGCCAGGATCGGCCTGTTCGGGGGCTCTATGCGGGTGGCAGTGCCGACATTACGGCAGCCTTTACGCCGGATGGCAAGGGTGTCTCTTTCTGCGAGGGGAAGCGTGCGTGCCTCACCTACATCTTTGATAATCAGTGGGTGTTGCGCTGAAAGGAGCAATCATGACCCAGTCGTCTGACCCGAAGAATATCCTGGTGATCTTTACCGGCGGGACGATCTCCATGCAGATCGATCCCGCGGTGGGCGCCGCCGTGCCAAGCCTGGGCGGCGACGAGATCCTCTCGACCGTAACCCATCTCGACACACACATTCGCACTCAAACACTAGACTACGGCAAACTCCCTGGCCCACATGTGACTCCCGAGATCATGTGGGACCTGGCTCAGGTCGTGAAGCGGCACCTGGAGGATTCGGGGATCGACGGTGTCGTCATTACGCACGGCACGGACACGCTCGAAGAAACGGCTTACTTTCTGGAGCTCTGCTTGGAATCCGAGAAGCCTGTGGTGTTGACCGGGGCCATGCGGAATGCGTCCGAGTTGGGTTTTGAAGGTCCCGCCAACCTGCGGGACGCCATTTTGGTGGCAGCCTGCCCGGGCGCCCGCGGCCTCGGTGTCCTGGTTGTCATGAACGAGCAGATTCTTGCCGCAGCCGAAGCGACCAAGACGCATACGGAGGAGGCCGGCACCTTCCAGAGCCCGAATTTCGGGCCGCTGGGCGTGGTGGATATGGGCAAGGTGCTGCTGTACCGGCGCCCGGTCTTCCGGGAGATGATGAAGGTTGTCAAACCCGGCGGTCGGGTTGATCTGTTCAAGATGTACACTGGTGCAGATGACCGTTTCATACGCTACGCTGTCGACACGGGTGCCAAAGGCCTGGTGATTGAGGCACTCGGACGCGGCAACGTTCCGCCGGCGGTGGTGCCTGGCATTGAGTACGCGCTGTCGAAGGGACTGCCTGTGATCATTACGTCCCGAGCGCTCCGAGGCCGGGTTTTGGACACCTACGGCTATGAAGGCGCTGGCAAGATGCTGCGCAACATGGGCGTTATTTTCGCCGATACGCTCAACAGCCAGAAATCGCGCATCAAATTGATGTTGATTCTCGGCGTGACCAACGATCCGGTTGAAGTGAAGCGTCACTTTGAAGAGGGTCATTACGACTAGGAATTACCAACGCAATGACGTTATGTTTCTCCGTGTCAGGTGGCATGCTACTGTCACGGAGGTGAGATTCATGGCCTCGAACAACAATAACAACAACAATCGGCCCCTGGTCCCGAATGCAGCTCAAGCGCTTCAGCAGCTGAAGTATGAGGTGGCCCAGGAGATCGGTTGGAGCCCGGCCAATCTCCAGGACCTCCAGCAGCGGATCTCCTCCACCAAGTACGAGATTGCCGCCGAAATCGGCGTACCTCTGCAGCAGGGGTACAACGGCAACCTGACGTCTCGTCAGGCTGGCGCCGTGGGTGGGCGCCTGGGTGGACGTCTTGGTGGGCAGATGGTGAAGCGGATGATCGCCGCCGCGGAGCAGGCGCTCTCCGGCGGTCAGATATAAGTTTAGCCCGTGGCCGGTTTGGCCACGGGCTTTGCTTTTAGCGCGTCGTCTTGCGTGTGGTCAGCCCCCGTTGGCGCGCCACCACCTCGTGGGTGTGCGTGGCGCCTTGGTGGAAACGGCCGGCGCCGGACGACGGCCATCCGTGGCCCGTCCGGCGCCTCTTAGCAGGTCGGCGGCGTCGTCCTGACGCCGCCTCCGAATGAACGTCCGTTTCCACCAAAGCTTTGCGGGGTCGGTGGTGAATGCGCCGAACGAGGGCTGCCCACCCGCACCATCACCTGAAGAAAAAGCCCGTGGCGGTCAGGCCACGGGCTGGTTTTGCATCTGCCTTGAAGGCGCGGGCTGCTAGCTCACGCCTATTTTGTTTTTGAATGCATCCAGTCAGGACCGAGCTGCGAACCTACCCATTCTTCGCCGTCCGCCCAGATTTCTTTCTTCCAGATGGGGACAATCTGCTTGAGGCGTTCGATGGCGTGGCGGCAGGCGTCGAAGGCGTCGGCGCGGTGGGGGGTGGCTACCGCGATGATGACGCTGGGTTCGCAGACTTCGAGTTTGCCGACGCGGTGGACGATCGCGGTGCGGGTGCCGGGCCACTTGGTGTCGATTTCGCGGCCGATGACCTGCATTTGGGCGACGGCCATTTCGGGGTACGCTTCGTACTCGAGGAAGGTGGTTTGCTTGCCCTTCGTCCACTCACGCACGGTGCCTACGAAGACCAGGGTGGCGCCGGAGTATGGGTTGGTGACCCGGGAGGCGACCTCGTCGGCGGAGAGGGGCTCTTCGGTGACCTCAAAGAGCGGGCGCCCGGCTTCGCCTGAGCCGCCGCTGACCGGCGGGATCAGGGCGAGTTCGTCCCCGTCGCTGAGGAGGTGGTCGGAATCAGCGTAGTCGCGGTTGACGGCCACGGCCAGGGATGGAACCAGCTTGGCCAGCCCCGGGTACTGTTCGGCAAGGTGGGCTACGAGCTGGCCCGCGGTGAGGCCGGCCCAGTCGCCCTGGAGCTGACGGCGCCCGGCCGCCTCGGCTGCGGCGGCAAATAGCTTGACTGTGATCACAGTAGTTCCTCCTATGTGGAGCGCGAAACTGCTACCAACCAGTATAGTCTAGAGACCAGGGGCCGTCCATCCGGTGGACGGCCATGCGTTGCCCAAGCAAAAACCGAAGAGTATACTGGACGAAAGGAGGTCGTGCCATGATCCGCCTAAACCTGGTGAGCGTAGGCATGGTGGAGGACACTGGCAGCGTGATCCTGGTTCTGCGGGCACCTGACCTGGCGCGGCTCTTGGTCATGGAAGTAGGGTTGCTGGAAGGCCGGGCGATCGCTATGGAGGCCGAGGGTGTCAAAACCCCGCGCCCCTTGACCCACGAGCTGACCCTGTCCGTCGTTGAACGCTTGGGCGCCAAGCTCAGCCAGGTGGAGATCCGCGACTACAAGGAGAAAACGTTCTTCGCCAACCTCGTGCTGGCGGAGGCAGACGGGGCTGAGTTCACCGTAGACGCCCGCCCGAGCGATGCCATAGCCCTGGCACTTCGTGCAGGTGTTCCCATCTACGCGACCCAGCAGGTAATTGCGGTTGCAGGTATCGAAGAAGAGGCCGAAGATCTATTTGATGAAGCAGAAGACGAGGAAGAGGACCAGTCGGAGGAGGGCGAAGACCCAATTCTGCACTGACTTGGCTCTCCTCTCCATTCCCTGCGAAAGGGAGGATTATGACTTTGCGTCAGCTCCATATGGCAATGATCGGCTTCGGTGCCGTGGGCCGGGAACTAATTCGCATGATCACAGAGAACCACGACAACCTGCTGGAGCGGACTGGGGTAGACCTGAGCGTCTCATCACTGGCCGATTCCTCTGGCGCTATCTATATTCGTGACCAGGCCATGCTGGGCGCCCTGCTCGACCATAAGGCCGCCGGGCGTGGCGTAGGCCACTTTGGCGGGGCTGTGCGCGCCTGGGGGATGGAGGATTTCCTCGCCCCGGCCGACGTGCTGGTGGAGCTTGGCCCGACCAACCTGCAAAACGGACAGCCCTCGCTGGACCGCATTCGGTGGGCGCTGGCGCTAAAGCGTCACGTCGTCACCGGGAACAAGGGCCCGCTGGCCCTCGACTATACGGGGCTCATGAAGCTGGCTGAAGCTGCCCACCTTAAGTTAAAGTTCAGCGCGGCGATCTGCGGGGGTCTCCCTGTCATGAACACGGCGCAGGGCTTTGAAGGCAGCCGGGTTACCGGGTTCGAGGGCATCCTCGGCGCTACCCCGAACCATATTCTGAGCCGCATGGAGGCCGACGGCCTCGACTACCATGCTGCACTCAACCTCACGCAGGCCCTGGGCATTGCTGAACGGGATCCCCGACTGGATGTGGAGGGCCTGGACACCGCCGCCAAGACGGTGATTCTGGCCAACGCCCTGCTCGGGGCCAACCTGACCATGGCGCAGGTCAACGTGAAGGGCATCACCGAGATCAGCCCGCTCGACCTGATGCTCGCCCGCCGCCAGGGCGGCGCCCTGAAGCTGATCGGCTGGGCGAAGAAGCAAGGGGACAAGGTCTACGCCCAAGTTGAGCCCAAGGTGCTACCCCTTGACCATCCGTTAGCGGGTGTCTCTGGAGCAGCCCAGGCGATTACGATTGAAAGTGACCCGTTGGGCCGTGTGACGCTAGCCGGTGGGGCCTCGAACCCCCGGGTGGCGGCGGCAGCAGTCCTGCGGGACCTGATCCACCTGGCACACGAGGTGCCGGAGCCGGTGGCAAAAAGCCAGGGGGCTCCCGGCGGGGTAGTCCAACTGGAGGAGTAAGACCGGTCGGCACTCGCAGAGTGCCGGCCTTTCCTGTATGACCGTTTCTGCAAGACAAGGAGGAATCGTTGTGGCACAGTTGCCTGAGCTGAATCCCCCCGTGCGCCTGCTGATGGGACCGGGTCCGTCCAACGCAGATCCCCGTGTACTTCGGGCGATGGCTACCCCGGTCATTGGCCACCTGGACCCGGCTTTCCTGGCCATCATGGATGAGACCATGGGCTGGCTCCGTCAGGTCTACCAGACCACGAACCATCACACCGTGCCCATCTCGGCCACGGGCAGCGCAGGCATCGAGACCATGATGGTCAACCTCCTGGAGCCCGGCGACGACGTGATCGTGGGCATTATCGGCTACTTTGGCCAGCGCCTCGCTGAGGTCGCTTCCCGCACGGGCGCCAACGTCCGCATCATCGAGGCCCCCCTCGGCGAGGTAATCGCTCCGGAGCGCTTCGAGGAAGAGCTGCGGCGCAAGCCAGCCAAGCTGGTGACCCTGGTTCACGCCGAGACCAGCACCGGCGCCCACCAGCCGATCGCCGAGGTGGCAGAGATCGCCCATCGGTACGGCGCCCTGATTGCCATTGACTGTGTGACCTCCCTGGGCGGCCTGCCCGTGAAGATCGATGAGTGGGGCGTTGACGCCGCCGCCTCCTGCTCGCAGAAGTGCCTGGGCGCCCCTCCCGGACTGTCGCCGGTCACCTTTGGCCCCCGGGCCATGGAGGCCGTGCGCAGCCGGCGCAGCAAGGTGCAGTCCTGGTACCTCGACCTGAGCCTGCTCTTCGCTTACTGGGGCGACGGTAAGGACAACACCCGTGTCTTCCACCACACCGGCCCGATCAGCATGATTTACGCTATGCGGGAAGCCCTGCGGATCGTCCTGGAGGAGGGGCTGGAGGCCCGCTTCGCCCGCCACATGAAGGCGCACCAGGCCTTCGCCGCCGGTCTGGAAGCGATGGGGCTCAGCCTGTTTACCAAGGGTCCCCGCCTGCCCATGCTGAACATCGTCAACATCCCAGAGGGGATTCAGGACGTGCCCGTGCGCAAGCGCCTCCTGGAACTCGACATCGAGATTGCCGGCGGCTTCGGCCCTCTGGCAGGGAAGACCTGGCGGGTGGGCCTAATGGGCGTCAACGCCAACATGAAGCCCGTTGTGACCTTGCTGAGCACCTTGGAGCAGGCGCTGGTAGAGCAGGGCTTCAAGACCGAACGTGGTGCGGCAGTTGCCGCCGCCAGCGCCGTTTTCAAGGCCTAACGAAACTTGTTGAATCCTGACGCCGCTCATCCTCGTCTATTCGCGTAGAGAGATACAGAGGGGGGCATTCAGGTGAAACGCTACAGAGGATTGGCTGCAGCCCTGATCTTGCTGGCTGCGCTGTACGCCGGATGTGGCGGCGGCAGCGCCAAACAGGCTCCTGCCATGGACAGTGGAAGTGCGTCGGCCCCGGGCGCCGCGCCGGCTCCGCCCGGCGGCGGGCAGGCCAAGCCTGTCGCCCCAGCCAACGAACCCGCCGTGCCCAACGGCCCCGCCGTGCCCAACGGCCCCGCCTCGGCTCAGTCCCCGGTGACCCTGGACCGGAAGATCATCATGAACGCCGAGATGAACCTCAAGGTCAAGGAAGCCGATGCCGCCATTGAGACCATCTCTTCGGCGGTTCGTCAGGCGGGCGGGTATGTCCAGGAGACCCGCCAGCAGGGCACCAAACAGCAGGGGCGCACCATGCATCTGACCCTGCGTGTCCCCGCGGGGCGGTACGAAGACATCCTCAAGCTGATCACCGATCAGGGCGAGGAGGTTACAGAGCGCCGGACATGGACGCAGGATGTGACCGCCGAGTACCTCGACGTGGAGGCCCGCATTAAGACCCAGGAGACCCACCTGGAGCAGCTGCGCCGGCTTTACGAGAAGGGCGGCTCCATCAAGGAACTGATGGACCTTGAGCAGGAGATCGCCAGAGTTACGGCTGACCTGGAATCACTCAAGGGCCGGTATCGGTTCCTCTCGAACCAGGTGGAGTTCAGCACGATCACCGCGCACCTGTACGAGCCCGGCGCCCCGACGCCGGTCAAGGCGCCCAAGACCGTGCTTGAACGTATGAAGCTCGGCTTCATCAACTCATGGAATGGCATGATCAACCTCACGGGCGATCTCGCGGTGTTCCTGGTGGCGGCTATCCCTGTGGTGCTCTACCTTGCCGTCCTGGGCGCCATCGGCTATGGGATCTTCCGGGGCGTCAGGCGATTCCGGCGGCCGCCCTCCGCCTGACCCATCTGCAAACAGAAACCCCTGGCCAAGCCTTGCCAGGGGTTTCTTCTATTTGTCGGTGCGAATCTGCAGGGGCTGCTTCAGGCGAAGGGAGTCGGTGCAGGCGGTCTGCAGGGCGTGGAGAATGTCGCGAAACACCTCCGGCGCCGGGGCCAAAAGGTGGTCTACCCGGGCAATTGCCGGGGTGCCGGCCACCCGGCTGTAGTCCCAGCGGGTCACAGGCGGCAGGGGCAGATACTCCAGGGAGACGGGGGAGCCGGCGCCGGTCATTACTTCGGAGCGGCGCCCTAACCAGCCAGGCGCCGAGGCGGTCAGCTCGGTGAAGTAACACTCGAATTCGCCAGCAGGCAGATCTGGAGCCGAGCGGAATCCCACAGGTGGGGGGAACTGGCGGACCACCACGCGGATGCCTGTCTCATCGACCGTCAGGCGCACCCGGTTCTTCTCGGTCAGAGGTTTGCCATCCACGCGGCTGTAGATGACGCCCAGCTCAGAACCGTCGGGTCCCCAAAAGCGTATGCCGGGCGCGAGCCAGGCGCCAAGGCGGCCGAGGAACGCCTCCACCTCTGCGAGGAGCGCCCGGGCCGTGACCGGTTGAACCCGCAGGAGTGGCATGGCGCCGAGCCGGAGGAACAGGGGAAAGTGCACGGTGCCCAGTTCGGCAACAAGGGCCTGAAGCGCTTCGAGGCGATGCAGCTGTATGCTATGTGCATTGCTGCCCGGCACGGAAAGCTGGCACGTCGGGCGCAAGCGAATCCTCCTTTGTCATCAACGAAGGGTTGTCTTATGCAGTATAGGTGACCCACCCAGACCGCGGGGGGACTCTCCTTCTCAAGAATTATGGGTCCCATAATAAGCGCGAAAGGAGTTCGTGCTATAAGCCTAGAACCATGAGAATCGAGCGAACTATAAGTGAGTCTTATAGGTAGAATAAGTGGAAATAATAGGCAACCGAAACGTTGACACCGCCAATCAGCGGGGGATACAATGGGGGCGGTTGTAACCGAAAAGCCTAGAATTCTAGACTCGGAATCGGTCGGGCATCTTAGCTACAGTATGGGGCGGTTTGGGTTTACAAGCAAGGTACCGAGGGGAAAGGAGCGGAACCACGGGAATGCAAGACTTCTTCCGACGCAACCACTTCCTCCTGCGCAGACTGCACTCGTTGACGGGTATCGTTCCGGTCGGTGGTTTCCTGTTGTTTCATCTGTTCGAGAACTACAAGGCTTCCATGGGACCCGAAGTATACAACGAGTCGATCCGGGCAATCAACTCCCTTCCGATGGTGTGGGCGCTCGAGGTATTCGCGATCTTTATCCCACTGTATTTCCACTCGATTTATGGTATCTACATTGCTGCGGACGCTAAGCATAACGTCTCCAACTACGGTTACGGCCGGAACTGGGCGTTCCTGTTCCAGCGCATCACGGGCATCATTACCCTGTTCTTTGTAACCTATCACATTTGGCATTTCCGCTTCCAGAAGCTCCTCGGCGCCTATGGCCCGTACCAGGGCGGCGAGTCCATGAGCGGTCTGCCCTCGTTCCAAATCGTGTCCGACGCTCTCGCCAACCCCGGTATCGCTGCGTTGTACGCCATCGGCACCATCGCCGCGGCGTACCACCTGTGCAATGGCGTTTATACCTTCCTGATTACCTGGGGCATCACCGTGGGCCCCAAGAGCCAGCGCGTCTCCAGCCTCGTCACAAACGCCGCTTTCGTGCTTGTTTCTGCCATGGGCATCGCCGGCCTGTTGGCGTTCCGCTAAGGGAGGGATCAGTACATGCCTAAGATCGTCGTAGTAGGTGGTGGCCTGGCTGGTCTCATGACCACCATCAAGGCTGCCGAAGCTGGTTTCGACGTCGACCTGATTTCGCTGGTTCCCGTTAAGCGTTCTCACTCCGTGTGCGCCCAGGGCGGCATCAACGGCGCCGTCAACACCAAGGGTGAGGGCGACTCCCCCTGGCAGCACTTTGACGACAGCGTTTACGGCGGTGACTTCCTCGCTGACCAGCCCCTCGTGAAGGGAATGTGCGAGGCGGCCCCCGGCATCATCTACTTGCTCGACCGTATGGGCGTGCCGTTCAACCGCACTCCCGAGGGTCTGATTGACTTCCGCCGCTTCGGTGGCACGCTGCACCATCGCACCGCCTTCTCCGGCGCCTCGACCGGCCAGCAGCTGTTGTACGCCCTCGACGAGCAGGTCCGCCGCTTTGAGGTGGAGGGCCGCGTCACCAAGTACGAAGGCTGGGACTTCACCAGCCTGATCGTCCACGAAGGCCGCACCGTCGGCTGCACGGCCCAGAACCTCCACACCATGGAGTTCAAGGCCTTCAAGTCCGACGTGGTCGTCATGGCCACCGGCGGCATCGGCATGATCTTCGGCAAGTCCACGAACTCGGTCATCAACACCGGTTCGGCTGCCGCCATTGTCTACAAGCAGGGCGCCGTCTACGCCAACGCCGAGTTCATTCAGGTCCACCCGACCTCGATCCCGGGCGACGACAAGCTCCGCCTCATGTCGGAGTCGATCCGCGGCGAGGGCGGCCGGGTCTGGACGTACCGCGACGGCAAGCCCTGGTACTTCCTCGAAGAGAAGTATCCCAAGTACGGCAACCTGGTTCCCCGTGACATCGCCACCCGCGAGATCTTCGACGTCTGCGTGAACCAGGGTCTCGGCGTCGATGGCAAGAACCAGGTCTACCTCGACATTTCGCATATCCCCGCCGACGTCGCCCGCCGTAAGCTGGGCGCCGTGCTTGACATTTACACCAAGTTCATCGGCGATGACCCGACGAAGGTCCCCATGAAGATCTTCCCGGGCATGCACTACACCATGGGCGGCATCTGGGTTGGCTACGAGAAGAAGGCCAACGGCGATCTGGATCCGGCCAGCCCCAAGAACCACATGACCAACATTCCGGGCCTGTACGCCGTGGGTGAGGCCTCGAGCCAGTACCACGGTGCGAACCGCCTGGGCGCCAACTCGCTGGTCTCCTGCATCTACGAGGGCATGATCGCCGGCCCGGCCGCCGTCAAGTACGTCAAGGGCCTGGGCGCGACTCACGCTGAGGCGCTGCCCGAGTCGATCTTCGAGTCCGCCGTGGCCGAGGCTCAGGAGAGCTACAACAAGATCCTGCGCATGGATGGCCGGGAGAACCCGTACGTGCTGTCCGACGAGCTCGGCAAGGTCATGACCGACAACGTTACCGTGGTGCGCTACAACGACAAGCTCGAGCAGACCCTCGTCAAGATCGCCGAGCTGCGTGAGCGCTTCAAGAACGTTGGCGTGCCCGACACCGGCAGCTACTCCAACCAGCCCGCCGTCTTCACCCGCTGGCTGGACGGCATGATTACCCTGGCTGAGGTGATCACCAAGGGCGCCCTGCTCCGCGACGAGTCCCGCGGCGCCCACTACAAGCCCGACTTCCCTGAGCGCGACGACGACAACTTCCTGAAGACCACCATGGCGGTTTACACGCCGAATGGTCCGCAGATCACCTATCAGCCGGTTGATGTCTCGCACATCCAGCCGCGCAAGCGTGACTACACCAAGAAGTAAGGGAGGGCAACCGGAACATGGCTGAGAAGTTCATCGAGCTGCGAATCAAGCGGCAGGAAGGTCCGGGTAAGCCCGCCGTCTGGGAGGATTACAAGCTCCCCTATCGTGCCGGTGCCAATATCATCTCTTGCCTCATGGAAATCCAGCGGAACCCTGTCACCGCCGACGGCAAGCGGACCACCCCGGTCATCTGGGAGTCCAACTGCCTCGAAGAGGTCTGCGGTGCCTGCACCATGGTGATCAACGGCAAGGCCCGCCAGAGCTGCTCGGCCCTGGTCGACAACTTTACCCAGCCGATCACCCTGGAGCCCATGAAGTCCTTCCCGGTCATCCGTGACCTGATTGTGGACCGCAGCCGCATGTTCGAGGCCCTGAAGCGGGTGCGCGCCTGGGTGCCCATCGACGGCACCCACGACCTCGGCCCTGGCCCCCGCCAGGCTCCGGAGGATCAGGAGTGGATGTACGAGCTCTCCGAGTGCATGACCTGCGGGTGCTGCATGGAGGCCTGCCCGAACTACAACGAGGACTCGGACTTTGTTGGTCCGGCTCCGATCTCCCAGGTCCGCCTCTTCAACGCCCACCCGACCGGCGCCCTGCACGCCGGCGAGCGCCTTGAGGCCCTCATGGGCCCTGGCGGCATCAACGAATGCGGCAACGCTCAGAACTGCGTGAAGGCCTGCCCGAAGGAGATTCCGCTGACCACCTCCATCGCGGACGTGAACCGGCAGATCACCTCCTACATGTTCAAGAAGATGCTCAAGGGCTAAAAGCCCAGCGAAAGCCCGTCACCTATTGGTGGCGGGCTTTTTACATCTTAACAATTTACCAGCGACAACCGAAATAAGGAGTAAATCCCTTGCAACGGAGGGCGCTAGCTTGAGCGCTGTTCACTCCTTGATTCCCACGGTAGTCGTCTTTGGCGGCCTTTATGACACGACCTCGGGACTGAACGTGCTGTTACCGGCACTCGGCCGTTTGCAGCGGGAGCGACCGGTTCGGGTGCTGTGGGGTGTGCCCGAAGCGCCCCCACGTGAGGTCGAGTTGCTTGGTGAGTTTGAGCCAGTAATCACCAGCGCGCCTGAGGATATGACTAGCGTGGTCCGCCAGGCGGACATTCTGGTGCTTGGGCAGGAATTCGACCAGGCCAAAGGGCTCGCCACGACGGCGATTGCCTGTGGGACGGCCGTGGTAGTAGCCCGACAAGATGGCGGAGCGTTGCTGGACGCGGTTCGTTCCGTGCTAAACAGCAGAACTCTGCGGGGTCGGCTGGTCCAGGCCGGGTTGCGCGTTGTGTGTGAATAAAGAGACCGCCCGGGAAGTTCCCGGGCGGTGTGCTATGTGGGGCGAATTCCGCCGGACTCTCCCACGGGGTAGCCTCCTTTTGCTTTAGAGGTTCTGGCTGGGACCCGTGTGTGAGGGGCGGTGGATAGGGAGTTTAGGCTAAGGTTTTTGTTTGGGTGCAGGTTCGCTGCGCAGGACGGGCGCTATGGGTTTGTACCCGTAGTCGTAGCCTCGGTATGCCTCTACAATGCGACCGCCGACCCGGCGAATGTAGATGGTTCCTGCGGCGACGCCGTCTCGGAAAAGTAGAGTGGCCGGGCGGGCCTCGTGCACGACTTCTGAGTGTTTGTTCATGGAAAATCCCTTCCTTTTTCTCTTTTGCCGTCTCCCTGTCCTGGTGGGCCGGGACCAGCGTCCCGCTGATCCGGTCGGTCGGAGTTCATACACCGACATGCGGGCATGAGCGGCACCTCCTGTAAGAGTTTGGGGCGAATTTGTTTACGGGGCGACTTTGTTCAGAACTGTTCACGTAGCGTGAACTGCGTCTGTGGTTTTATGGTACTATCTTCCAGGAAAACCGTCAAGTGGCCGACAAGAAATTCCTGGAAAAAGTTTGGCTGTTGGCGAGAACGCTTATGGCTCTAGGTATTCGCACGTCGGATCGCCCCCAGATAGTACGGTACCCTTGTTCACAATGTGAGAACAGTGGGGTAGAATTGGCCTATCTTGTAAACAAGGGATGTGGCTTCCGGTGGCAGGGCGGGCGGGGGACCGTCAGGTCTACACACATACGCTAGGCGTTCGGCTGCGGCAACTCCGGGAAGGCCTGGGCCTCGTCCTGCAGGATGTGGCCGACCTCTTCCAGACCACGCGAAACGTTCCTTCCCAGTGGGAGGGCGGCCAGAGGGAGCCCTCCTACGAAACGCTTCTCCGCCTGGCGGACTACTACGGCGTGACCACCGACTGGCTGCTGGGCCGTGAAGGGGCCGAGAAGGATAGCCCCCGTGTAAAGCAGGTGAAGAGCCAGCTGCGCGACTACCTGCGCCTGCGTGAGTCAACGCTGCGGGGGACTACTCCCGGGCAGCGCCTTCGGGTGGCTGTTGACTTCCTCGCCAGCCAGGACTCGGAAATGTTCAGCCTGAGCCGCCTCGGGCGTCAGATGCTCATAGCTGAGGAGACGCTCCGGCAGATGTTGCTCGGGCAGGCCATGGCCACAGGACCCGTGATCCAGCGCTTCGCCCAGTACGCCAACCTGCCGGAGCTGTGGTTCTATCAGCCGAATCCCGAGCTGGAGGATGCGGGCATGAAATACAAATCCCTGGTGGAGCGTTTTCAGGCCGAGGGACTCGCCCCGGAAGAGGTGGAACAGCGCCTGTGGGCGCCGAAGCGTGGCGGTATGAGGCGCACCAAACGGGCCGCCGAAGAATAACAAAACCGGAGCGAATTCGCTCCGGTTCTTTTGCACCCACGTGGGAGAATCAGCAACGCTGACAGGTGGCGATCGGGGCGTCGCCGCCCCACTGGCTGGCCATGGCGGGGAGAGCCCCGAGGATGAGGAGGGCTGCCACCGCGATCGCTAGCAAGAGTCGCTTCATTGTTCGATCCTCCTCTTCATGTAGTGGGCGGTTAGGTGTAGGTTAGGCCACGGGCTTGACGCCCTGGAGGAACTGGTTGACCTTGTGGATACCCGGGTAGTGCACGGCCCGGACAGCGAAGTCGAGGGCAAGGAGTGCCTTTTCATGCGCCTCATCTGGTCGGCCCAGGGCTTCCAACGTGCGGGCCCAGGTGAAGTAGACATCTGCCCGGGTCATGTCGTCGACCTTGGCGTGGGTGAGGGCGGCTGTAATCGCTTGCTGGGCGTTGACGAGGTCGCCGGCTGCCAGGTGATATTCCGCTTGCCGGCTGAGCAACTTGTGGCCGCCCGTTTCGTCGTCGATTAATGCCTCGGCCTGGGCCATCGTGGCGGCGGCTTGCGGTAGTTGACCCAGGGCTAACTGGACGCCCCCGAGGTTATGGAGGATTCGGCCGAGCAGGCCAGTGAGCTCGAAGGCCCGGGCCAGGTCGGCGGCCTTGGTGTACGCATCGGCCGCCTCTTGCCAGCGAAATGCGTTGTCCAGGGTGACACCGTAGTTCCACCAGACGTAGGTGCCCCAGAAGAGCACCCCGGGCTGCTTTTCCTTGGCGATGCGGGCGAAGTCCTTCATCATACGGTCGTAACTGGCGCAGTCGCCGTTCTTGGAGTATAGGTTGCCCATGGCGGCGATGAGCCGGGATTTGATGGCGTGGTTTTTGCCGGCAGAAGCGATGCCCTCGCGGTAGCAGCTCATGGCTTCTCCGTGCCAGGCACGGCCGGCGGTTTCGTGGGCCACGCCCTTCCAGAAGAGAATCTCGGCCTTCAGGTGGGCGTATTGGGGGTCTTGCAGGAGGCGGTCAGAGGTAAACACAACACGGCCAAACTCGCCCTTGCGGAACCACTTTTCCAGCCGGTCGAGTACCTGTGCGTCCACCGGAGATTCCCCCCTTTGGTTAAACCCTCAGAGTAATTCCTGTGAGATCATCTTACCAAATACTACCAGAAACGGCAAGCAATTTTTCGCGCAACGTGACGAAATCGGGCGAGGGTTTGGCTGCTCTCCCACAGGGGGGTACAACGTCTACAAGCGTTGACAGCGTAGCCTTTCGCCAGTAGCGAAACACCGCCCGATCCCCTGGTGGGGAGGGCGGTGTTTTGTCGACTCGTGTCGAAACTAGGGCAATCAGGAGTAGTGCCAGTAAAGCCAGATTTCACCAAGTCTGAGCGGTACGGCGGCGATCGCCGCCACCAGGAACGCCCGAGGGGCGGAGAGCTTATAGGCAGCGCGGATGCCAAGCGTCAGAGAAATGAGATGGATCAGGGTAATGGCCAGTCCGATCCCAAGGACCGTAGTGTGCATCTCCTTCAGGGCAGGGTAGAAGATCAGCACATCTTCCAGCAGCCGGACCGACCAACTGAGTCCGACGATCTTCACGGCCTCGACCCAGGGCAGCTCCCACTGAAACGCTCGGGCTGCGCCCCACAGCATGACGCCGTACAGGTCGAAGGTCACCATAAGAAGCGCCATGTTAATGAGGGCAACGCTGCTGCCATCGGCTTCGATGTTTTGTGGATGGTAGACTGCCATGACGATCTCCAGGGTAAAGACCGAGAGCAGGATCCACCAGTAACCGAACCGCAAGTGGTTTCGGGCGTAGGTATAGGTGGCCGACGGGCGGAACAGCGCGCCAAGGACCCAATCGACAGCGGTCACGTTATTTCCCAGCCCTCTGTTGCAGTACAGTATTTCGCAGTGCGGCCATGGTATCACCGGGGAGCCAGTCATCGGTGGGGCCCATGGTGGGCAACCCGTGTTGTGCACAGTAAGAAGCCAGCGAGCCGCGCGTGTTGTAGGTGATCTCACCGCTCACGGCCCCGTCGAAGACGCCCAGCTCCCGCAGGAGCGACTGGAGCAGGCGGACCTTGTCCGGCGAGTCGAGCAGGTAGCGCTCGGGGGGAGTGGGTCCCAGCCAGATCTGCCGGTGGAGCGCCAAAAGCCGCTGAAGCTCCTCGATGGGTTCGGGGTGGTCGTCCACCCGCAGGTCCACCAGACGGTCGTTGTACCCGCCATAGCCGCCGTTCTCCCTGACGACGTAGACGGCAGCCGACTGCTTGCCGCGGCTGTCGCCACCGGCGTGCTGGGCAGCGGCGAGGGCCGTAAGCACCCGGTCAACGAGATGGGGCAGATGGCCGCTCTGTTCGTAGGTCTCGGCCATGGCATCTACGGTGGATTCGCTGACCAGGATGTTGCCCTGGCAGGTGTACCCGGCGCCGACGCGGTGGCCTGCCCAGTGCATGCACTTCTCGCCGGTGTAGGCAGCAGCGTTGCCCTTGCTGTCGACAATGCCCAATTGCCGGTGCTCACGGCCTTCGTCCTCGCTGATCAGGCGGTCCACGGCTTCCTGGGCGGAGAGGCCCTGCTCAAGCAACTCCAGGCCCCGGGGGCCGTAAGAGACGTTCGCCCAGGCCTGCGTGGCCACGGCGCCCACGTTCGCTTTCGCCCAGGGAACGGCAGACCCAACGGCGAGAAACTTGGACTGAACGGCAATGGCCAGCTCACCCGTGTTGGGATCCCGGGCCACGATCGAGAACGTGGCAATAACGTTGTCCACGTTGGCAACCCTCCAGCGCGTTGTAGTGCTTTGCAGTAAAGTTCGGTATGCGGAACATATTTCCTTCGTTAGTCCTGCGAGTAGGAAGAGGAGGTGGCCCCAGGCCACCTCCTCGTAATCTCTCCGTATGTGTGTACGCCTACTCCCAATCGGATGCAGGCAGGTCCCAGGTGCCTGCGGCCAGCGCCGCTGTCCACTGCGCTTCGGTGCGGGGGCCAACCAGGACACTGGTGACGGCAGGGGTTCGGAGGCACCAGCGTATGGCAACCTCGCCGGCAGGGCGCCCTAACCGCTGGGCGGCTTCCTGCACGGCAGTAGCGGCGGCGACGGCGCCGGGGGTGAGCCGCTTCTCCTGCCAGGCTGAGTTCTGCCAAGCCCGGGAGCCTTCCGGGATGCCCTGCAGGTACTTGCCGGTCAGGATGCCACCTGCCAGAGGACTGTATGCCAGCACGGCGACCTGATGCTCGTCACAGTAGGGCAACAGCTCCTGCTCCGCTTCGCGGTGCACCATGTTGTATCGGGGCTGAATCGACTCAAAGCGAACGTATCCATTCAGGTGACTCACGGACATGGCTCCTTGGAGCTGGGAGGTCTCGAAGTTGCTGCAGCCCACGTACCGGACCTTCCCCTGCTGCACAAGCTCCGTCAGCGCACCGAGGGTCTCCTCCAGGGCCACGTCGGGGTCCCACCGGTGTACCTGGTAGAGGTCGAGGTAGTCGGTCTGGAGCTGCTCCAGGCTGGCCTCCGCCGCTCGGAGGATGTGCGCCCTGGAGAGGCCCTGGCCCAGGGGCGTGGAACGCCCGACCTTGGTGGCCAGTAATGCCTCGTGGCGGCGCCCCTTCAGGGCCCTGCCCACAATGCGCTCCGACTCTCCTCCGGCGTACACATCGGCCACGTCGATAAGGTTTACCCCGCTGTCCAAGGCCTGGTGCACGATGCGGGCCGACTCCGCCTCGGTGGTCTTCTCACCGAACATCATGGTGCCCAGGCCGATCTCGGAGACCTGCAGGCCGGTTTTGCCAAAGGGACGGAAACGCATAGGGAAAAGACCTCCTCCGTGGAAATAGAACGAGGCGCCATCCTGACGGATGACGCCTCGGCGCTTAGCAGAAATTAGAAGCGGCGGGGAGCGCCGAAGTTCCGGGGCTCGCGGGGCTTAGCCTCGTTGACGGTCAGCGGGCGGCCGCCCCACTCGGCGCCGTTCAGGGCGTCGATAACGGCCTGGGCCTTGTCGGCCGGGACCTCAACGAAACCAAAGCCACGGCTGCGGCCGGTCTCGCGGTCGGTGGCGATGCGGGCAGAGAGGACCTCAGCATACTGGGAAACAGCGTTGGTGAGGTCTTCGTTGGTGGCAGCCCAGGGCAGGTTGCCGAAGTACAGGGTCTTCGTCATGTCTCTCGTACTCCTGTCATACTTAAATTGCTCGCCAGGCGCACGGAAGACATCACCCTGTAGTCAAGGGACCTTGCCGGCAAACCGTGTCGATGCAAATCTAGTCTACACGTCACCAGTTATTTTGGCAAGAGGTTTCAGCCCTTCTAGCCCTAGCCACGTACGCGTTTGACCGATCATAGCCCTTCGTATACAGTGGCATTATGTAACCAATTTGGGAGGCCCGGATGATGAAAAAGTGGGTAGCACTAGCACTAGTACTTATGCTCGGTTCGGGCTGTTCCAAGGGCGGGAACAACCCGCCCCCAACGCCCGGGAGCGGGGCGTTTCCCCCGGGCACACAGCCCGCCACCTACGATCTGGTGATACGCGGCGGGCGTCTTCTGGACGGCTCGGGCGTGCCTGCGGTTGCCGGCGACGTCGCCGTGAACGGGGACAAGATCGTCGCCGTCGGCAAACTCGGACCCTACACCGCGAGGCGGCAAATCGACGCAACGGGCATGGTGGTGGCGCCCGGCTTCATCAACCCGCATTCGCACACCCATGACAACGAGATCAATCCCTACGAGGACTGGGATGCCACCGCATCCCTCATGCAGGGGATTACCACAGAGCTCGGCGGGGTGGACGGGCGTTCCCCGATGCCAGTGGGCGCCGGCCTTGACCAGATTGCCAAGGTGGGCACAGGCGTCAACTTCGGCCTGTTCGCTGGGCAGGGCTCGATCCGCAAGCAGGTGATGGGCAACGCCCAGGGGCCCGCCAGCCAGGCCCAACTGGACCGCATGAAGTCCATGGTCCGGCAGGCGATGGAGGAGGGCGCCTTCGGCCTGTCGACTGGCCTTGAGTATTTCCCGGGCGGCTACGCCCGGACCGACGAGATCGCGGCACTGGTTGCCGAGACAAAAGGCTATGGCGGCGTGTACAGTACGCACCTGCGCAGCGAGGGGGATTCGCTGGCTGAGTCGCTGCAGGAGGCCATTACGATTGCGAAGACCGGCGGGGTGCCGCTGAACATATCGCACTTCAAGGTGGTGAAGTACCCCAACTGGGGCAAGGCCGACCAGGTGATTCAGATGGTCGAGCAGGCGCGGGCCAGCGGCCAGAAGGTCTTCGCTGATGTTTACCCCTACCTGGCCCCGGACTATGCTGTGAATCGACCACTGTCTGAGTGGAAGGGCGCCGTGCCGCCCGAGTTCCTGGTGATAACGCAGGCCAGGGACCAGGCGTTGGTCGGAAAGACCGTTGCTCAAGTGGGCACGGCGGCGGCAGCCGACCCGTCGCTGACGGTGGTTGCACAGATCAGCAGTGAGCAGGCGATGATTCGGTTCTACCAGAGCGAGTGGTCCGTGGTCAGCACGGACGGCGAGTCTCAGCCCAAGCTGGACCCGGCAGAGGCACTGCGCTTGAGCCTGCACCGGCGCTCCTATGGCAGTTACCCCATGCTCCTGGGACACTACGTGCGGGAGCAGAAGATCCTGCCCCTCGAGACGATGGTCCGGAAGATGACCGGCGCCGTGGCGGACAATCTTGGCCTGAAGGACAGAGGGTACCTGAAGCCGGGCTACTTTGCCGACATTGTGGTGTTCGACTCAGGGAAGATTGCGGACCAGACAACATGGTTGCACCCGCAGGAGTATCCGACGGGAATTCCGTTCGTCATGGTTAATGGAACGGTCGCGGTGGAGAATGGCAAGCGCGTGGAAGGGCGCCCGGGGCGGGTTCTGCGGCGCGGCAGGTAGGAGGGAGCAACTGTGGCCCATTGGCTGATGAAGACGGAGCCGGAGGAGTTCAGCTACGAGATGCTGGAGGAGCGGGGGCGGGAGCCCTGGAACGGGGTGCGCAACCCCACTGCGCTCAAACATATGCGGGCTATGCAGCCGGGTGACCTGGTCTTTGTGTACCACACCGGAGACGTGCGGGCCATCGTGGGGATCGCCAAGGTGATCACCGAGCCGTACCCCGATCCCACTGCCGGGGACCCCAAGCTGGTGGTGGTCGATGTGGCGCCCGTGCGGCGCTTTGCCACGCCGGTGACGCTGGGCGAAATCAAGGCCGACGAGCGTTTCAGTCAGTGGGAGCTGGTGCGGCAGTCCCGCCTGTCGGTAATGCCCGTCAGCGAGGAGCACTGGCAGGTGCTCACGACCCGCGGAGGTGCGGCGTAAATGCAACTGCATGGACAAGTAGCCGTCGTAACCGGTGCCAGCCGCGGGATTGGTCCAGCGATTGCTGAGGCGCTGTCGAAGGCCGGGGCAGCGGTGGTGCTTGCCGCCCGCAACGAGGCGGAGCTGGGCGCCGTGGCCGAACGGATCAAGGCAGCTGGCGGAACAGCGCTGGCGGTTCCCACGGACGTCTCGGTGGAGGCGGACGTGCTGCGGTTGATGGAAGCGACCCGGGAGCGCTTTGGCCGTATGGACATCTTCGTGAACAACGCCGGCGTCGGCCTGTTCGGCCCGCTGGCGGAGAGCACGACCGAGCAGTGGGACTGGGTGATGGATATTACCCTGAAGGGCGCCTACCTGTGCGCCCGGGAGGCCGTGAAGGCCATGCTGCCGGAGGGCGGCGGCCTGGTGATCAACATCGGGTCGGACCTGTCCTACAAGACCTCCGCTGATTGTGGGGTCTACGGGATTGCCAAGTATGGCGTGGGCGCCTTGACCCAGGTGATCAATAAGGAGTACCGCACCAAGGGGATCCGGTGCACGGGCCTCTACCCGGGCATGATCGATACCTACTTCGCCGGCTCGCAAATGGGTGCCGAGCACAAGGCGGAGTGGCTGAAGGCCGAGGACCTGGCTGCCGCTTGCCTGTACATTGCCACCCAGCCCAAGTACGTGCGGATCGACGAGATTCGGATGCATCCCATGATTCAAACCGACTTTTAGCAAGGGGTGTTTCCATTGCAGAGCCGTCCGATGCGATCCGAAGTGCCTGTGGAGCTTACTTGGAGACTCGAGGACATCTTTGCGACCCAGGCGGACTGGGACCAGGAGCTCGCAGCGGTAGAGGCGTTGGTGCCCGAGGTGGAGGCCTTCAAGGGCCGACTCGACGAGGGCGCCGGCACCCTGCTGGCGTGCCTGGAAGCCCGGGAGCGCCTCCAGGAGCGGCTAGACAGGCTGGTCTCCTACGCGAGCCTGCGGAACTCGGAGGAGGGCACCTCGCACCACAACCAGGGCCTGGTGGCCCAGGCCGGGGCGCTGGCGGCACGGGTGGGGGCTGCGCTCTCCTTCATCCCTTCGGAGATCACGGCGCTGGCGGATGGCGTCGTGGAGAGGTTCCTGGCTGCTGAGCCCCGCCTGGAGGTCTACCGCCACTACCTGCACGGGCTGCTGGTAGCGAAGCCGCACCGCTTCTCTGCCGAAACCGAAACCGTGCTGGCGGCGCTGAGGCGGACCCTGGAGTCCGCCGAGCTGATCCACAACCGGGCGAAGATCTCGGACATGCAGTTCCCGCCGGTCGTGGACCACGAGGGCCGAGAGATCCCGATGTCGTTCGGGTCCAGCTACCGGCTGCTCTCCTCGACCGACAGGGAGATGCGGCGCCGGGCTTGGGAGTCGATGACCAAGGGGCTGAGCGCCTACAAGACCACCTTCGCGACCACCCTGGCCACCCAGATCGAGCGGAATGTGACCCTGGCGAAGCTGCGGGGCTACCGCTCCGCCGAGGAGATGCTGCTGGCGCCCCAGCAGGTGCCGCTTGAGGTCTACAACAACGTGCTTGATGTGATCCTGGCGGAGGTGGCGCCTCACGTGCGCCGCTACATGGAGCTGCGCCGCAGGGTGCTCGGGGTGGATCGGGTGGAGCGGTACGACATGAACGCTCCGCTGGATCCGGAATTTAATCCGACCACGACCTACCAGGAGGCCTCTGAGCTAATCCAGCGGGCTCTCTCGGTTTTGGGGCCCGAGTACAGCGAGATCTTGCGGCAGGCGTTTAGCGAGCGCTGGATCGATCTGGCCGACAACGTGGGCAAGGGGACCGGGGCTTTCTGTCACCCTGTCTATGGCGTGCACGCTTACGTGCTGATCACCTGGGCGGACCGGATGCGCACGGCTTTTGTGCTGGCCCATGAGCTGGGGCACGTTGGTCACATGGCTCTGACGGCCAAGTATCAGCGGAAGGTCAATTCGGACTGGGATCTGTTCTCCGTGGAGACCCCCTCAACGGCGAACGAGCTGATCCTGGGCTACCACATTCTCGACAACACGACGGACGCCCGGATGCGCCGCTGGGTGATCATGCAGTTCCTGGGCACCTTCATGCACAACATGGTGACCCACCTGCTGGAGGGCGAGCTGGAGCGGCGTCTGTACCGGATTGCCGAAGCCGGGCGCCCGCTTACGGTCAAGACCATTTGCGATGAGCAGGCCGACGTCTTCGCGAAGTTCTATGGCGGCACCGTTGCGGTTGATGAGGGCGCCCGCCTGAACTGGATGCTGGTGCCTCACCTGTACGTTGGGCTCTACCCCTACACCTACGCTGCGGGCCTGTCGGCGGCGTGCTCGGTGGTGGAGGCGATCCGGACCGAGGGGCAGCCGGCGGTGGAGCGGTGGCTGGGCGCCCTGAAGTTGGGCGGCTCTAAGTACCCGCTGGAGATGCTGGCGGCGGCAGGTGTCGATATGCGGTCCACGGACCCGCTGCGCAAGGCTACGGCGACCTTTGGCCGCCTGGTAGAGGAGCTGGAGCGCAGCTATAACTGAGCGGCCTTTCTCGCCTTGCAGGGAGATGGGTTGATTATGCGAGTAACCTTCCATACCGTGATTGAGCATCTGGGGCGCCCGGGCCACCGGGCCGCCCTGCTGGTCGGCGCCGGCATGTCCGCCGAAGCGGGCATTCCCATGGCAACCAAGGACTTGCCAACGCTCAACAGCGTAGTGACCCAGATCGCTGAGCACCTGTTCTTCCGTGCCCACAGGCGGCTGCCCTTCAATCGGCAGGAATTGCATAACTGGCTGAAGAGGGAAGGGCTGCTTCAGCACCCCGCCACCCAGTACAGCGATGCGCTTCAGTTGATCGCCGCGGACAACGAGGGCCGCCAGCGCTACCTGGAGCAGTTCTTCATCGGGCGGCGGCCCACGGCCTCGCACGAGGCGGTCGCCCGGTTCGTGAGCCGGGGCTTCTTCCGCTCGACCTTTACCACGAACTTTGACCCGCTGCTGGAGCGTGCGTTGCTCTTCGCCGGTCTGGATGTGGCGGTGGCTGCCGACCCCGATGTGGTTCGCAAGCTGGCTGCCACCACGGCGCCGGTGGTCTACAAGGTCCACGGCGATTACCTGCTGACGAACCACAAGCACACGGTGGAGGAGACCAAGGCGCTCGAGCAGGCCATGCACGACCGTCTGGTCCAGTCGGTGGCGGAGCGGAGCCTGCTGGTGATTGGCTACAGCGGTTCGGACCCGAGCATCATCGATGCGCTGGCGGAGGGGCTGGCGGCAGGACAGTCCTCGGAGGTGCTCTGGCTGCTCTTCGAGAACGAGGCGCCCGGTCCGCTCCTGCTGGCACTGGAGCAGCGGTTCGAGAAGCGGGTGCTGATCGCATCAATCAGCGGGTACACCGAGTTCTGGGAGGCGGCGAGCCGACGAATCCTGGACCGGGCGCCGCTAGTGCGCTACGACGCCCGCATCGCTGCCTCGTACTTCGTCGGGCGCACCGAGGTGACGGTGCTCAAGGGCGACATCAGCGAAGTCGGGACGGAGGCGATCGCCAGCTCCGACGACTGCATGTTGACCCACGCCGGCGGCGTCTCGGAAGCGATTGCGCAGAGTGCGGGCATCGCCCTGGAGTTGGACCTGGCTCAGTTCAGGAAGCTGTTGCCGCTAAAGCCCGGAGACGTGGTGGCCACAGGGCCGGGGTTGCTGGCCGACCGGGGCGTGCGGTACATCTTCCACGCTGCGATTACGCTGGACTGGCGGCTCCCGGCCCTGGCGACGGATGCCCGGGCGTGCACCAACCGGATCCTGGAGGAGGCGGAGGCCCGGGGCATCCGAACGCTCGCCATTCCGGCGCTTGGGGGCGGGCAGGGCGGTCTCGCACCGGACGATGTTGCCACCGCCGTGGTCGGCGGGGTGCTGGAGCACTTGCAGCAGGGCTCCTCGTTGAAGCAGGTCGTCTTCGTGCTTTACTCCGACCTAGCCCTGGAGGCGTTCAAGAGCCGGCAGATGGATGCGATCGCAGGCCGGCAGGAGGAGGAACTGCGGGCCTCGCTGGCCCGGTTTGGCCCGGAGCTGAAGGCTCTTGGCGAAGCAGTGCTTGCCCAGCAGGACTGGGGCACCACCCACCCCGGGGCAGTGACCACCTGGCTTCGGGAGATGGCGGCCCAGGGCAGCGAGACGGCCGGCGAGGCCGTACGCTACAGCCACGCCCGCTGGCACACGCACCTGTGCCACCTGCTGGCCCGCCGGCCGCTGGAGCCAGGTCTGGCCGATCAGATCCTCCAGTGGCGCCGCCACCTGGAGGCGCTGGAGACCGCCTACGCGGCAGCCTTCCAATAACGAAAACAGGGCACCCCGCTGGTCGGGGTGCCCTGCATTCGTACGCCTCGCAGTTTACGTAACTAGGGAGTTCAAGTCTCCCCAGTCCCCAAGCTCGTAGACGGGGACTGTAGCCTAAGAACAGTCCGCATGCCGGG
>JBOZRQ010000040.1:0-89272 GCA_050789255.1 Symbiobacteriaceae bacterium
ACAAGCTGAAAACTCCCGGAACTCCAGACCTGCCCTACCCGGTAGGTACCGAGGGAGTTTTCTGCGCAGCCGAGTAGGTCGCCGCCCAAACTATTTGCAAAGAAACCCACCGTGAAAACGGTGGGTTTCTTCGTCTTTGCTCATGCTTGTAGGCTTGGGACACACGGAATGCGCGGAAGTTTTGTTTATTCACTTGCAGGATTTTCCGCCTCTGATCGCGTATTTCTAGGGATGACCCCCAGATCTATGGTCTGATTCACGGTGATTACCCCCACATCTAGGGAGAGTCTTCTGTGAAATCAGACGCGTCTAGGCAGGGAGGCAGCAGGTTGTTTATCACCATTGAAGGTGTTATCGGAGTAGGGAAGACCACCGTCACTCGGCTGCTTACGGAGGCCCTGCACGGTGAGACCCTCTTCGAGATCGTAGAAGAGAACCCATTCCTGAAAGACTTTTATGCCGACCGCGATGCCTGGGCCCTTCAGACGGAGACCTTCTTCCTGCTCAATCGTGTCAAGCAGTTGGAGGACACCGCCAAGCGGCTCAATACCGGAGTGCGAGTCGTGTCGGATTATAACGTCGTGAAAAACCGCATCTTTGCGGGGCTTACACTCACCGGCACCAAGCGCGAGAAGTATATGCAGCTCTTTCACATCCTCACCAGCGACCTGCCGAAGGCCAACCTGGTGGTCTACCTGAAGGCCGACCACCGCACCGTCATGGAGCGGATTCGGCGGCGTGACCGCTCCTTTGAGCGGAACATGGACCCCGAGTACATCCGCCGGCTGGCCGACGAGTATGAGGCCTACTTCCGGGAGCCGGAGGTTCATTTCGGGAACGCGGAGGTCCTGGAGATCGACACCACCGAGCTGGACCTGGTCAGCAGCCCAGCGGACAAGCAGTCGTTTATCGACCGGGTGCATCAGGCTTTGAACGGTGCCTGCGCCCGCACGGCGTAATAAGAGGGAGGAGCCGCCCCATGTTTAGGCTGACGAATGCACACCTTCGTCCCGAGCCCCGCGACTTCCACTTCATTACCGTGATCGGCAACGTTGGTGCCGGCAAGAGCACGCTGACCCGCGCCCTGTCGGAGTACATGGGGTTTGACGCCAGCTATGAGCGAGTCGCCAACAACCCCTACCTTACGGACTTCTACAACGACCAGGCCGCCTGGGGCTTCCATCTCCAGATTTACTTCCTCGGTCAGCGCTATAAGGACATCGGCGATATTCAGCGGACCGGCCGTGACCACATGCAGGACCGCTCGATCTACGAAGATGTCGAGATCTTTGCCAAGCAGCTGCACGACAACGGGAAGATGAGCGACCGCGACTTTCAGACCTACCACGACCTGTTCCACAACATGGTCGATTACCTGATCAAGCCCGACCTGGCCATTTACCTGAACGGCAGCCTCGACACGATCCTCAAGCGGATTGCCGAGCGTGGCCGGGAGGCCGAGAAGGCCGTGCCCACGGAGTACTGGGCCGGGCTGCATAGGCGCTACGAGCGCTTCATCAACCAGTACGATCACTCCCCGGTCCTCTGGGTCGACATTGACCACTTTGACCTGTTCAAGCACCCCGAGCACCTGGGCATGCTGGCAGGGGAGGTCCGCCGCATCCTGAAGAAGGACGAGGCCCTGATCGCAGGGTAAGCATAGCCTGGCGCCTGCCTGACGGCAGGCGCCTTATCTTTCTAACAATTCCAAGAGGTGGGGAAGTCGTGTCGGCGAAGTTCTTGCTGCAGGCGGTGTTCCTTCTGATCGCCGCCCAGTTGGTTCTGGGCGCCCTCGGATTTATTACCCAGAGCTGGCCCTGGCTCGGCCTGCTCTTGCTGCCGTTGCTCGCCTGGATGATCTTCCGCGTCGGCAGCGTCGTGCGCGACGAGATGAAGAAGGCACAGAAGAAGGGCGCCGACCTTGAGCCAGCCCGCCTGGTGCTCTTCATCGGCGTACTGTGGCAGTTGCCGGCGCTTGTGCTGGCCCCGCTTTGGGCGCCCCTGTGGGCCACCGAGCTGTGGCAGGGCGCCGTCCTGCCCTTCCCGGGCATTTTCCACCTGGAACTGGGCGCCTGGCTGTGGGTTGCGTGCCTGGCTGAGGTTTCCTTCTTCGCATGGGCCTCGCTGCGGTCCGAGCCCAAGCTGCAGGTGCAGATCACCCGGGGTGAGGCCTTCAGCAAGGCCTCGGGCGAGTGGGCGGTCGCCCGCCGGCGGGACGATGTGCTCGCCCAGCGAGGGAAAAAGGCAGAGGAGTAGGGTATGGCAACCATCCAGCGCTGGCTCAAATGGTCAAGCCTAATTCTCGGGGTTCTGCTGGCGTTCAACCTGGTAACCATGACCCCGGCGACCAAAGAGCTCTGGTCGATGATGATCGAGCGGCTGCGCTGCTGCGGCTACTTCGGGGTCGGCTACTGGGACGGCGAGTACAACGAGTTCGACTTCAGCCAACTGGAGCCCGGCGACATCGTGCTGGGAGGCAACACCGGCTCCTCCTGGGGGCACTGGACGCATTCAGCCCTCTACCTTGGCGACGGCCAGGTGATGGACACCTTCCTGCAGACCGGCATTACCCCCCGCCCTGTGACGGCCTACAACGAGTACTACAGCCATGCCGGCGCCCTGCGGGTAAAGGCCCCTCGGGAGGTCAAGGAGAAGGCGGTGGCGCTCGCCAAGGAGATGCAGGGGCGCCCGTTCTACATGCTGGGCTCCCGTGACTCCGACTCGCTCTTCTACTGCACCAAAGTGGTCTGGTACGTCTATAAGCAGCTCGGCATCGACCTCGACCCGGAGGGCCCGTACTGGGTTGTGCCCGACCGGATCGCCCGGAGCGAGCACGTTGAAGCCATCGAACCCAGGAGGAAGTAACGCATGAGGACGATGTTTCGCTACCTGGGCACCCTGTTCGCCCTGCAGGCCGTGTTCAGCATGATTGTCTTCCTGCTGTCGGACTTCCGCTGGCTTGCGATGGCCTTCAGCCTGCTCTTTCTGGGCGTGGTCTTTAAGGCGGGGCGCAGCTTCGCCGATGACCTGCGTGGGAAGTACCCGGGCGCCCTCGCTCTGGCGGTGGGGCTCGTGTGGCAGCTTCCCGGCCTCCAGGGCACCCTGCGCTTCATCAGCGACACCATCGGGATCACCCAGTATGACGGCGTGACCGATCTGATGGACTTCGCTATGGAGACCTGGCACACCGTGCTGCTCCCGCTCCTGGCCGCCATTCCCAAGGGCCTGGTGGACGGGTACTACGCCCGGTACTACATCGCCCTGGTGGCCGGCTCACCGGCCCTGATTCTGCTCTTTACGCTCGCAGCAACCCCGCTGCCGATCAATTATCTTCAGGGGAAAAGGCTGGCTGCCAAATAGTGGAGAAATCCTTCCTTGTGCAAAGATGCAGAGGGGGGACGCATCGCGATGAGCCCTGTGGAGCGCAGACCCAACGAACGGGCCATGCACGAGACGTACCTGGTGGTGAAGGCCGGGGCGAACGACATGGGGAGTCGGCCTCTGACCGGGTCCTTCGCCTCACAGGACGTGACGGTGGGACCGGACGGCAGGCCCCGGGCTGTGGTCTGGAACCTGGGCACTCGTGAGGTGAGGGGGGTCACCACCGAGTTCGCCTACATTCCTGCCGGCATGCCGGTTCACCCCGACAACAAAAAGGTGATTGGCTACGGCAACCCGGCCAACATCAACACCAACAGCAACGTAATGGTGACCTGCACCAGCATTTGGCCCCGCACAAGCCACGCCGACGTGCTGCTGGTGACGGCCTGGCACGACACTGACCCGGTAAAGGCGGCCTGCGACCCGATGACCGACCGCCACGTGGGGCAGATGAACTATCCCTGGGCCGGCACCTTTGAGGGCGTCTGCCCGGGGCCCAACGGCGGCAAGCTTTCACTGCAGATTCGCCCCGCCAACCAGGGGCTCTATCGGGTGAAGGTCTTCCTGGCCGAGAACGGCCGGCTGCCCACCAACCCGCAGGTCGACCGGACGATGGCGCCTACGGCGGCCACCTTCCGCTGGCTGCAGAGCTACTCCTTCAAGCGGGAGGACTGGGAGTTCTCCATGCTGGACAACAACCGGGTCTCTGTAAAGGGCAAGGTGAAGTTCACGGACAGTTCCGGGCGCCAGCCCTTCGAGTTGACCGGCACGCTCACCCGCTCCATGTAACAACGGCGGCGGTCCCCGAACGGGGGCCGCCGTTTTCGCGTCTAATCCTCGCTGGGAGGCACGATCTACCGATGTATTTGAACGAGGCAAAGGTTGAAGCTGAGGTCCGTGAAGCGATGTCCGCCTACATATCTGCCGTACTGTCGCGTAAAGTGGAGGAGATTATGGCCTGGTTCGTCCCTGAGCCGGGCGTGACCGTGGTGATGGGCGCCCAGATTCTGCAGGGGCTGGAAGCGATCCGGGAGGGCTATTTCTCCAGGGTGTTTGGCATAGTGCCTGACGACCAGTGGATGCCTGGGGAACTTATCATTCGCACGCTGGGCCCCGGTGCCGCCTACGTGACCTACCCGTACGTGGCGACCGGCACCGTTCAGGGCAAGCCGTTCCGGGTAGAGGGCATGGGAACCAACGCCTGGGTGCGCACCGCCGAGGGTTGGCGGGTCGCCCATGAGCACTGCCACGTGAACAAGCAGGCATAAACAACGAGGCGCGGCCGGGGTTCCGGCCGCGCCTCGTTATTTCTCTTGCGGATCTTTCACATAAGAGAGCCCCAGGATCACCAGGGCGAAGAGGGTCAGCACTCCGAACATGAACGGCGTGGCGACCAGCAGGACCTCGATCGCCTGCTCGAACGCATCCCAGTTGGGGGTCATGACTGCTCCGCCTCCCTTACTTGATCAGCGCCAGGACCAGGCCGCCCGCCATGATCGAGGCGATCTGTCCGGCGACGTTGGCGCCGACGGCGTGCATGATCAGGTAGTTGCCGGGGTCTTCCTTCTGGGCCATCTTGGCGATCACACGGGCCGACATGGGGAAGGCCGAGATGCCCGCCGCACCCAACATGGGATTGATCTTGCGCTTGAGGAATAGGTTAAGGAACTTGGCGAAAAGTACGCCGCCGGCGGTGTCGAACACGAAGGCCGACAGGCCCAGCGCCAGGATGCCGAGCGTTTGCAGCGTGAGGAACTGGTCCGCCTGCATGGTGGAGCCGATGGTGATGCCGATCAGCAGGGTGACCAGGTTGCCCAACTCGCCCTGAGCGGCCTTGGAGAGCCGCTCCATAACGCCCGCCTCACGGATGAGGTTGCCGAACATGAGGGCGCCCAGCAGGGCCACGGAGGCCCGAACCAGCAGGCCCGCGACGATCGTGACGATGATGGGGAAAAGGATCCGGGCGATGCGGCTGACCGGGCGCCCGCCGTCGTAGACCATGCGGATCTTGCGCTCTTTCTCCGTGGTCAGCGCCCGGATGACCGGCGGCTGGATGAGCGGGACCAGGGACATGTATGTGTACGCACAGACTGTAAGGGGCGCCAGCAGACGCCCGGCGAACTTGGTTGCCACAAAGATCGTGGTGGGGCCATCCGCTGCACCGATGATGCCGATTGAGGCCGCTTCCTTGATATCGAACCCTAGCAGCGTCGCCACCACCATGGTGGCAAAGACGCCGAACTGGGCGGCCGCTCCGAACAGGGTCATCCACGGCATCTGCAAGAGCGGGCCAAAGTCGCACATGGCGCCGACCGCCACGAAAATCAGGACCGGGAACAGCTCGGTGGCGATGCCCACATGTTCGAGCAGGGTGAGCCAGCCGTGTTCGCCGATGGCGCTGGAGAGGGGGATGTTCGCCAGGATCGCACCAAATCCGACAGGAGCCAGCAGGAGGGGCTCATATTCCTTGGCGATGGCGAGATAGATGAGGCCGATTCCGACGAGGATCATGACGACTTGCTGCCATGTCAGGAGGGATAGGTGTGAGAACATGTCCATAAAGTTAGCGCCTCCCGGAGGTTTCTGGTCATAGTACCTCCTTGGCTATCGTACTCCTAAGTTCCTCGCAGCGGCAGGCCCAAATGCATCATCAAAGGCGCTAGAGAGAATTAGATAACATTACCAATGGAGGGGTATAAGGCGGAGTACGGCGCGCATCCTATCCGGGTTCGTGCTTATGATGGATGGGTTCTGGGATGGGACGCGGCAAAATTCTGGGTCGCGGGGTCTTGACTCCCTCTGCTCTCTTTTCTATCATAGGTATCGGTGTTAGCACTCAGTAGAGGTGAGTGCTAACAAGAAAAACTCCGGTAAGGTAGTCTGAGGAGGGACCGTAGACGATGAACATCAAGCCGTTGGGCTCTCGGGTGGTCATCAAGGCGCTCGAGAAGGAAGAGCGCACGAAGAGTGGCATTCTGCTGCCCGACACCGCCAAGGAAAAGCCCCAGCAGGGCAAGGTCGTGGCCGTTGGCACCGGTAAGGTTCTCGAGAACGGCAGCAAGCTCGCTCTTGAGGTTAAGGAAGGCGACACCGTCATCTTCTCCAAGTACTCCGGCACTGAGGTTAAGGTCGACGGCGAGGAGTTCATCATCCTTGATGGCGAGCGCGACATCCTCGCGATCGTCGCTCAGGGTTAATGTAGGGAGGTACATCAGAAATGCCCGCTAAGCAGATCGTGTTCGATGAGGCCGCGCGCCGTAAGCTCGAAGCTGGCGTCAACGCCCTTGCAAACACCGTCAAGGTCACCCTCGGCCCCCGCGGCCGTAACGTCGTCCTCGACAAGAAGTTCGGCGCTCCCGCTGTCGCCAACGACGGCGTGACCATCGCCCGGGAGATCGAGCTGGAGGATCCGTTCGAGAACATGGGCGCCCAGCTGGTCAAGGAGGTCTCCACCAAGACCAACGACGTCGCCGGCGACGGCACCACCACCTCCACCGTGCTCGCCCAGGCCATCGTGCGCGAAGGCCTCAAGAACGTGACCGCCGGCGCCAACCCGATGATCCTGAAGAAGGGCATCGAGAAGGCTGTCCAGACCGTGGTCGCCGAGCTGAAGGGCGCCGCCATCCCGGTCGAGACCTCCAAGGCCATCGCCGAGGTCGCCTCGATCTCCGCCAACGACGCCGAGATCGGCAAGCTCGTGGCTGTCGCCATGGAGAAGGTCGGCAAGGACGGCGTCATCACCGTTGAGGAGTCCAAGACCCTCGCCACCGAGCTGGAGACCGTTGAGGGCATGCAGTTCGACCGTGGCTATGTCTCCGCCTACATGGTCACCGACACCGAGAAGATGGAGGCCGTTCTGAACGAGCCGTACATCCTCATCACCGATAAGAAGATCTCCTCCATCCAGGACCTGCTGCCTGTGCTGGAGAAGGTCGTGCAGCGCGGCAAGCCCCTGCTGATCATCGCTGAGGACGTCGAGGGCGAGGCCCTGTCGACCCTCGTGGTGAACAAGCTGCGTGGCACCCTGTCGGTCGCCGCCGTCAAGGCTCCTGGCTTCGGCGATCGCCGCAAGGCCATGCTCGAGGACATCGCCATCCTGACCGGCGGCGAGGTTATCACCGAGGAGCTTGGCCGCAAGCTCGACACTGCCGGCCCCGAGTCCTTCGGCCAGGCCCGCCAGGTGCGCATCGAGAAGGAGAAGACCACGATCGTTGAGGGCCGCGGTTCTTCCGACGCCATCAAGGGCCGTGTCCAGGCGATCAAGCGGCAGATCGAGGAGACCACCTCGGACTTCGACCGTGAGAAGCTCCAGGAGCGCCTCGCCAAGCTGGCCGGCGGCGTCGCCGTCATCAAGGTCGGCGCTGCGACCGAGGTCGAGCTGAAGGAGAAGAAGCTGCGCATCGAGGACGCCCTGAACGCTACCCGTGCCGCCGTTGAGGAAGGCATTGTGGCTGGCGGCGGCGTCGCCCTGCTGCAGACCCAGGCTGCCATCGACGACCTGATCAAGTCCCTCGAGGGCGACGAGAAGGTTGGCGCCAGCATCATCCGCCGGTCCCTGGAGTACCCGCTGCGGACCATCGCTGAGAACGGCGGCATTGAGGGCTCCGTGGTCGTGGAGAAGGTCAAGCACCTGCCCAAGAACCACGGCTTCAACGCCATGACCGAAGAGTACGTCGACATGATCGCGGCCGGCATTACCGACCCGGTGAAGGTGACCCGTTCTGCCCTGCAGAACGCCGCCTCCATCGCCTCGCTGGTCCTGACCACCGAGGCCCTGGTGACCGAGAAGCCCGACAAGAAGGAAGCCCCCGCCGGCATGCCTGGCGGCATGGGCGGCATGGATATGATGTAATTCCCTCTTTGAGGGATGCGAAGGAGCTCGCCCGTACGTGGGCGAGCTCCTTTGTTTTGGGCCTAGTGCTCCGAAGTGCCGTACCAGATACGGGTTCCGTGGGGAACCATGAAGGGAGCTTCGGGAAGCAAGTCTGCGACCAGCCAGGGGTGCCGGTCGTCCAGTTCGACCATCCAGGTGCCCTTCAGGAGGTCCTGGCCGTCCCGGTGAATCTTCTCGGCCTCCGGCATGGTGTCGGCGCTTGGGGCGAGGGCAAAGAGGTAGAACTGGTTGAGCCGGTCCCGGTCGCGGCGCCCGTCGCTCAGGAGGGTGAGGGCCTCCTTGGCAAAGGCGGCGCCGGCGTCGGGCAGGGTCCTGGCGGCCTCGCAGAAGCGCTCCAGCGCCTGGTTTTTGCGCCACGTGAACCAGCTGAAGAAGTAAAGACCGTCGCGGTAGGGGACAGCGTAGGTTCTCCACCACACGGCGAAGAGCCCCAACAGGAACGGCAGGCTCCAGGGGATCGCTGTGAAATAGACGGCGTTCAGGGGCAGTGTCGCCAGCAGAGCCAGGTTGGCAGCGATCCAGGCGAGCCCGCTCCGGAAGGCGCTGCCGTACTGTTCCCGCACGTCGACCAGGCGCAGGTTCATCAGGTTCTCGTGCAATTGTATGTCATACTTCGCCTGGTTGAGTGCGTCGAGTATCCGGTAGGGGAGGCTCTCCGCCCGTGGGGCGAGCTCCCTGGGTTCGTTGGCCAGGGTGAGCGCGGCGATGCGGTCGGCCTCGGCGCCCGCACACAGCGGGTCGTGCACCGACTGAAGTTGCTCCGCCGCCCGCCTGGCAAGCTCGCGGCTCTGGGCCGCATCGGGCATGGCCCGCTGGGCCAAAATCAGGGTGTGCACCCCGAGCGCCCAGGAGGCAAGGTCTGCCCGGAGGCCATCCGCCGCGTCGTGTAGGTGGTCCAGCGCAGCCTGGCACTCGATCAGGGCGGCGTGGTACCGGGTGCGGGCGGTGATCGGGGCGGTCTCCTTCGCGGCTGCAAGGCAGTGGCTTCGCACCGACAGGAGGTGTCCGAGCAGGGCCGCCAGGTCCCCCTCCCGCTCGGAGACGTGGAAGAGGACATCAGCCATTTGTCTTGCCTCTGTGAGGCTCTCCGCGGCAGTAGACGTCCAAGGCGCCGCGAACAGGCCATGCCCGCTCAGTTCAGTGAACCGTTCCATCCACAGGCGGTTGACAGGCGACAGGGCTACGGAAGAGGTCATAGCGCCACATCCCCTTTCCATGGGCGAAGGCCGACTGCTGTCACCTCCATCATAAACCACCTGTAAGAAGTCGGTTATCCGATCTGTCGATGGCGGGCAGGTAGTGAATAGGTCTTTCCGCGATGTGATCTTCAGGGAGGAAGCGGCAGGGCTTTCGGAGAACGCTCCAAACGTAAACTGTTAAGCAAATGGAGGGGTTCCGGGTTGGGGGAGATTCGTGTCCGTCCCTACACCCTGGCTGACTGGGAGGGGCTGTTTCGGATTCAGCGTGAGTGCTTTCCCCCGCCTTACCCGGTGGAGCAGTTGTGGTCCCGGGAGCATATTGCATCTCACGTGAAGAACTTCCCGGCGGGTGCGCTGTGCGCCGTCGATGATGGCGAACTGGTGGGCTCATGCACCAGCCTGGTCATTCAGTTCGACCCGGCCCACCCCGAGCACACCTGGTCGGAGGTCTCTGCCGATGGGTACATAACGACACACAACCCGTCCGGCGACAGCCTCTACGGGATCGATATGGCCGTTCGGCCCGACTGGCGGGGGCGCGGGGTAGCCCGGGCGATGTACCAGGCCCGGTACGACCTGGTGCGGCGCCTGGGGCTGAAGCGGTTCCTGGCCGCCGGGCGGATGCCGGGCTATCATCTGCATCAGGCGAAGATGAGCCCCGAAGCGTACGCAGCGGCTGTCATAGAAGGGCGGCTGATCGATCCTGTCATCACCCCGCAGCTGCGAGCGGGGCTGAAGCCGGTATCCGTAATTCAGGGCTACTTGCCGGACGAGGAGTCCGCCAACTGCGCCCTTCTATTGGAGTGGAGACCATGACCAACCGTGTTCGGATCGCGACCGTTCAGTTCGACCACCGACCGGTGACCAGCTTCGATCAGTTTGCCGCCCAGGTGAAGCATTACGTGCGCTTCGCTGAGGACTCCGCCTGTAACCTGGTGGTCTTCCCCGAGTACCTGACCGGGCCCCTGGCCATGGTGGACCCCGACTGGCAGCGCTGGACCGGGCCCTACCGGGAGCTATTCGAGGGCCTGGCTCGCTCCACCAAGATGAGCATCCTCGCCGGCACCCATCTGACGGACCAGGGCGGGACGCTCTACAACACGGCACACCTGTTCCTGCCGTCCGGAGAGATGCACACCCAGGCCAAGCTGCATATGACCCCCTGCGAGGTGGACCCCTGGAACCTGGGGCGGGGCGAGAGCCTCACCATGGTTGACACCCCGTTCGGACGGGTGGCGATCCTGATCTGCTTCGATGTGGAGTTCCCGGAGGCAGCCCACGTCGCGGCGGAGGCGGGGGCGGATATCTTCCTGGTCCCCTCGGCGACCGATGACCGGCAGGGCTTTTGGCGGGTGCGCCACTGCTGCCACGCCAGGGCGGTGGAGCACCAGGTCTACGTGGTGCACAGCGCGCTGGTGGGGGGGCTGCCCGACGTGCGCTACCTGGAGCAGTCGTGGGGGCGCTCGGCGATCATTACCCCCTGCGATATTCCCTTCCCGCCGGCGGGCATTGCGGCGGAGGGCGAGTGGAACCAGGGGCTCTGCGTGGTGGGCGAGGTGGACCTGGACCTGCTCAATCAGGTGCGCAGGGGCGGTTGCGTGCTGCCCCGGACCCAACGGCGCCCGTCGGCATACCGTGTATCTCACAGCTAACAGTCCAGCCATGATCTCGTGAGCGGAGGGCGGGCGTTATGCACCATCACCAGGAGAAGCCAAATCTGCAGTTCGACCGGGTACTGTGCATCGTCGGGGCGCTGGCTGCGCTCCTCCTTGCTTTCTGGCTGCTGCTCGGGATTCGCAAGGATCCGGACATCACCCAGCCCTGGCGGTTCTTTGCCCTGGTGGGAGCGGTGGGTCTGGCCGCGTTCCTGGGGTGGACGGCATACGCCTACGTCAAGGCCCGCTATGTGGTCGATGGGAGCATGCTCAGGATTGAAGGCGGCCTGCGTGAGGTGCAGATTCCCCTGGGCGACATGCTCAACCTCTACCGCTGGCGGCAGCGCTGGATCTGGAGCGGCGCCTCCGGCGCAGACCTCGGGGTCGATCATGTGACGCTGGTGCCCAACACGCTGCTGCGGATGCGCGGAGTCTGGGTCCTCGTCTATCGGACGCCCGATGGTGACAGGCGGGCCGTGGGGATTCTGCCGTCGCCCAAGCTGCTCTCGGCCCTCAAGGGCTGGACTTGGGAACGGAAAGGTAAGGCGGTCGGAAAGGAAGTTTGACGAAAGATCTACCAATTTTCCCCACAAGGAGATATACTGGGTGGTGACAGCCAGATTTTGTAAAGGAGGAGCGCCATGGGCGACTCCAAGCAGAGGCTGCTCACCCTTGCTGATCTGATCACACTGCTGTTGGTGATCGTGGTTGTCCTGTACCTCATGCCCGCCGGCGACAGGCTGAAGTACCAGCAGGTCGTGGCGGATCTCACCCGGGTGTTCAACCGGACCGAGCCCGTCGTGAGCACGGGGGTAGACGTCAGCGTTCCGGAGGAGGCGCCGGGGGCGCCCCCGGCGCAAGCCGCAAGCCACCAGGACCGGGTCATACCGCTGGTCGGCAGCGCCTATTTTGCCTCCGGCTCAGCGGAAATTCTGCCCGAAATGGCATCGCTGTTGGAGGACGCGGCGAAACAGTTGGCCGGCATCCCCAATCAGGTGCGCCTGGAGGGGTACTCGGACAATGTCCCGATTTTGAACGGGGCCTATCGGTCCAACCAGGAGTTGTCTGTGGCGCGGGCTGTGCAGGTTCAGGCTTTCCTGGAGCAGCGCGGCATCGCCCGGGCGCGATTGACGGTCGTGGGCTACGGCGAGCGGAACCCCGCGGCATCCAACGACACGCCGGAAGGGCGGGCCCGCAATCGCCGGGTCGACGTTGTCGTTTTACCTGGTGCCCCGGTGCAGGAGATCGGCAGCCTACCAGAGTAGTACATTAGTAGGGGCCTCGGCTGGAGGCCCCTTTTACATGACTCAGGAGGATCGTATGGGTAAGCTGATGGCCCGGGAGGCCGTGCTAATACTTCTGACAGGCTTGTTCGCCCGGTTCGCTGTGCCCGGGATTCTTGGTGTTCCTGTGGCCCCGGGGCTCTTCCTGATGGGCGTCATGATGGCCCTCACCTTCATGTCGCTCTATGCCATGACTGTGTTGGCCGGCAACAAAATGCCCGTGCGGGTGAGGACGCCGCTGGGCATTATTGGCTGGACCCTTACCTGGTCCACGGTCGGGCCGGGCGTCAGCGCCCCGACCATAGCCCTGCTCGGGGTGGTGCTCGGCGGATTGGGCCTGCGGCGGTCGCAGGGCGGGTTTTTCGGCGCCCTCTACGCCTATGGGTTTCCCATGCTCGGCGTGCGCTACCTGCTTGTCCCCCTGGTCGGCGCCGGCACCCCCATGGGCGTGGTCGGCATGCACACCGGGGCGTTCTACATGGTCATGCGGGGGCTCGTGCGGCTCTACTGGCCCGAGTCGGTGGAGGGCAACGCCCAGGCCGGACCGCTGGTTCACCGCCCGGTGCCCGACCAGGTGGTGGGGCTGGTGGAGGCGGCGTCGCGCCTGCGGGCGCGGCCCTACGCCACCACGGCGGAGGGCGCCCAGGACTTGAACGCGATCTCGGTGGTATGCCCGCCAAGCGAGGTGCCGAACGTTGTTGGGCGGGTTGCGGAGTTCCTGGCCGGATCGCCGTTCATGGTCACGGTGGGCGAAACCGGGTCCGAAGGCGTTGAGATCGTGGTCCGGGCTCGGGGCTAGGTATTGCATAGTTATGCGTCCAGATTTATACTTATGCATAGGTAGGTGGCGTCGGACGCAGTGCCGGCGCCCTTGACGTTTGGGAGGGACCGGCTATGGCGCTGAAGGTAGGTATTGCCGGAGCCACGGGCTACGGTGGCATAGAGTTGCTCCGCCTGCTGGGGAATCACCCGGAGGCGCATGTGGTCCTGGCCGGTACGGAGAGTTACGTGGGCCAGGAGCTGGCCGAGGTCTATCCCCACCTGGCCGGCCGGGTGAAGCTGGCGGGCCGTGAGGCCACGCCCGAGGCGCTGGCCGACGAGTGCGATGTGGTCTTTACGGCCCTGCCCCACGGCGTCCCGATGAAGCTGGCGCCGGCTGTGCTGGCGGCTGGCAAGAAGCTAATCGACCTGGGCGCCGACTTCCGCTTGCGGGATGTCGCCGTCTTTGAGAAGTGGTATAAGCACGCCCACACCGCCCCGGAGCTGATGGCAGAAGCGGTCTACGGCCTGCCTGAGCTCTACCGGGAGCAGATCAAGGGCGCCCGCCTGGTGGGCAACCCCGGCTGCTACCCGACCTCCTGCGCCCTGGCGGCCGCCCCGCTGCTAAAGGCCGGGGTGGTGGAGAGCAAGGGGATCATCTTCGACAGCAAGTCGGGGGTGTCGGGCGCCGGACGGGGCGTCAACCTGGGGGTTCACTTCTCCGAGGTCACCGAGAACTTTAAGGCATACAACATCGCCGGTACCCACCGCCACACCCCGGAGATCGAGCAGACCCTGACCGACCTCGCTGGGACCCCGGTGGTGGTCTCCTTTACCCCGCACCTCGTGCCCATGGTTCGTGGTATTCTCACCACGGGGTACTTCCAGCTCAAGGAGGACCTGTCCACCGAGCAGGTGCTGGCGCTCTTCCGGGAGTGCTATGCGGGCGAGTATTTTGTGCGGGTCCGCCCGGTGGGCGACCTGCCGCAGACCAAGCAGGTGTCGGGCTCCAACTACTGCGACATTGGCGTGCAGGTGGACCGCCGCACCGGCCGGGTGCTGGTGATCGCCGTGGAAGATAACCTGGTCAAGGGCGCCGCCGGCCAGGCGATCCAGAACATGAACCTGCTCTTTGGACTGCCTGAGACGATGGGGCTGGCGACCGCCGCTCCCCTTTATCCCTAAACGGAGGCGCGAGTATGATCTACAGAAAAGCTGTCATGGCCGATATTCCGGCCGTGCACAAACTGATTAACGATTACGCTGCAACCGGCATCATGCTGCGGCGCCCGATCATGATGCTGTATGAGTCCGTGCGGGATTTCGTGGTGGCGGTTGAGGAGGAGACCGGCGAGGTGGTGGGGGTCGGCGGGCTGCACATCATGTGGCAGGACCTGGCCGAGGTGCGCTCGCTTGCCGTCAAGCCCGGTACCGTACGCAAGGGCGTGGGCCGCGGCATTGTGGATTTCCTGGTCGAAGAGGCCCTGCAGATCGGCCTGAAGCGGGTCTTTGCCCTGACTTACCAGCAGGCATTCTTCGAGAGGTGCGGCTTCGAGGTCGTGCAGAAGGAGACCCTGCCCCAAAAGGTCTGGAAGGAATGCGTGTACTGCGATAAGTTCCACAGCTGCGATGAGATCGCCATGATTCGGTGGCTGGTGCCGCAGGCCGAGGTCACTTCGGAGGTCGTCATGGAGATTCCACTGATCGACCGCCCCAATTGGGTGAAAGGATAGGTGGCCATGCAGGAGATTAAAGGCGGGGTCACGGCGCCCAAGGGGTTCCTGGCCTCCGGCGTCCATGCGGATATCAAAGGCAAGGGCGGCAGCAAGAAAGACGTCGCCATTCTCTTCTCCAAGGTGCCTTGCGCGGCGGCCGGCGTTTACACCCTCAACAAGGTGAAGGCCGCCCCGGTGGTGCTCTCCGACCAGCGGCTCAAATCCGGTGCGCTTCAGGCGGTGGTGGTCAACTCGGGCAACGCCAACGCCTGCACCGGTGAGCAAGGCATGCGCGACGCCGTGGCCATGGCGGAACTGACCGCCAAGAAGCTCGGCCTGGAGCCCGACATGGTGGCTGTGGCCTCCACCGGCGTGATCGGCGTGCCGCTGCCGATGGACCGCATGGCCAAGGGGATCGCCCAGGCGGCCCTGGCCCTCTCCGAGGAGGGCGGCCATGACGCAGCCCTGGCGATCATGACGACCGACCTGGTCGATAAGCAGTGCGCCGTACAGTTGGAGATCGGCGGCGCCGTGGTTACGATCGGGGCGATGGCCAAGGGCTCGGGGATGATCCATCCCAACATGGCGACCATGCTGGGCTTCGTCACCACCGACGCCGCCATGGAGGCCGGCGCCCTGCGTGTGGCGCTGAAGGCCGCTACCGATAAGTCCTTCAACATGATCACCGTCGATGGGGACACCAGCACCAACGATATGGTGGTCGCCATGGCCAACGGCCTGGCCAAGAACCCGACGATTGTGCTGGGCAGCTCGGAGTACGGCAAGTTTGCGCAGGCCCTGGAGCAGGTGCTGATCCACCTGGCCAAGACCATCGCCGCCGATGGCGAGGGCGCCACCAAGCTGCTGGAGGTGGTGGTGAAGGGCGCCCCCACCGTGGATGATGCCCGCAAGGCGGCCCGGGCCGTGTGCCAGAGCCCGCTGGTGAAGACCGCCGTCTACGGCGAGGATGCCAACTGGGGCCGGGTTCTGGCCGCCATTGGCTATTCGGGCGCCGAGTTCGATCCGACCAAGGTCGACCTGTGGCTGGGCGACCTGCAAATGATGAAGGCCGGCGCCCCGCTGCCGCTGGATGAGGAGCGGGCGGCGGCCATCCTGAAGGAAAAGACGGTAGTCTTTGTAGCCAATCTGCACAGTGGTGAGGCAGAAGCTACAGCCTGGGGTTGCGATCTCACCCATGACTACGTCAAAATAAACGGGAGCTACCGGACCTAAACACCGGCGGCGCTCGGCTCCTACCTGGGGGCCGGGCGCCCTTTTCTTGGAGTGGATAAAGTGGACCGTTCCCCGTACAAGTGGATCGCACTCGGCATTCTGGCAACGGTAGGGCTCTTTGAAGGGTCAAAGGGCGTCCTGCTGCCCCACATGATGACGGACCTGCAGCTATCGCCGGCGCTCGGCGCCGCCGTAATGACGGCCGGCGGCGTGGGCTACCTGATTAACTCGCTCACCTTCGGCACGGTGACCCAGCGCTTCGGGCTGAAGCGGGTTGTTGCCTTCGGCGGTATCCTGGCGCTCACCATGCTGACGCTATTCCTGACGCAGCGGGTGCCGGCCGTTCTCTATGGCGCCAACGTGCTGTACGGGATCGGCGCTGGTCAGGTGGAACTCTCAATGAGCTTGCCGTTGTCCATTCTCTACACCCCCGAGGAACAGGCCTCGACCCTGAATCTGCTGCACGGTTTCTTTGGGGTGGGCACCTTGGTCGGCTCCGTGTGGGGCGGCTACTGGATGGGCGTGGGCGCCCCCTGGCAGCTGCCTCTGATCCTCGTGGCGGCGCTGTTGGCGTTCTGGGTGTGGCGGTACCTGCGGCGCCCGGCGGTGGCGGTGCCCCGGCCCGAGGGCAAAGCGGGCGGCTATGGGCCGATTCTGTCAGACCCGCTGGTGTGGGTGGCGGCCCTGGCGCTTGGCGCTGCGGTGGCGGCCGAAGCCGGCGTGGCCTTGTGGCTGCCGACTTACCTCCAGAAGGCCAAGGGGCTCTCGGAGGCAGTGAGCGCCGGCTACGCCACAGCCTTCTTTGCCGGCTTCACCTTGACCCGCCTGTCCGGCGCCTGGCTGGTTAAGCGGGTGGGAGGCATCCGGCTGGTCGTGCTGCTGGCGCTGGTCGGGCTCCTGGCCATGGTGGGCCTGCAGGCGTTCCCGCCGGCCTGGGCCGGGCTGAGTGTGCTGCTTGGCGCCGGGTGCGCCGTGGGCTTTGCCACCTGCCTTTCGATGGTGGCTGGGCGCTACCCCGACCGCGTCAACCGCGTCTACTCGATTATGTACTCCTCCGGCGGCATCACCGGCATTCTGGTGGGGCCGTTCATGGGCTGGGTGGCTGGCCGGTCGGGTCTTGGCGCCGCCATGTGGGTGCCTGGAGCGGCCTTCGGCGTGCTGGCGGCTGCCATGGGCTGGTACGGTTATCGTTCAACTAGATAGGATTTTCCTTCGAAGGGCGAGAAGTTAATACTACGAATATTATTCGTGGAGGGGTTTTGATGGCGAAGCTGATCACCCGGGCCGAGGTGCCGCTTGAGGAAACGTGGAACCTGGAAGAGGTCTTCCCGTCGGTTGAGGCCTGGGAGAAGGCGCTGGGCGAGGCGACGGAGCTGATTCCGTCCGTGGCGGCCTACAAGGGGCGTTTGAGCGAGGGCGCCGCAACGGTGCTCGCCTGCCTGCGTGCCCGTGATGCGCTCACCTATAAGTCCCAGCCCGTATCGGCTTACGCCAGCCTGCGCCTGGCGGAGGACAGCACCGCCCAGGCCAACCAGGTCCAGGCAGCCCGTGCCCAGTCGCTCGGCACCCAGATGAGCGCCGCACTCTCCTTCATCTCCTCCGAGTTGCTCCAGCTGCCGGAGGGCGCCCTGGAGCGTTACCTGCAGGAGGAGCCGGCCCTGGAGGACTACCGGCCCTTCTTCACCCAGCTGATCGAGGAGAAGCCCCACGCCCTGCATCCCGAGACGGAGGCGGCCCTGGCTGCCCTGGGCGAGGTGATCAACGCCCCGGCCATGATCTACCAGCGGGCGATGACCACCGATGTGAAGTACGAGCAGGTGCTGGACTCCAAGGGCGACCCGGTCCGGATCTCCCCGTTCGTGGTGCTGGCCTTCCAGCCGCCCGAGGAGAAGGAGGCCCGGCACCAGGCTTACCAGGCGATCATCAAGGAGTGGCGGGGCCACCAGAACACACTGGCTGCCACCCTGTCGACCCTGATCAAGAAGAACGTGACCATGGCCCGCCTGCGCGGCTACGGCTCGACCGCTGAGTATCTGCTGCAGCAGCAGGGCCACCAGGTCTCGGTGGAGGTCTATGAGCGGATTCTGAAGACCATCCAGGCCGAGGTCGCCCCGCACTTCCGCCGCTACGCCCGCCTGCGCAAGAAGGTGCTGGGCGTGGAGAAGCTCTACCTGCCCGACATGGGCGCCCCGCTCGACCCCGACTACCAGCTCAAGCTGAGCTACGCGGAGGGCGCCCAGCTGATCCAGGAGGGCCTGGCGGTTCTGGGCGACGAGTACGCGGAGATCATGCAGAAGGGCCTGCATGAGCGCTGGATCTACCGTGGCAGCAACGAGGGCAAGGGCAACGGCGCCTTCTGCAACTTCATTCTGGGCCACCATCCCTACGTGTTCACGCCCTGGAACGGCTTCGCCCGAGACCTGTTCGTGATGGCGCACGAGCTCGGCCACGCCGGCAACCTGGCGCTGTGCATGAAGTACCAGCCCATCTCCAAGATGTGGCCTTCCATGTTCTTCATCGAGGCCCCGTCGACCATGAACGAGATGCTGCTGGGCCGCCACCTGCTTGCCAAGAGCCAGGACAAGGGCTTCCGCCGGGCCGTCATCAGCAGCATGCTGGCTACCTACTACCACAACTTCGTCAACCACCTGCTGGAGGGCGAGCTGCTGCACCGGGTCTACGGCCTCGCCGAGCAGGGCAAGCCGCTCACCGCTGCGACCTTCAGCCAGAACAAGGTCCAGGTGCTCGCCGACTTCTGGGGCGACGAGCTGGAGCTGGATGAGGGCGCCCGCCTCTTCTGGATGGCGCAGGGCCACTACTACTCCGGGCTCTACCCGTACACCTACGCTGCGGGCCTGGCCGTCGCAACCGCAGCGTCGCAGAAGATCCACGAGGAGGGGCAGCCCGCGGTCGACCGCTGGCTGGACGTGCTGAAGGCCGGCGGCTCCAAGAAGCCGCTCGAGCTCATGCAGCACGTGGGCGTCGACATGACCACGGCCGAACCGCTGATCAAGGCCTGCGCCTTCGTGGGCCAGCTGGTGGACGAGCTGGAGAAGACCTTCGAGTAAGATGCAAAGACGGCGAGCCCTCCATTGTGGGGGCTCGCCGTAGTTCGCGATGTGGGAACACTAATCCCACTTTGTAAGAGAGCGGAGGGTGCTCATGGGTGAGTTCGATGCGCGGATCACGCACAGGATGCGGGACCGCATGAAGGAGATTCTCGTAGCGGGGGGCCAGGACGAGCGAAAGGCCCTGGATGAAGCCAACAGCCTCTCCGATGGACTGGGCTACTATCACCGGGTCACGGCGAGCACTGGCCTTCACTTTCGGCAGGCTTTCGATGGCATCGAGGTCGTAGGCGGGGGCGGGGATGTGATCGAGTTGATCGCCTACGATCGATTGCCTGACTATGACTAAGAAGGGTGCGGAGCTTGTGGCTCTGCACCCTTCTTTCTATCGCCCTGTAGTCAGGTAGAGCTTGCCGTCCTTGACGGCGATCTTACCCTGGGGGAAGTACATGGCATACAGCTTGGTGAAATCCTCGGCCGGCATGCGCAGCCGGTTCTCCACGTACCGGACGGGGGACTGCACCTGCCCGATTACGGGGTAGTCGGTGGGCTTCTCCGACCAGGCGACGACCTTTTCGTCAATCGTGATCAGCACCAGGCCTTCCTTAGGAGCGTACAGGCTACCGTGGAGGCCGTCCAGAGTGATTGGGAGGTCGACTTCCACCAACTTGCCGTCCTTGATGACCGCTGAGTCGGTAACCTCCATGAGGTCATCGACCACGGCCGGGGAGAGCCCGAACTTGGAGGCGGTGGAGCCGTGGGCGTGCAGGGTCTGTTGTTGCTCGGCAGGTGCTACGGCCTGATTGGTCTTGGGGCCGGAAGAGCAGCCCACAGCAAGCACAGCCGCGATGGCTATGAGGGAGAGACGGGCCAGCCGCATGTAGTTGCATCCCCTTCGGTGCGCGTTTGACACTGCGTTCATTGTACGAGCACACCCAAAGGGTTCACATACGGCATCCAGAGTAAATGGCGCTGTTACGTACCCGATACCATGGCCGCGAGTGCGTCGCGCAACGGTGTGACCGAGCGGCCCAGGACCTTCTCGAAGTCGTTGCTCTGAATGTCCAGGGCGCCGTCCCGGATCGCCTGCTGGAACCCGACCAGCATGGGGATGATGAACGCAGGGACGCCGGCGCCCTTCATGACCTCAGCGTAGCCGGCATCGTCCACCTGCATGATGGGAACTTCGCGGCCCAGCACATCAGCCAGGATGGAGACAAGCTCCTGCTGCGTGAGCGGCTTACCGGAGAGCTCGTAGATGGTGTTCTCGTGCCCGGTGCCAGCCAGCACAGCAGCAGCGGCATCGGCGTAGTCACGGCGAGTCGCCCAGCCGACCTTGCCCGAACCGGCAGAAGTGACCCAGGGCGCCCCGTGGAGCACGCCTTGAATGCTGCCGGCCTCGTTCTCCAGGTACCAGTTGTTGCGCAGGAAGGAGAACGGGATGCCCGTCTCGCGAATAGCAGCCTCCGTAACACGGTGCACCTCGGACAGGGAGATCGTGCTCTCGCTGGCATGGCCAAGGCTGGTGTAAGCGATAAAGCCAACCTTAGCGCGGTGGGCTGCCGCCACGGCGTTGGTGTGCTGCCGAATGCGGGTAGCGTTGTCCCCATCGGTGGAGATGAGCAGCAGGCGGTCGATGCCGGCGAAGGCCGCATCCAGGGTTTCGGGGCGGTCAAAATCGCCCTGGCGAACCTCCACGCCACGAGTCCGCAGCGACTCCGCCTTTTCCGGGTTGCGAACGCTTACGGCCAGATTTTGAGCCGGAACGGTCTTCAGCAGAGCGTCCATGACCAGCGATCCGAGCTGCCCTGTCGCACCGGTGACCAGCATCTTCATCGTGATGATCCTCCCTTGTGTTTTGAACCTAGTATAACTATAGATGTTATAACGCTGTTGGTTACAACATGTGCGAAAAGAAAGGCTCCGGAGAGCCTCTACTTGAACGTTGCGGTCAGTTTGGCCAACGAGACTTGCGCGAGCCGCTGCTCCATGGCCCTTTGTGCCTCGTCCATTTCCGAGCGGAGGGCCGATGCAATATTCCGGCCCACCGGGCAGGCGGGGTTCGGGTTCTCATGCAGGCCGAACAGCCCTGCGCCTTCAGTAAGCTCCACGGCCCGGTAGATGTCCAGAAGCGTGATTTCGTCCGGGGGTTTGAGGAGGGTAGCGCCGCCCACACCCGGGCGCACATCGATCAGTCCGGCTTTCTTTAGCATTGCCATAATGCGCCGAACCACCACAGGATTCGTATTCACGCTGGCTGCAATGAAGTCCCCCGTGCATTCCTGCGGACTGACGGCGATGACAGAAAGGATATGCACGGCCATGGAGAACCGGGTGCTTAGTTGCTTCACTGGCATCACCACCGTTGTAACCAGTGTAGTTACTACTCGACGCGTTGTCAACCGCTTGTGCAAGCGAAGGGCGCCGGCCATCAGGCGGGCGCCCTTCACTAGTCTATCCCCCGACACGCGTCGTACGCAGCTTCAGCCGCTCAAACGCAGCCGGGTCTCCGGTCCACCGGATGATCACTCTCGGGAAGACGGAGCCGAGGGCACGGTACTCCAGTTCAGTGAGGGTGGCTGACCAGCCCGGGCCGGTCCAGGATCCGTCGGGCTGCTCCGCCCCGCCGAGCGCCACGAGGTACTTGCGAATCTGCCAGGGGAAGGCGCCCCGCACATCCAGCTCCATGGCGCTACCCACCCGCCGATGGCGGGAAGATCGCCAGGGTGTCACCGTCCGATACGGGGGTCCCCAGGCCCTGCAGGTCTCGCACCAGGCGGCCCTTCAGCATCACGTTAACATGGGGGAGCAGATCGGCCCGGTCAGGCTGCAGCACCTGCTCCCGTAGCCCCGGCACCGCTGCAAACACCGCCTCCAGGGCAGTCAGCACGGTGGCTTCTCCCTGAACGGCCACGTTCATACGGTCCGGGGCGCCCGGCGACCGCAGCGTGCCGAACAGCTTCACCAGCACCACGCTATACGATCTCCAGCTCGTGCAGCTTCGACTCGGGCACCACGCCGTCGACCCAGCCGCGAGCCTCGTAGTACTCCTTCAGCATTACCGGCAGCTGCGAGATCATACCGGCGCTGTTCCCGGTGGCGGGGGTGTCGAAGAAGCGCTTGGGCAGGGTGTCATCCTTGCTGGTGAAGCCGTTCAGGTTGTTGTAGTGGCGCTCCAGGTTGTAGATGCGCTCGCCGATCCGCATGGCCTCTTCCGGCGAGATCTCCATGCCGGTCATGGCGGCGACCTGGCTGGAGAACTCGGCGGCGCCCTCGGAGAAGGTGGCGAACTTGCAGACATCCATGGAGTCGGTGAAGGCGAAGAGGTCCTGGAAGGTCTTCAGCAATTCGGCCTTGCCCTCAGTGACGGTGCGGTCGGTGGCAAACGGGATGCCGGCGATCTCCGAGGCGATGGTGTAGCCGCGCAGGTGGCAGCCGCCCCGGTTGGAGGTCGCATAGCCCAGGCCGATGCCCTGCACGCCGCGCGGGTCGTAGGCGGGAATCGCCTGGCCCTTGACCGACATGGCCAGGTCCGGGTTGCCCAGCTTGACCGCCGCATAGTAGGCGCCCAGGGCCAGGGTATCGCCGATGCCCTCGCGGAAGGCAGTCTGCTTGATCAGGGCGGACATCTTGTCGGCGTCGCCCCAGTTGATCACCTCACCGGTCAGGCTGGTTTCAGAAGCCTCCATGGCCATCGCGAGGGTGACGCCCATTTCGATGGTGTCCAGGCCATAGTCGTTGCACTGGTCGAGCATGTAGGTGATCGCCTCACGGTCGGCCAGGCCGCACATGGCGCCCAGGGCCCAGGCGGTCTCGTACTCCATGGACTCGGTCTTGGTCTTCCACTTGCCTTCCTTGACCTCCAGCTCCTTCTTGCAGGTGACCGGGCAGGCGTGGCAGGCTGGCTCGCCAACGAGCAGGTTCTCCCGGAAGGCTTCGCCGCTGATCTCGTAGCCCTGGGCAAACTCACTGACCTTGCCGTTGTAGGTCGGCAGGGAGCTCGCTTCGTTGAGGATGTTCATGAGCACGTTGGTGCCGTAGACCGACAGGCCGCCCTTGTTGGGAGCGGTGAGGGCGCCGGCCATAATGGCCTTCAGGCCGGCCTTCTGGGCGCCGTCGAACTCGGCCTTGCGCTCGGGCGCCGGCTTGACCAGGTTCTTCTTGTCGCCGATCACCACGATCGCCTTCAGGTTCTTGGAGCCGCCCACGGCGCCCACGCCGCCACGGCCGGATGCCCGGTCATGCTCGTTGATCCAGGCGGAGAGCCGGACCAGCCGCTCGCCGGCCGGGCCGATGGTCATGACGGAGCAGTCCTTGCCGTACTTCTCCTGGAGCGTCCGCACGGTCGCCCGCACGCCCAGCCCCCAGATGGACTCAGCGCTGTGCAGCGTGACTTGCCCGTTCTCGCACACCAGGTAGGTGGGCTTGTCCGCCCGGCCCTTGACCACCAGGCCGTCGAACCCGGCCCAGCGAAGGCGTGCCGCGGAGAAGCCGCCCATGTGGGAGTCGGTGATGGTGCCGGTCAGCGGGGACTTGGTGACGACGGCCAGGCGCCCCGACATGTTGACGGGGGAGCCGGTCACCGGGCCGTTCATGAAGCAGAGCAGGTTGTCGGGCGAGAGCGGGTCGACGCCGGGGCCGTTGTCGTAGACCAGCTTGACGCCCAGGCCGCGGCCGCCAATGTACTTCCTGATCAGGTCCTCGGGGATCGGGCTGTAGCTGACGGTACCGGCGCTCAAATCGATGTGGGCCAGGTTGTGTGCGTAGCCGCCCAGGGGCATGATCCATCCCTCCGTTTGTTTGGTCCCTACCCGGAGGGTGTTGCAATTGTCATGCCAGACACCAAAGCCGCACAAATACAAGCAAAACAGGTGTCCCGGCGGGACACCTGTCCGATACACATGTATCACATTACTGAACCTGCCGCCCGAGGCGGATGTTGTACAACTCGAGTTTCCGGTAGAGCGTAGAGCGGCTCATGCCCAGGCGCCGTGCTGCTGCCGCAGCGTTCCCTCCGCAGGCGTCCAGCGCCCGGCGGATCTGGCCCTCCTCGCCCGGTTCGCCCAGTACGTGGAGGTCGGGCGCCGACTGCAGCGGGCGCAGAGGCAGCAGGTCGGCAGGGTCCTCGCCCAGCGCCACGGCTTGCTCTACCAGGTTGAGCAGCTCCCGCACGTTGCCGGGCCACGAGTGCGAGGTGAGCCGCTCACAGGAGGCGAGGCTGAGCGGCGGGGGCGTCACCCCGAGGCGCCGGTAGCCGTGCTCCACCAGCGGCAGGATATCCTCCCGGCGGTCGCGCAGGGGCGGGAGGGTAACTGGGACCACGTTGAGCCGGAAGAAAAGGTCGGGCCGGAAGGCGCCGGCTGCGACGAGGGCGCCCAGGTCCTTGTTGGTGGCGGCGATCACTCGGACGCTGACGGGCGTGGGCCTATGGCTGCCGACCCGCACCACCTCGCGCTCCTGGAGCACCCGGAGCAGGTGCACCTGGGCCTCGGGCGCAAGCTCGCTCACCTCGTCCAGGAAGAGGGTGCCCCCGTTGGCGGCCTCCACCTTGCCGGGGGAGCCCTTGGGGTTGGCCCCGGTGAAGGCCCCGCCCACGTAGCCAAACAGCTCACTGGCCGCCAGCGAGGGCGGGAGCGCACCGCAGTTCACTGCCAAGAAGGGGCCGTGGGCCCGGCTGCTGGCCCGGTGGATGGACCGAGCGAGCACCTCCTTGCCGGTGCCGGTCTCGCCCGTGATCAGCACGGTCGACTCGGTCTGGGCCGCTCGGGCTGCCCGGCTGAGAGCCGCCTGCCAGATGGGGTTCGTACCGATCATGCCGCCGAGCTGCGGGGCCGATCTAGCCGCCGCGGTGCTTCGAGCATGGCCAGCCATGCCCTCCAACAGTGCGAGGCGGGCCTGAATGGCCTGCACCGCCCCAGCGATGGCCATCTCCGTATGGCGGTTGACGTTCATGTACTGCCCGGACAGGTCGAGAATCCCGAGCACCTCGCCGCTGAGCGGGTGGCAGACCGGCGCCGCCACGCAGGCCCAGGGATGGAGCCCCTCCAGGTAATGCTCGGCCGCGAAGATGGTTATCAGGCGTCGCTCCACGGCGGCGGTGCCCATGGCGTTGGTCCCTGATGCCGCCTCGCTCCAGTCGGAGCCCGGCACCAGGTGAATTCCCTCGGCGGCGCGGCAGGCCTCCCGGTCGCCCTCCACCAGCAGCGCCCGAGCCAGCGGATCGCAGAGCGCAAGCACTTGGCCTGTGTGGCTCAGAAATCCCTTCAGTTCGCCGATCACGGCGTTGGCTGCGGTCATGAGCAGGCTGTGCTGCGCTTGTTCGGAGTGCAGGGCCCGCTCTCCCCAGGCGGTGAGACCGCTGTGCCGGTCGGGGGTGAGCCCCGCCAGCCGGCTGCGGCGCCAGGACTGGAGTACGACAGGCCGCACTCCGCCCACGGAGAGATCCCCGCTCTGGAAGTGCTCCCAGCCAGCACGGACGCTCTCCACGCTCTGATGCAGGGCCTCCCACGGTTGTGTCTCCATCGCTCGCCGCCCCTTTCCTCAGACCGGCCTGGTATGGATTTTGCATAGAGAATTTTCGGGATTGAAACAGCTGCTCCTTGTGACTGACACCGAAATGAGTCATTGGTCTATGACTGCCCCGGAAAGGGTGGATATCCATGCATGTCGCCGGTACGTTTCGGTACGAGGCCCCGCCTTCGCTGGTGTACACGCAGTTTACCGACCGCGACGCCCTGCTCCAGGCCACGCCCGGTCTGGAATCGCTCACGGAAACGGCCCCCGACCGCTATGATGCTACCCTCCGGGTGGGGATCGGGGGCTTCGCCCTGGTGTATCGCGGCACGCTAGTGGTAAGCGACAGGCAGCCCTACGAGCGTTACCACCTGCATATCCAGGCCGAGACCCACAACGGCTACGGCACAGGGGAGGCCACATTCCGCTTCATGCCGATGTCTGGCGGCGGCACCGAGGTCCGCTACGAGGCGGACGTGGAGCTGGGTGGGGCCCAAAAGCTGCTACCCTCCCTGGCGCGGGGCCTGGTGGACTTCTTCCTGCGCGGCATGGCCGAGGTGATCACGGAACGGTTACACGGCCCTAGCAGGTAATTGGAAATGCCACGGGGAAACCCTTAGGGAAACTCGTTGTGAGAGAAGTGTGGGGCCGTGCGACAGAAAGCCTACGCGCTGATCGTCGAGAACGGGCGCCTGCTCCTGGTTCGCTACTACTACCCCCGGGAGAAGGCGTGGTACTGGAACTTCCCCGGCGGCACCGTAGAGCAGGGGGAGACCCTCGAAGCGGCGGTGAAGCGGGAGCTCATGGAGGAATGCTGCGTCGAAATCGACGTGGGGCCGCTCTTGCTGAGCGAGGCCCCTCCTGGGCGCGACTACGTCCGCCACTTTTTCCGCTGCAGCATCAGCAAGGGGCGCCCACGGGTGAGCGACAATCCGGCCACCAACGACTCCATCGGAGCGATCGAGTGGGTCCCGCTGAACGACCCGCAGTATTGCGGCGGGTGGGGGCGCCGGAACCTGCCCCTGGTCGCCAAGGTTCTGGCCTCGGAATAGTTCAAGACACTAGCGGAGGCTGGTGTCTTTTCTGTTGCATAAGTATACAGAAAGAGTTATACTTATGCAGACTACGATACTGGGAGGCGTACCCGCGTGAATCAGTGGGTGATCGATAAAGCAGCAGTCCTGGCCGAGGCGCTCCCGTATATCCGACGATTTTCGGGCAAGACGGTCGTCATCAAGTACGGTGGCGCAGCGATGGCTGCGGCGGATCTGAAAGACGCGGTTATGCAGGATATCGCCCTGATGAAGTACGTTGGCATGAACCCCATTGTGGTGCATGGGGGCGGCCCTGAGGTCTCTGCCATGTCCAAGAAGCTGGGCATTGAGTCCCGGTTTGTCGACGGCCTGCGGGTGACCGATGCTGAGACCATGCAGATCGCCCAGATGGTGCTGATCGGCAAGACCAGCCGAGAGATCGTGACGCACCTGGGGCGCAATGGCATCAAGGCCGTGGGCCTGTCGGGCCACGACGGCGGGCTGATCAAAGCCACCCGCCATCTGCACCGGTCGATCAAGACCGGCGACATCGTCGACATCGGCTTCGTCGGCGATGTGACGGAGATTGACGTAAGCGTGCTGGAATCGCTCACCCAGGCGGGCTTCGTGCCGGTGATCGCCCCCATTGGCGTGGGGAGCGAAGGCGAATCCTATAATATCAACGCTGATACGGTTGCGGGCGAAATCGCCGCAGCCCTGAAGGCGGAGAAGCTGGTGCTCCTGACCGACGTGGAAGGTGTGCGGGCTGACAAGGATGACCCCGCCAGCCTGCTCAACCGAGTGACGGTCGACGAGATAACCGGATGGATGTCGCAGGGGAAAATCGAGGGCGGCATGATCCCGAAGCTGGAGTGCTGCCTTACCGCCCTGGCCGCCGGGGTGAACCGGGTTCACATCATCGATGGGCGGGTGCCGCATAGCCTTCTCCTGGAGATCTTTACGGACAAGGGCGTCGGCACCATGGTGATAAAGTAGGAGGAAGGTGCAGCTGTGGGCAGCGAGCAGATCAAGGATCTTACGAACACGTACCTGATGAACACCTATGGCCGCTACCCGATCGCCCTGGTTCAGGGCCGTGGGGTAAAGGCCTGGGACGCTGAGGGCAAAGAGTACCTCGACTTCCTGGGGGGCATCGCGGTCAATCTGCTGGGGCACAGTCATCCGGCGGTGGTGAAGGCCATCACGGAGCAGGCGCAGAAGCTGATTCACACCTCGAATCTCTATTACACCGAGCCGTCCGTGCAGCTGGCCGGCCTGCTGGTGGAGAACGGCGGCCTGGATAAGGTCTTCCTGTGCAACAGCGGCGCCGAGGCGAACGAGGGCGCCTTCAAGTTGGCCCGCAAGTACCACTGGCGCAAGGGCATCAAGCAGAAGACCAAGATCATCTCGATCACCCACGCTTTCCACGGGCGCACCATGGGCGCCCTGGCCGCCACGCCCAAGCCGGAGATCCAGGAGGGCTTCACCCCCCTGCCCGCCGGCTACGCCTACGCTGAGTTCGGCGACATCGCCTCGCTCAAGCACTTGGTGGACGACCAGACCGCGGCGGTCATCCTGGAGCCTGTGCAGGGCGAGGGCGGCATTCAGCCGATGTCGGTCGAGTTCGTACGGGCGGCGCGGTTGCTCTGTGACGAGGTCGGCGCCCTGCTGATCTTCGACGAGATCCAGTGCGGCCTGGGCCGCGTGGGCACGTTCTTCGCCTACCAGAGCGTCGGGGTGAAGCCCGATATTATCACCCTGGCGAAGGGCCTGGGCGGCGGGCTGCCGATCGGCGCCTTCTGCGCGTCGGCCGAGGTGGCCTCGGGCTTCCAGCCGGGCGACCACGGCACCACCTTCGGCGCCAACCCGGTCTGCTGTGCGGCGGCGGTAGCCACGCTGAAGACCGTGCTGAACGGCGGCCTGGTCACCCACGCCGCCCGCATGGGCGAGTATATCGTTGAGCAGCTGAACGGGCTGAAGGAGAAGTACCCCGGCCTGGTCAAGGAGGTCCGCGGCGCCGGCCTGATGATCGGCATGGAGCTGACGGTGCCAGGGGCGCCCGTCCTCGCCAAGTGCCACGAGCTGGGCCTGCTGGCCAACGTGACCGCCGGCACCGTGCTGCGGCTCCTGCCGCCCTACGTGGTGGTCAAGGAGGATGTCGACAAGGCGGTCGAGATCATCGATCAGGCGCTGGCCTCTGTGCTGCAGCCCGCCTAGAACGGAGAAGGGTAGAGGGGATTAGCCTGAGGCCATGGCAGCCGTAGCTGAACTGGTCCTGAATCAAAAAACTCCCGACCAACCTAAAGTTGGCGGGAGTTTTTTCGTATTCCGTGGTGAAGCACCAGCGCGGCGGTTATGGCGCCGGCCCCCAGCCAGACCGCGGGCGGGCTCAATCCCATGGCCGATGGCAGGCCGCCTGCGGCAATCGCCAGACCCAAAGCCAGGCCGGCGGCGGTGGCGGGCTGCTGCGGCAGCCGCCGCACCGCTGCGGTCAGGGCGATCGGGGTGGCCGACTGGAGCAGGGCCACACCGGGCAGCAGGGCGCCGAGGTGATCGCCGCCGAAGGCCAGCAGGGGCGCCGCCAGGGCGAGGGCGCCCAGGGCGAAGCGCCGCCAGCCGATGCGGTCGGCCAGAATCCCGCCGAACGCCTTGCCGAAGGCAGCCGCCAGGGCGGTGTAGATCAGCATATCGGTCCGGCCTTGCAGGGCGAACTCAATCGTGCTCCAGACGGCCGAGCGCAGGGCGATTGAGGCCAGCAGAAGCATCATGATCAAGTCGTGGCTCTCCAGAATCGGCTCCTTCGCCTGGGCTTGCGCGTAGGGCAGCGCAGGCGTCTGCATCAGCAGAACGAGCACCGCGAAGATCACGAGCAGCGCCAGAAATGGCCAGGCCGCGCCACGTTCGCTCACCATGAGCGCCCCGCCAACCGCCAGGCCCACCACGCCGGGCGCCGCAAAGAGCCCCGGGCCGGTCGAGCGCTCAGGCGTCGCGTACACGGCCAGGGCGCCGCCCCCCACGTGGAAGGCCGCCGAGCCGAAGCCCGCAAGCCCCACCGCGGCCAGCGGGTTCCCGCCGCCCACCAGCAAGGCAGCTGCCAGCAGCCCCAGCCCGCCCAGCACGGCGGCCCGGGGCCCGTGCACCTGGTCGACCAGCATGCCCACCAGGGGCTGGGCTCCAAAGGCCAACACGTTGTAAAGCAGAACCAGCAGGGCCACCTGGCTCAAGTCCATGCGGGCCGGCAGCCCGCCGAGCAAAAACCCCGCCGAGCCGTCGGCCACGGCGTGGGCCAGTCCAAGCACCACCGGGAGTGAAAGCCGCCTCATGGCCGTGCCTCCTCGGTCAGTCCGCGAAATAGATCAGGGCGAGCACCAGATAGCTGGCCAGGTTGGCTGCCAGGGCCACCATCATCGCACGGGAGGCCGGGTGGCGGCGGAGCAGAGCGAGGATTCCGCCCTCGATCAGCAAGGTCACCGCGAAGGCGGCGAGAAACCCGACGAACTCCATGGACGGGAAGTACTGCGCGACCACGATGCCGGGGATCGTGGAGACCAGGTTGACCAACAGGGCGTCGAGGAAGCTGCGCCCGTAAGTGCCCCAGTCCATGATCTTCATCACCAGGGCTTCACCGGCTGAGATCAGGAGAAAAGCGACGATCAGAACACCAGGAATCGCCCACAGAAGCCAGCCGGCGGCCACATCAGCGAGAACGTACTCTGTCACTGAGTGTTCCTCCAAGTAAGAAAAGTACCCACCTAAACTAGGGGGTACTTCCACATGCGGCGCCCAGACTCCTTGATTCCCACCAGCTACTCCGACCAGCAGTGGTACCAGCTAATCGCCGCCATGAGCAGTTGCACGATGGCGAAGTGCGTGTCCTGTTCGCTGGCAGGGCCGTAGAGCGTGAGGATTGCCGATAACACCACCAGGGCGATGGCCAGATGAAAGTGGACCTCACGGCGTGGGCGCAGCAACAGGGCCAGACCCGATGCGCCCAGCACGGCGCCCCATACGGGGTGAAGCGGCCCGAAGTAGCCGTGGTACGCGGCGAAGACGAGCAGAAGGAAACCGTCCGCCTGCACGCGCTCCCGGTTCTGACCCTCGGCGAACCTGGTTCCGTGCTCGGTTTCCCGCAGCGCACCGCTCTCTACTGAGCGGCGGTCCACCAGCAGGTCGTAGTGATAAGTAAGTCCATTGGCTTCAATCCATAGAACGCACTCGTGACTGCCCACCTGGAAGCGGTCCATGCCCCCCATGTCCAGGAGGTTGCGCTCCACCTTGACCACGGTCTCCCCGTCGAGCCGGACCACCCGGCGTCCCGTCCAGTAGCCATGCTCCAGCTCTACCACGTGCGGTCCGTCCTCCAGGTCAAAGCGCCACACCTTGCGGGCCATGGCTTGCCACCTCCGGCCAAAGGAATGCCCCACCCAGCCTATGCTGAGTGGGGCATTGCGGTCTACTCTTGGGTGGCGGCCACCTCGGCGGTGACGGGAGCGGGGGCAGGGGCAGGGGAGGCAGCGAGCTGCTTGACCTGATGCTCGAGGCCGGGGATGTTCCGCAGCAGCTCCTTGACGGAGAGGCCGGTCAGGGTCTCGACCATGGCGGGGGCCTGGGCCACTACCTTGGCGATCTCGCCCATGTAGCGGTTGACGCCCACCTCGCCGTCGCTGCCGGTGGAGAGGATCGTGACCTTGTCGATCTTGGAGAGCGGCTCCGCAGCGGCCCGCATGAGCTCGGGCAGGGCGGGCAGCATCTTGTCGAGGATGGCGGCCTGACCGAAGTGCTGGTAAGCCTCGGCCTTGACCTGCATCGCTTCGGCCTCGGCACGGCCCTTGGCCAGAAGGATTTCGGCCTCGGCGGTACCCTTGGCACGCACGACCTCGGCCTCGGCGGCGCCCTGCAGCTTCTTGATCTCGGCCTCGGCCTGACCGGCGGCCCGGGCGGCAGCAGCCTGGCCCTGAGCCTCGATCTCGACCTTGCGGCGCTGCGCCTCGGCGATGGTCTCGACACGCTGCTTTTCGACCTCGGCCTGCTTCAGGACCGTAGCGATCAGTTCCTTCTCGCGCCGCAGGATTTCGGCTTCCTGCACCTTGACCTGCTCCATGCGCTCGACCTGCTGCACCTTGACCTGCTCGGCGATGACCTGCTGCTGCATGACGTTGGTCTGGATGTCGTAGGCCTTGTCGGCCTGAGCCTGGGCTTTCTTGGTCTCGGCGTCATACGCTGCCCTCTTCAGCGAGAGATCACGCTGGGCTTCAGCCTGCTTGGCCTGGCTCTCGGTTTGCGCCAGAACGGTCTCCTGGTCGGCCAGAGCCTTGGCAACGGCCGCTTCCCGAACAGCCTGAGCCTTCTTGATCTCGGTGTCGCGCATGGCCTCGGCGGCGGCAATCTCAGCCTGCCGCTTGATGCGCTCGGTGTCGGGGCGGCCCATGGCCTCGATATACTGGTTCTTATCCTTGATCTCCTTGACGGTGAAGGAGATGACCTCCAGGCCCATCTTGGCCATATCGTCGGCAACGTTGGAGCGCATGCGGTCGGCGACCATCTCCGGCTCCTTGACGATCTGCTCGACCGTCAGCTGGCCGATGATGCCGCGCAGGTGGCCTTCCATGACCAGCTTCAGAACGCCGTGGCGCTCTTGCGGCGTCTTGGACAGGAACTGCTCGGCCGCCGTCAGGATCGAGTCGATGTCCGACTTGACCTTGATCTGCGAGACGGCCTCCACAGTCACAGCGACACCCTGTACCGTATAGAAGTCCTGCTGCGGGATGACGTCAAAGGACATCAGTTCCAGCGACAGCTCCTGGGACGACTGGATCAGCGGCCACACAACCAGGCCGCCGCCCTTGGTGACCCGGGGCCCGCCAAAACCATACACAATCAGTGCCTGGTTCGGGGGGACCTTGCGGTACATGGAGGCAACCACGCCCAACAACAGAAGAATCCCGACGACCGTGAGACCTGCAATAATCATCCACGATTCCATGATTCACGAAACCTCCTTTACCGCTGATCCTGCTCGCTGAATTCCCGCAAGGGCTGAACGTAGGCGATCCCCTTCTCGTAGCGCATGATCACGACATCGATCCCCTTGGGAATGGCCATGCCGTCCACGCTGCGAGCGCCGCACACCATCCGGGAGCCGTTCAGGGTGTAGACAATCTCACCCGTGCCGCCCGCCCGAATGGGAACGGTGAGGCGCCCAACTGCACCCACGCGCTCGGCCCGGCCCATAGGGCGTTCGCCGCGCACGAGGAACCAGAGCCATTTGTAGATGAGCCACCCGGTGCCCAGCCCGCCTGCGCAGGCCAGGGGAATGGCAGCGAGATAGCCCGGCAGGCCCAGCCGCAAGCCCACGTACCCGACGCCGCCAAAGCCCATGAGGAAGGCGACAATCGTCTGGAAGTTGATCGGCGAGACCGTACTTACGTCGCCGTGCCCATGCCCATGCCCGTGGTCGGCTCCGCCGTGGCCATGGTCCATGCCGCCGACGTGTCCGGCGTGGCCATGGTCCAGACCGGCGTCGACGGCGCCCAGAAAGGCGGAGATCACCGTCAGGCCGAAGCCGACGAAGAAGGTGTACAGAAAGACCGTCGTCATCACGGGCAGGTCCCTCCTTTCGCTCACCTTTGCCCACTACACTTCTTAGAGCGAGCGACCCGCCCGTTTGGTTCAACCGACCTTCTAGTTAAGGGAATTGTAAAGAACTCGTAATGAAACGCCTCAGAGAGAGTAAGACCGGGGGTGCTATTACACACTAGTGCTCGCTGTAACCTCGGAGGTGCTTTGCCATCTACTATCTACCCCTTGGCCTGCTTACCCTGATGCTGATTCCCTTGGTTGTTGACCGGCACCGGTTGTCGGGACTGCTCGTCTACGGGGCCTTTGCCTCCCTGCTTGCCACCGTCCAAGACAGCTTCGTCCTGTGGTATCCGTTATGGGAGTACCGTGACACCGGCCCCCTCAATACGCACCCGGAGATCGCCATGCTCATAAGCCTCACCGCTGCACCGGTACTTGCCATGCGGTTTGCGCACGGCCTGACCCGCGCGGGCGGTGTTCCGTGGGCGCGCATCGCGAAGTTCACCTCGTTCGCGATGTTACCGGAGGTCGCCGGCCTCTTTCTGCAGCGCATTGTCTACCACCAGTGGTGGAACGTAGGGTTCTCGATACTGGCCTACTTTCCGATCTGGCTCTCGCTTTGGGGCCTGCACGTGTGGCTGCACCGGCCAGCTCGCTCCGAACGGAGACCGGCGCGCAGTTAGGCGCTCACAGCTGGCGGGACTACAGCGTCTGGAAGGGTTATGCTAAAGACCGAGCCGGTGCCGACCTCTGACTCTACGTGCACCGACCCGCCCATGCGTGTCGCCACCTCCCGCACGATCGACAGGCCGAGACCGCTGCCCCCGCCCTCCGCACGGCTCCGCGCCCGATCGACCTTGTAAAACCGCTCCCAGATCAGCGGCAAGTGTTCCGGGGCGATTCCGGCCCCGGAATCCTGCACACCAAGTCGGACGCCCCTGTCATGCGGTTCTGCGAAGAGGCGAATCTCCCCGCCGGAGGGCGTGTATCGTACTGCGTTATCGAGAAAGGCCACCAGCACCTGCTCGATACGATCACAATCGGCTCGCACCCGAAGTTCCGGGCAGTCGTAGTGCAAGGTGATTCCCGCAGCCGCACACCGGAGCACCCAGCGTTCATGCATACCCTGCAGGAGAGAGCGCACGTCGAATTCCACGCGCTGAATCTCTGCCAGCCCGGCCTTCAACTGGGAGAGCAGAAGAAGCTCATCGGTGAGACGACGGAGCCGGTGAATCTCAGCCAGAGCACGGTCATGGTACCGGGGGTAGTTCTCCGCGGGAATCAGCCCGTCACGCATGGCCTCCACCACCGCCGAGAGGGCCGCCAGCGGGCTGCGGAGTTCGTGGGAAGCTGAGGCGACGAAGCTTTCGCGGAGCTGTTCTACCTGCCTGCGCACCGTGACGTCCCGGGAGCAGGTCTGGAGTTGGTTGAACCGGCGCTCCGAATCGAACACGGCGCGGAAGTCCGTCTCCAGCCATACGTATTCACCGCTCTTGTGCTGGACCTGGTAGGTACACCGCGGAGTCCCGCCGGTCCGAGCCTCATTTACGGCCTGAATCACGGCTGGTCGGTCACGTTCGTGAACAAGGGCAAACAGATCTGCCTCATTGTACTCCTCAGCGGTGAACCCCAAGATCGCCCGGCAGGACGGACTGATGTAGACGCACGTCCCGTGTGCATCATGGAGTGCGACGAGGTCACTGGTATTTTCGGCGACGATGCGGTAGAGCTCTTCTTGCTTTCGGGCGGCCGCCTCGGCGCGCCGTTGTGCAGTGAGGTCCTCTGCCTGGACGATGAAGTAAGAGCTTTCCCCGTGGGAATCATGAGCGTGGGTGACCGTCACCTGGCAACGGACGATCTCGCCATCTTTGCGAACGTAGCGCTGTTCGATGCGGAAGTATGGGAGCTCCCCCCGGTGCAGTCTCTCCGCGAGCAGCCGGTGGCCCTCCGCGTCATCAGGGTGGGTCACGTCGGCGAAGTTGACCTGAAGCAACTCCGCCTCCGTGTAACCAAGCAGGCAGCAGAAAGCCGCGTTGACCTGGAGAAAGCGCCCGTCAGGACTGGCCAAGGCCATGCCCACATTGGAAGGGCCAAAGGTCTCTGCAAACCGTTCCTGGGTATCTCTCAGCTCTCGGGTCACTTGAGCCACACGCTTCAGCGCACGCTCATGCCGGAGCATGTAGTACCCGAGCAGGAGTGACAGCAGCGAACCTGCGCTGAGGCCCCCAAAAAAGACCCGGCGCTCCACCGACTGACGCACCGCCGTCAGACTTCCGGGAAGCATGCTGGCATGCAGACGCCAGGTCCTGCCCCAGAGCTGAATCTCCCGGGCGCCGCTGCCACCGGTGCGGGCATCGTGCTCCTTGTTGAGGTCGAGCACCAGAAACGACGACTCCTGCCCGACCTCCTCGACCTCAAGTGACAGGTGTTGCGACTGCACACCGCTGAGCGCCGATTCGACCAGCGAGGCGCTGTCGACAACCCCCACCGCGAAACCGGTCAGCGCCTGGCGCCGGTCTGCTGTGGTGTCGAGAGGGATCGTGCCGTCATACACGGGAACCGCCAGGAAGAACCCCTTCTGGCGCTTGTCGCTAAACCTGTCAAAGGCGCCGGCCTCGCCGGTCTCCGCCGCTCTTTCCAGCTGGCTGTATGCCCCGGGGTCCGAGCCAAGGTCATAGCCAACGGCTGTCAGGTTACCTGTCCACGGCTCGTAGTCGTGCACGACAAAGTATTCGGGCCTGACACCGACCGGGAAGATCAGGAAGTTCGGGTGTCCCTTGGGGTGGACATCCTGGTCACCCTTGACACTGGTCTCGTAGCGTGTGCGTTCGGCAGCGGTAACCCGGCGGACAAACACCATGCCGACCAGGCCCGGCGGTCCGTAACTGGCACGGGTCCGTCCCGCCAGTTCACGCCACTGGAGCCGTCCGGGCCAGCCGCCCTGAGCGGTCGCGGTGACCGCTCTCTCCACAGCCTGGAGGGCGGCTTCCATTCGGAGCGCGGCGTCCGTTTCCTCGCGCTGAAACTGGGAGACCTGCTCTGCTTCAACCACATCGCCCGTCATGCGGGCAGCCAGGTAGGAACCGAGCACGACCAGGACTACGACCACATACATAGCGGCATACCGCCTGGGCAAATGACTGCTCAAAAGCATGTAACCCCCCGAAAGAGGATTCGTCTTCACAGATTCCTTTTACGGTACCGTCTCTCCTTCGTGTTTGTCCTACAATTAAAACAATTTAACAAGAATGTTACTGACGAAGAAAGAGCCGCCGTGGCGAGAAGGCACGGCGGCTCTGCTATTCGGTCTGGAAGAGGACCACCATCGAGATCCGGGGCACCGTAACCCTGCGGGAGACCACCTCAGTGATGCCGCCCACGTGCAGGTCCTTGGCAGCAACGGACCAGGCGCCCACGGGCACGGGAATCTCCACGGCCTCACGGTTTGGGTTGTAGACCACCATGATCCTGCGCCACGGGTCACCTCCTGCATGATCGTCCAGGAGGAAGGCCACCGTGTTTGGAGCCAGCCCTTCCAGAAAGGTCAGGTGGCGCTTCACCTGCTCGGCGGTACTCATCCGGAAAGCGGGGTGGGCCCGACGGAGCTGAGCGAGCCCTTGATAGTACCGGAAGGCGGCTTCGTACCTGGCCTTGCGGCTCCAGTCGAGCTGGTTCACGACGTCCGGCGCCCTGTAGGAGTTGTGGTGGCCGCCCTTGGTGCGCAGCATTTCCTCGCCGCCGTGCAGGAAGACCACACCCTGGCTGGTAAAGACAATCGCCTGTGCCAGCAGGTCCATGCGGATCCGATCCGCCTCCGTGTCGTGTGGGTTGCTGCGGGCGATCTTGTCCCACAGCGTCAAGTTGTCATGCGCCGAAACGTAGTTGATCGATTCAGACGGGTGGAGGGCGAAGTCCGAGAGCCACCGGTCGTACTGGATGCTGCCAGCCACCCCCCGCTGAATGCTGGTGGTGAGCATGCCGGCGCCGGTGGCAAACCCCTTGTGCGTCCCATCGTTGTCACCCTTGATGGCGTTTCGGAAGTTGTCGTTGAAGACGCCAATGCCCAGCCCCTTCTGGTTCCCCTTTTGGAGCCGCAGGCTGTGCTCAAGCGGGCTGGCTCCGCCCGTCCATGGTTCGCCGCAGATCAGGATCGACGGGTCGATCTCGTTTAGGGCAGCTCGCACCTGCTTCATGGTCTCCACATCGTGCAGGGCCATCAGGTCGAAACGGAAGCCGTCCACTTTGTACTCCCGGGCCCAGAACCGTACGGAGTCCACGATGAACTTGCGCACCATAGGTTGCTCGGAGGCCGTTTCGTTGCCCGTGCCCGAGCCGTTCGAAGGCCTCCCGTCAGGATGGAAGCGGTAGTAGCAGTGGGGGGCGATTGACTCAAACGGGCTGGCGCCCACGTAGGTATGGTTGTAGACCACGTCCATAACCACTCGGATTCCGTTCTGGTGCAGGGCCTGGACCATTCGCTTGAACTCTTTGATGCGGGCTGTCCCGTCCGGGTCGGTGGCGTACGAGCCCTCCGGGAGGTTGAAGTTCTTGGGATCGTAGCCCCAGTTGTACTGACCCGGGCGCCGTTCGTCCACGGAGGCGAAGTCGAACGACGGCATCAGCTGGACATGGGTAACCCCCAGCTCTTTGAGATGCTCCAGCCCGGTCTTCACCCCGTCCGGGCCGACCGTGCCAAGCTCCGTAAACCCCAGGAACTTGCCCTTGTGCTTGATGCCGGAGTTGCTGTGCATGGACAGGTCCCGCATGTGGATCTCATAGATGATGGCATCGGTCGGGGACTGAAAGGGGGGCCGGACGGTGCTCTCCCAGCCGGGAGGGTTGGTTTCGCTCAGGTCGACCACCAGCGCGCGGTTTCCGTTCACCCCGGCACCAATGGCGTAGGGGTCCATGATCTCCAGGCTGCACGAGTCGTTGGTGAGCCGGAAGGTGTAGTACTTGCCTTTCAGATCGCCGGGGACTTCAACTACCCAGGTGCCGCCCCGGTCGGCTGTGAGGGGGTAAATCTGGGGGAGGCCTCCCTCAGGCGCCTCGTACAACAGCACGTCGACCCCGGAAGCGGCGGGCGCCCAGAGCCGGAACCCGGTGCCCGAGGCCTTATAGGTGTGGCCCAGGTCATCGCCATCATAGACAAACGCGGGATCGCCCAGCACGCCACGCTTGCGGACCCACGCCCCTTGGAAGAGCTCGTGCCCGAGAAAGTAGTCCCGGGTCACATCGGCATCTTCCGCCAGGGTGATGATTACCTCGCGGGTCCCTTCCCCCTCGGTGATCACAATGGGCACGTTCGAGGCGGGGTACCACTCCTGGCTGCCGCCCCGGTCCCAGGTAAACTTGAACTCGGCGCCGGAGGGGGGGACCTGGCCGGGTCCGGTGCCCGCGGCGGCCACCAGTTCGTACCGGGTTGCTGCTGGGTGCCACTTCATCCGCCAGGGGGCGGCGCCCTGGAAGTTGCCGTGCTGCGTGTTGCTCCAGCCGTTGAAGGGACCGGAAACGTACACCGCCGCGGTCCCATCGGCAGCAGTGGCTGGGAAGCCCAACTGGCCGGGCGCCAGCACGAATCGCACCTGCGTGCCGCCGTTGATCGGTTCGTAACCATTCCGAGGGAGGTTGCGGCGCCGGTTGTCCCGGACCGCCGCGATCTGCAAAGGCGGAGTGACGGTAAAGTCCTCGGTCTCGGTGCCCATCAGCACCAGGGCGCGGCTCAGCGTGGCCGCGATGGTGCGCCTGCTATCCAGATACGCCGCCTGGACCTTCGCTTGAATGTATGAGATGGTCGCCTTCACCCCAAAATCATGCTTGGGTACATAGTCCCCCGGGTCACAAGGGTCATGCACGGTATGCAGCGGTCAGTCAAGTATGCAGAAAATATGGGAGAGTGGCTTCATGAAGGGCTCCAAGATCGTGCTCGTCGGCAGTGGCGCTGTGGGTTCCACGTTCGCCTATACAGTTTTGCTCCGGGGGCTGGCCAACGAGTTGGTCATCATCGATGCCAATCGTGACAAGGCCATGGGCGATGTACTTGACCTCAACCATGGCCTCATGCTGGCGAACCCGATCAAGATCACCGCCGGTGAGTACTCGGACTGTGCCGGCGCCGACATTATCGTGATCACCGCAGGGGCGGCGCAACGCCCCGGCGAGACCCGCATCGACCTGATGAACCGGAACGTGGCGATCTTCGACTCGATCATCAAGCAGATTCTCACTTACAACACTGACGGCATCCTCCTGATCGCCACCAATCCGGTGGACATTCTCACGCAGGTGGCCCTGAAGCTCTCCGGCTGGCCGTCTCACCGGGTGATTGGGTCGGGGACGCTGCTCGACAGCTCCCGCTTCCGCTACCTGATCGCCGACAAGCTCGGCGTGGACCCCCGCAGCGTGCACGGGGTGATCGTCGGGGAGCACGGCGACACGGAGGTGCCGGTCTGGAGCGGCCTGAACGTGGCGGGGATCTCGCCGGACCAGACGCCCGCGAGCAGCCGCTGGCACCTGTCTGACGAGGACAAGCAGGAGATCTATGAAGAGACCCGTACCGCGGCTTACAAGATCATCAAGGCCAAGGGGGCGACCTACTTTGCGATCGCCCTGGCGCTGGCCCGCATCTGCGAAGCGATTCTGCGCAATCAGCGCTCGATTCTGCCGGTCTCCTCGTACATGCAGGACTACCACGGGATCAGCGGCGTCTGCCTGGGAGTGCCCACGATCGTGGGGCGCCGGGGCGTCGAAGAGGTGATACCGCTGGAGCTCAATGCCGACGAACTTGACAGGTTGGTGGCCTCAGCGAACACGCTGAAGAGTTTCCTCAGCGAGATCGGTTTCTGATCGGTCATGTAACGTCCCCATCTGCGCCGCCAGGCCGGATGGGACTTTCTTTTGTGTTGCGGTATAAATATACTAGTTTGTACATAAAGTGTGCCGACTCTGTGAGGGAGGGGCTCGCCATTCTGACCGACGAGATGCTAGAAGCGCTGCGATATGAGGGGGATGCGGCACCGGACCGCATCGTGACCGAGCTAGCCCAGGACGGTCAGATCGACCAGGTGAACCTGATCCTACGCCACCTGATCCAGAACAGCCAGCCAATTCCGGAGGAGCTGCCGGACAACATTGAGTTCTGGCTGCGGGACAACGGACGGCTCGCTGATGGTGTTGACCCTGAACGGCTGGACCGGGCTTCGGATCTGTTTGTGGAACACGGGGTCACCATCTCCTTAATTCTCTCGACAGCGGCGCTCGTGGAGTGCTATGCCGCCCGCAAGGGTGTGAAGGTGCTCACCTTCAGCTACCGGCTGGGACAGAACGCTTACCGCCGGGTAGCGGAGACGGCGCAGTTCGTGATCCTGGTGATGTCCCCCGGCGGGCTCTATGAGGACGGACAGGGGATCAAGGCGATCCAAAAGGTGCGCCTGATGCATGCGGCGATTCGATACCTGGTGAGCCAGACCGGACGGTGGCCCGAGGCCGATCTGGGCGTGCCGATCTGTCAGGAGGACCTGCTGGGGACCCTGCTCTCCTTCTCCTACATCGTCATTCGGGATCTTCGAAGGCTGGGGGTTGAGGTGACCGACCAGCAGGCGGAGGATTACATCTACTTCTGGAACGTGGTCGGCGAGATGCTCGGGGTTCGCCCCGACATTCTGCCGCGGGATTTCGAGGATGCCCGGCTACTGACCGAGGCGATCGCCCGGCGGCACCACGGGCCGTCGCCCGAAGGGGTCGAGATGACCCGAGCCCTCCTGGAGATGCACGCCGACCTGATCCCCGGAGAGTTCTTCGACGGGATCGTCCCGGCGCTGACCCGGCATCTGGTTGGCGATCAGATCGCCGACTGGATGGAGATCCCCAAGTCCCGCTGGGCGGCCGTCATCAAGCACAAGCAGAAGATCGGCGGCATTCTGGACGCCTTCCAGCGGAACTCCGACATGGTGCGGAACGTGGTTAACCGGCTGGGCATGTCGCTGATGACCAGGCAGGCGATCGCCCTGACCGGCTACCAGCGTGCCGCCTTTGAAATTCCGACGCAGCTGCGGCAAGTTTGGGGCATTCCGGATCAGCCGCCTGCCGCCGCCGGGGAGGAGACACCATGAAGCGGCCTGCACGCATTCTGATCCTGGGCGGCGGCTACGTGGCCATCAGCGCGACGCGGGCGCTGCGGTCGGCCATCAAGCGGGGCGAAGTTGAAGTCACCGTGGTCAGCCGGGAGAACTACCACGTGTTCCACGGCTTCGTGTCGGAGATGGTGACCGGGCGCATCGGGCCAAGCCAGATCCTTAGCCCGGTGCGGCGGATCTTTGCCCCCGCCAAGGTGCATGTGGGCGAGATCGACTCGATCGACACCGCTGAGCAGTGCGTTACGGTGAGCCGGCACCTGGACGGGCGCAAGACCGTACTCCACTATGACCACATTCTGCTGTGTCTGGGCTCCGTGGATAACCTGGAAGCCTACCCCGGGTTGGGTGAGCATGCCTTCAAGCTGAAGACCTACGACGATTGCTTCCGGCTGCGGAACCACATCCTCACCATGTTCGAGCTGGCCGAGGTGGAGACCGACCCGGAGGAGCGCCGGCGGCTGCTCACCTTCTTCGTGGCAGGCGGCGGGTATGCCGGCACGGAACTCGCCGGGGAGCTAGGCGATTATGTGCGGCTGTTGACGCAGCGGGAGTACCGGTCCATTCGCCGGGAGGAGTGCCGGGTGGTGTTAGTCCACCCCGGCCAGAGCATATTGCCGGAGCTGCATGGCAGCGGCCACCCGCGGCTGGTAGAGTACGCCACCCGGCACATGCGAAAGCTTGGCGTCGAGTTGATGACCAGTACCCGGGTCGCCTGGGCGACCCCCGGCGAGGTCGGGCTTTCCGACGGCACCCGGGTCCCGACCCGCACGATCATCAGCGCGGTGGGCACGAAGCCGGCGCCCCTGCTGGCCACGCTGCCGATCACCAAGGATGAGCGCGGCAAGGCGGCCACCGACCGGACCATGCAGGTCCAGGGGGCGCCGAACATTTGGGCCGCGGGCGACTGCGCCGCCGTGCCCCACCCGAAGGGCGGAACCTGCCCGCCCGTGGGCATCTTTGCGCTCCAGCAGGGCGCCCACGCTGCCAAGAACATGCTGCGGGCGATCCGCGGCGAGCAGTTGAAGCCGTTCAGCTTCACCGGCCTTGGCCAGGCGGTCTCCATCGGGCGCCGAACGGCGGTGGCCGAGAGCTTTGGCATCGAGTTCAAGGGGCTCATCTGCTGGCTCATCTGGCGGATGATGCTCTTCACCGTGATCCCGACCTGGGACCGCAGGCTGCGGCTCCTGGCCGACTGGCTGATTTGGCCGCTGGTGGGCCGCGACATTGTGGAAATGAGCGTCGCCGACGCCGACGACTACGAGATCAGCCACCAGGTCTACCAGCCCGGCGAGGTGATCGTGGCGCAAGGGCAGGTCGACCGCTACCTCTACCTGGTGACCGAGGGCGAGGTGGAGGTGGTCGGGGACGGTCAGGCGCCCACCGTTCTGGGCCCAGGTTGCCACTTCGGCCTGACCTTTGATGTGCCGGCGCCCTCCGAACTTGTGCGGGCGAGGTCGGTGGTGCGAGTCGCAGCGGTGCGGGAGGATCAGGTCGACCGCCTGAAGGCGCTCCTCGCTCCGCTCAATCTGGTAGGCGGCACGGAACAGGCTGGATCGCCTATTGCATAGTTATACATGTAGCGTTATAATCATGCAAGACCGTCCGCAGGTACCCCTGTAAGATTAAGGAGGCGCCCTGAAGAGCATGGCGAAGAAGAAGTGCGTGTTGGCCTACTCTGGTGGCCTGGACACCTCGGTAGCGATTCACTGGATCAAGGAGAACTACGACTGCGACGTCGTCGCCATGTCCGCCGACGTGGGCGCCAACGATAAGGACCTGGACTTCATCAAGCAGAAGGCGCTCAGCATTGGCGCCTCGGCTAGCTATATCTACGATGCGAAGGACGACTTCGCCTATAACTTCATCCTGCCGACCCTGAAGGCCAACGCCATCTACGAGAGCAAGTACTACCTCTCCGCCTCGCTCTCCCGCCCGCTGATCTCCAAGCTGCTGGTGGAGGTGGCCGAGAAGGAGGGCGCCGACTTCGTCGCCCACGGCTGCACCGGCAAGGGCAACGACCAGGTCCGCTTCGAGGTCTCCGTGGCGGCGCTCAACCCGAACCTGAAAGTGATCGCCCCCGTGCGTGACTGGGGCTGGAGCCGGGAAGAGGAGATCGACTACGCCTCCAAGCACGGCATTCCCGTGCCCGTGGGCAAGGAGAACCCCTTCTCGCTGGACGTCAACCTCTGGGGCCGCTCATGCGAGGCTGGCGTGCTGGAGGACCCCTGGGCCGAGGCGCCCGAGGCGGCCTTCGAGTGGACCGTCAACCCCAAGGACGCCCCGAACGAGCCCGAGTATGTGGAGATCGGCTTTGAGAAGGGCGTGCCCGTTTCGGTCAATGGCGAGTCGATGGGCCTTGTCAAGCTGATCGAGACCGTCCATAACATCGCCGCCGCTCACGGCGTGGGCCGGATCGACCACGTGGAGAACCGCCTGGTGGGCATCAAGTCCCGCGAGGTATACGAAATGCCGGCCGCTACGGTCCTCACCCTGGCTCACAAGGAGCTGGAGACCGTCACCCTGCCCCGCGAGCTGCACCACTTCAAGCTGGGCCTGGAGCAGAAGTACGCCGAAATGGTCTACTTCGGCCTGTGGTTCCACCCCCTGAAGCAGGCGCTGGACGCCTTCATCGACAAGAGCCAGGAGACGGTGACTGGCACCGTGCGGGTCAAGCTGTTCAAGGGTACCGCCCAGTGCGTCGGCCGCAAGTCGCCGGTTACGCTGTACAGCTATGACCTGGCCACCTACGACAAGGCCGACAAGTTCGACCACAAGGCCGCCAAGGGCTTCATCGACATCTTCGGCCTGCCGACGAAGGTCTTCTCCGCCGTCCAGAAGAACGCCGCCAAGTAAGTAGTTCACAAGGCCGCCCCTTGCCGGGCGGCCTTTTTCACCGCGGCCCGTGCCCGATGTGCAGACTGTGGCCGGCCTGTTCCAGGAGATGTCCACCGCTGTTGACCGGACCACGACTTCCGCCCGGGAAGTGGCAGAGGGCGCCGTCAAAGCGGCGGAGATCGCCCGTTCCGGCGGCGCTGTGGTCGAACGGACAGTCGTATCCATGGATTCGAACCACCAGGTGGTGGAGCAGGGAGCAGCCCGCATCCGTGACCTCGGCAAGCTCTCGCATGAGATCAGCGCCATCACCGACAAGCTCGCATCCCGTTCCGCCGCCGAAGCCGGCGTAACCCTGCAGCAAATCCTTTCAACGGTCGACCATGCAGCGAAGTCGGTAGGAGAGATCGCATCGCTGGCAGCCGGGACCACGCAACAGGCCCAGAGCGTGGTGGACGCCTTTGCAACGATCGCGAGCACCATTGAAGCCAACTCGTTCTACATGGTGGAGATGGGTGCGGGTGCCGCCACGGTGGACCACGCGGTGGGGCAGATTGCCGCCACGTCCCAAAGCAACGCAGATGCCACGGAAAGTGTTTCGGCGGTCGTCCAGCAGCTGAGCGCTTCCGCTGAGCTGCGCGGCCAGGTCGGGCGTTTCCGTTTGTAGTGGTTCCAGCCGCTAGGCCGCCCTCCCAGGGGGCGGCCTTCTTGCTGAAGTGGCAGGAATGACCTTACACGAGGAGAATACCCGTTAGTACGAGGGGGGAACTGCCGTGACGCGTACATACTATCGCCTCTCGCTCAGCGCTGTGTGTGCCTTTGCGGCGCTCGCTGGCCCCGTGATCTTCCTGGAGGACCGCCTTCGCGTGGGTTATTTGATCGGGGGGCTGGCGGCTGCCCTGCTAACCTGGGGTCTTCTGTGGGTGGTGATGGCCATGGAGCCTCACCTGTCGACCGTGTTGCTGGGGGTAGCCGGGGCCAGCGCCGCGGTCTTCTCCTGGATGCGAATCTCCATGGTCACGGTCTTTGCGGTCATCCCACACGTGCTGCAGGCGGGGCTTTCTCGCTTCGATCCGGTGTGGCTTATGGGTGGGCTGGCGCCGCTGGTGATCGTGGCGGTTGCCTGGTGGCGGGCCGGCCATGACTCCACACCGCTGGGACGGGCTCTGCTATCGGGTCTCTTCCGCTTCTCGGGGCCGCTGCTTGGGCTTACCCTGGCGGTAAAGGCCCTGGGTCTGGCCAAGCAGTACGTCTGGCTGTCACTGTTTACCGGTGTCATGTTCCTGGTGCTCGACGGGTTGGGCGCCGGTGGCGACCTGCCGCTCCGAACCGGCTCCGACCGGGAGTTGGGCGGTTCGGATCCCAATCTGTTTACACTTTAAGAAACGTTTGCTACAATAGCCGGGATTGGAGGTGTGTCCGCAATGCCTCTCTGGCGTTTGTACCAGTGTCCCATGAAAAAGGCGCGTGGGGAGGGGGAAAGTATGCCCTTTTGGGCCTAGCGGACACCCATTAGCCAGCTGCCAGCTGGCACCCACGGGAACAACCCCGACCGTGGCAGAGGCGTATGCGCTCTGCCACGGTCTTTTATTATGCCTTTTAGGAGGACTCACGTTATGGACCGTCGCCTTAGCCGTAACATCTGGGCTCTGACCGTTGCTACGGGCATCTCCCGGTTTGGTGACCACTTTCAGTTCCTGGCGGTCGCCACCGTCACCTACGCCATGACTCGCTCCCCGCTTGCCACAGCGGTCCAGTCCGCCATTCCGTTTCTGCCCTATGTGCTCTTCGCCCGGTGGGGGGGAGCGGCGGCTGACCGCTTCAATCCCAGGGTAGTCTTTGGGGTCACCCACGTGCTCCGGGCGCTGCTCGCCCTGAGCTATCTGCTGACCGATAACTTCCTGGTCATGTTTGCTCTCAACTTTGTCGGCGCTACCATTGGCGTCTTCATGGGGCCCTCCCGGGCAGCCCTGCTGCCCAAACTGGTCGGCCGGGAGCACCTCCTGAAGGTAAACGCCCGGCAGAGCACCGTCACCGGCGTTGCTGAACTGTTCGGCCCGGCAATCGCCGGGTGGGCCGTGCTGCAGTGGGGCAGCCACTGGTCGTTTATCATCAACGCCCTCAGCTTCTTGGCGCCCGCCACGGCCATGCTGCTGGTCCGTGAGGTATCGGGCGACAAGGCCGCAGCCCGCAAGAATGGCGCGGCTGCGCCGAAGGAAAGCACCTGGCTCTTCCTGAAGGGGCGCCCTGACCTGATGAAGCTGCTGGCCGCCCATGGCATCTTCATGTTTGGCATGTGGGCCGTCAACGGCACCTATTTCCCCTATGTAGTGGAGGTGCTTGGCAAGGGCACCGAAGCGGTGGGCTGGGCGATTTCGGCTTACTTCGGCGCCAGCCTGCTGGTCGGGTTCGTCCTGGAGCGCTGGGGTCAGCACCTGCGCAGCCAGCGGCTGCTCATGGGCGGATACGTGAGTGGTTCCCTGGTCTGGGTGACCTACACCCTGGTCCACTCCGTGCCGCTGATGGTGGGCCTCAACCTGCTCGACGGCACCGTGTACACCTGGGCCACGACCCTCTTCACCACCCGCGTTCAGGAGGAGGCGCCGGACGGCTCCGTCGGCCGGATTACCGCCTTTATGCGGGGCATCGAGGACTTCTGCTGCATCGTGGGCATTCTGTCCGGGGGCGTCGTGGCGACCTACTTCGGGGTGGTCACGGGCTTCCGGGTCGCCGCAGGGCTGTGTGTCGGGCTTCTGGGGCTACTGATCATCGGCTCGGCCTACCGCCGGCTGAGGATTGCATGAGTATACATCAAATAGTATACTTATGCGGAGTGATTCAAGTGAGGTGTTGATCGCCCGTGAGCAAGCTCTGGGGTGGCCGGTTTTCCAAGGCCGCTGACAAGACCGTGGAGGGGTTTACCTCCTCGCTCGCCTTTGACCGCCGTCTCTACCGGCAGGATATTCGGGGCTCCGTTGCCCACGCCCGCATGCTGGGCAAGCAAGGGATCATTTCGCCCGAGGACGCCGCTGCCATTGAAGCCGGCCTGCTCGAGATCCTGGCGGAGATCGAGGCCGGGCAGTTCCCATTCCGCCAGGAGTACGAAGATATCCACCTGAACATCGAGAAGCGGCTGACCGAGAAGATCGGGCCGGCGGGCGGGCGCCTGCATACGGCCCGTAGCCGCAACGACCAGGTGGTGACCGACGTTCACCTTTGGGTCAAGGATGAGATTCAGGCGGTGCAGGCCCTGATCAGCGACCTGCAGGGCGCCCTCGTCGACCGGGCGGAGGAGCACATCGACGTGATCATGCCCGGCTACACCCACCTGCAGCGGGCTCAGCCGATTCTGCTCTCCCACCACCTGATGGCCTACTTCTGGATGCTGGAGCGCGACCAGGGCCGCCTCGCCGACTGCCTCAAGCGGGCGGATATCTCCCCGCTGGGCGCCGGCGCCATGGCGGGCACCACCTTCCCGATCGACCGGGAGTTCACTGCCCGGGAGCTCGGCTTCGCGGCGGTCTACCCGAACAGCATGGACGCCGTAAGCGACCGGGACTTCCTGCTGGAGTTCCTCTCGGCCATGGCCGTCTGCCAGATGCACCTCTCCCGCATGTGCGAGGAGCTGGTCAACTGGTCGACCACCGAGTTCGGCTTCGTGGAGATGGACGACAGCTATTCCACCGGCTCCTCCATCATGCCGCAGAAGAAGAACCCCGACGTGGCCGAGATCGTGCGCGGCAAGACCGGCCGCATCTACGGCAACCTGATGGCGCTGCTGACGGTGCTGAAGGGCGTGCCGCTCACCTACCACAGTGACCTTCAGGAGGATAAGGAGCGGCTGTTTGATTCGGTCGATACGATCAAGGCCTGCCTGAAGGTGACCGCCGGCATGCTCGCCACGCTCAAGTTCAACACCGAGCGGTTAAGCAGGGCGGTGCGGCAGGACTTCTCCAACGCCACCGACCTGGCGGATTACCTCGCCAAGAAGGGGATGCCCTTCCGGGAGGCCCATGAGGTTACGGGCAAGGTCGTGCTCACCTGCATTCAGCAGGGCAAGTTCCTGGCGGACCTGACCCTGGCGGAGTACCAGACCTTCTCGGGTCTGATCGAGGCTGATATTTACACGGCGATCGCCCCGGAGACCTGTGTAAATCTCCGGACCTCCCAGGGGGGCACTGCTCCTGCCGAGGTCCGTAAGCAGCTGGACCTCGCGGTGCAGATTCTGTCCGAGCGCATGAACTAACGATACCCGGAACGGCCTGCACCGCAAGGAGCAGGCCGTTTTTCTATCCCCATTTCGATACACATGGACTCTGGAAACGGTGCCAAGGTTTAAGGTATAATTGTCTCGAACATACAGTTATTTTACGCTTGTGAAAGGGGATTCGCCGCATGAAGGAGCAGCCCTTGATTCTGCTCGTGGACGATGATGCCTATGTGCGGCGCTTTTTCGGCCAGCAGTTGAAGCAGGCTGGTTACCGGGTGGACGAGGTCGAGAGTGGGGACCGGGCCCTGGAAGCAATACGCTCGCTGCGCCCGGACCTGGTGCTGCTCGACATTCTGATGCCCGGGCTGAACGGCCTGGCCGTATGCGCCCGCATGCGCGTCGACGCTGAGGTAGGGGACACCCCGGTCCTGTTCCTGAGCTCCGCCGACGACATTCCCACCAAGGCCGCCGGCTTTCAGCTGGGCGCCCACGACTTCCTCTCCAAGACCATCGACCCCCGGGAGCTGGAGATTCGGGTGAAGGCGGCCCTGGCGGCCAAGCTGCAGCGCGACGCCCTCAAGGAGGCGGCGATTCGCCTGCGGAGCGAGGCCCTGCGGCTCCAGCAGGAGGCACAGGTCGACCCGCTCACAGGGCTTCCGAACCGGCGAGCCCTCATGGAGGGGGGCGACCGAGCCATGTACCTGGCCAGGTACATGGAACAGCCCGTCTCCCTGTACATGATCGATGTGGACCACTTTAAGAAGGTCAACGACACCTGGGGCCATGCAGCAGGGGACCGCATCCTCAAGCAGGTGGCGACCCGCATCCGGGCCAACCTGCGGGAAGGGGATCTGTGCGCCCGCTTCGGCGGCGAGGAGTTCTCGGCGGTGCTCCCCGGCGCCAACCTCGGCGATGCGGTTGGGGTAGCCGAGCGCATTCGCCAGTGCATCGAAGCGCACCGGTTCTCCGCAGGGAAGGAGAAGGTGAGGGTCACGGTCTCCGTTGGGATCGCAGCGTTCCCGCAGGACGGGGCGACGCTGGAGGAGCTCCTGGAAGTAGCCGACCAGCGGCTGTATGCGGCAAAGGGGTCCGGGCGCAACCGGGTGATGCCGTCCGGGAAGCCGGAGCAGCCGGGCGCCGAGGTGCGGGGCGGGTGATTTCCCGCCCCTTTTTCGTTCCCACCTATTGCATAAATATGCGGCATCCATTTATACTTATGCAGGAGGACGCGACCAGTTCAGGCTGCTATTTCGTATTGATTCGCGGCGGCACGAGCGCTATAATCCTGGAAGGACAACTAGGTCTCCCAGCCGCGGATTAAACGGGTGCAGCGACGCCCGGATCTTTAGGAGGGTACCGCCATATGAAAGGCTATCTGGTTTTGGAAGACGGCTCTGTCTATGCCGGCGAAGGCTTTGGTGCGCTCACCGAACAGCCTGGTGAGGTTGTTTTCAACACTGGCATGACCGGGTATCAAGAGGTCCTGACGGACCCTTCCTATTGCGGCCAGATCGTCACGATGACCTACCCCTTGATCGGCAATTACGGCATTAACGACGGCGATTTTGAATCCCGCCGGCCGTGGGTCAGGGGATTTATTGTGAAAGAGCTCTGCGATCAGCCCAGCCACTGGCAGGCGGTCAAGAGCCTTTCTGCGTATCTGGCCGAAAATGGCGTTCCTGGTCTTGCAGGCATCGACACTCGGGCGCTCACCAAGCACCTGCGCAAGGCGGGCACCATGCGTGGCGTCATCGCCACCACGGAAGACAGCTTCATTCCCACGCCCGAGGTGATTGCCGCCTGGACCGCCAAGGCCCAGGGCTTCAGCATCCACACGCAGGTCCGCCACGTGACCACCCCCAACCCCTACCGCATCTTCGGCGGGGGCCACCGGGTCGTGGTCGTGGATTACGGGGCGAAGGAGAACATTCTGCGCTGCCTCAAGGCGGCCGACTGCGACTTGACGGTCGTGCCCTCCTTTACCACCGCGGAGGATATTCTCGAGCTGCGGCCCGACGGCGTCATGCTCACCAACGGCCCTGGCGATCCCACCGATGTGCCCGAGTCGATCCAGACCGTCAAGGAGCTGCTGGAGTATGGCAAGCTACCGGTCTTCGGCATCTGCCTGGGGCACCAGATTCTAAGCCTTGCAATGGACGCGGCCACGTACAAGCTGAAGTACGGCCATCGTGGCGCCAATCACCCGGTCAAGGACTATATCACCGGCCGGGTCTATATCACCAGCCAGAATCACGGCTTTGCCGTGGACGAGAGCACCCTTCCCACCGACGTCGCCGTCACCCACCGCAACCTGAACGACAACACCGTCGAGGGCATGATGCACCTGCACAAGCCCGTCTTCAGCGTTCAGTATCACCCCGAGGCGGCGCCGGGGCCCGAGGAGAACCGCTACCTGTTTGAGCGGTTCATGGCCAACATGGAGAAGGCTCGCCCCGTAAAGCAGCTGGCGTAAACGCAAATAGCTCGCCAACCCCCTGACTGGGCGTGGCGGGCTTTTTGTCGCGGCTCATGATAGGCGCTACACGATCAGGAGGATATAGAGATGGCCAAGCGCACCGATATGAAGCGTGTTCTTGTAATCGGCTCCGGCCCCATCGTCATCGGTCAGGCAGCGGAGTTTGACTACGCCGGCACCCAGGCCTGCCAGGCCCTGAAGGAAGATGGCCTCGAAGTTATTCTGATCAACTCGAACCCCGCCACGATCATGACCGACGCGCAGATGGCGGACAAGGTCTATATTGAGCCGATCTCCCTGGAGTTCGTGGAGCGCATCATCGCCAGGGAGCGGCCCGAGGGCTTGCTGCCCACCCTGGGCGGCCAAGTGGGCCTGAACATGGCCATGCAGCTGCACGAGGCCGGGGTGCTGGAGAGGTACGGGGTCAAGCTGCTGGGTACCCCGCTGACCGCGATCAAGAAGGCCGAGGACCGGGCGGAGTTCAAGGCGCTCATGCTGGAGATTGGCGAGCCGATCCCTGCTTCCACCATCGTTACCACGGTGGAGGAGGCCCTGGCCTTCGGTGAGGAGATCGGCTATCCGCTGATCGTCCGCCCTGCCTACACCCTGGGCGGCACCGGCGGCGGCATCGCCAAGGACGCCGCCTCCATGCGGGAGATCGTCACCAAGGGGCTGAAGCTCTCCCCCGTGACCCAGTGCCTGATCGAGCGCTCGGTCGCCGGCTGGAAGGAGATCGAGTACGAGGTCGTCCGTGACAGCAACGGCAACACGATCACCATCTGCAACATGGAGAACATCGATCCGGTGGGCGTCCACACCGGCGACTCCGTGGTGGTGGCCCCCTCGCAAACGCTCTCCGACGCCGAGTACCAAATGCTGCGCTCCTCGGCCATCAAAATCATCAACGCCCTGGGCATCGAGGGCGGCTGCAACGTGCAGTACGCACTCAACCCGCTCAGCCGGGAGTACATCGTCATTGAGGTGAATCCGCGCGTCAGCCGCTCCTCGGCGCTGGCCTCGAAGGCTACGGGCTACCCGATCGCCAAGGTGGCCGCCAAGATCGCCATCGGGCTTACGCTCGATGAGATTCGGAACCCGGTTACGGGCACCACCTACGCCGCCTTCGAGCCCACGCTCGACTACTGCGTGCTGAAGATCCCCCGCTTCCCCTTCGACAAGTTCGTCACGGCGAGCCGGAACCTGGGCACCCAAATGAAGGCCACCGGCGAGGTCATGGCGATCGACCGGACCTTCCCCGGCGCCCTGCTGAAGGCGATCCGGTCGCTGGAGACCGGGCGCGACGGGCTGCTGCACCCCGCGGTGCAGGCGCTCCCCGACGCTGAAATCCGCTCGAAGATCGAAGTCGCTAACGATGAGCGGCTCTTCGTGATCGCCGAGGCGCTGCGGCGTGGCTGGACCGAGGAGCAGATCCACCAGCTCTCCGCCGTGGACCGCTTCTTTATTCGCGGCCTGGAGAAGATCGTGAAAACGGAGCAGGCACTGGCGAGCGAGCCGCTCACCCCGGAACTGCTGCGCCAGGCCAAGAAGCTTGGCTTCTCGGACAGCTACATCGGCCGGATCGTCGGCCAGCCCATGATGTCGGTCCGCCAGCTGCGCCTGGCCATGGGAATCCGCCCGGTTTACAAGATGGTCGACACCTGCGCAGCCGAGTTCGAGGCGAGCACGCCTTACTACTACAGCTGCTACGACGGCGAGAACGAGGCGGTCTCCCCGCCGGGCCGCAAGGCGATCGTGCTGGGCTCCGGCCCGATCCGCATCGGCCAGGGCATCGAGTTCGACTACTCGGCGGTGCACGCCGCCTGGCAGTTCAAGGATGAGGATGTCCAGTCGATCATCATCAACAACAACCCCGAAACCGTCTCGACCGACTTCAACACCTCGGACCGGCTCTACTTTGAGCCGCTCACGGTGGAGGACGTGCTGAACGTGATCGAGCAGGAGGGCGGCACCTGGCCCTACGGCGCGGTCGGCAAGGGTCCGCAGATCGACGGCGTCGTCTGCCAGTTCGGCGGGCAGACCGCCATCAACCTGGCGGTGCCGCTGGCCAAGGCCGGCGTGCCGGTGCTGGGCACCCCCATCGAGGAGATGGACCGGGCCGAGGATCGCAAGAAGTTCGACGACCTTTTGATCGAGCTTGGCATTCCCAAGCCGCCCGGCGCCACTGCCGTCTCGGCCGACGAGGCCGTCGCGATCGCCAACCGGGTGGGCTACCCCGTGCTGGTGCGCCCCAGCTTCGTGCTGGGCGGCCGCGCCATGGAGATCGTCTACAACGAGGGCGAGCTCCGTGAGTACATGAAGAGCGCCATCGACGTCTCCGAGGACCGGCCTGTGCTGGTGGACCGCTACTTCCTGGGCAAGGAGCTCGAAATCGACGCCGTGTGCGATGGTGAGCAGGTGATCATCGCCGGCATCATGGAGCATGTGGAGCGGGCCGGCGTGCATTCCGGCGACTCAATCGCCGTCTACCCGCCCGTGAGCCTCTCCGGCAAGCTCCGGGACCAGATCGTGAACTACTCGACCCGCCTGGCGCTGGCGCTGAAGGTGAAGGGCCTGGTCAACATCCAGTACGTCATCTTTGGCGGCGAGGTCTACGTGATCGAGGTGAACCCGCGCTCCTCCCGGACGGTGCCCTTCCTGACCAAGGTGACCGGTCTGGCGCTGGCCAAGGTTGCCACCCAGGTGATCGCCGGCCACAGCCTGGCCGACCTGGGCTTCGGTCCGGCTGCAGGCGTGCCGCATCTGCGGCTGCGCGGTCAGCAGGGCCTGCGCGGCACCGGCTGGCTGTGGCCCGAGCCCTCGGGCCGGGTGAGCGTGAAGGCTCCGGTCTTCTCCTGGCAGAAGCTGACCTCGGTGGACACCGGTCTTTCGCCGGAAATGAAGTCCACCGGCGAGGTGCTGGGCGCCGACATCGATTTCCCCCGTGCGCTCTACAAGGCGCTGCTCTCCTCCGGCGTGAAGGTTCCATACAAGGGCACGGTGCTCTTCACCGTGGCCGACAAGGACAAGGCCGAGGCGATGGCGATCGCCAAGGAGTTCCAGGAGATGGGCTACCGTCTCATGGCCACCGGCGGCACCGCCCGGGCCTTGGAGGCCTGCGCAGTCCCGGTGGAGACCGTCCGGAAGGTGACAGAGGGCTCGCCTAACATTCCCGACCTGATTCGCCAGGGCGAGATCAACCTGGTCATTAACACCACCACCCGCGGCCGTCAGGTTGACCGTGACGGTTTCGTGATTCGCCGCACCGCCGTGGAGCATGGGGTACCCTGCCTCACCTCGCTGGATACCGCGAGGGCCGTGGTGACGGTGCTCTCCTCGATCAAGGAAGGCGAGGAGATCAACGTCTCCGCGCTGCAGGAGTGGGAGTAAGGGAATACAGTACGGGCCGGGCGTCCTGCGAGGGCGCCCGGCCTGTTCCATGGGTGTTGACAGAGAATTTGTTGGCGGATTATGCTATTGACAAAGAAGTTCTTCTTGAGAACAGGGGATACATCATGAATTTATCGATGGACCGGATCGGGGTGCAGATTCTGCGTCGCCTGGTCGAGAATGGCCGCATCTCCCATACGGAGTTGGGCAAGGAGGTCGGCCTGAGCAGCTCCAGCGTGTACAACCGGGTCCAGCACCTGGAGCAAAGCGGGGTGATCCAGGGCTATACAACGGTGCTGGATCCGCAGAAGTTGGGCTACGGGGTGACAGCGTTTGTCTTCGTGCAAACGGCGGCACGTCCGGAGGAGTATCAGGAGACCATCGAGTTTATCATGAACTCTCCGTTCATCACCGAGGCATACGACGTGACCGGAAACGCCATGTACCTGCTCAAGGTCCAGGCCCGCTCGCTCGATGAGCTCGGTCAACTGCTAAAGTCGCTCAGGGCGCTCCCGGTGGTCACGGGGACGGAGACCGTGGTGAGCCTGGCTACGCTGAAGAGCTCCGGTTTTGTGCCCGCAGTGCCGCAGAGCGAACAAAGCGAAAGGGAGTAGTCCATATGAAGAGCACTGTTACGCTCCTGGAGACCGAGCGCCGCTACGACTCACGGGTGTACGACAAGCACAACCTGGTCCTGACCCGTGGGGAGGGCGCCCGGGTGTGGGATGTGGAGGGCCGTGCCTATATCGACTGCGTTGGCGGCTACGGGGTGGCGAACGTGGGCCACAGCAACCCCATGGTGGTGAGCGCGGTGCAGGAGCAGGCAGCCCGGCTCATGGTGTGCGCCCAGACCTTCCCGAACGACAAGCGGGCAGCGTTCCTGGAGGAGCTGGCTTCCGTGCTGCCGCAGGGGCTGGAGCGGGTCTGGCTCTGCAACAGCGGCACCGAGGCCATGGAGGCGGCGATCAAGTTCGCCCGCACGGCCACCGGGCGCCACAAGTTCGTGGCCATGCGGAAGGGCTTCTCAGGCCGGACCATGGGCGCGCTCAGCCTCACCTGGGAGCCCAAGTACCGGGAGCCGTTCTCTCCCCTTCTGCATGAGACTGCATTTGTCGATTTCAACGACGTGGCAGCCCTTGAGGCGGCAGTGGACGGCCAGACGGCGGCAATCATTCTGGAGCCGGTGCAGGGTGAGGGCGGGGTGCACCCGGGCAGCCCCGAGTTTCTTCGCGCAGCCCGCGAGCTGAGCCGCAAGCACGGCGCCCTGCTGGTGCTCGACGAAATTCAAACCGGCTTCTGCCGCACTGGAGCCTTCTTCGCCCTGGAGCACTTTGGCGTAACCCCCGACCTCATGACCCTGGCCAAGGGCATGGGCGGCGGCGTGCCCGTGGGCGCCCTCGCCATGACGCAGGCGGTAGCGGACGCCATGCCCAAGGGCGGCCACGGCTCTACCTTTGGCGGCAACCCGCTTGCCATGGCGGCTGGTGCTGCAGCCATTCGCTTCATGAAGCAGGAGCGCCTGTGGGAGCGGGCCGAGGAGCTGGGCGCTTATTTCCGTGAGGCGCTGGGCGCCATTCAAGCCCCGCAGGTGGTCGCGGTGCGGGGGCTGGGCCTCATGGTAGGGCTTGAGCTGGACCGCCCTTCCGCCCCGTTCATTGAGGCCCTGGAGCACGACCACGGCATCCTGACCCTGCAAGCCGGCCCCAACGTGATCCGCTACCTGCCGCCGCTGGTGATTAGCCGGGAGGAGTTGGCGCGGGTGGTGGCGGCGACGGCCCAGGTGCTGCAGCAGGCGAAATAGTAGGGGGGCAGAGAATGCGCACGCTTTACCGCAACGCCCACGTGATCACGATGGACCCTACGAACCCTCGGGCCAGCGCCTTCCTCGTTGAGAACGGACGCTTCGTCGCGGTGGGCAGCGATGATGACCTTGCCGCCGCAGTGCGGGCCGGCGACCGTACGGTTAATCTCGGTGGCCGGACGGTGGTGCCGGGTTTGATCGATGCCCATGTTCACTTCGCCTGGTTCGCTTTCAACCTGGTTGACATCGACCTGACTCGGGTGGGGACCCGGGAAGAGGTGCTGGGCAAGGTTGCCGAGCGGGTCCGTACCACGCCCACGGGTGACTGGATCCGGGGCTACGGCTTTGACGCCAACACGTGGGGGCGGTGGCCCACCTACGCAGACCTGGATGCGGTGGCGCCCGATCATCCCGTGGCGTTGAGCGCCAGGGATGGGCACAGCACATGGGTGAACAGCCTGGCCATGCGGTTGGCCGGGGTGACCTCCGTCACGGAAAGCCCGGCCGGCGGCCACATCGTGCGCGATGGGAACGGCCAGCCGACAGGCATCTTTCAGGAGAACGCGGCGCAGCTGATTCGGGACGTCATGCCGCAGCGCTCCCAGGAGGAACGATTGGCCGCCTATCGGCTCGGTATGCGTGCGGCCGCCGAGGTCGGCGTCACCGGCATGCATGACATGGAGCCCTACGACTCGGCCTGCTTCTGTGCGCTCCAGCGCCTGGACGCCAACGGTGAACTCACGGTCCGGTTCAGCAAGGCGATTCCGGAGTCTGCCTTTGAGAGTGCCGTGGGCGCCGGGCTCTCCAGCGGCTTCGGCAACGAATGGCTGCGCATTGGCTGGCTCAAGCTCTTTTCGGACGGCAGCCTGGGTTCGCAGACGGCCCACCTGCTGGATGCCTATGAGGGGAGACCGGGCTACTTCGGCGTGCCCACGCACTCCCAGGAAGAGATGGAGGCATTCGTCGGGAAGGCGGTGCAGCATGACATGGCCGTCGCGATCCACGCGATCGGGGACGCCGCCAACCGCAGCGTGTTGAACGCCTTTGCCGCCCACGCTGCAGAATCCCAGCGGCGCGGCCTGCGCCACCGGCTCGAACATGCCCAGCTGTTGAAGGCCGAGGACCTGCCCCGCTTCGCCGAGTTGGGGATCATCGCCTCGGTGCAGCCCTCGCATGCTCCGAGCGACCGATATATCGCCGACAAGCACTGGGGCGCCCGCGCCCGGCTGGCCTACGCCTTCAAGAGCCTGCTCAGGTCGGGCGCCCGCATGGCCCTGGGCTCCGATGTGCCGGTGGAGCCCCTGGATCCCCTCGCAGGCATCCATGCGGCCGTGTGGCGCAAGCGCCTGAATGAGCCGGAGTCGGCGCCCTGGTATCCCGAGGAGCGGCTGACCGTGGCCGAGGCCCTGCATGGCTTCACCCTGGGCGCCGCCTATGCCTCGGGCGAGGAGGCGCTCAAGGGGTCGATCACGCCGGGGAAGCTGGCTGATTTCGTGGTGCTCAGCCAAGACATCTCCACGGGCGATGAGGAGACCTTTGCTTCTGTGCGTCCCGTGGCGACCGTTGTAGGTGGGCGTTCCGTGTTCGGCGGGTGGTAGGTGCAGTATGGAAGATAACTTTTGGGCCAAGGCCGACGAACTGGTGGCATCCAGCGAGATCTTCATCGACCGGCCGAAGGGCAGCAGTCACCCAAAGTGGCACCACATCATCTATCCCATGGACTACGGCTACCTGGAGGGCACCACGGCGATGGACGGCGGCGGGATCGATGTGTGGCGAGGCTCGCTCCCAGACCGGCGGGTGACTGGTTGCATCGTTACGGTGGATGTGGGGAAGCGGGATGCGGAGGTGAAGCTCCTGGTGGGCTGCACGTCGGAAGAGGCACAGCTCGCCCTGGCGACTCACAACACCTTTTCCCAGGCTGGCATGTTGATTGCCCGGAGCACTACCTGCTGAATTGTACCCGCAGGAGCTTGCCGTTACGAAATGCCAGGCGGACCTTGGCGCCAGGTTTTAGTTCGCGCAGGCTTGCAATGCCCCCCGACACTTGGACCTCGTACCCGACCGTGGGGAACTCAACGTCCTTGCCATCGATTTTGATCACAAGCTTCTCCTCATCGATTGAGACGGCGGTGCCATCTTTGGGCTCGAAAGGCTCTAGCGGATCTACCGTCTTGACTTCCAGCAGGGTTGCTGTCTGTAGGCCTGGGGACAGCTGCCAGGTTGCGTAGACGTCGTAATAGCCGCTCGCGTCATTCATGTGGTGCGCCTTGATCAGACCGCCCTCGATGTCAGGTTCTCCTCCAGAACGCATAACAGACCCGACGGCTGAGAGTGAGTAACCGCGTCCTTTGTCGCCGGCGTGAAAGACTACTTGAAACAGCTCCTGCCCGTTGTCGACGAAGAAGCTATAGGCGCTGGAGTGAGCCACATAGGCCCCGATCTCCCCGACCCGCAGGAAGAAACCGTTCGCCCCGCCGGGGAGCGGTACCCGGCCGAACCTCACATCCTTCGCGATCGGCCCGAGGGGCAGGCGCAGCGTCTTCCCCTGCTTATGGACCGAGTAAAGGGTGTACGGCGTGGTCGGCTGCCCACAGAACTCCAGCGGTTGTTCCGGATAGAGGTACACGGTGACCGAACTGTCCTGATACTTGATCGTCCCCACGGAGGTCACATCGGCGGGTGCTGGAGCCGTCCTCATGGCTTCCACGGAAGCAAGAACGGCCTCAGCGTCTGGGGCCTTCTTCGAAAGCTCAACGGCCTTTTGAGCCTCTTCGCGAGCCTTCGGGTAATCCCCCAGCCGTTCATGAACCCGAGCGAGCTCCATGTGCGGCTCATAGCGATCGGGCTGTTGCCAAACCGAGGAGGTGAGTCGCTGGTTCGCCCGGCACAGGTCACCTGATTCCAGGGCGGCCACGCCTGTGTTGAAGGTCGCGTATTTATGGTTTGGCTCGATCTTGAGCGCCGCCTGGCCGGCCGCCAGCGCCTCCTGCCAACGCTTAGCCATCAGGTACACGTAGCTCAGCTCGTTGTAGTTGTCCGCCGTAGGCTCCTTCTCCACGATCGCTTTCCATGCTGCAATCGCTTTCTCGTAGTCGCCCCGTGACAGGAAACCATTAGCCTGCGCTTTCGGGTCCACTTTTGACTGCTCGGTGGACGGCACCGCCGGGGGCTGTGCGGGTACCTCCGTGGGCTTGGACTTCGTACACGCTGCGGTGGCTAAGGCCGCCGTGATGACGAATGCCGCCAGGCGGGATTTCATCGGGGGAGCACCTCGTTTTGACCATGTTACAAGTATGACGGTGGATCCTCCGAATAGTTTCGACGATTCACTCACTCCTCGGGCGTTGTTTGATGCCTAGAAATATTTTCTGGTCAATGGATGGTGGGTGGAAGGAATTCGCTGACCAACCTACGAATCTCTGCCATACGTTTGCATGACCAGAGGCTCATCCTTAAGGTGGAGATCACACGCCCATGGACGTCACAATCAAAGATGTAGCCAAAGCAGCGGGCGTATCTGCCTCCACCGTGTCACGGGTGCTGGCCGGGAACTCGGCCATCAGCCAGCCCACGCATGAGAAGGTTCGCCAGGCCTTGCGGGAGCTGAATTACCACCCGCACGCCGGCGCTCGCAGCCTCGTCACGGGAAGCAGCCGCACCATTGGCCTCATTACCTCCCGCCCAACCGACCAGACCTTCGCCAACCCGTTCTTTCCCGAAGTGATCCGCGGCATCGGCTCCGTCCTGGAGACGGAAGGGTACAACCTGCTGCTCTCCACCACGCAGGGGGAAGCCAAGCAACGCATGGCGTGCCTGCAAATGCTCCGCAGCCGCCATGTGGACGGCGTCATTCTCACCAGCTCCCGCCTGGGCGATGAGCTGATGGACGCCCTGATCGCCGAAAAGCGTAGCTTCGTCCTGATCGGCCGACCAGCCGACCGCAAGGGAAACCTGGCCCACCCGACCGTCCACTTCGTCAACAACGACAACGTCTCGGCGGCCTTGGTGGCGGTGCAGCACCTTATCAGCCGCGGCCACCGGCGCATTGGCTTCATCACCGGCGCCCGCCAATGGGTCTACTGCTATGACCGCCTGGAGGGCTACCGGCAGGCGCTGGCTGAGCACGAGATTCCGTTCGACCCGGAGCTGGTGCAGGAAGGGCACAGCACGCAGCTCGACGGCAACATCGCTGCAGAGCGGCTCCTTTCCCTGCCGAACCCGCCGACGGCGATCCTGGCCGTAGACGATACGCTTGCCCTCGGCGCCATGGAGGCTGTTATGGGCCGGGGACTGCGCATCCCGGCAGATGTGGCGGTGGTGGGCTTCAACGACAGCCAGATCTCCTCCTGGTCCCGCCCGCAGCTTTCCACCGTCCGAATCCCCGTCTTTGACCTGGGCGCCATGGCGGCCCGCATGCTGCTGGGCCTGCTGCATGGGGTCCCGCTCCGCCCGCACCAGGTGATTCTGCCCAGCCAACTGATCGCCCGGGAATCCACCATTGGCAGCTGACGGCTGACGTCACCCCCAACCCGCAGGGGTCGGCCGTTTTTGCAGCTTACATAGGAGCCGAATCTACCACGCCCCCCAGGCGTGGTGTTGTCAGGCCTTCTATGCAAGCGTTTGCACAGGAGTTCAGGCCCCAAGAGAAACACATGAGGGGAGAATGACACAGTGAAGAAGTTCATGAAACTCGCTGCCTCTGCTGTTCTGCTGGCGGTGCTCGCCGGTTGCGGCAGCTCCAAGGGCACCACCCCGAGCACCAACACCGACACGCCCAAGGCCCCGGAGAAGAAAGAGATCACCATGTTCAACCTGAAGGTTGAGATCGACCAGGCGCTCAAGAACCTGGCCGCCGACTTTGAGAAGGAGAAGAACATCAAGGTCACGGTCAAGACCTGCGGTGGCGGCTGCGACTACGGCGCCGCGCTGAAGGCCGAGATGCAGTCCGGTAAGGAGCCCGACATGTTCGTCATGGAAGGCCCCGGCAACCTCGACGTGTGGAAGCACAAGGTGGCCGACCTCTCCAGCGAGCCCTGGGTCAAGGAGGTCAACCCCGACCTGCTCGGCCTGAAGCTGGACGGCAAGATCGTCGGCTTCCCGGTGGCCATTGAGGGCTACGGCCTGATCTACAACAAGGCGATCCTGGACAAGGCCGGCGTCAACCCCGACGCCATCAAGACCTACGCCGACCTGGAGAAGGCCTTCAAGACCATCAACGACAAGAAGAAGGATCTGGGCATTGACGCCGTCGTATCCTACTCCACCAAGGAGACCTGGATCAGCGGCAACCACACCTTCAACATGTACCTGGCGGCCCGCGACAACGCCGACAAGTTCACTGACGACCTGTTGGCCGGCAAGGTGGACGTGAAGGCTGACCCGCTCGCCAAGGATTACGCCAAGCTGATCAAGCTGATCCTGGACTATTCGGACAAGGCCAAGCTGGAGTCCCTCGACTACAACGGCCAGGTCGCCGCCTTCGGCACCGGCAAGGCCGCCTTCCTGCACCAGGGCAACTGGGCCTACGGCAACCTGAAGGACCTGAAGGCCACCTTCGACATGGGCTTCGTGCCCCTGGCCATGAACGACTCCAAGTACTCCGCCGCGATCCCCGTTGGCGTGCCTTCCTACTACTCCATCAACAAGGACTCCAAGAACGCTGACGCCGCCAAGGAGTTCCTCAACTACATCGCCCTGACCGACCGCGGCCACAAGTACATGATCAACGAGGCCTTCATGGTGCCGGCGTTCAAGAACGTCAAGCTCCAGCCGACCGATCCGCTGGCCAAGTCGATCATGAAGTTCAACGCCGAGGGCCGCACCCTGACCTGGCAGTTCGGCAAGTTCACCGGCAAGAACTGGGGCATGCAGCAGGTGGCCCCGATCACCGCTCAGTACGGCAAGGACGGCGACCTCAGCAAGTTCCTTGATTCCCTGGACAAGGCTGCCAAGGAGTTCTCCAAGCTGTAAGACCACCCCACAGGAAGGTGAGGGAGAGGGTCCTGCCCTCTCCCTCTTTTTCCGGGGACTATTGGGCCGGGCGCCCGAAAGGGGAATCATGATGGGGGACAGACGCACACAAGACAGGGTGGTGTTCTGGGGGTTCCTCAGCCCGACGCTCTTCGCGTTCGCGATGGTCGTCATCGTCCCGTTTGTGCTTGGCGTCTACTACTCGTTCACCGACTGGACGGGCGTGGTCGGCGCCGTGACCAGCTTTGTCGGGCTCAAGAACTATGCGGCCATCTTCCGTGACCTGCGCTTCTTCTACTCGTTTGGCCTGACAGCGCTGTATGCCCTCGTGGCGATGGTCGTCATGAATGTGGTCGCCTTTGGATTGGCATTGTTGGTCACCCAGAAACTAAAGCTCAAGAACCTGTACCGTACCGGTTTCTTCCTTCCCAACCTGATCGGCGGCCTGGTGCTGGGCTACATCTGGCAGTTCATCTTCAACGCGGCGATCCCCAACCTGGGCGACATGCTCCACTGGGAGATCCTTCGCAAATCGATGCTGGCCGAGCCCAAGACCGCCTTCTTCGCCATCATCTTTGTGTCGACGTGGCAGTCTGCCGGTTACATCATGATGATCTACATCGCAGCGATTCTGAACGTGCCCGCTGAGCTGAACGAAGCGGCCCAGATCGACGGGGCCGGCGGCTGGCAGCGCCTGCGCCACATCACGCTACCCATGATCGCTCCCGCCTTCACCGTCGCCTCCTTCCTCACGCTGGTCAACTCCTTCAAGATGTTCGATGTGAACGTCTCCCTGACCAACGGCGCTCCGACGACCGAGTTTGCCGGCAAGCCCGTCTTTGGCACGGAGCTGCTGGCAATGAACATCTACAACACAGCGTTCTCCGTGAACAATATGGCGCAGGGCCAGGCGAAGGCGGTCATCTTCTTCGTGGCGCTGGTCGCCGTCGCACTGATCCAGGTCTACTTCAACAAGAAGCGGGAGGTGGAGATGTAATGGCCAGGCGCAAATCAGGCCTGCTCCTCCTCGAACTGCTCACCGCCCTGCTCTTCCTCGTCTATTTCTCCCCGTTTTACATCTTGATCGTGAATGCGTTTAAGAACCGCTTCCAGGTGTTGACCGACGTGCTGAGCCTCCCCGAGAGCTGGGGGCAGATCACGGCCAACTTCAATTCCGTTGTAAACAATCCGAACCTGCGCTTCTGGACATCGGCAGGCAGTTCGGTGATCATTACGGTCTTCGCCCTTGCGGCTATCAGCCTGTTCTCGGCCATGGCGGCATGGGTCCTGGTCCGGAGCAAGTCCAAGGTGTCCGGGTGGATCTTCATGCTCTACGTGGCTGCCATGGTGATCCCATTCCAGGTGGTCATGCTCCCCCTGGTCGCCTGGATGCGCATGATCCACGAGTTCAGCGGCATCCAGATGCTGCGGACCTACCAGGGGCTGATCTTCGCCTACCTCGGCTTCGGTTGCTCCCTGGCCATCTTCCTGTACCACGGGTTTATCAAGGGCATCCCTCAAGAATTGGAGCAGGCCGCCGTCATTGACGGGTGCTCAAAGACCCAGGTCTTCTTTCGCATCATCTTCCCGATTCTCAAGCCCATCACCGTGACGGTGCTGGTGCTGAACGGCATGTGGATCTGGAACGACTACCTGCTGCCGCTGCTCATGCTGGGCACGGGCAACGACATCCAGACCATTCCCCTGGCGATCGCCGGCTTCGTGGGCTCCTTTGTCAAGCAGTGGGAGCTGATCATGCTGGCTCTGCTGATGGCCATTATCCCTGTCGTCGTCTTCTACCTGTTCGCCCAGAAGCACATTATTAAGGGCATGGTAGAGGGGTCGATCAAGTAGAAGGACGGTTCAACAAAACATGAAGCCATTGCTGATCGATGCCGTTCTGGGCAACTCGCGACTGCTTGCCACGCTGACGCACGATGGGGAGATTCAGCGCCTGTTCTGGCCGCACGTTGACGGGCCGCAGCACGTGGAGCGAATCCGGTGGGGCCTGACCGTGGACGGTGGATTTGTGACCTGGCAGGATACCCGGGCATGGACCCATACCCAGGCCTACGAGCGGGACCAGAACGTGCTCGTGACCGTATCGTCACTCCCGGCGGGCCTTGAGGTGGAGTCCACCGACGCGGCGCTGCCGGGACGGGACATCTTGATCCGGCGCGTGCGAATTACCAACCGGGGCGCCGCGCCTCGGACCGTGAAATACGCCCTGTACCAGTGGATCCGGGTGGATGAGAACCCGCGGTATAATACAGCCCTGTTCGATGAGGAGTCCGACAGCCTTGTGCACTACCGCCGGAACGTTTACATCGCTGCGGCCGCGGACCGGGAACTGTCGGGCTATGCGGTCAACTACCCCGACCCGGCGTTCCAGCAGGCGTCCGAGCTCGCCATGGATGGCGGCGGCCCGCTCCATGGCGACGTGGCGTCGGCGGGCGTCTGGGATCTGGGCGCCCTCGCACCCGGCGCCTCGGTGGAGCTAACCCTGTACTGGGCTCTCGGCCACTCGATTCAGGAGGTGCGGCAACTGCTGGCCTCGGCGACGTCGGTGGGGGGCGCCCTGCTTCTGGATGAGGTGCGGGCCTACTGGAGCAACTGGCTCTCCCGGGCGCGGGCGATCGATGTGCCCGACCACGCCGCCTCCGCCGACCAGATCCAGGAGCTGTACCGCCGGTCGCTGCTCACCTTCAAGCTGATGGCAGACGAGCAGAGCGGGGCGGTGATCGCGGCGCCCGAGTTCGACCCGGCCTACCAGTACTCCGGCGGGTACGCCTACTGCTGGGGCCGGGACGCCGCCTACATCACCACAGCCATGGACTACGCCGGGTACCACGACCTGGCGGGCGCCTTCTACCGCTGGGCGGTCGGCGCCCAGGAGCCCGAGGGCTGGTGGATGCACCGGCACTACGCCACCGGACATTGGGCGCCCTCGTGGGGCCTGATCCAGGTCGACGAGACCGGCTCCATCCTCTTTGGTATGGCGATCCACGCCCAACTGCATGGCGGGACGGTCTTCGCCCGTGAGGTGTGGCCCAGCGTGGCCCGGGCCGCCGACTGGCTGATCGGGAACATGGACCCCGAGACCGGGCTCACCAGGCCCGCGGTCGACCTGTGGGAGGAGCGAACGGCCGAGCTGACCTACTCCTGCGCCGCAGTCTTTGCGGGACTTCGAGCGGCGGCCGAACTCGCCGAGATGCTCGGCCACACAGCCGACGGCGCCCGCTACCTGAGAGCCGCCGAGGCGCTGCGCCACGCTGTGCTCGCCCAGTGCGTGCGCGGCGGCCGCTTCCTGCGGGGCCGGTACCTGCAAGTGAGTCGGGAGAAGTACGAGCAGGCCCTCGCCCACGGGCAGACCGTCCGAGTGCGGGCGGGCGTCAAGGGCAACCTGATCTACGAGCTGGTTGAAGACCCCGTGCCAGACTCCTCCCTGTTTGCGATGTCCACGCCGTTCCGGCTGGTGGAGCCGCAAGACGAGGTGATGGAGGCCACCTCCGCAGCCCTCGTCGAGGCGCTCTGGAAGGGGCCGGGAGGCGGCATGTTGCGCTACGTGGGGGACCACTATCGCGGCGGCCAGAACCCGTGGGTGCTATGTACGCTGTGGTTGGGCCAGTATGAACTCGACCGGGGGAACCGCGACCGGGCCCTCCAGATCCTCGACTGGGCGGTGGCGCGGCGCACCGCCACGGGGCTCCTGGCCGAGCAGGTCGACCCGGTCACCGGCGCCGCCGTCTGGGTCGTTCCGCTCACCTGGTCCCACGCCATGTACGTGCTGCTCGCACTGCAACTCTACGGAGCATAGAAAGAGGCCGGTCGGAATGATCCGACCGGCCGTAATAGTTGGGTCCGAAGAGAGTGGGGGTGGCGGGGGAGAGGGGGACTCCCCCGCCAGGGGGAGGAGAGTCCGCAGCGCCAACTGGCTTTCTGCACTTTGACTATACTCCTGCCCCTGATAGACCTGATATCGGCTGAAGGGCGCAATTTCAGCTAGATCTTAATGGGGCCTTCTCGGGCGCCCGGCGGAGGTCTTTCGGTACCCTGCACGAATGGCCAGCAGCGTGTTGGCCAAAAAGAGCAGAATCGCCACCACGTTCAGCATGCCGCCCCACTGGCGCCCGGGAACCCAGCGTGCAATGTCCGACCCGACCCGCAGCGCCAGGGAGAGATGCACCAGGATCAGGTGAGCGTAGAAGGCCGGCCGGAAGGGCATCTGCACGCCCAGCACCGCCGGGAAGATCACCGGGGCGTGTCCGAAAATCATCGTCATCACGAAACCCACAAAGACCGAGTGGGCCAGTGCGTCGTAGAGATAGAGCTTGTTGACGCTCATGGTCAGGGCCAGTGCACCGCCGAAGCCCAGCCAGACATAGCCCGAAAGCAGGCAGATGGCGATGTACCGGGTCAGCCCCTGCTGGAAGACCGTGCGGCGGGCCAGGTCGTTGAACAGCAGCCACAGCGCCAGGCAGACCATGCCGGCCCCGCCGATGCGCCAGCCCAGGTCGTAGTTGAACTGCGTTACGACCGGGCCAGCCAGGAAGATTGCCACCGCCGCCAAGAAGGCGGCCTTGACTGTCGGTGAGGGCTGTAGGAGCCGGTTAAGCTCCAGCCGCTCCCCGCAAATGGTAAGGACCAGAAAGCCAATCCACCACAGAATAATGCCCGAGATGGAGGCGCCCAGCAGCCAGAGCAGGTTTCCGATCGACCACACCACGGCAGCCAGCAGCAGCATGTAGTTGAACAGCTGGGGTTGCCGCTTGCTGATGATGGTGAAGACGGCCACCACGACCAGGCTGCCCACGGTGATCAGAAGGGCGCCGATCCAGTAAGGCATGCCGGCGACCAGCGTGGCGGCGCCGAGGGCAGTGGCAACGGGGGCCGCATAGGCCCAGCCGTATCCGAGGGCGGCTGCCCGCTCCAGGCCCACCAGGGTGCCCAGGAACCCGCACACCATGAGCGGACCGTGCCCTGCATTCATGGTCGGGAACAGGTTCGGAAAGGCCCAGCCCATGCGCATAAGCCCGCCCCACATGGCGGAGAGAAGCGAAAGGATGCCCACGGCGACCAGGATCGCCCGGGGCCGTTTGGCGGGTTGGATCACGGGGAGTCACCTCCGAGGTTACAGGGCAAAGACGCCACGGGGCTTGAGACCGCGGTCACACAAGGCAGCTACGGCAGCGGACTCGGTATCCGGGGAGATGCGCACCGCCAGCCCACAGTCCACCGCGATGCCCGAGGGCTTCATGACCACCTTGCACGGCAAGCCGGCGGCCTGAAGGAGCGCCTCCGCTTTCATGGTCTCATGGGTGCTGCGAAAGAGCAGGTAGGTGCGGCTCATGGCCTCAGCCCCGCAGGTGGGCCGCGAAGAAGGTGGCGCCCTCCGGTCCGGCGGTAAAGCCACGGACAGCGCCCTTGGGAATCACGGCGAGCGTCCCCGGTTCCAGCGGGTAGGTGTTGCCGTCGACCACCAGGTTGAGCAGGCCGCTCAGCACCAGCATGAAGCTGTCACCCGCGGTGTAGGGATGCGGCGGCTTGCCGGCGCCAGCCTCCACCTGGACCAGGTTGAAGTCGTGGGCGTCGGCTCGGTAAAGCTCTTCCTTGCGGACCGGCATTGATCCTGCAGACTTTGGCTCAAGGCACTTCGTGATGATCGGCTCCATAATAGAATGCCCTCCTTACAGGTCGTCGAGATCACAGACGCCGCGGATCGGGGAGCACGCCCGCCACATCGGGCAGGCGATGAAGACGCCAACCAGCAGCAGGATCAGCCCGATCTTCGCCAGGACCAAATAGCCCCAGGTGTTCGTGAAGAGCGCGCCCCAGTTGAAACCGAACATGGCCCAGGCCTGAACCAGGCCGGTCAGCACGATCGTTGGGAAAACGGTGCGCACCACCACCCGGAAGCGCTCTAACTGAAAGTTTGCCAGGATTACCGTGTCCATATTGACCCGCGTCACGCCCGCCGGCACTGCGATGAAGATATTCCACAGGGCGCCGCCCAGCCAGGCGGAGAAGGCCCACAGGTGCAGCACCCGGTTGGGGATGAGCAACCAGGGCGCCCCGCCCCGCTGCAGGGCCACATCCAGGGCGCCCAGCAGGGCGACCGAGGCGGCCAGCCCCACCAGCGCCACCAGGTCGGCCGTGGTATGCTGTTCGGTGTCGGGCAGCGACCGCCACGAGGCGATCACCCCGCCGAGCGCCAGCACCAGGGCAAAGGTCCCCGCGACAACCCACGGGCGGGCGCTGTCGTGGCGGGTTGCGTACAGCGTCAGGCTGGCGGACGTCAAAAACCCGGCCAGCGGGGTCAGCACTCGCTCCCACTTGCGGTGCAGGAGCAACATCGCCCGCCCGTACTCGTCGGCCCCCTCGGTGGGGCGCATGCGGACGGAGGGCCGCAGGTAGAAGATCTTCCAGACTTCGGCGCCCAGGAGCACGCCCAGCGTCCAGTAGGCGCCCCAGCGCACCGCCCAGGCGGGCATGTCGCTCCAGCCGTGCCGCAGCCCGGTGAGGACGGCGCCCGCCATGGAGGCGAGCGTCACCATGGTGAAGGCGACCTTGGGAAGCATGTAACGGTCAAAAACCCTGGGAATGCTGCGCATTACACCTGTAGCCATGGTTGATTCCTCCCCTTCGTGCGGGTAAGGGCGGCTACCGCCCGCATCGCTGCCTCCATATCGGATTCGGTGGTGAACCGGCCGGGGCTGAGCCGCATGGCCCCGCCCAACTGGAGCGTGCCGATGGCGGCATGTGCGCCGGGGTTACAGTGAAGCCCTGCCCGCCCGCAAATTCCGGCCTCCTCATCGAGGCGTTCTTCGACCTCCGCAGCGTCGAGCCCGTCCACCGTGAAGCTCACCACGGCGGTACGCTCCTCCGGGGCCGCAGGGCCGTATACCCTTACCCCGGGCAGCGCCTTCAGTTCCCGGTACAGGCCGGCGGCCAGCTCATGCTCCCGGCTGGACAGGCCGTGCTCCAGCAGGTACTCCACGCCCGCCGCCAGCCCGGCGATGCCAGGAACGTTCAGGGTGCCGCTCTCAAAGCCCTCCGGGAACAGGAGCGGCTGCTCTGCGCCAAGCGGCAGGGAGCCGGTGCCGCCCTCGCGGATCGGCGTGAGCGGAACCATGGGGTCGACGCAGAGGAGCCCGACCCCCTGGGGGCCCAGGAGCCCCTTGTGGCCCGGTACAGCCAGCAGGTGGATACCCAGGGCGCCCATGTCCAGCGGAAAGCTGCCGGCGGTCTGCGCCGCGTCTACCAGCAGGAAGACGCCGGCTGCCCGGGCCAGATTCCCTAGCTCAGCGACCGGCTGGACGGCGCCCGTCACGTTGGACCCATGGGCCAGGGCGATCAGCCGGGTATTGGTCCGAAGCGCCTGGTGAACGGCTTTGGGGTCGAGCAGGCCCTCCGAGGAGACGGGGAGCCAGGTCACCTCCACGCCCTGGCGCTCCAGGGCGGCCAGGGGCCGGCGGAGGGCGTTGTGCTCGGCCGTGGTGGTTATGCAGTGGTCTCCGGGCCGGAGCAGCCCTTTCACCGCCAGGTTGAGCGAGTCGGTGGCACTGCCGGTGAACAGGACCCGACTGGAGTCCGACAGGCCAAAACAGCGAGCCACGGCCTCGCGGGCACTGAAGAGACGGCGCCCCGCGGCCAGCGCCAGTCTGTGCCCGCCTCGACCGGGGTTGCCCCCGCTGCGGGCTGCGAGGTCCATGGCCTCATACACGGCAGGCGGCTTCGGGTGCGAAGTCGCCGCATTGTCGAGATAGATGACGGATTCCGTAGGGAACCCCCCTTTTGGACTACTGAGAGTCGTTCTCATTATGGTCCGGAAATGATCCCTGCGAAGTGACAAGAATCACAGGTTTCGCCTGGGCGCGCGCGGTATCTTTTCGAAAGCAAGAGGGGGTCATATCGTGGCAAGAAACAAGTGCCTGGCGACGCTGTTGAGCCTAATCTTGGTAGCAACCCTCGCCGGATGCGGCGGTGGCGATTCAGGGACGAAGGTCCTGTCCGGTGAGGTCACCGTAAAAATGAAGAACCTGAACTACGACCCGAAAAAGCTGACAATCAAGAAGGGCACCAAGCTGACCTTCGTCAACATGGATGCCATGGAGCATGACGTAACCCAGGTCGACGCCAAGGACCTGGGCAAGAAGGAACCGGGCTGGAAGTCCGACATCATCGCCCCGGGCAAGAGCTGGTCGATTACGCTGGACCAGCCGGGGGTCTATCCGATCCTGTGTGTGCAGTACGGACATTTCACCGCCGGCATGATGGGTGAGATCACGGTGGTTGACTAGCAAAAAGAGAGAAGCCTCCGACAACCGTCGGGGGCTTCTTGCACGTTATGCCATCTTGCGGAGCAGGGGCGCCAGGAGATCGGCCGCGGTGTGGACCAGGTGGATCAGGAACCCCTTCAGCCCGGTGGTCTTCCACAGGTAGGCGAGGACCGAGCCCCGCTTCGCCACCGCCCCGACCAGCCCGTGCACCTGGAACCGGTGCACCAGGCCGCTGGCGTTCAGGCCGCCCAGGTCGCACAACACGCCCCGCAGAACGGGCTTGAAGCGGCGCCCCTCTTCGCCCCGGAGGCGGGCGCCCAGGTCGGCGGCGGCGCTGAAGCCCATTTGCGAAGCCACCTGGGCGCTGGGGGGCAGCGGCGCCGCCTCGGGCGCCAGCCGGAAGGCGGCGCTGTCACCCAGCACATAGACCCCGGGCGCCGTGCTGCGCAGGTGCTCGTCCACCACGGCCCGCCCCGCCCTGTCCACCGTGGCCCCGGTTGCGGCCACCATGGGGTGGCCCTTCACCCCGGCGGTCCAGACCACCAGCCCGGCCACCAGCACCGTGCCGTCGGCCAGGTGCAGCTTGCCAGCCTCCACGGCCGTGACCCGGGCGCCCGTCATGACGTTGACGCCCAGCCAGCCCAGCCGCCGGCGAGCCCGGTCCTGAAGGCCCGCAGGCAGGCCCGGCAGCAGGTTCCTGGCAGCCTCCAGCACAGTTATGCTGCGGCGGCGCCCGAAGGTCTGAACCATTTCGGCGGCCAGCTCCACGCCGGTGAGGCCGCCGCCAACCACCACGACCCCGGCTCCCTCCGGCAGCTGCTCCAACTGGGTGCGGATCCGCTCGGCGTCCTTGACGCCCCGCAGGAAGAGGGCGTGCTCCCGCACTCCGGGAATCCCGAAGTCGTTGTCCGCCCCGCCCAGGCAGAAGGCGAGGTAGTCGTAAGGAAGGGTTCCTGCGCTGGTGTGCACCAGCCGGGCGGCGGCGTCGAGGGCCTCAACCTCGGCGACCACAACCCGGACACCGGCGCCCAGCGAGTGAAAGGGAATCTCCACCCGGCCGGGGACCCGCGACCCCGCCGCCACCGTGTGGGTCTCCGTGAGCAGGGTATGATAAGGGTTCCGGTCCACCAGGGTGATCTCCAGGTCCGCGATCGACTCCCTGCGCAGCCCCTGAATGAACGAGACTCCGGCATAGCCGCCTCCCAATACAACTACCCGCATAGTCATTCCTCTCGCCTCACTTTGTGAATGTGATCTCTTTCACATACGATGTTAGCACTAGGGATGAAATAGTACAATAGGAGGGAGAATTTCCGCTTATAACGATTCAGGGGGTGCAACTAATGCGCGATATAAGTACGTTTAATGAGGCACGACGCAACACGATCCTCGAGCCACTGGGCATCCAGTTCGAGGAGGTCAGCCCGGAGCGGGTAGTGGCCACGATGCCGGTCGACCATCGGACCCACCAGCCCTTCGGGCTCCTGCACGGCGGCGCCTCGGTGGTCCTCGCAGAGACGGTTGCCAGCGTCGGGGCCGCCGTAGTGGCCCCTCCCGGCCACACCGCCGTAGGGATGGAGATTAACGCCAACCACATCCGGCCCAAGCGATCCGGCACCGTCCGCGGCGCCGCCACGCCCATCCACATCGGGCGCACCAGCAGCATTTGGGAGATTCGCATTACCGACGAGGATGGGAAGCTGGTCTGCATATCCCGCTGCACACTCGCATTTGTTCCCGTGTAATACGAAGGGCGCCGCTCGGTTGAGCGGCGCCCTTTGATTCAGCCTCTACCTTACTTGACGTCCCACAGGTGGGCGTTCCAGGTGAGGCCGGCGGGGTTCGGCTGGGCGGCAACGACACGCTTGTTGACGACGGTCAGAGCCTTCACGGAGTACAGGGGCAGGAGCGGCAGCTCCTTGACGAACATATCCTGGGCCTCGTCGTAGACCTTCTTCTTCTCGTCGAACTTGATCATGGTCTTGCCCTTGGCGAGGATATCGTCGAAGGCCTTGCTGGAGTACTTGCGGTCGTTGAAGGCCGCACCGGTCATGACCTGGCTGGAGAAGTCGGGGTCGAAGGTGGCCGAGAAGCCGACCAGCGACAGCTGGAACTCGCCCTTGGCGGAACGGGCCTGACGGGTGGCGAAGTCAACCTTCTCGATCTTGACGTTGACGCCGATCTCCTTCAGGTTGGCCTGAATGATGTCAGCCGACTGCTCACGAACCACGTTGCCGGTCGGGGTCAGCAGGACGATCTCCTTGCTGAAGTTGAAGCCGGCCTCGGTCAGCATCTGCTTCGCCTTGGTCGGGTTGTACTCCAGCTGGCTCTGCAGATCCTTGCGGTAGTACTTGTTGGCGGAGTTGAGCGGGGTGTTCAGGACCTCGCCGTTGCCCTTCAGCAGGCGCTGGATGATCAGCGGCCGGTTGATGGCGTGGGCGAAGGCCTGGCGGACCTTGGCGTCCTTGAAGGTCGGGTCGGCAATGTTGAAGTCCAGGTACTGGTAGGACGGAGCAACGTAGGTCACCGGGGTGACCGTGCTCAGAGCGGAAACCTTCTCCCAGTCAGCGATCGGCACCTCGCCGATGCCGTTGCCGGCGGCGACGTCGATCTCGCCCTTCTCAATCGCGGCGGCGAAGGTGGTCTGGCCGACGATCTTGATGAACAGCTTGTCGAGCTTGGGGGCGCCCAGCCAGTAGTCCTTGTTGGGGGCCAGCTCGATGTGGGAGTCGGTCACATACTGCACGAAGTTGAAGGGGCCGCCGAACACGGTGGGCTTCATCACGAAGGAGGCCTTGTCGAGACCCTTCAGGTCAGCCTTAACGGCGGGCTCGAGCACGCTCTTCGGCATGATGTAGATGTTCGAGCCAACCTTCTCCAGGAAGGAGTCGGGATCGACCGGCACCTTGGTGGTGAACTCGATGGTGGTCGGGTCGATCACCTTGATGCCGGACACGTTGAAGTCCTTGGTCTCGGACTTGCCCTCAGCGTCCAGGCCCTTGATCGTGTCGATCAGGGAGCGGCGGGAGGTGGGGGTGTCGGGGTGAGCGATCACCTGGTAGGTGTAGGCGACGTCTTCAGCCGTGATCTGCTTGCCATCGGACCACTTGGCCTTGGGGTTCAGCTTGAAGGTCCACACATCGCCCTTGTCGTTGACCTTCCAAGACTCGGCGAGGCGTCCCTCGAACTGCAGCTTATCGGTCAGCACGACCAGCGAGGAGTAGATGAGCGAGTAGACGAGCGAGCCGTAGCTGGTCTTGTTGGAGATGGTGCTGAAGGAGTCAGGAGCGGACCAGTAGCCAACGGTGAGGACCTTCGGGCCCTTCGGGGCCTCCTCGGCGGGCTTGGAGTCGGCGGGCTTCGGGGTGGACTGGGAGCCGCCGCAAGCGGTCACCAACATGGAGAGGGCCAGGAACAGCGCGAGCCATGCGGACTTCTTCCGGATCATCTGTGTTGACGCCTCCTATCTGATCTGTGGTCCGGCGCTGGGGCTTTATCTATCGCTTCAATCGGGGGTCAAGCGCATCGCGCAGCCCATCCCCGACGAAGTTGATAGCCAGAACGGAAATGAAGATCGCCATGCCGGGCGGTACCCACAGCCAGGGCTGCTTCTCGATGATCGAGATCGACTGCGCCTGGATCAGCAGGTTGCCCCACGAGGCCTGGGGCGGCTGGACGCCGAGGCCCAGGAAGCTCAGGGCGGCCTCGGTCAGAATGGCGGTCGCCATGCCGAAGGTGGCGGAGACCAGGATCGGACCCATCGAGTTGGGGAGGATGTGCTTGAAGATCAGGCGGGCGTCCCGGGCGCCCATCGCCCGGCCGGCCTGTACGTAGTCCTGCTCACGGAGGGCGAGGAACTGGCCGCGCACCAGGCGGAAGACGGGTGGCCACCCCAGGAAACCAAGCACCAGCATGATGTTCCAGAGCGAGGGCCCGAACACGGACACGATCACGATGATCAGCAAGATCTGCGGGAAGGAGAGGAAGATGTCGGCCACACGGGTCAGCACAACGTCGATGGTGCCGCCGTAGAAGCCGGCCAGTGACCCAAGCAGAGTACCGATGGCGACGTAGATGCCCACCGCCACCACGCCAACCAACAGGGAGATCCGGGAGGCGACAAGAAGGCGGGAGAACACGTCACGGCCGACCTGGTCGAGGCCGAGAATATGCTCCGCCGAGGGTTTATCCTCGAAGGAGGCGGAGATGGCGTTCGGGTCGTGCGGGGCCAACTGCGGGGCAAAAACGGCTACAGCGATCAGGGCGACCAGGATGACCAGCCCCAGTACGGCCAGCTTGTGCCGCAGGAATCGCCGAAGGACGTAGTTCTTCTCCCGGGGCGCCTCTTTCTGCTCAGCCGCGGCGGGAGGGGTCTTAGTAACAGCGCTCAAGAGACGTCTCCTCCTTGCCTCAGCTATAACGGATGCGGGGGTCGGCCAGCGAGTAGAGCACGTCGGAGATCAGGCCGCCCACCACGACCAGCGCGGCCGCCATCAGGTTCAGGCCCATAATCACCGGGTAGTCACGGCCGTTGATCGCTTCAATGGCCAGCCGGCCCATGCCGGGCCACTGGAAGACCGACTCGGTGATCACGGCGCCGCCCAGAAGTCCCGGCACTTGCAGGCCCAGCAGGGTAATGATCGGCAGCAGGCCGTTGCGCAGAGCGTGCTTGTAAATGACGAGCCGCTCGCTGACGCCCTTGGCCCGGGCGGTGCGGATAAAGTCCTGGCGCACCACGTCGAGCATGGAGGTCCGGGTGAACCGGGTGAACTGGCCCATGGTGTTGCTGCTCAGAACGATGGCGGGCAGAATCAGGTGCTTGATCAGGTCGACCAAACTTTCGTCCATGCCCAGGGTCCGCATACCGCTGACCGGCAGCCAGTCAAGCTTCAGAGAGAAGAAGAAGATCAGGCCGATGCCAAAGAAGAAGCCTGGTATACTGACGCCCACTAGCGCAAAGAACGAACTTAGGTAGTCGATCCACGAATACTGGCGGGTGGCAGAGACCACGCCGACCGGAATCGCAACCACCAGGGCGATGCCAAGGGCGGCGAGGCTGAGCATCAGGGTCGGGCCCATGCGCTCCCCGATTCGCTTCGTGACCGGCTGGCGGTTGGCGTACGAGTAACCGAGGTTGCCCTTGCCAAGTTCCTTGACCCAAATGGCATACCGGACCGACCAGTGCTTGTCGAGGCCGAGGTCATGTCTGGCCTGCTCAATATCGGCCTTCGACATGTTGGGATCCACCATGAGGCTGACTGCGTCACCCGGCGCCTTGTTAATGATGTAGTAATTTAACAAGGTAACACCCAGAAGCACAGGCAGCGCGATGAGGAGCCGTCTGATCAGGTACTGAAACATTCCTCGCTCCCCTTTTCGTGAAAGTCGGACTTTGCGAAGCTGTGACGATTAGATGTGAGTAAGACCAATTCGGTTCATTTCTTGTGATTCCTTCCTTCGGTTGTAACAGAACTGTAATACTGCCAAAGGCGGAATTGTCCATCACAAATGACAAAACATAACAAAAAGACAACAAGAGCGCCTCCCGCAAGGCGCTCTTGTTGTCACATGGGGTATAGGGGGAACGAGGTTGTTTATTACAGTTCTTATTCTACGCACCCAGCGGTTCCAGGGCATCGTGCCGCCGGTGTATCTTTGACCCCTCGCAAAGTATGAGGGCTCGCCTCCTCCCAGCGAAGGAGACGAGCCCGGCAACGTACTCTTCTGAAGCGACTAGCTGTCGAGCAAATGCTCTCGGACAGCGTACAAGGCTGCCTGTGTGCGGTCGGTCAGGTTCAGCTTGCTGAGAATGCTGGAGATGTGAGTCTTTACCGTCGTTTCGCTAATCACCAGCTTCTCGGCGATCTCGCGGTTGGTCATGCCCTGAGCGAGGCACTTGAGCACGTCGAGCTCGCGGGCGGTCAGCGCCTCTTTCTTCGCTGCCTGCGCCGGCTGCACCGCCCGGAACATCAGCCGCTTGGTCACCTCGGGGTGGAGGCGGGGCTCGCCGCGGTGCACCGCCCGAATGGCGTCGACCAGGTCGGCCGGCTGAATGTCCTTGGTGAGGAAGCCGGTGGCGCCGGCCTCAATGCAAGCGAGGGCCTTATCGGCGTCGAGGAAGCTGGTCAGAATGATGACCCGCATGCCGCTGCCCTTCAGCGCCTCCAGGGCGCCGAGCCCATCAAGCTCGGGCATCATGAGGTCCATCAGGACTACGTCGGGACGGAGCGACTTGGCCATCTCTACGCCCTGCCGACCGTTGCTCGCCTCGCCGACCACCTCGAAATCGTCCTGGAGCTCAAAGTAGGCTGCGAGTCCCTGGCGGACCATAAAGTGGTCGTCGCAAAGCAGAATACGAATGGGCTTCACGCAGGGTCACCTCCACTGTGCAGCGGGATCCGGGCCTCTATGGTCGTTCCCTCACCCGGGGCGCTCTTTACGATCAGTTCGCCATGCACCTCTTCGAGCCGTTCCCGCATGCCTAGCATGCCAAAGGATTGGGCCCCGGGGCCGGCGGCCGGATCGAAGCCCACGCCGTCGTCCGTCACCCGCAGGACGGCTTGGCCATCCCGGATGGCAAACAGCACGGTTACCTGACGGGCCCTGGCGTGTTTGGCCACATTATTGAGCGCTTCCTGGGCGACGCGGTACAAACAGAACTCCATCTCCGGTGGCAGCCGGGCGTCCCCCTCCAGGCTGAGGGAGGTCTCCAGCCCCTGGCGCCGCCGAAACAGGTTGATATGGTTGGTCAGGGCCATGGCCAGGCCCTTCTCCTGAAGGGCAGCCGGGCGCAGCTCAAAGATCAGGGAGCGCATTTCCGCAAGCGCCTCGCCGGCCATCTCTTGCGAGCGGCCCACCAGGGAGGCGGCCCGCTCTGGCTTCTTGACAATCAGACCGGCCGCTGCCTCCAGATTCAACGTCAGACCGAACAGTACCTGCGTAACGGAATCATGAAGTTCCCGCGCAAGACGGTTCCGCTCCTCGAGCACGGCCACCTCGCGCGACTTGGCGTGCAGGCGGGCGTTCTCAAGCACCAGGCCGGCCTGATTGGCGAGCAGGGTGAGCAGCCGAATGTGCTGCTCGTCGAAGCACACGCCCCGGGCGCTGGATACCACCAGCACGCCCAGCACGCGGTCCTTGGACCGCAACGGCGCCTCAATCACGTTGGTCCAACCGCCGGAGCGGACCATGTTCTGGTTTAGCCGCGGGTCCCGGGGCGGGTCAACCGAAATGCCCGGCTCACCCGTTTTAATGACCCAGCCGGTCAGGCTGCCCTCCGTGGGCAACTCTGTCCCCAGGTAGTCGTCCATGCCGGGACCGTAGACGGCCCGCACAAACTGGCGGTCGCCGTCCTCCGAGAGCAGGGTGACCAGGGCCTGATCCCCGCCCGTCACCCGCACGCTCTCACGGGCAATCACGGTCAGGACCTGTTCGGGGTTGAGGGCGGCCACCATGGCCCGGTCGACGGCGTAGAGCGCTTCGGACTCGGCCAGGCGCCGCTCCAGCGCCAGCACCGTCTCGCCGAGGCGTGCGGTGCGGTCCGCCACCTTGTCTTCCAGGGTGGCCAGCAGCTCGTTGAGGCGGCTGAACTCCTGGGTGGCGGCCCAGGTGGAGAACAGCGGGCCAAGGAGCAGAACAATGGCGGCTGGCTGCTGCTGCCAAATGAGGGCTGCGGTGCCGCCGAGCGTCGTGGTGAGCAGGAACGGTACCAACGGCAGGCGGTGCAGCTCATAGCGCAACTGCTCTTGCACGGGCTCGCTGCGCAGGGCGGCCATGCCGAGCGGGTAGAAGAGGCTTCGCACCCCGAGGCGGGTCGCAATCGCTGTGCCAATGGCAAGCCAGTCGCTCGCGAAGTAGATGTCGCCGGTGCCCGGGCGCAGCGCCCGGAAGAGCCAGCCGCCCAGCGCTACCGCTGCGAAGGTGACCACGCCGCGCACCAGGGCGCGGCCGGGGCGCCGTTCCCCGCCCTGGGGCCAGGCGTGCCCGCCGAACAGGTGGTACAGGGCGGTGCCCAGGGCTGAGCCAGCCGCTGACACGAAGGGATGCAGCAGCAGCATGGTCGCCACGTCGATGGCCATGGAGATGGAGACGTCGCCGCGGGTGCCGCGAATCGCCACCCGCCAGGGCTGCACGAAGAGCACCATCGCGGTCAGCACCGCGACCGTGATCAGGCGGGTTGCGGGTCCGCCGGCGGGCGGAACCGGCACGGGAAAGAGCAGCGGAATGGCGAGGGACACCACGCCTAGCAGCGACAGCGAGAGTGCGGAGATCCAAAGCGTGCGTCCCGTGCGCATTAGCCTACCCCTTTCGGGTCCACGCCCTGGCCTGTTCCAGATCGGCAGGCGTGTTGCAGTTAAAGAATAGCTTCTCAGGCTCCCCGTAGGGGCGCACCTCATCTTCGCTGACGGTGCGCAGGCGGGCGCCCTCGTATACGTTCAGCAGCTTGAGGCGGCGGGCATCGATCAGCTCCGTGATCCTGGGCAGGCAGGAGCGCCCGTAGACCGCGTGCATGGGCTCGTACTCGCCTTGCAGAAGCGGCACCACCACGTCGTGGCCGGGCGCTTGCCCCACCATAAACCGCACCAGTCCTTCGTCGACGAAGGGCATGTCGGTGGCGCAGAAGAAGGCATAGTCATAGCGGCTTGCACGTAGCCCCGACTCCAGCCCGCCAAGCGGCCCGAGCCCCGGAATACGGTCGCCTGCCATGGGAAGCCCGAGGAAGGCGTAGGTCTCGGGGCTGTTGGTCACCACCACGACCTGTGCAAACCAGTCCGTAAAGCGATGCGCGAGCCGCTGAATCAGCGACTCGCCCTCAAATTCCAGCAAGGCCTTGTTGGTGCCCATACGGCTGGATTGCCCACCAGCGAGGATCACCCCGCAGGCATTCAGTTGGCGGGCCATTTGCTGGTCACCTCATTCCACACGGTGCTGTCGAAGATCCAGTTGCCCGTGCTGTCATCCGGCTGCCCGGGCAGGGTCTGCATCCGTATGTTATTGCGGGACTTAAAGAGCGCCTCGGCCAGCATGAGCTGGTCGGCCTCGGGGATGTTCGTCTTCACGTACTGCTTTAAGGTGCTCAACAGATCCGGCACCTTGATAATGTTCGCCGGGTTGGCGATCTTTTGCCGTAGGGCCTCCATGAACTGCTGCTGGCGGCTGATCCGGCTGATGTCGTCGTTGAACCGCCCGTCATAGCGAATGCGAACGAACTTCAGCGCGGTTTCGCCGTTCATGTGCTGCAGCCCTGGTTGAATGTCGATATGAAGGTCCTGGAATGGGTCGTCGTACACATAATGCCGGTCGACGTGGATGTCAACGCCGTCCAGCTTATCGATGATCTTCTCGAAGGCCTGAAAGTTGATCTTTACGTAATAGGGGCGCGGGATGCCGAGCATATCGGAGACGATCTGGGTTACCTCGTCGGCTCCGCCCACGGAGAAGGCCGCGTTGATTTTGGCCGCCTCGTTGCTGCCCAGCTTGATCTGAGTATCGCGCGGGATGTTGACAATGTCCACGGTCTGCGCCTTGGGGGCAATGCGGAGCAGCATCATGGTGTCGGACCGCCCGACGTCGTTGTTGCGCTCGTCCACCCCCAGCAGGACCACGTGGATGGGCTTACTCGCCACGACTCGCTCAGCGGGGGCCTCCGGCTTGATCTGGATCTGCTCCTTGAAGCCGGCCCATGCCCGCCAGGTAGCGAGCGGCAGCAGCAAGATCACGAGGACCATCAGGCGGCGCAGCCAGTAGTTCGGCCGCTTCCGCTTACGAGGCTGCCTTGGTGCAGTTTGGGCTGGGGAGGGTGTCAGCAACTTGCCTGACCTCCTGGCTACGGGGATTTCGGCTGCGTCGCGGGGGGCGCCGGCGGGGCGGCCAACTGCTGGCGGAAGATTGCGAGCGTCCCGTTGAGCGGGTCGATTTCAGCTGCCTGTTTCGCAGCGGCCTCTGCGCGGGTCCGGTCGCCTGCTGCGAGCAGGGCACGGCCCAGCACAACGATAGTATCTGCCTGCCAACGGCGGGAATAGGTTTCGGGGATGTAAGCGGCGGCATTATCCAGGGATCGCTGGGCGGCAATGGCGGCGTCGGCGGGCTGCCCCAGCTCCAGTTTGAAGCGAGCCCAGGCGTCATCGACGTCGGCCAGCTGGGACCCCAGGGCCCTCTCACGCGCCCGAATCAGCCACATCTCCGCCTCCCGGTAACGCTTGAGGCCGCGTTCGGCAAAGTGCTGTTCCAGGTAGCCCCGGTAGTGGTAGGGGTCGATGCCCGTGATTGTCCGACCGACTTGGAATTGCTCGGTGTAAGCGCTCCGCCCGTAAGCCAGCGTGGCGGAAGCCATCAGCGGATCGGCCCAGGCGACCAGCCACTGGTCGCCGTTGTGGCGCAGCGTCAGGCGGACCTCCGGCCAGCGCACGGTGTCCCCGCCCCGCTTGATCACCAGGCCGAGGACCGGCACCTGGACCCAGCCTGTGTCCCGAGCAATGGGGGCGCCAAGGCCATCGTAAGCGACCGACTCACCGCGGACCCAGGCTGCGACCGTTGGACGGTCCATGGCTTTACGGGCGGCTTCGGTGAGCAGGTCGTACATGGCAGTAGCATTCCCTTTTACCCGGGCATTCAGGAACTCCCGAGCGGCGGGCAGGGCTGCGTCTGGCGTTTGAGGCGCCGCACCGCAGCCGGCCAGAATGGCCAGTAGGCCAAGTGAGAGTAGCAAGAGCCTGACGTTCATGCCTTCACTCCGTTATCGGCTGCCCAGCGCTCGCTCCACCCAGTGCCGGACCTCTTCGGTGAGCGGAATCTGGTTCAGGTCGGCCATGCCGTACCAACCGACCCGTTCGACCTCGTCGTTGGCCAGGGGCCGCACAGCGGCAGGGTCGGCAGGTCGGGCGAAATAGATCAGGTCGATGTGCTGGTGGCCAGGGGAGATATCCTCCAGCTGAATGCCCTCGGGGCGGGCCAGGGGACGGGGGCCGGGCATGGGCGGGGCGGACAGGGGCGAGGTGAGGACCACCTCCAGGCCGGTCTCCTCCAGCACCTCGCGCACGGCGGCCTCGTCGGGGAGTTCATGGGGATCAATGTGGCCGCCGGGGGGCAGCCACATGGACAGCTTCTTGTGCCAGAGCAACAGGACCTTGTCGTCGTGAACCACGAAGGTGGCCACGGTGAAGTCGCGCGTAATCTCGCTCATTCGCCATACAACTCCGGGTGAAAGAATCGGACCAGGGCGGCGGCGACCATCATGGCGAAGGCGTCCTCGCGCACGATCGCGCCGTTGGTGAAAAAGCCAATGGCCCCGCCATGTTTCTTGGTGTCATACTGGCCGGTCAGCTGGTCCATGAGCGGGCCAACCTCGCCGCCGGCGCGAACTGCCCTTCCTATGGACGGCGGCAGCAGGAACTGAGTTCCGCGGCCAATGCCAACCCGGCCGTCACGGTGGACCACCGCGCAGAAGCCGTTCATCCAGCACTCGTCGCCGCGGAAGGTGACCCCGCCCTCCATGCCCACGCCGTACTCGGCGACCGTGGCCTCCAGCGCTGCCCGGGCCCGCCCGATCGCGCCCTGCAGGGTCTCTTCGTCGCCAATGGGCTGGTCGGGGACGCCGCTATGTACCTGAATCCCGGTCACCTCAGCATCGGGCAGGAACTGGGCAAAAATGCGGCGGGCGGCGCCCACCTTGACCGGGTTGGTGGAACCTACTGCGACAACGGGCATTGGGAGTACCTCCCTTCATTACTTTCCCACAGATAGGCGCTGTACCTGCCCATGCCACATAACATGGAGCAGCGAGGTGAATAACGCCTTGGATCAGCAGCATAACGAACAGGCCCAGGGACACCAGTTGGTGCCGCCGGGCTTTGCCGTGGAGTTTGGCACGGGAAGGCTCGTACCTATCACACCAGCCGCCGTTAGAGCCGCGGGCAACACTAGACGTGTCCGCAAACGTCGCGGCTGATGCGCCCAGCCGTTATGGACCGGTCGGGTCCTACGATAACGATTCGGGTATCACCGTTTGCCGCTGCACCGCCTCATCAAGCTGTTGGGGCGGGTGGTTGACAGCGACCGGCGCCGACTGACAGTCATCCGTGACTGCAGTCGGCGCCTTTTAGCTGGTCGGCGGTGTCGTCCTGACACCGCCTCCGTATGTCCGGCCGCTGTCAACCACCCTTTGCCGGGTCGGCGGTGATGCGTCAACCGACGATACCCGAACCGAGTTATGTCTAAGCGACAATACGACCTAGCGGCCCCACGCCTCATATATGGCCAGGGAGACTTGAGCGAGAGTCCTGGAGCCCTCGTTGTCTACATAGAAGCGCCGGTCTTTGCAGTCCCGGGAGAACATGCTCAGGACGTAGTTGGTCCGGGGCGCCCAGATCAGGGCTACGTCGTTGCGGACGCCGCGGATCCAGCCGCTCTTGGAGGCGATGCGGACCGGGGGCGTGTCGTCTTCCGAGTCCGTGTCGGGGATGTAGCGGTTGGTGTTCTCCTTGTACTTCTGGCGCTTGAGGATATCGATCATCTCGAGGCAGGACTGGGGGTCCAGCACCTCGTGGGTGGCGATTAACTCCATAAGCCGCGCCATGCCGGCGGGGGTTACGCTGCCCAGGGGCTTCTCCAGGTTCATGCCGATCTTGCGGTTGATCCGCACGGCGGGGATGCCCAGCTCGGCCATGGTGCGGTTGACCCCGTCGACGCCGCAGAGGTCCAGGAGCATGTTCGTGGCGGTGTTGTCGCTCACCACGACCATCAGGGACGCCACGTCGCGCACGGACATCTGCAAACCGGGGGTCAGGTCCAGCAGAACGCCGGATCCCTCCACGATGTTGGCGTGGGTCAGGGTGAGCTTGTCATCCAGGCTCCAGCGCCCCTCGCGGGCGCCCCGCCAGACCTCGTACAGGACCGGCAGCTTGATGGTGCTCGCCGGGGGGAACGGGTGATCTCCCTGGTAGTCAAAGCGTCTGCCGGTGACCAGGTCGATCGCGGTGACGCCCAGCTTTCCGCTGAAGCCCTGGGCTATCTGATCGATGCGTGCCGCAAGCTCCATGAAGATCCCTCCCCGGACTCATTCCATCCACCAAATGGGATACTTCGGCATTGGAAAGTTCATCCCTGCTACGACCTCGGGGGGATCAGCTCGGAAAGGCGGAGCATTCGTTCCCCCATGTGCCTGATGTGGCCGTATATCGTGTAGAGAGACATGCCCACAGGGCGCCGCTGCGGGTCATCGACAAGCATCTCCACCATCTGGTAAAGCTCTGCCATGGCGGCCTCGAAAGCTTCGGCCGCCCCCGACTCCGGATGCCGCCCTTCCAGCGCAGCAGTCATGGCCTCCTGACGATAGCGCATGGCGGCGCCGAGCGCCGTGGCCACCAAGCCACGCTCCTCGGCCCCCGACAGCGCCCCGGCGTTCAGCATGGTCTTGTGAATGTCGGCGATGCGCTCGGAGAAGACGTACATGGAGGTGTTCGCCTTCACCAGCGCCGGGCGCCAGGGGTCGTCATCGTCTGCGCCCCGGGATACGTCCAGCAAGTAACGCACCTGATCGAGCCGCTTCTGAATGGCGGCGACCTCCTGCTTGATCTGCTCCTTGTGGAAAAACTCCGGCGCCGGTAGGCTCCCAATCAGGTGGCCGATGAAGGTGTCCACCTCCCGTCCGGCCATTTGAAGCTCCTCCCTGAGCCGGCCGGAGAACCGGGGCGGGCGGATGAAGCGGTTGATCAGAAAGCCAATCAGCATGCCGCTGGTGATGGCGCCCACCCTGGCCGCCACATAGAGGAAGAGGTTCTGTTCGGTGCTCTCCATGACAAACAGCAGCACCACGACGGCGATGTTGGCAGCGTCCGCCAGGCCAAGCTGGGCGAGGATTCCCAGCAGCACGATCACACCCAGGGCCACCATGTAGGGCTCGGATCCGAACCAATACACCAGACCCATTCCGATGAGACCCCCGGCCACATTGCCGAGCAGCTGGTGCACAAAGAGCTCCCGCGCCTTGCGGAGAGAGGGCTGCACTGCGAGGATCGCGGCAACGGCGGAGAAGACCGCATAGTCATGCCCGACCCAGCCCAGTCCCACCAGGGCGAGGAAGACCGCAAGGCCCGTCTTGATGATGCGGGCGCCCAGGAACGGTTTCAACAACCGGAGCGGCAGGTCCATGGCGGTCACACTCCATCCAGGGATTGACAAATAAGAGGGGCGTCACATATACTAATAATTACCAGTAATGGAATACACCTACTCGCCAACCACCCGGTTTCATATAGGGGGAGTTTCATGTCCTACGACCTGGCGAGCTCAGACGTAGCCCCGGCCCTCCTGGCCGACATCCACTACCAGGACGCCGAGGCATCGAAGACCCTGGCTGCTGCTCTCAAGGAGCAGTATCTTGCCGACGCGAAGGGCGACAAGTACCTGCCGGTCTTCTTCATGGTCGGGGCCACCAGTTCCACGGGCGATGCGCTGGGGCCATTTATCGGGTGGTTCTTAAAGCGAAAGGGCTTCACCGGTGAGTATCTCGGCGACCTCAACGAGCCCGTTCACGCCACCAACATCAAGGAAAAGCTGAACGAGGCGTGGCTGCGGGCCATGAAGCGCAACAAGTTTCCCTACATCATCGCGGTGGACGCTGCGGTGGGCCGACCAGGGCGCATCACCGTAAACCGTGGCCCGCTCAAGCCGGGCGCCGGCATGGGCAAAACACTGCCGCAGGTGGGCTCGGTACATATCATGGGCGGTACTGCCCACTTCCCGTTCATGATCTGGTTCACCGGGCTCGACCAAACCGTGGCCATGGCCGAGGCCATCGCCGACGGGCTGCTCGCCTTCTACAAAGAGTGGGAACAGGGCGCTCTCAGCTCAGCCAAAGGCTCAACCGAAACGGGCTCCGCTTAGGCGGGGCCCTCTTCCGTTTGGCAGGAGGGGCTTCCAACCGGGGAGAATATCCGGCTGGGGGTGTATTTCGCCATGCGTATTAACGAGCAACGATTGAATGACCGGCTGGCGTACCTGTCCCAGTTCGGTGCGGCGCGTGAGGGCGGCATTGTTCGCTACGCCCTGGGGCCCGCCGAGCGTGCGGCCACCGAGACCGTGGCGGCGTGGATGGAAGAGGCGGGGCTCGAGGTTCGGCGCGATGCGGCCGGGAACCTGTTCGGCCGACTGCCCGGGAAGCGGCCCGGACCGGCGGTCCTGACCGGTTCGCACCTGGACAGCGTGCCCAACGGCGGCAACTACGACGGCCCGGCCGGGGTGCTCGGCGCCCTGGAGGTGCTGGCCTCCATGAAGGAGCAGGGGTTCGTCCCCGAGCTGCCCATCGAGGCGGTCAGCTTCATCGGCGAGGAGGGGAGCCGCTTCCCTTATGGCCTGCTGGGCTCCAGCTTCGTGGCCGGCAACTTCCCGTACGAGAAGATCGGCGAGATCAAGGATCAGAACGGCGTGGTGCTGGCCGACGCCCTGCGGGAGTACGGAGCCGATCCGACCGATGTCCGGGCCGCTGCTGTGCAGCCCGGCACGTACGCCGCCTATGTAGAGATGCACATTGAGCAGTCCGGCCTGCTGGAGTCCAAGGGGCTGCCGGTGGGCGTTGTGAGCGGCATCGCCGGGATGCGCCAGCTGCGCGGCGCCATCCGTGGCCGGGCGGAGCATGCCGGCGCCTGCCCCATGGACCTGCGCAAGGACCCCATGCCCGCCGCCGCCGAGGTGGTGCTGGAGGTGGAGCGGGCCGCCCGCGAGTCCGGGCCGACCACCCGGGCCACGGTTGGCTTCATTTCCGCCCGACCGGGAGCGACCAACGTGATTCCGAACCGGGTCGAGCTGACCTTCGACATTCGCGACCTGGACGCCGAGCGTCGCGACGCCTGCGTCGAGCGCGTGCAGCGCTTCCTGGCCGAAGTCTGTGAGCGGCGGGGCCTCACCGGGGAGATGGAGCTTCAGCACACCTCCACGCCCATTCGCTGCGACGCCGGAATCATCTCGGCCATGACGGACGCGGCCGGCGCCCTGGGCCTGGAGCCCTTCCAGCTGCCCAGCGGTGCTGTGCACGACGGGGCGAATATGGCGGAGGTATGCCCGGTGGGCATGATCTTCCTGCGTAGCCGGGACGGGCTCTCCCACTGCCCAGACGAGTACACGAGCCCGGAGGACATGGTGGTGGGCACCCGGCTGCTCGGCGAGACGCTGTGGCGCCTGGCTAACCCTGCACGGTAAGAATTCCCCGGGCGCCGTCCGGACTCCTCCGGGGGTCTCCTGCCGCTTGACCTCTGCCAGCATGATGGGTACACTGAGGGTTATACCAAAGCACGGCAACACGAACGGACATAGGAGAGGGGACCCTGACATGCTGGCGGATGTGGAACGGATACTCGTACCCTACGATCAGATCCAGGCCAAAATCCAGGAGCTCGGCGCCCAGATTTCGGCGGACTACCAGGGGCTGGACCTGGTGGTAGTGGGCGTGCTGAAGGGCGCCGCCCTATTTACCTCGGACCTGTTCCGGGCGATCACGGTCCCAGCCGAGCTCGACTTCATGCGCATCTCCTCGTACGGCGCCTCCACCAAGAGCACCGGCGTTCATCGGGTGCTGCTCGACCTGGACTACACCCTCGAAGGCAAGCATGTGCTGCTCGTCGAGGACATTGTGGACACGGGCCTGACGATCAAGTTTCTCAAGGAGTACCTGTCCAACCGGAGTCCGGCCTCCCTCAAGGTGGCGTCGCTGCTCGACAAGCCCTCCCGCCGCAAGGTCCAGGTCTCGGTGGACTACCTCGGCTTTGAGGTGCCCGACTTCTTCGTGGTCGGCAACGGCCTCGACTACGCCGAAAAGTATCGCAACCTGCGCGATATTTGCATTCTCAAACCAGAAGTATACAGCGCTAAGTAGGAGGAGCCATGTCGCGCCATACCGACCTCGTAGTGGTTGTAGACTTTGGAGCCCAGTACGGGCAGCTGATCGCCCGCCGTGTCCGTGAGATGAAGGTGTACTGTGAGATTTGGCCCCACAACGCTCCCGCCAAGCGTTACCTGGACGAGGGCGTGAAGGGCATTATCTTCTCCGGCGGCCCCGCCAGCGTATACGGCGAGGGGGCCCCCCAGGTGGACCCGGAGATCTTCGCCCTGGGCATCCCCATCTTCGGCATCTGCTACGGCATGCAGCTGATGAGCAAGATCCTCGGCGGCGATGTGCGCCGTGCCGAGAAGCGCGAGTACGGCAAGGCGATGCTCAGCCTGCGGGAGCCCGGCCACCCGCTCTTCGCGGGCCTCGGCGCCGAAACCCAGGTCTGGATGAGCCACGGCGACTCGGTGCTGACCGCACCGCCGGGCTTCCACATCATCGGCTCGACCGACAACACCCCCACGGCCGCCATCGGCGACGATGACCGCAAGCTGTACGGCGTGCAGTTCCACCCGGAGGTCGTGCACAGCCTCCAGGGCAAGGAAATGATGGAGAACTTCCTGTACAAGGTCGTCGGTTGCCGTGGCGACTGGACCACCACCTCCTTCATCGAGGAGCAGGTGGTGAAGATCCGGGAGCAGGCCCAGGGTGGCAAGGTGCTGTGCGCCCTCTCCGGCGGCGTCGACTCCTCCGTGGCCGCCGTGCTGGTCCACAAGGCCATCGGGGACAACCTGACCTGCATGTTCGTCGACCACGGCCTGCTGCGCAAGGGCGAGGCCGAGCAGGTGGTGCGGACCTTCCGGGACCGCTTCCATATGAACCTGGTCCATGTGGATGCTTCCGAGCGCTTCCTCAGCAAGCTGGCGGGCGTCACCGACCCCGAGCAGAAGCGGAAGATCATCGGCCGGGAGTTCATCTACGTCTTCCAGGACGAGGCCCGCAAGCTCGGTCAGATCGACTTCCTGGTCCAGGGCACCCTCTACCCCGATGTGGTGGAGTCGGGCACCGCAACAGCTGCGGTGATCAAGAGCCATCACAACGTGGGCGGCCTGCCCGAGGACATGCAGTTCCAACTGATGGAGCCCTTCCGGGAGCTGTTTAAGGATGAGGTTCGGGCCGTCGGCCGCGAACTGGGCGTGCCCGAGGAGATTGTGGGCAGGCACCCCTTCCCGGGGCCGGGCCTGGCGATCCGGGTGCTCGGCGAAATCACGCCGGACAAGCTCTCGATCTTGCGGGAGGCCGACGCGATCTACCTTGAGGAGATTCGCAAGGCCGGCCTCTACAACGAGATCTGGCAGGCGTTCGCTGCGCTGCCCAGCATTCAGAGCGTGGGCGTCATGGGCGACGAGCGCACCTACGCCTACCCGATCATCCTCCGGGCCGTTACCTCGGATGACGGCATGACCGCCGACTTCTACCGTTTCCCCTGGGATGTGCTGGAGCGCATCACGAACCGGATTATCAACGAGGTTCCACACGTGAACCGGGTCGTCTACGACATGACCTCGAAGCCGCCCGGCACCATTGAGTGGGAGTAATGTAGCGTGTGACCAAGGTGGGAGGACAGCGTCCTCCCACCTTTTGCTTGCCGTTCTGGCTCCATACGGCTGGTGGTCACATAACATAATCTGTCCGAAACTCCACGGAAACCGGAGGGGGAGCATGTCCAGACGGCGGACCAAGGACCAGAATGCGATATGGCTGGCTGACGCACGTTTGCGGGCGGTGGAAATCGCTGACCGTGTGACCCGCGCCCATCGTCGGACGGGAACATCGTCGATCGAGTTACGGCGGGGAGAGACGATCGTTGTAAGCCATGACAGCGAGCGGTCGTCAGATGCATCCACCGGATGGGACCGTTCCGGCTCTGAGTCCACCGGATCGGATTCTTCAGGCTCTGAGTCTACAAGATCGGATTCCTCAGGCTCTGAGTCTACAAGATCGGATTCCTCAGGCTCTGAGTCTACAAGATCGGATTCCTCAGGCT